>NZ_FZOD01000034.1 GCF_900188345.1 Streptosporangium subroseum | reverse complement strand
AGCGCCTCCCCCTCGGCGCCGACCTCACGGTGACCGTGCAGCGGTGGCCGCCGTCCGCGCTCCGGCCCGCCACATTTGTTTACCGCGAGCGCGACGGGTAGGGCGATGGGTGCCCAACCATCGCCGAAGAAAAGAGTCTGGCCATGACCGAAAACGTGTGGGACTACCGTTCCGAGGCCCGTAGCGGCGACCAGGCACTGGATCTGGTCGGGTTCGACGTTGAGGCCACCGACGGCAAAATCGGCTCGGTGGACGAGGAGAGCAACGCCGTGGGCGACAGCTACGTCGTCGTCGACACGGGTTTCTGGATCTTCGGCAAGAAGGTCGTGCTGCCCGCCGGTACGGTGACCCGGATCGACCCCCAGGAGCGCAAGGTCTACATCTCCCGTACCAAGGAAGAGATCAAGAACGCTCCCGAGTTCGACGAGGCGACCTACAAGGAGCCCGACTACCGCGACAAGCTCGGCGGCTACTACGGCATCGGCCCCGGCCCCGGCCCCGGCGCCATGTAACCATTGGTCGTCGATGGGCTCTTCCCGCGAGGGAAGGGCCCATTTCACGTTGGGGATGGGGTTGGTGGATTTCGAGGAGGTCTTCACCGGAGAGGGGGTGACGGTGGTGAAGACGCCGCCGCGGACGCCCCGGGCGAATTGCTATGCCGAGTGATGGATACGCACCGTACGAGCCGAGTGCATCGATCTGATCGGCGAGTGTCACCGGGCTGCATAGCGGATCCCGTGAGACGCCAGGTCAGAGCGTGGGCGATGAGTTGAGAAGCGGTACAGGGGACGCAACGCTGCTACTTGTCATCGACACGATCATCGTGCTGGTCGAGCAGGGCCACCCGGGTGAGCATCTGGTGCATGTGCCGGCGGAAACGCAGCAACGTGCACGGATCGCCCGCGCCGGACCGCCGCCCCATCGAGTCCAGGACTCCGCTGAGCACGAACCCGTGGATACACCAGACCAGCGTGTACGTGATGAACTGCGCGTCGGCGCCCGCAGGGTCCGTCGCGGTGGACATGCTGTCGATGATGTGGGGGGTCATCGGCCGCACGTCGATCGCGTCCAGGTCGATGTCGCTGGCATCGGACATCCAACGGTGCATCCACAACAACGCGATCTCAGGGTGGCTGAGGCACAGGTCTAGATAGCTGTCCGCGAATCGCCGCAGGGCGGCCGCCTTCTCCTCGTGCGGGGCGGTCCGCAGCTCGTCCGAGCAGGGTATGACAACGTCGGCCCGGATCCGGTGGTTCTTCCGCATGACCTCCAGGTAAAGCTCCCGCTTGGTGGGGAAATACGCGCCGATGGTCTCCGCGTCCAGCCCGGCGGCCTCTCCGACCTGCTGGATGCTGGTGCCGTCGTAACCAAGCCCGGCGACCAATCTGGTCGCCACCTGCAGGATCAACTCCCGCTCGTTTCCTTCTGGAAAATCCATATTTTTGACCGTATGGCGGTTAGATTGAGGGGCCCACCACCGGATCGACAAGCACCGGCAAAAAAACCTACCCGACCCGGGATTCGCCGTCGCCTTGGTAATGAAGTATGCCTTCTGGCGGCGCGGCGGTTGGGAGCTGCTCGATATCGTGCCTCTGGCTGAGGAGGGACGAGCCGTCGTCCAGGGACGTGGGTAGTGACGAGCGGCGCTCGTATTCGTACGACACGCTTCTCTGGCCAGAGTCGCCTCGCGATGCGGGCACGTCGACAAGAATGGTCAGCGGGTACAGCATCTCAGCGCACTGATGACCGGACTGGCCATGCTACCGATGGCCATGATGCCAATGATCTCCTCGCCGCTGAGCGGCCGGGTCACCGCACGCACCGGGCCACACCTAGCCGCATGGACCTACCTCGCCGCATGGATGGGCATCGCCCTTATCGGGATGCTGTTCACCCGCACCGGACGAGCCGCTGAGGCCTGATCAGCCGGATGTCCTCAATGCCTCCGTTCAAGGTGCCGTGGCCTCGCTCAACTCTGACTGTCAACGCGGGGCATACATGATGACGGCGACGCCGATCAGGCACACCACGGCGCCGATGACGTCCCATCGATCAGGGCGGAACCCGTCAATGAGCATGCCCCAGGCCAGAGATCCGGCGACGAAGACGCCACCGTAGGCGGCCAGGATGCGACCGAAGTTGGCATCCGGTTGCAAGGTGGCCACAAAGCCGTACAGGCCCAGGGCGATGATCCCCGCCCCGACCCACAACAGCCCACGGTGTTCTCTCACTCCCTGCCAGACCAACCAGGCACCGCCGATCTCGGCGAGCGCGGCCACCACGAACAGCAGGAGGGAACGGACGACAGTCACAGCTGCGACTGTAGGGGATCGCTTTCGGTGGGCCATCCCCCGTCCGCCAGGCCGGAGAATGGCAGCGGGCAGCACGAACTCACCGCACACGCCACACCTGACGCGCCGGTCGTGTGGTCCTGCCCAGAGCCAGGTGCTCTGTCTGACGTTGTGGAGCGCGGCTGTACGTCATGGCCCCACCGAGTTCTCTGTCAGGCCGCCCCGCTTCGCCCACTTCCCAACTGTCTACGGGCCGCCACCGACGTTCGCCAGCATGCCCCACGGGGCGTACCCCTCTAGCCCAGTGCGTCCTCGCCCGGCGGGACTGGGTACGGCCCCGGCATTAGCGCGCCTCGCTCAGCGAAAATCATCGGTTCATGGGACGACAGGTTCCTCGGAGGCGATGCCGCGGGCAGGCAGCGGGGCCGGAAGACCCCGGCTGCGTGCCCGCCGGGACGGTGCGTCAGGCCACGGCGAGCCGGTCCACCAGCAGCTCCGCCCTCCGCTCGGACTCCTCCGGCGGCAGCCGTCCCGCCCGGGTCAGGGTCGCAAGACCGTGCAAGGACGCCCAGAACACCTCGGTGAACAGCCCCGGGTGGACACCGTCCCCGGCGACCTCGCCGAGAGTCTCCAGCAGCGCGGCGAAGGCGTCCTTCAGCGGCTCCGGGGTGTCCTCGTTCGCGAACGCCAGGCCGCCGTCGAGCTGGAACATGGCGTCGTAGACCACTGGGTTGCGCTCGGCGAAGTCGAGGTAGGCGCGGGCGAGGGCGTGCACCCGGGCGCGCGGGTTGTCCGCGGCGGCGGTCGCGGCCCGCACCGCCGCAGCCATCTCTGTGGCGCCCTGGAGGGCGACGGCGCCGATGATCTCGCGTTTGCCGCGGAAGTGGCTGTAGAGGACGGGCTGGCTGTATTCGATGCGCTCGGCGAGCAGGCGGGTGGTGACCGCGTCCCAGCCCTGTTGCTCGGCGAGTTCGCGGGCCGTCGCCACGATGAGGCGCTCGCGCTCCGCCCGTTCGCGCTGCTTGCGTTCCTGTACCGACATGATGAGATCCTAGCATCGCTAGACAAGTGAGCGACAGCAGTACTAGTGTTGCCTCATCATCTAGCGGCACTAGATATCAAGAGGGGTCACCATGCTCACCGCACTCGAGGTCGTCACCGTCGTGGTCGTCGGCGTGATGGTGGGGGTGGAGTTCTCCGTCGCCTTCGTCATCAACCCGATCCTCAACGCACTCCCGGAGGACAGCGGCCAACTCGGCCGCGCCCATGGGGGCCGGATGCTCGGCGCCGTGATGCCGGTCTGGTACATCGGCTCACTCGTCCTGAGCGCGGTCTGGGCCATCGCCGGATGGCACCACGACGGCGCCGGCCTCGTCGTCATCGCCGGCGCGCTGCTGATCCTCAGCGTGATCATGTCGCTTCTGCTGCTGGTCCCGATCAACAACCGGGGCAAGACGTGGACCCCTGACAACCGGCCCGCCGACTGGAAGGAGCAGATGAACCGCTGGGACCGCTTCCACTACGTCCGCGTCGCCGTCATCATCGCCGCCTTCGCCCTGCTGGTCGCCGCCCTCGCCTGAGCCCGCGGGCTCAGGCGCCTGGTCGTCAGCCGCAACCGCTCGGCCGTGCGCCCGAAGTGCGGCAGCGCCACCTCCATCTACACACATCTTCGAGCAGATCGACGTATGACACGGCAGCTGTAGCCGGAGGAGGGCAGCCGGAGAAGCCCTCCCCTCCCCCGGGCGGTCGCGCAGCCATGCACCATGCCGGGTCGCCAAGGCCGCCGAGCACCCCACCACGCGTAGCCCCGTCCCTGAAAAGGAGTCACTATGACCGTGGAACTGAATCACACCATCGTCCCCGCCCGTGACCCGCAAGCCTCGGCGCAGTTCCTGGCCGAAATCCTCGGCCTGAGTGTCGATCCGCCAGTGGCGCACTTCACGCCGGTCACGCTGGCCAACCAGGTCAGCCTGGACTACGACCAGCTGGACGACTTTGAGCCACACCACTACGCGTTCATGGTCAGCGAGCAGGAGTTCGACGCCGCCCTCGCCCGCATCCAGCACGGTGGAATCACCCACTACGGCGATCCCGCATGCCACGAGATTGGGCAGATCTATCACAGTAAGCACGCCAAAGGCCGCAGGGGCACTTACTTCCACGACCCCGACGGACACCTCATGGAGATCCTCACCCCGGGCGGCAGCTAGCCACCGAAATCCCGACATTCGGGAATGCAGCCGCCGCTCAGATCCCACAACTGCGATGCCGACGAACCACGCCCCTCGATCAGCCGCGTCCGCGCGGCTGATCAGGCTCCACACGACTCAGCAAGCTCCATGAAGCTCACCAAGCTGACGAGGACTCGCAAGGAGAAGAACAATGTCACTGAAGAAGATCAACACCATCCTGGCCACCGCCTTCATCCTCTTCATCCTCTGGTTCGGGGTGGAGTTCATCCTGAGCCCGGAGACGATGGCGCCGGGCTTCGGCCTGCCGAGCCGGCCGTCCGGCGACGGCGGCGGCTTCCTGATCATCAAGGGAATCCGCGACGTCGTCTTGGCCCTGGTCCTGGGCATCCTGCTGGTGACGGGCCACCGCCGGGCGCTGGGCTGGGTGCTGCTGGTGGAGGCCCTCGCCGCGTACGGCGACATGGCCACCGTGCTGGCCCACCACGGCTCCGTGGCCACCGCGCTCGGCGTCCACGGCCTGACCGCGACACTGATGGTGATCAATGGCCTGCTGATAATGCGCGAGACCCGCAAGGTCGCGGCCGCTCCGGCAACGCCCGCCCCGCAGCCCGCCTAACGCCGCCTTGGGCGCGTGTCGGTATTCGCCTGTCAGCGCCCGCCGGGAAAGGCGAGGTGCACGATCTTCTTCCAGTACGCTCGCTGCTCGACGCTCGGCCAGGAACTCGACGCGCTGGCCAAGCACGACATCCCCCGGGACAAGGTCTTCAGTGGGTAGATCGGCACGTGATGATCTACCGCAGACAACTGCCGAGTATCTGTGGTAGCCGGACCATGATGACCCCATGGAGCAGGTGAAATTCCTCCGAGAGCGGCTGACTTCACGCGGTTATCTGGGATAGCGACCCGGCCTGCCGTTCCATCGGTCACGCAGCGCGCAGACGCACGATCCGGTTCCGATGTTCCTCACACCCCGGTACGTGCATCGAAATCCTCCATTGCGTGGCCGACGCGGCTCACCCGCGGCTCAGCCCAGGTAGAAGTCCCTGCGAGCGGCCACGAACGCCTCGACCGTCTGGGCGGGCACGCCCGTCACGCGTTCGACGTCGTCGGACGCGCCGTCGTAGCGGTTCTCCTGGTGCAGTCGGATCAAAACGGTGGCGAGGTGCTGTTCGACGTGCGGCGGCAGGCCCGCCTTGGCGAGCACCTCGGCCCGCCACCGCTCCAGCGGCACATCCACATAGGCCACCGGACGCCCCAGCGCCCGCGAGAACTCCTCGGCCATCTCGGTCATGTCGGCCATGCGGGGCCCGGTCAGCTCGTAGGCGTGCCCGATGTGCGGAGCCGGGTCACGAAGCACGGTGGCGACCACCCGAGCGACGTCGTCCACGGCGACCGGCGCCGTGCGCCCGGTAGCGAACGGTAGCGCGATGGTGCCGTTCTCCCGGATCGATCGGGCCACCAGCGTGGTGAACAGCGCATTTTCCAGGAAGAGTGTCGGCCGGATGTGTACCACCGGCAGGCCCGACCAGTTCAGTACCTGCTCCGCCAGCCAGTGCAGCCGGTGCTGGTGCGACTCTGTGGTGCCGGTGCCGGTGGCGGCCATCTCCGACACCGTCATCTGTGACATGCCCACCAAGGCCTCCAGTTCCCCGCGTTCCCGCGCCACGGTGGCCACCACGGTCGCCGCCAGCAGATGCTCCGGCGACACGGGCATCGCGAAGTACATCCGCCCGACCCCCTCCAGCGCGGCCGCGACGCTCTCGGGTCGGGTCAGATCGCCGACGACCACTTCCGCGCCGCGCGCACGCAACCGGGCCGCGCGCTCGTCGTCGCGGCGGACCATCGCGCGCACCGGCACATCCTGCGCGCGCAGTTGGTCGAGGACCGCGAGGCCCGTGCCACCGGCGCCAGCGATGAGGACAAGGTTGCCGGCAACCATCGGTCGCTCTCCTTCTGATATTTCACCTCATTTCCTGGGCGTCTTGCTTCCTCCCCCGGACTCCCTCAAGCCACATCTAAAGATCCTTCATCGATATTTGGCGCGCTGTCCCTGGCCGATTCCGGGACGATCGCAATCTTGAGAAAGATCCCCAGATCGAGGCGTCCCGGCGGTGGGAGTACATCGAGGTCAGGATCCAGCCCATATACGCCCACAACCCACATATCGGCCGCTTGTTAGTCTTTCCGATCATGCGAGCCCTCTTCCCAGGATCCTTCGACCCGGTCACTCAAGGGCACCGGGACGTTCTCCGCCGCGCCGCGCTCCTGTTCGACGAGGTCGTCGTCTGCGTGATGTCCAATTCGAACAAGACCGGCCGCTTCCCCATCACCGAGCGGCTGGACCGGCTCCACGCGGCGGCAACCGGTCTGAGCAACGTCACGATCGACTCCCACGCCGGCGGCCTGCTGGCCGACTACTGCCGTCGAGGCGGAATCGACGTCGTCATCCGCGGAGTCCGCAACGTTCGCGACCTGGACTACGAAATGCCGATGGCCCATATGAACCACGAACTGGCCGGAGTCGAAACGTTCTTCATCGCCGCAGACCCCGCCCAGGCCCACATCTCCTCCACCCTCGTCACCGCGATGAGTCGACAAGACCCTGGAGCGTGTCCTGAATGATGATCCGAGCGAGCTTCTTCCAGCAGGTGAGGGCGGTTGCGAGGCCGTAGCCCGACAGATTCGAAGCACCGTCTGGTGTAGCCCAAGAATGGGCCAGGTGATGCCCTTCACGCGAGGGGTGGCTGCTTTAGCTGTGGGGCTGGTCGTGCTGACCGGGTGCGGAGAGACCCCGTCTCAGCATGGCGAGCGGCTGCGTAAGGCGGCCGGGGTGACCGCCTTTCGGATCACCTGCACCAAGGACATCTGGGAACGCACCAAGGAGTCGATTCGAGGTGTTCTGCTGAAGGCTCTCGACGTGGATGCCTCCGACCTGCGGACCGGCGCGCGCCAGGCGAGGTAGGGCCTGTCCGCGCCGCCCTCGGCCCGGCGCGGACGGGCACTTCGAGAGGGGCGCTGTTCGCCGCTCCCGGCGTGGGGCCCCTCCCGGCCGTCAGAGGGCGGGGTGCTGGTTGCGGACCGGGCTCAGCGACTCCAGCAGCGAGGCGATGTACAGGATCGTCGACTCTGAGTGCCAGTTGGCCGCCAACTGCACAGCGATCGGCATGCCGTCGCTGCTCGTGCCGAACCGCATGGACAGGGCCGGGAGCCCGGTCAGGTTGAACGGGACGGTCGCCGTCATCACATGGAAAGCGTCCACCGTCCGGCCGTCGATGGTGAACTGTGTAAGCCCGTGCGCGTGCGCGGGGATCGACGTCACCGGGAGCAGCAGCGCGTCGTACCGCTGGAAATACTCCGCGAAACCGTCTCGAAGCCGCTCGATGCCCTGCTCGGCCAGGACGTAGTCCTCCATGGACGTGTCGGGTGCGGCGAGCATGGACCTGGAGTACGTGAACATCTGGTCCTCGTGACCGGCGGTGATTTTCCGGAACGCCGGCTTCATCTCCATGATGTGCTGCCGGGTGAAGAGTTCGAGAGGGTTGTCACGCTCAAGAGCCGGGATGCTCACGGCCTCAACCTGGACCCCCGCTCCCCGCAGGGCGTCGGCGGCCTCCTGGACAGTTGCCGCGACCTCTGCGTCGATCGGACCGAGTCCCGAGTCGACCAGCCAGCCAACGCGGACGGGCCGGTCCGGCGAGGCGCCCAGGCCCGCGTCGAACTCGCGCGGGACGGTGGCGAAGCCGTCGGCGCCGTCGGGGCCGGCCAGTATCGAATACGCCAGTGCGAGGTCGCGGATGGTGCGGGCCATGGGACCGGCGTGCCAGTCACGACGCGGCTCCCGTGGCCAGACCCCCGTCATCGGGATGCGCCCGTGCGTCGGCTTGAGGCCCGCGATACCGGTGTCGGCTGCCGGCCCGCGCACCGAGATGGACAGGTCGCTTGCGAGCCCGAGCGGCGACATCCCAGCAGCGATCGCCGCGGATTCCCCGCCGCTCGACCCGCCGGAGCTGCGGTCGAGGTCCCAGGGGTTGTTCGTCCGGCCCGTCAGAAGATTGTCGGACTCGATCCAGTATGCGAATTCTGGGAGATTGGTCTTCGCCAGGAGAATCGCACCGGCGCCCTTCATGCGGGCCACGCTGGTGGCGTCCGTGTCCGGGATACGCCCCGCGAAGATCGGTGAACCGCGCTGGGTGAGCACCCCGGCGGTGTCGAACGAGTCCTTGACCGTGAAGGGCACGCCGTGGAGCGGCCCCACCTCCGCGCCCGCCGCGAGCTCCTCGTCCGCCGCCCTCGCGGCGTCCAGTGCACCGTCGGCAAGCGCGACGATGGCGTTAATCCTCGAATCGGCGGCTTCGATGCGCTCCAGGTGCGCCTGAACCACCTCAACGGAGGAAGCCCTCCTCGTGCGGATCAGCTCGGCGAGCTCGGTCGCGTCGCAGTAGTTGAGATCTGTGCTCATGATGGATCCCCTTTTACTAGAAACAGGCTGCCCGGTCCCGGTGCGCGGCAGGCAGCGGCGGCTCATCAGACATCGTGGCGCTGCATCTCGGAATCGACCCCGCAACGCTGGCCGCCGTAACGCCTTTCTGACCTGGCGTTGACGAGGTAACTCCCAGCACGGTCGACACGCTTGGTCTGGCCGGTTCTGCCGCGCCTCTGGGATGATCTCGACGATCCATTCCCGCCGAGCGAAAGGGCCCTACTTGAACACCGAACGGCCACCGACCGCCGACCTGCGCGAGCACTACCGGCGACTGATGAACAGCACGCAGTGGCTCGACGGGGGCATTTGCTGGACGGCGGTGGTCCCCGACGACGGGCGAGCGCTCACCCTGGACCAGGTCGCCGCCCGGCTCGCCGGAAACACGTCCTACCGGTTGCACGAGCCGGCGCCGCTCGACGCCATCGGGCCGCCCGAACGCGACGCCTACCCCATGCTCGTCGACCGGTGCGGCTCGACCACCGTTCTCTTCGAGTGGGACTACCTCGGGGCGAGCCCCGTCGTGCTCCGGCGGCTCAGTGAGGGCGCGCGTGTCTACAGCGCCTGGTGGAACGTCAACGCCAACAATCTGCTGAGCTTCGCGGCCGGAGGCGAGCACGTCCTGGCGATCGACGCGCTCTTCCCCGGGCTTCAGGAACACCATGCCGGCCTGGCCCGATGGCCCGAACTGCAGGCGATGACGGACTTCTTCGCCGAGCCCGAGCCCGAGGACCTCGACGAGGACGAGGACGAGGACGAGGACGACCTTGATGATCGCGCTGACTACGACTGGAGGGCCGCCTGCCTCGCGGTCATCGACCGCACCACCGGTGCGCGGCTGACCGGCGAGTGGCTGGAGCAGCCGCATCCCTACGTGACGGTTCGGATGCTCGACGCGACTCGCTGACCTCTGCCTTGGCCGCCTCATGGGGGCCCGGTAGTAATCACGGCAAATCCAACAGATATACCCCTGACCTGCACTGATGAGGGCATCGCATAGCTGGTGTGCCGCTTGGTGGACGCGGCGGGTTGGGTCGAGCAGGCGCACGTTTCGGTTCGGATGTTCTTCGCGGCGTGAGTGTGTCGGAAAACGATCGGTTCCCCGACAAGATCACGGCGGGCGGTAGAAGAGCCGGTTCGGCCCTGCGGCGGTGCTCATGAAACGTGCCGGAAAGTCGAGGCGTTCAGGAAGGCGCGCGGGGTCGTTTTTCGTACACCGGGGTCACGTCCAGCGGGGTGGTGTATGAAGTGCTGGATCCGCCTTGTCGCCAACCTCTGCGGTCAGTACATCTGATGCGGGGCCGATCACGAGCACCAGCCGGCCTCGTACGCGGCCCTGTTCGCTGGTGCGGTGGGCTTCGGTGATCTCGGTGAGCGGGAAGGTCAGGTCGACGGGAAGCCAGAAACGCCCGGTGCTGATCACCTCGCCCACCTCGGCGAGTGCGCGGAAGGCGTTGTCGCCGGACTCCGATCAGATGCCGGGAATTCCGTCGAGGGTAGCCAGCACGGCATCGCCGAGGCGGATGGAGCCGGCGGCGACGTTGGACTCGAGGTGCTCGACGCCGGCGGTTCCGGGGATGAGGAGCACGTTGGGTGCGTGGTGAAGCAGCCAGGCGAGGCCGACCTGGGACGGGGAATGTCCGAGGGCTTCGGCCGCGGCTCGGACGGCGGTTTGTTCCGCGACCTTGGGCAGACCGGGAACCGCACTGCCGAGCGGGAAGAACGGCACCCAGGCGATGCCTTCCGCCAGGCACAGGGAGAGAAATCCCTCATCGCGTCGGTCGACGAGGCTGTAAGCGTTCTGCACACAGACAATGCCGGCGGGGATCGCTCGGCGCAGCCCGTCAAGGGTGATGTTGCTCAGCCCGATCGCGCCGATCTTGCCCTCGTCGCGCATCGCTGTCATCGCAGCGAGCTGATCATCGAGGTCGACGGCCTGGTCGCCCTCGGCCCGCAGGCCCGGGCGGTCATCCGGACGTCGGAGGTTCATGACCGCGATCTGTTCAAGTCCGAGGCTCTTGAGGTTGTCCTCGACGCCGGCGCGCAGTTCCTCGGGTCGCTGAGCGAGTCGGAGATGGACGGGTCCGTCAGGATTGGCATCCGCGCCGATCTTGCTCGAGATGAGAACGTCGTCCCCGGAACGGAGCGCTTCGCGGATCAGGTTGTTGACGAGGCCGTTTCCGTAGATGTGAGCCGTGTCGAAGTGGTCGATTCCGAGTTCGGCAGCGCGACGTAGGAGCATGACCGCTTGATCGGGGTTGTTCGCCAAGCGAGTCAGCTGCATGGCTCCGTATCCGATCCGGGAGACCGTTCGACCGGCGAAGGCGGCCGCGCCGCCGGGGCGCCGATCGTCGGTCGAACGGTCTCGGATTTCCGGGATGTCAGGGGTGGACATGCAGACCTCTTTCTTCTGCGATGAGAGTGAGATGAGATGCCCGCGCCAGGCCGTGATGGGCCTTCGCCGGGGCGGGGGCCGGTTCGGCCGTACGCGCGTCAGGGGCGGGTCGACTCACGTGACTCCGGCACGGAGGAGGCCGACAGGGCCGGAAGCAGCACGTTGTCGATCACGGCAGCCGCGTAGTCGGGGTCCGGGCCGACACCCGTGAAGATCAGGCGGTGGAGGCCCAACGCCGGCAGGATCGCGGCCATCAGCGCCGGATCGGCCGGGGCGGCGATCTCGCCGCGGGCCACCGCCCGGTCGATGATCGTCGCCACCGCGCGCTCGACAGGCGGTACGAGCGTCGTGACGCCGGCCGCGTTCGTGCGCCAGTTCAAGGACGCCGCCGTCCCGCTCCTCGGCGATCCAGCGAAGATCGCAGCCCGTATCATCGACGGCGCCGAGCGGCAGCCCGCTCCGCTGAGGCTCGTGCTGGGCAGCGACTCCTACGAGGCGGTCACCACCGCCCTGCGCGACCGCCTCGCCCAGGTCGAGCCCCAGCAGGCTGTCGCCGCTCAGACCGACGCCGACTCCTACGCATAGCGGAGGGGCATCCCAGCTCTAAACCGCTCCTGTACCAGCAAGGTCGTTACCGCTGCAGGGGAGCTCGGCGAGCAAGTCGTTGGCGCGCGCCGCGAAAAGGTGGGCTCCGCGCTCCTGCGAAAGGGTGAGCGCTCGATGGGCGGTGCGCACGGCGGACTGGACGTCGCCGCCGGCTCGGAGTGCCTTCGCGCGGATGAGGAAAACCAAGCCCTCCGCATACCGTTCGCCGTACGTGTCGATGAACGTCTCGGCCTTGCCCAACGCGGTTATGGCGGCGGAGACATCGTCGGCGCAAAGCTGGACCTCGGCAAGGAGCGCGTACCAGGTGGCTAGGTTCGATCGAGGTGGGTCGACCAGTGTGGTCTCAATGATGCGCTCCATCTCCATGGCCGACGTGACGGGGTCACCGCCGGACATGGCCTTCGCCCAGTGCCTCGCGAGCCGCGGGTAACTGCCGGAAAACGTGAAGGAGAAGTCCGGATCGGCGTTGATCGCCGTCTCAGCCGCCCGCAGCGCCCAGGCGAAGTCTCCCGCAGCGGCTGCCGCGGTGACAGCGAATGAGCCCCAAATGCTGATGGCGTAGGGGTCGTCGCCGGCGTCGAACTCCACCACGTCAAAAAGGTGGCGCGCGGCAACCAGATCGCCGTGCAACGCGGTGTTCAGCGCCAGCATGACCGGCGTCATCATCTGCAGTCGGTGTCGCAGCGGCTCGGCGTCTCGCTGGGCACGGATGAGCGAATCGGATTGGCTCAGGTTCCGGTGGGCCTCACCGATGTTGCCTGAACTCCACTGATGGACTCCCCACGCGTGATGGCCGGAAGCCTGGACGACAGGGTCCGAGGAGCGCTGACCATGAACCAGCAGTCGGCGCGCGAGCCGCCCAGCAGCGTCGAGCTGGATGCCCTGGGCGTGAGCCAGGAACCGGGAGAAGAGGAAGCCGGTAGCCTCCCGTTCTTGGCCGAGCGACCGCGCGACCTTCTCGGCGCGGTCCAGATGGTCCATGGTGGCTCCGACGAAGCCGGCGTGGATACCCGCGACGGCAGTCAGCTCGGTGAGCGCGGTCAGCTCAAGGCCGAGGAGTCCGGCGCTGCGTGCGATGTGGGCCGCGGTGTCGAGGTGCTTCTCCGCAGTCTCGTAGGCGGATCGTCTTGCCGCGATGCGGGCCGCGACAATGAGTGCTTGCGCCGTCTGCTCCGGCTCGGCGAGCGGGCCCGCCGAGCACAGGTGGTGGGCGAGTGCCTCACCATGACGCTCGGCTGGTTCATGGATCTGCGCGAGCGCGGACGCGATGGCTAGATGGAAGTGGCTTGCGTTTGATCGGGACGTCGAGCGGGCCACTGACTCGCGGACGAGATCGTGCACGAACCGCCAGTCACCCGAGGAGCCGGAGGTCACCTCGACCAGTCCGAGCGCTTCAAGGGCCTCCAGGCGAGTGAGGCACTGCGACGCGTCGAGGCCGGATGCCCTCGCCAACAGGCGGGCGTCGATATCGCGGCCCATCAGGGCCGCGATATCGATGAGACGACGGTCCCCGTCATCGAGCTTGCTCGTCCGGTCGCTGACGATGTCGCGCACCGTGGACGGGACGGCGGCTTGGGCTGCCGCTTGGTCAGACAGGTGGTCCTCTTCGGCCAGGAATCTCGCGAGCTCGCGCACGAACAGGGGGTTGCCTTCGGTGCGGGCCTGTATGTTTCGCGCGACGCCGGGACTCGGAGACCGTCCAGTCTCTTGGTGGATCAACTCGGCGACGTCAGATGGGCCGAGGGGACCAAGAGCGACGCGTCGGTGGCGGTCTTGGCGCGCGACCGCCGCCAACATGCGCCGCACGTGTTGGCTGGGCGTCGGTGCATGGTCGCGTAGGGTGCCCATCAACACGCTCCTGTCCGGGAGCGACTCGGCTAGGTGTGCGAACAGCTGAAGCGAGGCCTGGTCTGCCCAGTGAAGGTCATCCACGACCACGACCAAGGGCCGGCGTGCAGCGGCTGCGCTGAACAGTGCGACGACGTTGCTGTACAAACGGAATTGCGCTCCGGCGTCTGGTCGCGCCAGAACTTCGGCATCGTGTGCGGGGTGCTGCAGCAGGTCGCCGAGTTCGGCGGTCCAACGCGCCCGGTCGTTCTCCGGTAGTTCCGCGATCAGGGCCTCGACGATCTGGACCCAGGGCCACATCGATGGGGCGCCTTCTCCGTCGTGGCATCGACCCCAGAAGGTAAAGGCACCGTTCGCGGCGGCCTCGTCGGTGACTTCGGCAAGCAACCGGCTCTTGCCCACTCCTGGTGGACCCTCGACGAGTACGATCTGCGCTCGGGTGAAGGTGGCCGAGTCGATGGCATGGCGGAGGAGGGTGAGTTCCTCTTGTCGACCCACGAGACGATCGGACCGGCTGCCGGAAAGTTTTCGCGCTCCGCTCGTGGAGTGTGCGCCGGACGTGGATCTGGGCGCGACTTCCGGGAGAAGGCCGGCGACGCGTGGTGTGAAGACAGCCTCGGTTTGTTGAAGAACTTGTCGGTGCGCCTCGCGAAGCGCTGGACCGGGATCGATGCCCAGATCGTGGGCCAGCCGTGCTCGCACCGTGTCGAACACGGACAGGGCCTCCGCCTGCTGTCCCGACGCCGCCAGGGCGGTCATGAGCGTCGACTGAATGGTCTCGTCGATGGGCGCGATCCATGCGGCGAGGCGCAGTGGTTGCAAGATGCGTTTGGCATGGCCGCGAGGCACGGTAACGCGAGCGGCCTCGACGCAGGCGTCGAGCAGCTCGCGGTTGACGGAGGCGATCAGAGGGCTGGCGGCGGAGCTGAGGGCCAGCCCGTCGCCCGCGGACCCTCGCCACCGCGACAGAGCCTCTTCGTAAGCATTGACTCCCTCCTCGAACCGGTGAGCGTCCAGTGCGGCGCGGGCGAGGCCGAGGAGCCGGCGAAATTCAGTCAGGTCGAGCGCCACGCGGCTGTCATCGAACTGGTAGCCGCTGCCGCGGCGGTGGAGGTAGGAGCCGGGCGCCCGCGCGGGCAGGTTCGGTTCGAGCAGCCGTCGCAACGTCCCGACATATTTGTGCACGATATTCAACGCCGACGTCGGCATGCTTTCGTCCCAGACGAGGTCGATGAGCTCAGAAGAGCTGACCGGTCGACCCGCACGCATCAGCAACAGGGCCAGCAGGTAGGTCTGCTGTCGCGGTCCGATGTCGACCTCGACGCCGTCACGCCACACCCGTAAGGGACCGAGGACCTGGATGGTCAGCGAAGCGGCGCCACCTCCCGGACGGGCCACGGGGATGGCAGCAGCGGGTACGACGAGCGTCGGTTCGGTTCCGACGCTTCGTCGGGAGGGGGAGGTGTCGGCCATCGAGCCCTTCCTCGGACTGGGTGGATGTTGAGGAAAGGCTACGCGTCGGCCTCGGCCGTTCAACTCTGCCGGGTCGTGTTCGAAGTTCGGATCACTGGGATGCTCTCTTTCTTGCTCGGGCACGGCGCCGCGCGTTGAATCGGGCGCGATGTGCGACCACCCGACCGCTTGCGTTTGGCCGATTCCGCATGGTGCCGACGAGTTCACCTGTCTGCTCGACCACTGCGTCTTTCGTCGGCGTGGCAACTCAGGATGTCGGTGATGTGATGCCGTGGCCGGCTGTGGTTCTGGTGAATCGGCGGGCGAGGTGTTCGAAGGCGTCGGTGAGTTCGTCGGGGCCGATGACTTCGATGTCGGCGTCGTAGCGGGCGATGGCGGCGGCGAGGCTGGGCCAGGACCAGGATCCGAGGGTGAGCCGGCAGCGGTGGGGGCTGGTCTCCTCCACGAGTCCGTCGCGGGTGTAGAGGGCCACGGTGGCGGCGGGCAGGTCGAGGATCACCGTGCCTTGGCAGGGCCAGTCGCCCGAGGCGTCGCCGGAGCCGCGGAACGTGCCGGTGACGAAGGCGGCGGCGTCTCCTCCGGGCAGGACGCGTGGAGTGAACCGGGGCCCGTTGGGGGTGCGCGGGGTGATCCGGTCTGCGCGGAAGGTGCGCCAGTCGTCGCGGTCGAGGTCCCAGGCGATGAGGTACCAGCGTCCGTCCCAGGTGATGACGTGGTGGGGTTCGACGCGGCGCGGGGGTTCGTCCGTGGCCTCGCCACCGTAGTCGAAGCACAGGATCTCGCGGGCGTGGACGGCGGCGCTGATGGTCAGGAGCACGTCGCCGTCGACCGGGGTGGGCGGCCGGGTGACGGGTCGTTCGACGGCGGTGACGCGCAGCGCGTTGACGCGGTGCCGGAGCCGGGAGGGCATGACCTGCCGGATGGTGTTCAGTGCCCGTTCTGCGGATTCGGCGAGGCCGTTGCCGGGGGTGGTGGCGGCGATCTGCAGGGCGACGGTGAGGGCGACGGCCTGTTCGTCGTCGAACAGCAGCGGGGGGAGTTCGGTGCCGGCGCCGAGCCGGTAGCCGCCGTCGGGGCCTTTGACGGCGGCGATGGGGTAGCCGAGCTCGCGGAGCCGGTCGACGTCGCGGCGCACGGTGCGCAGGCTGATGTCCAGGCGATCGGCCAGCACCGTACCGGACCAGTCCCGGCGGGTCTGCAGCAGCGACAGCAGGGCCAGCAGTCGGGCAGAGGTTTTCGGCATGAGCCTGATTCTGCCCGAAGTAGGTGCCACATCCTGTCACCTACCCCTGCGAATCTTCGTCTCGAGCCGGTCAGCCACCCGATTCGGCCTTCCTCGGTTCCCTCAAACGAGACTTATCAGCCCATATCGGGTGCACCGCGCCCGGAAAATCAACAGGGAGTCACCATCATGGCCATCTCCACTACCACCCACCTGAACTTCCGCGGCGACGCCCGCTCGGCGCTGGAGTTCTACCAGACCGTGTTCGGCGGCCACCTCACCACCATCGCCTACGGCGACTTCGGCATGCCGAAGGAACTGCCCGACGCCGACAAGATCGTCTTCGGTCAGGTCACGGCCGACAACGGCTTCAGCATCATGGCCTACGACGTGCCCAGCCAGGCACCGGCCGCCGCCGCGCCCGCCGCCACCACTCGCGAGCACGGCATGACACTGACCGGCGAGCGGTTCTTCGTCTCCGTCCGCGGCGAAACCGCCGAGGAAGTCGGCGCGTTGTGGGACAAACTCGCCGACGGCGCCGACCTCATCGAGAAGTACGGCCCGTCGCAGTGGGCCCCGGGCTTCGGGATGCTGACCGACCGCTTCGGCGTCACCTGGATCCTCGACGTCGCCGCCCCGTACGCCGGCTGACCACCAACGCACTCATCCGGTCCGAGGCGGCCTGGGAAGGCCGCCTCGGACCACCCCGGCCCTCCGCCTTTCGAAGGAACAAATCATGCGCACTCGCCCCCTCGGCCGTAGGGGAGCTATCTGCCGGAGGGCGAGAGCTGGTACTTCACAAATCTGCGCTCCCGGGGCCGGGCGCTGCTGATGCTGTTCCTGTTCAGCGAGGTCGGTGAGGAGGACGCCCCGACCCGGATCCGGGTCGGCTCACACCTCGACGTGCCGAAGGTGCTGGAGAAGTACGGGGAGGACGGGGCGAGCGGGCTGGCCCTTGCGCCCGATCTGGTGGCGGCGTCCGACCACCGGCCACTCGCCCTCGCCACCGGATCCCGGGCGACGCTTTCCTGTGCCATCCATTCCTGGTGCACGCGGCGCAACCGCACCATGGGGTGCGACCGCGCTTCATGGCCCAGCCGCCGCTAATGCCGGCCGCGCCGTACGAACTGGAGCGGGCCGACGGCGCGTACTCACCCGTGGAGATCGCGATCCGTCGGGGCCTGGGACAGGACACCCCCGGTCGGGACGGGGACGGCCTGCATGCGTGCGTTTGAGTTTTCGGACGCGGCACCCCATGGCGGTGACGGGCCAGAACTTAGCATGCTTCCCGGTGTCGAGAACGTGGCATTAGCTCCGTCCCAGGTACACCAGCGGCCCACAACGGGCCGCGACGAAGGAGGAGAACCACCATGACGCTCCAGCGGATGGACAACGTCGGCATTGTCGTCGACGACCTTGAGGCTGCCATTGCGTTCTTCGTAGAACTCGGCATGGAACTGGAGGGCGAAGCGCAGATCGAGGGCACCTGGGCGGACCGCACCGTCGGACTCGACGGCGTCCGCTGCGACATCGCGATGATGCGGACCCCAGACGGCCACGGCCGGCTGGAACTGGCGAAATACCACGCCCCCGCGGCGATCGGCGCCAGACCGCACAACCCGCCGCACAACACGCTGGGCATGCATCGCGTCATGTTCGCCGTCGACGACATCGAGGACGTCATTGCCCGCCTGCGCACCCACGGCGCCGAACTCGTCGGTGAACTGGCCCAGTACGGGGACAGCTACCGGCTCTGCTACGTCCGCGGCCCCGAGGGGATCATCATCGCGCTGGCCGAGCAGCTCAGCTGACAGCCCGTCGCGGCCGACCTGCGACCAACCAGAACGATCCGCTGGACGGACCAAGAAAACGACGACGAAAGGGCTGACCGTGCAACCGAACGAAGTCACCGAGGTTCTGAACCGGCCGATCAGTCAGGAACTGCTGGCTCGCGACGTGACCCGCCTGGCCTGCGTCGCCAAGGACGGCACGCCCCGCAACATCCCGATCATCTTTGCCTGGAACGGCCCGGAGATCATCATATGCACTCCGAGTTGGGCAGATCGCCCAGGCCTCAACCCCCACCGCGATGCGCGGAAAGGCCTGCTCCTGCCGGCCGCGGCGGGTGCCGATCAGCAGCGGCGATCCGGCGCGGCCGGATCTGGGACACCACCGTTTCCTCCGGCGTCGGATCCGCCACGAAGGGGCACAGCGCCAAAGCCCGACCCTCGTCCCCTTTTTTCGCTGATCGACGAAAGCTCTGTGTCGTGTGCCGAAAGATGGACGTGAATCGTCGAGAACAGTAGCCTCATCGCCAGTCGTACATGGGGTTCCACGGCGAGAGGAGCCGTCCATGGCTCAAAAGACGAGTAAATCATCATGGGCCCGGCCTCAGCCCAGCGTCCGTCGATCGAACGTAGTCGGTTACACCATCGCCGTCCTCGTCGCCGCCCTGATAGCAGGGCCGCTGGGAGCCGTGATCGGCTACGCCGTCGGCCGCCCTGACGCCAGTCAGGCCGCCATCGCCGCCATGCAGGAGGCGGACGTGAAACGAGACGCCCAGCAGATCGGCGAGCTGACCGCCCTGGCGCGCGCGAGCGCCGACGACCTGAACAAGGTACTGGCCGGACTCGCCCAGGCACTCCCCCAGGACAGAACCTCTGCTGCGCAACCGGCCGGACCGGAGCAGATCGACGGTTGGCAGCAGATCCTCCGGCAGACCGTCGACAAACACGCGGACGCCCCCTCGGGGACGACCGCGACCAACGTGGCGCGTGGAGGATTTCGCAGCGCGGTGAACGCTCTGGTCACTACGGTCGACACGTATGCGGCCAGCCGGCAGCTTCCCGAAAGCGCCCGGCAGACCTTCCTCGATCTCGCCGCACGCCAACGCTCCGTCGCCGTCATGATGTGGTCCGTCGCAGCGACCCAGCTCGACCAGCTCAACGTCGACGCCGGCAACGGCCACCAACATGCCTACCTGACAAGTACGCCAGAGGAAGGCGCCATTACCGCAGACGACGTTCCGGAGGGCACGTCCAACTAACGACGCGGGAAACAAAGGATATGCAGGTCGGCGACCCGCCTTCCAAGCCGTGCCCGAAGGCCCTTAAAGAAGCTCCGACCTGCGTATCCGTTGAAAATTTCGCCGACACTACCTGGGACCCAGAAAGGGCGGCCTGGCTGCCGGAGCCGGCGGCCAGGCCGTACCAGGTCATGCCGGGCGCGGGTGCCCGTGCCGCCGTCAGGATTGGCCGGCACGGGCACCCGGCCGGTCACCGGTCACCGTTGAACGTGTGCCGTCCCTTCTTGCCGCAGCCGTCGAGGGTGATGGTGATCGGCCCGTCGCTGGTCACGTTCAGCGCCGCGTCGCAGCGGACCCGTGCGCGCTTGACGTTGACGACCAGCTCGCTGATATTGGTTGCCGAGATGTCGAGCCGGTTGCGGGCCGGAATCCTGGGCGCCGCCTCCCAGTCCTTGGACTGCCTGGTGTAGGAGACCGGGCCGATCGCGCCCTGGAGCTCGCCCGACTCGGACCGGGTCGGCGTGGCGGCCGGGTCGCCCTGGCCGAAGCCGTGGGAGAACACGTCGATCGTGCCGGTCCGTGTGTTGGCGGCCTCGTCGCGCAGCTTGAGGCCGGACACCCAGTAGGCGTGGTCGGCGTTGAGCCCGACCGCGGGCTCGTTCATCATGCCGTTCAGCACGTAGGTCACGTGCACCGGGTCACGGACCACCCGGCGGTCGCCCATCCAGTCCACCATCGGCTGGAACTCGTTGCCCAGCGGGAAGGCGTGCCCGACCGGGAAGGAGTAGAAGTCGTACCGGTAGCCCATCGCGTCCAGCTTGTTCATGTACTCGACCTGCGCCCAGTACGAGCACACCGTGTCCTGGGTGCCGGCCCACAGCAGCTGCGGCACGTTGCGGAAGGACGGCGCGAGCAGCCGGGCCAGCGACGCGTCGCCGCCCGGAACAGGGCCGCCCTCCCGGTAGACGGCGCCCGAGCTGGGGCACGAGACGATCGCCGGCGTTGCGGCGAACAGGTCGGGGAACTGCCCGGCGAGCTTCCAGGTGGCGTACCCGCCCATGGACAGGCCGCCGATCACGGCCCGGTCGGGGTCGAGCCGGTAGCGGTGTGCGACGTCGGCCCAGATCTCGAACACCTCAGCACCGGCCTGCCCGTAATACCAGTAGGTGGTGCCGCGGGCGTTGGGGGTCACCGAGATGTACGGGGTCTCCCGGTCGCCGACCTGGCGCTGCCAGTTCGGCTGCCCGCCGGAGTAGCTGTTGTGGTTGCCGCCCGTGGCGTGCGGGTTGACCATCAGGCCGTCGCCGCGCTTGGGCGCCGGTGCGTCCGGCACGTAGATCTCGTACGGCTGGAGCCGGCCGGCGAAGCTGGGCGGCTGGTTGGCCAATCCCGCGCTGTACGCGCTGATGTACAGCGAGCCCACGAAAGAGACGTCGGCGCCTTCAAGGTCGGCATGGAGGCCCTGATGAGCCATATCCGACGCCTCGCCGTCGGTGGCTGGCTCCGCGTCGACGAGGAACTCGCGGTCACACTCATCCACGCCACGGCGCGCGGTGCCGTGCTCACCTGGCTGACCCTGCCCGAAGACCGGCGCGACCCGGCCCTGCTGACCGCTCTCCGGGAATCCATGGTCGCCGCCGTGACCAGCCAGGTGCCCGCCGTGCAGGACTCGGGCCCGGCCGGCGCAGCCCGCGCCCTACGCGCCGCGCTGCCCGAACAGACAACCCTCAGCGGCGCTGAACGGCATCTGCTGACGGAGTGGCATGTGATGCCGTCGATCAGCCGCGTCTCCCCTGCGGTTCGCCGGTGATCCAGTTCCAGCTGTCGATCGTGGTGCGCATCAGGCGAGCCGGCCGGGCGAATCAGTGGAGATCATCACCCGGTTCGACGGCTACCGCGGCCGCTACCTGTTCCACTGCCACAACGCCGAACACGAGGACATGGGCATGATGGCCAACCTCGAGATCATCTAGGAGCGTCCGCCATGCCTGCCCATCCCGGCATCGTCATCATCGGGACGGGACAGCGGCTCGGCTCTTAGGCGGCCAGCTTCTCGAGGCCGGTCCGAACCCAGCTGAGGCCCAGTTCGTCGGCCAGGCTCCGAGCAGTCTCGATGAGCGTGGCACGCTCAGGATCATCCTCGGGCAGCTCACCGGCGAGCAACAGCTGGGCCGCAGCGATCTGCGGACGCATGCCGGCTGCGGAGCGCAGATGAAGCGAGCGTCGCAGCATGCGCAGCCCCTCTTCGCGATCGCCGTCGTTGATCACATGCCAGGCCGAGTGGCGGAGCACGATGGACTCGAGGATCAAGTCGCCTTCCTGGTGGGAGGCTTGTAGGGCCTTGGTGTAATGCGCCTTCGCGGCAGCACTGTCTTCGCGGACGTTGTCGAGGAGCGCACCCCAGTGGAACTCGCCCCATCCGTGCGTCTTCGGGTCGGCGGCAGCGAAACGGTACCCCTCCTCTGCGGTCTCGTAGTCCTCTGGCAGCGGGTCCAGCTGGAAGAGCAGACGAGTGTAGGCGAGCCGGGCGGTGAGTAGACGAGCTTGCGGCGATTCCGGATCGAGGGCCGCTATCGCTTCGGCCGCGGCTTCGATGCCGTCGACTCGGAACAAGAACCGCTCGTACAGGATCTCGGCCTTCAGCTCGAGCGCTTCGGTGCTCTGCTCTTCGGCCAGCAGCGCAGCGGCGTGATCCCAGTCACCGAGTGCGTGGAGGCGGCGGGCCGCACCGAGGCTCGTGTAGGCGTCATTATCTATCATGCTGCCTACATTAAGAGTTGGGAATGTAGGTGGTCAAATGAACTACAGCGACTACATGGAGAGTTGTGGCCCGTCCGGCAGTCGAATCAGCCCGCCGAGCTGCCGCGCCAGATCTTCGCCCGGCACACGGCGTGGTTCTCGGCGTCTGCGGGCACGGCATCATCGGATGGTGGCCGCCTTGCGGCGGGCGCGGTGGTTGGCGACGGTCGTCCGGCTGGCGCAGGTGTTGGAGCAGAAGCGGCGGCTGCGGTTGCGCGAGTCGTCGACGTAGAAGCGAGTGCAACCGTCCGCCTGGCAGCGACCCACGGTCACCTCCGGGTCTCCACAGATCGCGTGTGCGAGGGCCGCGGCGCAGCTGCGGCCAAGCCAAGCGACGGGCTCCTCTCCGTCGCGGGCGAAGTGCAGGTGCTGACCCTCCCCGTCGTGCTCACTGACATAGATCGCGGGTGGGAAGCGTTCCAGGAGCAGGTTGACGGGGGCGATCGGCCCTGCGTCCGCGACGGCCGCGACCGCCTCGTGCAGGGGTCGAAGGAGACCTTCCAGCTCGTCGACGTCCGGTTCGGCGATGTGGTGCTGGCGGAAGAACTCTCGCCGCAGCTCGCTGGGCTCGTCACCGTTGACCAGTTCGACGGCCAGCCGGGTCAGATTACCAATGTAGGCAACGTAATGCACTTGACCACCTACCTCCTTCGCTCTCATAGTAGGCGGCATGAACATGAACACCTACTACGCTATGACGTCTGTCTACATTACGACGTCTGCCGAAGGTGCCGCGCGGGCCCTGAAACGGGGTGTCGTGGCCGAGCACCTGGATCACGCTCCCGAACAGGCGAAAGAACGCTACCTCCATGCCTTTGACGCGGCCGTCAAGGACCAGGACCTGATGTTCGGAGTCCTATGCGATCAGGCACCTGGGCGGCCAGGCCATAGCCGACGGCGACATGGCCGGCCTCGCCTGCCGCGCCGGTCGTATCGCCTGCGTGCCGCCCCGGGCGCCCACCCCCGGATCGCGTCCGCGGCGGTCACGCTCGGCGCCTGCCTCCCACCCGGCGCCGAGGCCGGACAGACGAAGGAGACCGCGGCACACACAGCCCGCGAACTCGGGCCGACCTGGCTGATCAAGGCCCTGTGAAAATGATCGCCGACATCGATCTGGGCCAGGGCCTGCGGCTGCGCACCTTGACCGCACATGACGTCGACCTCGTGGTCGAGGCCACCGGCACCGAGATGGCCCGGGCCCTCTGGGGGCCACACCCAGGGCCCTACACACCTCGGGACGCGCGCGCGGCGCTGAACGACTGGGATCCAGCCGCAGGATGCCAGGCGTCCCACGGAATACTCAAACACGACCGCCTGCTCGGTGCCCTAGGGCTGATGATCGACGGCCCGCACAGCGCCGAACTCGCCTACTGGGTGCGACCGGAAAGCCGTCGCCAAGGCCTTGCCCTGCGCGGTGTCAACGCGCTGACCCGCTGGACGCATGACGAACTGGGCCTAGACCGGATCTGGCTTGAGATCAACCCCGCCAACACCCCCTCGCTACGTCTGGCCGACCGCGTCGGCTACCGGTACGAACAACGCCTCCCGCATCACTGCCGTGCCTGGACCACACCCGACCCCGACCACGACACCTGGCACGACTGCATGATCTGGGTGCACGCCAACCTCACGACATCACCGGCCACCTGAGCCGGGGGTCGAGGTGCAGCGGAACGAAAACGTACGCCAAGCCGGCTCTCGCAGACCATGACCACCGCGCGTCTTCGGCTCGGCCGGTTCTCAGGTCCGCGTGGGGACCTCGGCGGCGGCGTTGGCCCGGATGCCGTCGAGAAGCCACGTGAGGCCGAGGGCGAAGCTGCCGTCCCATTCGTCGTCCACGGTGAGGGGACCGTGGGCTGCGAGCGCGGGGTAACGCTCACGATTGGCACGCAGGTGCTCCTGGGCGGCCTGCCGCGTCGCCTGCTCCACGTTGGTCGTCCAGGTGGTCTGCATCAGCGCGGAGCCGATGACGTAGTTGGACAGCCCGTACGCCGCGGCGGTCAGGTGAGGCTCGGTGACCCCGGCTCTCAGCAGGGTGGCGTACAGGAACTCGCTGCGGGCCAGCACGTTGGGCCCCAGCATCGGACGACCTAGGAGCGTCGCCGACCAGGGGTGATTCAGCAGGGTGGTGCGCCACCGGCCGATCAGCGCGGTGATGTCGGCACGCCAGCCGCGATCGCCCACCGGCGGGATCTCGACTTCCGCGAAGATCGCATCAAGTGCGAGGTCAAGGACGTCGTCCTTGGTCTTCACATGCCAGTACAGCGTGGTGGAGCCGGTGCCGAGCCGCTCGGCGAGCCGCCGCATGGTCAGCCGGCCGACGCCTTCCTCGTCCAGGAGGGCCACGGCCTCTTCGACGATCCGGCCCCGGCTGAGCGGGGGCGCGTCGCGCCCCGCCCGCGCGGACGGCCGCAGCCACACGCCTCCCGCCGCCCCCGAACTCCCCGTTCCCGGCCCCGCCTTGCTCGTGTCCACACGGACGAGTTTAGTATGGTGATCGAGCACCGGATCATTGGTCCGGTCACTAGAACAGCGATCCAGGGCCGATTCAGGGCCTCCATCCGGACAGAGGAGGCCGGTATGGCGGGGCATGTCGAGGTGGACCGGCTGACCTACGTGCTGCCGGACGGACGGCTGCTCCTTCACGAGGTGTCGTTCCGCATCGGCGACGGGGTCAAGGCCGGGCTGGTGGGGCCGAACGGCGCGGGCAAGACCACCCTGTTGCGATTGATCGCCCAGGATGTGCAGCCGGATGACGGCCGCGTGGTCCACTCCGGAGGGCTGGGGGTGATGCGGCAGTTCATCGGCAGCGTCCGCGACAGCCGGACCCTGCATCACCTGCTGCTGTCGGTGGCGCCGGACCGGGTCCGCACGGCCGCCGCGGTCTTGGAACGGGCGGAGTCGGCGATGGCGGCCCACGACGACGAGAAGACGCAACTGGCCTACGCGCAGGCGATCACCGACTACGCCGACGCAGGCGGTTATGACATGGAGGTCGTCTGGGACACCTGCACCACCGCGGCGCTGGGCCTGCCCTACGACACGGTCCGCGACCGCCCGGTGAACACCCTTTCTGGAGGCGAGCAGAAACGCCTCGTCCTGGAAACCCTGCTGCGCGGCCCCGATGAGGTCCTGCTGCTGGACGAGCCGGACAACTACCTGGACGTGCCCGCCAAGCAGTGGCTGGAGGCCCGGTTGCGGGCGACCTCCAAGACCGTGCTGCTGGTCTCCCACGACCGGCAACTGCTGGCCAATGCCGCCGACCGCATCGTGACGGTGGAGTCACGTGGCGTCTGGGTCCACGGCGGAGGCTTCGCCACCTACGCCCAGAGCCGTCAGGATCGCACCGCCCGGCTGGAGGAGCGGCGCCGTCGCTGGAACGAAGAACACGCCAGGCTCAGGCAGCTGGCGCGCACCCTGCAGCAGAGCGCGGCCAACAACGACGCGGTGGCCTCGGCCTACCGGGCCGCGCGCACCCGGCTGAGCCGGTTCGAGGAGGTCGGCCCGCCCGAACGCCCGCCCAGGAAGCAGAACGTGCGGATGCGGCTGCGCGGCGGCCGCACCGGCAAGCGCGCCGTCATCTGCGAGAACCTGGAGCTCACAGGCCTGATGCGGTCGTTCGACGCCGAAATCTGGTACGGCGAGCGCATCGGGGTGCTCGGTTCGAACGGCTCGGGCAAGTCCCACTTCCTGCGACTGCTGGAGCAGGCCGCGGACGGCGCGGCCCCCACCGTGCGGCACAGCGGCTCGGTGCGACTGGGAGCGCGGGTGGTGCCCGGCCACTTCGTCCAGACCCACGCCCGGCCGGATCTGCATGCCCGCACCCCGGCCGAGCTGGTCATGACCGGTCACGCGCTCACCCTGAACGAGGCGATGGCCGCCCTGGCCCGCTACGAACTCGCCCCCGCCGCGACCCAGCGGTTCGAGACCCTGTCCGGCGGCCAGCAGGCCCGGCTGCAGATCCTGCTGCTGGAGTTGTCCGGTGCGACCCTCCTGCTCCTCGACGAGCCGACCGACAACCTGGACCTGGCCAGCGCCGAAGCCCTGCAGCAGGGCCTGACCGCCTACTCCGGCACCGTCATGGCCGTCACCCACGACCGCTGGTTCGCCGCCGACTTCGACCGCTTCCTGATCTTCGGCGCTGACGGGCTCGTCTACGAGAGCGCCGAACCGATCTGGCACGAAGGCCGCGTCGAGCGCACACCACAGGCTCGGATTCCGTATCGAAGCTGACGGTCCGGGGACGGCAGCCGGGGACGCTTTTGTCGCACGGCTGTCAAAGGCGCAGCCCGAGGGGCGCCGCTCCCACGAGGCCGCCGTCGATGACGAGGTCCTGACCGGTGATGTACGACGCGTCTTCCGAGGCCAGGAAGGCGACGGCGGCGGCGACATCGTCCGGGTGGCCGAGCGAGCCGAGCGGCACCTCCGCCGTGATGCGGGTCTCCGCGTCGGGGTCGATGGCGGACCGGTACATCTCGGTCTCGATGTAGCCGGGGCTGACGGAGTTGACGCGAATGCCCCGCGGCGCGAGGCCGGTGCCGGGGAACGCGCGCATCTCGGAACTGCGCCGCTGCCGCGCATCTGTGGAGAGCCGGGAAATGCCCATCAGGTCATGCTATGTCGTGATTAACAAGCCTCGTCTGTACGGAACGCCCACGGGCGTCGCCGCCCGGGCCGCTATCGGCGGGTGTTTGTCACTGGTTGTCCTTGAGGAGTTGTTGTGTGCGGGTGAGGAATGCCTGGCGGACCTCTTCTGGGTGCAGGATCTGGAGTGGTCGGCCGAGGCTGAGCAGGTAGCGGGCCAGGCCGTCGGCGTCTGGCCCGCCGATGTCGACGATCGTGGCGTCATCGCCGTCCGGGTGGTGGACGCCGACCGTTAGCGGTACCAGCATGCGGGCCTCATCGGCCGGTACGGCCAGGCGGATGGTCACCCGCACCGGGTAGGGCCTCAGCGCGATGCCCGTGCTGACCATCTGTGCTGGATCCGGCGGGTCCGGCAGGGCAGTGGCCTGCCCGGTGGCTGTGGCATCGACGATGCGATCGGTACGGAAGGTGCGCCAGTCCTGCCGCGTCAGGTCGTAGGCGAGGAGATACCAGCGGCGGCCGGTGTAGATGAGCCGGTAGGGGTCCACTCGGCGGGTGGACGTCGTTTCGGCCCGGTCGCGGTAGGTCAACTGGGTGCGTTCGCCTCGCCGGCACGCGGTGGCCAGGTCGAGCAGCAGCGCGGGAGAGGTCTGGCTGTCGTCGGGTCGTACGGTGTGGGTGAACGCGGCGTCCAGCTCGCCGAGCCGGTCGGCGATCCTGGCCGGCAGCACCTGGCGTAGTTTCAGCAGCGCCGACAGGGCTGCCTGGTCGCTGCCGGAGACTCCGCTGAAGGCGGCGGTGCGCAGCCCGACAGCGACCGCGAGGGCCTCCTCCTCGTCAAGGATCAGTGGCGGAATGCTGGTTCCGGGCCCGAGGTGGTAGCCGCCCCACGGGCCCATCTCCGATTCGATGCCGTAGCCGAGTTCACGTAGCCGGGCGATGTCCCGGCGAACCGTCCGTTCGGTGATCTCCAGCTGGGCGGAAAGATCAGCGCACGTCCAGGACTGCCGCGTTGACAGCAAAGACAGCAGCCGCAGCAGCCGCGCCGAGGTGTTGACCATGGCTAACAGTCTGCTCGATAACCAGGACCGTTTCTGACCGGGTCATACCGTAACGTCGCCGGCATGACCGAGAACTCCTCGGCTGAAAAGTCCATTCCGACGACGATGACCTCCGCCAAGGTGCGTTAGACGACGGGCCCGGATGGGCGCACGTAACCAATGAGGGGCAGGACCCGTGGAAGCACGCATGAAGAGCGTGGCGAATCCCGACGTGATCACAGCGATCCAGCATCTCCATAAGGCGATTCACGCCGGTGGCGTCGACCCGCTCGTGCTCGAGCTGGTCCATCTGCGGGCCAGCCAGATCAACGGCTGCGGCCCGTGTGTGTTCGCCGGCGTCCAGTCGGCGAAGAAGCATGGAGAGACCGATGAGCGGCTGCACAACGTGGTCGCGTGGCGCGAGACCCCGTTCTTCACCGAGGAGGAGCGGGCAGCGCTCGCGCTGACCGAGGCCGCCACCCGGATCCAGGACGGCGCGCCGGGCGTGACCGACGAGATCTGGAACGGTGCTGCCACCCACTTCGACGAGAACCAGATGTCCGCGATCATCCTGAACATCGCAATCACCAACTTCTTCAACCGGATCAACCACACGATCCGGGAGCAGGCCGGCAAGACCTGGTGAAGGCGGGTGGGCGTCCGTTCAGAGGCCGCGGTGGCGACGTGGCGGAGGACGTGATCGGCCGGCTCCACCGCTGACCGATCCAGCGCCACTTCCGGCAGGCCCCCGTCCTGGGCTCCCACCTTCGGGTGACCGCCGACAACCATCCCTTTGATGATCATCAGGGGCACATGACGATGAGCGACGAACTACTGGAACTGACCGTTACCGATGCCCGAGCCTGGCGGGAGTGGCTCGGCAGGCACCACGACAGCTCGGCAGGGGTGTGGCTGGTCCTCGCCAAGCAGAACACGACCCGGCCCACCAGCCTGACCTATGACCAGGCGCTCGACGAAGCCCTGTGCTACGGCTGGATCGATGGTCGGCTACGACGGCGGGATGAGATCACTTTTTGTCGGCGCTTCACCCCTCGCGGGAGGCAAAGCACCTGGTCGGCGCGGAACGTTTCCATCGTCACTCGCCTGATCAGCGAGGGCCGGATGCATCCGGCCGGAATGACCGAGGTCGAACGCGCCAAGGCCGACGGCCGCTGGGACTCTGCCTACGCGGGACAAGCCGGCATCGAGGTACCAGCCGACCTGGCCGCCGCATTGGCCGCGAAACCCCAGGCACAAGCGATGTTCGACATCCTCACCTCCCAAAACCGCTACGCCGTTCTCTATCGGATCACGAACGCCAAACGCGCCGAGACCCGAACCCGCCGTATCACCCAGTTCGTTGACATGCTCGCCCGCGGCGAGACGATTCACCCACAAAAGCGCGCCCTCGGCAGTTGAATGCGAGCCCACTCCTCTCCCCGCCTCGCTCCTCCACCATGCGGGTCGGCCCCAGGTTGGCGGCCATCGCGATCAACACGGCCAGAATGTTGCGTTTCAGCTCGGCGGACTTGGCCTGTTTACGGCCCCCGGCGTGGGTGAAGCAGTCCAGTTCAGCGGTGCACGTGGGGAAGCACCTGGCGGCCGTAGAAGTCGATGACACCTGCCTGGTCGGCCTGGCCGGAATGGACCATGGGGACGCCGCCCGTGTCGACGATCTTCTGCAGGGCCTTGATGTGCACCCCGGGATCGGTGCCGCGTGGCCATGGCCCGTACACCTCGGGCAGGGGCCAGCGTTTCTCGGCGATCTGCTGGATGGTGACCGGGTTGGGCTGGTACAGCAGGTCGCCGAAACCGCCCGGGGTGAACCGCCACAGGTTCGCCGCGTACTCGGCCTGCGCCTGGTCGCCGACGACCACCCAGGTCTCCACCAGTTTCGGCATCGTGTCGGGGTCCCGGCCGGCGGCGCGGGCGCCGCGCGCGAACTCCGTGCGGAGTTGCGGGTCGGCGATGTCCTTGGTCTGGGCGATCCAGCCGTCGCCGTACCGGCCGGCCGTGTAGGCGCTCTTCGGGCCGCTCGCGGCGATGTAGATGGGCACCGCCTTGTCGGGTACGTCGTAGAGCTTGAACTGGTCGGTGCGGTAGTAGTCGCCCTTGAACGTGGTGCGCTCGCCGGTCCACAGCTTGCGGATCAGCGTGACGGCCTCGATCAGCCGGGCACGGCGTTCGGGGTAGCGGTCGTAACGACCGGTGCTGGCCTGCTCGTTGAGGGACTCACCGGTGCCGACGCCGAGGAACACCCGGCCGGGCGTGAGGATACCGAGCGACGCGAACGCCTGCGCCACCTGCGAGGGGTGGTGGCGGTAGAGCGGGCAGGTCACGCCGGTGCCGTACGTCACCTTGGACGTGTGGTCGCCTATCAGAGCCAGGGTGATCCACGGGAACATGGAGTGGCCCTCGTTGTCCTGCCAGGGGTGGGAGTGGTCACTCGTCCAGACGTGGGTGAATCCCGCCCGGTCGGCACGCTCGGCGGCTGACACGAGCTGCGGCGTGCGGAACTGCTCATGCCCGAGGACAAAACCGACCGGAGCGCGCTGCCCGTTGCCCGGGCTCGGCGTGGGACTCGCTGCGGTCTGGGGGAGCCTTCCCAGATGCGGCAGGCTGCCCAGCGCCGCCCCCAGGAAGGAGAACTCCCGTCTCGTCATCCCATCGGCATGATCGTTCATCGCAGGACCCCCAGGAGATCTCTTCCGGGGGCTACCCGGAGATAAATCGCCCAAAACTCCATAAATGAGACAGGAGAACCAAAGTGCAGCTGGGCGCCGGGACGTGGAAGCGCGCGCATCGGTGGCCATGCCTCTCGTTCTAGATCACCCTTAACATTTGTCCTCAGCCGAGGACAAATGTCCTCAACTGAGGACTATAGTTGTCCTCAGTTGAGGACATAGTTGCGAGCGGACGCGTCCCCGAGTGCGGGCATGTCCGCCGCCCGGAAAGGACCTTGGTCATGAGCATCACCACCCGATTCCTCGGCCCCAACCGTCTCGAGGTCGGAGCCATCGGCTACGGCGCGATGAGCTTCGCCAACCCCTACGGGCAGAGCGGAGAGTACGACCCGGACGCGGTGGCCCGGGAGATCATCGACCGTGCCGCCAAGCTCGGCGTCACCATGATCGACACCGCCGACGGCTACGGGGACAGCGAGGAGATCGTCGGCCGTGCGATCGCCGGACACCGCGACGAGTTCGTGGTCGCGACGAAGTTCGGCATCGTCTCCGCCCCGTTCGGCGGGGCCGAAGCCCGCATCGACGGCAGTCCCGCCTACGCGCGCGAGCGTCTGGAACGGTCCCTGCGGCGCCTGGGCACCGACCACATCGACCTGTACTACCAGCACCGCGTCGACCCGACGGTCCCGATCGAGGACACCATCGGCGCCATGGCCGAGTTCGTCGCCGAAGGAAAGGTGCGCCACCTCGGCCTGTCCGAGGCCGCGCCCGACACCATCCGCCGCGCCGCGGCCGTGCACCCGATCACCGCGCTCCAGACCGAGTGGTCGCTGTGGGAGCGGAGCATCGAGGACGAGATCCTCCCGCTCACCCGCGAACTCGGCATCGGGATCGTGCCCTACAGCCCGCTGGGTCGCGGCGCCCTCACCGGTGCCATCACTTCCCGGGACGACCTGAAGCACGAGGACCATCGCAGCGGCCTGCCTTGGTATTCCGAGGAGAACTTCGACCGCAACCTGTCGACCGTCGACGTCGTCCGTGGCATCGCCGCCGACCTCGGCGCCACCACCGGTCAGGTCGCGCTCGCCTGGCTGCTCGCCAAGGCGCCCGACGTCGTCCCGATCCCCGGCACCCGCCGACCGGCGTTCTTCCAGGAGAACAGTCTCGCCGCCGACATCATCCTCACCGAGGACCACATCGCCGCCCTCGAACGCATCACCGTGACCGGGGACCGCGAGCACAACACCGCTGTCGCCACGCGGAACTGGTTCAACGGGGTCACCCCGCCCCGCTGAGGAGACCCTTGCCGAGCAGAGGACGCGGCGGCACCCGCGTGGGCGGTGATCTGCTTACGCGCGTCCGCCGGCCGTCACACGGGACGGCTCGCTGCCCCTTCCTCCCGTACTTGGTCCGCCTCCCTGATCGGCTCATCTCTGCCCACAGCGTCAGGTCGCGGGCCGCGCTGCCGTGGTGGTCTCGTTCCAGGCACGTTGGTGGCGGGTGATCTGCTGGAGGGTGTCCTTGAAGGCGGTGTACCGGTCGGCGCCGAGGGCCTGTTCGTAGCGGTCTTCGATCGCGGCGAGGGTGGCGCGGGCTTTGGCGACCTCGTCCAGGGCGCGGTCGGTGGGAACGATGAGCTTGGCGCGACGGTCGGCGGGGTCGGGTTGGCGGGTGACGTAGCCGAGGCGGACGAGTTCGTCGGTGATCGTGCCGACGATCTGCTTGTGCTGGCCGGACCAGGCTGACAGATCGGTCGCGCGGGTGCCGCCGGGCTCGAGGAATGCCAGGACCGTTCCGTGCCGCGGGCTCACGTCGGGGTGCCCCTGCTCAGCCAGGGTGTGGAACAGCTCCTCCTGAATGGCCCGCATGAGCTGACCTGTGAGCATGCCCAGGTCAGGGCCTCTGCCGGTGATGCCCATGGAAATCCTCTCCGAATTTTTTAGTCACGATCATTGACGATAATTGATCGTGACTATATCGTAAGTCTCAGTTGATCCCACCCCCTGAACCAAAGAGGCAGGCCATGCGCAAGATCATTGCATCCACCTACGCCACCCTCGACGGCTTCATCGACAACCCGCACGAGTGGTCGCTGCAGTACTCCGACGCCGAGTCCCAGCACTACGCGTTGTCCATGACGCTCGGCGCCGACGCCCTGCTGCTCGGCCGCATCACCTACGAGGGCATGACCCAGGCCTGGCCGAACATATCCGGCAACCCCTACGCGGACCACGTCAACTCCATTCCCAAGTACGTGGTCGCGTCCCAGCCGGTCGACGTCTCCGCGTGGAACCCCACGACGGTGATCCCCAGCGATGACCTCGTGGCGCACGTCACCAAGCTCAAGGAACAGGACGGCAAGGACATCCTGATCTGGGGGTGCGGCCGCCTCACCGACGCCCTGGCCCAAGCCGGCCTGCTCGACGAGTACAAAGTGTGGATCTTCCCGGTCATCAAGGGCCAGGGCGAGCCCCTGTTCCGCGTCGACAGCGCCGCCACCCTGGCCCTCACCGACTCCACCGTTTTCGCCGGCGGCACCGTCGTCCTCACCTACCGCCCCGAGCCCTCCGCTTAGTCCATCGCAGGACCGGCGAACACCCAGAAGGGATCGGTCATCATGACCCTGACCGGATCGAGGAACACCTCCATCCCCGCACGCCGTCTGCGCGCAGGCTTCGCCGGCGCTGTGCACCTTCCCGGCGAAGCCGGATACGAAGAGCACCGGCGCCCGCTGTTCACACCGATCGACCAGCGACCCGCTCTGATAGCCGAGGCGACCAGCGCCGAGGACGTACGGGCGGCGGTCGTGGCGGCTCGGGACGCCGGCCTGACACTGGCTGTGCAGGCGACCGGGCACGGCACCCACGCGCCCTGCGACGGCGGCCTGTTATTGAGGACGTCCTCTATGGGCGGAGCACTCCTCGATCCGCGCCGGCGCATCGCCCGCGTCGGCCCCGGCGCCCGATGGGGCCAGGTCATGACGGCCGCCGAGCCGTTCGGACTGGCCCCTCTGTCGGGCTCGCACGCCGACGTCGGCGTGACCGGATACACCCTAGGCGGCGGCCTGGGCTGGCTCTCCCGCGCGTACGGCTTCGCCGCCGACAGCGTGCTGCGCGCCCAGGTCGTCACGGCCGACGGACGGCTCGTGACCGCCGCTCCCGACAGCCACCCCGATCTGTACTGGGCGCTGCGCGGCGGAGGCGGCAACTTCGGCGTGGTCACCTCGCTGGAGTTCCGGCTGCACCCGGTGGCCCAGGTCTTCACGGGCGCCGCCTGTTTCCCGGTGGAACGCGCCGGCGAGATCGTGACCTTCTACCGGGACTGGATCACCGGGCTGCCCGACGAGCTCAGCACCGCACTGTCACTGACCTCGATGCCCGACGATCCAGAGGTGCCCCCACTCGTGCGCGGCCGCCGCGTCCTGCAGCTCAAAGCGCTGTACGCGGGGAGCGCCGACCAGGGCCGGCGACTGCTGCGGCCGCTGTGGCGAGCCGCAGGTCCGGCGCTCATCGAGGACTTCCGCACCATGCCGTACGCCGAGGCCTCCATGGGCGGCATCGCCCCCAGCCAGGTCGAACTCCTGAAGGAGCTGCCGGACTCGGCGATCGCGGCGATCATACGCGTCGCCGAGCCGTACGACGGGCCGGCCGTGGAGATCCGGCACTGGGGCGGCGCCATGGGCCGCCCCGGCCCCGACGCCGGCCCGGTCGGCCACCGCACCACCCGCCTGTCGGTGATCGCCGATGCCGGCTCTCCGGTCCTGGCCGACGCCCTGCGCGCGCACACCAGCGGCGGGGCGTTCCTGAACTTCCTGCACGACTCGACCCGGACCGCAGACGCCTACACCGCCGCCGACCACCGGCGGCTGCGCGCCGTCAAGCGCCTGTACGACCCTGACAACACCTTCGGTGTCACGCACAACATCCCGCCGACACCGCTCGCCGCCGCCCGCCCGACGTCATCGAAGTGGGCTCCATCCCCGACGGTTCCCGCCTGAGAGTCAGTAGGCGATGCCGGCCGTTTGCTCGATGGTGGCGGGGTCGTCGAGGGTGACGAGCATACGGTGGCGGCCCGGGCCTGCTCCTCCAGCGCCTACAGAAATCAGCACCGTGAAAACCTCCCCCGCGCAGATGCGGCAATGCACCGCGGCCACCCGGCGAGTGGAGGGGCGGATCAGGCCGCCTCGTCCTTGGGCTTGGGAGCTGGAGCCAGCCGTACGCGGCCGGGGTGGGCCTCCTCGTCGGGGAAGACCCACTTCCGGAACGCCCAGAAACGGAAGACCATGGCGATCAGCGTGCCAATGACCTGCGCGCTCATGAAGTCGGCGATCTCCTGTGGATCGTACGACCGGCGTCGAGATGTTTCAGATCGTCCAGACCGCGCCCGGCACGCTGCGTGTACGCCTCAGGATCGCTGGCGGTACCGACCCCGACCACGTGTGGCGGACGGTGTTCGCCGACCTCGCCCAGCTCCTCAAAGAGCACGGGGCCGGCGACGTCACACTCGAGCGCTCCGACGAAGCACCCCAGCAGGAGCCCGGCGGAAAGTTCCGCAGGGTCATCCCGCGGGCCAAGCCGTGATCACCCGATACCGCGCGGTTAAGGATCACGAGCCCGGCGTCAAGGGCTCGCGCCGATGAGCGTTGACGATTCCCGTGATCCGCCCGGCCACGGTGAGGAAGGCCGCCGGTGTCCGGCGGTGGTGAGGTCCTCCGGCTCGGGAGGCTGCTCGACAGCGCGTTCCCGCTCCACATCGAGGACTGAGCGGCCCGCACGCTGGGCGGGTCTCTCCTGGCTCGTACCAGCGTCATCGGCGATGCCCGCATGCGGTCAAGGGCGGCCCAATTCCATCGATTGTCATTATCCGTCCCTATTTGAGTGGTTTATGGCTAGATGAAGGCGGCAGACAACGACGGGGTCGCGGCACCATGGATTTCGAACAGATCGCGCCTCGGAGCCCCCATGAACAGGCAGCGCAAAGTCGAATATTCGTACTAGCAACAGGACGCATGCCATGACTTTCACCGATTCGTCCCTGCCGCCGGTCCTGCCGGAGGATGCGGCGGCCCTCGTGGCCGCGGTGGCAGGTTCGGTTCTGCTGCCGGGCGACGCGGGATACGACGACGAACGCGCCATCTTCAACCTGAATCACGACCTGGCGCCCGCGGTGATCGTGGTGGCGGAGAGCGTGGCCGATGTCCAGGCCACCGTCGCTTTCGCGGCGGGGCAGCACCGGCCGGTCCTGGTGAAGACCACCGGCCACCAGATGGTCGGCCCGGCGCACGGTGCCGTCATGATCGCGATCCATCGGATGAATGACGTGGCCATCGACGTGATCGGCCGCACGGCCCGGGTCGGCGCCGGAGCGATATGGTCCGAGGTCGTCGCGGAGGCGGCCAAGGCGGGGCTGGCTCCCCTGAACGGGTCGAATCCCACGGTGGGAGTCTCCGGTTACACTCTGGGCGGTGGTCTCAGCCCGACCCTCGGCCGCTCCCACGGCTACGCCGCCGACCATGTGCACTCGCTCGACGTGGTGACCGCGGACGGCGAACTGCGGCATGTCGACGCGGAGTCCGAACCCGAACTGTTCTGGGCGCTGCGCGGCGGCAAGGGCAACTTCGGAGTGGTTACCGCGCTGGAATTCGCCTTGTTCCCGGTGCCCCGTCTTTACGGCGGCGGCATCTACTTCCCCGGTGAGCGGATGGCCGACGTGCTGCGAGCCTGGACCGCCTGGCACCCGGGCACACCGGAGACCATGATCTCCTCGTTCGCCGCGATGCGGCTGCCACCGCTGCCGGAAGTGCCCGAACCACTGCGCGGGACGTTCGTGGTGTCTCTGCGGTTCGCTTACAACGGCACGGTAGCGGACGGCGAGCGGATGATCGCGCCGCTGCGGGCGGTGGCTCCGGCGGTCCTGGACACCGTTAGGGACATGCCGTACGCCGAGGTCGCGTCGATCCACAACGAGCCGACCGAACCGCTGCCCTACTACGAACGGGGCATCATGCTGCGGGAGTTCCCCGCGCAGGCGCAGGACAAGCTGGTCGAACTCGTCGGCCCGGGCTCCGGCACCACCCTGTGGATCGCCGAACTGCGTGCCCTGGGCGGGGCGTGGGACCGGGAGCCCGCGGTGCCCAACTCCGTGGCAACCAGGGGCCTGCCGTACAGCCTGTTGGGTGTCGAGGTCGGCCCGCTGGCGCAGGAGCAGCAGCTCAAGAAGTCGGTCGCCGTGCTGCTCGACGGCATGGAACCCTGGCAGGGCGACCGGCGCCTGGTGAACAACCTCGCCCCGGAAGAGGCGACCGACGCCGCCGCGATCTACGGCCCGGAACGCTACGAGCGCCTGAGGGCCGTCAAGAAGATCTACGACCCGGCCAACATGTTCCGGATCAACCACAACGTGGTGCCGGCCGCCTGAATCGAGCGATACCGCGTGGCCGTAGGCCTGCTCCAGGCGCGCACTATCGTCGCCGACCTTGAAGGCGAGCAGCAGGTGGCCGCCCGGAGCCAGGACCCGGTGGAACTCGGTGAGCATCGCCGGCAACTCATCTGTCACGGTGTGGACGGTGGAGTACCAGGCGATGATGCCGCCAAGAACATCGTCTTCCAACTCCAGAGCGGTCATCGAAGTTCTTCTCGCCGGTTAGGGCACCAGCTTCGACATCACTGCGGGCGGCAGCGACGGATTGGCGGCCGCCGCCTCCACCACTTGCCAGTCGTCATCAGCGAGCAACTCGACGATGACCTGTGGCGGCAGGACCGGATGGCCGACCCCGCCGGCCGCCGCCCGCGGACATGTGCGTCACAAGAACGGAGCGGCTGTAGTCCAGGAGCGGCCGGGAGCGCCGAACCTCTGGATGGCCGTGATCTTGTCCCGGAGGGACTGGGTCAGACTCCGAACGCGGCCGGGTAGCGGATGGTGCCGGACGGCACGGGCAGGGTGGGGTCGAAGACGAGCGCCATCATGTACTTGTCCTCGACGTCGAAGGGCGGCCGGATGGAGTGGCCGGAGGCCGGGGTGAAGCCGAAGCGCGGGTAGTAGTCGGCGTGGCCGAGCACGAGCACAAGGTTCTCGCCGTACTCACGGGCGGCGTCGAGGGCGGCGTGGATGGCGGCGGAACCGGCGCCGCGCCGCTGGCGCTCGGGCCTGACGGCGCACGGGCCCAGGGTGAGCGCCGGAGAGCCGTTGACGTGGCAGCGGGTGAGCAGCGCGAATCCGGTGATGGAGCCGTCGGGTGCCTCGGTGACCCAGGACAGGCCGGGGATCCACGCCTGCTGGTCGGCGCGTAGCGCCTCGACCAGATCGGCCTCGTGAGGGGTGGGGAAGGCGGCGAGGTTGACCTCGCGAATCTGGGCGAGGTCGGTGGCGGTCTCGGGACGGGTGATCCAGGAAGTGGTCATGGGGGTGTTGGAGTCCGTTTCTGTGCTTGCCTGGAGGCGCGGGACGTAGCCGGTGTACTGGTAGTCAGTATTGATCTTGGCTGTGGGCTGGATCTGGGTGATCGGCGTTCCGTAGTCGCTGCCGGAGATCTGCTCGCATGTCGGTCAGCGTGTCGCCGGGGCGGAGAATGCAGGCCGGGCGAGGCCGGGGAGGTCGCCGGTCTGGAGGTCGCGCTCACGCAGAACGCTCAGCCGGTCAGGCTGTTCTGACCCGGCTGCGCAGGCGGTCGCTGAGTACGACGGCGTGCGGGAGCATCCGCAGCGCGTCCGAACCCGCTGCCACGCCATGCTCTCCCAGAACGGCGGCCAGATGCGTCCAATACGCGGCCGCCACCTCCTCGTGGGTCTGACCTTCGGCCGGCTCGTCCGGGCCGACCACGGTCCGAGCGGTGTCCTCGATCTCGCCGACCGTCGTCGTCTCCAATAGTCTGGTGCTGCCCCAGCCTCGGTCATCGAGCAGCGTGATCTGGCGACCGTTGTCGAGGACGGCCGAGAGCGTCGCCGACACCGATACCCGGCGCGGGTCGCCGTCAGCCCGCTCGTCGAGGTCGACGGCGGTTTCGAGGAGAACGAGTGCGGTCACACGGACATCTTGCCCCGAACTGGTGTCGCAGCAGGCTCCGTTTGCCTTCTTGCCGACGAGCGCCTCCGCAAGGTCCTGGCTCGGGCGAACGTCGCGTAGCCGTCGGTCCCCCGATCTCCGGATGGAGATGCGTCAGTCCGCCTACCGGCCGGCGTCGGCCGCCGCAACAGCGGGTAGCGCGCGACTCGCGGCGGAAGAGCACAGTCGGACTCGCCGTCTCGGCGGGCGGTGAAATACTCCCTCGCGCTCGGCGGCATCCGGGCCGCGCTCGAATCCGGGCCGGCCGCGCTGGGGAAGTCAGTCCAGCGCAGCCGCCTTGCGCAGCAGCACTGAGCGTTCGCGCTGGTTGGCGCAGAGCCGGGCGGCCAGCTCCAGCTCGGCGCGCGCCTCCGGTCGCCGACCGAGGCGGGCCAGCAGCTCCCCGCGTACGGTCGGAACCAGATGCGAACCGGGGAGCCGGTCCGAGGCGATCAGCTCGTCCACGATGGCCAGGGCCTGCACCGGCCCCGAGGCCATGGCCACGGCAACGGCCCGGTTGAGCTCGACCACCGGCGAGGGTGTGACCCGGCCGAGCGCCTCGTAGAGCAGTACGATCCGGTCCCAGTCGGTCGCCTCGACCGAGGGCGCCGACGCGTGGACGGCGGCGATCGCGGCCTGCAGGCCGTAGGGGCCGAGGCCGCGGGTCGACGCCCTGGCCAGCGCGGCCAGCCCCCTGCGGATCGCCGAGAAGTCCCACAGCCGCCGGTCCTGGTCCTCGAGCAGGACCGGCGTGCCGTCCGGGCCGGTCCGGGCCGGGAAGCGCGCGGCCGTCAGCTCGCACAACGCGAGCAGGCCGTGCACCTCCGGCTCATCGGGCTGCAGCGCGGCCAGCGTGCGGGCCAGCCGGATCGCCTCGTACGCGACGTCGGGGCGCAGCAGCCGGTCGCCAGACGTGGCCGTCGACCCCTCGGTGAAGATCACGTAGAGGACGCTGAGCACGCCGCCCAGCCGTTCCCGGCGCTCGCCGGCCGGTGGCAGCTCGAACGGCACCCCGGCCGCCGCGATCCTCTTCTTGCCCCGGGTGATGCGGGCCTGCACGGTCGGCACGGGTACCTGGAACGCGCGGGCGATCTCCTCGCTGGACAGGCCGCCGACCACGCGCAGGGTCAGCGCCACCCGGGCCTCGCGGGAGAGCACCGGGTGGCAGCTGACGAACATCAGTGCCAGGACGTCGTCGTCGATCCTGTCGGGGTCGATTTCCTGGTCGACCGCGGGGTCGGCCGCCAGCAGGGCGTATCGATCCTGGAGGGCGGTCCGGCGGCGGATCGCGTCGATCGCCCGCCGCCGGGCCGTGGCCATCAGCCAGCCGGCCGGATTGGCCGGAGCGGCACGCGGCCACGACACCAGCGCCTCGGCCACCGCCTCCTGGGCCGCGTCCTCGGCCAGCCCGAAATCACCGGTGAACCGGGTCAGCGCGGCGACGATCTGGGCCGACTCGATCCGCCAGACGGCCTCGACGTCGGCCGTACCCATCAGATCTGGCCGTTGCTCTCGCTGCCCGGCGGGACCTCGTCTGCCTCGGCCACCCGCCGGACCTCGATCTTGGACCCACGGACCGCCGGGACCCGCTTGGCCCACTCGACCGCCTCCTGTTTCGTGGCGACATCGAGCATGAAGTAGCCACCGAACAGTTCCCTGGTCTCGCCGTACGGCCCGTCCGTGACCAGCGGCGCCTCTCCGCTGAAGTCGACCACGACGCCCTGGCCCGGATCGTCCAGCCCTTCGGCCGCGATGAGGACCTCGGCCTTCATCATGTCCTCGATGAACTGGCGGGTCGTGGCCATCATCTCGTCGATATCAGCCATCATGGCCGCGTTCGTCTCATCGGTGCCCCGCATGATCAGCAGGTACTTCGACATCGCGTTCTCCTCGTCCGGCGGGGCCGTCCCTCGGCCCTCGCCCCCATACGTCGAACGAGCGGCCCGCCGATCGACACAGCCCCGAAGAAATCTTTCGCCGCGACGCGGCCGATCCCGCCAGACCGGCCCCTGAGCGATGGCTGACGCGGACGCCCCACTGATGATGATGCCGATCAGCTTAGTAGCGCTGTTGACCAGGATGCCCTCGCACGACGGGTCTTCGGCGGCCATGCGCAGCGGGACCGCGCCGGGGACGCCGGCGTTGCACCGCGACCCGGGCGCCTGCGACGCCACCTCCGGGTCGGCGAAGGTTCGGCGAAGGTGAGGATGCGCGGCCGGGATCCCGGTAACCGGGGGGAAGGTCCATGCGGTCGTTGATCTTGGTAAAACGGCGATCAGCGGTCGATGGGAAGACCCTGAGGGTGTCACGTCGGCCGGTGGCCGGTGATCAGCCCCGGCGTGGGTCGGCGGTACGCAGATAGTGCTCGGCGATCTCGTCGCTGGTGGTCAGCCAGATATCCGGCTGCGCCGCCAGGTACGCCAGCGCCCGGTCAAGGTACTTCGCACGGAATGCCTGGCCGATCGAGAACGGGTGCAGGGCCAGCGCCATGACCCGGCCGCTGTGCGCGGACTCGGCGTGCAACTGCTCGTACTGGTCGGTGACGATCTGGAGGAACTCCGGCCCGGTCGTGCCGGTGCCGAACAGCATCAGATCGTTGAGCTCGACCGAATAGGGGACACTGATCATCCCGGGTACCCGCAATGGGTACGGCTGGTCGTCGTTGGTCCAGTCCAGCAGGTAGCGGAAGCCGAGATCGGCCAGCAGCTCCGGGGTGTGGAACGTCTCGGTCAGGCCGGGCCCCATCCAGCCGCGCGGCCGGTGGCCGGTGCCCTCGGCGATGGTGTCGGTGATCTCGGTGAGGACGCGGCGTTCGTCGTCGCGGTCCATGCCGGTGTGCAGGATCGAGTTGGTCTGCCCGTGCGCAAGCCACGCCCAGTCCCGTTCGACGCCGGCCTTGACGATCTGTGGGTAGTGGTGGACGACGTCGGAGTTGAGCAGCACGCTGGCCCGGACGCCATGCCGGTCCAGGATGTCGGTGATGCGCCAGATGCCGACTCGGGCGCCGTAGTCACGCCAGCCGTGGTTGAGCGCGTCGGGCACCAGGTCCGCGGTGCCGGGCCAGATGCTTGTGGACGGGCTGCCGAGTCGGAAGTGCTCGATGTTGAGCCCGACATACACGGCGACCCGGGCGCCGCCGGGCCAGGTGATCGTCGGGCGCTCGGTGATCGGGGTGTACTCGAAGAGATTCAGGTCTTGCGTCATGCCGGAACGGTAGGACCTGACATTGGTGTCAGGTTCAAGCGAGAAGTGGCATGCGCATCGGTGGGACGGCGCGGCGGACCAAGGAGAACGTCGACGAGACCCGCACGGTGGCCAAGACCACGGTCCACAGTGATCGGCCAGCTTCGGTCATGGCCGCGCCGGTTTGGGCGAGGGCCGAGCGCCCTGATCCCGCCCGTCGGCAGGCGGCCGGTAGATCCGAAGAAAACAGTTCGTCGCGGATGTCGATCCGGCCGGGTGCCCGGTCGACCTGTCAGTGAAGGCGCGGCCGCGACGGCCTCGCTTCACCGCAAAAACATCCAGGAGCAGACATCATGGCCACCACCGCACCCCGCAGTGACTCTGCCGCGCCCGACCGCGCGGCCCGTCGTCATCCCGCGCTGATCATCGTTGGCACAGTCACCGCCGCACTCGGCGCCAACCTCGTCCTCTGGCTGATCGGCACCGCCGTCGGCGGCAAGTTCGAATACGTCAGCGACGGCAAGACCGCCTCATCCACACCCTGGTTCGTCGCCGCCGAAACCGTCGTGCCGCTGGCCCTCGGGCTCACCCTCGCCGCCCTCATCGCGATCAAGTGGCGCCGCATCATCCTGATCGCCCAGGTGATCGGGGCACTGCTGGCGCTGGGAACCGCCATCGGCCCCTTCATCACCGACTTCGACTCCACCACCAGCACCGTCTCGCTGGCCCTGATGCACCTCGTCGTCGCCGCCGCCGTCGTTTTCGGACTGGCCGCCGTCGCGAAGTCCTCGAACTCGGTCACCACGCTGAATCACCGCAACTGACGCTCCGCACCGTGACCCCGCCGCGGAATCCACTGCGGCGGGGTCCAGCGGTTGACCCGGGAGGATCGGAAGCGGCACCAGACACCATGCGGACTCGATGTGTCGGGTCATCGGTCATTGCATTGGTGCGCCGGGCATCGCGCCGCTCCATGAAGCGCGTGGCGGTCCGCTCCGGCTTGGCGAGGATTGGCGAGAGTTCCTCGCGTGCGCGCTCGCCCTCCCCGATTCCGAGCACGTCGAGCGTTCGACCACTGGGTGAGGAGACGCCGAAGGCGATCAGCGAGTTTGAGGGTGCTGCACGACCTTGGGCTGGTCGACCAAGGTGCCGGCGTTGTGGTAGAACAGCCGATTCTCGACGATCTTGCCGTCCTTGACGGTGAACTGTTCGATGAATTGGGTCAGCTCTCCGGTCGCGACGTCCGTGATGCCGACGCACGCCGCGACGCGGTCGCCGTCGGCGATGGTGTAATGCACCGTGATCGAGGAGACGTCGAGGTAGTTCGGCAGGACCTGGGCGAGGCCGAGGAATTCGTCCTTGCCGTGGTAGGCCTTCCCGAAGGGCAGGAACACCGGCTCGATGACCGTGACGTCGTCGGACAGGTAGGAGAAGACTCCCTCGATGTCGCCGTTGTTCGCCGCTGCGAACATGGCTTCGACGATCGCGCGGTTCTGCTCGGTCAGTGATGTAGCTGCGGACATGGCGTTTCTCCTCTGAGGCGAAGGCCCTCGTGCGTCGAGAGTCCCGGTAGGGTCCGGTGTTCGGGCTGGTTGCGGCACACTCGTCGATGCTGGTTTCAGCGGTCGATCGTGGACTCGTTGAAGTCGTCGTGCCGGGCGCCGGTGGCCGGCGTGATGTTGTCGAGCCGCTGCAACTGGTCGGCGGTCAGGATGACGCCGTCGGCGGCGGTGTTCTCCTCGACGCGAGCGACTCGCCGGCTGCCGGGGATGGGGGCGATGTCCTCGCCCTGGGCCAGCAGCCAGGCCAGCGCGATCTGTGCCGGGGCGGCACCGGCCTCGGCCGCGATGTTGCGTACGTCCTCCACAAGCTGCAGGTTCTGATAGAAGGCCTCGCCGAGGAAGCGCGGATTGGTCTTGCGCCAGTCGCCGTCGGGGATCTCCTCCGGCGTGCGGATCTGGCCGGTCAGGAACCCGTGCCCAAGTGGCGCGTAGGGGACGAGGCCGATGCCCAGTTCGCGTAGCAGGGGCAACAGCTCGGTCTCGGGATCGCGGGTCCACAGGGAGTATTCGGTCTGCAACGCGGCAATCGGGTGCACGGCGTGGGCGCGGCGAATCGTGTCCGGCGAGGCCTCGGACAGGCCGATGTGCAGGACCTTGCCCTCGGCGACCAGCTCGGCCACGGTGCCGACGGTGTCCTCGATGGGGGTGTTCGGGTCGACCCGGTGCTGGTAGTAGAGATCGATCCGGTCGGTGCGCAGGCGCCGCAGGGAGCCCTCGACAGCGGTGCGGATGTTGGCCGGACTGCTGTCGAACAGGCCGGTTCCATCCTTGGCATGGGACAGAATGCCAAACTTCGTGGCGAGGACGACCTGGTCGCGCCGACCCTGCAGCGCCTGACCGACGATCTCCTCGCTGTGGTACGGGCCGTAGCTTTCAGCGGTGTCGATGTGGGTGACGCCGAGGTCGAGCGCGCTATGGATGGCGCGGATGGATTCGGCGTCGTCCAGGCCGCCGCCGGAGAGGAGGGTGCCGGCCATGGACATGGCACCCAGGCCGATCCGGGAAACCCGCAGGCTCCCCAGCATGGCGTGCTGCATCGGAGAACTCGTTTCTCGTCGAGAGTGTCGAAGGACGGTGCATCAGAGGTAAGTGGCGAAGGCCGGCGTCCACGGCATCCGGGCGTCGATCTCGATCTCGCCGACGTCCAGCCAACATCGGTTCACCACATCCCGACAGACCCTGCCAAAAGGGGTACTCACAGAGACCCCTTCCAGAATGTGGGCCGGGCGTACCCTCGATCCCATGGACGAGAAGGAGGCAGCGCGGGCGGCGGTCCGCGAGTTCCTCACCACCCGCCGCGCCCGGGTCACCCCAACCGACGCAGGCCTTCCTCCTCAGGGCACCCGCCGTCGGGTGAAAGGCCTGCGCAGGGAGGAGGTCGCGTTGCTCGCCGGGGTCAGCCCGGAGTACTACGTGCGGCTCGAACGCGGCCAGGCGACCGGGCCCTCCGCCGGAGTCGTCGACGCCGTCGCCGACGTCCTGCGTCTAGACGATGACGAACGCGCTCACCTCGACCGGCTGCTCGCCGCCCTGACCCCCGCAGCCCGCAAACGGAACCGCGGCGCGACGAAGGACCTGGTCACCCCCGGAGTCCGGGTGCTGCTCGACTCGATGGACCACCTACCCGCGATGGTCTTCAACGGCCGGTTCGACATCCTCGCGGTCAACGCACTGGGGCGCGCGCTCCTCGCACCGATGTACGACCTGCCCGGACCGCCGAACAGCGCCCGCTTCCTGTTTCTCGACGAGCCCAGGGCCCGAGACCTGTTCCCCGAGTGGGACCGGATCACAGCCGACGTCGTGGCGATGCTGCGCATCGAGGCCGGCCGCCACCCCGACGACCCCGACCTGACCGAACTGATCGGGCAACTCGCGACCCGCAGCACAGAATTCCGGACGCGCTGGGCGACCAACGACGTACGGATCCACCGAGCCGGCACGAAGACCTTCCGGCACCCAATCATCGGCGAGGTCGCACTTCCCTACGAGACCCTCCGCATCGACGCCGTCTCCAACCAGATACTCACCGTCTACGCCCCTCAACCCGGCACCCCCGAAGCCGACGCGATCCGCCTCCTGGCCAGCTGGAACGCCGGCAACCAACGGATCGACAATCCGACAGCAGGAACACGCGGCCAGAACCCCGGAGACTAACTTGATCTTTAACCTGCGGCCGGTCGGTATCGATCCCGGCTGACCATAGGGAATGTGCCCGGTTGACGGCCTTCTGCAGGACCGGCAGATTCGGCCGGTAGCGGTGGCGTTTGAACGGTGTCCGGCGTTGTCGTAGCCGTAGGTGTCGCTTCCGCCGGTGCGGGTGATGGCGGTGACCGCGTTGGGTCGCACCGCCGATGCCCCGCAAATCTTGTTGCACGGTCGGTCCCGGTCATTGGCGAGAGGCGGTTACGGGGGCGATCGCGGCCAGGGTGAGCTTCACCACGCCGTCGGCGTAGGCGTCGGTGAGTGGCCCGGTACGCAGCAGCCAGCGGTGGTAGATCGGCCCGAAGAGGAGCTCGATCACCTGGTCGAGGTCGACGTCGTCACGGACCTGACCGGCGCGCCGGCCTGCGCGCAGGCGGAGCCGTACCGCATCCAGCTGGGGCCGCAGTAGCCGGTCGCGTACCTGCTCGGCGAGCTCGTCGTCGGCCAAAGTCTCGATGGTGAGCGCCCGGGTGGTGGCGGACAACCGGGGGTCGGCGAATTCGGCGACCGTGCCCCGGATCACGGTACGCAGGTCGGCGCCGAGGTCACCGGTGTCGGGCAACACGACGTCGCCGGCGACCGCGGCGGCGTCCACGAGCGCGTCCAGAATCACCGCTCCTTTGCCGCGCCACCAGCGGTAGATCGTCTGTTTGCCGACGCCGGCGCGTGCGGCGATCGCCTCGATGGTCAGGTCGGAGTAGCCGGTTTCGGCCAGCAGGTCCAACGCGGCGGTGAGGACCGCCCGGCGGGAGCGTTCGTTGCGGCGGGAGGGGTCGGGGCCTGGCATGGGATCACCCTATCTCAACGAGACGATACGCCTCGTCTTGACAGGGAAGCCCATTGTGGGCAAGCTGGCGTGACGAGACGTTTCGTCTCGCCATTTTCCGTGAGGAGAACCGTGTCCCACATCGCCATGGTCAGCATCCCCGCCCACGGGCACGTCAACCCGAGCCTGGACATCGTGCGCGCCCTCGTCGCCCGGGGCCACCGGGTCACATACGCGAATGCCCTTTCGTTCGCAGACGTCATCGAACGCACCGGGGCCGAACTCAAGCCGTACGAATCGACCCTGCCGACCACCGACGAGACATGGACCGAGGACCCGATCGAGCAGCTGACACTCTTCCTCGACGATGCGATCGCCATGCTCCCGCAGCTGCGTGCCCTGTACGCCGACGATCGGCCCGACCTGTTCCTCTATGACATCGCCGGCGCACCGGCCCGGCTCCTCGGCGAGCAGTGGGAAATCCCCGCGATCCAGCTCTCACCCACCTTCGTGGCCTGGGACGGCTACGAAAAGGAGATGGCACAGGTCATCGAGGCCATGCGCGCCGAACCTCGAGGAGCGAATTACTACCGGCGGTTCGCGACGTGGCTCGCCGACAACGGGTCGTCCGTCACGGACAGCGCCGCCTTCCAGGGCAGACCGGAGCGCTGCCTGGCGCTCATCCCGCGCGCTCTGCAACCAAACGCCGACCGCGTGGACCCGGCCGTCTACAGCTTCGTCGGCCCCATCCTCGGCGACCGATCCGAGCAGGACTCCTGGACCCGCCCGGCGACCGCCGACAAGGTGTTGCTCGTATCCCTCGGATCGGCCTTCACCCGGCATCCCGAGTTCTACCGGAGCTGCGTCACCGCCTTCGGTACGCTGCCCGGCTGGCACACCGTCCTGCAGATCGGCCGACACGTCGATCCGGCAGAACTCGGCGTCCTCCCGGACAGCGTCGAAGTGCACTCCTGGGTCGCGCAGCCCGCGATCCTGGAGCAGGCGGACGCGTTCCTCACCCACGCAGGCATGGGCGGCAGCAGCGAGGGACTGTACTGCGGCACCCCGATGATCGCCGTACCGCAGGCGGCCGACCAGTTCGCCAACGCCGACCGGCTCGCTGCCCTCGGCGTGGCCCGCGTCGTCGATCTGGCCACCGTTACGCCCGAGGAACTGCGAGAAGCACTGCTGCACCTCACGTCCGACGCCGGCGTGTCAGCCCGTTGCGCCGACATCCGACGCCAGGTGCGTGAGGAAGGCGGCACAGCCCGGGCGGCCGACCTCATCGAAGCCGAGTTGCCCACTGCCGTCCCGCGTCGACGCGGCGGCGGGCTCATGACCGAATGACACTGCCTGAATTAGGCGCAAAACGGTGTTTTTCGATCGACGATGCTCGTATGCGGCCTGTCCGATCCCCGCATGAAATTCGAGATCGAGGTGTACGCACGACGGCCCGCAGAGCCAAGGCCCGTGCCCGCTGCCGACTGACCAACAGCAGGAGGGCGTCTCCTGCCGGCGATGAGTGGTCCCCGGCTCAGGCGCTGGTCTGTTTCCCTGGCCAGGATCGATACCCGCACCTGCGAGCCGGGGCAGGTGATGGCGTCGGAAGAAGCGTTTTCCGGCGCCGGGTTTCGCGGGGTGACGCCTCAGTGGTTGTTGTTCACCAGGTCGTAGGCGGCCTGGTCGAAGGCGCGGACACGGGCGGTGGCTCCGTCGGCGCGCCAGAGGAGGCCCCATTCCAGGGGCGGGGCGTCGCTGAAGGGGACGTAGGCGACATCGGGGCGGACGTAGTAGCGCCTGACCTGGGCGCCTACGGGGAAGACGCCTTGTCCGGTGCCGATGAGCGTGAGCATCTCCTGGAAGGTCTCGGCCGACGGGCCGGGCTCGATCGGCCGGCCGGCGGGTGTCCGCCGGGGAGTGCGGTCGTGGTGCAGGGATTCCGGCAGCGTGTCGGGTAGCTGCAGCATCGTGGTGCGGGCCAGGTCTTCGACGGAGACGGACGTCCGGCGCGCGAAGGGATGCCCGGACGGCACGGCGAGCATACGTGCCTCCCGCACCAGCACCGGCCCGGTGACGATGTCCGGTTCGTGCATGGGGAAGTTGGCCAGGACGAGTTCCACCTTGCCGTCGCGGAGCCACGGCAGGATCTCCCCGATCTGCGCCTCCCGGATCTGGACGTCGCAGCCGGGCTGCCGGTCTCGGAACAGCTCGGTCGCGCCGACCAGCAGCTGGCCCGCCGCCGCGCCGATGAAGGCGACCCGCAGCGTACCGGTGATGCCCCGGCCGGAGTCGATCGCCCGCTTGAGCGCGGTGCCGATCTGGGTCCACGCGGGCCGGATCTCCTCGTAGAGCTGCCGCCCCACCGGGGACAGCTCCACCCGGCGGCTGGTCCGGTTGAACAGGGGGACGCCGACGCGTCGCTCCAGTTTCCTGATCGTCTGGCTGATCCGGGCCGTGGACACGTGCAGGCGCTCGGCGGTGCGACCGAAGTGCAGCTCTTCGGCGAGGGTCACAAACGCCTCCAGCTCGTGCCGTTCCAGCATGCCTGCCTCTCCATCGTTAAGCGAGGGTTCACGATCCTTGCACAGACCCGCGTTGATCGCGAACTCGGTCATGACGAAGGTGGAGGAGCTCGCAAACACCACTTGACCTGAACGGGAGCACACCATGTACGTCACCCGTCACCACGCCGTGTCCGTCCCTGCCGCGGACGCCGGAACGATCGCCGGGGAACTGCGGGACCGCGCGGAAATCACCGACGCGCTGTACCGCTTCGGCCTCGGCCAAGACCTGAAGGACAAGGACCTGTTCGCCTCGTCCTTCGCCGAAGACGCCGAGCTGGACTTCCGCCCGGCGGCCGCCAAGTGGGGCTCGAAGCCGCCGCTGATGTCCGGCCGGGACACGATCGTCACCACCATCCTGGGCATGTTCGCCGGCCGGGTGGACACCACTCACCAGGTCACCAACCCGCGCATCGCCGTCGAAGGCGACACTGCCCGCCTCACCGCGCTGGTCGAGGCCCAGCACCTGCTCACCGCCGACCGAGGCAGGCACGCCCTGCTGAAGAACCTCTACGACGTCGACCTCGTCCGCGACGGCGACCGCTGGGTCATGCGCCGGATCCGCATCGACAACGTCTGGTTCACCGGCGACCCCACCACCATCTTCGGCGGCTGACTCGGCTTCACCCCCGCCCGCAGGGCGATCCCCTCCCCCGAAGTCTCTCAGGCCGTGGCCTGACATCTGGAAGAAGAGAGAATATGAACAACCTCAACGATCTGCGATCCGTCCTCCGCGGCCGCGTACTGGTGCCCGGAGATGACGGCTTCGACCAGGCCCGCCGACCGTGGAACCTGGCCGTCGAGCAGCCGGTGAGCGCGGTGGTCGACGCCGCCGACGCCGCCGACGTGGCGGCCCTGGTGCGGTATGCCCGCAACGCGGGGCTGACGGTGTCGGCCCAGCCCAGTGGCCACGGCGCCACGGGTGATGTGGCCGGAGTGATCCTCCTGCGCACCGCCGGGCTCAACGAACTGCGGGTGGACTCCCTCACCCGCGCTGCCCGCGTCGGCGCCGGAGTGCGCTGGGGGCAGGTACAGGCCGTGGCAGGGGCGCACGGCCTGACGGGGCTGCCTGGCAGCTCGCCGGTGGTCAGCGTGGTCGGCTACACCCTCGGCGGCGGGCTCAGCTGGTTCGGACGCAAGTACGGGTGGGCCGCCGACAGCGTCCGCGCCTTCGAGGTCGTCGACGCCGACGGCGCGCGGGCGCGGGTGACCGCCGACTCCGACGCGGAGCTCTTCTGGGCGCTCCGCGGAGGCGGCGGCGACTTCGCACTGGTCACCGCCATCGAGTTCGACCTGCACCCGGCGCCCGCCCTGTACGGCGGGCGCATGCTCTGGCCGGCGGACCGCGCGGCAGAGGTGCTGGAGGCATACCGGGCGATCACCACCACGGCCCCCGACGAGCTGACCGTCTGGTTCGATCTGCTGAAGTTCCCCGGAGCCGAGCCACTGGTCGCCGTGGACATCACCTACCTGGGCGACGCGGCCGAGGGCCGGTCGCTGCTGCGCCCCCTGCAACACATCGACCGACTGATCTCCGATAGCCGCGACACCATGCCGATCGCCGAACTCGGCTCCATCACCGCCGAACCGACCACTCCCGGCCCCGGACTGTCCCACGGTGAACTGCTGACCGGCCTGGACGACATCGTGGCCAAGACCCTACTCGCGGCACCCATCGAGCCCCTGCTCAGCGTGCAGGTCCGGCACCTGGCCGGAGCCCTGGCCCGGCCTTCCGACAGCCCGCACGGCCCGCTGACCGAGCCCTACGCCCTCTACCTGTTCGGAGTCCCGTCCGCTCCCCACACCGCAAGCGCCCTCCGAACCAGACAGCAGGAATTCGTCAGTGCCCTCGCCCCCAACCTCAACGGACGCAAGCCGTACACCTACCTGAGCCCAGGCGAAACCGTGGCGACCGCCTTCACCCCCGCGACCCTGACCCGCCTGCAAGACATCAAGCGCCGTCGCGATCCCCGGAACGTCCTGCGCAGCAACTTCCCCGTCCTTGCCTGATCCGGGGTCGAAGACCATGGATGGCAGCGCCCGCTCCATGCCAGGCGGGCGGCGGTCGATCCGTCCGGCGTGGACGACCCGAGGCGGGTGAACGGCCGCCCGCGTCGGAGCCGCCGCTCACCCGCCCGCACCACTGTGCCCAACCCCGCGTCAGCCCTTGACGAACTCGATCAGATCGCCGTTGAACTGGTCGATGTGGGTGGAGGAAGCAGGTCCAGATCGATCAGTGGTGAGCCGCCGCGTACGGCCGACCGGTGCGACCCGCGGAGAGCCCCGCGGGCCGCACCGGAGATCAGACCTGAGCGGGGACCTTGTCGAGGAAGCCGTGCACCCTGCTGATGCGGCCGTCTTCGGTGAGCACCGCGACGTCGAACCCGACCACGAGGCTCTCGCCGCCGGCCGGGCCGAGCTCCCAGGTGAAGCGGGCGATGTCGTGGTGGGCGTCCACCGGTCCGGCCAGCGCGAAGACGAAGCCGGGGAACTGGCCCTGCACGGCGGCGATCGTGGCGTCGATCGCCTCCAGGCCTTCGGCGACCGCGATCGGGTCGGTGTAGGAGCCGTCCTCGGCCCAGATCCGCTCGATCTCCGTACGGCGGGCGACCGGGTCGGTCTCGTTCCAGGTGGCGATGTACCGGGCGACGAGCTGGTCGATGTGATTCATGGAGAACTCCTTGGTGTCGTGTTCCTGCTGGTCACAAACGTACGGAGATCTTCCGGGCGGGGAATCTGTCACGGTTAGGCAATTCGGCCGGCCATGATCGAATGTGGATAGGTAGTCGAGCGGGTCCGGTGCTCTCGCGCCTGGCGGTCAGGATGACTGAACTTCGTCGAAGAGGGCGATGGCTTCGGTGGGATCCGGGCTCACGAGGCGTTCCAGCCCGGCCGTCGTGATCTCCGCCCACCTGCCGGCCCGTGCCCACATCTGTTCCTCGAAGGCGCGGACGGCCTCGTCCAGATCGCCGGGATCGGGAGCGGCGGCGACGGACTCGGCGAGTTCGGCGCCTTCCAGCATCGCGAGGTTCGCGCCCGCCCCCAACGGGGGCATCAGGTGGGCGGCGTCGCCCAGTAGCGTCACCCCGGGGACGTGGGCCCAGGTGTGGGACACGGGCAGGACGTAGAGGGGGCGGTGGACAAAAGCGGTGCCGTGGTGGAGGAGGTCGAGGACGGGAGCGGCCCAGCCGTCGAACAGAGCCAGCAGGCTTGATCGCACGGCCTCGCCGTCGGCCAGGTCCAGGCCCGCGCGACGGTTCAGGCCCATATGCCGGTCCAGGTTCGTGTGCCAGTCCAGCGGCGCGCGGAACTGGGCGTACACCTTGACGTGGCCGCCGCTGTTGCGCTGGGCGACGAGGGCACGGTTCACGCCGTACACCGCCATGGAACCGTCGCCGATCAGCCGGGCGAGGTCGGGGTGGCGGGTGTCGACGTCGTCCAGGAAGGTCTCGACCAAGGTGACGCCGGTGTAGTGCGGCGTCACGGACGAGATTGCCGGGCGGACCCGGGACCAGGCGCCGTCCGCGCCGATCACGAGGTCGAACGTCTCCTGTCGCCCGTCCGCGAAACGGACCAGCACGCCGTCCCGGGTCCCCGGCACCACCTCCGTCACGTCCCGCCCCCATTGAACGTCGAGGGGGCCGAGCAGCAGGTCACGGAGTTGCCCCCGGTCGATCTCGGGGTTGGCCCGGTCATCCGGACGGGGTTGCCAGTCGCGCAGGACGGTCCCGTCCGCGTCCAGGATGCGCATGGCCTGCCCCTCGGGACGCGACAGCGCCTGGAACTCCGCCAGCAGCCCCGCCTTGTCCAGCGCGAGCTGGCCCAGCTTTTCGTGCAGGTCCAGCGTGCCGCCCGGGGGGCGGGCGTCGCGGGCGGGATCGCGTTCGAGGACGGTGACGGGGTGACCGTGACGGTGCAGGACGCGGGCGAAGGTCAGGCCGGCGGGGCCGCCTCCGATTACGGCGATACGGTGTCTCATGCCGAGACACTGTATTTTGCCATTACCGGCCGGCGAGCCACATACCTGACGCAACGAAGCTTGTCGGGGCAATCGCATCAACAAACAGAGCTGAAGCCAGACCGCCCTCCCCCAGATAATTCATGATCTGCCCTCATTCTGTCCAAGCTCGCGGTCGGTTCGCGAGGTGAGGCGGCGGCGTTCTTCCACGCGGCGGTCTGAGTCCCAGACCGAACGCCTACGCCGATCACCATCGACATCTGCGTGCGCTGATCGCGCAAGCTCCCGGCGACACCGCGGCCGGGCTGCGAGACCGGTCATGGACGGAAGTGCGCCTGGTAGAGGTCGGTGAAGGTGGCCAGGAAATCGTTCCAGTCACCGTTCAGGTTGCTCACCAGGGTGTCGTTGCCCTCACGGTCGCCCATCGCGTACGTCACCGAGCCCTGGATGTAGCCGCCACCGCCCCACAGCGTGACCCCGCTCGGCAGCCGCTGGGAGTAGACGCCGAGCCCGTACGCGGTGTCCGGCACCCAGTCCGCGCCCTCCGTCGGCACGGTGGTGAACATCTCCCGCTGCTCGGCGGGCGCCAGGAGCAGGCCACGTAGCAGGGCACGCAGGAAACGGTGCAGGTCGGAGGTCGTGGAGACCATGCCACCCGCGGCTCCGGCCCAGCTCAGATCCGCGCCGGTCACGTCGTGGACCTCCACGGGCCCGCCGGCCTCGTCGGACTTCGAGTAGTGCCGGGCGTGCGGCTCGCGGATCGTGTTGTCGGTGCCCGGCAGATACGTCCCCGTCAGACCCAGCGGGCGGGCGATGCGGCGCTCGATCTCCTCGGCGAGGGTGGCGCCCGTCGCCCCCTCGACGATCATCCCCGCGAGGGTGTAGTTGACCTTGGAGTAGATGAAGCGCTTGCCGGGCTCCTCGGGAGACGGGGGCTCCTGACCGGGGAAGGCGTCGGGCAGCCCGCTGGTGTGGTTGAGCAACTGCTTGATCGTGATCCTGGTACCGTCGCCGCCGAGGTGCTCCTCCACAACGCCGGGCAGCCACTGCGCCACCGTGTCGGCCAGGGCGAGCCGGCCCTCGGCCGCCACGTGCAGGACGACCGTGCCGACGAACGCCTTGGTGAAGCTGCCGATGCGGAAGTGCTCACCCGGCAGGCGCGGCCGGCCGGTCGTCAGGTCGGCCACACCTGCCGTGCCGTACCACGCCTGGGTGCTCTCGGTCTGCAGTTCGGCGACGATGCCCGGGCCGCCGCCGTCGGCGACGGCCTGCTCCAGCACGTGCTGGAGCAGAGCCCGGTGGGGGTGGGACGCGGACATTCTTCCTCCTGAGGCGGGAAACAATAAGCAACCCTAGTTGACTAATTTGAGATTAGTCAACGTAGGTTGCTCAACTAGTGACCGTCCCGTTGTTCCTCGACCGCGCATTCCGCCGCGTGGGCGAGGACAAAACGACGGAAGTTCTCCACTGCCGGTGGGCGGGTGCGATCCGCGACCCATACCAGGCCGATCCTTCGTCGTGCGCCCGCGATCTCGCGTTCGACGACCCCCGCCACCGCGTCGCCCGGTGGGACCACCGCCACGCCCAGCCCGGCCGCGACCAGACCGCGCAATGTCCTTGTCTCTTCTCCCTCGAAGGCGATCTTCGGACGGATGCCTGCCTCGCGGAACAGGTTCTCGATGATCGAGCGCAGGCCGTACCTGTGCCTCAGGACGATGAACGGCTCGTCCGCCACCTCCGTCAGGCTCACTTCCCCCTGCTCCCCCGCGCCTCTGACCGCCAGGTGGTGACCGGCCGGAACGGCCAGTCTCAGCCGTTCCGTCGTCAGCAGATGCCACGCCAGGCCCTCCGGGCGGGGGCTGGTGATCGCCATGTCCGCGTGCCCCTGGACGACTTGCTCCTCGATGCGCTCGGCGCTGCCCTGCGTCAGCCGGAAGCCCACCCGGGGGTGCGTGGCCCGGTATGCGCGGAGCAGTTCCGGCACCAGCACGCTGCCCTGCGTGTGCAGGAAGGCCAGGCCAACCTCGCCGTGCTCGGGGTCGGCGGCCTGGGCGAGCGCTCGCCGGGCCGCGTCTTCGGTGGCGACCAGGTGCTCGGCGTGCTCACGGAAGATCGCGCCGTACGCGTTGAGCCGGAGCGTACGGCCCTCGCGGTCGAACAGGGGCGCGCGCAGGTCATGTTGGAGCCGGGCGATGGCGCGGGAAAGCCCCGGCTGGGAGATCCGCAGTTCCTCGGCCGCCCGCGTGACGTTGCCGGTCTCCGCGACGCGGAGGAACCAGCGCACTGTAACCAGATCCATGCGTAGCAAGCATAGTTCTTACAAATAACTCTCATTGGACGTATCAGTGCACCGTGTCGCACTGTGGGGAGGACATGGTTTCCTCACTGGTATCCACGCTCTCACCGGAAGAACGGCACCGTCGTGACTCCCCCGGGCTACGCCGGGTCAACCTGGCCCTGTTCATCGCCGGGCTGACCACCTTCATCTCCCTCTACAGCGCCCAGGCGTTGCTGCCCGCACTCTCCCGGGCCTTCCACGTCTCGCCGGCCGGCTCCAGCCTGCTCGTTTCCCTGGCCACCGGGACGCTCGCTCTCGCGGTGATCCCGGTCAGCGCGCTGTCGGAGCGTTTCGGCCGTACACGGGTCATGCTGGTCTCCTCGGCGATCGCGGTGCCACTCGGCCTGCTGGTCCCGCTCTGCCCGTCGTTCCCGGCGCTGGCGGCGGTGCGCGCCCTGCAGGGGATCGCCCTCGCCGGCGTTCCCGCGGTCGCGATGGCCTACCTCGCCGAGGAGGTCCACCCGGAGGCGTTCGGCGGCGCCATGGGCCGATACATCGCCGGCAACACGATCGGCGGGCTGGCCGGGCGGCTGCTGCCCGGCTTCGTCACCGACCTGGCAGGCTGGCGCTGGGGACTCGCCGTGACGGCGCTCGCCTCGGCGCTGCTCACCGTGGCGTTCTGGGCCCTGCTGCCGCGCTCGCGGTTCTTCACGCCCTCGCGGCCGGGCCTCGGCGGGCTGCTGCGCCATCTGCGCGACCCGGGCATGCGCCGCCTGTACGTGGTCGGCCTCGTCCTGATGGCCACCTTTGTCACCGTCTACAACTACCTCGGGTACCGCCTGATCGCGGCACCGTTCGGCCTGCCGCAGACAGTCGTGGCGCTGCTGTTCATCATGTACCTCGCCGGCACGTTCAGCTCTCCCATGGCAGGCTCCCTCGCCGACCGGATCGGCCGCCGGCCGGTGCTGCTGGGCGCCTGCCTGGTCACCGCGGGCGGTCTGCTGCTGACGCTGCCCGATTCGCTGCCGGCCGTGGCCGCCGGACTCCTGGTCATGACCACCGGCTTCTTCGCCGCGCACTCGGTCGCCAGCGGCTGGGTGGGGCGGCGCGCGGCCACCGCGAGGGCCCACGCGTCCGGGCTCTACCTGTTCTTCTACTACCTCGGCAGCAGCGTCGGCGGATCGGCGGGCGGCCTGGCCTACGAGCACGGACGCTGGCCGTCGACGGTCGCGTACGGTCTGGTCCTGCTCGCGGTCGCCTTCGCGGCGGCGCTCGGGGTGCGCGTCTCCGCGGGAGAGAAGCGCACCGCCCCCTCCCCGAGCCCCGGCAGTGAGTGACGGTGCAGAACCGCTCGCTTTGTCGCACGAGAACAACGGGGCCGGAATCCCCCCGCCCCCGGCCCACGAAGGGCCGGGGGCGAGGGTCGGCACTCGGGTCAGGGGTTCGACGGGCGCCACATGGGGAACATCGGCGGGCCGCCGGGCATGAAAATCGGGTCGCCGAGGTCCTGATAGCCGTGGCGCAGGTAGAGCCTGCGGCTTCGGGTGCTGCTGGCCTCCAGGTACGCGGGTATGCCCGCCTCGTCGAGCCCGCGGTGGTACGCCTCGAGCAGCCGGGTCCCCGTCTTCCGTCCCTGGTGCCCGGGGAGCACCGCGAGGAACGCCAGGTAGTGGTGCGGGTCGTGGGGGTGGCGCTTGTCCATCTCCTCCCCCATCTGCCCGATGCGCTCCGCGTGGGGACCGGCGAACGCCTCCACCCGGGCGTCCCGGTCGGGGATCTCGGGAAGCGGCTCGGCGCCCTTGCGGAACCACACGGCCACGGCGGACATGTCGGCCGTCGCGTGGACCTCGCCGTGGATGAGGGCGCTCTCGGTGACCATGGAGAAGAAGGGGGGCATCACCCGGCGGCGGTCGTCGTCCGGCGGGATCATCCAGGCCGAGATCTCCTGCTCGTGGAAGGAGGTGGCGATGATCGCGCCGATGGTCTCGGCGGCCCCGGGAGCGTTCTGAACGCGAATGATCTCTGTCATTCGGTCCCTCCCACGGCCGCCTGGGCGCCCCGCCCGATGTTCGCGTACACCTTCGGCCGGTTGGCCCGCAGGACGAGCCCCCACATGACGCCGAACCCCACGGCGACGAAGTAGACGGCGGGCATGATCCAGCGCAACGGGGAGTCGGGGGCCACGCCGAGAACAGTGTCGAAGTTGGCCATGACCAGCACGATGACCACGATCAGCAGGACCGAGGAGATGCCCGGGGCGATCCTGGTCCGCCAGGCGTTCTCCTCGCTGGGGTTCTTGGCGAAGAAGACCAGCACGGAGATCGAGGTGGCCGCCAGCATCATGAGCAGTCCCAGGCCACCGAACGATCCGACGGTGAAGAACAGCTGGACGACCGGATCCAGGCCGAAGACCGCGTATATGACGATCGTGACCAGCCCGATGACGCTCTGCGCCACCGAGCCGTTGACCGGGGCACCGGTCCGGGGGGAGGTACGACCGAAGGTCTCGGGCAGCACCCTCTCCCTGCCGAGGGCGAAGACGTAGCGGGAGATCGTGTTGTGGAAGGCGATCAGCGCGGCGAAGAGGCTCGTCACGAAGAGGAGAGAGCCGATGGTGGCGATGGTCGCCCCCAGGTGCTGCCCGGCCAGGTTGAACAGGAGGGCCGAACTCTGCTCGCGCGAGGTCTCGACGATCTTGTCCGAGCCGATCGGCACGGTCATCGCCCAGGACGACACGGCGTAGAGCCCGGAGATGACGGCGAGTGCGACGTAGGTCGCGATCGGCACCGTGCGCCGCGGGTCCTTGGTCTCCTCGGAGAACACCACCGACGACTCGAAGCCCGCGAACGACGCGATGCAGATCGCGACCACCGCACCGATCCCGGGGACGAAGAGGTTCGACGGGTCGAAGACGTCGAGGCTGTAGCCCGAGGCCGCCGGGTTGATCAGGTCCGCGATGTCGAACACGACGACGACGGCTATCTCCGTCAGCAGCAGGACCGAAAGGACCTTCCCGTTCACGTCGACCCGCATGAGGCCGAGCACCCCGGTCAGCGCCCAGGCGACCAGCCCGATGACCCACCAGGGCGGAGAGCTTCCGAACCAGTCGGCGATCAGCGGCTGGGCGGCCGCACCGATCATGCCGTAGAGACCCACCTGGAGTGCGTTGTAGGCCAGTAACGCGACCCACGCGGTCGCCACGCCCGCCGGTCTGCCGAGCCCCTTCGCGGTGTACGCGTAGAACGCCCCGGCATTGACGACGTAACGGGCCATCGTCACGTAGCCGACGGCGAACAGGCCCAGGATGGCTCCCAGCAGGATGAAGGCGAGCGGCACGCCGGTCACGCCGGTCGCGGCGTAGGCGGCGGTCACCGAGCCACCGATGACGGTCAGCGGCGCCGCCGCCGAGATGACGAAGAACACCACCGACGGCACACCGAGGCGGTCCTGGGCGAGCGCGGCGGAAACGGCGCTGGCCCTTCGTTCTGTCACGGACATTGGGATCCTTGAAATGAGGGGGGTGGGTTCACCGGCGGCTGATGACGGAGTCACCTACGGCCGCCTCGGTCTGGGCGATCAGTTCCTGGAGCGGCGGCGGGAGGGCGGTGATCGAATCGGAGAGGTATCTCGAGTTCTGCTCCCACAGGACGAGCTGGTTGCCGCCGGTCGCAACGAGCAGCCCCAGCAGGACGCCGTCCTGGACGCTGAGTGGCTTACGGCGTTGGATCGCCAGGTTGACGCGTCCGCCGGGCCACGCCGCGATGTTCACGTCGACCGGAACCTGCCTCCGCGAAGGGCGTCTGCCGGGCGGGCGCAGCAGCCCGTCGGCGGTCATCCGGGCCGCCACGTCGGCGAGTGCCGTACGGGCGAGGAACTGCAACCAGGTACCGAAGCGATGCGAGGGTTCGGCGACGATGTGGTCCAGGGCGGTCCTGGTGAGCGCGTCTCCGGGCGGCGTCGCGTCGAGAACGACGAGCCGTATCTGCCCCACCGTCAATTCCACGGTTATCCGCTCGGCGAGCATCAGTTCTCCCAGGATGGCGGCGGCCAGCCCGAGACCGGTCAGGCGGGCATGAAGCCTCATCCGGCCGGTCGCGTTGTCATGCATGACAAAGAACAGGTCGTTGGCCAGTCGGGTTCCTGAAAGATCAACTCCAACCACGAACGGCGATCGTATAGCTAAATCATTAAATTTGTCATTACGCGAACGAAATGTCCGAAACTGGACATAGATCAGCTAGACGAGAACTGAAAAACGGACAGATAGCCAACAATCTGGAGCTATGTCGAGAGATGTCTCGAAGACTTCGGCGAATCCAAGAATTTATATATTTTTGGCCAGCTGCGGGCGGGTGCCGGGAAACGGTCCGCCAAGGATCGCCGGAGCCGGAACCACCCCGGTCAGGCGGCTCCCGAAAGCACGGCCCCGAGAATCCCGATGAATCTCCATGGGATTTTAATACGGGGATTTTCGGCAGTTTGGGACTGGCGTAATACCGCGCAGACTTCCTCGTCCCCCGCCGCAGTGGTAGCGGGCGTCGTACGCGTCCGCGTGGAGTGCGGAACCGCGCTCGGGCACCTCGCCGTTTCAGATGTTGCGGTCCGTCCGTACCGTTTCAGACGGTACGGACGGACCGCACGCCTTCAAGAATCAGGTGGCGGGCTTGCCGAACCAGCGGGAGAGGTGGTCGTCCAGGTCCCGCTGATCGTCGCCGATCCAGGCGACGTGGCCGTCGGGGCGGAGCAGGACGCACGGAACATCCAGTACCGCGGTGGGATCCGCGAGGTAATCGACCCGGTCTGACCAGCCGCCGACGGTCAGGCGTTCGGTGCGGTCCAGCAACAGGCCGCGGCCGCGATGCAGCAGACCGTAGAGGTGGCCCTGTTTCACGTCGATGTCACGCAGGCGGCGGCCGAGCAGGTCGGGGCCTTCGCCGAAGTCGTAGCGGATGCCGATCGCGGTGATCTTCTCGATCAGGTGGCGGTTCACCTCGTCGAAGTCCATCAGTTCGGTGAGCAGCCTGCGTACGGCCTGCGGGCCAGGTTCGGTGGACGTTAGTTCCATCTGGGCGCGGGTGTTGTCCAGCACGTCCTCGGCGACCGGATGACGTTCGGCCTGGTAGGTGTCCAGCAGTGTTTCCGGGGCCCAGCCGCGGATCTGTGCGGCCAGTTTCCAGCCGAGGTTGAATGCGTCCTGAACGCCCAGGTTGAGGCCCTGCCCGCCGATGGGCGGATGGATGTGCGCCGCATCGCCGGCCAGCAGCACCCGCCCGACCCGATAACGTTCGGCCAGCCGGGTGGCATCCCCGAAGCGGGACAACCAGCGCGGGGAGTGCACGCCGAAATCGGTTCCGGCGATGGCGCGCAACCGTTGTTTGAAATCGTTGAGGGTGGGCGGTTCCGCGCGGTCGCTGACTCCCGCGGCGGGGACTACGACGCTGTAGACCCTTTCGCCGAAGGGCCTGAGCCAGAATCGCTGATGGGTCTTGCTGACTTCGGTCACCGTGGCGGCGATCTCCTCCTGTGGTACACCCGCTTTCATCTCGCCCATGAGCGTGTCGGTCCGTGAGGGCTCGCCGGGGAAGCCGACGCCGAGCAGTTTGCGCACCGTACTGCGCGCGCCGTCGCAGCCGACGAGGTAGCGCGAACGCAGCTGTTCCCCGTCGGACAGCTCGACGGTCACGCCCTCGTCGTCCTGCTCGAAACCGGCCACCGAACAACCGCGCCGGACCTGCGCGCCCAGTTCGATCGCATGTTCTTCCAGCAGGTGTTCGATGACCGGCTGCGGGATGCCCAGCAGATAGGCGTGCGCGGAATCCAGGCCCTTGGGCGCGGGTTTGGGGATGGCGGCGAAGAAACCGCCGGCCGGACGCCGTCTTCCATGCGGGAGAATGCGATCGAGCAGTCCGCGCATCGCCATCAGCTCGAGACTGCGAATGTGCAGACCGACTATGCGGACGAACGACTTGGGCTCGGTTTCCTTCTCCAGAACGAGTACCCGCACATCGTGCAGCCGCAGTTCGGCGGCCAGCATCGCGCCGGTCGGCCCGCACCCGGCGATGATCACGTCGAAGACGAGGGGCGCGTGATCCGCGCCGGAGGCCGGCGACCGGAGAACTCCGGGGACGTCGCCCACCGTGGAGTCACGCTCGACCCTGTCGTTCGACGGCGGCTCGGCGGTGACCTGCTGAGAGTGCATAGACGTTGCCTTTCGGGAGTGCCTGGTTGTCGAGGCGCTCCCGGCGACACCTACGTCAATCGCCCGGCCATGACGGAAAGGGGGAGCACCCACATCGATACAGCGTTCATGGGTCTCACCTCCTCGGGCGGTGTCACGGTCGACTGCAAGCTACAAGCCCGAGCATCATCCCGTCCAATCCTTTACCGGCCGCATGATCACGACTCCGAACGGGCCCGTGCGGCTGCAGGGCGAAGTCCGCTGCCACATCAACCCCGCTACCGCATGCTCATCGTCTCGGCCGCGCTCTTCGTCATGGTGAAGGACATCTGGTGGGGGCCGGCCATCCGGGTCGCCACGGACGAGATCGCGACGATGCGGCCACTGTCATGGAGCAGCGGCAGCGGCCGGCTGGATGTTCGGGGCGGATCGGGTGCGGTGGTCAGGGACGGCGGGCCGTGATGATCCAGGCACGCGAGTCGAAGTACACGCCGCTGCCGGTGTTGTGGGCGGCGAGGGTGGCGCGTAGCCGCGTGCGTGCCTGCTCGGCTGTCGCGGCGTCGAGGTTGGCGAGCAGGTCTCCGTATTCCCGTAGGCGGAGCACGTTATCGAAGGCGGCGGCGGGGTCCGGGCCGTAGAAGACGGGCTCGTGCACCTCGGTGAAGCTGACCTGGGTGAAGCCTGCCGCCGCCAGGATGCCTTGCGCGATGGTCGGATCGGCGAGTGAGAACGGGCCCGGACCGCCGGTGGGAGGGGCGGGTGCGGCGGTGAGGCTCCGGCGGATCGCGGAGGCCCATTCATTGCGGTCGCGATCTTGCCAGACCAGCAGCACGAGGCGCGCTGCGGGGCGCAGAGCGCGCCCGATATTGGTGAACGCGGCGACCGGGTCGGCGAAGAACATCGATCCGAACCTGCTGATGCAAAGGTCGAAATGCGCCGATGGGAAGCGGTGAACCTGAGCGTCCGCCCGCTGGTAGGTGATGTTGGGCAGTCCCTGGTCGTCACTGAGCCGGCGGGCCCGTTCGAGCATCGGTGCGGAGAGGTCGACGCCTACCACGCTTCCGGTGACGGCGGCGCGGGCGGCCTCGCGCGTGGATTGCCCCATACCACAGCCGATGTCGAGCACACGGTCGCGCGAGCCGACGCGGGCAGCGGCGCGGAAGAGTTCGTTGTGCAGACGCAACTCGGCGTCGTAGTCGAACAGGTCGGTCTGCCCGGTCGCGTGCTCACCCGCGGTCGGCTCGGAGTCGGGCCGCATCTGGGCCCCCTGCTGGTTGGACATCACCGTCACCGGATCCTCTCGACACCGATTCGACATGTTGGCCGGTCGTGTGGATGTCGATGCCTCAAGGCTCTACCGGGCCCTTCGCGGAGTACGCCTCGCATCTGGTCCGGCGACACTGTTTCCGGCGGGAGGTCCGCCGGCCACCAGGTGGCGCCCGCCTTGGCGGAGAGCGTCGGATCGGCGCTGGGCGAGAGGACGACGGCGATGTCATAGACGCCCGGCGGGCCGGCCGCCGCCGAGGAACGGTTCACTGCTCGATCCTCGTGGCAGACGCGGTAGCCGCGTAGCCCGCCAACATGTCCGCCACCTCTTTGGGGCGGCTGAGTGCGACGCAGTGGCCGCCCGCGATCTCGTCGGGGACGATACCCAGGCGCTCGGGCACCAGCCGGCGAAAGAAGCCGGGCGGGAAGAAGCGGTCCTCGCTGCAGAGCACGAACCTCGTCGGCACGTTCGGCCACGCGTCCAACGGCCACGGAGCGGCCGACGCGGCCCTGGACGGATGGTCGCGCTCCTTGCCCATCGCCTCCTCGGCCAGTTCCCGGGGTACGTCGTGGTAGAAGCTCACGAATGGATCCGCGCTGCCGGTCAGACCGCCATCGCGCTTGGCCTGCTCCTCCACCGCGCTCCGGTAGCCGGTGCCGGCCCACCACTCGTCCGGCGACTCACCCGGCGACGGGATCATGCCGGCCAGGAGGACCAGCACATCGACGGGCAGCCGATCGGCGACCAACGGGGCGGTGAACGCACCGAACGAGTGGCCCACGACGACCAGGTCCCGCTTGTCACCGACGGCCTCGACCACGGCGTCGGCGTAGTCCGCCAGGGTCTTCGACTCGTCGTCACCCGGAAGGTCGGGAGCCAGCACGTCGTGCCCACGCGCTCGTAGCTCGGCCTCCACCAGGTGCCAGGACCATTCGGCGTCTCCTCCGCCGTGGATCAACACGAATGTGCTCATGGACTCTCCCTTGGTTGGTGGAACCCAGATTTATCGATGGAACTCGGAGCGCACGACGACGGCGACCGCGAGCACCACGATCACGCCGCCGAAGCCCGTCGCCACGCACCGGCAGCGCCCTGCCCACCGGCAGGCCGGCCGTCGGGAATTTGGCGGTGCAGCGGTGGTTACTGCCATGCCAGCCACGCTAGAAGCCAGACGTCATCGTGAAAAGCGATTGTTTCCGATCAACTCGATCGCTAGGAGCGATGGCTGGGAGTACGCTTGGGACCCGTGACCGATCTCGAACTGAGGCACCTGGCCGCGATGGCCGCCGTCGCCGAGGAGGGTTCGTTCGGCCGGGCGGCGACCCGCCTCGGCTACACCCAGTCGACCGTGAGCCAGCAGATCGCCGCGTTGGAGAGGTCTGTCGGCGGCCCGGTGTTCGATCGGCCGGGTGGTCCCAGACCGGTACGGATCACACCGCTCGGCGCCGTCGTCCTCGAGCACGGACGCGAGCTGCTGGCGAAGGCGGCGGCCCTGGCCGAGGCCGTGGACCGCTTCCAGGCCGGCGACGGCCGGATCGACATCGGCACCCTCCAGAGCGTATCCACGATGATCTTGCCGATCGTCGTACGTCGGCTGCGCGACGAGCACCCAGGCTGCGACATCCGGCTGTCCGAGGAAGAGCCGGAGGCGCCTCAGATCGGCGATCTCGACCTGCTGTTCTACGACGGCCCCCTCAACGGCGACGTCGAGCATGCCAAGCTGCTCGACGATCCGTACCTGCTGGTGGCCAGGCGCGGCGCCTTCTCCGAGCATTCCGTCCCGCTGGACCAGCTCGACGGCGCACCGCTGGTGGCCTGGCCGTCGACCTGCGACCAGCCCAGGGTGGAGGAGGCGTTCACCCGCGCCGGCGCGAACCCGAAGATCGTCTTCCGTACGGCGGGCAACGAGACGCTGCTGTCGATGGTGCGAGCCGGGATGGGATCGGCAGTGCTGCCGTGGCTCGCCATCCACGCTGCCGGCGCCGAGTCCGACGACCGGCTCCGCGTCCACGAGCTGCGACCGGCCATTCCCCCACGCGAGGTCTGCCTGCACTGGCGGGCCGGCCGTACCCACTCTCCCCTGGCGGCCCGAGCGATCGAGATCGCCATCGAAGTCGCGTCCGACCTGGCCGACGAGCTGGCCCGGGAGCGCTCCGCTCCGACCACGTAAGCGGCCGGCCCCACATCGATCACGCGATCAGGGAAGCGTTCGGAGAACCGCTCCTCTCCTGCGGAGTAGTACCTCTGAGCCGCACCACAGGCCGAACCCGATGATCGACAAGATGACTCCGAAAGTGGTGACACCGATCCACCTATCGTGGTCGTACAGCAATCCCGATGCCGCCGATCCGATCGCGCCACCGAAAAAGATGCTGCCGATGAAGACCGTGTTGATCCGGGACCGGGCATCCGGTCTGAGCTGGTAGATCTCCTGCTGGCTGAGGACCAGGTGGCCCTGGACCGCAAGGTCGAGCAGGATGCCGACGACCGCAAGGACGACGAGGTTGTGCGAACCGAATCCGGCGACCGCCATCGCGACCGCGGCCAGCACAAAGACCACACCCGTCGACGGCCGGCCGAGACCGCGATCGCCGAGGCGCCCGGCGATCGGCGCGGCCGCGGCACCGGCGGCGCCGACCAGGGCGAAGATCGCGATTTGGGTTTGAGACAGGTGGTACTGCCTGATCAGTTCAAACGTGTTGCCGCAGATTCCCCCGCAACGTATGGTCTTGCGCTCGTGATCACAATGGTGGAGAGGGTCCTGCCCGCTCGGCTGGGGACAGGATTCCGATGGTTGCTGGCCTCGAGCTGGCTGACGAATCTCGGTGACGGGGTCGCGGCCGCCGCGGGCCCGCTGCTGATCGCGACGTTGACCCGCGATCCATTGATGATCTCGCTGTCGGCCCTGGTGGGCTGGGCGCCGCCGCTGCTGTTCAGCCTGTATGCGGGCGTGCTGTCGGATCGGTACAACCGGCGCAGGATCGTGCTCGTCGCGAACGCGATGCGGGCTTTGGTGCTGGCGGCGCTCGTCGTGCTCATGGTGACCGGTACGGTGAGCGTGGTGACGGCGCTGGTGGCGCTCACGCTCCGGTCCGTCGCCGAGGTGTTCGCCGACAGCGCGACGGCCACGCTGACGCCCCTGATGGTCAGCAAGGACGATCTCGTCATCGCCAACGCCCGCCTGGGCACGGGGTTCATCACGCTCAATCAGCTTGCCGGGCCACCGATCGGAGCGGCCCTGTTCGGCCTGGGCTTCACCTGGCCGTTCGCGGGCCAGTTGCTCCTGGTGGTGGCGGGGATGCTCCTGGTCTCCCGGCTCACGTTGCCACCGCACGGCCGACAAGGCGCCGATCCCAAGCCCAACACCGTACGGGAACTCATCGCCGGGTTCAGCTGGACCCTCCATCACGCGGCGGTCCGCACGCTGGCGCTCACAATCCTGATCTTCAACTTCACGTTCGGCGCGGCCTGGTCGGTTCTCGTCCTCTACACCCAGGAGCAGCTCGGCCTCGGCGCCATCGGCTTCGGCCTGATGACCACCCTCGGCGGGATCGGTGGCCTGATCGGCACCGGCCTGTACGGGGCCATCACCCGCAAGGTGAGCCTCGGCGCCCTGATGCGGATCGGGCTCATCATCGAAACGTTCACCCACCTGGGTCTGGCCCTGACCCATTCGCCGTGGGTTGCCGGGGGCATCTTCCTGGTCTTCGGCGCACACGCGTTCATCTGGGGCACGACCTCGGTCACCGTCCGCCAGCGCGCGGTCCCCCACGAGCTGCAGGGCCGGGTGGGCAGCGTCAACGCCATCTGCGTCTACGCCGGCCTGGTGGTCGGTTCGCTGATCGGCGGTGTTCTGGCCACCCACTTCGGTGTCGCGGCGCCCTTCTGGTTCGCCTTCGCCGGCTCCGCGGTGTTCGTGGTGCTGCTGTGGCGGCAGCTCATGCACATCGCCCACGACGACTGAGCGGCCACCTTTCCGGTGGCATCACCGGTCGTCGTCCCCCGTTCCGCCGCAGGTCTACGCGGGAACCTTGAGCACGTGGTTGGCGATGTCCGCCGACCAGACCCTTCACTCGGGTCGGCGCCACCAGGGTCAAAATACCTGTGAGTGATCGGATCCTGCTGTCGGGCAGGGGTTTCCATGCGGCATCGGGCCTGTTCATCATCTGATGCACGGGAGGCCTGCGAAGGTAGCCGTGTTTGGGGCAGGCAGAGGCCGGCGATCGGCGCGAAGATGGGCTGGTGACCACCACCGGAGCGAACGATCTCGGCGGGTTCCTGCGCAGCCGGCGCGAACGCTTGACGCCGGCCGCAGCGGGCATCGAGCCCGGCGCCACTCATCGGCGAGTCCCGGGACTGCGCAGGGAGGAATTGGCCGAACTCGCCGGGGTCAGCGTCGGCTACTACACGCGACTCGAGCAGGGCATCAGCGGTAGCGCTTCCGCCGCGGTCATCGACGCGCTGGCCGCGGCGTTGCAGCTCGATCCCGCCGAGCACGAACACCTGCGGATCCTCGCCGCCCCGAGACGACCGACTCGGCCTCGTACCTGGCGAACCACGCTGAGGCCGTCGGTGCGTGAGCTGCTCGCCGCGATGCCCGGCACACCGGCGATCGTTATCGATCATCGCGCTGACGTCCTCGCGTGGAACCCCCTCGGTCACGCTCTGCTGGCCGGCCACGTCGACTTCAACGCCCCGGACACGCGAGTTCGGCCGAACATCGCGCGATTGCTGTTCCTCGATCCGCACCACCGTGCGTTGTACCGCGACTGGAACGCCAAGGCGCAGGTCACCGTCGCAGCCCTGCATCAGGCGGTCGCACGGCACCCGGCGGACCGGGAGCTCGAACAACTCGTCGGCCGACTCGCAGTCGACAGCCCAGAGTTCGCGCGAATGTGGGCGCGACGCCCCGTCCGCACCTGCTCGTACTACCTGCGTGAGCTGGACCATCCTGTCGTCGGGCGAGTGACCCTGGCGAACGAGACGGTCACCCTGCCCGACGACGACCAGCAGCTCGGGCTGTTCTACGCGCGTCTCGGCACACCTGACGCCGACGCGCTCACATTGCTGGCACAGACCCTCGATCGGCGCCTTGCGCCGGGAACCCCGTTTCAGAAGGAGAACGCAGGATGAGGATCGTTGTCGTCGGCGGCGGGGGCACCATCGGACGACGATTGGTGCCCGCACTGCGATCCAACGGCCACGACGTCGTCGTGGCCGGGCGCACCTCGGGCGACGTCCACGTCGACCTGACCTCACACGCCACCATCGAGGCCATGTACCGCGAGGTCGGGGCGGTCGACGGTGTCGTGAGCATCGCAGCGCACGGCGCGCTCGACGAGTTCAAGACGCTGACATCAGACGCGCTGCACGAGAACATGCAAGCCAAGTTCTTCGGGCAGGTCGATCTGGTCCTTACCGGCCAGCACCACTGCGCCGACGGCGCGTCCTTCACCCTGACATCGGGGATCTTCGCCGACCAAGCATGGCCGCACGTCACCGGCGGCGGCGTCATCAGCGGCGCATTGCACAGCTTCGTCCTGTCGGCCGCCATCGAACTACCGCGGGGTATGCGGATCAACGTGGTCAGTCCCACAATGATCGGCGACTCCGTCGCCACCTTCGACGAGCACTTCCCCGGCATGCGTCCAGTGCCGATGAACGAACTCGTCGACCACTATCTGCGCTGCGTCGAAGGCGACGACACCGGCGACATCATCCGCGCGTATGGATGACCGGACGCCAGCGCGGCCAGCCCGGCGCCGACGGCGTTGAGTTTGCGCATCTGAGTTATTTTCTTTCATTCAGATACACAAAACTTTCGACACCAAGTGGCCGGTTTGCTAATCTTGGCGATGCACTCTGTTGCGCGGATCCCGGTCGTCTGGTCCTAGATCAGGGGATAGGCAGATACCCGGCCGCCCGTACGAAGGAAGGGAATCGGCCGTGTTACGTAAGCGCATCGCCACAGTCCTGCTCGCCGGGGCACTCGCCACCGCCGGCAGCATCCTTGTCACCAGCCAGGCCGGCGCCGCATCGTTGGCCACCTACAGTTGCCCGTCACAGGTCACGGCCTACGGCCAGACCTACGGGCTCTCCTCCACCGTGACCGGCATGGGCAAACTCGGGTGCTACTACGGTCCCTCCTTCTACTTCTGCGTCTACAACGCGTACAACGGCGACGGCATCTTCAACCAGCCCAACCCGGCGTACTGCCCGCCGCGCGCCACCCAGACCGGCTGACCACCGGTAGCCCACAGCCAACCTGGGGCGGTGGCGGTTCGCCGCCACCGCCCCTCCCCCGCTTTCCGCTCCTCGTGCTGCGCGCCGGCCAAGGTGACGTCCTTGGCCGGCGGCTCAAGCCTCTTCGGTCGGCGAAGGCACGGCGCACGGACGCAGGACCATGAGCGAGTCTTCCAAGGTCGCCACCATGGCGAAGGAGAACCGGTCGAGCTCAAGACAGAGTGCGACGTCATCAGGATGGACTCCTTGACGCACCCCCTCCGCCAGTTCGGCGGCGGCGCGCGACTCGCCGGCGCGGCGGAGGAACTCAGCCGCATCCGTCCCAGCCTCGGTGGCCCTCCGAGCGATGTACTGAGCGCACGCCAGATCTTCATCGGCGTGCCCATCCTCGCCGGTGACCACGAACGTGACACCGTCACCCTCACGTGTCCGCAAGAGCCGAGCCGTCGCCTCCGCCACCACGAAGCTCGCGCACAGCACCAGCGACGCTTCCTTGACCGCAAGAGCGCCAACCGTCCCCGCCGTGGTTTTCTGCACAACGGTCCGTCCGCCAAGGTCAATGGACCGCAGCAGGCCCGGCGAGTTGACGGCGTCGAACCCGGGCGCGGGCGGACCGTCTTTGAGCGCCACCCAGTCCGGGTGGCGAGCCTTGAGCGCCAGGGCTTCGTCCAGCGACTCAGCAAGAACGATCTTTTCCGCCCCCTGGGCGAAGGCCCAGGCCGCCACCGTGAAAGCACGCATGACGTCGACGACGACCGCCACGGACGGGGCTTCGACCAGATCGGCGATACCAAGGAAACGAGCGTCCATCCGGTCATGATCGCGCATGCCCGATCCGAAACACCCGGACAGTGGTGCGCATCACATCGACGGTCTCGGAATGCAACGCCTCCGGAGATGCTCGTCGGCCGCCCCGGCCGGTGCTGAGACGCCTGCGAGGTGTCCGGCCCACTCCGGTCTGCGCAGGAGCCGACCGACATGATCAGCCACGTACGGCGTCAGTGCCCAGCCCCCTCACACTGAATGATTCCACCGGGCGACCCGCCGGCGAAGGGTGCTGGGCCGGGATGACGCTATCGCTGCTTTGCGAGCCACTCGTCGAAGGTGGTCGGCGCGATGCGGGCGCCCTCGCCGGGCAGGAGTACGTCGCCGGCCATCTCCGGACCGGACAGCGATGACCACGTCGGCACGAGCTTGACCGCGTGTCCGCGCGCGTCGTTGGTGCGCCGGGCCATGTCCACCAGGTCCTGCGGCTCAGGGCCGGCGACATCGCGGTAATGCCCCTGCGGCGCGCCCATGGCGATCTCGGTGAGGATGTCGGCCACGTCCGCGGGCGCGATCGGCTGGACGAGCAGCGGTGGGACCGCGGCGACGCCGTCCTGCTCGGTCCAGCTCGCCACCATTGCGGCGAAGTCGTGGAACTGCGTGGCACGAACGATCGTCCACGGCACCGGGCCCTCGGCCACGAGGCGCTCCTGCTCACGCTTACCGGCGTAGTGCGCGTTCCCCTCAATACGATCGACGCCGACGATCGAGAGCAGCACGTGGTGACGGACACCGGCCCGTTCCTCGGCGGCGAGCAGGTTCCGGGTGGTGGCGCCGAGGTACGCCACCGTGTCGTCCCGGTCGGCTGCCGTGTAACTCGTGGCGTCGATGACGGCCTCGACACCGGCCAAGGCGGCGTCGAGGCCGTCGCCGGTGGTCAGGTCCACGCCGAGTGAGCGGCTGATGCGCACGACCTCGTGCCCGGCCTGTTCCAGGACGGCGACGGTGCGGGCCCCGATGTTCCCGGTGGCTCCGGCAACGGCGATTCGCATGGTCCTCATGGTGATCTCTCCTCTGTCTTGTGTGCTGCCGCATACGCTATCTCGGACTTAATAGATCCTCAATGTCTGAGATAGTATCGGGTCTATGAAGCTGCCCGTGAGTACGGAATGGCTGTTGCACTGCGCCGCGTCGCTGGCGCAGCTCGAGGCAGGGGCCACCGCGTCGGCGGCACAGCTCGCCCAGTACTTCGACCTGCCGGCGGCCTATCTCGCCAAGCAGCTACAGGCGCTGGTCAAGGCCGGCGCGCTGGCTGCGACGACAGGCCCGCGCGGCGGGTTCCGGCTGGCCCGGCCCGCTTCCGAGATCACGCTCCTCCAGATCGTCGAGGCCGTCGACGGTACGTCCTCGCCGTACGAGTGCCGCGAGATCCGCCAGCAGGGACGGGGAGCCCTGTCCGCCGAGGAGTGCCAGAACCCCTGCATCCTCGCCGAGAAGATGGCCGAAGCCCACGAAGCCTGGCGGAACAGCCTCGCCGCGACCTCGCTCGCCGAGATCATCGCCGCGCTGCCCCCATCAGCCCCACCCCGTACCCGCCTGCGCCTGACCGGAACGTCGTAGCGCATCCGCCGCCGCATGCAAACGCCCCGGACGTCACCCAGACAGGCGGCTGGTCAGGGTCGGCGCCGGGGGCGTGCGTCCCGGCGACAGGTGGTCCACGCGTGGCGGATCACGATACGCACGGTCATGATCGTGCCGGCGAGATCGGGGTCTGAGGAACATCGGAACCGGATCGTGCGCTAGGCCATCTCAGAGCAGGTCAGCGCTGTACAGCTTCTCACTGGACCCCTTGGGAGCGGGTAGCCGCAGATACTCCATCACCTCCACCCTGCCGGCCTACTCCGGGCACACCTCGGTCGCCTCACTGGCCCGCTACGCCCGAGTTTCCGGGGAAGCACTCGCACGCTGGCAATCGGGACGTGATCCCGCCGCTCGCAGGCGCTGAGGAAAACGATGGAGGCCAGAGAGCGTCCATCCCCCTCGTAATCCTCCTCGGACAACGATCGGCCTGCCGTCCGGTGAGCGCAGGCTTAGGCGCAGCCGCGCGGCTTCAGGGACTTGGACCAGGCCGGGAGTACGTCGGTGATCTGCGGACGGGTGATGGACCAGAGTTCACGCCCTTGCCCCGGCGCGAGTTCCTGGCCGCCCAGGAGGACGTAGGAGGTCTTGTCGAAGATGAGGGATTCGCGGGAGATGGCGCCCCCGGGGCCTTGGTTGTCCACCCGGGTCACGGCGATGCCCGATTTGCCGGTGGCGTCCTTGAGCTCTTCCGTCTCGATGCCCGGCAGGGTCGCGGCGATCTTGAAGATGGCTGCCTGCTGCTTGGGCGGGATCGGGCTGCCGAGGACGCTGACGACGGCGCGCCAGATCTGGGTCGCGGTGTCCTTTTTGAGGACCATCTCGTTACCGCGTTCGGCAAGTTTGTGCCGGAGCTGCTCCTGGCCGGTCGGCCACCCACGGAGGTCGGCGTAGGCGGGGCGCCCCGCGCCAGGTCCGCTGGGGCACCGGGTCAGGAGTTCCTTGTACTCGCGGTCCTGGGGGTGGGACTTCGACGGCTTGTGCCACCACAGTTCTGGGCGGGAGCCGTCGACGGACTCCCAGACCTCGCCCGTGATGTGGCGCGGACCGACGTTGGGAACCCCGTTCTCACTGCGTGTCTCCGCGATCCGCTCGTAGTGGAGGTACTGGTCGTCACGGGGTTCCGGCCACGGGGTGGCGCTCGCGGCCTCGGCCGCCAGCCTCAGGACCTCGGCGGCGCTCGCGGGCGCGGCGGGCTTGAACGTCTGGACGGCGATCACTCCTGCGGTCATCGCCGCGACCAGGCCGCCTGCCAGCATCAAACGCCGCGGGCCGACCACCCGGGCCCGGGGCCGGCGCTTCGTGCGGGCCTCGGCCAGAAGGGCGGCTCGTCGCCGAGCCGGCGGGCCACATAACGGTGGATGTGTCCTGCGTGCCTGTCGAACAGCAAGGCGAAATCCCCGGGATCCCGCCACGACCGTTCGATCAGGGCGGCGTCAGACAGGGTCGTACTGAGCGGCATGGGGATGGGCCTTTTCAAGGAAGTGGTGTCGCCTGTCTTTCACACAAGTCAGGAAACGAGTTCACGGGACGCTGCCGACCGCCCGGCAGGCTCGGGTGAAGGCGTCAGCCTCGCAACAAGGCCGGCACCGCGGTACGGGCGACCCACCGGCCCTCGGGATCGTCGTCGTGGTCGACACCGAGCGGCGGTTCAGCCTCAACCGCCGCATCGCCATGCACCTGCTGCGACAGCGCCTCGAACACGGGATCACCGACACATCCACCTGCGCCACCCCCAGCGCGGCGATCTCGGCCACCCGCTCCAGCGCCTTGTCCATCTGCGGTCCCGACGCCTTCACCACCGGACGCCGCAACCGCTCCAGCATGGAGATCCTCGCACCAGCGGGCACCTCCAGGAGTTCGGCCGGCACCCGGCGCCGCTCACCGTTGAGCAGCCCATGCAGGGTGTCCCACAGACGCGTGGTGGCCTTCTGGGGGGCGGCCGGAATACGCCAGAAAGGGGCCGCGGGCTTGCTGTAGTCGCAGCTCAGCGGGTTGGGCGCTAGACGCGACCATCCCCTGTAGGTGGGTGGTTGAGGGGTCAGCGGGCGCGGCGACGTTGGGCGGGGTCGGCTTCAGCGGTGATGCGCGCGGAGGTCTCTTCGCCGAGTCGCACGTAGCGGCCGAGGCTGGCCAGGTGCTGGTGGCGGCTTTTGGCCTGCAGTTCGGGCGCTGTTCGGCCGGCTTGGGCGAGATGCTGGAGCGCCGAACGGCGGAGCTGGTGCAAGGTCCACCCTTGCCGGTGCGGGTCGAGCTTTGCGGAGGCGGTTTTGAACAGGTACTCGGCGCGCGGGTATGACAGTCGGCCTCGCCCGGTGACGGGGCAGATGTCGGCGGCTGCGGGCGCGCGTCGGCCGGAAGTGGGGGCGCGCCGGTCGGCCAGGAACACTGGCCCGCGGGTGCGGCCGGTCAGCAGGCGGGGCAGGATCCGGGCCGTGGGGGTGGCCCAGTGCACGTACTCGATGGCGCCGCCCTTGGAGACGACGCGGGCACGGCGGAACTCCAGGTCGAGGTCTTCGACGTTGAGGGTGAGGATTTCCTCGGCGCGGGCGGCCGTGTCGTACAGCAGCCTCCAGAGGACTTTTTCCCGCAGGGCGTGCACGGGGTCGGTGAAGAGTGTCTCCAGCCGGGTGCGCGGGATGGAGCGGTCGCCTCGGTGTGCTGTCTTGCGGCGTTCCAGCCGCCGGGCCGGGTTGGTGGCCAGCAGTTCCTGGCGCTGGGCCCAGACGGTGAACGAGGTCAGCGCGGATAGGTGCCGGTTCCAGGTCGCGGCGGCCGCGGCGTTCCAGTGGTCCATCACCGCGGCGTAGTGCTCAGGCTGTAGGGCGGCGACCGGATGGTGCGGGCCGGTGGCCGCGGTCAGCCGGGTGAGGGTATCGGCGTAGCCGGAGCGGGTGGTGGCCGCAGCGAGGGAGTCGAGGAAACGCTCGACCGCGGCCGTGACCGTCATGCTGGCGGTCGCAGGGTCGGGCTGGCTGGGGAACGCCACGATGGACACGAAGCCGCCTCCCGAAAGGCGATGTGACACATAATGTAGCCGAGTCGCCTGCGCGGCGGCGGGCGCCGAGCAGGGGCGGAGGTGGCGCATCGGCCGCCGGTGTGACAGATAATTCACATTCTGTGTCACATGCATCACTCCGCTGTTCCTCCTGCGGGGGATGCGTCCTCGGATCCCGCGAAAACCACGACGAGCTCCAGCCCGCCACCCGGATTGGGGTTCGCTCGCACGTCGGCCCCGTGAGCCTTCGCGATCGCCGCAACGATCGACAATCCGAGCCCGGTGCCTTGTCCAGGGGTCGTATGCAGCCGACGGAAGGGCTCGAAGAGATCGCCGAAACGTTCCTGGGAAACGTGCGGGCCGGTGTTACGGACCGTCAACACTCCACGGGAGAGCGTTACATCAACGGTTCCGCCGGGATGGTTGTAGCGGACCGCGTTGTCGAGGAGGTTGATGACGAGCCGGTTCAGCAGGACAGGGTCCCCATCGACGACGAACGGCTCTGCCCGCCCTGTCACGGTGACGCCGTCCGAACCTGTTTCCGCCAGGACGAGCCGTACCGCCTGGTCCAGGGCCACCGGGCTCCTGTTGTCCAGACCGTTTTCCGCCTGGGCCAGGACCAGCAGGGCGTCGATGAGGTTCTCCGCCCGGCGGTTGTGGCGCAGGAGCGTGCCGCGGATCTCGCCGCCGTCCTCGGGGAGCCCGATTTCGATCGCCGCCCGCTGGACGGCCAGCGGGGTCCGCAACTCGTGGGAGGCGTTGGCGATGAACCGCCGTTGCCCCTCGACGGAGCGTTCGAGCCGATCGAGCATCGCGTCGAAGGTGTCGGCCAGTTCCTTCAGCTCGTCCTTCGGCCCGGTGAGCGCGATCCGCTCGTGCAGGGTCGATAGGGAAAGTCGCTGCGCGGTGGCGGTGATCCGGTGGATGGGCCGCAGGATCCGCCCGGCGACCAGCCATCCGACGGCCAACGAGACCAGCGTCAAGATCCCCACCGTGAAGGTGGTCATCTCCCATTGGTAGTTGATCACGTCGTTCACCAGCTCGGGCAGGTGTGGCACCTGCGGCTGCGGCGCCACCGCCCCCCCGGGTAGCCGGGCGACCCGCGTCTTCAGCGCCTGGCGCAGTAGGAGGTTGACCGTGACCAGCAACACGACCGAGGTCAGCAGGAACAGCCCGGAGTAGATCAGGGTGAGCCGAACCCGGATCGTCGTCACAGCAGGTATCCCGCACCGGGAACGGTCTGAATGCACGGCGGGTCGCCCAGCTTGGCCCGTAAGCGGCTGATCAAGACCCGCACCACCGTCGTAAACGGATCGGCGTTCTCGTCCCATGCCTCTTCAAGCAGCCGTTCGGAGCTCACGACCGCGCCGTCCGCCCTCATCAGCACCTCAAGGACGGCGAACTCCTTGAGGGACAGGTGCAGGTGCCGCCCGTCCCGCGAGGCTTGCAGCCGGTGCCTGTCGAGCACGATCCCGTGCCGCGTCAGCACCGGCGGCACCGCCGACTGGCTACGCCGCCCCAGCGCCTGCACCCGCGCAACCAACTCGGCATAGTCGAACGGTTTGGGCAGGTAGTCATCGGCCCCCATCCCGAGACCCGCCACTCGCTCCGGCACCGACGCCGCCGCCGTCATCATCAAGATCCGCGTACGGCTCCCGCGCGCCACCAGCTCACGACACACGAGGTCGCCGTGCATCTCGGGCAGGTCCCGATCCAGCACGAGAACGTCGTAGTCGTGCACCGCCAACTGCTCCACCGCGGCGGCCCCGTCATACACCACGTCGACGGCCATAGCATGACGGCGCAATCCCACCGCCACGAGATCGGCCAGGTCGCGTTCGTCTTCGGCCACCAGAATCCGCACCCGACATTCATATCCGAACCGGGGTTTCAATGGCGTTAACGGATCCGTTCACGACCGTGCAACCCGCTTCAGGCCACGCTAGCGGCCATGATCAGAGCCCTCTGCGCCGCCGTCCTGGTGGCGGCCTGCTCCATGTCCGCACCCGCGTCAGCATCGGTCACGACGTCCCAGCTGGCGTCCCCATCGGCCACTCCAGGCGGGGGCTGCACCACCAGCACGGCGTCACCGCCGGAATCGGCACCGCCGACATCGGTGAACACGCTCCGGCAGGCGTACTTCTGCGTGCTGGACAACTACTACAGCGGCCCGGTCATGGATCCGAAGGAATTGCTGAAGAGCGCCTTCGCCGCCTATACCCAGAACCTGATGCGGCGCGGCGCCGACCGGGCCGACCTTAGGTTGCCCGCCCTGACCGGGAACCGCGAAACCGACTGGTCCGCCTTCGCGAAAGTCCTCGGCGTCGGCGACCCCGCCGCCCTGCGCGCCGCGATCACCGGCATGGTCGCCGGACTGCACGACAACCACGCCCGCTGGGTCAGGCCGACCCCGTCGCAAGAGGGCGGGCCAACCGGAACGGGCATCGTGGGCGCGTCGGCTCAGCAGGGAGGATCGCAGCTCGATCCTGCGGCCCGGCCGCCGATGTTCATCACCCGCGTCCTGCCCGGCAGCCCCGCCGCCAAGGCCGACATCAGAGCCGGTGACATCATCGTCAAGGCCAACGGCGTGCCGGCGTTCATCGGAGACACCGTGAATCAGAGCATCCTCGACGCCTTCGCCTCCGGCACGGTACGGCTCACGCTCAAGCGGCCCACAACGGGACGGACCCGCATCATCGAGCTCAAAGAGGGACATATCACGCGGCAGCCTCCGGCGGTGACGTCAAAGAAGCTCGCCGACGGCGTCACCTACGTCCAACTGCCCGGATTCTACGAAGGCTCCGCCGACCAGGTCATCGCCAAGCTGCGAGACAAACCGAAGGTCGTGGTCCTCGATCTGCGCGGCAACGGCGGAGGGTCACCTCGCGAGGTGACACGGCTGCTCGGCGCATTCGCACACGGCAAGGTCACCAGCTACTTCTGCCCGCTCAAGGGAGACTGCGTGCCCAACCGGACCGACGACAGCGTCTCGCTGCTCGGCTCGCGCCTGATCGTCCTCACCGATCGCGGATGCGCCTCGGCCTGTGAGGACTTCAGCGCGGCGGTCAAGGAAACGGTATGGGCACCCTCGTCGGGACCCGCACCGCCGGGGCCGTCTCCGGCCCCAGCGAGGCATACCTCCTCCACGACGGCAGCCTCCTGCTCCTGCCCAGGGTCCGGCATCTCGGGCCCGCCCGCGAAATCATCGACACGATCGGCGTGCCGGTCGACCGCTACGCCCCCATGACCGCCCTCGACCTGGCTACCGGGCGCGACCCGGGTGTGGCCAAGGCGCTGGCGCTTCTTTGACGCGCTTGCCGCAGCGGCCGGGCTGGCCACCCCTCACCATCGCCGACACCCAGCGCCCCGCCATGGCCGAGCCGGACCCGCTCGACCGCAGCGCTGTTGGCGGAGCGCATCGTGCTCCCGCTTGAGGCGGGCCTGCGCCGGCTCAAGACCCGTAAGCAGAACTGGATCTATCGAAGGAGTGGATCGTGAGCAATGCCGCCGACACGCCCGTACTGAGCGCCCGCGGGCTGCGGAAGGAGCACGGCAAAGGGGAAGGATTGGTGCGCGCCGTCGACGGCGTCGATCTCGACGTCAGCGCGGGAGAGACGGTGGCGATCATGGGACCGAGCGGCTGCGGAAAGTCGACGCTGCTGCATCTGCTCGGCGGGCTGGATCGGCCCTCGGCTGGAGAGGTGTCGCTGAACAGCCGGCGCATCGACAACATCAGCGAGAAGGCCCTGGCCCGGATGCGGCGGACCGACGTCAGCTACGTCTTCCAGTCCTTCCACCTGATGGAGGAGCTCTCCGCCATGGAGAACGTCGAGCTGGCGGCGCTGCTCGCCGGACGCTCGCCGCGGGTCGCACGGCGGCGCGCGGAGGAGCTGCTGGATCAGCTCGGGCTCGCCGGCCGGGCGCGGTTCCTGCCCTCCGCGCTCTCCGGCGGCCAGCGGCAGCGGGTCGCGGTCGCCCGGGCGCTGAGCAACGAGCCGCTGGTCGTCCTCGCTGACGAACCGACCGGAAACCTGGACAGCGACGCCACCCTGGACGTCCTCCAGCTCTTCAAGGACCTGCACGAGTCCGGGCAGACGCTGGTCATCGTTACCCACGACGCGCGGATCGCGGCCACCGCGGACCGGAAGTTCTCGATGCGCGACGGCGTGCTCGTGGACGAGACCCTGCTGACCGGCGGCACCACCGGGCAGCTCGGCGCGCTCGTCGGGCTGGAGGACTGACCGCAATGGGTCGCATCCTTCTCGTGATCCGCCTCGCCCTGCGAGACCTCCGGCGGCGCCGCACCGAGGCCGCGCTTCTGCTGCTCGCCATCCTGGCCGCCACCACGACGCTGACGCTCGGGCTCGTCCTGCGCGACGCGGCCGGCGCCCCATACCAGAGCACCCGGGCGGCGACCAGGGGGCCTGACGTGGTCGCCAACGTCGGCCGGGCCGCCGACCTCGCGGAGCTCGGGAAACTGGCCACCGCCTCCGGCGTCACTGAGCACAGCGGACCGTACCCCGTCCTCGCGGGGAAGCTCGAGGCGTCCGGCCGGACGTCGGACGTGCAGGTCGAAGGGCGCGACGCCACTATCGCGGCGGTCGATCAGCCCCAGGTGAGGCAGGGCAGCTGGGTCAGCGACGGCGGCGTGGCGCTCGAGGCCACCTTCGCCGACTCGCTCGAGGTGGGAGTCGGTGACTCGGTCACCCTGGGCGGCAGGTCGTTCAAGGTCGTCGGCGTCGCGGTCACCGCCGCCATGCCGCCCTATCCCGGAGCGTCCTGCATCGTCGCCGCCGGCTGCATCAACGGCGCCATTCCCGACGACCGGAATCTGCCGGCGGGGTTGCTGCACAATCCCGGGCTGGTCTGGCTCACCCAGGCGGACGTGCTGAGCCTCGCCTCGGACCGAAGCTCCCTGTCCTACGTGATGAACCTGAAGCTGGCCGCCCCGGACGAAGCCCAGGCATTCGTCGACCGGAACGGCGGCGACCACGGCGGCGCCATACCCATGCAGACCTGGGAGAGCATTCTCGCTGACGCCACCGACCTGGCCCGGGACTCCCAGATCCTGCTGCTGATCGGCGCCTGGCTGCTCGGCCTGCTCGCTGTGGCCAGTCTTTCGGTGCTGGTCGGCGGGCGGATGGCCGATCAGACCAAGCGTATCGGGTTGCTGAAAGCAGTCGGCGGCACACCGGGTCTGGTCGCTGCCGTGCTACTCGCGGAGTACCTCCTGGTGGCCGTCGTCGCGGCCGCGGCCGGGCTGATGATCGGAGCGCTGACCGCTCCGTTACTCACCGAGTCGAGCGCGGGCCTCGTCGGCGGCGCGGGGACGGCGTCGTTGACCTGGTCCACGATCGGTCTGGTGACTGCCGTGGCACTCGGCGTCGCGGTGGTGGCGACCACTGTTCCGGCCGTGCGCGCGGCCCAGTCCAGCACCGTCAGCGCGCTGGCCGACGCGGCACGCCCACCTCGCCGCACCGGTTGGCTGATCACTCTCTCGGCGCGACTGCCCGTCCCGCTGCTGCTCGCTCTGCGGGTCACCGCCCGCCGGCCGCGACGGGTGGTGCTGGGCGTGGTCAGCATCGCGGTCACGGTCAGCGGCATCTACGTCCTGGTGGTGCTCAACGCCTTCCTCGGCGACCAGCCAGGCACCGGCGCATACACCGAAGCTCAGGTGGCGGTGCTGCGGCACGTGCTCCTCGTCTGGACGGTCATCCTGCTCTCCTTGGCGGCGGTCAACGCCATCGTCATCACCTGGGCGACGGTGCTCGACAACCGGCATGCGTCGGCGCTGGCACGCGCCCTCGGCGCAACCCCCCAGGAAGTGACCGTCGCCCTGGCGACCGCGCAGGTGCTGCCCGCGCTCCTCGGCGCCGTCATGGGTGTCTTCCCGGGAGGCTTCCTGCTGTTCGCCGCCATCAACGTGATCACCGGCGGCGACAGCGACAAGGCCACGCTTCCCGCACCCTGGCAGCTGATCGCCCTGGTGATGGCAACCGTGCTCGTGGTGGCGGCGCTCACCTCTGTTCCCGCCCACCTTGGCGGCCGCCGTCCCGTGACCGCGACTCTCTAAGTCGACCACCACGGCAAGCCTGGTGATGCCGCATAGATCCGTTCCTTGAGCCGCTCACCTCGGCGTACTGACCACGGACGTTGGGGCGCAAGGACGGGATTCGCGGCCTGCCGTCGAGGATCCGAAAGGGGTGAGGGTCCAGTTCCCGAACCGGCGGACGGTGTGGGTGATGTAGGGGGAAACGGTCGCCAGGTCGTCCAGGTCGACAGGGTGTCCCTCGGCGGCGATGTCGTTGGCGGCGTCGGTGATGTCCAGGGCGGTGGAGTACCTGACGCAGTTGGCGAGCAACTCGTTGAACTTGATGACCTTCTCCTGGTAGTCGGGGTCGTTGTGGCCAATGAGCTTGCCGCCGAACATCAGCCAGTCGGCGAAACCGTGGAAGGCCTCGTTCCGGTTGGTGACCTGGGTGATCTGCTCCCGGAGCTGCGGCTCCGACAGATAGCGCAGCAGCGCAATGGTGCGGATCGCCCGGCCGAGCTCCCTGAACGCCCGGTATAGGCGGTTCTTGCGGGAGCGGTTGCCCAGCCGGCGCAGCAGCGTGACCGACGACATCCTGTTCTCCCTGATCGAGATCGCGGTGCGCAGCAGGTCCGTCCAATGCGCCTCGATCAGGTCCCAGTCGACCACCTCATCCCCGAACAGGGAATCGATGTGCTGATAGTGCGTGTTGAGGGCGGGCCGGTAGAAGATCAGGTCATGCCAGTTGCGGATGCGGGGAAGCAGGTCGAATCCCAGGAGCGCGGCCAGGCCGAAGACCGGCAGCGACTGGCCTTGGGTGTCCGCGTGGATGGTATCGGGCTGGACGTCGGAGGTGTTCTTCAGCAGCCCTCGATGATGTAGACCGCCTCCCACACCCCGCACGGGATGAAGTGGCTGAACAGTGCGACGTAGGTGTTGGAGACATGCCGGTAGGCGATGCCCCCATGGCCCCCGTACCGGATCGACGTCTCCGCCAGCAGGTTGTTCTCCCACGTGTCGATCTGGGAGCCGTCCGCGGCGACGGTCTTCCCGTCGCCCCACACGCCGGCCACGTCCAGCTTGTTGAACGCGTTGACGACCGTCGCCGACGCTTTCTCAATCTTGCCGGCGGTGGCGTGCTTGTTGCCTGCCAGCGAGAGCTCGTGCACGCTGACCTTGCCGCGCATGTGTGCCGCGACCTGGGACGGGCCGAGTAGCGTGCCATGCGCGAACACCGTCAGCACGTAGCGCGGGCCAAGGCCTCTTTGATCTTCGGATCCGAGCCGGGGGCCGGGCCGAAGTGATGGTGCCAGCCCAGCAGATAGGCAGTGCGAGTGAGGACGTCCAGCAGCGCCCGCTGCGGCAGCCGGTCATGGAGCGCAACCTCCAACCCCAGCGCCTCCGGCCGACGCTCGACGCCCTTGCGACGCTTGAGCACCGGACGGCCACCTTCCAGTACCAGGTCGGTGTTGGAGGGATACCCGGCATCGACGCTCCGAGCGAGAGCGGCAAGCTTGTCCCGGAAGAAGGCGCCCACCCGCTCGACCGTCAGCCGCTCCGGCACGAACACAGCCTTCGCGCCACGCAGCGCTCGCAGGAACTCCACCGTCTCCACCACGCTGCGGTCCGCGCTGGTCGACTCCAGCGTGATCGCGTTCACCAGCGTGAACAGCGCCGCACAGTGGGACCCGTAGTACTGCTCCAGCAGTGGCAGGTAATTGTTGCCGTGATGGGCCGACACAGCCTCATGGGCCGCAGCCAGCACCTCCACCCCGCCTGCCTTCTCCAGCGTCTTCAGCACCAACCGGCCGGCCCGCTCCGCCACCTCACGCGTGTCCGGCGTTGGTTGGCCCTCGACCGAGGCCTCACCGTTGCTCTCGGCCGAGGCCTCCTCCTCAGGGGCGCCTGGATCCCCTTACGCAAGATCTGGCTCGGCTGGTCCCCGCCGGCCGCCCATCCGTGCGACCTCTTCATTTTTAGATCGCCCACAGGACTATGAACTTCTCAAATAGATCGATGAGGGAAAGATCCCTACTTTTATTGACGAGACGACATTCGGCGTTAACAATGATCACCAATCGGAACGAACGGCGGTGACATGCCAGAGGTCCTTCACCGCCGAGGGTCGACATCGGTGGTGCGCTGAAGATGCCGAGTCTAATTTTTGTTGTGACACCGGTCAGCGCACGCATCCTTTACTCGAAGGGATACGCGGGTGAATTTTTTCCATGCACAAGATGACGACCAGGTCGAGGGCGGTGCCCTCGGGCGCAAGCTGGGCCTGACCCGTCGGGGGCTGTTCGCGGCAACCACCGGTATGGTCGCGGCAGCGGCCGTCACCGCCTTACCGGGCAGGGCCTGGGCCGCCTCTCCAATCGCCCCTCCCGCCGCACCTCTGGCCACTCCCCTGATCCGTGACAGCAAGCGCGGCATCATCCTCTACACCGTCCGCGACGCCATCTCCCGCGACCCCAACAGCACACCCCTGCCGTCGGGGTTCAAGGCGGTGTTCAAGGCGCTCAGCGACATCGGCTACGAGCGCATCGAGTTCGCCGGCTACACCCAGCACGCCAACGCCGAGGGCGGGCCGAACCTGGAGACCATCGCCGGGGCGACGCTGCTGCGCAAGTGGCTGGACGACAACGGGCTGAGGGCCGAGGGCAACCACGGGTTCATCCCGGGCTCCTGGCCACTGACCCAGGCCGACCTCGACCGGTTCAAGACCACCCTGGAGATCTCCAACATCCTGGGTATGGACCACATGGGCACCGGCAACGACCCGACCAACAGCAACTACAAGGCCGACTGGGACATCGCCGCCGCTAAGTGGAACACCCTCGGCGAGATCGCCCGCAACTCCGGCTACGTCAAGCTGTACACCCACAACCACGACGTCGCCTACAACTTCCTGCTCGACAGCGGACCGCTGGACGCCCAGGGGCGTCCGACGCGATCGTCGGGGATCCGGAGGCTGGAGTACTTCCTGGGCATCACCGATCCCAAGTTCGTGAACCTGGAGATGGACATCTACTGGGCGCACGTCGCCCAGTACAGGTACAAGACCTACACCGCTCCCGACGGCTCCATCCAGACCAACGTCTTCAACCCCCTCGCCCTCGTCCAAGCGCAGGAGGGCCGGTACCCGCTGTTCCACGCCAAGGACGGAAAGATCAACACCGCGACCACCAACGGCTACGACATGGTGCCTTTCGGTACGGGCAACATCGACTACACGACGTTCTTCCGGGGTCTGACCAGCCAGCACCACTACCCGATGTATGAGCAGGACACCGCTCCGGGCAATGCGGCGAACCCGAACCAGTCGCTGCAGTTCGCCGAGATCAGCTACAACAACATGGCCGCCCTCACCACGGCGTAGCCAGCCGCCAAGCCCAGAACTCGGAATCCGCCCGGCCGGCATGCGGACCGTCATGACACCGGCGAGCGTGGTAGCCGACGTCGACGAAGAAGCGACCGTCCGCGCCGCACTCATCAAAGACGCTCAAGCCCTGATCTAGCCGGTCACCGCTGAAGGGCTGAAGGGGGGAAGGCCCAGCGCCTTCCCCCCTTTTTCGCCACCCCAGGTCAGACATCCCACGCCTGTCGGGACCGCAAGGCATCACTGCGCCGCTCCCTCCCCCACCGCCGCACGAGGAGGAGCCGCCGCCGGACGCGCTCCTGGCCTACGCCCGGATCCTGGGAGAGTTCGGCCGCCCGGAGGAATGCGTCGACACCTATGGCGAGGTCCTGGTGGCGGGAGCTGAGGAGCTCACCGCTTTAAAAGAGCCGCATCTGGGCGCCGACCGCCCTGGGCCGGTTCGAGGAGGCGCCGGCCGGCCTCGATCGGGCCCCGCAGATCGCCCTCAGGCCCTCATGCCGACCGATTCAGCCGGGCCCTCGCTTATAGAAGCGGGTCTTCAGTCCATTACAAATGATCTTGAAATCCACCGGGCTCCTTTACAATGTAGATCAATAAATTGACTGGGTCCAACCGCGCTCAGATGAAACCCGATGGCGCTCTTCCGTCGGCAAGGACCGAGATCGCAGACGCTGCCAATTCGACTGCGCAGATCCTCACTGAAGGTTCCACCGTCGCCAGCCCACCCGCACTCCCCCTGCCCTTTCGGCTGCGCAGATCCTCGCCGAAGGCCCCACCGTCGCCAGACCGCCTCCGCCCCCCGCCCTGGTTCATCAGGCGTGCCTGCAGGACGAGCAGAAACACCCGACCCGGCCCCATGGGCCGCGGCCCAGCAAGGAGCCCAAACGAAGCGCCATCTTAAGAAAATTAAGATCAACATCTTGAAAATTGAAGTTTCTCCGGATATAACTTTAAATATGACAGATCAGGCGATGGACTGGCAGGAACTCACGAACCTGACCCGGGGCCAGCCGTTCGTCGTCGAGCGGGTGCGCCTGGCAGGCAGCGGCGTCGCGATCGAGGGCGAGTTCGAGCTACCGCAACTGGCTCAGCTCAACGTCGAGGATCAGGTCTTCGTCACGGCGTTCATGCGGTGCCACGGCTCCATCAAGGAGATGGAACGGATCTTCGGGGTGAGCTACCCGACGATCAAATCACGACTGAAGCGAATCACGCAGATGCTCGACTTCGTCGAGACCGACCCGGCGCCGTCGCCGACCGACGTCATCGATCGGTTACGCCGGGGCGAGATCACCGCGCAGCAGGCACTGTCCGAATTGGAGCACCGGACGTGATGCCCCAGTTGCTGACCGTACGGGTCAAACGCCCGGACGGTCGTCCCATCCGGATCTGGGTCCCGGTACTCCCCGTAGCGCTCGTGTTCTCACCGGTCATGCTCCTGGCCGCACTGGCGGCGGCCGTGGCCTGTCTCATATACCGCGTCGATGTGATGCGGGCACTCGGCACCGGCTGGCGCATCGTCTCCGCGTTGCCCGGCACCCGGCTCGACATCGAGTACGACCGTACGGCCGTGCTCGTCACCATCCGATAGGAGAGGTTCCGATGAACGAACAGCGCAAGGACATCCTCGACATGCTGGCCGAGGGCAAGATCACCGCGGAGGAGGCTGAGCAGCTCATCGCCGCGCTCGAACGAGACCAGCCGCCGGCGGCGGCCGGTCTGGACGCCCGGCCGAAAGGCAAGGTGAAATACCTGCGGGTGATGGTGGACACCCTTGAGGACGGCGAGCCGGGGCGGGTCGACCTGCGGATACCGCTGCAGCTACTGCGGGCCGGCGTACAGCTGGCGGCCCTGATCCCGCCGCAGGCACTGGGTCAGGCCAACGCCGCACTGACCAAGTCGGGTGTTCCGTTCGACCTGACACAGCTCAAGCCCGAACTGCTCGAGCCGCTCGTGGAGCACCTCGACGAGATGACCGTGGAGGTCGACCAGCCCGACGCCAAGGTGCGTATCTTCTGCGAGTAGGCGCCGCCGGAGTTGGACGGACCCCCGAGAGGGTGCTGGACCACCCTCCCAAGGCCGCGCCCGCCACGGCGGAGCGCGGCGGACGGACCCCCGATCCGCGAAGTCGCCGGGGAGGGCCCCGCATGCTCGATGCGCTCGCCCACCGCGCCAAGCAGCGCTGGACCGCCAGGCCCGGCAGCTAAAGCCGGCGCCCTGGTCACGTCCGACAGATGATGCACGCGCATCGGCATGACAGACAGACCGCCTGCGGCAGGACACCGACCAGGTGATGCGGCCGAATGGCCCCGCCCATGGCGACGTCTCGGTCACCCGCTCGACCGGGCACGCCGAGATCACTACGACCAGCGGCGACACCCGCACCGACGGCACGGCGGTGGTCAAGGCCTCACACGGCGCGATTCGCCTGCGCGAGGTAACCGGCGAGCCACGCCCGAACCCTGCCCACGGCGACAGCATCGTCGATCACGCCCTGACCGGCATCGCCGCCAAGACCGCCTACGGCGGCGTCCGGCGGCGATGTCGTCATCCATCGTTCCTGACAACCAGAGGAGACCGCCATGTCAGACGCAATAGTGGCCGAGGGGCTGGTCAAGAAGTACGGCGACGTGGTCGCCCTCGACGGGATGGATCTGTCGGTCCCCGAGGGAACGGTGTTCGGCCTGCTCGGGCCGAACGGCGCCGGCAAGACGACGACGGTGCGGATCCTGACCACGCTGCTGAAGCCGGATGCCGGCCATGCCACGGTCGCGGGATTCGACGTCGTCCGCGACGCGCGCCGGCTGCGATCCCACATCGGGGCGTCCGGGCAGTACGCCGCCGTCGACGACCACCTCACCGGCGCCGAGAACCTGGAGACGGTCGGCCGCCTCTACCACCTCGGCGTCAAGCGTGCCAGGCAGCGGGCCCGCGAGCTGCTGGAGCGCTTCGACCTGACGGAGGCGGGTGACCGCCCGGTGCAGGGCTACTCCGGCGGCATGCGGCGCCGGCTCGACCTGGCCGGGGCACTGGTCGTCAGCCCGCCGGTGCTGTTCCTCGACGAGCCCACGACCGGCCTCGACCCACGGGCCCGGGCAAGCCTGTGGGAGGTCATCTCCGAACTCGTCGCGACGGGCACGACCGTGCTGCTCACCACCCAGTACATGGAGGAGGCCGACCGGCTCGCCGACCGCATCGGGGTGGTCGACCACGGCCACGTGATCGCGCTCGGCACCGCCGACGAGCTCAAGGACCAGGTGGGCGGCGACCGGATCGAGCTGTCGGTGACGAGCGCGGCGGATCTGGAGGCCGTCAGGCGAACGCTGGCGCCGCTGGCCGTCGGGGAGCTGCAGATCGACGTCACCGCCCTGCAGGTCACGATCCCGGTCACCGGCGGCGCCGCCGCACTGACCACGGCCCTCGGTCACCTGACCGCCGAACGGATCACCGTACGCGATGCCGGACTGCGCCGGCCGACCCTGGACGACGTGTTCCTGACCTTCACGGGACACGAGACCGACGAGAAGATCAGGGAGACCGTGCGATGAACACCCTGCGGATGGCGCTCGCCGACAGCATGACGATCACCAAGCGCAACGCGTTGAAGATCAAGCGAGCACCCGACATGCTCGGCGGCGTGGTCCTGCTGCCGATCGTGTTGGTGCTGCTGTTCGCCTACGTCTTCGGCAGTATGATCGAACTGCCCGGCATGTCGTACACGGAATACCTGCTCCCCGGCATCTTCGTCATGACGATCACCACCAGCGCGCAGATCACCGGGTACGCCCTCACGCTGGACCTGCAGAAAGGCATCTTCGACCGGTTCCGCACCCTGCCGATGTCGCCCTCGGCGGTACTGACCGGCCAGACCTTCAGCGACCTGATCACGAATGTGACCAGCATCGTGACCATGGCGCTCGTCGGGCTGCTCGTCGGATGGCGTATCCACACCTCGCCGCTCGAAGCGGCCCTGGGATTCCTGGGGCTGCTGCTGTTCGCGTACGCCTTCTCCTGGGTGACGGCGACGGTCGCACTGGCCCTGCGCACGCCCGAGGTGTTCAACGGCGTGGCCACCATCGTGTCGCTTCCGCTGATCTTCCTGTCCAACGCCTTCGTCGACAGTGCGCCTGCCCGGGCCACTGAAGGTGATCGCCGAATGGAGCCCGATCTCCACGCTCCTCCAGGCCACGCGCGAGCTGTTCGGCAACACCAGCCCGGCCATGCCCGTGCCCGGCGTCTGGCCGCTGCAGCACGCGGTGCCAGCGTCGATACTGTGGTCGCTCGTGCTCCTGGTCGTGTTCGTGCCGCTGGCCACGCGGCTGTACAGGAGAGCCGTCAGTCAGTGAACCCGCGCGAAGCGGGCGAGTGAGTGTCAGCCGACGTGGACGTGCGGGCGGCGGGTGACGTCGGGCTCGGCCTGGCGCAGCACCTCTCGGGTGAGCGGTGGCACGTCACCGCCGCCGAACAGCAGATAGCGGAGCATGGCGGTGACGGGGTTGCCCTCGGTCCAGTGGAAGTAGATGTGTGGCGCCTGCCCGCTGCGCCGGCGCAGCTCCAGCAGGAGCGCGGCCAGGGAGTTGGGTACGGTGGGGCTCTCGAAGCGCAGGATGCGGTGACCGTGGCGTTCCTCGCCGCGTACGTACAGCTCGGTCTCGAAGTCGGAGGCGTCCACGACGGTCACCTCGACGAACATGATCGGCTCTTCGCTGCGCAGCCGGTGGTTGAGCCACTGCTCACGCCGTTTGTCGGTGTACTCGGCCTGGTCGCGCTGGTGCGGCTCGTTGGCGATCAGGTGGATCTCGGCGCAGGCATCGTTGATGAACTGCTCGGCGAGCGGGTCGAAGTGGACCTCGCTGACGCGTAGCTCCGTGGAGCGCGTCGCCCGGGAGACGAGCGAGGTGACGATGATCGCGATGATGAAGAACGAGGCGATCTTGACACCGTCGGGTCTTTCGATGACGTTGTCGACCAGCGTGTAGGCCAGCACCGCGGAGATGAGGCCGAACCCGGCCGTCGCGGCCCGTTGGTCCTTGCGGATGGCCGACAGGGTGACCGCGACCGCCGCCGACAGCATGAGCACCAGGACTCCGGTGGCGTACGCGCCGCCCTGGGCCTCGACATCGGCGTCAAAGATAATCGTGATGGTGAAGGCGATGACGGCGAAGACCAGTACGAGCGGCCGTACGGCACGCGTCCAGTCGGGCGCCATGCCATAGCGGGGCAAGTAACGCGGGACCAGGTTGATCAGGCCTGCCATGGCGGAGGCGCCGGCGAACCACAGGATCGCGATCGTGCTGACGTCGTAGAGCGTGCCGAACCAGTCGCCGAGGAAGTCATGGGCCAGGTATGCCAGGGCCCGGCCGCTGGCCTTGCCGCCTTCCTCGAACTCCTGGTGAGGGATGAGGACGGTCGTGGCGAAACTGCTGAAGATCAGGAAGACACTCATGATCAGGGCGGCGACGGTAAGCAGTCGCTGAGTGCCCTTGATCCGCTGCGGCTGATCGCCCTTGACGATGGGCATCACCGCGACGCCGGTCTCGAATCCGGACATGCCGAGCGCGAGCTTGGGCATCACCAGCAGCGACAGGCCGATCATGGCGAATGGGCTGCTGTAGTCGACGCGGAGCGCCTGAGTCCAGTCCACGACCAGGTTGGGCGTCTGTGCCACGTGCACGAGCGCGGTGGCCACCACGACCGCGTTGAGCGACAGGTAGACGAAGACGAGCACCACCGCGATGCCGATGGCTTCGCTGAATCCCAGGAGGAACACCCCGGCGAGCAGGGCCAGGAGGAAGAGCGTGACCAGCACCCGCTGACCGTCGAGGAAGTCGGGGACGAAGGGGTTCTCCAGGATGTGCGCCGTCGCGTCGGCGGCCGACAGCGTCATCGTGATGACGAAGTCGGTGGCCGCGAACCCCAGCAGTGCGAGCACGAAGAGTTTGCCCCACCATTGCGGGGCGAGCTTCTCCAGCATCGCGATCGATCCCTGCCCGTTAGGGCTTTCCTGCGCCACCCGCCGGTAGACCGGCAACGCGCCGAACAGGGTGAGGAGCACCAGCAGAAGGGTCGCCACGGGTGAGAGGACACCGGCGGCAAGAGCGGCGATGCCCGGCTGGTAGCCAAGCGTGGAGAAATAGTCGACGCCCGTGAGGCACATGACGCGCCACCATGAGTGCTTCGTGTGCGGGCCGTGCTCGATCTGCTTGCGGTCGGTCTGCAACCCCTTCAGCAACCAGGTCCGCAGTGACCCGTCCTCGCCGGCCAATCCAACTACCCCCGTCAAAGATGCGTAAAGACGAAAAGCACCTTACTGAGGCCAGGAGGGCATAAATGAGGTCAGAGCGTCAAGAAAACGTCAATATCGGGAGACGCAGTTCGCGATCTTCCGTCGCGCGATCGCCCGCGGTCGCGGCATCGGGCAGGGCGTCCCCACGACGCCGCCGCTGCCGCGCGCCGTACTGGGTCCCCGGAGACGGACGGATCCGGCCGCCGGAGCGGCCGGACGGCACCGAGACGGCGAGATTTTCGCGGCCACGCGGTCGGCGCCGGCATCCCGCCGGTCCCCGGCGTTGCGCGCCTCTCCCCCACGAAGGGATGTTTCTTCCCCGTCCTCGATGCGGAGTTTTGCACCTATTTGCCACCTTCTGTCTATTTTGACAGGAGGGCTTAGCTGCAGAAACAGGACCATGCGGAGATCAACTCATACACCACTCCACTGGACGTGACCGCGCCACAGAACGGTCGTTCTAGCGGTCTTCCGGCGAGCGAGCAATGGAAGGGCCTGACATGTCCAACCATTTCACCGGCCTCAGCCTTGGGCCACCACTCGGCGACCAGCGCCTCGACCTGTGCGACCTCTACGCCTTCGGGGCACCCGGCGATCCGAGCAGGACCGTTCTCATCCTCAACGCCAATCCCAACGCGGATGCCCTGCACCCCGACGCCGTATATCGCCTGAACATCGACAACGACGGCGATTACCTGACCGACGTCGCCTTCAGCTGGGTCTTCAGCCCGCCGGCATCCGACGGCTCCCAGACCTACAGCGTCTTCATGGCAACCGGTGCGGAGTCCCGCAGGCCCGAGGCGATCGGCACCAAGATCGTGTCGGACGCCGCCGTCTCCTTCGGCCCCCAGGCCAACGTGGTCAGCGGCGGCGACTACAAGGTGGCCGCCGGTAGCCGCAGTGACGCCTTTTTCTTCGACTTCGACGGAATCAAGGATCTGTTCGACACCGGCGGCAACCGGAATTTCACCGCACCGCATCTGGGCGGGAAGTCCCCGTGGACCGGCGTCGACTCCAACAGCACGGCCAATGTCTTCTCCATGGCCATCGAACTGCCGACCGCGGAGCTTGCGCCCAAGCCCGAGCTGCACGTCTGGGGCCGGTGCAGCGTCCTGCGCGACGGCGAACTCGTCCACGCGGACCGGGCCGGACACCCGTCGATGAGCAGCTTCTTCAACACCGACGACACGAAGGAGGAGTACAACGCCAGCGAGCCGGTCAACGATCGGGCCAGATGGACGGACCAGTTCGTCCATCTGTTGGGCCACACCGGCGGCTACTCGCGTGAGGAGGCGATCACCGCTCTCGACGAGCACGGCCTCCTGCCGGACGTGCTGCACTTCGATCCGTCCAAGCCGGCCGCGTACCCCAATGGCCGGACATTCACGGAAGACGTCATCGACATCCGCGTCGCGTTCCTCACCAAGAACGAGGCGCCGCCCACCGGTCTGACGCCGCACACCGATACCCTGGACCGGTTCCCGTACCTCGGCGACCCGCACTCGGCGGCCACCTCCTGACGGATCCCGGTCGCACGCTCATCCGCGGCCATGTCCGGTTCGCCGATCTTTAATCGCGCGGTGCGATTCTTGAGTCTCAACGTCCGTGCCAGATGTGTCAGGCGGTCAGGCCGGCGCTGATCAGCCAGATGTGTTCGCAGGTCGAAGATGCCTTCCGCAACTTCTCGCGGGACTCTTGCGAGGCGTGGTAGAAAGTCCGCTCGATCATCCAGCACAGGGCGCGTGCCATCGCCGGCGCCTGGTCCGGTTCGGTGCCGGCCTGAACGCCGGCTCGTTCCAAGACGGCGGTGATGGCCGTGATGAACAGGTCAGCCGTATGGCTCCACAGCTCGCCGATCTCCGGCACGGTCAACGACAGGTCGATCGCCGTGCGCATGACCAGGCCGTGCTCGTTCCACAGCTCGACCGTGCGCCGCATGGCCGCTGCGATGGCCTGGCGCGGCTCGTCGGTCTCCGCGGTGGCCCGGGACCGCTCCCACAGGTGCTCAACGGTCCGGGCCACGAGTGCCGTGACCACTTCTTGCTTGGAGCCGAAGTAGAAGTACAGGGCGCCGCGGGTGATGCCGGCGCCCTGGGCGATGTCGCCGACGGTCATGGCGTCGTAGCCCTTCTGCGCCAGCAGAGCTTCGCAGGTGTCCAGAATGGCCCGCTCCCGGACGTCACCCTTGCGTTCGGTGGTGCGTCGGCTCCGCGCGGGGTGGTGGCCGGGCATCAGAGCTGAGCGCCCTCGGCGAAGTCGGTCGTACGGGAGAGCGTCTCCCATGCGCGGATGTCCTCGTCCACGGCCATGCGCGCGGCGGTGACCAGTCGCAGCGCGTCCGAGCCCAGGACGAGATGGGCCGGCGGCTGGTCGACCGACGCGATGTGCACGACGGCGTCTCCGGCCTTGGCCGGATTGCCCAGCTGGTTCCCGCTTGCCTTCTGCCGCGCTTCACGGATGGGGGTGAACAGCTCGTCGTAGTCGTCGATGGACTGCGCGGCGCGTGTCATGGACCGTCCGGCCCAGTCGGTGCGGAAGGAGCCGGGCTCGATCGCCGTCACGTGGATCCCGAACGGCGCGACCTCCTTGCCCAGTGCCTCGAGGATGCCTTCCAGGGCGAACTTGCTGCCGCAGTAGGCGGACATGCCGGGCACGGCCATGAGCCCGCCCATGGAGGTGACGGCCATCAGGTGTCCGCGGCGGCGCCGGCGCATGTGGGGCAGTGCCGCCCGCAGGGTGGCCACTGCCCCGAATACGTTGACCTCGAACTGCCGCCGCACCTCGGCCAGCGGGGTTTCCTCGAAGGTGCCCTCCAGTCCGTAACCGGCGTTGGCGACGACGACATCCAGCGGGCCGACGCTCTGCTCCACCTCCGCCACCACACTCGCGACGGCGTCGCCGTCGGTCACATCCAGGATGCGGCCGTGAGCGTACCCGGGTTTGAGCCCTTCGAAGGCCCGCAGGTCCTCCTCGGAGCGGATCGTTCCAACGACGGTGTGCCCGGCGGCCAAGGCGGCTTGGGCGAAGGCACGCCCAAGGCCCGTACTGACACCGGTGATGAGCCACTTCTGCTTCCGCATTGCTCCTCCAGAGAGGACTCGAAAGGGGCTGAACCGCTCCCTCACCCCAAACTCTACACCCCGTCGATTTTTATCATCATCGTGTAGGTTCCGGCGATGCCTTGCGGCTCCGCCGATCACTCCATGACGATCTTTCCCGAGCGAGAGCAGAGGCGTACGCAGCCGGCGGCACGCGGCGAAGAGGGTCTTCGCGTATCCGGTGGATGAACATCAGGCCGTCGAGATGTCGCACCAGATGATTCGCGCCCGTGTCGTTCGCCGCCGGGGCGAGATCCGGGCATGCCGACCGAGCCCACAACCATGACGAATACCGCAGACGACTACGCTGCCTCACCGTCTTGCCGGTCATCGCCCGACGGGGTCGGTGACCTACTCGGTGGGGTGATTCGCGGCTCTAAGCCGGCGGACCGCACGGCGGGCGAGGCCCGGCTGGTGCATCGGCGTACGGGACGGTTTATACTCGTTTTCTTAGCGCTATCGCACGGAAAAGCGTAAACGCCCCCAGCCAAAAGGAGCGTATCAAGGAAATGTCGAGCCGTCAAGTGTCAAGCCCTCAGATCGAAGCCGAGCAGTCCCACATCACCATGCTGTACTGCCACCTCGACGAGGCGCGTGAGCGGGCCGAGACCTCTCTGAAGGAGGCGCACCGCAGTCCCGGTGTCGGCACCGCTCGGGGCATGGTCGAGCGGGAGATGTTCTCCGGCGAGTACGCCAGGCGCCTCGCCAGGCTCAACGGGGTGGAGCACGGCCTGTGCTTCGGCCGGGTCGACGACTCCGACGGCGAGACCCTCTACATCGGCAGAATCGGGTTGCGCGACGGTGACGGCGAGCCGGTCCTGATCGACTGGCGGGCCCCTGCCGCCCGCCCGTTCTACACCGCCACGCCCGGCAACCCGGGTTCGCTGGTGCGGCGCCGCCACCTGCACACCCGCAACCGGACCGTGATCGGCGTCGACGACGAGGTGTTCGACCTCGATCGGATGAGCGACGCCGACCGCCGGTCGCTGGTCGGGGAGGCGGCACTCCTGGCGACGCTGCGCCGGGCGAGGACCGGCAAGATGAGCGAGGTGGTGGCCACCATCCAGATCGAGCAGGACCGCGTGATCCGCTCGGGCCTGCACGGGACCCTCGTGGTCCAGGGCGGTCCCGGCACCGGTAAGACGGTTGCCGCGCTGCACCGCGCCGCCTACCTGCTCTACACGCACAGGGACGTCCTGGAGCGCAGGGGCGTTCTGATCATCGGGCCCAACGACCTTTTCTCCCGCTACATCGAGCAGGTGCTGCCCTCCCTCGGCGAGAGCGACGTGGTGATGACCACGCTCGGGCGGCTCTATCCGGGCATCGCGGCGACGGCGGAGGACAGCCCGTCCCAGGCCGTGATCAAGGGTGCCCTGCGGATGGCCGAGGTGATGGCGGGAGCCGTACAAGATCGGCAGCGGGTCCCCCGAGGGGACCTCGAGGTCAAGATCCCCGCTCGGACGTCGGTGCGCGGCGGCAAGGAAGTCGTGGTCGACTGGACGACGCTCCGCGTGGACCACGGCACCTGCGTCATCGCCCGCGACCGAGCCCGTGCGCTGCGCAGCCCGCACAACGAGTCCCGGCACGTGTTCGTGCTCGACATGCTGCGAGCGCTGGCCACCGCCGAGGCCGAGCAGTACGAGCGGCTGATGGATGAGGAGGAGCTGGGGGTGGTGCTGCCCGACGACGGCGACTCGTGGCTGGAGCTGCCGCCGGACGAGGAGGAGATGCGGGTCGAGGAGGAGGAGACGCTGCGGGAGGCGTGCCGGGTGCTGTGGGAACAGCCGACGGTACGGCAGGCGATGGACGAGCTGTGGCCGATCCTCACTCCGGAGCAACTGGTCGGCGAGCTGCTGGCCGACTGGGAGGCGATGCTCTCGGCGGGCCTGGACGCCGGCGAGGCCGGGGAGCTGCTGCGTCCGCCGGGTGCGCCGTGGACGGTGGGTGACGTGCCGCTGCTCGACGAGGCCGCCGAACTGCTCGGCTCCGACCTGACCGGCGATCGGGAACGGGATCGGGCCAACGCCGCCGAACGGCGCGACGAACAGGCCTACGCCCGGGACGTGCTGACCTACAACGAGGACTTCGAGATCCTGGACGAGGCCGGGGCGAGGCTCGGCGACCTGCTGGACGTCGGCACCCTGGCCGAACGCCACCACGACCGCGGCCCAGCGCTGACCACCGCCCAGCGCGCGGCCGCCGACCGGACGTGGGTCTACGGTCACGTGATCCTCGACGAGGCCCAGGAGCTGTCGGCGATGGCCTGGCGTTCGGTCATGCGGCGCATCCCGACCCGCTCGCTGACCGTGGTCGGCGACATCGCCCAGACGGGATCGGCGGCGGGCGCCCGCACCTGGGAAGAGGTGCTGGCTCCCTATGCCGAGGAACGCTGGCGCGAGGAGCGACTGATGATCAATTATCGGACCCCGGCCGAGATCATGGACGTGGCCGCAGACGTCCTGCGCGCCGTGGCTCCTGACCAGGTCCCCCCGCAGTCGGTCCGCACCGGCGAGGCTCCGCCCCGCGCCATCCGTCAGACGTCACTCGACTTCGCGGAGGTGGTGAAATCCGAGCTCGCCGCGATCGGTGAGGGACGGCTGGCCGTCATCGTTCCCAACGCGCGTCATACCGGGTTCGCCGAGGTCGATCTCGAGGCACCGGTGGTGGTGCTCACCGTGACCCAGTCCAAGGGGTTGGAGTTCGACGCCGTCGTGGTCGTGGCTCCTGACGAGATCCTCGCCCAGTCACCCAAGGGGGGTCACGATCTCTACGTGGCGATCACCCGAGCCACCAAACGCCTTGCCGTGGTGCACGAAGCGGAGCTACCCGACATGCTCGCCAAACTCGCCCGGTGACGGCTCTGGCAATGGGGCTGGGCGAAAGGTCCTGTATCGATCGAGCTGCGGTGGAAAATCGTTCGCCCGGGGCGGGGCCTGCGCCGCACCACAGCCAGGTCGGGTGTCGGTGAGACAGCCGCACCGGCGGCCGGCGCGGGGCGATCAATGGATGCCACGGATGGTCCCGCCGTCGACCCGCAGCGTGGTGCCGGTCACATAGGCGGCGAGGGGGCCGCTGAGGTACAGAACGGCGGCGGCGATCTCTTCGGCCCTCCCCAGGCGGCCGACGTCGTTGGGCACCAGTTCTTCGATCGCGTTGCGTTCGATCTCCTCCCAGGTCTCGCCCCAGCCGCGGTCCGGGGCGAGATCGGTGATGTACTGCCGGGCGTTGCCGGTCAGAATGGCGCCGGGGGCGACGGCGTTGGAGGTGATCCCGCTGCCCTTCAGGCGGCGGGCCAGCGAGACCGTGTAGTTGTGGCGGGCGGCCAGGGTGGCGTTGTAGTGCGGCAGGTCAGCGGTCGGCTGCAGACCGAGTCCGCCGCCGATCTGGATGACGCGGCCCCAGCCGCGCTCGTGCATCCGGGGCACCACACGCCGGATCATGCGAATGCCGGAGATGACATTGAGCTCGTAGATCTGGCTCCAGTCCGTCGCGGTGGCCGTTTCCCAGTCGCGGTGGGGGGCGGCGCCGACGTTGTTGACCAGGATGTCGATCGGCCCACCGGCCAACGCGGTTTCGGCCACGGCGTCGGCGTCGTCGTCGGTGGTCAGGTCTCCGAGGGAGACGACGGCGCTGCCACCGGCCGCCCCTATGGCGTCGGCGACGGCCTCGGTACGAGCTCGGTCGCGGCCGTGCACGACCACCTGGGCCCCTTCGGTGGCCAGAGCTTTGGCGATCGCCTCGCCGAGGCCGGAGCTGGAGCCGGTGACCAGCGCGCGCTTACCCGTCAACTGAAGATCCATGGATGTCCTCACAAACAATGTTCAGGTGCCGGAAGCATCGGTCACCTCATATCTACACTCGTAGACTTACATCTCACTATACACTTGTAGACATGGTTGACAACACCGCGTCCAGCACCGGCCGAGCACAGCCGGAGCACAGCCCATCGGCCAAGCGCCGACGCGACGCCACCGCCACCCGGCAGGCCATCCTGGACGCGGCGATCACCGCCTTCACCCGGCACGGCTACGACGGAGTGGGAGTACGCGACATCGCCCACAGCGCGGGCGTGACCGCGATGCTCATCAACCGCTATTTCGGCTCCAAGGAACAGCTGTTCGCCGAAGCGGTCGACGTGGCCAGCGCCCCGCGTACGGTGATCGCCGGTACGGGCCCGGAACTGGCCGACGAGAGCGCACGGGCACTTGTGGCCAGGACGGCGCCGGAGGCGGAGGAACTCGGGCCGTTTCTGATCATGCTGAAATCGGCGCCCAACCCCAGAGCGGCGCAAATCATATGCGAGGCGATCGAGCGGCATCCCGGACGGCACCTTCGTGAGGAATTGTCCGGCTCCGGCGCCGAAGTCCGCGCGGAACTGATGCTCGCCGTTCAGGCCGGGGTGTGGCTTATGCGCAACGTTCTACGCACGACGGCACTCGCGGAGGCAGAGCCGGAGCAGCTCGCCCGGCAGATCGAATCACTTTTCCAGACACTCGTGTCCAGCACCCCCGAGTCCCCCGAAACGGCACCCCCTCGGAGTGCTCAGCACTGAGGTGCGGCCGAGCCGGGTGGGTTCCCGGCTTCGATGGCCGCCGCGGCTGTGCCGGAACCCCGGCCCGGTCGTTGCCGGGCCGGGTTCCGTCGTCCTCCGTGCCGGTGCGATCAGCCGCGGTAGAGCGGGTTGGCCACCTCGACCTCGTTGATCTGCTCACCGGTGAGTACGTCGAACGCGCGCACCACCGTCCGGTCCGGGTAGACGGCCATGGTCAGCACGCTCGGCGACTCGGGCCGGTCGGTCATCGAGTCCTCGTCCCACGGGTTGTCCGGGCTCGGCCCGAACTCCATCGCCAGCCCCCCGGTGTTGATCGCGGTGAAGCCGTCCGTGTCGCCACCGGTGCTGCGCACCCCTGCCCCGGCCCGCGCAGCGGGAGATCGTGGCGCTGTCACAGGGATCAGATCCGGTGCCGGTCGATGACCTCGGCCGGCACCGGCTTTCGACCACGACGAGCCGGTCCTGGTGGAGTTGTCGATGCACCTCGACGAGCTGGCCCCAGAGACCGGGACATCCACCGGCCCACATCCCCGACGCACAGGTTGAAGATGGGCTAGAAGCCCATGTCGCCGCCACCGGGCATTGCGGGGGCAGCTCCAGCCTTCTCGGGCTTCTCGGCGATGACGGCCTCGGTGGTGAGGAACAGCGCCGCGATGGACGCCGCGTTCTGCAGAGCGGAACGCGTCACCTTGGCCGGGTCGATGATGCCCGACTCGAACATGTTGACGTACTCGCCGGTGGCGGCGTTCAGACCCTCACCGGGGGTGAGGTTGCGCACCTTCTCCACCACGACGCCGCCTTCGAGACCGGCGTTGATCGCGATCTGCTTCAGCGGCTCCTCGAGCGCCTTGCGCACGATCGCGGCACCGGTGGCCTCGTCGCCGAAGAGCTCGAGCTTGTCGAACGCCTTGGCGCCGGCCTGCAGCAGGGCCACGCCACCGCCGGGGACGATGCCCTCCTCGACGGCCGCCTTCGCGTTGCGAACGGCGTCCTCGATGCGGTGCTTGCGCTCCTTGAG
>NZ_FZOD01000155.1 GCF_900188345.1 Streptosporangium subroseum | reverse complement strand
GCGGGGGCGGCGGCGATGCCGGCCGCAAGGGCGCCGGCGAGGGCGGTGCCGACCAGGACGCTGCGAAGCTTGCTCATGAGGGGACTTCCTTCGGGTGAAGACGCTCGGGGTGAGCGTGTGATGCGTGTTCCCGATGCGCTTTTTGGTGCTGCGCGCTCCGGACATCACTCACATTAGGCAGGGAGAAAGTCCCGTTCTGCGTACAAACGCACGCTCAGCGCCGAGCGTGCACTACGACACACAAACGACCCTGATTTTCCCCTCCCGGCATAGCACCCGGAGTTGCTCATCGCCGGTTGGTTCCCGCTGACCGGCCTTGGCACCGCACTGGTGATCGCACAGGCGGTCGCCGGCTTCGCCGGCCTGCAGTTCGCCGGTCTTCGCAAGACCGCGTGAACTCGCGGCAATCCATCTGTACCCGTCCCTGCGCAGGAGCTCACGTCAGCCGCACTCAGCTCACCGCGTGATGAGCGGAGCGTGGTCAGAGGGTGGTGGAAGGTCGCCAGCGTGTGTTTGAGGCTACCGGCGTTGTCGCCAGGGTTTGTCGTCAAGCGCAAACGCGTGACCGGTACACAGGTTGAATTCGTCGATTCGGTCATGAGTTTGCCCGACTGTCGAGGGTGAGTCCGGTCCCAACTGGACTCTCCCGCTATGGGAGGCCTCATGCTATTCCCAGCGGCCCCATTAGTTGATCATGAAGGTATCAGGGATGGGGACGGTGTGACCGTTCGCCGCGTCAGCCTGAGGAGAACGACGCATGACCATCGTGAAGGACATCGAGGCCCGCGGCACGCACCACTGCGAGACGACGGCGCTGGGGGTGCTGTTGCGGCATGAGGGACTTGATCTACCCGAGCCCATGCTGTTCGGACTGGGCTCGGGTCTGTCCTTCATCTATTGGGACAGCAAGAGCATGGCGTTCCCCTTCCTCGGAGGCCGCGTCAAGCCCTTCGACCTCACCAGGAATCTGGCTGCCAGGCTGGGACTGACGTTAATGACCGAGGAGACCACCTCACCGCGCAAGGCGTGGGAGAACGTGGCCGCCCCCATCGACGCCGGTCAGCCGATCGGCCTTCAGCTCGACTGCTACCACCTGGACTATTTCCTCTCCAAGGTGCACTTCGGCGGTCATGTCGTCGCCATGTACGGCTACGACGGGCACGACGCCTACCTTGTGGACACCGACCAGCAGGGAGGAACGGTGCGCACCAGCCGGACCAGCCTCGCCCTGGCGCGCGCCGAACGCGGCCCGATGACCGCCAGGAACCGGTCCTTCACCATCACCCTGCCGGCTCACCCGCTTTCCTGGCAGGACCAGATCATCCCCGCCATCAAAGACTGCGCCGACGCCTTCCTCGCCGCTCCCATCGCGAACCTGGGCCACCGCGGCATCGAGAAAGCCGGCAAGCAGGTGCCCAGATGGCTGCTACGCGCCGGAGAACCGCAGCAGGACCTGCCGCAGGCCGCTCTCCTCATGGAGAAGGGCGGCACCGGTGGTTCCCTGTTTCGCGCCCTCTATCGCGACTTCCTCGACGAGTGCACCGGACTGATCGACGACGGCAACCTCCGCGCCGGTCACAGGCTGTACGCCGAGGCAGCCGTCCTGTGGACGGACGTGTCCACCCTGATCGCGAAGGCTGGAGAGAGCGGCGACGCGGAGTACCTCGAGCAGGCCGGCGTCATCCTCCATGATCTTTCGCGCATCGAGAAGGACGCCATGCAGGCGCTGCGTCAGTTGTAGCTCAAAGGGAAACCGTTCCGCTGTCCCCCTCAGACGGTGCTCGGATTTACCGAGGTAGTCACGCATCCGCTGAGAACGAAAAAAAAGGGGTCCGTACCCCGCGGTGCGGACCCCTTCCCGGACACAAAGAAGGGGGGGTTCGCACCGCATGGTGAAAACCCCCCTTTTCGTGCATGCGGGTGGGTGAACGCAGAAAAGGCCACCCCTGACGGGGTGGCCTTCTC
>NZ_FZOD01000042.1 GCF_900188345.1 Streptosporangium subroseum | reverse complement strand
CCAGGCAGGGGGCGGGGGCCCAGGGGCGTTTGGGGTCGTTAAAGCCGAAGCCCCAGATGCCGACCACGGGTTTGCCGTTTTGCAGGGCGTAGGCCGGCGATGCGGTCAGCGCCTTCATTTTGGTGGTCCAGTCGGTTTTGATCTCCGACTGCATGGTGGTCCAGTCGGTGACGTCGTACATGATGTAGAACTTGCGGCCGTTGGCTTCGGCGGCGGTGCGGACCTTGGTGGCCATGGCATCGCGGGTGGGGCCTTCGCCGCCCATCGGGTTGAAGCGTTGCAGGGCGGCGGTGTCGATGTTGTTTTCGCGCATCCAGCGGAAGTGGGTGTCGACGGTTTGCTGGTCGTAGGAGGAGAACAGGGTGGCGGGCTGGCCGTTGTTGAGGTTGGCGTAGGCGGTGGGGTAGGTGTGGGTGTATTCGCGCATGTCGGGCCAGGCCACGATGGTGGTGTTGGCGGGGGAGGGGGGTTGGTTCATGTTGGCGCTCCAGTGCCACCAGCCGTTGATCGGGGCGCCATCGCCGGGTGCGGCGAACCAGCCTTGGTAGCCGACGGTGATTTTTCCGACCACGTCGCCGGGGGGGCTGGCCGCGGCGGCGGTGGCGCCGCTGGTGAGTGCGGTTATCAGTTGGGTTCCTGATACCGCGGCGAGGGCGGAGCCTGACATTACCGTGGTCATGAATCTCCGACGTGAGACGGCCACCTGAACTCCTTTGGTGAGGGTGGTTGTTGGGGTGCACCGCTGGTGGTGCGGTTGGCTGGTGGTGTGGGCCGGGTCTTGGGGGTGTTGGGGCCGGTAGGGCCGGTGCGTCCGGTCGCCGCTGACCACGATCGGAGCCAGACCTGACTGGACGACGACGATCGACCGTCGCGTCACCAGGAAGAACTCCACGACCTTTCCATCCGGATCTTGCTCCATGCCAACCAGAACGCCACCGGAAGACACGAAGCGGCATATGTCAACACCGACATAACATCGGACCGCTTGCGGTCATCCTGGCAGGATCCGATACATAAACGCAACACGTGCAAGACATTTCGGAAATATTAAGATAAGCGCGAGCAAGAAAAGGCAGTTCACAGCTCAGAAATGGATCGGTCCATGGTGATGCGGGTCATTTGCCCTTCGAGCGGTGATCTGAATTCATCGGATCTCTTCCCGCTGACAGGCGATGTCGAGGGGGTCAATGGCCAGGCGTCAGCAGGTCCTGGAGTGCTCGACGACCAGGAGTCGGCGGGTCCCGGAGGGGCTCGAACACCTCCGTACTCGCGGCCACGCCGGCGCGTATCTGCCCGGCAGCGGTCGATCATCACGTCGTCGCGCGCGGCCCGCGGGTACCCGCCTGACGGTGGTCGGTCACCCCGTCGTCGCGTCAGCCCGCTGAGCGCCGTACGCGGATGTAGGTGCGGTCGTCGAAGCTGATCGCGCCCGGGGCCAGTCCTTTGGTGGAGGGATGCTCGCCGATGCGCATCGGATCCGCGCGAAGGGACGTCGCGAGCTCGTCTTCGGCCTGCCCGAGGCGCTCGGCCTCCGACAGGTACCCGTCGGAGGCCAAGGTCACCTCGAGCACCTCCTCGTCGAGGGGGAAGACCTCGACGAACCGGTCCGGGACGTGGCGCCCGTTCAGCACCCCGAACCCCAGCGGTCCGGCCTCCTCCCGGTTGGCCAGAAGGCTCTGGCGCTTCAGAACGGGTAGCACGAGCGCGCGCCCCATGTCCTTCCGGGCCAGGTCGGCCGCGGAATGTCCCTTGGCCAGCAGGCGGTGCAGGTAGGCGGCCCGAGCCCCGGCCAGCACCCGGTCGATCGCCTTGTCGCCCCGATGGTGCTCCCAGCCGCCGGCGCGGCCGAGGGCTACGTGCACGTCCCCGACCCGCCAGACCAGTCGCTGACGGGGCAGCAGGACCGCGGCGACCGCGGACGGGGCGAGCGGGTCGTCCTCGGCGATGCCCCAGTCGCGGCGCAGCCGCGCCAGCCCGGCGGTGACGGCGGAGACCGCCGCCACGGGGCCGGTGTCCGCCGCCAGATCTCGCAGGCTCGCCGCCACGCACTCGGCCGCCAGAGCGCCTCCGCTCAGCCCCTCATAGGTGCGCCCGGACGTGTCGGTGGCTCCGTCGACGATGCCCACGCAGCGGATGCCCCGGTCGTCCCTGACCACCACCAGCCGGTCCTCGCCGCGGCCGGCGCGCTTGGGCACCTGAGCCTGTTCCGCGACCACCCATCCGCTCACCGGCCCTCCCGATCTCGGCTGGGCTTGTCGGGGGGAGTGCCCGGCCGGTTGCCCAACACTATCCACGGCCGCGGCGGCACCGGTCGGATCGCTCCGCGGCAGTGTGCGCTGAAACACGGTCATTCGGCTGTCCGGCAATGGCGATTTTCCCGGCGTCTCATCATGAGGTCCAAGCATTGGACAGGCGGCCGGCCGACGCCCTTCTGGAAATTCCGTACGACCGGCACCGTCGACCGTACGCAGATGTTGATCAACGATGAACAAGCACTTCACCAGGCGAAATTTGACAAATAGGAATTACCATTGGCGGTCTCATAAAGGTAAGCCATTTTCTCAAGAGAGGTGTCGGGAATTTAGCCGTTGCTACTCGCCCCACCACTTGCTTGACAGAGTCAAGCACTCCTGGTCGGGAGCGCCGGGCCGAACCGGGGGCCCGTTGACATGACGTTCTTCCTTATCCGTAGGCTGAAAGTCAGGAACGCTGCCCGATCGAGCGAGTTTCGTCTGCGGGAGGTGGGGCCGATGCAGCTTCACGACGTATGCCTTGCGGGGGCGGTGGCCGCGGTCATGCTCACTGCGGTTGTCGTCGAGGAACCGGCGGCGATGAGCGCGACAGCTGTGAAGGCGGTGATGGAGATACAGCCTCGGCCGGAGTGCACAGCGCCGCCGTTGTCGGGCCACATAGTGGATGTCACGCTGGCCGACATGGGATCAGGCACGACAGGGCCGAGTCCCGGCTCGTACGGCACTCCTGGTCCGTATGGGACGATGACCGGCGGCCTGAGCTCGCATGACATGAGGATGACTCTGTCCGTCACCCCGGCCACGGTTCCGGCGGGGACTGTGTCGCTGCGGGTGTCCAACAAGGGGAGACTCGCCCACGAGGTCGTCGTGCTGCCACTTCCGTCAGGACAAACCGTGGGACAGCGGGTAGCGGATTCCGATGAGCAGCGCATCGATGAGGCGGGCAGTCTCGGCGAGGCGTCACACAACTGCGCTGCGGGCGCCGGGGAGGGCATTGACCCATCCTCCATGGGCTGGACCACACTTATGCTGCGCCCCGGCCGTTACGAGCTGGTGTGTAACTTTCCCGGTCACTATGACAGCGGTATGTACGCTGAACTCAACGTCACCAAGTGAAAGCGAACGCTGACCCCTGGTGAGGTGTGGTCCGGATGGGAGTGCCGTTAAGAAACGGGTCACCAGCCGCCAACCGTAATGTCTCTGCAGGTCAGGAGACCCGACCACCTGGAACGGGCAGCCTGGAGATCGACGGATGCGCCTGCCGGGATTCGGGCGTGGTCGGTCTCCTCTTCGAGCCACGCGTCGAAGTACTCCAGACCAATCTTGCTGAGCTGGATGTCGTGGATCGGGAACGCCCGGGCAGGCCGGACGCCTCGGACGAAAGTGATGGCCTCACCGATCTTCACCCAAGGCCCGGACGCCGGAACCAGCAGGGTGTCGATCTCTTCGGAGGGCGTCACCGCTCAAAGCGTTCGGCCAAAGTGCCCTGATGAAAGTACATGCGCCAGCCGGTTTCCGTCAGGCGCCACAGAGAGCTCCGCCATGCCCGGCGCCCCTGATTGTCGGCAAAGTACGTCAGGTGAACGATCCCCGGGGCCAGCACGACCCCCGACATCTTGCTGATCTTGACTGGCGACTCGGGAGACACTGTTGCCGCACTCATCACCGTGAGGATCGACTCCGCGTCCCACCAGCGTCCAGAGGCTCCGATTTCGGTGAACTCCGGATCCATGAGCTCCCGGAAGAGGACCGGAGAAGCACGCACCTCAGGATCGAGAAGCCGCAACTCACCATCGATGGCCGCTTGCACTGCCCGCTCATTCTCGTCCGTCATGCACGGATCCTACGAACGCACGTCGCCCAGGCACAGCGAATATTCAGCCAGAAGCGATCACCAACGGTCTGGGGATCGAGCTTCGCAGGGAGGGGCCCGCTTCACGTCCCTGCGGCCAGGCGCGACAGCCATGGCCGACCTCCTTGCCTTACCGCCTGATCGCTTCGCGCGGAGAGGCTCGTCGACGCCGGCCGCGCCGGAGAGCCCCTCATTCCGCGCGGCTGAACCTAGCATTCGCTTGGCCGACGTAGTACCGATACCCCGGGGGTCACTTCAAGGGATCGGGGGTCGCCGTGCGACGAGGATGGGTGCTCACGCCGGCGTCCCTGACCATCACGCTGGTCGTCGTCGACCTCACCGCCGTCACCGTCGCGCTGCCCGTCATCCAGGCCGACCTGGGCGCGGGGCCGGCCGAGGTGCAGTGGGTGGTGGACGCCTACGCGATCACGCTGGCCGCGATGCTGCTGCCGCTCGGAGTCCTCGCCGACCGGTACGGCAGGCGCCGGATGCTCGCGATCGGTGTGACCCTCTTCACCCTCGCCTCGCTGGCGTGCGCGCTCGCGCCGAACGCGATCCTGCTCGACCAGGTCGCGCTGACCGCTCCGGCGGACCGGCTCGGCATGGCCACCGGCATCGTCAACGCCCTCAAACAGGTCGGCACCGCGATCGGCGTGGCTGTCCTGGCCCTGCCGTACGGCGCCGGTGTGCGCACCATGCTGCTGGTCGCGGCCGCGCTGGCCGCCGCCGGAGCCCTTCTTCCCCTCGGCCTCCTGCACGGCAGGCGCCCCGCCGTCGCGGGGCGGCCCACCGTCTGAGCGGCCGGAAAAGGCAGCGCGTCTCAGCGAACAGCCGAGATCGCGGGCTCGAGCTCCCGGCGGATGACGGGCCGCGGGTTCGCCGCGCTCATGCGCCGCGGGCCCGCATCACCGCGGTCAGCTCCCCGAACTCCGCGATGCGCAGCCCTCGCGCGCCGAGCGCGTAGAACCCGGCTCCGGCGGTGGCCGCCAGGATGATCGTGACCACCGAACCGGTCCAGGCCGTCCCGACGGCCGGTTGCAGGGCCCGAACGGTTGTGACGGCGGCGAGCCCGGCGACGGCCGCGGCGACCAGCATCCGGGTGTGCGCGTCGAGAAGGCGGTGTCCGTCGAGAAGGCCGATCCGGCGGCGCAGTACCGCCGCGGTGACGACAAGACCCGTGGCGTAGGCGATGGCCGTACACACCGCGATCGCGATGACCAGGTCCGGGCCGGGCGTCAACCGCGCGGCCGTCAGGCAGGTGAGGATGGTGACGGCGGAGACCCCGGCACTGATCAGCGCCGGAGTGCGGGTGTCGCCCAGGGCGTAGAAGACCCGCAGCATGATCTGGTATCCGGCGAAGGGCACCAGCGCGAGCCCGTAGGCGGCCAGAACCGATCCGGTCAGATGGGCTGCCGCGGGGGAGGCGTTGCCATGGGCGAACAGCACCGTGGCCAGCTGCGGGCCGAGGACCACCAGTCCGGCGGCGACGGGCAGCAGGATGACGCTCGACAACCTCAGGCTCCGGGACAGGTCCGCGGTGACCTGGGGGAGATCGTGGTTGGCCACCGACCGGCTCATCATGGGCAGCACGCCGGTGATGATCGTCACCGCGATCACGGCATAGGGCAGCTGGAACAACGTGTAGGCGTTGGAGTAGACGCTGACCACACCGGGACCCGCCTGCGAGGCGAGATCGGTGATCACCACGAACACCGCCTGGGCGGCGATCACCGACAGCACCGTCCACCCGGCCATCACGCCGATCCGGCGGATGCCGATCCCACGCGGGTCGGCACGCAGCCGGACCCGGAACCCGGCCCGCCGACCGGCCAGGATGAGGATGAGCGTCTGCGCGGCCACCCCGGCACTGGTGCCGATCGACAGCAGCAGCATCTGCGCCTGCGTCAGCGATTCCAGCCGGCCCGTTCCCCCGATCACCAGGAAGACCAGCGCGACGGCGATGACGACGAGATTGTTGGCCACCGGCGCCCACATGGGGGAGACGAACCGGTCGCGGGCGTTCAGGACCGCCGCCAGGGTCGCGCTCACCCCGTAGAACAGGACCTGCGGCAGGAAGAACCGGAGGAAGACGACCGCGGTATGGCGCTGTTCGGGACCGAACCCCGAAGCGTAGAGATCCACGAGAAACGGAGCAGCGATGATCGTCACCATCACCACGGCCGCGAGAGCGTAGACGATCAGGGACAGCAACCGCTGGGCGAACATCTCGCCGTCGGTGTTCCCGGAGGCTGCCGTACGGACCAGCAACGGAACGATCACACTTGCCAGCGCCCCGCCCATCACCAGCTCATAGATCGAGTTCGGGGTGACGTTCGCCACCGTGTAGGCGTCCATCAGCCGCGTTCCCAGGCCCAGCGCGGCCACCAGCACCAGCACACGGCCGAAGCCCGTCACCCGGGACACCAGGGTCGCCATCACCATGGCCCGGCCTGTTCGCATGAACCGCGGCTGCTCCGTCATACCGTGCGCCCCCCTGTTTTCCGGATCATCCGGACGTGATGGATCAGTATGGCCATGCGCCTCGTCGCGGTCGAGGACGCGGATCTCCGGACCTGATCCGTTCGGTCCCGCTCTTCCGGCGTGGCAGGTTCGGGGGTGTGCGGGCCGGCCGGGTCAGGTGGGTTCGGCCAGGGGAAGGCGCACCACAAAACGCGCGCCGCCCTCCGGGCTTTCCTCGACCCGGATGTTCCCCTCGTGCGCCTCGACGATGTCGCGGGCGATGGCCAGGCCGAGTCCCGTGCCCCCCTGGTCACGGCTGCGGGAGGTGTCCAGTCGGGTGAACCGCTGGAAGATGCGTTCGCGGTCGGTTTCGGGGATTCCCTCCCCGTCGTCGGTGACGGCCAGTTCCGCGTAGTCGCCGTTGCGGTGTACCTCGATACGGATCATGTATCGGGCATGCCGCTGGGCGTTGTCCAGGAGGTTGTTGAGGACACGGCCGATCTGCGTGGGGATGGCGTTGACGCTGACTCCCGGGGTGAGCCGTGATTGGATCGCAAGCCGGTCCGCCCGCCGGGAGATCTCCACCCGCACCAGTTGCGTCAGATCAAGGTTCTCCAGCGCCATGGGCGCCATCGCTCCCACCCGTGCCAGGAGAAGGAGATCCGTGGTGATCCTCTGCAGCCGGTCGACGTCGTTCAGCGCGCGGTCGAGCACCTCGTGAAGATCGGTCTCGTCGGGGTGGAGCTGAGCTTCCTCCAGCTGCACGCGCAACCCCGCGATGGGGGTTCGCAGCTCATGTGAGGCGTCGGCGGCGAACCGGCGCTGCCGCTCAAGCGCCTGCTCGGTCTGCTGCTTGGCGTTCTCGATCCGTCCCAGCGTGCGGTTGACGGTCCGGGAGAGCCGGACGATCTCATCCTCACCGGACGGCTCGGGCACTCGGCTGCTCAGGTCGTTGACGTTGATCGCGGCCAGCTCGGCCCGGATGGCCTCGACGGGCCGTAATATCCGGCCGGTGATCTTCCAGGCCGCCCAGATGGCAAGCAGGATCAGCACGGCGGCCTGGGTCGCGAAGAGGAGGTCGGACCCATCCGTCGAGATCACTGTCGGAGCGGGCCGGCCGGCGTAGACCACCGGCGAATCCCCCGCGGCATGGACCCGTATCGCGGAAAGGCGTACGCACCCGATGAGCGGTTGTGCGCAGGTCTGCACGTCCTGGGTGGGATCTCGCGGTGTCGGCCATGCCCCGGTCATCGCCGGCAGCCCCCGGGCGGCGACGGAGGCCGCGATGACATGATGCCCGGGCGCCACGACCTGGACCAGATCGATCCCGGGGACGCTGGGCACGATGGGGTCGGTCAGCTTTCCCACGCGAATGGCCGCCGCGGTGAGGGTGGCCTGCTTCTGGCTGTCCAGCCATACGGCGTCGCTCAGTGTCTTGCGTACTTCCAGGCTTCCGATCACCGCCGCGGGTATGAGAAGAAGCGCTGCCAGAAAGGCGACCAGAACGGTGATTCGCCCGCGGATCGATCGCGGGCGCAGCCGGACGCGGGGCAGTCGGATGCGTGGCGGGGGCATTTTAACCACGCGTCCTCCTCGCAGCATGATTGTTCCCCTGTCGCGATCGCGACCTGCCGCCTGAGCGGAGCCAGGATTCGACACGGGCGTTGCCGTTCACCTCGCACCCGGTGATCGGTGGCAGATGAGCCTCGGCTCCGCTTGACCTCCTGAGCAGATTCTAAGGAAGGACCGTCATCCCGCAGTTCGGCCGAGGGAGTTGGTTGCCGAGGGCATGTCGTACATGCTGACGGGGGCAAGCTCTTGATCGGCAAGCTGCTGATCATGGTCCGACAGGCTGTTGGCTGGTGATCGCGTTGAAACCGGCGGCGTGTATGCGGTCCGCCGGAGGTAAGAAGTGTAACTCGCCGGAGTCGGAGGGCGCGGTGTCGCGTCGCGTATGGCCCCCCGGAGGCGTCGATACTCGTCGTCGTCGATCTCACCGCGCGCGAACCTGTTGAAGAGCAGCCGTTCCTCGGAGGTCCACGGAGCCGAGGTACGGTAACGCGCGCCACGGAACAGGACCAGGCCGCCGCCGATGCACAGGGTCCAGAAAAGTATCTCACCGACGACAAAAAGCGTCCGGCTCCATTCGTTTATGCCATTGCCGTGCACGTAAATCGTCCTCGACATCCCTTGTACGCCCGACGGCCGGCACACGAGCCGGGGCGGTGTGAGCCGGGGTCACCGGATCGGGTACGTGCCCCTTCGCTATAGAACCACCGTTCTCCACCTATACCGCCACATTAGAGAACGTTGGTTCTATCGTCAAGGACGCAGACGACATGAATCACGCAACCGCGCAGGTCAAGGCCACTGTCGCCCTGCCCCCCGACGCCACGGGACGGGCGGTCGCGCCGACGATTCGGCCGCCGATTCGGGACGGGTGGCCCCGACGACTCCGGCCCCGCCCGATTCGGGACGGAGCCGGCCCCGCTCGGTTCGGGACGGGACGGAGCCGGAACGCAAGGCCGTTGAAGACCTTGCGTTCCGGCTCCGGAGAACCAGGCTCAATCGTCAGGAGTGATCAGGCACGCAACTGCACGATCAGCGCCTGCGCATCCCGGACGAGCGTGTCACGCGCCGCCCTGTCGCTCACGTTGCGCGACTCGCGGGCAAGCTTCACGAACTGCTCCAATTCCTTGATCGCGTCCTTCTTCTTGCCCCTGTCCGCCTGCTTCACGGCCTTGTCCAGCTGACTGCGCAGGGCGGTCGCACCCCGGCTCGTCACCGAACCCGCCTTCTTGAAGTAGTCGATGAGCGCGCGCACATCGGCGAAGGAGGTCGTGATCTCGAACTCGACGGTCTGCTCCGTGACGTGACCCGCCTTGTCCTTTCCGGTGACGGTCAGCTTGTGCTTGCCCAGCCCCAGCCGCCACAGGGTGATCGGCTTGCCGGAGGTGATCGGAGCGCCTCCGATCGTCGCGGTGACGCTCGCCACGCCCGACGTCACGTCCGCCGCGGAGAAGACGGGCTTGATCGACGCGGAGTCTCCGTACTTCTTGCTCTCCACGCCGTTCACCGACAGGGTCGGCGGGGTCTTGTCGATCCGCGCCGTGACGGTGCCGATCGGCGAGACGTTGCCGCCGCCGTCGGTCGCCCGGTAGCGCACCTCGTTGGCGCTCTCGGCGCTCAGCGTCACCGGGTTGGCGGCGTTCAGCCAGGTCGTGCCGCCGTCGAGGGAGTACTGCCGGCTCGCCACCGTGGCGTTGTCGGTCGCGGTCACCGTCAACGTGACGTTTCCGGTGTACCAGCCGTTCTCCCCGTTCGGCGCCGCCGGGTTGAGCGTCGCCGAGACGGTCGGCGGCGTCCTGTCCGCGACCCCGTCGCCCACGAAGGTGAAGGCGTCGACGTCCACGCCACCGGTGGAGGTGACGTAGAGCCTGCCGCTGCCCTCGGGGGCATCGGCGAGCGCGGTGTTCACCGTCTGCCAGCCTGTCCCCGCGGGCACGGTGACGGTGGCGAACGGATCCGCCGTCGCCGAGTTCCACCGCAGGGACAGGGTGCCCGCTCCGGAGGCCTGGGTCTTCACGGAGGTGATGCCGGCGAAGTTCACCGGGTCGTAGGCGATCCAGTCTCCGGCGTCGAACGATGTGATCTTCGATCGGGCGGACGCGCTCTCGTCCGCGGTCTCCGTGACGCCCTCGCTCGCGTCCGCGTGCTCGGCCTGCGTCAGCTTCGGGTTCAGGATGAGCGTGGCCTCACCGAGCGCTCCCGGAATGCCGCCGGCTCCGTTGTCGCGGTAGTTCACGACGACGACGCCGAAGATGTTCTCGGTCTCGCCGTGCTCGGGAGCGTTGACGGGTGTCGGCCATCCGCCGGAGCATCCCGTGCCGGTCGTCTCCGGGTGCGCGTGCACGTCGTGGCCGAGGCCGAAGGTCCACTGCACCCGGCCGCACACCGGGGTGTCGCCGTCCTCCTCGTCGGTGACCCCGATCCGGAACGGCACCGTGTTGCCCCAGTCGAAGAAGGAGCCGTTCCCGGGCGTCTGGATGGTCACCTCGGGTGCGGTGTTGCCGACGGTGATCTCGATCGAGGTGAGGCCCGCCTTGCCCTCGGCGTCGGTCACGCGGAGCCGGGCGACGTACTGCCCGGATTCCGTGTAGGTGTGCGACGCCGTCACACCGGTGGCGTCGAAGGTGCCGTCCCCGTCGAAGTCCCAGTCGTACTCCAGCGGGCCCGGCTCGGTGTCCTGGGACGACGCCGCGCTGAACGCGACGGTGAGGGGTGCGGCGCTGCTTGAGGATCGGTCGACGACGATCTTCGCCTGGGGGGTCTTGTTCCCCGGCGCGTAGTCGATGCGATAGAGCCCGGCGTCGGGGTTGGCGCGGAAGAAACCGTCGCCGTAGTCGAGCACGTACAGCGACCCGTCGGGGCCGAACTCGAGGTCCATCGGGCTGTCGGTGATCGGCATCGCCATCGTCTTCAGCGCGCTGTTCGGCAGGAACTGCTCGATCGCGGTCACCGGCCCGTCCGGCTGCGTCACGGTGAACGCCGCGAGATAGTCCTGGGAGAACTCGGAGAAGAAGAACTTCTTGTCCCAGTACTGCGGGAACTTCGTCGTCGACGGGTTCGCCGCGTCGTAGTGGTAGACGGGACCGCCCATCGGACCCTGACCGCTCTGCGGATCGAAATCGGTGAGCCCGGCCCACTCGGCGGGCTGATGGGTGTTGTTGTCGCCGTAGTACAGGTCCGCCGGCACCGCGGGCGGCACCTTGGCCAGACCGGTGTTCCACCGTGAGGTGTTCGCGGCCCCGCCCGCGCAGTCGAACCACTCACGCGCCGCCGAGGCCGCGAAGTCCCAGTTGTTGTAGTTGAAGTTGTTGCCGGTGCAGTACGGCCAGCCGCCGTTCATCGGTTTGCCGATGGGGGTGACGTTCCACTCGACGTAGCCGAGCGGCCCCCGGGCGGCATCCGGCGTGCCGGCGTCCGGTCCGTAGTCGCCCCACGACACCGTGCCGGTCCCGGGGTCGACGTCCATGCGGAACGGGTTCCGCACACCCATCACGAAGATCTCCGGACGGGTCGCGGCGGTCTCCGGCGCGAACAGGTTGCCGGCGGGGATCGTGTAGGAGCCGTCCTCCCGCGGCGTGATCCGCAGGATCTTGCCGCGCAGGTCGTTGGTGTTGCCCGCGCCGCGCCGCGAGTCGAACCCCGGGTTCATTCCGGGCGCGTCGTTGTTGGGCGCGTAGCCGTTGGCGCCCGGCGCGCTGGCCGGGGTGTTGTCGCCGGTGGCGAGGTAGAGGTTGCCGTCGGCGTCCCAGTCCATGTCGCCGGCGACGTGACAGCACTGCCCGCGCTGCGTCTCGACCTTGATGATGACCTGCTCGGTGGACAGGTCGAGGGCGTCGCCGGTCCACTTGAACCGGGACAGCTGGTTGTAGCCCTTCCACTGGTCCCAGTACGACGCGTCCGCGCCGGCGGGCAGCGAGTTGGGCGCCGACCCGGTCGGGGTCGTCGCCGGGTACGGCGACGTCATCGTCTTCGGCGCGTAGTAGACGTAGACCCACTTGTTCTCGGCGAACTCGGGGTCGATCGCGATCGTCTGGAGGCCGTCCTCCGAGTTCGCGTAGACGGGAACGGTGTTGACGACCTTGGTGATGCCGGTGGCGGCGTCGGTCAGCCGGATGTCGCCGTTCCGCGCGGTGTGCAGGACCCGCCGGTCGGGCAGGACCGCCATGTCGATCGGCTCACCGATGTTCTTGGTCAGCGTGATCTTCTCGTAGCTCGACCATTCGGTCGCCGGATCATGCCCTGGATGGGCGTGGGCGGGTGTGGCGAGCATCGTCAGGGGGAGTGTCAGGGCGGTGAGGATGCCGCCGAGCATCGTGCGAGTACGCTTCAATTGCTGCGCCTTCTCTTCCGGGGGAGGCAAGGAAGGCGGGCCGCTACGCGCGCCGCTGCAACGGCTTCGATCACGTGGCGGTCCGCCGAACTCTTCGTGTTCTCAGCCGCGCAGCGCGGCCATGTTGTCGTAGCTCAGGTCGGCGTACTGGAGGGACTGGCCGGGGTTGTCCGTTCCGCCGGGCGCGTTGTCCTGCTCGTACATCGGGTTGAAGGAGCCCTTGGGCCCGGCGCCCTTGAAGAACGCGGCGTAGTCGATGTCACCGGTGCCGAACGGCACCATGGCGTAGCCGTTTCCGGTCGCCGGGTTGGACTTTCCCTCCTTGGCGTGGAACAGGGGGAACCGCCTCGACTGCGCGCGCACGACCGCCAGGGGGCCGCGGCGTAGCGTGTCGGTGATCTCGATCTCTTCTTCGTGTGCGCTCATCGCCTTCTTCTCCATGTGGGTGGACGGAACCGCTGGATCCCCCGTTGCCTCGGCTGAGCCGCAGCCACCTCCTTCTCCTTGTCGCCGCGGGACCGACGGGTCCGTGCGGCGGTTGCCACCCGCCGACGCCCCACCGTGGAGGCGGACATACGACTCACCACGCCCCCTCGGGACTGTGCAGAGAACTTGGCGTGGAAGTTACGCGGCTTTTGACAAAATTGGAAGAAGTTTAGTCGCTGTTGCGCGATCTTTCTCTTTTTGATGGGAAAAGTCCCTGCTGGAGCGTCGCCGGTACCCTCATCCGCCGTCGCCCGTGCGGTCACCTTGCCCGGCGGTTCGCGGCCGGAGGCTTCGGCGTCGCCGTTTCCGGGCGCGGGACCGGGTCCTGATCGGGGCGAGACGGGCGGAGGCCGGGGAGTGGCGGGTCGCTCGATGGGCGCCCACCCCAAAGGCGCAGTTCACCGCCTTTTAGCTCCAAAAGTGGAGCCTTTTGCTTGCAATCGGCGAAAGTGCCACTTAGCATCACGAAATGTCATGTCAGCGCGTCAGGTGTTCGCCGAGGTGATCTAGCTGAGCCGTACGGTGACCGTCTTCGAACCGCCACCCTGGTCCGCCAGCCGTCCGAAGACGAGCGTGAGCCGCGCGCCGGTCGCGGCGCTCGCCAGGAGCGGGTGCCCGTGGAGCACCTCGGCCACCGGCCGATCCCAGGTCAGGGTCAGCGCACTCAGGTCACGCCGGGGATCCGACACGGTCAGCGTGGCCGTACCGTCGCCGATCTCCCGGACGAGGACCGCGCACGGGGCCGAGGCGGCCAGGCCGCCGAGGGCTCCTTCGTTCCAGAAGTTGACGGCGGTGATCCCGAGCGAGGGGACCTGGACGCCCTGCAGCCGGGCGGTGTTGGCGAGCACGCGGGCCCAGCCGGGGTCGGCGGCGCGGGCCCGGGTCCGCTCCGGGCTCGCACCCGGCAGGAGCAGGTAGACGTAGTCGGCGGAGTCGGGGTCGACCCCGTGGTCGAGCCAGAGGGTCACGTAGCTCCGGGGCACCCGATCCTGGCCGCCGGTGCGTTCTTCGCGCAGCGTGTGCAGGCGGGCGCAGGGCAGGACGTAGCCGCCGTGCCCCTCCAGGTGTGCCCAGCCCGCCTCGCCGTCCACGGTGAGGAGCGCGCCGGTCCCGTGGTCGTCCACCCTGCGGTTGTCCACGACGGTCTCGACCGGAACGCCGTCGCCGCCGGTGATCCCGGCGCCCAGGCAGACCACCGCGTCGTCGAGGAAGAACCACGACTTGAAGGCCTCCAACGTGCTCTCGAAGCCGTTCAGGTGCTGGCCGACCGTCGCGTACAGGCCGTCGGTGGCGCCGCCCACCCAGCGGCCCGGCGGACAGGTGCGGCCCCATCCCTCACCGGCGCCGTCGGCCAGCCGCCGGGTGGAGACGGTCGTGCCGGGCAGGCGGTAGGGGTCGACGGTGGGCCAGAAGGAGTCGGAATACTGGTCGCCGTGGCCCTCGCCCCACCAGTAGAGCATTCCCGAGCCGGTGTGCCAGCCACGCAGGTTCTCGCCGTTGCCGTGCTCGTAGTGGCCGATCCGGTCCGAGGCCATGCTGAGCCCCGCGCACCAGCCCGGCCTGCGGTGGACGGCGCGGGCGCTCATCGCCAGCAGCCGGTGCCCGGCGGGCTCGGCGGCGGCGGGGATGGCGTCGTCGCCGAGGATCGCGGCGAGACGGGCGTGAAACCCCGGATCATCGCTCTCGGCCGCCTTGAGCATGGGCTCGCAGGTGTCCCGCAGCGCCCATCCCTTGACCATGGCCTGCCAGCGGGCCCGCTCGGAGGCGGAGGCCGTCTCCCCCAGCAGCAGGATCGCGGAGGCGATCGCGCGTCCCCTCGCGTGGTCACCGTACGGCTGCCTGCCGATCGCGCGGCCGCTGACGAGGTCCATGCAGAAGCCGTCGTGGACGATCGGTGCGAACGACCTCTCGACCATGTCGCGGACGATCTGCCCGTTCGGGTCGGTGATCTCCCACGGCGAGCCGCGCAGCACCGCGAACAGCGTCGCGAGGCCGGACAGCAGTACCGCCCCGTACGTGCCCTGATAGGGAATCGACGTGTGCTGGACGAACGAGCCATCCCGGTAGATTCCGTCGCCCTCGTCGACGTAGGGGAAGACGGGGGAGAGCGCCGAGACGGCCAGCGCGGCCTTTCCCGGGTCGGACCGCAGGATGGCGCGCAGCAGCGTCACCACGCACAGGTCCACCCGGTTGGCCCCGGTGCTGGTGCCGCTGTAGTCGTCCAGGAGACACTCGGGGACGAAGCGGTCCACCGCGTCCCGCAGCGCGCCGCTCTGCGGTTCCGTCAGGTGCGGACCGACCAGCAAGGCCGCGTCGAGGAGCTTTCTGGGGACGCCGATCTGCCAGTGCCACCAGTTGCCGACCTGGTCGGCGTCCGCGGCGTACACCTGCCGCCGGTAGTGGTCGATGCCTCCCGCGACGGCCGCGGCCAGGTTCGCGTCACCGGTCAGGCCGGTCCCCGGCAGGGCGTACGCGCGGGCCATGGTCTGCAGTCGCGTCGGGGTGGCGATGAACGAGGGAAACGCAAGGGAGGGCCAGAGCGACGTGCCGGCCGGCGCCATGGTGTCCCGGTATCCGGCCGCCGTCGCCCCCAGCTTCGCCATCCGGGTCCTGTACGGCTCGGCCGCCGCGTCGAACCCCGACCCCGCCGTCACGTCCAGCCAGCGGCGGCGCAGCAGGGCGAAGGAGTCGTCCCGCACGCGCTCGGCACGCGGCGGGATCAGCGCTCCGGCCATGGCGACACCGCTGAGCCGGAGAAACAGCCGCCGGGAATGTCCGTCAAGGGGGAACGGCCGTGACGCCACCGGCGAACTCCGATCTCGAGGATGCCCGGTCGTGTGCCGACGTCCCGATCAGATCCACCCCTTCGGGGCGGTCGTGAGCCCGTGCCGCCCGCCGGCACCGCGACATGGCCGCCGCTGTCCCATTCGCGAGTGTTCAGCGCCATGTGGATCAGCGTACGGCGCATCCGGAAATATCCGGTTCGGCACGCCGTGTCGTACGCCCGGCGGTGTAGTTCGCAGGCCGCTCCCCGGCGGATGCGAGACCGGTGTGAAGCGGCGAGGGTGGCTCTGAGCACGTCCCTAAGGGAGATCATGAATCGAAGTGACACGGCTGCGCGTGAGACGGGCACCGTACGCGCTGACGGAAAGCCGCCTCGCATGCCGATCCGGCTCCGCAGGAGCCTCGTGGTCCTGCACGTCATCTCATCGGTCGGCTGGCTCGGCCTGACGATCGGCAACCTGGTCCTGGCGGTCACGGGCCTGACGACCGGAAGTCCGGACGATCAGCATGCGGCGTACCGCGTGATGGGCATGCTCGGCGACCTGCTCCTCATTCCCATCAGCCTGACCGCGTTCGTCACCGGTGTGCTGCTCGGGCTCGGCACGTCGTGGGGACTTCTCCGCCACCGCTGGGTGGCCGTCAAGCTCGTCCTCACCCTGATCGCGGTCGTCCTCACCCCGCTCGCACTGCTGCCGGGGATTCACGACGCCGTCACGGCCGTGTCGGACGCCGCGCCCGGCCGGCTCGCCGACACGAGTGGCTTCGGGAGTGATCTGGTCTATGCCGGATGCGTCTCGTTGTCGATGTACGTCACCAACGTGGTGCTGTCGGTCTTCAAACCGTGGGGCCGCACCGGCTCAGGGAAACGGAGGCTCGCCGGCATCGGCGCCGCTCAGGGGTAACGGACGCCGGCGAAGTTGACGCGCAGCGCATACACGGAGCCGGTGGCGGTGATGAACAGGTGGTTGCGTTTGGCACCCCCGAAGGTGAGGTTGGAGACGACCTCGGGGACGCGCAGTTTGCCGATCAGGGTGCCGTCGGGGTCGAAGCAGTGCAGGCCGTCGTGGGCGGCGGCCCACAGCCGTCCGGCGCTGTCCACGCGGACGCCGTCGAAGACTCCGGCGTCGCAGGTGCCGAACACCTCCCCGCCGGACAGGGTGCCGTCGTCGCCCACGTCGAAGCGGCGGATGTGTTTGGCGGGGGTGTCGACGATGTAGATGTGACGTTCGTCGGCGGAGAACGCCAGGCCGTTGGGGCGGTCGAAGTCGTCGGCGACGATGCGGGCCCGGCCGGTGACGGGGTCGATCCGGTAGACGTGGCAGCCGCCGGTCTCGCTGTCGCCCTGGTTGCCCTCGTAGTCGCTGCTGATGCCGTAGTCGGGGTCGGTGAACCAGACCGAGCCGTCAGAGTGCTCGACCACGTCGTTGGGGCTGTTGAACCGCCTGCCGTCGACACGGTCGGCCAGGACGGTGATGGAGCCGTCGTGCTCGGTGCGGGTGACGCGGCGGTTGCCGTGCTCGCAGCTGACCAGGCGGCCCTGACGGTCGACGGTGTGGCCGTTGGCGTATCCGGACGGCTGCCGGAAGACCCCGACCGCGCCGGTGGTCTCGTCCCAGCGCAGGACGCGTTCGTTGGGGATGTCGCTGAAGAGGAGGTAGCGGCCGGCGGGGAAGTAGGCCGGGCCCTCGGTCCAGCGGCAGCCCGTGTGGAGGCGTTCCATCCGATCGTCGCCGTTGCAGCGGCGGAAGCGGTCGTCCAGCACCTCGAACTGCGCCTTGACGGTGTCGATCATCCCGACCTTCCCGGTGACCCGAATATGGCAGTACGGACATAATGTAGAACCTTCGCCTGGCCCCACGGACCGATCGTGTGAGTGGTCCGATTGCGGGCGGCGATCCGGAAATCCCCCGAACCTTGGTCGATCCCGTTTTTATCAGGGGTGTTCGGTCTTCGCCGAAGTGCGGCATGGTCGCGTCGACGGTCACTTCCGAATCTTCTCCACCGTCCGCACCGCCGGACGGGGCTCGGCGGCGGGCGCTCGCGCACGGCCGGCGGGGGAGGGGCCGCCGCGACCCGGCCACTTAACGCGATCGGGTGGTCGCGAAGCGAGAGCCATGCTGTCATGAGGTTGTTCGGGGGCCGTTTCCATTCAGGTGAGGAGAAACATGCCCGAGTCAGGTTCTCCCGAACTCGACGCCGGCAGTACGCGCCGGACGCCACCGACCATCGAAGAGGCCGCCCGGCTCATCCTGCTCGAGATAGCCCCGGCGGATGTGCGCTTCCTCCCGTTGGCCTGCGCGGACTTCTTCGGCAACGCCGTCGCCCGCAGGCGCGCGGTCCGCGCGACGCTACGGGGCCGCGAACGCGACCAGCCCACCGGTTTCGACGCGGGCGAAGGCATGCAACTCGTCCTCGGCGTGGTCCTGACCCTGCTCAACGGCGTGGCCTGCGAGGTGCTCACCGGAATGGCCACCGAGCGGGTCGGCAGGGTCCGTTCCCGGTGGCAGGACCGGCGTCGCCAGAGGGCGCTGACCTCGGCCACCGCCCCGGAGGGCGAGCACACGCGGCTGCCCCGGCTCAGCGCGATCGAGGCGGCGGCGATCGGCCGCCAGGCCGGTGAGATCGTCCGCCAGGCCGGGTTGCCGGAGGAGGACGCTCAGCGGGTGAACACCCTGCTCGCCGCGGCCCTCACCGGCCAGGGGTCCTGACCGTGGCCACCCTCGGAGGCCCTCCGCGGGACGAGCCGGCCCCGGCGGACGAGCACGAGGACGGCCGGCTCGCACCCGTGGAACCGGGCGCAGGGATCCTTCCCGCCGCGACGCCGCCGCCGAGGCTGGACCCGTTCGCCCTGCCCGCGGCGACCACCGCGCGATTCCTCCTGATGATCGTGGTCGCGGTCACCAGTTCGATTCACCTGTACGTGGCGCTGTTCAGCTGGTTCGTCGACGCCACCAACAGTGTGAACGCGGCACCGTACGGCTGCGCGCTCACCACGCAGGCCACCGCGGGGAGAATCCCCGACCGTGACCTGGTGACCGCCTACATCGGATGCGTTCAGGGCGTCACGGCCCGCAACGGGTTCGTCCTGATCGGCATGGTGCTCGTGCTGGTCGCCGTCGCCGTCGCGATCTATCTCGTCCACCCGCGCCTGGTCATGCTCTCCCGCCCGCGGCCGCTCGCCCAGCTGGCGGTGGACGAGGGCATGGCCGCCGTGGTGCGTCGCGTCGAGGAGGCCGTACGGGCCGTCGCCCCGAAGGCCGAGGTGTACGTCGCCACCCTGCGCGCGACGGCGAGTGGCCGGACCTTCGGCCGCTTTCCCCGCTACCGGATCATTCTCGACCTCGGCCTCCTGCGCGAGGCCGACACCGATCCCGGCCGGCTCGACGCCGTCCTCGCCCACGAACTCGCCCACCTGCGCAACAGGGACGTCGGTCTGACCACGTTCGCCTTCGCGATCTGGTGGGCGTACGTGCTCGTCGTCGCCCTGCCCACCCTGGTGGTCACGGTCATCGAGCCGATCCGGTTCGCCAACCTGTCGTGGCGGCTGGCCATTATGCTCGCCCTCCTCTGGCTCGCCCGTACCTCGGTGCTCAGGACCAGGGAGTACTACGCCGACCTGCGGAGCGGCTCCACCCCGGAGAGCGAGAGGCTGCTGCTGAGCGCGCTCCATCCCCGGCGGCCGGACGCGGGGAAACGCAGATGGGGGCTGCTCTCCTACCATCCGGGAGACGACGAGCGGGTGAGCGTCCTCGGCGGCGCGCCCCGGCTGTTCCGGATCGGCGTCGCGGAGCCGGCGGCCGCCGGCATGCTGGTGGGGCTCGGCTACTCGCCGTGCGTCTATCTCGTGACGATGATCTGGGGCGCGGATTCAACCTCGTTCAACGCCCACCGCCTGGTCGTCGGGCTGGTGTTCGGCGCGCTGGCCACCGGCGCGGTCGCGGGCACCGCGTGGCGAGCCGGACTGCTCGCGCGGGCCACCCACACCCGCCCACCGTCCACCCTGCTCGCGGCTCTGGCCCTGACGGCCGGGGTCCTGGGCGGCCAGCTCGTCGCCCCGCCGCTGACCACCAGCGGTTCGTGGGCCTCCATCCTCGGTGCGAATCCCGCCGTCGCGATCGCACTGGCCATACTGCTCGCGGTGCTCTTCCAGCTCATGCTCAGATGGGCGTTGCTCTGCGCGACCGTCTGGCTGCCACTCGCCCGGCGGGTCCGCTCGGCCGCGCTGATCGGCTCCATACAGTCAGCGCTGATCTTCGGATCGTGGCTGAGCTTCTGGTTCGGCGTCATCGAGTTGATGACGGACGGCGCGCCCACCTGGAACCTGCTCTGGGTCAGCCTGTTCAGCACGACCCTCAACCCGACCCTGCAGCTCTGCGTGTTACTGGCCTGCGCTTTCCCGCTGGCCGGTTGGGCCGCTCGTCGCGGCCTGCCGCCCCGGCCCCCGTCGGACATCTGGCGGGACGCGCCACCGAGCCGGCTGGCCGCCCCGCGCGTGCCGCTGCCCGCCGTCAACATCACCGCGCTGACGATCGTCCTGGTGTACGCCGCGGGGACGATCCCCTTCTACGGCCGGCTTTACGCGGCTCTCGGCCGCGTACCGTTCAGCGGCACCGTCACACCGGCCGTCATGATCGGCGTTTTCACGCCCGTCTTCGTCGCGGGACTGGCCGTGGCGGTGCTCGGCGCGTTCTGTTTCGGCCTCATCTCCGGTGGCCGCGGCAACACGTCGTCGGCCGTCGCGGGGGCCGGGCTTCTCATGTTGCTGGCCGTCTTCGGCATCGTGCCGCTGGCCTTCACACACCTCTCGGCGGCCGCGTGCGGAGCCGAGGGGATGTGGTCGTGCCTGGCTCTCCTACCCGGCCACCTCGGCCTGTCGCGGAGCGGACCGATATTCACGATCGGCTTCGCCGTACTGATCCTCGCGGGCACCGCCGCCGCGTGGGCGGGCAGCGCGCTGCGAAGCGGGACGCAGGCGCTGTCCACCGGGCCCACCGGGAGTCTCAGCCCCTGGGGATCGGAGCCGCAGGACGACGTCACCCGTCGTCCGGTCAGCGCGCTCCTGGCACTCGTCCCCACCACCCTGGCCGCGGCGCTCTTCGGCTACCTGGCCATCGCCGCGGTCGCCGGAGCCCAGGGGGAACGGGTCGCCGTCGATCGGGCCGCGGTGATCCGCGAGCTCAACGCGGCCCCGAAGGGTCCTCTGCTCCCGGTCCAGGCCTGCGTCGCCGCCGGTTCGGTCACCGCCGAGCTGGCGCTCTCCGACGCCTTCGGCTCCGGCATGGTCATCGGCATGGCCAGGGGCGCCGGATACGCCATGGCGACGCGGGATCCCATCGCCCAGGCCATGGGCCGTGAGGGCGCCGCCGCCCTGCTGGCCGGCGACCTCGCGCGGGCGGTCGACGCCAACAACGCGCTGAGAAACATCTGCATGGTCTCCGGTGTGGTTTCCGCCAGATAGGTTCCCGCGCATGCGGTCGCGACGGTCTCCCGGGCGGGGATCCCCGGCGTCATACGGCAGGCCGGGTGATCATCGAGGTCTCCGGCGCGGAGGAGCCAGATCAGGTGGTCATCGAGGTAGTCGGCGCGAAGGTCGCGCCTCGGCCGCTCCGGGCCGGCCCGCACCCGGGAACTGTCGGAGGCGTCTGAAAGATTGCGGGCATGAGCTACTTCGTCTACCGCACCCACTACGAAGGTCCGCTCAGCAAGCGGGTCCGTCACCTGCCCGACGCCACCGTGCTCGACTGGTTCCGCCGGGGGTGGGCGGCCGTGGTGGGCGACGGGCGGTGGGACGCGACCGCCTGGATCCAGACGGAGCTGGGCGGAGACGTCTACGGCCTGCACACGCTCTTCGAGCGGGCCCGCGAACACGGTCTGCCCGCCCCGAACAGCTGGCAGGAGCTACGAGACCTCCTCCGCGAACACCTCTACTTCGAGGGCGACCTACGGGTTGACGAGCACAGCGTCCGGGTCCACACCGATGACGACGAGGTGGAGCTGCCCTACTTCTTCTTCGACGACACTCTCGTGGCCGCCCGCCCGGACGCCGTCGCCTACCTGCTGCACGACGACTGGCCGCTCCCGGACGCTCCCGAAGCCCCGCCTCCGGACGGCGAGGGGATGACCCACGCGGTCCTGCTGACCTTCTACGACAGCGACAGCATCTGCTGGCAACCTCCGTTCGTCTTCCCCGGGGTCCGGCTGCCGGACCTGGCGGCGCACCTGCGCGCCACGACGCCGGGCCTGAAGGAATGGCCGGGCGAGCTGCTCGTGCTCCGCGCCCTGGTGGCTCCGGAGGACGACGACCTCGGTCCGGCGCTCGGCCGATGCAACCACTGGCCCTCCTACGAGGCGTCGACGCCCGAAATCGCCGGTGGGCATCACGCCGCTCACGAGTTCGCCATGCGCGTCCTGCGGAACGGCGAGCCGGACAACGGGCGCGACCCGGGCAGGACACTCCTGAGGAGCGGCACGCATCTGGCGCAGATGTCGATCCACATGCACGGCTTCTTCGGCCACCAGCAGTGGTTCCTGTTCGACGACGTGTGGGCTGGCCAGAACGAGGATCTCGCCGGGTCCCTGCTGCGCTACGCCACCGACTGGGATCCTTTTGACCCCGGGTCCCGCTGACGTTCGATTCCAGCCGGCCGTGCGGGACGCCGTCTCGTGAAGGCATCGGCGATCAACAGGCACGGCACCGTGACCGGGTGCTTCAGCCCGGGAAAGGGCGCGGCTACTTGAGGAGGAGCGTCCTTTTTCGGCGGGGCCGGGTAGGTCATGATGAGAAACTCCTGCCGGGCGTCGCCGTCCTCCGTCAGGGCATCGGCGATTGCCGGGCCGCGCAGGCGAAGGCGATCTCCCACCCCGAGGGCACCGGTTGTTCGACGGGGAGGCCATGCGTGTCCCAGGGCTCACATGTCTCTGACGAGGCCGAGGTGACCTGCCCCGACGCACTGTCCGTTCGCATCACGGTGAGGAGCAGCACGCCGAGGGCCAGCGCGGCAACCGTACGAGAAGTCCTGCTCCTGTACGGCGGGCCGCCACGGCGCACCCGCACCGCGAGGATCACCAAGACCGCGACGAGCAGGTTGTAGAGCTGCCAGGCAGCCATGCGCAGATCGAGATACTCGTTCCAGGGGGCCTGGCAGTCCTGGCCGTTGACGCCGTCCAGCCCGACCATCCCGAACATGATCGTCCCGTACAGCGTCAACGGGATCACGGACAGCCAGCCGGCGGCGAGGCCCTGCCACACCTGTCCTTTGCGGGCCAGCAGCGTCCACGCGCCGAACCCGATCGCGATGGCCGGCGGCGCGGACAGCAGGAACAGCGGCGAGATGTGCATGACGGCAACGGCGTACAGCTGGAATCCCGGGCATGCGTCGACGAGATAGGGGGTCATGCCGTACTCGACGGTCTCCGACGCGAACAGGAAAAACCCGTAGGGGGCGCAGACCAGGACAAGAGCCGCCGTCCACAGCGTCAGGGACGTCCGCCATCGAACGGGGAGGGGCGCGGGACGTCGCCGTGCGCCCATGGCGTCGGGCCGTCTCCGGCGGATCCCCCGGCTCAACAGGATGAGAAGCACGGCGGATCCGGCGAAGGCGGCACTGAACCACAGGGGGGATATGCCTTCCCTGCCCTCGCCCGCCCAACTGATCGACGAGGGCATGAGGCGGATGCTGCCCTCCAGATAGCCCATGTAGAAATCGGGCTGACTGCCCGCCGTAATGCCGGCCGAGCCGTCCAGGAGGCGGGCCGCCGTCCTCGAGATCGGGGCGACGGAGAGGATGCCGATCATGGCCACGAGCAGGAGGATCGCGGCGCTCGCAAGGATGGCCCATCGTCTCCGGCGCAGGGCGACCGCGAGCAGGACGAGGGCGACCATCCCGCCCGCTCCGACGACAAGGCTGAAAATCGTCCAGAGTGTCAGTAGTCCGTCTGCCACGAAAGCGAGGAAGAAGGCGCTGCTCGTCGAATCGCCGTCGATCCAGAGCGGCTGGCCATGGGCGAGGTTGACGGCTGAGGGCAGCACGGGCAGCGCGACCGCCGCCGACCAGAGAGCCGCGAGGCGCTTGGACAAGTAGGGTTCCGATCAGAGACGGATTGAAGATCGCCATCCCTATCGGAATGCCTCGTCCGTGTCCACAGGAATGCCTCGTTTGCATCCAATCGCGTAGGCCTGCTCCGTGTCCGATCTCGCGTTCGGCTCCTCGCCGATCGCCTGCTGAGCCGCTGAACCGTAGGGCCGCTGAGCCGTCGATTCGCTGAGCCGGCTCGCCGGGGCGCCGGGTCATCCGCGCCGTGGATCGCCATCCCGTCAGACCGTAGGTTTTTCGGGCTTGACGGGATGGCGATCCATCGATCTCCCCGCTCTCGTCGCGAGGGTCACCCGTCCTTCAGGACCACGTCGCCGACCGTACGGACGGCATAGGCTGATCATTGTGACGATTACCAATGATGACGGCATGACCACGCGCGCCACCGTTGAGGAGTTGCTCCGCCGGATCGCGGCGGGTGACGCGGAGAAGGTGGCGGAGCTGTACGCGGAGAAGGTCGACTGGAAGCTGGACTGGCCCGAGGACGAGCATGGTGGGGCGATCCCGTGGATCCGTCACCGGTCCGTCCGTGCCGATGTGGCCGATCACTTCCGGGAGATCGCGGCCGGCCACGTTCCCGAACTGAGCTCGGCGGAGATCACGGGGATCCTGGTCGACGGGGCGGACGCGGTGGTGATGGGAACGATCGGGAACACGGCGAGGTCCACGGGCAAGAGCTACCGCGCGCATTTTGCACTGCACATCACCGTGGAGAACGGCCTGGTCACCCGGTACCACGTCTACGAGGACAGTCTCTCGGTCGCCCAGGCGTTCGCGGACTAGACAGACGCCTATGACGGTGGGTCTTGAACGCCTCATCCGGATTCACCAGCGTGTCATCCAGGTCGAAGAGCGCGAGCGATCGCACAACGATCACCCCGTGGAGACGTCTGGTCAGCCGGCGGGGAGCAGGTGGCGCAGGGCTCGGGCGGCGGGAGTGCCCGGGTCCGCAGTGATGAAGACCACCTGCTGATCATCGTTGGGGATCGCGAGCACGTCGCAGTTCAGGCGCAGCCTGCCCACCTGGGGGTGGGTGATGGACTTGACGCGGTGGCCGGGATCGTGCACTGGGTTGGTGTCCCAGATGTGGACGAACTCCTCGCTGCCGGCACGTAGTTCTGCCAGCAGGCGGGCGAGTGTCTTGTCGCGGGGATAACGGTCGACGGCACGGCGCAGCCGGGAGACGACGATGTGGGCGAATTCCTCGGAGCTCGAACTCTCGTAAGGGCGGCCGAGGAACCGCTGGCGGGCCAGGTTCGGCTTCGCGCCGAGGTCGCCCAGCAGGGCGTACGCGAGCGGGTTTCCGGCGATGACGCCGTAGGTGGCGTCGGTCACGATGGCGGCGGTGTCGGGGATGCGGCGTAGCAGGTCCGCCACGTGGGGGCGGACCTGGCGAACCGGACCCGCGGGTGGCGTCGGGCTCGTGCCGGCCAGCTGGAACAGGTGGGTTCGCTCAGCCGGGGTGAGCCGGAGCGCACCGGTGAGGGCGTCCAGGATTCGTGGTGAGGGGCGCGGGCCCCGAGCCTGTTCGAGGCGGGCGTAGTAGTCGACGGACATGTGGGCCAGATCGGCGACCTCCTCCCGGCGCAGACCTGGGGTTCGACGGCGCGTATCCGCGTGCAGGCCGACGTCGGCGGGACGCAGCTTCTCCCGCCGGTCGCGCAGGAAACCGGCCAGATCCTGCCTTGCCACAGGTGCCTCCTTCCGGCTGCCAGGGATCGGTTGTCCCTGGATAGGGCGATGGCGCTACGAAATCGTAGATGTCATGAACCATTTCACAGCACTGGTCACGGGTGCCAACAAGGGCATCGGCAAGGAGATCGCCCGGCAGCTCGCCGCCGCCGGCCTGACCGTCTACGTCGGCTCGCGCGACGCCGACCGAGGAGAGCGGGCCGTCAAGGAGATCGGCGGCAACGCCCGGCTGCTGATCCTCGACGTCACCGACGACAGGAGCGTGGCCAAGGCCGCCCAGCAGATCGAGAACCTGGACATCCTGGTCAACAATGCCGGCGTCATGGTCGACGGCCGGCCTGCGACCGAGGCTGACGTCGACAGCTTCCGCCGTACTTATGAGACGAACCTCTTCGGCGTCCTCACGGTCACCAACGCCTTCCTACCGGCGCTGCGCCGCTCCGCACGACCCCGCATCGTGAACGTCTCCAGCGGGACCGGATCGCTGACCTGGAGTTCGGACCCGGAGCATTCGTTCGCCGTCTCAGCCGGCAGCGCCGCGGCGTACCGCTCGTCCAAGTCCGCCCTGAACGCGCTGACGCTCTTCTACGCCCAGACGCTCGCAGCCGAAGGGTTCACAGTGAATGCCCTGGCCCCCGGTCTCCGGGCGACCGACCTCAACATGCGAGCCGCCGCCGCCGGAGAGGATCCCGTCGAAGGCGCGGCCGGCGCCGTCAGGCTGGCCCTGTTGCCCGACGACGGCCCCACCGGCCAGTTCTTCTCCTGGGACGGAACCACCCTGCCGTGGTAAGTACGGCCAGGGCAGGGGCTGTGAAGCCGGTTCCGGTACGAATCCGGTGGTGACCGCAGGTTCAGAGCGCCGCAGCCAGCTGCGGGTAGAGCGCGGTGAGATCACCGGAGAGTGCGGCCCTGACGTTCACGGTGGTCTCGTCGGCGAGAACCTCGTACCGCCCGGCTTCGACGCCGTCGAGGGCGGCGTGGGCGACCGTCGCGGGGTTGGACTTGGGCCCGTCGATGTGCGCGGCCATGTCGGTGTCCATGTATCCGACGTACAGGCCCGTGACCAGGGTCTTCTGCTCGGCGAGCTGCACGCGCAGGGCGTTGGTGAGGGACCAGGCCGCCGACTTGGCCGAGGTGTAGGCCACGGCGCCGGGGAACGCGAGCCAGGACAGCACCGACAGGACGTTGAGCACGGCTCCGCCGCCGTTGCGGGCAAGGGCGGGAGCGAAGGCCCGGCTCATGGCGAGCGTACCGAAGAAGTGGGTCTCCATCTCAAGCCGGAAGTCGTCGACGTCGCCGTCGGGAAGACCGGCACCGGTGGAGCTTCCGGCGTTGTTGATCAGCAGGGTGACGTCCTGAGCCAGATCGGCCGCCGCGCGTACGGACGCGGGATCGGTGACGTCGAGCGCGACGCGCACCACCCCCGGTGTGGTGATCGTGTCGGGGTTGCGCGCGGCCGCGTAGACCTTGGACACGCCGCGATCGAGCAATGCCTGGACGAACTGCTCGCCGAGCCCGCGATTGCCGCCGCTGACGAGGGCCACAGCACCGTTGATCTGCATGATTTTCCTTATGGGTAGGCGGTGGCGAGGACGACACCGCGGCGCGGTTCCCGTTCTGCGGTGTTGTACGGACAACCCCGTCGCCTGTGAGTTGCCATTTCCAACCTAGCACCCTGAGTTGGAAATTCCAATTTCGCAGAGACTGGGCTCATGCCAACGAAGACGGACGATCTGTCCGAGCCGCGGTGCTCCATCGCCCGGAGCCTGCGGGTGCTCGGCGAACGGTGGACGAAGCCGGTCCTCCGGGCGTCCGGTGCGCGTCGCATTCGTCGATGACACCGGTGCGCCCGTGCCCCAGGAGGACGTCGAGTTCGTCTACCCCAACGCCGTCGCCCCCGCCCGGTCGGCCTCCTGAGACGGGTGATCGTGCCTTCCCCGCGACGGATCCGCCGCCTCCCGGACGCGGACCGGTGAGATCCTCGCCGAAGGATCGGGCCCGGCGAAAACACGGCTAGCGTAGGCGGGATGTATGTGAAGATCTGCGGGCTGCGCGAGCCCGAGCATGTCGCCGCCGCCGTCGAGGCGGGTGCCGACGCGATCGGCTTTGTCCTCACCAGGAGCTCCCGGCGGATCACCCCCGCGCGTGCGCGCGAACTGGCCTCGGGGGTGCCCTCGCACGTGCTGACCGTGGCGGTGTTCGCGGGCGAGGCTCCCGAGGAGGTCCGGGCGGCTGCGCTGGAGGCCGGGGTGCGTGCCGTCCAGCTGCACGGTGACCACCCGCATGGAGACTTCACCGCGTTGAAGGACCTCGACGTCGCGCTGATCCGCGCCGGCGCCGCGAGCACCGACCTGCGCTGCGGCGCCTTCGACGAGGACCTGCTCATCGTCGACGCGCCCAGGCCGGGCTCGGGGGAGCCGTGGGACTGGGCGGCGGTGCGCGGGCGTCCGGAGGGTCGCTGGATGCTGGCGGGAGGCCTGGACCCGTCGAACGTGGCCGTGGCGATCGCCGCCGCCGAGCCCTGGGGGGTGGACGTGTCAAGCGGTGTGGAGATCGCGCCCGGCGTGAAGGACGCGGGTCTCATCAGGGATTTTGTCACCGCTGCTCGATCGGCCTCGGGTGGGGTGCGGTCGTCGCACAGGTGAACGGTCTCGCCGCGAGGCGCCGCCATCCGCGCCGCGGCCGACGGTGCCACGCCGGCTTGTGCTCCGTGCATCATCACGATGCGTCTTCGGGCTCGCCGTTTTCACGGGTCCCGGTGCATCGGCGCGTTCGCTGTCGTGCTGCCCGACGGCTTGGATGTCAGGCGTTACGCAGGATCACGCGGCGGGCACGCGGGGTCTCAACGTATTGGCCCCTGTCGGCGAACGCCTTGCGGAAGTCCTTCCTGGATTCGGTGAGGTGTCCCCAGTCCTCCGTGTGCAGCCCCACGACCGTGTCGCTCGCCAGAATCTCCGCGGCGAGTGCCGCGTCCGCCGAGGACAGGGTGAGGTCGCCCTCGGCGACGGGGAGGCGGGCGGCGCCGGCGAAGAGGAGCGCGATGTCGATCTTCCCGAAGCGCTCGGCGATGGATTCGACGTACAGGAGCGAGGCGTTGTCCCCGCTGACGTAGACGCTGGGCGCCTCCGCCGTCTGCAGGACGAATCCGATGACGGGACCGCGGCCTTCCGACCCGGGAGGGCCGTGCAGTGCAGGAACGGCCGTGACCGTGACCTGGCCGACCCGCACAGAGGCCCACGGCTCGAGACCCACGACTGTGCCGCCGAGGTCCTCGGCTGCCTTGGTGGTGCTGATCGTGAGGGGCAGGTCGCGTAGGAGGGCGGTGCCGAGGATGTCGAGATTGTCGCCGTGATGGTGGTGTGAGACCAGGGCCAGGTCGACCACGCCGAGTTCGTTCGGGGTGAGGGCGGGGCCGTGGGTCTTCGTATGGGTGACGCCGTTGCGGGGTTCGTAGGTCTGCGGCGCGTCGAAGGTGGGATCCGTGAGGAAACGGACTCCGCCGTACTCGAGGAGGGCCGTGGGGCCGCCGATGTAGGTGAGGGCGATGTCTGTCATGACGTCAGGTCCTTCTTCTCGTTCGGTTCGCCGCCGGTCTGACGGGGTGGTGGCGTGGAATGCGTGGCTGCCCGCTCGGGGTGGGTCACAGGACGCGGTCGAGGAAGTCGCGCATCAGGGCCGCGATCTCGTCGCCGTGGGTCTCGAGTGCGAAGTGGCCTCCGTCGAGGAGGTGCAGTTCGGCGTCCGGAAGGTCACGCAGGTAGGCGCGGGCGCCGTCGGCGCCGAAGATCTTGTCGTGCTCGCCCCAGGTGATCAGGGTCGGCGGCCGGTGCGTGCGGAAGTACTCCTGGAACCCGGGGTAGAGGTCGAGGTTGAACTGGTAGTCCCAGATGTGTGATCTCCGTCAGACGATCGAACGAATAGGCGAACTTCTCGACGGACGGTGCGTCGGAGAAACCGAACCCGATGTGGTCGGGGGCGATCAGGTGGTACGCGTCCTTCAGTTCCTCGATGAGGCGCCGGAACATGTGCGACGACGTCGGGAAGCCGTGCAGCAGTACCAGCGTCGGGAGCGATGGGTCGCCGGCCTCCCGATAGAAGACGGTGTGACCGTCGACCACCGCGGTGCGGTTGTGGGTGGGGACCGCGGTGGTGCCGCTGGTCGGCGTAGAGGTGTTGGCGGACATGACTCGGCCTTCTTTCTTACCCTTAAAACCAGATTGAACGGTAAGAATCTATGCAGGGGTTCTCTAACCTGTCAAACGCACCAAGGTGGTAAGATCGGTCGTATGCTGGAAAGACCGCACAGAGGAGAGCCTCTGCCGCTGGAACTGGTGAACACCCGGTGGGTGAGCCGCGGGATGCCCGTCGACTTCTTCGAGGACGACCTCTGTATCGGGCAGTGGCTGACGGAGAACGGCTTCATCGACCCGGTGCCGGACGCCAAGGCGCCGCTGCTGGAGGCCCGGGACGCCCTGAGGGACGCCCTCGAACGGCCGGGCGACGCCACGGAGGCGCGGCTGAACGCCGTACTCGCGCACGGCTCGGTGCGGACGGAGATCCACGGCGGCAGGCCGGAGCATGCGGTCGACGCCGACGCGGGATGGCTGCCCGCGTGGACGGCGGTGAGCCGGTACGCGGAACTCCTCCAGGCGCAACCGGATCGGGTGCGGCGGTGTGCGCACCCCGAGTGCGTCCTCTACTTCCACGACACGTCCCGCAACGGGACACGCCGTTGGCACTCCATGGAGACCTGTGGCGCGCGCTCCAAGGCGCAGCGTCACTACCGCCGCGTCCAGTCCGGCCAGGTCACCTCCTGAGACCGACGGTCGAGGGCGTCACCGCGGGAACCTCCACTCGCCGCAGGCGAGCGGGGACGAGTGAATCCGCCGAACTCCTTCTCGATCTTCGACCGGGGGCACGGCCGGCCTGTTCAGCCGGCGGCGGCCGGGGTACGGCGCCGCGTGCCTGCCCACAGGAGGAGCGCGAGACAGCTGATCGCGGCACCCAGCGCGCACACGGCACCCCAGCCGGCCGCCGCGTAGAGAGCGGTCGAGGCTATGGCTCCGAAGGCGCTGCCGAGCGAGTAGAAGACCATGTAGCCGCCGATCAGCCGGCTGCCCGCGTCCGGGCGAAGTGCGTAGATCAGGTTCTGGTTGGTGACGTGGACCGCCTGCACGGCGAGGTCGAGGACGATCACACCGACCGCCAGCGCCCACAGTGACTGCCGGGCGAAGGCCAGGGGCAGCCACGAGGCGGCGAGCAGGGTCAGGCCGATGCCGGTGGTCCTCTGGGAGAGTCCGCGATCGTTGAGGCGGCCGGCCGCGGTCGCGGCCAGGGCGCCCGCGGCTCCCGCCAGTCCGAACGCGCCGATCGCCGTGTGGGACAGAGACAGCGGAGGCGCGCTCAGCGGCAGGGCGATGCAGCTCCACAGGGTGCTGAAGGCGGCGAAGATGAGCAGGGCGAGCAGGGCGCGGAGCCGCAGGAGGCGCTCCTGCGCGAACAGCGTGAGCGTGGAGCGCAGGAGCTGTCCGTAGCGCATGGACGGTGCGGCGGTGGTGCGGGGCGGCAGGGCGTGGTGCAGCGCCAGGGCGAGCGCGCAGGTGAGGGCCGCCGAGGCGAGGTAGACGGAGCGCCAGCCGGCGAGGTCGGCCAGGAGGCCGGATACGGTGCGGGCGAGCAGGATTCCGGTGACCACGCCGCTGGTCACGAGGCCGACGACACGTCCGCGTTGCGCCGGTGGGGCGAGCGACGCGGCGAAGGCCACCAACGTCTGGGTCACCACCGCGAGGAGCCCCACGGCGGCCATGCCCGCAAGCAGGAGCGCCGCGATGGCGGCGGTGCCGACCACCGTCAGCGCCGCCGCCAGCAGGAGCAGCTGCATCACGATGAGGCGTCTGCGGTCGAGCAGGTCGCCCAGCGGCACGATGAAGAAGAGCCCCAGCCCGTAACCAAGCTGGGTGAGGGTGACGACGGCACCGAGCGTCGCCGGGCTGATCGCGAAGTCGCGGCCCAGCGTCACCAGGAGGGGCTGCGCGAAGTAGACGTTGGCCACCGCGGTCCCGCAGGCGACGGCGAAGAGCAGGGTGATGCCTCGGGGTAACGCGAGGCCGGCAGCCCCCTCGTCCGTGCTCGCGGTCCTCGGTGCTGTGGTCCCGTTGTTGCCGGCCACTCGGCGTCCCCCAGAGATTGGTTTCATCTTGCTACCAGATGGACGGTAACCGTTCTGGTAGCATGTTGCAACCAAAGTAAATGGGAGGGCGCCATGGTGAGGCGGACGCGTTTCAACGACAGTGACTGTCCCGTCGCGCGATCAGTCGACGCGATCGGCGACTGGTGGTCCCTGTTGATCGTGCGTGACGCGTTTGACGGCAGTCGTCGCTTCGGAGAGTTCCAGCGCAGCCTCGGCGTCGCCAAGAACATCCTCACCACGCGTCTGCGCGTCTTGGTCGCCGGCGGCATCCTCGACGTCGTCCCGGCCTCCGACGGCAGTTCCTACCACGAGTACGTTCTGACACCGAAGGGCAAAGACCTCTTCCCCGTCATCGTGGCGCTGCGGCAGTGGGGCGAGGGGCACTTCTTCGAGCCCGACGAACCGCATTCGGAGATGATCGACCGCCGGCGTGGGCAGCCTCTGCGCATGCTGGAGATCCGCTCCGCGGACGGTCGGCTGCTCGACCCCGATGACACCGCCGTCAACAAGGTGACGCGCTAGATCCCCGGTCCACCTGCACAAGGGATGGGTGGACCGGGGAGTGCCGGCTGTCAGGCGCAGGTGTATCCGGATGGAAGTGAGGTGTTGCCGTTCGGGCGGCTCACCTGGAAGCCGACGCCGGCGGTGGCGGCGCCGGGGGCGAGAGAGCCGTTGTGGGTGGCGTTCCTGATGGTCACGGTCTGCCCGCTGACGGTGGCCGTGCCGTTCCACGAGCCGGTCATCGTGTGCCCGGCCGGCAGCGTGAAGGTGACCGTCCAGCCGGTGATCGCCGAGGTGCCGGTGTTGGTGATGGTCAGCGGCTGGATGACGTACCCGGTGCTCCACTGGGTCTGCACGGTCGGAACGGCCGTGCAGGTTCCGGTGGACGTGCCGGGCTGGGTGGTGACCTCCGCGGTGTTGGAGACCGGCGAGACGTTGCCCGCCGCGTCTCGTGCCCTGACCTGGTAGCGGTAGACGGTGCTCGGGGTCAGGCCCGTGTCGCCGAACGAGGTCGTGGCCGAGGTGGCGACCTGGGTGAACGTGCCACCGCTCGCGCCGGGCGCGCGCAGGACGTCGTAGCCGGCGACGCCGGTGTCGTCGGTGGAGGCCGTCCAGCTCAGGGTGGTGCCCGTGGACGTGGTGGCCGAGGCCGCCAAGCCGGCCGGGGCCGTCGGAGGCGAGGTGTCACCACCACCGCCGGTGGTCGTGGTGAACGTGACCGGCTGCGAGTTGCCGGACAGGTTGCCCGCGGTGTCCCGTGCCTGCACGTACACCTGGTACTGGGTGTTCGCGGTCAGCCCGGTGAGGATGATCGAGTTGGTGGTGGGCTGGCCGAGTTGCGGGTCGGTGGTGCCCTGCTCGCGGTAGACGTTGTAGCCGGCCAGGCCGGAACCACCCTGGTCGGTGGACGCGGCCCAGGTCAGCGTGGCGCCGGTGGCGGTCACGGTGGACGCGGCCGGGGTGCCCGGCGTGCTCGGCGGGATGGTGTCGCTGGAACTGCCGAGGGTGGGAGTCTGCCAGTCTCTCCACTGCGCCAGATTGCCCTGCGCCTTGGCGGCGATCCGGATCGAACCGGCGGCGCTACCGGTCTTCACCAGAAACTTCTGGATGTTCTGCTGCAGCGGGGTGCGCCACTCGGCGCGGTTGGCGCAGTGGTTACCGTCTTGGATATCGGACCAGTAGGTGATGTTGCCCGCGGCGCCGAGGGCCTTGTAGACCTCCGCGCCGCCCAGGGCCGCGACGCCGGCCGAGCGGGGGCCGAGGTTGGCGATGTGCGGGTTGTCCATGATGAACAGGCCGCGGGGGGCGAACATGGCCACGATTTCGTGGGTGTCGATCGGCAGCCGGTTGGGGTTGCCGGTGAAGGTGGAGAACGCGTCGCCCAGCCAGGGTTGTTCGCCATAGGCGCTGCTGAGGCTTTGCGCGCCTTCGCCGGGGATGCCGCGGAAGATGGGGGCGCCGGCGCTGCCGGACTCGATCGGCATGGTCAGCGCGATGCGCTGGTCGAAGGCGCCGATGACGAAGGCGCCCTTGCCGAAGCGGGAGCAGCCGGTGACGCCGGTGGCGTCGGCGCGCAGGATGGTGCCGTTGGATTGTTCGATGACGTCGATGATCCGGCTGACCCCCCAGGACCAGGCCATGAGCAGTCCGGTGCTGGAGGTGGCGCCGTAGATGCTGTAGAAGGCGCCCTGTTTGTTGTTACGCGGGGTGCCCTCGCGTCCGACCGCGTAGGGGTCGTAGTTGATGACGGCGGCGCCGGCGGCTCGGATGGCGGCCGTGTCGGCGCCGAATCCGCCCAGCACCACCACGGCGGGGAAGGGGCCGGTGCCGCTGGGCAGCTGCACGCCGGCGGAGAAGCTGGAGCTTCTGCCGTTGTGGTTGACGTTCACGGTGATGTTGGTGTTGGAGACCGTCCCGGTGACGGTGGCCGGCTTGGGGGGCTTTTCGCCGTAGACGAACTTCTCGGCCAGCTTCTTGATCTCCTCGCGGCGGCAGCGCCATTCGGAGGTGGTGGAGATGCGGGTGCCGTTGAGCTTTTTGAAGGGGTCGGGGAGCATGGCGTTGGTGGGCAGGGATCCCGCGTCGGGCAGGGCGGGCACCACGCAGTCGGCGCCCTCGTCCTCGATGCCGGGTGCGGCAAGCGCGGAGGCCTGGGCGGTGACCACCGTTGCCGCACCGGTTGCGGGAAGCGTGGCGGCCTCGGCGGCTACGACCGTTGCCGCTCCAGTGACAGAGAGCACCGTTGCCACCGCCAGCGCGACGACCGTCGAACGGATCTTAGAGCGGCCCAAGCTGATGATCACTAGGGCTCTCCCTTCGGGTGGGGTGTTGGCGATCAGTCTGGGAATCCGTTCGAAACATGTCAACGCATATATCAAAATATTTCAGAGTTGAGTTTTTCTCTGTATCTCTGAACTGGATATACATCTTCGCTGATATCGAAACTTTCGGAAACTAGCTGAAAACGGGGCCGTTTCGCCTCGCCCACGCTCGATCAGGCGCTTCGGGCGGCACCCCGCTCCGGACCTCTGGTGCTCTGCCCGGTTCGGTTCATGACCTCAAGGCGGCCCGAATCTGGGGCCTCATCCGCCGGTTGCCGTACTGAAGACCCGGCGCATCCGGTGAAAACTCCGCTGCTGTCCTCTTCGCGCAGGTCGGTTGGTCAAAGCCGTCCTCACGCTTCACATGCGCGAGGCGGGATGAAAAAGATTCAACGATTGAGGCCCGTCGACGCAGGCTGGCATCGACGGGCCTCATGAAAACTTTAAGCGATCAAGCTAAATCAGCTCCAGTTCGAGCACCAGGCAATGGTGCCGGACCACCGGGTGACGCAGACCCGGATTCGCCAGATGTCCTGACCCGGATCCTTGCTGGCGGCCTGGCCCTGATAAGCCGTGATGCTACCGGTTGCACCGTTGTAGAACTGGTACTCGGTCCTGGCCGAGTAATTGGCGTTGTTTCCGCCTGCGGAGACCCATACCCAGCTCTGCCCCCTACCTGGGTTGTTGTCGAACTGACCCTGGGCGCTCTCGAAGTTGATAGTGGTTGCGGCCGAAGCGGGTTGCACAATAAGGCTCACACCTGCGGCGGCCATCGCCGTCGCGACAACGAATTTTTTAGCGAAGCTTTTTGGTCCCACGTCTCTCACTCACCTTCTCCGATGCATATCGCACCGTGGTATCCGGCCATCAAGAGGGCGCCCCGCAAGCTGCGGAGCGCCTTTTCTCAGCGTGACGAATTTCCATATAGGAATCGGGTGGAACCGCCGCCTTCTCTCGCGCCACAAGGATGTCGCTCTCGCGAGAGTACGGGTGCGTCGAGAAATTTGGGCGCCCTCCGATTCCCTGACACGAGATACGACTCTAAAGCGTGCCTGTGGATGAAAAATTGATGTTGCGCATACGCGATACCCCGTACCCGGTAAGCCTTTTTCATCTCCGGGCGGCGAACCGCTGGTCACAGCATGACCGAAAGGTCGGCATTCGCTTGACGACGTGAAGAAGCCCCTGGTAGACGGGTTGATCATTACAATCAGGTCCGTCACAACGAGGGGCTTCGGATGCTGTTTCCATCGCGTGGCCGTTGATGCGTCGCGTTCAACGCCGAACCATGTCGCCGGCCTGGTCCGCCTGCCACCTGTGTAAGGCCATCGCCGTCCTTCAAAACCACCGCGTCGCACAGGCCGACCGAGGATGAAAAAAGTTCACTGACGTGGGGCGGCCGGCGGGACTCGAACCCGCTTGCACCAGGATCACAACCCGGTCCCTCGTCCACTTCGGGATCGGCCGCAGCACCTCTGGCCGGAATCGAACCGGCGACCTCCCGCTCCGCAAGCGGGCGCGCTCTCCACTGCGCCACAGAGGTTGGGTAGCGGGTGCGGGAATCGAACCCGCCCACAACGGCTTATGAAACCGCCGAGCACACCAGCGCCCTCACCCGCTCCAAAGGAAGCTCCAAAGGAAAGAGCCGCCCCGGACCCTGTGGTCCGAGACGGCTCGCGTCGTGACGGCGGACGTCACACGCGAGCCTCCCAGGGCATGCGCACACGGCGATGAACACGCATGGTGCGGTGGTTTCGACCGTGATGACGACGCATGACCCCTCCTCGTGAAGCTCGACCGGCGTAGGTACTCGACTGGCTTAGGTCGAGAATGCCGGACTTCGGGAACCGGCCGCAACGCGTTTTCTGCGGACCTGGCAAAAAGAACCGGCCCCACCGCGCGTTCGACGGTGGGGCCGGGCACATCACGACGGGCGCTCGCCTATCCCCGGGGGTAGGCGGCGATCACCTCGCGTCCGAAACGGTCCATCTCCGTGTGCTGGGGTGAGAACTGGAGCAGCATCAGGTCGACCCCGGCCTCCTCGTACGCCTTGATCCGCGCGATGATCTGCTCCGGGGTGCCGACCAGTCCGGCGCGCAGCCCGCGGTTGGAGACGCTGTACTCCTCCAGCGAGACCTGCGACTCCAGCTGGGAGCCCTCGACGAAGTCCTGGTAGGAGGCGTAGGCCTCCGGAGAGGAGCGCACGTTCAGGATGCGCTCCAGCTCGGCCTGCGCCTCCTCCTCGGTGTCGCGGCAGATCACGTAGCCGGAGACGCCGAAGGAGAGCGGCGGCAGGTTCTGGGCCTGGCGGCGCTCGCGCATGTCGGCGATCTTCGCGGCGATGGTCTCCGGGGAGTCGCCGTGCATGACGTAGGCGTCACCCTGGGCCGAGATCAGGTTCTTCGCGGTGGGGGACTCCCCGCCCATGTAGACGGTGGGCCGGCTGGCGGGCTTGGGCTCCAGAACCGTGCCCTGAAGGTTGTACAGGGCGCCGTTGTGGGTCACCGTGTCCTCGGTGAGCAGCCGGCTCAGGACCTCCAGCCACTCCTGGGTACGGGCGTAGCGGGCGTCGTGCACGTCGAACGGGGCACCGTACTGGGCTGCCTCGTCCTTCCACCAGGAGGAGACGACGTTGAGGCTGGTCCTGCCGGGCGCGATGGTGTCGAGCGTGGACAGGGCCTTGGCCGTGGCCGACGGCGAGTGGTAGTTGGGCCGGACGGCGAGCATCAGCTCCGTCTGCCGGGTGACGGCGGCGATCGCCGGTGCCAGGGTCCAGCAGTCGAGGGCGGGCGCGCGGTGGCCCTTGATGTCGTTGAGGTTGAGCTCGGCGATCAGGGTGAGGTCGAAGCCCTGCCCCTCGGCGTCGACGGCGAGGTCGCGGATGTAGGACCAGTCGATGCTCATGTCCTCGTCCGGGACATTGCGCAGCCATCCACCGAAAATCGGCATCCAGTAGCCGAACCGCATCAGAGGTCCTTCCCTTCTTCGATGAGCCGCTTGACCATGCGGGCGATCTGCCGCGGCCCGGAGCGGGGAGCCGCTGCCTCGACCTCGGGGTTGTAGTTGGTGTTGGTGTTGACGTCGTAGGTCACCAGGCGGCCGTCCTCGGTCTCGATGAACTCGAAGCCGGCGACCTCGATCCCGTGCCTGCGGGAGAAGTCCAGATACTGGCCCAGTACGGGGTGATCGAAGCCCTCGCGGAGCGCGAACAGTCCGGGCGGTGCGTCGATCAGGCAGGTGTCGTCCGCGGGGGGGATCGCGCAGGCGTCCGCGGGGCACAGCTCGAAGCCGCCGCGGGCGGTGTCCGCGGTCAGCGCGTAGACGACGCTGCCGTCGACGATCTCCACCCGGGTGATGCGGGGCTGATCGGCGCGGAGATACTCCTGGAGCAGGGTGATGCCGTCGACCGGCGGCACGTACTCGGGCGAGTTCAGGTGGTCGGCGAAGGCGTCGGCGCTCTCGAACAGGGCGACGCCGAGACCCTTGCCGCCCTGGTTGTGCTTGGCGATGAAGGGGGCCGGCATCTTGGTCGCCGCGTCCAGCAGGTCCTCGTGCCCGATCACCGCGAGCGTGGAGGGCACGTCGATTCCGGCCGCGCGCAGCGCGGTGAGCTGGTCGACCTTGCTCATCTCCAGTTCGAGCACGCGGCGCCCGTTGACGACCCGGCGGCCGTAGGCCTCCAGCCAGCTGAGCACCGCCCGCGTGTGGTCCTTGGCGAGCAGGTGCCCGCGGGTGTGGGACGAGGCGCTCATCCGGGACCAGTAGACGCCGGGCGGCGGTGGGGCGTCGAGGTCGAGCAGTCCCTCCCCGAGCAGCCAGGGCTCGTGGTCCACGCCCTCGGCTTCGAAGGCTGCGGCGAACGGCGGATACCACTCGGGATTCTCATGGAGTATGTAGGCCTTCACGCCGCGCGTCATCCTTCCGTCGAATTGTGTGGAATCTGCCGATTGTTGCATGTGTGACCGACCGCGCCCAGTCCGGGTCGGGCGGCCGGCCGGGAAGATGTCGATGAGGGCAATGGATGCGAGGAACAACGGAGCGGGATCGCACGCTTGTATGCTCCGGGTCTGCCGGTCACCACGCCCGGATGTTCCCGGGAAGGCGACGCGGGCGGACCCTGCGCTCGACATGCAACGATCCAAGAACCCCTCCCGTTGGGAAAACGATGACCACGCTCATTGACAGGACCATCGCGGCCCTGCGTACCAATCATGACGATCTTTCCGCCCTGGTGCGCCGCCTCGACGCCGCCGACCTCGAACGGCTTTCGAGCGCCTCGGAGTGGACCGTCGCCCAGGTTCTCAGCCACCTCGGCAGCGGTGCCGAGATCGGCCTGGCGTCGCTGCGGGCCGCGCTGACCGGCGAGGACGCGCCTGCCCAGGACTTCAACCAGTCGGTGTGGGCTCGCTGGGACGCCAAGGGCCCCAAGGAGCACGCCGAGGACTTCCTGAGCGCCAACGCCGAACTTGTCGCCACCTATGAGTCCCTGGACGCCGCCGCCCGTGAAGGATTGCAGATCAAGCTTGGCTTCATGCCGGCGCCCGCCAGTGTCACGCTGGTCGCGGGCATGCGCCTGAACGAGGCCGCCCTGCACGCCTGGGACATCGAGGCCACCTTCGGCCCGAAGGCCGTCATCGCCCCGGAGGCCACCGAGGCACTGGTCGACTTCCTTCCCGGACCGCTCAGCTTCCTGGTCGGCTTCATCGGCAAGCCCGGCGCCCTGGAGTCCCGGCCGGTCACGCTCCGCGTCGAGATGAGCGATCCCCAGCGTGCCCTCGGCCTCACGATCGGCGAGACGATCGAGTTCGGAGAGCCTTCCGAGTCGGCGGACGCCGTCCTGACGGTTCCCGCCGAGGCATGGCTGCGCCTGGTCAGCGGCAGGCTGGACGCCGCGAACACCCCCGGCTCCGTGAACGTCACCGGCGAGGCCGTCTCCCTGGACGACCTGAGGCGAGTGTTCCCGGGCTTCTGAGACGGGCGTCTCGCCAACGCGCCGACATCCGGCCCCCGTCCTGAAGGCCGCATCTTCATGAGATGCGGCCTTCAGGACCGGAAGACGATGGCAGATGATGTCCTCGACAGCCCGGACGACTGGGTGGCCCAGCACATCGGCGTCCGTCGCACGAAGAGGAATCATGATGAGTTCACAGTCAGCGGGTCGTTTCGGCCTGGTCGGTAGCGGATGGCGTTCGGAGTTCTTCCTGCGTCTGGCCAGGCAACTGCCGGAGCGGTTGTCGGTGTCGGGTGTGGTGACCAGGTCGAGCGAGCGGGGTGCCGAGGTCGAGGCCGCCTGGGGGGTGCCGACGTTCCGTTCCGTCGCGGAGATGCTCGCGGCGGAGCGCCCCGAGTTCGTCATCCCCTCGGTTCCGTGGCAGATCACCCCGGAGGTGACGAAGGAACTGGTGAGGTTCGACGTCCCGGTGCTGGCGGAGACGCCGCCGGCGGCCGACCTGGAGGGGCTGCGCGATCTCTGGTCCGCCGTCGGGACCAGCGGTCTGGTGCAGGTCGCGGAGCAGTATCTGCACATGCCGGGTCACGCGGCGAGGCTGGCGCTCGTCCGCGAGGGGATCCTCGGAGAGGTGAGCTCCGTACAGGTCTCCTCGACGCACCTGTACCACGCCGTGTCCATGATCCGGCACATGCTCGGGGCCGGCTTCGAGGAGACCACGGTGACGGCCCGGTCCTTCACCGGCCCGCTGGTCGACCCCATGACCAGGGACGGCTGGACGGGTGACTCGTCGCCGAAGAAGGCGGCCACCACGATCGCGACCCTGGAGTTCGCCGAGGGGATGGGGCTCTACGACTTCACCGACAACCAGTGGTGGAACCCCCTGCGCAGCCGGCGAATCGTCATCCGCGGATCCATGGGCGAGCTGGTGGACGACCGCGTGGTGCGCATGATCGACCCGAGGAGCCCGGTGGAGTCGCACCTCACGCGACGCCAGACCGGGATCGACCTCAACCTGGAGGGCTTCGACCTGGACCACATCAGCTTCGACGGGCGCGTGGTCTATCGCAACGACTACCAGGGCGCGAAGTTCTCCGAGGACGACCTGGCCGTCGTCTCGCTCCTGTGCCAGATGACGTCGTGGTGCCGGGGAGAGGCCCCGGAGCCCTACTCCCTGGCCGACGGCTGTCAGGACCACCTGCTCAGCCTGGCGATCGAGGAGTCGGTGCGCACCGGGGCCGGCGTCACGACGGGCCGCGAGGCCTGGGGCCGGTAGGTGCGTGTCATGGCGCTGAACGGCCGGCAATGAGCCGGGGCCGGTACCACGGTGTGAGGAGCCGGTGGTCGAGATGACGCCGGGGTGACTCCAGGGTGTGAGAAGCCGGTGGCCGGGGTGACGTCACGGCCACCGGTTCCTTACCCGCCCGGGGTCAGGGGCGCAGTGCCGCGAGCTGCTGCTCGAACGGGACGACGGCTTCGACCTGTTTGGGCGCGGCGGGCCGGCGCAGGATGAGATCGGACAGCTCTTCCGACGCGCGGGCGATCCGGGTGGGGAGGCCGTCGGTGCGTGCGTCCCCGCCCGTGCCCCAGTCTTCGGAGGCGGCGTAGACGGCGGTGGGCACGACGATCGCGCGCAGGTAGACGAACAACGGGCGCAGCGCGTGATCGAGGGCGAGCGAGTGCCGGGCCGTTCCGCCGGTCGCCGCGACGAGCACGGGCTTTCCGACGAGCGCGGTGTTGTCGATCACGTCGAAGAACGACTTGAACAGGCCGCTGTAGGAGGCGGTGAAGATCGGCGTCACCGCGATGACGCCGTCCGCCTCGGTCACCGCCTCGAGCGCCTCACGCAGTGCGGCGCTGGGAAACCCGGTCACCAGGTTCTTGGCGATGTCGACGGCCAGGTCGCGCAGTTCGACCACGCGTACCTCGACCGGGCGGTCCTCCGCCAGGCGCTGCCTGGTCGCCTCGGCCAGGCGGTCGGCCAGCAGGCGGGTCGAGGAGGGCTGGCTGAGACCGGCCGAGACGACCACGAGATTGAGGGGGCTCATCGAATTCCTTCCGTGTGGAACACCCCGGGCTCGCGCCCGGGGAGACGCCGACTGCTTGTTCGTGCCTGGGCGGAGGTCAGGCGGGGGAGCCCGCGGGGACCGGGGGCTGGTCGCCGGTCTCGGCGTCGCGCTGGGCGACGAGGGACCGGTGGGTGGGACCGTCCGGCACCTGGCTCGGCCGGCCGGCGGCGAATTCCTTGCGCAACACGGGCACGACCTCCTCGCCGAGGATATCGAGCTGCTCCAGCACGGTCTTCAGGGGCAGCCCCGCGTGGTCCATCAGGAACAACTGGCGCTGGTAGTCGCCGAAGGAGTCACGGAAGGTCAAGGTCTTGTCGATGACCTCCTGCGGGCTGCCCACGGTGAGCGGGGTCTGCTCGGTGAAGTCCTCCAGCGACGGGCCGTGGCCGTACACGGGCGCGTTGTCGAAGTAGGGGCGGAACTCACGGACGGCGTCCTGGGAGTTCTTGCGCATGAACACCTGACCGCCGAGTCCGACGATCGCCTGCTCCGCGGTGCCGTGGCCGTAGTGGGCGAAACGCTCCCGGTACAGCTCGATCAGGCGGATGTAGTGGTCCTTGGGCCAGAAGATGTTGTTGGCGAAGAAGCCGTCGCCGTAGTAGGCGGCCTGCTCGGCGATCTCCGGGCTGCGGATCGAGCCGTGCCAGACGAACGGCGGGACCCCGTCCAGCGGCCGGGGCGTGGAGGTGAAGCTCTGCAGCGGCGTGCGGAACTTGCCCTGCCAGTCGACCACGTCCTCGCGCCACAGCCGGTGCAGCAGCGCGTAGTGCTCGACGGCCAGCGGGATGCCCTGGCGGATGTCCTGCCCGAACCACGGATACACCGGCCCGGTGTTGCCGCGGCCCATCATCAGGTCGACGCGTCCGTCCGCCAGATGCTGCAGCATGGCGAAGTCTTCGGCGATCTTGACCGGGTCGTTGGTGGTGATCAGCGTCGTGGCCGTGGAGAGGATGATCCGCTCGGTGCGGGCGGCGATGTAGCCGAGCATGGTCGTCGGCGACGACGGCACGAAGGGCGGGTTGTGGTGCTCACCGGTCGCGAAGACGTCGAGGCCGACCTCTTCCGCCTTGAGCGCGATGGCCACCATCGCCTTGATCCGCTCCTGCTCACTCGGCGTCTTGCCCGTGGTGGGGTCTGGGGTGACGTCTCCCACGGTGAAGATTCCGAACTGCATCGTGCTCACCATTCTCCATCTCGATCACTGTCGTTGAAATTTCAATTACCCTTAGCGCCAGGGTGGGCGTACTTATTCCTGCCGTCCGGACCCTCTGCCGCCCGGCGGCCGGCTCGCACGTCTGTGATCGCCATGTTCGTCGAGCGGCCGGTGGATCGGCGGTTGTGGCCGCTATGGAAGGTAGTGGGTTTTCCGAGCTAAGCGCGAAATTTCGGGTGCTCGTTGGCCGCCGTAGAGTGTGCGGGGCCGTATGGCCCTCTTACGGAGGGGTTGACATCCATGAATGACGAACTCACAGTGATGGCCGTTCACGCCCACCCTGATGACGAGGTGCTCGGCACGGGCGGCATCCTCGCCAGGTATGCGGACGAGGGCATCCGCACCGTCCTGGTCACCTGCACCAACGGTGAGCAGGGTGACGGTCCCGGCGGGGTGAAGCCGGGGGAGCCGGGACATGACGAGGCGGCGGTGAGCGCGGTGCGCCTGCAGGAGCTCCGCGAATCGGCGGCCCATCTCGGGATCTCGCACGTGGAGCTGCTCGGCTACCGTGACTCCGGCATGGTCGGCTGGTCCGGGAACGAGGCGGAGGACGCCTTTGCCAACGTTCCCGTCGAGGTGGCCGCCGGTCGGCTGGCCGAGTTGATGGAGCGTTATCGCCCCCAGGTTGTCGTCACCTATGACGAGAACGGTGCCTACGGCCACCCCGACCACATTCAGGCCCACCGGATCGCCATGGCCGCGACCGAGGCCAGCGGCATTCCCCGCAAGCTTTACTACACCGCGGTGCCCCGTGAGCGCATGGCCGAGTGGTTCGAGTATCTCCGCTCGATCGATGCCGCTCCCGAGGGCATGGAGCTTCCCGATGACTTCGGCGTCCCGCAGGAGCAGATCACCACAGTGGTCGACGTGGCTCCCTACGTGGAGCGCAAGGTCAAGGCGCTGCAGGCGCACGCGAGCCAGGGCGAGAACATCTTCTTCCTGCGCCTGCCCGCCGAGGCCCAGCACCAGGTGTTCGCCACGGAGTCCTTCATCCGCCAGATCAACCACGTCCCCGAGGCCGCCGACCACGAGGACGACCTCTTCGACGGCCTCCGATAGGAAGATCCTCGCGGGCATGCGAACGGCCCGGCGTCCACCAATCCCCTAGCCGGTGCACGTCAGGTCGTGCGACGAGGACCTGACAAGTCCGCTGATCCCGCGCCTTTCGGCCCGAAGGCTGTCCCAGAGCAACCCGGATCGCTGCTCACCGAACAGTGGCCGCTCGCACACACGGTGTAAACGGACTTACCCCTCCGCGCACGTCCCGGGCCGGGTCACCGCGACCTGACATCGCGCCGCGCGGCGAGGAGACGCTCGGTCAGGGCCTCCAGCCGTCGCGCGGCCGCCGGATCGAAATCCGGTCCGGACACGTCGAGCTCGCGGCCCTCGACGAAGGCGCTGAGCGCCGCCGCCGGGGGCCGTTCGATGGCCGAGAGGATCGGCGGCAGGGCGGCCGACACAGGCTTGGCGCCGGCCTGCATCGACCGGATGTGCGGCAGGGTCGCCTGGTCGTACTCGCCGGAAAAGCCCGTCGCGGTGACGCCCGGATGGACCAGCACGTAGCGGATGCCCCGTCCGCCGTGGCGTTCGGAGAAGGCGATGCCGAGCAGGTCGTTGAGCTTGCCGCCCTGGCCGAGCGCGGCGCCCCCGTGGTATCCGTGCCGCAGTTGCAGGTCGTCCCAGCGCACGATGTCCAGCGGCGCCCCCGGCCCGGCGACGTTCACCACGACCGGCGCCTCGGCTGCCGCCAGCGCGTCGGCCAGTCCCTGGCCGAACAGGCGCCGGCTCAGGTAGAACAGCGCGAAGTTCTCCTCCAGCCCCTCCGACGTCACGGTCCGCCGGGACCGATAGTGCCGGGCGCACAGCACCAGCGCGTCGACGACCGGGATCTCCGCGCGGATCTCCGCGACGGCCTTCTCGGTCTCGGCGAGCAGGCTGAGGTCGGCCGTGACGAACCGGGCCCGGTCGGCGGAGCCCGCCTTGTCCGCCGCGGTGAGGAAATCCCGGCCCTTGGCCGGATTCCGGCCCACGACGATAACCGTCGCTCCCTCGCCGAGCAGTTCGGACGCCAGCGCCCGGCCGATCCCGTCGGTGCCGCCGGTGATCACCACTGTCTTCATGCCTTCTCCTTTCCGGCCAGCTCGCCGAGCAGCCGCCAGGTGCGCTCGCGGCCCTGCGGCCCGGCCAGGTTGGTCTGGGTGAACACCACCTCGGTCGCGCCCGCGTCGAAGTAGCGGCGCACCGCCGCGGCGATCGCCTTCTCGTCGCCGATCTCGACGAGGTCGGCGGCGCGCGACGCCCCCGACAGTTCGATCACCTTCTGATAGGAGGGGATCCGGTCGTAGAAGGCGGTCTGCTGAGCTGCGGCCTCTCGCGCGGTCTCCACGTCGTCGGTGACAACTCCGGCGACGAGCGCGACGACGCGCGGAGCGGGTCGTCCCGCCGCCGTTGCCGCCGACAGCAGTCGGGGCACCACGTGCTCCGCGTCCGCCGGCGCCGATAGAGCAACACCTATGGTCATAACCCGACTAACCAGGTCGGATGACCATGAATTCCCAAGACGGCCTGAGATGTCAGGCTATGACCGTGAAAGTGAATCGGTGGATCGGGTGATAAGAGGTGACCGCCATTCGCGCTTGAACCGTTGCACATGACAGGGGGGCCATCGTGACGACGATGTCCTGGGCCGCTCATCCGGTGGGGGACGCCGAGGTCATCCAGCTCTCCCTCGATGAGTCCGAGCGGTTCAGCGCGATCTTCGACACCTACTTCGGTGAGATCCACCGCTACGTCGCCCAGCGGCTCGGGGCCGACCACGCGGAGGACATCGTCGCCGAGACGTTTCTCACCGCGTTCCGCAAACGGGCGCGCTACGACCCGTCCCTCGCCAGTGTGCGGGCGTGGCTGTACGGCATCGCCACCAACCTCATCGGCAAGCACCGCCGCTTCGAGGTACGCACCCTGCGCGCGCTCGGGCGCTACGGGGTGGACACCGACATCCCCGGGCACGAGGAACAGGTCGCCGCCCAGGTCAGCGCGGAGAGCCTGCGGCCGAGCCTCGCGGCGGCGATGGCCGGGCTCAACCAGCGGGATCGCGACGTCCTGCTCCTCGTCGCCCTGGCCGGGCTGAGCCACGAGGAGATCGCCACCGCCCTGGACATCCCGTACGGGACCGTCGGGTCACGGCTGAACCGGGCCAGGAAAAAACTGCGCGCCACGCTGGGCGGCACCAACCCGATACTCGAATCCGAGGAGGCCGGCCGTGGATGAGCTGAAGACGATCCGCGAGCTGTACGGCGAGCCGCAGGCCGACCCGATCCTCAAGGCCAGGGTGCGGAAGCGGCTGGAGGCCGAGCTGCTGCGGCGGCGCCGGCGGTTGTCATGGACGGTGGCCGTGGCCGGTCTCGCCGTCGCCGCGGCGACGGCGATCGCGGTTCCCTCGGTGATCGGGCGGGCGGGGCCGCCGAACCAGGTCACGGAGATCGCCGGGGCGCCGTACCAGACCACGGCGATCTCCGGGCGGTCGGTCCTGCTCGCGGCGGCGACCACGGCCGAATCCGGATCCGCGGCGACCGGCGCCTACTGGCGCGTCAGGAAGCTGTACAGGCAGACGTACCCGGAACGACTGGGGCGGGGTGAGAACCGTTACCGGGTGGTGGAGTCACGGCTCACCGAGCAGTGGGTCGCCAGGGACGGCCGGGTCTGGTCCGGTTCTCGGGCGCTGGGGGCGCGTCCGATGAGCGGAGCCGACGAGGAGGCCTGGCGTCGCGACGGCTCTCCCACCGAATGGTCGAGCGAGGGAGACGTGCTGTCCACGTCGCCGGACAAGGGCATGCTCAGGGCGGTCACCGGCAAGGTCCCCTTCAGCATGGCCGGTCACCAGATGACCTTCGAGCAGCTGCGGGGACTCCCGGCCGACCCCGCGGCCCTGAAGGACTGGGTGACCGAGGCCGTGCGGGACGTGCCGGGCGGCTCTACCGACGGTGTCGTCGCGGACGCGCTCAGCGGCCTGCTGTGGAGTAAGCCGTCGCCGCCGGACGTGCGCGCGGCCGCCTACCGGGCTCTCGCCGACCTGCCGAACGTCCGGTATCTGGGTAAGGCGACCGACGAGCAGGGCAGGGCGGGGGCCGCGTTCTCCTTCACCCTGCAGGCGGCTCCGCCTGTCCGGCGGACGCTGATCATCGATCCCGACAGCTCCCAGGTGCTGTCCTCCACCGTCACGGGGCGGCCGGGCGTCACGGGCGATCAGGTCGAGGTGGTCCTCGACGCGGGCTGGACGGACGACAAGCCGGCCGTTCCCGACCTTCCCTAGACCCCTCCGAGCTCGCCCGCCTTTCCTGGGCCCGTACCCCTTTCTCCCGCTCACCCCCTTTCTTGATCCCGTTCCTCCTGCTCGCCCGCCCGTCCTGAGCCTGCCCGTCCTGAGCCCGTGCGTCCGCCCTCCCAGGCCTGTCCGCCCGGTTCGCGAGGGCGTGCGCGGGCCGCCCACACCATTCTTTGGAGCAATCGCTTGTTTCGGCATGCCCGTACGGCACTCGGCCTGACCACGAGCCGTTCCGTCGCACCCTCCCTCGCGACGAGCGACGGCCCGGTCATCCGCGTGGCCGGCCAGTTCCCTGAGATCAAGGTGTCCGAGGTCATGGAGGGCAGGGTCACGTTTGTCGGCCTACCGGCCGTCGACGTGGGCACGGACATCGACTGGCATCTCAACCCGCACCAGAACCGTTCGTGGGCGCTGAACCTTCACGCGCTGAGGTGGATGGGACGGCTGGTCGTGCAGTACGAGCGGTCGGGGAAGCGAGAGTATCTCGACCGCGCCGCCGGGATCGCCGAGGACTGGGTGCGGAAGAACCCCCGCGGCGGGGCCGGTCTCAGCCCCTGGGCCTGGGCCGAGCACCCGGTCGCCCTGCGCGCACCGGCGCTGGTCTGCCTCAGCGCGTACGTGCGGTCCGGCTGGCTGTCGGACAGCCTGATCGAGCACGCCCGGATCCTGTCCGACGCCGCGCTCTACAAGGAGGGCCACAACCACGGCCTCGACCAGGACATCGCGCTGCTGGCAATCGGCTGCCGCCTCGGCCACGAGCGGTGGAAGGACCTGGCCATCCGGCGGATGACCAGGTCGGCGAGGCTCGCCATCGACGCGCAGGGCGTGCTGCACGAGCAGGCTCCGAGATACGGCGTCTACGTTCACCGGCGGCTGGGCGTGGCGATGGAGGCGATCAGAAGCTGCGGGGCCGAGATCCCCGCGGACCTCGCCGCGCGGCGCAGGTCGCTGGAGACGTACGTCAGCCATGCCACCCAGCCCGACGGCCGACTGGTGCCGATCGGAGACAGTCCGGCCGACGTGCGCCCGGAGGGTTTCCCGCATGAGGAGGACACCGTGAAGGTGTTCGACGGCGGTTACGTCTTCGGCAGGACGGCGTGGAACGACGCGAGATCGGCCCACTACTCGATCAGGTTCGGACCCGGACGCCGGCTTCACGGCCACGAGGATCATCTGGGCGTCACCTACCACGCCCAGGGACGCGACATCCTCGTGGAGGCGGGCTTCCACTCCTACGAGAAGACGCCCTACCGGAAGTGGACGACCTCACCCGAGGCGCACAACGTCCCCATCGTGGTGGGCGCCGAGTTCCGCGAGGGTACGGCGACGCGCCTCGTGGGCTCGTCGGTCGAACGCACGCGGCAGTCCTACCGGCTCACCGACACCGCGTACGGCGTCAGCCGTACCCGCTCGGTCCTGGTCAACCACGGGGCCGATCTGATGGCCGTGCTGGACTCGGTGCCGGCCTCATCGAGGCTGCGCAACCTGTGGCACTTCGGCCCGTCGCTTCGGGTGATCTCCAACCACGACGGCAGGGTAGTGCTGGCCGACGGGGACTGGCGGGCGACCCTGCTCCAGTTCGCGATGCCCTCGTGCCGGCCGATCAGCGGCCAGACGGTGCGGCCTGGAGCGATCTCACCCCGCTATCTCGAAAAGGCCGAGGTGGCGACGGTGCTCTCCCCGCCGGTGAGTTCCGTGCTGACCCTGATCGTGCCCGGCACCGCCGATCCGAAGGTCTCGTGGTCCGGCGCGACGGTGACCGTCGGCACTCCCGGCGGTCCCGTCTCCTTCGTCTCCTCGCCTGACCAGCCGCGTCCGGCATGGGCGATCGGCTGAGGGCCCGGTACGGCCGGCGGTTGTCACGGAGACCGGTGTCCTCGCCAGGGGTGTCACGGAGATCGGTGTGTCCTCGTCAGGACACGCCGGGGGACACCGAACCTGTCAGAAACCGAGATCGCTCAGCCCCGGATGGTCGTCCGGTCGACGCCCCAGCGGCCAGTGGTATTCGCGCTCCGACTCCTTGATGGGGAGGTCGTTGATGCAGGCGTATCTCACGACCATCACCCCTTGTTCGTTGAACTCCCAGTTCTCGTTGCCGTAGGAACGGAACCAGTTTCCGGAGTCGTCGTGGGATTCGTAGGCGAAGCGCACGGCAATCCTGTTGCCGTCGAAGGCCCACAGTTCCTTGATGAGCCGGTAGTCCAGCTCTCTCGTCCATTTTCGCGTGAGAAAAGCGATGATCTCGTCGCGTCCGTTCACGAATTCCGCGCGGTTCCTCCAGTAACAGTCCAGCGTGTAGCCCTGAGCCACCTGCTCCGGATTGCGGGTGTTCCAGGCGTCTTCCGCCAGCCTGATTTTCTCAATGGCGGTATCGCGAGTGAACGGGGGAAGTGGAGAACGCGCCGCCATATTCTCTCCTTGCGGTCCGTGTGACAGTTCTTGGAAAGCGTCGGAGTGGTTCTGCGAGCTTCGCCCTCTCCCTGATCCTCAGGGTACGGTTTTATCCGGCGTTCGTCATCGATGGTGACGGCGCGTCGGAGTCGAGGCGGATGCCGGGTGGCGCGGACAATGCATTCCCGTCGTGGTTCGACCGCATTTCTTTCCGAATTCCTAGCCGTAATATGGCGTATCGCGGGTTAGGAATGATGTGCCGGACCGAACGCAGGAGCCAGATCAACGGAACAGGGGGATCGGAGATGATTCCTGTCCGCCATCTGACCGTGAGCATCGACGGCCTAAACGTCTTCTACCGGGAGGCGGGCCCGCGCGAGGCACCGGCCATCGTGCTTCTGCATGGTTTCCCGAGCAGCTCGCACATGTTCCGCAACCTCATCCCGGCGCTGGCCGACCGGTATCACGTCATCGCCCCCGACCACATCGGCTTCGGCTACTCCTCGGCGCCCTCGCTCCAGGAGTTTCCCTATACCTTCGCGGCCCTCACCGACGTCACCGCCGGCCTTCTCGCCCACCTCGGGCTCGACAGGTACGCGCTCTACGTTCAGAACTACGGCGCCCCCATCGGCTGGCACCTGGCGACCCGTTTCCCCGACAGGATCACCGCGATCGTCACGCAGAGCGGAAACGCCTACGTCGACGGGTTCGTCGACACGTTCTGGAACGGGCTCTTCGCCTACGCCGCCGCGCCCGGCCCCGCCACCGAGCCGGCCGTACGGGGTGCTCTGACCCCGGAGAGCGTCCGCTGGCAGTATCTGAACGGCGTGCCCGATCCCAGCCTGGTCAGCCCGGACACCTGGACGCTCGATCAGGTCCTGCTGGACCGGCCGGGCAATGCCGAGATCCAGTTGCAGCTCTTTCACGACTATCCGGCCAACGTCGACCTCTATCCGAGCGTCCACGAGTACTTTCGCACCAGTCAGGTGCCCCTGCTGGCGGTCTGGGGCGCCAACGACGAGATCTTCGGCCCGGACGGTGCCCGGGCCTTCCGGCGCGACCTGCCCGATGCCGAGATCCATTTCCTCGACGCGGGGCACTTCGCGCTGGAGAGCCATCTTGACGCGATCACGGGCTACATCCGCGGTTTCCTCGGCAGGGTCCTGACCTGAGCGGTGTTGTGCTCGCATCTGGGCGGCGTCCACTGTCCGCCGTGGGAAGGGTGCAAGATCTCCCCGCTCGTTACGTCGGAGTACGCGTGGGCGGTCAGTGAGTGGGTACGTCCGCGTTGATTTGTGTTTATTTATGTCAAAACTGGACGCATGGCGGGGGTGTGTGGTGCGGCCGTCGGCCGCCGGATGAGAGACGGGGGTACGGATGAGCACCAGCGATGGACGGCCGGTATGAAGGCCGTCGTCTTCGTCGGCACCCGCTCGGTCGCGGTCGAGGACGTCCCCGACGCGGTGCTCGAGAAACCCGAGGACGTCGTCGTCCGGATCAGTTCGAGCGCGATCTGCGGGACCGACCTGCACATGTACGACGGGCGCACCGGAGCCACGCCCGGCCTGGTCCTGGGGCACGAGCCTCTCGGCGTCGTCGAGCAGGCCGGTTCCGCGGTCGAGATGGTCAAACCCGGGGACCGGGTGGTGATCCCGACCCACGTCTACTGCGGAGTGTGTGTCAACTGCGCGCGGGGACTGTCGGCCGCCTGCCTGCGGGTGCGCCCGGGGGGCTTCGGCGCGGCGTACGGTTACGCGGGCATGGGGCCCTACCGCGGTGCGCAGGCCGAGCTGCTGAGGGTGCCCTTCGCCGACGCCAACTGCATCCCGGTGCCCGGGGAGCCGGGCGACGACCGTGAAGACGACCTGGTGTTGCTGGCCGACGCGTTCGTGACCGGATGGCATGCGACCGAGTTGGCGCAGGTGGCCGCGGGCGCGACGGTCGCGGTGTTCGGCGCCGGGACCGTCGGCCTGCTCGCGGCCTACAGCTCTCTGCTGAAGGGTGCCGCCGAGGTCTACGTCGTCGATGAGGTGCCCGAGCGGCTGGACAAGGCCGGGGAGATGGGCGCCGTTCCCGTCGACTACCGGCTGGCGGATCCCGTGGAGCAGATCCGCGAGCTTCGCCGGGCCGGTGGCCTGGCGCCCGGTGAGGCGGCGATGAGCGGGGTCCAGGCGGGCATCGACGCGGTGGGGTTCCAGTCTCACGACCGCCTGGAGCCTGGGGCGGAGAACCCGGCCCAGGTCATCGGTGATCTCGCCCGGCTGGTCAATCCGACCGGGCATCTGGGCATCATCGGCGTCTACGCCGAGAAAGATCGGCATCCGGCCCCCGAGGGGCACGCCGACGGCCGCCTGACGGTGCCGTGGGCGACGTTCTTCTCCAAGGGGGTTTCGGTGAGGTTCGGTCGTACGCACGATCGTCGCTACACGGTGTTGCTCCGTGACCTCGTGCTGTCCGGCCGGGCCCGTCCCAGTGTGGTGGTCACCCATCATGGGCGCCTTGATGACGCGCCCGGGTTGTTCCGGGCCTTCGACCAGCGCGTCGACGGAGTCATCAAGGCCGTCCTGCGGCCGTGACGGCCGGCGCTTCAGGGGTATGGGTGATCGCTTCGTGGCGTTGGAGAAAGGGGTAACCATGAGTGACATTCATCGCAGCAAGCAGGTCAGGGTCGTCCACGGCGAAGCCCTTGACAGAAACACGACGCAGACTCCCGGGCTGATCCGCGAGGTGGCCTTTGACGCCCGGAACCCGGACGCGGCACATCTTTCGGCGTTCCTGAGCACGGTCAAGCCCGGCGCGGCGACCGGGGCGCACCATCACGGGGATCAGGAAACCGTCCTGTACGTCGTCAGCGGCACGGCCCGGTACCGGTGGGGGGACCGGCTGGAGAACATGGCGGAAGCGGGGCGCGGTGACTTCGTGTTCGTCCCCGCCCATGTCATTCACCAGGAGATCAATGCCTCCGCCGAGTACGAGACGGTCTGGGCGGTTGTCCGGTCCGGCGTGGACCCGATCGTGGTCAACCTCCCCGAGCTCGACAAATACAGCGAGGCGCCGACGGTCGAGTACGCCGTCCCGCAATAGGCCGCTGAAGCCGGCTCGAAGACCGGTGCGGTCGACGCCGGAGGCCTGACCGACGGCGGCAGGCGGCACCAGCCCGGTGTTCGCGATCCCTGACCGGTTCGTGGCAGGGAAATATCCGAGGTGGTCACGGCGTTGCCGGTCTCCCGTAGAGGCGACGACCGCGGGGAGGTGACGCAGTGAAGATCGGACTTATCGGCGGGACTCCCGCCGGACCGCTGTCCCGCGTCGGCCCCGAGGCGGCCGTCTCCACCTCCCGAGGCCCCGCGGGTGGCACCCCGTACGGTCTGATCATCTGTCGCGAAGCGTATTTCGGGCCTCTGTCGCATTGATGGTAACTGTCCGAAAACGGATTTGCTGTCCAAATTGGACAAAGCCGACTATTTTGGTAGGCTTAATCGGAAGATCGTCAATGGTGTGCACCGTGCCCGTCACCGGCGACGCGTCCACCCCAAGCACGATCGGCAGGCGCCGCCTGCCCAGAACGAAGTGAGCTGTTCACAACCATGCCCGCACTGGCTTCCGCGCGCACCATCGACTCCGCGCGTGCCGGCTGGGACGCCTGGCGGGCGTCCCGGCTGACCTCCCTCATCGCACCGGCGGGCAACCTCGCGCTCGTCGAGACCCGCTGGCAGGCGAGCGATCAGGACGAATCCCTCGAGGACGCGCTCTCCGGCCGGCCGAGCAGCGTGACGGCGACCAGGCTGGAACGCCGGAACATCGACACCGGCGAATTGGAACGTGGCATTCGCCTCTGGGACGCGAACGCACCGTCGATCCAGCACTTCGACACCGTCGAGGCGTTCCCGTTCAACCCGGACTGGGTGATCGAGGCCACCTTCACGGAGGTGCCCGGGTCGCGTCGTATCCCGTTCGAGCACATTCGCGACAACGGCGGCACCCGCGAGCTTGTCGTTCCCGGCGACATCACCTTCACCCTGCACGACGTCGCCTACTCGCTGAGCGCGTTCGACGACGACGGAACGCTGCTCCTGGTCTTCGGTGACAGGACCAACGGCGTGAACACCTACGCCGCCGGCCGGTTCCTGATCGTGCCGCGCGTGCCCGGCAGCGACCAGGTCGTGCTCGACTTCAACCGGGCCTTCGTCCCGCCGTGCGGATTCTCCGCCCACTACAACTGCCCGCTGCCGCCGCCGCAGAACCGCTTCCACGTCGCCGTCGACGCGGGCGAGAGGCTTCCGGCGTTCCTCGACGGCTACGCGATCCACTGAAGCGGAGCCGAGCCGATGCGCGGGACGACATCCCTGCGCCGGTGAGGCTCAGATCGCCCATCACGTCCGGCCGTACGGCCACTGATCAGGAGAAACAGTGAAAAGCAAGATGACGTCGCTCGTCGGCGCCACCCTCATGGTCGCGCTGACCCTCACCGCCTGCGGCTCCGGCTCCGGCTCCGGCTCGGAGAACGCCCCGGCGGCCGGCTCGGGGAGCACGTCATCATCGACCGGCTCGGCCGACCCGAACGCGACGATCGAGGTCGGTTCGCTCTACGAGCCGCAGAACCTCGACAACACGGGCGGCGGCGGGCAGGGCGTGACCGAGGCGTTCAACGGCAACGTCTACGAGGGCCTGTTCAAGCTCGGCGACGACGGCAAGGTCGAGAATCTTCTCGCCAAGGACTACAAGGTCAGCCCCGACGGTCTCACCTACACGTTCACGCTGCAGAGCGGCGTCACGTTCCACTCGGGCGACCCGCTCACCTCCGCCGACGTGAAGTACAGCATCGAAAAGGTCCTCGCCAAGGACTCGCAGTCCGCCCGTAAGAGCAGCTTCACCGGGATCAAGAGCATCACGACTCCCGACGACAGCACGGTGACCGTGAAGCTGTCGACCAAGTCGATCTCGTTCGTCTACAACCTCAGCTACGTGTGGGTCATCAACAACCAGGCGAAGGACCTCACGACCTCCGAGGACGGCACCGGTCCCTACAAGCTCGGCACGTGGAAGCGGGGCTCCTCGCTGAGCCTGGACCCGTTCGCGGGTTACTGGGGCACGCCCCCGACGAACAAGGGGGTGGTGTTCCACTACTTCACGGCGGCGACCGCCCTCAACAACGCGCTGCTGACCAATGCCGTCGACATCGTGACCAGCGAGCAGAGCCCGGACGCCCTGGCCCAGTTCAAGGACAACAAGGACTACAAGGTCAACGACGGTCATTCGACGACCAAGCTCCTGCTGGCCTTCAACGACCGGGTGAAGCCGTTCGACAACGCCCTCGTCCGCAAGGCCGTCACCTCCGCCATCGACAACCGCAAGCTGCTCAACTCGATCTGGGGCGACTACGGAACCCTGATCGGTTCGATGGTCCCGCCGACCGACCCGTGGTACGAGGACCTCACCACGGTGAACCCCTACGACGTGGAACTGGCCAAGAAGCAGCTCTCCGAGGCCGGTTACGCCAATGGGTTCAGCTTCACGCTCGACACCCCGAACTACGACCCGCACCCCACCGCGGCCACGTTCATCAAGGGAGAGCTGGCCAAGGTCGGCATCACCGTCACGATCAACGTCATCACCGCCGACGAGTGGTACACCAAGGTGTTCAAGAACCACGACTTCGCCGCGACGCTGCAGGAGCACGTCAACGACCGCGACGTCGTCTGGTACGGCAATCCCGACTTCTACTGGGGATACGACAACCCCGAGGTCACCAAGCTGGTGAACCAGGCCGAGCAGTCGGACACGACCGACGATCAGGCGGCCCTGCTCAAGAAGGCCAACCAGCAGATCGCCGCGGACGCCGCCAGCGACTGGCTCTATCTCTATCCGCAGATCGTCGTGGCGTCGTCGTCGCTGTCGGGTTACCCGATCAACGGCCTGAACTCGCAGTTCTACGCCTACACCATCAAGAAGAGCTGATGTCCGTGTCGCCTTGGCGGGCGGCCTGATTCGCCATGGCCACCTACCTGCTGCGGCGAGCGGCCTTCCTCGTCATCTCGCTGTTCCTGGCCAGCGTGCTGCTTTTCCTCCTCCTGCGCCTGCTGCCCGGTGACCCCGCCAACTCGCTGTTGTCGATCGGGGCCACCCCGGAGCAGATCGCGGCCGCTCGCCACCAGATCGGGTCGGATCTCCCGTTGCTGGAGCAGTTCGTCTCCTGGCTCGGCCGGCTGGTGACCTTCGACCTGGGCACGTCGTTCGTCAGCACCCTTCCGGTCGGCCCGGAGATCGCCTCGCGCCTGGCCGTCACCGTTCCCCTCACCCTTCTGTCCTTTCTCCTGGCGGTCGTCGTGGCCGTGCCGATCGGTTTCATCGCGGCCTACCGCTCGAACAGCTGGTACGGCTCGCTGCTCAGCGGGCTGTCCCAGCTGGGTATCGCGGTGCCGGCCTTCTGGGTGGGAATGCTGCTGATCACCGTGTTCTCGCTCCGTCTCCGAGTGCTGCCGGCCGGAGGGTTCCCGCGCGACGACTGGGCCGATCCGGCCGACGCCCTCACCTCGCTGGCCCTGCCCGTCGTCACGATCGCCCTCGTCATGTCCGCGTCGCTCATCCGCTATGTCCGCTCCGCCACGCTGGACGTGCTCGGCAGCGACTACCTGCGGACGTTCAGGGCGCTCGGCTCCTCCTTCACCGGGGCGATGTGGCGTCACGGCCTGCGCAACGCGGCCGTTCCCGTCGTCTCGATCCTCGGAATCGAGCTCGCCACCACTTTTCTCGGCGCCGTCGTGGTCGAGAGCGTGTTCGCCCTCCCGGGGCTCGGCAGCATGCTGATCAAGGGAATCGCACAGCATGACTATCCCGTCATCCAGGGCATCCTCTTCGTCAGCACCTTCGCGGTCCTGGTGATCGGGTTCGTCGCCGACCTCGTCCAGCGGCTCATCGACCCGCGGCTGCGCGGCACCGTCTCGGGCAACGCGCGATGACCGCCGTGACCGAGGCGGACGCCCTCCGCACCCCGCGGCGCTCGCGCCGGTCCACGACCCTGGCGATCGGCTGTGTGCTCGTCGGGATGATCGTCGCCGTCGCGGTCGTCTCGTTCTTCTGGGTTCCGTACGACCCGGCCGACACCTCGGGCGATCGGCTCATGCCTCCCGGCCTGCCCCACCTGTTCGGCACGGACAAGCTCGGCCGGGACCTGCTCACCCAGCTGATGATCGGTGCGCGAATCGCCCTGACGGTCGGGGTCGGGTCGGTCGCGCTCGGCGGCCTTCTCGGAGTCGCGGGCGGCCTGGCGGCGGGCTTCGCCACCCGGTGGCTCGACGACACGATCTCGGCCCTGCTCGACATCCTCATCGCCTTCCCCACCCTGCTGCTGGCCATGCTCGTGGTCGCCGTACGGCAGGCGTCCCTAGGCTCGGCCATCCTGGCGATCGGGCTGGCGATGTCCGCGATCGTGGCGCGGCTGACCCGCGTGCTCGTCAAGCGCGTGCTGTCCCAGGACTTCATCACGGCGTCGCGCACCTCGGGAACCTCCTGGCCGCGCGTCGTGACCGAGCACGTCCTGCCGAACATCTGGCCGACGCTCCTGGTCAACCTCGCACTGCAGCTCGGCCTCGCCGTACTGGCCGAGGCGTCCCTGTCCTACCTCGGGCTGGGCCCCCCACCGCCGAACGCGTCCTGGGGGAGCATGCTGCAGGAGGCCCAGGCGACCGTGCTCACGTCGCCGGTCGGCGCGATCGCCCCCGGCGTGCTCCTGGTCGTGCTCGTCATCGGCGTGAACCTGATCGCCGACGGACTCAGGGACGTGGCCGACCCGACCCGGAGGAGAACGCGATGAGCCTGCTCGACGTCACGGGGCTCGGGGTGCGTTCCGGGCAGGGGCGCGAACTCGTCTCCGACGTGTCCTTCACGCTCGAAGCGGGCGCGAGACTCGGCCTGATCGGCGAGTCGGGCTCGGGCAAGTCGCTGACCGCGCTTGCGATCATGGGCCTGCTGCCGACGGGGATGACCGCGAGCGGCAGCGTCGTGCTGGACGCCCCGGGGCTGCCCCGGACCCAGATCACCGGCGCGACGGAGCGAGACCTGAACGGCCTGCGCGGCCGGGCCGTGACCGTCGTCTTCCAGGAACCCCTGACGGCGCTCGACCCGCTCATGAGGGTCGGCCGCCAGCTCGCCGAGCCCCTCGGGCGAAGGCACGGACTGCGCGGCGCCGCCCTGCGCCGCGCCGTCGTCGCGGCGCTCGAGGAGGTTCGGCTCACGGAACCGGATCGCATCGCGAGGGCGTATCCGCACGAGATCTCCGGCGGTCAGCGCCAGCGGGTCGCCATCGCCATGGCTCTCGCCTGCGAACCCGCGCTGCTGATCGCCGACGAGCCCACCACGGCCCTCGACGTGACGGTGCAGGCGGAGGTGCTCGCCCTGCTGGACGGCCTGGTCTCCGCCCGGGGGATGGCCCTGCTGTTCATCAGTCACGATCTCGCGGTCATCTCCCGCATCACCGACCACGTCCTCGTCCTGCGGGACGGCCGGGCCGTGGAGGCGGGGGCCGTCCGGGACATCGTGAACGCGCCGCGTCACCCCTACACCCGCTCCCTGGTGGACAGCGCCCGGGAGCTCGACAGCCCACTGGATCGGATCACACTGTGACCCCGCCGACCCCGGAGACCCCGTCCCCGTCGGCCTCGGAGATCCCGCCGGAGATCCCGTCGACCCCGGAGATCCCGCCGACCTCGGAGGTCTCGGAGACTCCGGCCATCCTTGAGGCGCGCCAGGTGGGTTTCGCCTACCGCGGCGCGGCCCCCGTACTCACCGACGTCTCGATCGCCATAACCCCGGGGCGCAGCGTGGCCCTGGTCGGCGAGTCCGGCGCGGGCAAGACCACCCTCCTGCGCCTGCTGCTCGGCCTGACCCGGCCCACCAGCGGCCAGGTCCTCTTCGACGGCGCGCCCCTCTCGTTGCGGGACCGCGGTCAGATGCGTGAGTTCCGGCGCAACGTCCAGACCGTGTTCCAGGATCCGTACTCCTCACTCGATCCGCGGCAGCGCGTGGGCAGGATCGTCGCCGAACCGCTCCGCTCGCTCGGCCTGACGGCGGCCCAGCCGGGCGGCTCGCGCGTGGATCACCGTGTCGCCGCCGCGCTGGAGGTCGTCGGGCTGCCGGCGGACGCCGCGCTCCGCTACCCGCACGAGTTCTCCGGGGGGCAGCGCCAGCGCATCGCCATCGCGCGCGCGATCGTGTGCGAGCCCCGGGTCCTGCTCGCGGACGAACCCGTCAGCGCGCTGGACGTCTCCACCCGGGTGCGCGTCGTCGACCTGCTGGCCGAGCTGGGGGAGAGCCACGGGCTGACCGTCGTGATGGTCTCGCACGACCTCGCGGTGGTCGCGATGCTGTGCCGGCACACGGCGGTGCTCGAACGGGGCCGCATCGTGGAGCAGGGGGACACCGCCTCGGTGCTCGGCTCTCCCAGCCACCCCTACACGCGCCGGCTGGTCGACAGCGTGCCGAGACTTCCCTCTGGCGCTTAGCGCTGCGACGGCGCTCGTGAAGGAACAACGGGACCGTTCCCCCGACGGCGCCCAGGAACCGCAGGCGCCGGTCAACGGCTACCCGCGCACGCGGTCAACGGCACTGACCCACCCGTGCGGATCACGTGACGGCGGCCCGGAGCACGAGAAACCCGCCGCGCACGGCACTCCCGGCCACAACAATTCTGACTTTTCACGCCATATGATCATTCGGATCGCTTCGGGATCGCGAGAAAGGGCTCCCCCTGTGACCGACAAGCGGGACGAGTGGAAGAGCAACATCGATACGACCAGGCCCAGTATCGCCAGGGCCTACGACGTCGTCCTCAACGGCAAGGACAACTTCGACGTCGACCGCGCCTTCGTCGCCGAGATCGTGAAGGTCGTCCCGGAGATCTACGACGTGGCGACCTACAACCGCCAGGTCCTCGGCCGAGGGGTGCGATTCCTGTCCGGCCAGGGCATCACCCAGTTCATCGACCTCGGCTCGGGGCTGCCGACCGTGGAGAACACCCACCAGGTCGCGCAGCGCGCGAACCCGGAGGCACGGGTCGTCTACGTCGACAACGACCCGATGGTCCTGGCCCACGGCCGGGCGCTGCTGGCGGAGAACGACCACACGGCGGTCGTCACCTCCGACCTGCGCGACACGGCGGCGATCCTCGCCGACCCGGACGTCAAGCGGCTCATCGACTTCGATCGGCCGGTGGGCGTGATGCTGGTCGGTGTCCTGCACCACCTGCACGACGACGACGACCCCCGGGGGATCGTCGAGGCCTACATGGCGGCGGTCCCCTCGGGCAGCCATCTCTTCATCACTCACTTCTGCGCCTCCACCCAGGAGTCGCGCGACGCCGAGCAGAAGTATCTCGCGCTGCTCGGCACCGGCCGGTTTCGGACGCCGGAGGAGATCACCGCGTTCTTCGACGGCTTCGAGCTGCTCGAACCGGGCGTCGTCCCGCTGCCTCTGTGGCGACCCGACGGGCCCGTCCCTGAGAAACCTGAAAAACTGACCGTGGGCCAGCGGCTCATGTACGGCGGGATCGCCCGCAAGCACTAGAGAGCGCCGCTTCCACCGCCGGAACGCGGCCGGCTCATCGTCGAAGCGTCGTTGCCGTACCAAGCGCCCGGCGGGGCCCTCGTTGATGTCGGGTGCCATGATTCGGCTATGGATTATGGAAAAGTTCGCGAAGCGGTCATCAAGGACTGGGACGGAGACGTGCTGCCCAGCCTCTCGGGGCTGGTGGAGATACCCGCCTTGTCGGCCGCCTACGACGCCGCCTGGGAGCGGAACGGTCATCTGCGAGCCGCTGCCGACCACGTGCGGGACTGGATCGCATCGCGTGGGCTGCCGGGCGCCCAGTGTGAGGTCTTCCAGCTCGACGGCCGGGCCCCGCTACTTCTCGTGGACGTGCCCGCGACCACCGGCGCCGAGGCACGCGGCACCGTGCTGCTCTACGGTCACCTCGACAAGCAGCCCCCGCTCGGCGACTGGTCGGATGGGCTGGGCCCGTGGCAGCCGGTGGTGCGTGATGGACGGCTCTACGGTCGCGGCGCGGTCGACGACGGCTACTCGGGCTACGCGGCGACGACCGCGTTGGCCGCCGTCCAGGCGGCGGGTGGCGAACACGCCCGGGCGATCCTGCTGCTGGAGACCGGTGAGGAGTCCGGCAGCCCGGACCTGCCCGCGTATCTGGAGCACCTGTCCGACCGCCTCGGTGAGGTGTCCCTGGTGGTCTGCCTGGACGCCGGCGGCGGCGACTACGAGCGGATGTGGCTGACCGCGAGCCTGCGTGGCGTGGTGCAGGCGACCGTCACGGTGCGGGTCCTCGAGACCTCCGCGCACTCCGGGCTCGCCAGCGGTATCGTGCCGAGCTCCTTCCGCGTCATGCGCCGCCTGCTCGACCGGGTGGAGGACTCCGTGACCGGCGAGGTCACCGTCCCCGAGATGAACGTGCCGATCCCCGAGGAGCGGCGGGCCGAGGCCGAGGCGCTCGCCGCGCTGGAGCCGGGAGCCGCCGCGCGCCGGTATCGGCTCGCCGACGGGATGCGGGCGGCCTCGGACGACGACGTCGAACTCATCCTCAACAACACCTGGCGGCCGACGCTGTCGGTGATCGGCGCGGCCGGGCTCCCCGACCCCGCGGTGGCGGGAGCCGTGCTGCGCGCCTCGACGTCCCTGCGGCTGAGCTTCCGGACTCCGCCGACGGTCGACGCCGAGGCCGCGCGAGCCGCGCTGGTGAAGATCCTGACCACCGAGGTGCCGTACGGCGCGCAGGTCGAGGTGGGAGACTTCATGCTGTTGAACGGCTGGCAGGCCCCGGCGACCGCGCCCTGGCTGGCCGCGACGCTGGAGGAGATCGGCGATCAGGTGTTCGGCGAGCCGTGCCGCAGCCTCGGTATCGGCGGCGGGATCCCGTTCATGGAGATGCTCGGCCGGCGCTATCCGGACGCGCAGTTTGTCGTCACCGGCGCGCTGGGAGCGGACTCGAACATGCACGTGCCCGACGAATGGCTGAACATCGCGTTCGCCGGGCAGGTGACCGAGGCCGTCGCGCACATCCTCGACGCGCACGCCCGCAACTGACCACCCGCCGCGGCGACCGGCGCCAGAGCAGGCGGCAGGCCAGGACACGCGGCAGGCCAGAACAGGCGGCGGGCGGCAGGCGACAGTCCAGGACGGGCGGCAGTCCAGGACGGGCGGCAGGCCGGGGAGAGTGGCAGGTCTGGGCCGGCCACGGTCAGGACCAGCTCAGCGCGCCCCGCGTGGACCAGTAGGTCTCGGGGTCCTCGGCCAGCCCGGCGAGTCGTTCGTCGAGCTCCGCGTCCCAGCCGGCCTCGGCGGCGCTCAGGTTGCTGCGCAGCTGTTCGACCGAGGCCGCGCCGCTCAGCACCACCCCGGCCCACGGCTGCGCGAGCACGGCCGCGAGGGCGAGCGCGTCCGGCGTCACGTCGCGCTCGCGCGCGGCGGCCGCGAGCGCGGCCGGTGCCGCGCGGGCGGTCAGACGCCCGTTTGCCACCCCCTCCTTGACGATCACACCCATCCCCGCCTCGTGCGCCCGGGCGAGTGCCGCGCCGGCCGAGCGTTCCAGGAGGTTCCAGGTCGACTGCACGGTGTCGAACAGCCCGGTCTCGATCACCCGCTCGATCGTGTCCGCCTGGCGCGGCCCGGTGGTCGAGACTCCGACCGCGACGCCCTCGGCCCGCAGTTCGCGCAGCAGGTCGAGCACGCCTCTGTCGTCGAGCACTCCGCTCTCCACCGTCGCCGAGTGGATCTGGTACAGCGACAGATGCTCACCGAGCAGCGCACGGCTCTGGTCCAGCTGGCGGCGGAACTGGGTGGCGGACAGCTCCTTGATCTCGTGGCGCGCGGCGTCCAGCCGCCAGTCGCCGACGTATGCGTATCCCCATTTCGAGCCGATCGTCGCCGCTCCCGGGGTGATCCCGCGTTCGCGCAGCCAGCCGGCGAGAAACTCCTCCGCGCGCCCGTACGAGCGGGCCGTGTCGAGGTAACGCACGCCCGCCGCCCAGGCGGCGTCGAGCACGGCCCACGTCCGCGACCGCATCGTGGACACGCTGCGGTCGTCGCCGAAGTCCTCGTCGCGGCCGAGCGTGATGTAGGCGGGGCGGCCGAGCGCGGCCAGCCCGAGGCCGAGCGGCGTCACCGCCAGGCGGGTGGGGCCCAGAAGGCACCGGCGCAACGGCGCCGTCGCGCCGGTGCCCGGAGACTCCCTACCTGGCGGTTCCATGCTCACAAATATAGCGACCGGTGTGCGGGGACGCCGATCTCCCTCACCCGGTGGGGGAGAGGTCCTCCAGCGCGTTGAGCAGGCGATCCACGTCGGATCGGTCGTTGTAGTGAACGAGGCCGGCCCGTACGGCGGAGCCCGAGTCACGGATGCCGAGCGCCTCCGTCACCTCCCAGGCGTAGCAGTGCCCGTCCCACACGTTGATCTTGGCTCGGGCGAGGTGCTCGGCCACCTGGCGGGGGGTGTGATCGGCCACGGTGAGGTAGACGGTGGCGGTACGCCGCGCCGGTGAACCGACAAGCCGTACGTGGGGCAGGGCCGAAAGGCCCTTGAGCAGGTGGGCCAGTTCGGCCTGCTCGTGGGCTTCCACCGCGGCCATCGAGGTGAGGACGCGCCGGCGCCGGGTACCGGCCGCCTGCGGGTCGAGCGAGGCCAGGTGATCGACGGCGGCGGTGACGCCCGCCAGGTCGGCGAAGGGCAGCGTCCCGGTTTCGAACCGGTCGGGCACGTCGTCGGAGGAAGAGGCGAGCTTGTCGGACCGCAGCTCCTCCAGCAACTCCGGCCGGCCGACGACCGCCCCGATGTGCGGGCCCGACCATTTGTAGGCGCTGGTGGCGTAGAGGTCCGCGCCGAGCGCGACCATGTCGGTGGGCGTGTGCGGGGTCGCGTGCACCCCGTCGAGATAGAGCAGCGCCCCCACGGCATGTGCCCGCGCCGCGATCCGCGGAACATCGGGCATGGTTCCCAGAACGTTGCTCGCGGCGGTGACCGCCACCAGCCGGGTCCGCTCGGTGACCAGGTCGTCGTACTGCCCGGCGGGCAGCTCGCCCGAGGGCACCTCGACCGAGGCCCACCGGACGGTGGCGCCCGCTCGTTCGGCCGCCTGCACCCAGGGACGGACGTTGGCGTCGTGGTCGAGGCGGGAGACCACGATCTCGTCGCCCGGCCCCCACCGCTTGGCCAGGGCGTAGGCGAACCGGTAGGTCAGGGTCGTCATGTTCGGGCCGAGCACCACTCCGCCGGCGTCGCCGCCGACCAGGTCCGCCACCGCCTGACGGGCCTCGGCGACGATGGCGTCCGAGCGAGCACTGGCAGGAAAGGCGCCGCCGCTGTTGCCGATGCCGCCCCGATAGGCGGAGACGATGGCGTCGATCACCGTCTGGGGAACCTGAGTTCCGGCTGCCGCGTCCAGCCAGGCGTATCCGTCGGACAGGGCAGGGTAGAGCGTGCGAACGTGCGCGACATCAAAACTCATATTAAGTACTCTTCACGACATAGAGGCCAAAGGGAAGTATGTGGCGATAATCACCGGTAGTGATGGAAGGATACTCAGTGGGCCGCCAGCCGGCTCGCCTCGTCCTTCGAGATGTCGTAGGACGCCCCGCAGAAGGTGCACTGCATTCCGTACTTCGTCCGCACGGGGAACAGCGGGATGAAGAACAGACTGAACTTGGTGACCCGTCTGGACAGTACCTGTGCCGCCTGGTTGCCACAGTTGCGGCAGACGAGCGTCAGCACGCCGAGCCGGTGGATCACAGTGCGTAAGCCGAAGATGAGCATCATTCCGGCATACCCGAGCTGGACCGGTTCGCACTCGTCGCGAGCCGTGAATCGCCGTCCCCTTCGCCGTTTCGCGGGACGCCGGTGGATCATCGCCCGTCCGGCCCTGGAAGCGCGGGCTGTTCGAATGTTATCTCGGTGGCGGATCAGGACGGGTAACGGCCGAACCAGCCGATGACGCGCTGGTAGGCCTCGGCGGCGGCATCGGCGTTGTAACGCTGGCCGGTGTCGTTGAAGAAGGCGTGATTGACGCCGGAGAACGTCACGAGCTCGTGCTTCAGACCCGCCTTCTCTAGGGCGGCCTCCGCCTGGTCACGGCCAGCGTTGACCCGGGCGTCCTGTTCGGCGTAGATCCCGAGGACGGCGGCCTTGGAGCCGGAGAAGTCGGCGTTGTCAATCGTGCTTCTGAGATCCATTAACAGCTACCCAGATTGATGTTCTTTCTGCAGGTCAGTGGCCATTTTCAGGGGTGCGGTCCTCCGCGCTTCACGCTGCTCTGAGCCGGTCCTCTGCGGACCAATTGCGGACCCTTTGTGGACCAGCGCTGGAGCGAATGCGGACCTCGGGGAGCACGGCTGACCTGGGAGGTTGTACATCGACCAGAGGGCGGGTCTACGGTGGCGCGCACGGCGCCCAGCACCCACCGGACCACGCATCGAGGGGATCCACGGCTGCTGGGGACGAGCACGGCGACCGCTCGAATCTCCCAGCGAGCTGCAGGTATTACCACTTATTGATCAATACATGGCACACTTTGGGTACAACTGAAAATGGCCCCGATCTCGTGTGTAATAAGTACACAAGGAGTGAAGTGGTGGCTTAATGGGTTAGTCCTCGGCCTTGAGGGGGCCGTCCCCGGTCAGGAGTTCGAGGACCTTGACCGCCTCGCCGCGGCCCAGCACGTCGTGGCTCCGCTCGTTGCGGCGGTTACGCAGACACCCGTAGCAGGAGGTCTCCTCGCCGCAGTCGCAGGTAGAGACCCGCTTCAGTGCGGTTTCGACGACGCGGTCCAGCGAATTGGCGATCCGCGTCACTGAGCCCGCCCCTCCTGGCACGGAGTCATAGATCACCAGACTGGTCTGGCCGTCGTGCCCGGGGTGGACAGCACCGTCGATGTCGCTCCTGCTGATCTCCAGGCCGTCCGCCGCCCCTTCGAGCAGGGCGTAGAGAGTGGAGATCCACTGCGGCCAGGACAGAGACAAGGACTCCAGCCGCAGCTCCATGATGTCGGTCTCGTAGCTGTGCGCGAGAGAGCGCCAGCGCAGCTTGCCTTTGCACTCGGACTGCCGCATCGGGTGGGTGTGCGTGGCGGTCTGCTTGCCCCTGCCGAGGTTGGGCGTGGCCCAGCCGCACCAGTCGCAGATCAGATAACCACCGCCGGTCGGCCCTTCGGCCAGCGCGATCATCTTGCCGCGTGAGCCGGAACGGCACTGTACGGCCAGTCCGCTCGCCGACCGCCAGAGCTGCTCGACGGGTTCGGCCGCGAGTGACACCACGTGAGTGGCCCCGTTCCAGGAGGTTTTCGGCGGGGTCATGCCGGGCTTCGCCGTCTTGTATTCGGCGACGAAGCCGAACTCCGGCACGTAGTACTCGCGCGGCTGGAAATCGGCGGCCGTGCCGCAGGCCGGGCAGACCGGATCGAGCTTCTCTCCGTCCTGTCTGAAGTGCTGGCAGTGCTTGCACACGTAGTAGTAGTTGCTGATCAGTTCCCGGCCAGGAAGGCGGTAGAGACCGGCCGAACGCCACAGCACGCCACCGGCGACCACCTCGGATCCGGGCGCGTACTCGTAGATCGCGCTGGACAGGTCGCGGTCCAGCTCCAGCCTCGCTCCAACCGGGCTGTCACAGTGGGCGGTGCGCAGCTCGACGGTGTCCACCGGGAAGCCATACTTGGGCAGCACGTTACGGTTGGCCAGGAAACCGATCAGGTTCCGTCGGGTGAGCGTGTTGATGGTCCGCTGGTAGCGAGCAGCTTGGTCGAACTTCCTGTTCTCCGAGTACTCCTTGATGCGCTGTTCGAAGATCTCGATGTCTTGGGCGAGCTCCTGCCGTACCTTCTCCAGGAGTTCGCACAGCCTGATCATCCAGGATCCCGACTCCACGCCGATCTCGGCCTGCACCGACGGGGGCAGGATCCGGCGAAGGGACGCGGTGATCTCCTCGGGCACGGGAGTGAGGAAGTTCGCGACCATGCTGGAGGGCGCGTCCCTGCCGTCGGCGGCGAGGAAGAACTCGCCGGCCGTGCGCCAGACCTCCCCACTGGTCGCCTTGGCGTGGCGGAAGAAGGCCGCGATCGCGACCGAGTGCGCATGCCTGCGGTCGATTCGCTCGTTGCCCAGCGGCACGTACGGCGCGCGCACCTGACCCGCGATCATGGTTTCGGGTTCCTGATAGCGGGACAGGTCGTGCGATCGGCGCTGGGCGTAGGTCATCACGAGCGCGGCGGAGTCGGCGCGACGCCCGGCCCGGCCGGCGCGCTGGATGTAGTTGGCCGTGGTCGGCGGCATGTTGCGTAGCATGACCGTTTGCAGCTCGCCCACGTCGACGCCGAGTTCGAACGTCGTCGAGCACGACAGCACGTTCACCTCTCCGCGCAGGAACTTCTGCTGGATGTCGGCGGCTTCGTTGCCCGTCCACTGGGCGGTGTGCTCCTGTGCGACCAGCGGGATGGGCGTCATGGTCTGGTAGAGCGTCCGGTAGTGGTCGGAGTCGTCGGCTGCTCTTTCGACCAGCGTGCCCGTGCATTTCATAGTGGGACAGATGCTCCGCACCGCTACCGTTGTGATCCGCCGGCAGAGGTCGCACCGGTACATCTCGGTGGCCGGAGCGAACCTGAAGCTGGTGTGGTCCACCTGGTGGACCACACCGATTCGGGGCACCTGGTCCTTGGGCAGCCAACCATCTCGGACACTGGTCAGGAACTCCCAGCACTTCTTGAGCACATGTCTCGGATCCTCGGAGGAGCCGAGAGCGGAGAGCACCCGCCTGAGATAATCGAGCCGCCGGTTGATCCCCCTGGTCGGCACCCAGCTCAGCACCTTCATTTTGGGATCGGAACCGTCGCCGCGCACGTAGATGGGGCCCCGGCGCGGGTCGAAGGCCTCATCACGGGGATCGACCTCCTCGGGCATGGTGATCGCTCCCTGGGTGCGAAGTGAGCGGGTGAGCTCGCCCAGCAGCGTCCAGACCTCCTCCTCCGAGAGCCCCAGGGAGAGGAACGCCGGGGGAAGCTTCCAACGCGTATTCCGATCCAGGTCGACTCGCATCAGGCCCCGGCCTTCCAGGGACTGGCGGTCGTCGATGGCGACCAGCTCGTGCATCACCCAGAGGGAGACAGCGCGTAGCTTCGTCTGGCGGCTGTCCTTACGCTGGAAGACGCCGGCTTCCGTGGCGGCCGCGGTCACGTGATGTAACAGGTCATCGATGGGCACCCGGTCGTCATTCTTGGTCGCCCGGTGCAGGCCGTCCAGGACCAGGCGTCGCCTCTGCAGGTTCGTGTAGCTGTTCTCCAGATAGGGCGCGAAGAAGGCGGCCTGCTGGCGGCTGTCGCTGAACGTCAGCAGCTTGCGGCCCTCACCGGGCTGGTCGGCCGTGTCCTCATCCGGGGCGGGGGGCAGATTCTGGTAGAGCGCGGTGGCAAGTACGGCTGCCGCGGCGTCGTTTCCACTCTCGAACTGCCTGATCTGACCGGCGCCCCTGGCGCCACAAGCCTGGCAGCCGGTGGGCGAGCTGGCTTTCGTGTTCAGCTTCCGGACCGGCCGGAGCTGGGTTTCCTGGCAGCCGTTGTATCCGCACACCAGGGGCGGCACGGCGTGTAGCGCGCCGCAACGGGGACACAGATGTCCGTCCTGGGCGTCGATCTCCGGGCCGGACTCCAGCGTCACCTCATCCTCGTCAACGACTTCGGGAGCATCGCCGATCAGCAGCCACGTCCGGGCATCCTTGTGCTTGATCCGAGGAGTGAAAACCGCACCGCCCGCAGACATCTCCACCGCGCCGATGAGATGGACTGCGCCGCAGCGCTTGCAACCGGCGATCTCAAACACGGCGCCGCTGCAGGACGTGCAGACCTCATGCCTGCCGAGAGACACATGCGGACCGACGCTCGTAAGGCAGGTGAACGCACCCTCTGTGGCGCGGGCGAACAGATGGTAGCGGGCCGAGAGTACCGATGATCCCGACTGGTCGTGCACCTGGCTGCCGACCTGCACCAGCGCGGAGAGCCCACCTGCAGGGTCGTCCTGACCACCGAAAATCAGCTGGGCGAGCTTGTCGAACGACTGCGGTCCTCCGGAGAGGGTGCCGCGAAGGGTGGCCATCGCGTGCTCGTGGGCGAGAGCCGTACCGGCATCGGTGAAATCCGCGCCCGCCGCGGCTGCGCGCCAGAACAGCTCCTCGCCGGAGTCCTCGCTCTGGGCCAGCTCCCGGTAGTCCTGAGCCGACAGCGGCCCCCAGAACGGACCCTCGGGCATGTCCACCCGGGTCGCGGTGACGAGATCCTTGCGGCTCTCGTCGCCGTCCACCCATTCGAAGTCGACGTTGAACAGTTTCTTCGCGAAGTCCATGACCGGGGGCGGCTTGTCTCCCACCGTGGCGCTGGTGGCGATGCACTGGAGTCGCTGCTCGGGGGCTACCCGGTCGTGCAGGCGCCGCAACAGCATGCCGAGCTCCTCGGCCTTCGCCCCGTCGTAGACGTGGGCTTCGTCGAGTGCAATGAACCGCCAGTGCCCGCCGTGCTCACCCTCGAAGAGATCCATGTCAGCCGGGCGGAGCAGGAGGTATTCCAGCATCGCGTAGTTCGTGAGAAGGATATGCGGTGGGTTCGCACGCATCTCCTCGCGGCTGAGGAGTTCGTTCGGAAGGCGCCGCTGGCCGGGGTTGAGCTCTTCGAACTGGGCGGCACCTCTGAAAGCCTGCTCGGGTGTGTCGCCTGTGTAGCGGCCGAAGGTGATGTACGGCACGGCCGTCAGGAGCTGGCGGAGCCGCTTGAGCTGGTCGTTCGCCAGGGCGTTCATGGGGTAGAGCAGGAGCGCCCGCACACCTGGGCCAAGCTTGCCGTTGGCGTGCTCCTTCGCCAGAGTGTTGAGGATCGGGAGGAGGAAACTCTCGGTCTTACCCGAGCCGGTGCCGGTTGCGACGACCAGGTTTCGCCCGGCCGTGGCCTTCCGCAGCGCCCGCTCCTGGTGCAGGTAGAGGGGGCGATCCAGCGGCAGGGCGGGGCCGCTGAGCTTGGCGAACTCCTCGCCCAGCACCCCCTCGATGATCAGCTCACGGAGCGTGGCCCCCGTCTGGTAGGGCGGGGTTGCTTCGAGCAACGGACCCTTGGTGAGCATCGGGCTGTTCGTGATCTCCGCCGCCAGAGCTTCAGCGATCTTCGGGTCCCGCACAGGCAGGATCGACCGCAGGTAACGCCGGTAGGTGTCGGTGATGAGCGCACTGGTCTTGAGCGGGTCCACAGTTCACTCCGGGGGGAAGGTCAGGCGGAAGGGTCAGCGTCCGTTCACATCGGGTCGTTTAGATCGGATGGGTGTCCGTGGGAGGAAGAGCCATACGCCTCCAGGATTCGTGGCGCCGAGGACCCGGTCACCGTCCAGGAGCCAGGGGAACTCAGCTTGCAGTTCCTTGAAACTGTCGTTGGTCACGACGACGGCCTTTTTCCGGCTGGCTAGCGTCGCGACCATGCGGTCGGCCTTTCCGTTCGTCCCTGCGGGTACCTGGGTGACGAGCCCTGACCGCATAGCATCCTTTAGCGCTTCGCTTTCAAGATGAGTGATCTGGTGAGCCAAGGCTGCGTCCACGATCACATCCGCGGTCGCGCCAGGGAACTCGGCCTTAAGAGCGTCGACGGCATCCAGAAGACGTGCAAAGCTCGGGAGATCACCGCGTCGGATGTCCCCTCCGCCCCAAGCGATGTTCGATCCATCGACAATGAAGGTCTTGGTGGGAGAGGCTTCTGGTGAGCTGTGGAATATCGATCCGCTCTGGCCGACTGCCGATTGCGATGGCTGGGGCGCAGAGGCAGTTCTGGGAACCCCTTCCAATGCCGTCATCTGTCGTTGGATTTCCGCGAGCGTCAGTGTGTTGCCGTGTGTAAAATTCGTGATCTCTTGATCGAGCACGACCATATTGGTCTTGTCGAGTGTCGCTCGTACGTGGAGAAGCCCGTCCTGTGTATAGGTGTATCGCAACGTGAAGGTGGCATCCTTGGCAGGCAACGGTCGAGGATATTTCAGCTGTAACGTCGTCAGTTGGAAGTTTTCCTTGTCTTCCAGAGGTTTTTCAGGATCTGCTTCCCAGACGGATACTGACAGGCTGGTCCGATTGTCGTCGATCGGCGCGTATTTCTTCTCCTCGCTGATGGGCAGTGGCGAATGCTGCTTGATGATCGTGCTGAAGGTCTTCTTGTTGGTCTTCGGATCTGTAATGCCCGTGCCTAGGGCATACATCGAGGAGACCACCAGTGAACTATCAAGCTCGTTGTCGAAGATGGCCGCTGCTATGGCTGCTCCCCGTGCTACGGCCGTCATGGGGTGACAGATATCTGCAGGAACAGTTTCATCGTTCATGAACCGCTCGACGGCATGGCGTACGCACGGCATCTGGCTGGTTCCACCAATCATAAGCACGCCATCGATCGCATCCGGATCCATTCCGAGATCGTTGAGGCACATTCGGGCGGGCTGCAGTGCTTGTTCAACAAGATCGGCGATCTCATTTTCGAGCTCGTCGCGGGTGACTTCGATCAACTTGCTGCTTCCTGGAATTTTTGTCAGTACGGCTTCTTCCACTGACAGTCGGATCTTTGTCCGTTCCACAGCCAGGTCGAGTTCACGTTCTTCTCCCACGGATAGGGACATAGATCGTCCGACCTTGCGGAAGATCAAGTTGCGGAGCCTCTTATCAACCTCAATGCCTCCCAGCTGGGTGATGCCTCTTGAAGCGAGCTCTTCGAAGACGCCATCGACATGCTCAAGAACTGTGACATCGATCGTCCCTCCGCCCCAATCGAAGACCATGATCCGGCCGTCCTCCTCCATGTCATGCATGTAGGAGATAGCGGCAGCTGTGGGCTCGTTAAGCAGAGCCTTCACTTGGATTCCAGCTGCACGGGCTGCCGCACGCGTTCTATATCGGGCACCACCACGAGCGTTGGCGGGAACCGTGATCACAGCGCTGTCGATCGAGGTTAGAAGATTATTTTCCGCGCGGTCACGCATCGCCTGGAAGACGCCAGCGGCGACTGCGGTTGCCGATATGCGGCGATCACGAAGCTGGATGCCACCGTCGTCTTTAAGCATTCTCTTGCATGCTTCTATGACTCGGTTTGATCGGAGCTTCGCTTCCCATCCGAACAATGTCCCCAGCCGTAGCGAGCTCTCTCCGACGATTGTAGGGAAGAGGTTCTCAAACGACGGATACAGCCAGTCGGAGTCGAGATGGTCACTGTCCAGGGAGAGAACTTCGACGTCGTCACCAGTCCATTGAGCCACGACGGAGTTAGTTGTGCCGAAGTCAATTCCCGTTGCCACGCTCAAACCTTCTTTCCGGTCTTGGTGCGCTTGGAAACTTGTGGTTCATCTTGGGTCAATGTTGGTTCCGAGACGTAGCGCAGTCTCCCATTTCGGACGACCCGCCCTGTGAGACTATCGAGGTAGGCAGATTGGACGATGTCGATAAAATAACCGTCGGTTGGTTCATTGGTGATGGTAAAGTATTCTGGGTGATCTACGGGGCTGTCCACGCGCTGCAGACCGGCCACGGTGAGCCATTCATTTGCCAGCATCTTCATTGATTCAGATCCATTGCTCTCTTTGAGATAGCAGTCCAGTTCAGCAAGTTGAGCCAAATGGAGTTTGCGACTCTGGAAGGACTCGAGTACCGCTTGTCGAAGGGTGTTTATAAGCTGTTGCTGTGTCAGTGATTGGATTTCTTCATTGTCTGATTTCTCAAGGAGTTCTGCAACGTGGAGGGAGAAATCGTGAAGTATCTTCGCAGGATCAAGCCGCGCGTGATCGGCAATCATCGATTTGAGCCGTCCCGCCATCTCGATCCGGACTTCGTGGACAATTTCAGCGCGAACGTCAGTTTCAATTTCTGACCGAATCTGGTCTGCGAGTGCTGCACGAATCCCCGACTGAACCTCAGCTCTGATTCTCTGTCCCAGATTAGCGCTCAGAGCGGAAAACTTCCCATCAAGATCCTTGATCAGGGCGATGGTAGATGAATCTCCGCGGTTAGCCATGCCGCTGTTCATCCGTGAATTTCGCTGAGTGGACGACGAGGCTGGTCTTGCCGAAGATTCCTTATTTTCGACCCTGTTCTTGTCGTTTTCGTTGGGGTTCTTCCCCATTAGCGAGCTCCTTATTTGGGTATTGTGAAATTAAAGTCATTGAGGATCTCGTAAGCAGCAGCATCTCGAAGAGTGGTTAGATCTTCTTCAGTGCTCTGGGGAGTCCGACGTGAAAGTCCTTCAACCGGGGGAAGGAGAGCACTGGATCTTTGGACCGGTGGCAACAATGTTTCATCATCAATGGGAATGATGAAAAAGTTAATGAATTTTAGTTCTGCATCTCTGATGCGTTTAGACGCCTTGTTGATTTCTGAAAGCCGTTCGTTGTCGCCCTTGAGTTGTTTCAACAACGAGCGATATTGATCCTTCCAATCCTCGTAGCCATGTGGTAGGCCGAGTGAGAGATAGGGATTCTGCCAGGGCTCACGGTCATTAACCGTGGTAGCCTTTCGCCCTTGGATGATTTTAAGGTTATCGGCGATGATTGGATCTACATCGACAACTTCCTTCAAGAGTCGGATCGAAAATTCCAGCTCGTTCGTATCCTGTGCCAGATACGCGCCGATATTATTGATCTCTGCGTGTGTGAGATGGTCGAGAAGGTATTCTCCTTTACTGTCTACTGCGGCAGTAGCTTCCATGAGTTTTTCGATCTGCAGTTTAGATTTTTCGATCCATCCCATCAGAATCCAGCGATAGCAGTTATAGAAGGCCCGCCAGGTATGAAACTCACTCTGTTTGGCATCAATTATGGATGCTGGTGTCCATAATGCGGAGAGAAGCGTCCACAAGCCGTAATCTCGGGTTATGCTTTCGGGCCATCGGCCTGTCTCGGCGCCGAGGAGGATCCGGTCGAATATCTCCCGTTTCTCGGTCGGGAGAAGAGTCCGGAGCCGAAGATCCTTCTCGCCTCTCCACAGTGCGGCCAAGAGGCCGAAGATGTCATCCCCGGAGAGTTCCGTACCAGAGAGAAAGGAGTGGCGACGCTGCATCTCTGGCCAGTGGATGAGTTCCGCTTCGTCAGCAGTGATTGAATTTGGCGTTATCCGCGCCCGTAAGTAGATACGGTCCTTTTCCAGTTTGGGATAATCCCAAGGCTTGTCTTCGCTACCGACAAGACCCAGGTCGATCATGTCATCCAGAACGGCTATCGGCAGCCCTGGAAGGATCAGGGCGAATTCCTCTTTGGTGACCTGCGCGGGGTGCCCAAGCACGGCTAGGTAGGCCCGCCACGGGATGTCGCCTTCGAGTAGCTCAGAGGGAAGAGTCTTGATGGCTCTCGGAGCGTTAACCGCCATGAACTGAACACGCTTGATTCCGCGCTCGCTCATCCACGGCATGCCCGCTTGTAGGAGTTTCTCCATCACTCTAATAAATTCTCGCGGGTCGAGCTCACATAGCACGGCCTTGAGCGCTGTCGGCAAAGTCACATCGGGGGCGCCGTTTATTGCGCCATTGATGGTCTTGAGGTGCTCGGGGTTACCAGAAGAGTAGCTGGCCAGGAGATCTTCAAAGCACTGTCGAATCGCTGCGATAGTGTCGGCGCCCTGGACGCCGAGCTTCTTCCAGCTCTCGACGACTTGGTCGACAATTTTCCCGTCAGCGCCGCGAGAGGCCTTCCGCTGCGCGCGGTTTTTACGCCACGCAGCAACGAACTCAGCGCGCGATGGAGGGATGGAAGATGTGCTAGTCATGGCGAAAAGAGGAATCCGATTTTCTGTTAACAAGAGATACCATGATGAAAGTCATAATAGTCATGGATGGCTTTTCTTATATCAGTAAGCCTGGAGATGGATTTCGTGACTGCTGCTTGTTCAGGCGGAGTTTGCATCCCGTCTTGATTGGTTTGCGACAAGAAGCTCTGCTACGACGAGGTCTATCGTGGTCAGATCCGGGGAGATTTTTGCGAGAGCTCGCCACAGTGGACGAAACTGCTTCTCCAGATACTGACAACCCTCGTGTTCTCGGGCTGCGATCCGTGAAATGAGCGCGAATGCGATGGACAACGCCGGTAGCGCCAGCCACCCGTCGCGGCGCTGAGGATGGCAGCGGGCCTCGATGTGGCGCTCCAGCCCTCGGTAGTCGGTGAGCTTGATGCTCATGGCCTCGCGGAGCACACGCGCGGCATGGTTGGCCACGTCACGCGCATCGTGACTGGTGCGCTTGTCGAACAGTTGTCGTGCGGCGGCGACCCGTGTGTCCCTCTCGAGAAGGGCGGAGGGCACCACCTTGACCGCGCTCCACATGGCTTCGAGCCGCTCAGGACTCTGCTGCGCCATCCATTCGGCGTCAGGGCCGAACCTGCCGACCTCGGCGTGAGGATCCGCCTCGCCGAGAAGCATCCGGACGACCGTCTCGCCGCACTGGGCCTCGATGTTCGCGAGCAGATCGGACCCCTCAGTCGCCTGGTCGGGCAGAGCCGAGCTGGTGAGCAGCGCTGCGATCGCCGGATACTTTCGCCACAGGCGGCCGTCAGACTCTCGGTACTCAGGGGCGGGTGCGGCAGCGAGACCCGTGGTGATCAGAGCGACGATGGTCCGATCGGGCGGCAACGCCGCCTCGGAAAGCCCTCGGATCGCCGAGGAATGCTGCCGCAGGATGGTTGCGGTCTCATCGATGCGACGGTTCGCGGACGGGTGGTCAATGCGGTTGGCCAGGTCGATGATCGTCCAGAGCCGGTCCAGCTTGGAGACCTCCGATGGGAGATCGTTCATCCCGGCGAGATAGCCGGAGATGGCAGCTTCCTCATCATCGGCTCCGCCGTATCGGCCGGGAGTTTCGCAGATGAAGACCTCGCGGGGATGCGGCCAGCGTGGCCATTCTTCCCAGAGCCACGGATCTTGTACGGCGAGTCGTATGTGCATCCGTCCGGCATCGACCAGGTGCGAGGGGAGGGGGATCGAGCAGTCCTTCTCCACTGGAATGATGTCGGGTTCTCGCCAGGGTGCGGTCGTCAGGTAGATCCCGGCTGTCAGGCCCTCGATCCAGACGCCGTCCTCCAGCATCAGGTGATTTCCGTGGTAGGTAACCGTCGAAGCGAGCTTGGCCGGCCGGATGCTGGCGACGGGCACCGCACGGCCAAGGAACGGCAGGATGAGATCGGCGCTGTGATGCGCCTTCAGCGTGGTGGTGGCGCGCTTGAGGTTGTAGTGACCTCGACCGGACGAGGCCACCTCCTGCACTGACTTGCCGCCGACCAAGATCTCGACGGGAGGGAGCTTGTCAACACCGGGGACCTCGATGCGAAGGGATTCGACGTTCTCCACTTCCTCGGTCACCAGGCGAAGGGGGCCTGCATGCCAGCGAGGGCTCTGCCCGGCCTCCTCAACCAGCACCTTCATATGAGGTGGGGCGACGATGAACGGTTCGATGTCGTGGTCGGTGCTGCAGGTAATGACGTGTTCGTGCTCGCGAGAGGTGAATGTGAGCAAGGCCGGCTCCATCCGCATGCCGGGACCGGCTGCCAGTGCTGCCTGCCCGGGTGTCAGTCCCGCGTGGCTGAACAGGCGGATCTGGGGAGTGCACTGAGAAGTGAGGCTCTCGGCGATGACGATTGAGCGGCGCATGTTGCGGCCGATAGGGCCTCGAACCGTGATCTCGAACGCGCCGAGGACCGGCCGGGGCAGCGCTGCCCAAAGCTCTTTCGAGATCTCGGTGGGTTCGCCGACGGTGAAGGATCCGGTGAAGACACTGCGGTCGCCGCTGGACGGGCGAATGTCGACCAGCCAGGTGGTCTCCCTTTCGGCGGGGAGCCAGATCGACGGGAGCTCAGGGAACACAGCGGAGCCGTATGGCGTGGTCACGCCTGCGACGGGGTCACCGGTGACGATGCGTGGCTTGCTGTGTCCACGAATGGGGCGGTGAGAGCCGTCGCCGTCCAGGCCAAGCCAGGTGACACTCTCCAGTGAAACCTGCACCAGCCGCCAGCCGTCCCAGCCGATGGGCAGTGGGCTCTCGGTGACCACGCGCGGCGTGACGTCACAGGTCAGCTCGCGGTCGGCCGGGTAGAGCACCCAGACGGTGTCCGGTGGAAGAGCCAGGTGACTGGGCAGGTGCCTGCCGTCCTCTGCGAAGATCAGAATCGGGTCGACCGGGTCAACGATCTCCAGCTCGACTTCGTGAGCGGAGCCGTACAGCGAAACCTGAGCTCTTCGGGCGGGCTGGGCCACCGCGAATGTCGTGCTGGGCGCACCCTCGGCCGTGCCCACCCACAGCGATCGGCTGCGGACGATGTTCTGCAGTCCGTCGACTGTCACGTTCCAGCGTGCTGTCCCGTCCGGGGCATCTCCGACCGGAGGGAGAACGATCTGGACGCCCTGCCCGAACGGGTCGAGGCTGAGTCGCGGTCGTTCGGTACGGCTGCGCTTCGCCGCTGCCGGTCCACTCTGCTTCAGTTCGAGTTTGCCCTTGGCCGCAAGGTCCCGTGCCTCCTCAACGAACCGGGCGGGCAGGCCGAGTCCGTTCAAGTCGGGATCGGAGGAGCGGAGCCGGTCCATCAGGTCGAGGCAGCGGTCCAGGACGTCGGCGGCGTAGTCGGTGCCGTAGCGAATGAACCGCTGGGCTGGTTCGTCGAGGCTGCTGAGCCGTCGTCCTCCTCCGACTGCCCATGTGAGGAGAGCTTCGGCGTCGAGGGCCGGGTCCTGGGCGCGACGCTGGAGGAGGAGCCGGAAGAAGTCCTCCAGGCAGAAGGTCGGGATGCCGGCATGCATCACGATCGGGCTCACATAGGTCATCGGCATCTCGGGGAACGTGGGGAGGCCGAAGCCGGCGAGCGCGCGGAGAAAAGCCTTGCCCCAGGGGGCGTGGTTCTGCAACCCAAGAGGCAGCTCTGTGGCCTTCCACCAGTAGGGCCAGAAGGTGCCCTGCTTGTAGTCCCTCGCTGCCACGCCGGACAGGGTGACCGCGAGACACCCGGGCCAGCGGTCGAAGAGCGCCGGGTATTTTCCCTTGACGACCTTCAGGCGGTAGAGCTCGCCGAGTGCTTTCGCGGCTTCGGTGAGCGTTTCGCTGCTCACCTCCAGCTCCGTGACCAGCGAGACGCTGCGAAGCCGGGTCTTCCAGTCGGCCTCGAGGAGATCGAGGAGCTCGGATGACTGCGCCTGCATGGAGGCACCGAGGCTACCGGTCTGTGGCATGTCGTTACACCGTGTCTGTCAAAGGGCCGTCGGGAAGCGGTGGAGGCGCAGTACTGCACAGGTTAAAGGATTAACCGGACAAAACGCATCGATCGTTACATGGATGGAACTTCAGTCTCAGATGCCGGAACGCTAGTTTGAATGCTTGCCTTTCGGGCGTCTGGCACAAGTAAAGCAGTGGTTGATGCTATTCACAAGCAATCTCTATCGATAGGGCGATCTGAGTGGGATACCGTAGGCGCGAGCATCGGCTCGTCCCCTTGATCACATAGGTGAGGTACGAAGATGCGGAACGACGCAACGGTGAACGCGGCGGACATCGCGCGGCTTGCCGATGTCGGACGCGCTGCTGTCAGCAACTGGCGCAAGCGGTATGACGACTTTCCCCAGCCCGTAGGGGGCACCGCTTCCAGCCCTACCTTCTCGCTGGCACAGGTCGAGGAGTGGCTATCCGGGCAGGGCAAGAAGTTCAGCGTGTCCATGGGAGACCGGATCTGGCAACAGATCCGTACCACCGACGATGACCTGCGGCTTGGTGACCTCGTGGGCACCGTCGGCGCCTTCCTGCTCTTCCTCAAGCGCAGACCGGTCGAGTGGAAGAAGCTTGCCAAGCAGGTAGATCTCCTCGAACGGCTACCAGCCACCATGGCGGAAGCCGTACCGGATGTGCTGGGGCCGTTGACCGTGCTCGACGATATCGAGCTGGTCCATTCGATCGCAGCCTTCGCGAAGGAGGACGGAGAGGCGCAGGCCTTCGACTTCTTGTGCGACAGGTATGTCGAGGCGCACTCGCGCCGCCTGCTGGTCACTCCTGATGAGATCGCAGAGCTCATCGTCAGCCTGGTAGATGGACATACCGTGCTGGACCCGGCGTGTGGCATCGGAACGCTACTGGTAGCAGCCAAGGCGGAACACCTGCTCGGACAGGAGATCAACGCCGCAGCCGCCCGGCTGACCGCAGTTCGGCTCCTCCTACACGGACGAAAGGCGCTGATCGCGACACACGACTCGCTGCGTCGCGACGCCTTCGCTGGTGAGCAGGCGGACGCGGTGATCTGTAATCCGCCTTTCGGCGATCGCACGTGGGGTTATGAAGAGCTCAGCAGTGACCCGAGATGGGAATATGGCCTGCCACCACGTGGGGAGTCGGAACTCGCCTGGGTCCAGCACTGCCTGGCCCATGTGAAGCCGGGGGGTCATGTAGCGATTGTGATGCCATCGGCGGCGGCCGGTCGGCGGAGCGGCCGCCGGATCCGGAGCAATCTGCTGAGATCCGGCGTGCTCCGCGCGATCGTGACTCTGCCAGCTGGCGCAGCGCCGGCTTCGAGCATGGCCCCGAATCTCTGGCTGCTCCGCCGACCTCTGCCAGACGAGCGTTCGTCATCCCATGTGCTCATGGTGGATGCCACCAGCGATCTGACGATCGTGCGGCCGGCCTGGCAGGCGTTCTGCCAAAACCCCGACGGGGCACCCGCACTGCCGGACGGTAGCGGCACTCTCCGGATCATCGACCTGCTCGACGACGAAGTCGACGTCAGCACCGGCCGTCATCTGACAACGGCTTCCGCTGTATCCACTCAAGGGTTTACTCAAACCCGGCAGCACCTGGTCTCGGCGTCAGCCGCCTTGTCCTCGGCCATTCCCGACCTCCCGGAAGCTGGCAGCCCCCGTGACCTGCCCATGACGACGGTGGGCGACCTCATCAAAGCTGGGGCGGTCACGGTGCATCAGGCACCCCTCAAGATGACCCTCGATGAGGGGGAACTATCGGTGCTCACCACAAAGGACGTCACTGCGGGGCGTGGCCCATCAGGACGAACTCGCCACGAGGTTGGCGTAGTGATCTGCCAATCCGGTGATGTAGTGACACCTGTGCTGGCCCACCAGCCCGTAGCAAGAGTGATCAAAGAGTCGGATGTGGTGCTCGGACCACTGCTCTACCTGTTCCGAGTTGATGCTGATCGGATTGACCCCTACTTCCTGGCGGGTTTCCTGCGCGAGGCCGGGGCCTCCGGCGTCGCCCGAGCATCGTCCGCCTCCAGTCGCATCGATCCGCGTCGCGCGCCAATTCCGCTTCTTTCGTTTCTCGAGCAGCGGGCCTATGGAAGTGCCTTCCGTCGCCTCATGGAGCTCGAGAGCGCGGCGCAGGAGGTGGTCCAACAGAGCGAATTGCTCGTTCAGCTTGGTTTTGCCGGGCTCGTCGACGGGACGCTCCATCCAAACGCGTAGAAGCGTGTAACTTTCTTCGCAATAGCTTCATTGTCGCGGAGGAGTGGGATGGTCATCGGCGACCGGTACGAGCTGGACCATCCCATCGGGAAAGGCGGCATGGGAGAGGTCTGGGCAGGCCACGACCGGCAGCTCGACCGCAAGATCGCCGTCAAGTTCATCAGACTTGTCGACGGCGTACCCGATGAAGAGCTCGAGCGCCGCTTTCTGCGCGAGGCACGGATCATGGCTCGTCTGGAGCACACAGGCGCACCGACCATCTACGACGCCGGTGTTTTCGAGGATCAGCAGACCGGGCAGCGGCGGCTCTTCCAGGCGATGCAGTTCATCCATGGCAATACGGTGGCTGACCTGGTTGCGGAGATCGGGCCGCTCCCGATCGGCTGGGCGGCGGGAATTGCAGCCCAGGTATGCGCCGTCCTGCATGCAGCACATGGTCTGTCGATCCTCCACCGCGATCTCAAACCGACCAATCTGATGCTCAGTCCGGATGGCGCGGTAAAGGTGCTCGACTTCGGGTTGGCGATCCTGCACGATGCGAACCTCTCGCGCTACACCCGGACCGGTCAGATCATCGGCACCGCGTCCTACATGCCGCCCGAGCAGATTCGGGCTGCCGTGGTCGGACCGCAGACTGACCTCTACGCCTTGGGCTGTGTCCTGCACGAGATGCTGACCGCTACGCGGCCGTTTACCGGTCCGACGGACTATGACGTGATCATCAAGCAAGTGACTGACCAGCCGCCTCCCATCAGGAACCTACGCCCTGACGTGCCTGCGGCGCTGGAGTCGCTCGTCCTGAACCTGCTGGAGAAGCGGACAGAGGATCGGCCCGCTGATGCCGCAACGGTTTATGACCAGCTGACGCCTTTCGCATCGGGAACACAGAGCCTTCCTGGATTCCTCAGCCCCAGGTTAGATGCCAGTCCTGTTCGCATGTACGCCCGCATGCTCACGGACATGGCTTCTGGACCGGAGGCGCCTGCTGTGGCACAGATCGACCAGCTACTCGCTTCCGATCCCGAACAATCAAGGTTGGAGAGCCTCGCTGACCTCCAGGCGGTCCGGGCACAGGCGACCTCGCTGGTGCGCGAATCCCGCTATAGCCAGGCCGTGGAGATCCTGGCTGGTGCTGTCGGTCCGGCGAGTCGTCTCCTCGGTATGGGGAGTAGCGAGGTACTCAGCCTGCGCTTGGAGCTTGCCGACGTGCTGTTCGAGGGAGGTGACTACTGGCGCGCCATCCCCGAATACCGCGCGCTCGCTGAGGCATTCGTCAGTCGGGAGGGGGCAGACGGCGATCTGGTCTTCCACTGTCGCCGCAGGGAAGCGAACTGCCGTGCCATGGCGGGTGAGTCCAGTGCGGCGCTGCGTCAGCTGTCCGTACTACTCGAGGATGAACTGCGGATATACGGTGACGCGGACCTCAGACCCATGGAGCTGCGCAAGCAGATCGGCCTTCTCCAACATGGCGCGGGTGACTCCGGCAAGGCCCAGCACACACTTGCCGCCCTGCAGAACGACCTGATGCGCCTGAACGGGTCTGGCCATCCCATGGCCGTCGAGATTCGCCGCCTCCTGGAGGACGTGCGCCGCAACCCGGAACAGGAGTCGTAAATGGCCAAGCTCGGCATCGACATGGATTGTCTCAAGGAGGCGTTCCGGCTGGACGGTCCAGTCAGATCGCGCATCGCAGACGTGTTCGCCAAGTTTGAGCAGGCAACCTACGCCGGACTCCACTTGGAGAAGCTGAACAACGCGCGAGATGGTCGGATCCGGACGATCAGGATCGATCAGTCCTGGCGGGGCGTCGTTCTGGCACCCGACAGCGGTGACACCTACACGCTCCTCAAGGTCCTCCCACACGATGAGGCTTACCGATGGGCAGAACGGCACCGTGTCTCGGTCAACGGAGCGAACGGCCGCATTGAGATCCGCGACTCCGATGCCATCGAAGCGGCTATCCCGAAGCTGGCGCGTGAAGCACAGGAAACGCCACAGCGACTGTTCGAGCACGTCAGTGACTCGGTTCTGGCCAACCTTGGTGTAGACGAGCAGACCTGCGCGTTCGCGCGAGAACTCACCCGGGTCGAGCAATTGGAGGCGGCGAAGACCTTCCTCCCAGCCACCCAATGGGACACGCTCTTCGGCCTTGCCGCAGGAATGACACCAGAAGAGGTCTGGGCTGACATCGGTGGCGCCGTGGAGCGCGAGTCGTACGACACCGAGGACGTGTCCGCGGCGGTGGAGCGTACTCCGGAGCGCGTCCTGCTGGTGAATGGCCCCGCCGACCTGATGCAGGTCTTCCGGCAGTCGTTCGAGCTGTGGCGGATCTACCTGCACCCTGTGCAGTACCAGATGGCTCATGCCGCGTTTCGCGGACCCGCGCGGATCACGGGAGGACCGGGAACGGGCAAGACCGTGGCCGCCCTGCACCGCGCTCGACTCCTTGCGCTCCAGTCTCAGGGACAAGTTCTCCTGACCACCTTCACGTCTACGCTGGCCTCCGCCCTCAGACGGGATCTGTCTTCGCTCCTTGAGTCGGAGGACGAGCTTTTGCGGGTCGATGTCCACCACATCGATCAGCTCGCCTACCAGGTCTTCCAGGCAAGTCATGGGCGACCTGCGATCCTCCGTAAGGACGAGGAGCTGGCGATATGGCAGCGCATCGCCAAGCGCCAGAAGGTGCCGTTCACCGAGGCTTTCCTCGCTGAGGAATGGCGGCAGGTCGTGCTTGCCCAGTCGGTGGCCAGCGCCGGGGCCTACCTTGCGGCTAAAAGGGCCGGTCGGGGACGCGGGCTCGGCCCGCGGCAGAGGGCGCAGCTGTGGGAAGTGATCTGGGAGTTCGAGCAGGAGCTCCGTCTGCACGGCCAGTGGACCCATGAGACGGTCTGTATTGAGGCCACCAAGATCCTGAACGAGTCCGAAGACAAGCCCTACCGCCATGTGATCGTCGACGAGGCGCAGGACTTCAGCCCCATGCAGTGGCGGCTGGTGAGGGCCGCGGTGGCTGATGATACCGATGACCTGTTCATCGCGGGCGACACTCACCAGCGGATCTACAATTACCGATCTTCGCTGCGCGAGGTGGGCATCGACATTAGCGGGCGATCGGCGCGACTCTCCCTCAACTACCGGACCACGGCCGAGATCCTTGCCTGGAGCCTGGCAATGCTCGTGGGCGTGCAGATCGATGACATGAACGACGGCATCGAGAACATCGCGGGTTATCGGTCGCAGGTCCACGGTGAAATGCCGTTACTGCGAGGTTTCCCCACCAGGTTTGATGAGATGGAAGGGCTGGCGAGGCAAGTACGCGCCTGGCTCGACGCCGGAGTGGAACCGGGCGAGATCGGTGTCGCGGCCCGGTCGGACATGCTCGGCAAGGAAGCAAAGGACTTCCTGGAACGCCAAGAAATACCGGTCGGGTCGCTCGCTCAGGCAGGTCCCGCCAACCGCGTACAGGTGGGCACCATGCACGGGATGAAAGGACTGGAGTTCCGCTGTATCGCCGCGATCGGTGTGGGAGAGCACCAGGTGCCGCCGGCGACAGCAATCACGCCCGTAGAGGAGGACGAACTGGCGCATGCCCATGACCTTCAGCGCGAGCGGTGCGTGCTCTTCGTCGCCTGCACCCGTGCCCGCGAGCAGCTGTACGTCTCTTGGCACGGTTCGCCCAGCCCGTTCCTGTCATCGGTCCGATAGCTTTCTCACCGCACCGTGATGGTTCGCGGTGATACACCCGTTCGCTCGAATATGGCGTGGTGCGAGGTCGTCGACGGCGACTGGGACCTCGACGTGTCGACGACGGTGTCCCCGCGATCCTGAGTGGTTGCGCGCCTGTGGCGAGGAGCCCGGTCTGAGCCTGTTCGAGGAGTACGGTCGAGGTCTGCTGCTGGTGCACCTGCTGTCCAAAGGCCGCTGCCAGGCGTACCCGACCTGGATGTGCGCGGCCGGCATCCCCGGAAAGGCCGTCGGCTTCGCCCTGCTCACCAAGGCTGGTCCGCGTTCGATTACCCCGAGGCCGAACGGCGCTTCGGGTGGCGCCACTTCATCGAACTGACCGCCTCTTTCACCGCACCACCGCAATTTACGGTGCTGGCAGGGCGTCAGGAGACCGGGCAGACCGACACCTCGGTGCTAACCGAAGAGAGGCCAGGGCCACGGCTGCTACTCGGCGGCCGCAGCTGGCGGGTGACCTTCGTCGATTGGACGCGTAAGAGGGTCTTCGTCGAGCAGGCTGACAGCGGGGGTATCGCCAAGTGGACGAGCGGCGGCATCACCGGCCTGTCGTACGCCCTGACACGCGCCATGCGGGAGGTACTGCTTGGTGCCGACCCTCCGGTGTCACTGACCCGCCGGGCTCAGGCCAGTCTGGCCGAATGGCGTGAAGATGAGGCGCCCGGCATCGTGCACCCCGGGGGACGCTGGTGATCCGGGTAGGCGACGATGTGCGGTGGTGGACCTGGGCCAGCTACCGCGCGAATGCGACGCTCGCGGGCACGCTACCGTCGGTCGCCGATCCAGTCCAGCGGCCAACGGTTTTCTCCGTGCGGCTGCGAGAAGACTTGACGCCCGCTGCCTGGCGCGAGGCTCGCCTCAGCGCAGGTAACGGTGAGTTCTTGGTATTGCCGGATGTTGACCGTCGTGCCGTTCACGGGCTGAAGTTCTCTGCCGTTCTGCCGGAACGACTGGCAGTGGCGACGGTCGCGGCCCGGCTAGCCGACTTCGAGGGGGCGCGCGGCGCTGGCCGAGTCGGTTCGCTTGCAGCTTGCTCCATCCCTCTGATGGGGCCTCTGACGTGGTGGACACTCAGCACCGTACCTGTGCGATGGGCAGATCCGCCTGGCTAGCTCATCCTTCTCGGCGGGCGATGCCGATCCCCAGGACGACGCGGGACCGAGACCGCGCACGGGCCGGTTTCTGGGAAGGGACCTCGGGGCCGGGGGCAGCTTGGATCCGAGCAGGGCGTGCGCATGTCTCACAGGGGTCGGGAGCTGTTCGGCCTCGGCCATGCGCGGCAGGCGGGAAGCCGACACCTGCCGTTCGAGCTCTGCGCGTGAGGGGGCGGCCGGCGCTTCAGGCCACTGTCTCCCCCCCATGGGGCCGGCACCTACCTGAATGACCAGGCGGGGGATCGTCACCGAGGCCATTTAAGGGTGTGTGGTCGGTTTGGATATGTCGGCCGAGAAGCGGCTCTGACACACATTCAGGTCGGCGTTGGCGTTCATCAGTTCGGCCAGCCGGTCGGTCACCAGCCGCTCGGGCAGAGACGCCCACGGACCTGCAGGCATAGGGTTTCGTCACCTCTCAGCGGTAAGTTCTGCGGTAGGTCTGCTTCGAGAACGGGTTTAGAGGGGGTAGAGATCGCCGACCTCAGGTTCAGCGATCTCCCCGATGTCCTACTGCTCACCAAGGACCAGTTCCTGACGGTGTTCTGGGCGCTGCACGAGAGCGCGTACACCGACCAGGAAATGGCCACTAAATTTGATGACGAGCTGGACGGCATGCAGATGGATGCCATGGACGTCCTGCGCGACGTCTCGAGCGCCACGAGCGTTAGAACAGATACTCTTCGGTCTGCTCAGGAAGCTTCGTCTTCTTGCCGAACTTCGCGACCGCAGCGTGCTGCGCCTGGTTGAGCAGGTTCTGACGACTCTCTGAACTCGCCGTTTCCACTCCTTATGCCGCTGGAAGCGCTCCAGCTCGGCCAAGCTCTCGGCGTCCTTGGCGAACTCCGGGTCCTACCGGCCAGCCGACGGGCGGCAGGTAGGACCAGTTGGCCATCAGTACCCTGGGGGTCGGGGTGGCTGAGGGCCCGGGTCGTGGGCGCGCTCTGGTGGGACCGCACGCGCGGAGCCGAGCAGATCCCCGACCTCGTGGAGCGCCGGAGGGCCGCCGAGGGCCTGGAGCGTTTCCAGGCCACGTCGATCAAGATCATGCAGGACGGCATCACCGAGAACTTCACCGCCGCGGTGATCGAGCCCTACTGCCGCTGCGGCGGGACCGGGCTGTCCTACGTCGATCCCGCGCTGCTGAACAAATACGTCGCCGAGCTGGACCGGCACGGCTTCCAGGTGCACTTCCACGCGATCGGCGAGCGGGCCGTCCGCGAGGCGCTGGACAGCCTCGAGGGCAGCGACCCGGCCAACCGGCACCACATCGCGCACCTGCAGATCATCGAGCCCTCCGACGTGCCGCGTTTCGCCCGGCTCGGCGTGACGGCCAACCTGCAGCCGCTCTGGGCCACCCACCACGCCCAGATGGACGAGCTGACCATCCCGTTCCTGGGCGACGAGCGGTCCTCCTGGCAGTATCCGTTCGCCGACCTGCTGCACGCCGGCACCCGGTTCTGCGCGGGCAGCGACTGGCCGGTCTCCAACGCCGAC
>NZ_FZOD01000007.1 GCF_900188345.1 Streptosporangium subroseum | reverse complement strand
GAGCGGAAGACGGGATTCGAACCCGCGACCCTCACCTTGGCAAGGTGATGCTCTACCACTGAGCCACTTCCGCGTAACTCCCGGAGACGTGTCCGGGGCACATGGAAACTCTAGCGCCTTCGCCGGGCGGATGTGCGCAACCGAGCGGCTTGCCGAGGATCTTCATTTGGGGAGTACTTGGACGTCGGAGGCTCGGACGAACATGAACCGGTGTCCGAACTGGATCTGGTGGTAGCGGATGTCGCCCCGGATGACGCGGTGGCTCGACGGATCGAAGGTGGCGGTCCTCAGGTAGGCGCCGCGGGTCGTCAGGCCGAGACTGTAGAGCTGCCCGGCCGGTAGCGAGTACTGCAGCGGGGTCAGCGCCTGGGCGGGGACGCCACGGGGATAGGCCGACGCCTCGGGGTAGGCCCTGCCGTACAGCTTGACGGAGCGGAGGCCCGGTTTGGGCGTCACCAGCGGGCCGGACACGGGCACGGAGGTCGGGGCGGCCACCGGGTCGTTGAACCACGCCTTCTGCCCGAGGTACCAGATCGCCGTCCAGTCACCCCTGCGCCCGGCCAACGCGTAGCGCTGGCCGGTGGAGGCACGGGCGGCATGGTCGTAGACGCTGTAGGACGAACCGCCCGTCGGGTGCTTGCCGATGTCCTTGACCAGCGGGGCCTCCAGGGAGGGGCGGGTGTGCAGCCAGACCGAGGTCGCGCCCAGGCGGCGGCACCCGCCGGTGCAGCCGGTGAAGCCGGGGCGGTTGAGGGCGTAGTCCGGCTTGATCAGCACCGAACGCGCGGCGGCGCCCTCCCGGTCGGCGTGGCCGCTCCGCGCTCCTTGGCCGCCCTGAGCTTCTTGGTCTTTTTGAGATCCGCGGGCTTCTTGGGTCTCTTGGGATTTCTGGGTTCCTTGAGTTTCCTGGGCTTCCTGAGTTTGCTGGTCGCCCTGGTCCTCCGGGTCCTTCTGCGGGGTGCCGAGCAGCTTGAAGCTGTCCGCGACCTTCAACGGTTTGCCGAGAAGATCGAAGTAGTGGCTCCAGTTCCAGTACGGGCCCGGGTCCTCGTGCATGCCGCTCACGGTCTCCGGGGTGGTGCCCGGCACGTTGTCATGCCCGATGATGTGCGCGCGGTTCAGGGGCACATCGTATTTTTTCGCGAGATAGCTGACCAGTTTGGCCGAGGCGAGATACATCGCCTCGGTGTACCAGGCGCCGCCCTTGGCGAGGTAGCCCTCGTGCTCCAGGCCGATGGAGCGGGAGTTGACGTACCAGTTTCCCGCGTGCCACCCGATGTCGTTGGCCCGCAGGTGCTGGGCGATGTGGCCGTCGCTGGAGCGCAGGGTGAAATGCCAGCTCAGGTAGCTGGGGTTCTTGGCGAGACGGGTCATGACGTTGTAGCTGGTCTCACCGTCGTGGATGACGATGTAGTCGATCTTTCGAGGCTTGTCGTAGCGGTCGTGGTTGCCGTATCCGCCTCCCGGGAGCTGCTTGTAGGCGGCCGGGATCCACTCGCAGGAGACGGTCGGCGGGCAGTCGGGGGCGGGGGCGGATACGGGAGCCGGCGCGCCGCGGCGCTGGGCGGTCCGGCCGGACGGCGGTCGCCGCGGGGACAGGGCCGGCATCGCGGGCAGGACCACCCGCTCGCCGTCGTCGGTCACGCGCGCCGCACCGGAACGGATCGTCGCGTAGACCTCGTCGGCGAAGGACCTCGCCGCCTCCGTGTCCGCCGCCTCCGTGTCCGCCGCCTCCGCGTCCGACGGGCTCTCGCCCGGCCCGGCCGCGTCGGCGTCGGGGCCCGCGACGGCGCCGGGGCCGCTGTCACCGTCCGTGCCCGTGCCCGCCGCGCCGGGGTACGAGCCGGAGTAGCGGGCCGCCGCGCCGTACCAGTCCGCCGGGTCGGTGCTCGGCTTCCCGCCGACCCGCCGCTGGTAGTCGGCGAGCAGCGCGGCGCCGCCGCGGATGTTGGCGGCCGGGTCCTCCCGCAGCAGGTCGGGAGCGAGCCCGGTCAGCTCCGCCGCGCGGTGCAGGGTGTCCTCCGGCGGAACCGCGGTGGTGTCCGGGATCTTGAGGGGATACGGCCGGGTCTCGTCGCCGCGCGGGTCCTCCCCGCCCTCGTAGTGGTGGTGGCGCGCGGGTTCGATGCCGGCGTCGACCAGGTGCATGGGGCCGTAGCCCGCGGAGACGCTGGGTAGCCCGCCGTTGGTGTCCCATCGGGATTCCAGGTAGGAGACCGCGAGGAGCACGCTTTCCGGCACGCCGTACGTCCGGGCCGCCTGGGCGAAGGCCGCCTGCCTGCCGCCCGGCGCCGCCTCTCCCGGAACGGCGAAGGCGGCCTTCCCGCCGACCGGCGCGGTCGCCCCGGGGGCGGCCGGGATCAACGCGGCGAGGGCGACAAGGACAGCTATCCCCGGCAGACGGCTCATGGTGGTTCCTCCCGACCAAATGACTACCCAGAGTTAAATAACACTACCGAATGTCAACATGGGAGGGGGCTGGAGCCAATAGGGAGGTTTCCTGCCCGAAATCGGGCAGGAAACTTGGTGGATACCCGCGTTGATGCGTAGGGTCCTGCTCTGTGTCCACGACATGGCATCCGCATGAGGATCTGATCGCCCACCTGGCCCGGACGAGCGCGCTCGGTCCCGGAGAGGCGGCGCGGGTCGTCGCGGACGTGCTGGCCTACTTCTCCGAACCTGTGGAGGAGTTCGTCCGGAGGCGTCACGCGGAGCTCAGGACAAAGGGACTGGTCAACGAAGAGATCTTCCCTCGGGTGGCAGTCGAGCTGGCGACTCGCCGTGTCGCGGCACCCGAACTCTCCCTGCGCCAACTGCGCCGGATCGTCTACGGGTAAGGAGTGGCTAGATGTGCGGAATCGTGGCTTATGTAGGGGCGAAGGATGCGGCGCCGATCCTGCTGGAGGGCCTGCAGCGCCTTGAGTACCGCGGCTACGACTCGGCCGGCGTGGTGATCTCCAACAAGGGCCTGAAGATGCGCAAGGTCAAGGGCAGGGTGGCCGACCTGGCGGCCGTCGTGCCCGCGCGGTTCAAGGGCGGGCTGGGCATCGGCCACACCCGCTGGGCCACCCACGGCGCGCCCAGCGACGTCAACGCCCACCCGCATCTGTCCACCGACGAGCGCATCGGGGTCGTGCACAACGGCATCATCGAGAACGCCGACGAGCTGCGTGCCAAGCTTGAGGCCGACGGCGCGATCTTCCTGTCGGAGACCGACACCGAGGTGCTGTCGCACCTGATCGCCCGCACCGTCCAGGACGTCGACTCGCTGGAGGAGGCGGTCCGTACGGCGCTCAAGCGGGTGGTCGGCACCTACGGCATCGCGGTGATCGACGCGCAGCGTCCCGGAGAGGTGGTCGTCGCCCGCAACGGCAGCCCGATCGTGCTGGGCATCGGCGAGAAGGAGATGTTCGCCGCCTCCGACGTGGCCGCGCTGGTCCGTTACACCCGTCAGGTGGTCCACCTGGAGGACGGCGAGATCGCCGTGCTCAGGGCCGACGGGTTCCACACCTTCGCCAGCGACGCGCGGGAGACGGCCAAGCAGCCGCTGACCGTCGACTGGGAGGACGGCCACTACGACACCGGCGGCTACGAGCACTACCTGCTCAAGGAGATCTCCGAGCAGCCCGACACCGTCGCCAGAACGCTGCGCGGGCGTCTCGACGACCGCTTCCACATCGCCCACCTCGGCGGCCTCAACATGGACGCGCGGGAGACCCGTTCGTTCCGCCGCGTGAAGATCATCGGTTGTGGCTCCGCCTACTACTCGGGCCAGATCGGTGCGCAGCTCATCGAGGAGCTGGCGCGGATCCCGGCCGACGCGGAACCGGCCAGCGAGTTCCGCTACCGCAGCCCCGTCGTGGAGGCCGACACCCTCTACGTGGCGATCAGCCAGTCGGGGGAGACCTACGACACCCTCGCCGCCGTCCAGGAGCTCAAGCGCAAGGGCGGGCGGGTGCTCGGCATCGTCAACACCGTCGGCAGCGCGATCGCCCGCGAGTGCGACGGAGGCGTCTACCTGCACGCGGGCCCCGAGGTCTCGGTGGCGAGCACCAAGGCGTTCACCTCGACCGCCGTGGCCTTCGCGCTGCTCGCGCTGCATCTGGGCCGGGTCCGCGACCTGTCCCCGGCCGACGGCCGGCGCGTCTGCGAGGGCCTGCGCAGGCTGCCCGACCAGATCAAGGAGATTCTCACGCTGGAGCCGCAGATCAGGGAGCTGGCGCAGGAGTACGCCACCTCGCCGAGCATGATGTTCGTGGGCCGGGTCCGGGGTTATCCGGTGGCCCGTGAGGGCGCGCAGAAGCTCAAGGAGATCTCCTACGTGCACGCCGAGGCCTACCCGGCCAGCGAGCTCAAGCACGGGCCGCTGGCGCTGATCGGCCCGGACATGCCGACCGTGGCGATCGTCCCCGACGACGAACTGCTGGACAAGAACCTCACCACGCTGGGCGAGATCCGCGCCCGCGGCGGGCGGGTGCTCATGGTCGGGCACCGTACGGCCGACCCCAAGCTGGCCAACGACTGCATCGTGGTGCCCAAGAACGAGACCGAGCTGGACCCGATCCTGTTGTCGATCCCGCTCCAGCTCTTCGCCTACCACGCCGCCGTCGCGCTGGAGCGGGACGTGGACAAGCCTCGCAACCTGGCTAAGAGCGTCACGGTGGAGTGATCCGGGCGTCGGTTTCCCCGGGGTCCTCCGGCCTCCGAGGTCTCCCCGTCGTCCGGCATCCGTCCCGGCCCCGACGGCGGCCCCGGGGCCCGTTTCCGCACCCTCGGCTCCCGGGGTTCCCCGCCGCGCGTTCGCCGCGTCGGGGAACCCCGTCTCGGGCGATGACCCCCAACATGTGACAGAAAGTGACATGAGGGTAACCTGGGGTATAGGGGGATCTTGGGGGGAAGGGGCCCTTATGCGTCGTAGGGGGTTTTTCGCGTTCGCCGCGGGAATCATGGTCGTCGCAGGCTGCGGTTCGACGAGGACCTCCGGCGCGTCCACGGCCAACAGGCTGTCCATCATCGCGCCCATGGCCCACGGGCAGAGCTGGGATCTGGCCGTACGCACGCTGGCCACCGTTCTGGTCGAGGCGAAACTGGCGAGGACCGTCGGGGTGAGCAACCATCCGGGCGGTCTGGACGCCGCCACGATGAACACGTTCTCCGCCGCCCACGGCCCGTTCATGAGCGACGGCCAGCTGCTTCTCACGGGAATGCCGATGGTGGCCGGGGCGGAGATCACGAACGCCGCCGCCGTGGTGGACTCCACGACCCCCCTCGCCCGCCTGATCGGCGACTGGGCGGCCCTGGTCGTCCCCGCGAACTCCAACCTGCGTACCTTCGACGACTTCGTGGCGGTGCTCCGCCGCGATCCGGCCGGGCTGGTGGTGGGAGGTCGGTCCACGGGCGGTTCCGACCACGTGCTCTACGGAATGATCGGCAAGTGCCTCGGGGTGGATGCCCGGCTGCTGGAATACAGCGGCTACCCCGGATGGTCCGAGACGGTCGAGGCGCTTTACGACGGCCGGGTGGCCGCGATCCTGGGATCGGCCCGCTCCTTCAAGAAGGAGATCGCCGCGCACCGCATGAGGCCACTGGTGGTCTCCTCGGGCCAGCGCATCGACGGAATCGACGCACCGACGCTCATGGAGCTGGAAGTCCGGCTGGAGTACAGCGACTGGTGCGGCCTGCTCGGCCCTCGCGACATGCGCCCCGAGGACCGGGACGCGGCCGTCGCCCTGTGTGACCGCCTGGACGCCACGCCGCGCTGGCAGGAGGTGTGCGCGGCCAACGACTGGAACCGGGTGTACCTGAGCGGCGAGGACTTCCGCCAGTGGCTCGTCACCGAGACCGGACGCACCCGCGGGGTGCTCTACGATCTAGGACTCTTAAAGTCTTCGAGCACAAGGTGTAGGGGTGGTTGCGTCAAGCGCCCCTAGATGTAGGATCCTTCCTCGTTGCTGGTTCGCTCCGAGAGGGGCGAGGTAAGAGGGAACCCGGTGAGAATCCGGGGCTGCCCCGCAGCGGTGAACGGGAACGAAAACCGTCATGAGAGCACTGGGCGCACCTTGCCTGGGAAGCGACGGCCAGTAGGCATCGGCACGGCGCCCGTGAGTCCGAAGACCTGCCAGTGACGCATGGAAGAGGGAGCCGAACCGGGCACCGAGGGACGCGTGAAGCGGTCCGAAGTGTGCAAGGTGAGGCGGGACTCGACCATGTCATGAGCGAGGGAGCCGAACCGGGCACCGAGGGACGCGTGAAGCGGTCCGAAGTGTGCAAGGTGAGGCGGGACTCGACCGTGTCATGAGCGAGGGAGCCGAATCGGGCACCGAGGGACGCGTGAAGCGGCCTGGAGTGTGCGCGGTGAGGTGCGACTCGACCATGAAAACTGTCCAGGGCCTCGAGGGAGGGCTCGCGGAATGAGGCGGTCCGGCATGCCCGGAACCGTTCTCAGACGCGTGCGCCCTTCCGGCGAGAGCCAACAGGGGGATTTACGAGCACGCGAGGGGTAACACGTGACACAGACCTTGGTCGACGTCGCCAAGGAGATCGGGAACGACCCGGTCGACCGCCGGTTGGCGATCGATGAGGCCGCCGCCCGGGTGATCACTGATCCGGCCAATTCCAGGATCGCCGCCGGGATGCTGGCCGAGCTGATCGCCGACGAGGCCGCCGGGCACGGAGTCCGGACCTTCTCCGAGTCCATCGCCGCGACCCACGCGGCCGGGCTCATCCAGGACGGGCTGGCCCGGTTCGTGGCCGCCCACGCCGTGGCGCTGGACGCGCTGATCGCGCCGGACGCCGACGAGCGGTTCGAGTACTTCGGACTGCGCACGGTCTACGACCGTTACCTGCTGCGCCACCCGGAGACCCGCAAGGTCCTGGAGCGCCCCCAGCACTTCTTCCTCCGGGTCGCCTGCGGCCTGTCGGAGACCGTCGAGGAGGCCGCCGAGCTGTACGCGCTCATGGCGACCCTGTCCTACCTGCCGAGCTCGCCCACGCTGTTCAACTCCGGCTCGCGCAGGCCCCAGCTCTCCTCCTGCTTCCTGCTCGACTCTCCCCGAGACGACCTGGAGGCCATCTACGAGCGCTACGGGCAGGTCGCGCGCCTGTCCAAGTACGCCGGGGGGATCGGGATCGCCTGGACCCGGGTCCGCTCGCGCGGCTCGCTGATCCGGGGCACCAACGGCCACTCCAACGGCATCGTGCCGTGGCTGCGCACGCTGGACTCCAGCGTCGCCGCGGTCAACCAGGGCGGTCGCCGCAAGGGCGCGGCCTGCGTCTACCTGGAGTCCTGGCACGCCGACGTCGAGGAGTTCCTCGAACTGCGGGACAGCACCGGCGAGGAGTCCCGCCGTACGCACAACCTGAACCTGGCGAACTGGGTCCCCGACGAGTTCATGCGCCGGGTCGAGGCCGACGGCGTCTGGTCGCTGTTCGACCCCAAGGAGGTCCCGCACCTCACCGACCTGTACGGCGCCGCGTTCGAGGAGGCCTACCGGGCCGCCGAGGCCGAGGGCCGGTTCGTCAAGCAGATCCCGGCCCGCTCCCTGTACGGCCGGATGATGCGCACCCTCGCCCAGACGGGCAACGGCTGGATGACCTTCAAGGACGCGGCCAACCGGACCTCCAACCAGACGGCCCGCCCCGAGAACGTCATCCACCTCTCCAACCTCTGCACCGAGATCCTCGAGGTCACCAACGACGCCGAGACCGCCGTCTGCAACCTCGGCTCGATCAACCTCGCCGCCCATCTCCTCGACGAGGGGGTCGACTGGGTACGGCTGCGCGCGACCGTCCGCACCGCCGTACGGTTCCTGGACCGGACCATCGACCTGGGCTTCTACCCGACCCCCGAGGCGAGGACCGCCAACGAGAAGTGGCGCCCGATCGGGCTGGGCGTGATGGGCCTGGCCGACGTGCTGTTCGCGCTGCGGCTGCCGTTCGACTCGCCGCAGGCCCTGGAGCTGTCCACCCGGATCTCCGAGGAGATCGCGCTCGCCGCCTACGGCACGTCCTCCGACCTGGCCGTCGAGCGGGGCCGTCACCCCTCCTACGACGAGACCAGGACCGCCGGCGGCGTGCTCCACCCCGACCACTACGACGCCGCGCGCTCGGCGGAGTGGACGGCGATCAGGGATCGGATCGCGAAGACCGGCCTGCGCAACTCGCTGATGATCGCGATCGCGCCCACCGCCACCATCGCCTCCATCGCGGGCTGCTACGAGTGCATCGAGCCCCAGGTCTCCAACATCTTCAAGCGCGAGACCCTGTCGGGAGAGTTCCTCCAGGTCAACCGCTACCTGGTCCGCGACCTGCAGGCCCGCGGCCTGTGGACCCCGCAGATCCGCGACGCGATCAAGCGCGCCGACGGCTCCGTCCAGGACATCCCCGAGATCCCCGACGACCTCAAGGCGCTCTACCGGACCGCCTGGGAGCTGCCGCAGAAGGCGCTGATCGACCTGGCCGCCGCGCGCACGCCGTACATCGACCAGTCGCAGTCGCTGAACCTCTTCATGGCCACGCCGACCATCGGCAAGCTCTCCTCGATGTACGCCTACGCGTGGAAGGCCGGCCTCAAGACCACCTACTACCTGCGCTCGCGCCCGGCCACCCGGATCGCGCAGGCCACCGTGGCGACGCAGGCAGCGACGCAGGCCGCGACACCGACGGGGACGCAGACGGTGCTCGACCCCGAGGCCGTCGCCTGCTCCCTGGAGAACCCCGAGTACTGCGACGCCTGCCAGTAGGCATTTTTCGAAAGGCTCTTCCCTGATGTTGCTCGACCCTGGAATGGACCTCACGCTGCGGCCCATGCGCTACCCGGAGTTCTACGAGCGCTACCGGGCCGCGATCCGCAACACCTGGACCGTGGAGGAGGTGGACCTCAACTCCGACCTGGCCGACCTGGCCAGGATGGCGCCTGAGGAACGTCACCTGATCAACCGCCTCGTCGCGTTCTTCGCGACCGGCGACTCGATCGTGGCCAACAACCTCGTGCTCAACCTCTACCAGCATGTCAACGCCCCCGAGGCACGCCTGTATCTCAGCAGGCAGCTGTTCGAGGAGGCCGTGCACGTCCAGTTCTACCTGACCCTCCTGGACACCTATCTGCCCGACCACACCGAGCGGGTCCAGGCCTTCTCCGCGGTCGAGCACATCCCCTCGATCCGGGACAAGGCCGAGTTCTGCTTCCGGTGGATCGACTCGCTCGGCGGCCTGACCCGGCTGGAGACGCGGGAGGACCGGCGGGCGTTCCTGCTCAACCTGATCTGCTTCGCCGCGTGCATCGAGGGCCTGTTCTTCTACGGCGCCTTCGCCTACGTCTACTGGTTCCGGTCCAGGGGCCTGCTCAGCGGCCTGGCCACCGGGACCAACTGGGTCTTCCGCGACGAGTCCATGCACATGGAGTTCGCCTTCAGCGTGGTGGAGACCGTGCGGGCGGAGGAGCCGGAGCTGTTCGACGACACGCTCGGCGAGCAGGTCACCCAGATGATCGAGGAGGCGGTGGCGGCCGAGCTCGCCTTCGCGGCCGACCTCTGCGGCGACGGCCTGTTCGGGATGAGCGTGGACCAGATGCGGCAGTATCTGGAGTACGTCGCCGACCAGCGGCTCGTCCGGCTCCGGATGCCCATCCGGTACGGTACGGCCAACCCGTTCGCGTTCATGGAGCTGCAGGACGTGCAGGAGCTGGCCAACTTCTTCGAGCGGCGGGTCTCGGCCTACCAGGTGGCGGTCGAGGGGAGCGTTTCCTTCGACGAGTCCTTCTGATTTCCTGGTGAGACTGATTACCTGGTGAGGCCGGGGGCACCCTGACAGGGGTGATGACGATGGAGGGGGACGCCGTCAGTGTCTAGCTGGATCATCTTGCTCACCTCCGTGCTGGCCGCGGTGGTGGTCGTGGAGCTGGTACGGCGGGCGCTGCGGTGGAGGCTGATCGGCGAGAAGTGGGTTCTCGCCGCCCCGCTCGTGCGCCGCTGCACCTGGCCGGGCTTCACGACGGCGGCCGTGGTGACCGCCTACGCGGTCTACGAACCGGGCATGGCCGATGAGTCGATCAGCCCGCTGATCCAGCGGCTGCTCAGCCTGGCCATGATCGGAGCCGTCGCCTGGCTGGTGATCCAGGCCGCCTTCGCGGTCACCGACGTGGTGCTGGCCCGCCTGGTCGTCATCGAGGGCGAGGGCAACCGGCGGGCCCGCCGGATCCGCACCCAGATCACCCTGGTCCGCCGGGTGGCCTCGGCAGTGATCATCGTGGTGGCGCTGGGCGCGATGCTCTTCACCTTCCCCCAGGTGCGCGCGCTCGGCGCCGGGCTGCTGGCCTCCGCCGGCATCGCCGGAGTGGTCGTCGGTATCGCCGCCCAGTCCACCCTCGGCAACCTGCTCGCCGGGTTGCAGCTGGCCTTCAGCGACGCGCTCCGCCTGGACGACGTGGTCGTGATCCAGGAGCAGTGGGGCCGGATCGAGGAGCTCAGCCTCACCTACGTGGTGGTGCGGCTCTGGGACGAGCGCCGCCTGGTGCTGCCGGTCTCCTACTTCACGTCCAACTCGTTCGAGAACTGGACCCGGCACGGCAGCCGGGTGATCGGCGCGGTGTTCCTCCGGCTCGAATGGTCGGTGCCGGTGGACGAACTGCGCGCCGAGCTCTACAGGGCCCTGCGCGAGCACCCGCTGTGGGACCAGAAGGACTGGACCCTCCAGGTCACCGACACCCTCTCCAACGGGTTGCTGGAACTGCGCGCCCTGATGAGCGCCGCCGACTCTCCCAGCGCCTGGGACCTCAAGTGCGACATGCGCGAGCACATGGTGAAGTTCATCCGGGACAATTACCCCGAGGCGCTGCCCCGGCTCAGGATCGACGGCCCGGAGGACACGGCGGGCACGCTGTCCGGGCTGTTCGCGGGAGGGGTCCGCGAGACGCGGCAGCCGGGTCGCGCCGGCGACGAGAGCGGTGACGGCAGGCCGGCCTGAGGCGACCGCGCTCCGGGCCGGCCACCCGAACCCACCTCAGGGACTGCAGTCGCAGCAGCAACCGTCGCACTTGTCGCAGCACTTGCAGCACTCGCAGCATCCGTCACAGCCATCGCAACCGCTGCAGTCACAGTTGCGCAGGTAGCAGCGCTCACCGCAGGGCCGCCCGTTCTTGCCGCTCCACCGGGGCCGCCACATGCCACAGGTGAGAAGGGTCGCCACCCCGGCCCCCGACTTGCGGACGAACCCCGGCCGCTCGTAGGAGTGCCCGAACGTCCTGCCCACCGCCCGGCGCACCTCGGTGCCGAGCAGCACGTCCACCAGGTGCCGGTCGGCCAAGTCGAGCTCGCGCAGCGCGAGGTCCAGGCCGTGCGCGGCGTCGTCACACAGCCGGCGCGCCTCCTGCCGGGTGGTGCCGGTGGCGGTCAGCGGATTGAAGGCCTCGCGCCCGGCGTCCCCCGCCTGATCCTCCACGGCGTCCAGCAGGTGGGCGATCCGGCCGAAGAACCGGCCCGCCTCGGCCAGAGCTCCGGCGTTGCCGGGCGTGCCGGCGAGTACCGCCGTGTGCGCGAACGCGGCGGCGACCGCCTCCTCGGTGGGGCCGGTCAGCTCCAGCAACGTGACCTCTCGCCTGCCCTCCAGCTCCAGCTGGCGCTCGACGGCAGAGGTCAGCACGGTGGTGTCGAACCCGATCGCCGCACCCATCCGGGCTCCGGCCGTCTCCCATCGCGACGCCAGCCTTCTGCGGACCAGGCCGGTGCCCGGGGCGGAGTCGCCGTCGGCCACGTGGTCGCGCAGCTTGCCCGCGGCGAGGACCAGCGAGACCGTGGCGGCCAGCCGTACCCCCTCCGCTCGCGCGTCCACGACGTCCGCCGATCTGAATCCGCGTAACGCGCAGGGTCCGGCGGTCCTGTGCGGGGAGCCGGACGGGCGCTGCGCCTCGGCCAGCACCGAGATGATCAATCCGTCGTAGTTGGTGGCCAGCCGTGCCCCATGCCCCTGCCCGTCGCGGAGGGTCAGGCACAGTCCGCACAGGTGCGCCATCCATGCCCGGTGCAGTGACGGGCACGAGTGGTCACCGCAGGGTCGGATGATTCCGAACATTCGGCCTCTCAGGCTCGGGGGGTTGCCCGCATGATCGTAGAACGTCCCGGGAGAATCTGTCTTGTGCAGATTCCCGCAGGTTTCGAGCTGTCCATCGACGACCACGTCGCCACGTTGCGAATCAACCGTCCCGAGAAGCGCAACGCGATGAGCGTGGCCATGTGGCGTGCCCTGCCCGGACTGCTCGCACCGCTGGGGATCGATCCCGACGTGCGCGTTCTTGTGCTCACGGGGGCGGAGGGCACCTTCTGCTCGGGGGCCGACATCTCGGAGATCGCCGGGCTCTCCGATGGCGGTGACGACACGGGACTGATCGTCACCGCCGAACGGGCGCTGACCGCGTTCCCCAAGCCGGTGATCGCGATGATCGAGGGCTTCTGCGTGGGCGGCGGCTGCCAGCTCGCCCTCGCCTGCGACCTGCGCTTCGCCGCCGAGGGTGCTCGTTTCGGCATCACCCCGGCCAAGCTCGGCGTCGTCTACCCGCTGAGCTCCACTCGCCGCCTCGTCGACCTCGTCGGCCCGTCCACCGCCAAGTTCCTCCTCTTCTCCGCCGAGCTCGTCGACGCCGGCCGGGCCCTCCGCGCCGGCCTGGTGGACGAGGTCCTGGCGCCCGAGGCGCTGCCTCAGCGCGTGTACGGCTTCGCCCGCACGCTGGCGACACGTTCCCAGCTCACCCTGGTCGCCACCAAGGAGATCGTGGACGGCCGGGCCGACGGGGCGCGCTTCCGCCGATGGCAGGAGGAGTCACGCGAGGAGGTCGCCGAAGGCGTCGCCGCCTTCATGGAACGACGGACCCCGCGCTTCCCCTGGAGCGGGATCATTCCCGAGAGGTGACGACCTCGCGGCGGAATTCGACCGGTGTCCGGGGCCGGGATCCCGGCCCCGGTGAGACGGCGGGCCCGTCGGGGACGGGACCCGGTCGACCGGGTCCCGTCGGGTCTACCGTTCGACGATCTCGTTCTTGCCGATGACCACGATGCCGTTCTGGGTCACCGCGAAGCGGCTGCGGTCGTACTCGAGGTCGAAGCCGATCCGGGCGCCGTCCGGGATGATCACGTTCTTGTCGATGATGGCCTTGCGGACGATGGCGCCGCGGCCCACCTTCACGTTGCCCATCAGCACCGAGTCCTCGACCTGGGAGTGGGAGTGCAGCACCACGCCGGGGGAGAGGATGGAGCGCTCCGCCAGCCCACCGGAGACGATCACGCCCGCGGAGACCAGTGAGTCGATCGCCCTGCCGACCCGGTCGCCGTCGTTGTGCACGAACTTCGCCGGCGGGAGCGGGTCGTGGCCGGTGTAGATCGGCCACTGGTTGTTGTAGAGGTTGAAGACCGGGTGCGCCGAGATGAGGTCCATGTGGGCCTCGTAGTAGGCGTCGAGGGTCCCGACGTCCCGCCAGTAGCCCCGGTCCCGCTCGGTGGAGCCGGGCACGATGTTGTCGGCGAAGTCGTACACCTCCGCGCTGCCCGACTTCACCATCATCGGGATGATGTTGCCGCCGAGGTCGTGCTTGCTGGTGGGGTCGAGCGCGTCTTCCCTGAGCGCGTCGAGCATCGCCTGGGTCCTGAAGACGTAGTTGCCCATCGACGCGTAGACCTGGTCGGGCGCGTCCGGCAGGCCGACCGCGTCCTTGGGCTTCTCGCGGAAGGCCACGATCTTGCGCCCCGCGGGATCGGTCTCGATCACGCCGAACTGGTCGGCCAGCGATATCGGCTGCCGGATCGCGGCCACCGTCACCTCGGCGCCGGAATCGATGTGCTGGCGCACCATCTGCCGGGGGTCCATCCGGTAGATGTGGTCGGCGCCGAACACGATGACGTGATCCGGCATCTCGTCGTAGATCAGGTTCAGGTTCTGGAACAGCGCGTCGGCCGACCCGGAGAACCAGTGCGGTCCGAGCCGCTGCTGGGCGGGGACCGGCGTGACGTAGTTGCCCAGCATCGACGACAGCCGCCAGGTGCGGGAGATGTGCCGGTCGAGGCTGTGGTTCTTGTACTGCGTCAGCACGACGATCTGCAGGTAGTGACCGTTGGCCAGGTTCGACAGCACGAAGTCGACCAGCCGGTAGATTCCCCCGAACGGCACTGCGGGCTTGGCTCGATCAGCCGTCAGAGGCATCAGTCTTTTGCCTTCACCGCCGGCGAGCACGATCGCGAGGACTCTCATGTCTGGACCTTAACCTGATGAACAGGGCTGAAACACTAAGCTGATCGTATGCGAGTGGATCTGCTGACCCGTGAGTACCCCCCGGACGTCTACGGAGGGGCGGGAGTTCATGTCGAATATCTCTCCCGCGAGTTGCGCCGGCTCGCCGACGCGCGGGTCCGCTGCTTCGGAGCGTCACGACCCGAGCATGGCGTCGAGGCCTACCGGGTGCCCGGCGGGCTGGAAACGGCCAACGCCGCGCTCCAGGTTCTCGGCGTCGACCTGGAGATGGCGGCCGGGTGCGAGGGCGCGGATCTGGTGCACAGCCACACCTGGTACGCCAACTTCGCAGGTCACGTCGCCAAGATGCTGTACGGCACGCCGCACGTGGTGACCACGCACAGCCTGGAGCCGCTGCGGCCGTGGAAGGCCGAGCAACTGGGCGGCGGTTACACGCTGTCATCATGGGCCGAGCGCGGTGCCCTGGCGAGCGCCGACGCGATCATCGCGGTCTCGGAGGGAATGCGGCGCGACGTGCTCGCGAATTATCCCGAAATTTCACCAGAAAAAGTTTCGGTGATCCACAACGGGATCGACACCGGCGAGTACGCCCCCGACCGGGGCACGGACGTTCTGGAGAGACACGGCATCGACGCCGGGAGGCCGTACGTCGTCTTCGTCGGCCGGATCACCCGGCAGAAGGGCCTGATCCACCTGCTCCACGCCGCCAGGGACTTCCACCCCGACGCCCAGCTGGTGCTCTGCGCGGGCGCGCCCGACACCCCGGAGATCGCCTCCGAGGTCGCCGAGCTCGTCCGGGGTCTCGAGCGGGACGGCGTCATCTGGATCTCGGAGATGCTTCCCCGCCCCGAGGTGATCCAGATCCTCACCCACGCGACCGTGTTCGTCTGTCCCTCGGTCTACGAGCCGATGGGCATCGTGAACCTGGAGGCGATGGCCTGCGAGACCGCCGTCGTGGCCACCGCCACCGGCGGCATCCCCGAGGTCGTGGCCGACGGCTCGACGGGCCTGCTGGTCCCGATCGACCAGGGCGCCGACGGCAACCCGCGCGATCCCGGGCGGTTCGCCGCCGACCTCGCCGAGCGGGTCAACCGGCTCCTGGCCGATCCCGGGCTCGCCGGGCGGATGGGGGAGGCCGGGAGGGTCCGCGCCGTGGAGCACTTCTCCTGGGAGCGGATCGCCGAGCGGACGATGGACCTGTACCGATCGGTCCTGACCGGCTGACCTGGAGCTCTCCCCGGGCTCCGGGCCCGGGGAGGCTCAGCCGGTGATGAAGTGCAGGATCACGTTGTGGACGTGGTGGGCCTTGTCGCCGCCCCGGAACTCCACCTCGTAGGTGTGGGTCCCCACGTGGATCGCGATGGCCCCGGAGGAGAAGAACGCGCCGGCCAGAGACTTGTTGCTCACCACGCTGACCGCCGAGACCTTGCCATAGGGGATGCTCGTGATGGCGACCCTCTTGCCCACGAAGGACTTGTCCTGCACGATCACGCGCTTGTCGGTGAGACCCAGGAAGCCGGTGCCCGTGCCGATCGCGTCGTAGACGGCGATGATCTGCTCACCCGGCATGAGGCCGCTCTCGATCTGCTGGAACTGTTCCTTCCGGTCGTACACAACCTGTGCCATGACACTCGCAATCTCTCAGGTGATCTGCGTGCCTGTGCAACGAACGTCCCATGAGCGGGGTTCCTGGGACGAGTAGGGTCGTGTCGTGAGCTTTCAGATGAGGATCACCGACCGTCACGGCGGCACCAGCGCGGAGCCGTACGGCAGCCGCAACCTCGGGGGCGCGTGCGGGGACGATCCGGAGGCGGTCGCCGCCAACAGGGCCAGGACCGCCGCCGAGTTCGGCCTGGACCGGGTCGTGTTCATGCGGCAGGTCCACAGCGCCGACGTCCGCTACGTGAGCGAGCCGTTCGGCGAAGACCCACCCCCACTGGACGGGATCTGCACCGACGTTCCGGGCCTCGGCCTGGCCGCGCTCTGCGCCGACTGCGCTCCCGTCCTGCTGGCCGACCCGCAGGCCGGCCTGGTCGGGGCCGCGCACTCCGGGCGGGTCGGCACGGTTTCCGGGGTGGTCCCGGCCCTGGTCGCGGAGATGGCCGAGCGGGGCGCGGACCCGGCGAGAATGACCGCCCTGATCGGCCCGATGGCGTGCGGCAGCTGCTACGAGGTTCCGGCCGAGCTCCGGGACGAGGTCACGATGGTGCTTCCCGAGGCCTGGTCGGTCACTCGCCAGGAGACCCCCGCACTCGACCTGCGCGCCGCGATCACCTCGCAGCTGGCCAAGGCGGGAGTTTCGGAGATCACCCATGACACCCGCTGCACCATCGAGACGCCCGATCTGTTCTCCCATCGCAGGGAGAGCAGGACCGGTCGTTTCGCTGGTTACGTCTGGCTGGAGACCTGAGGCGCGAGGGTTGTGCCCGGCGTGAGGCGCGAGCCGGAACCTGTGCTCGGTACCGGCATTCGCGCCTCATGCTCGAATCATGAAGAAACGCGCTCCAGCACGACCACGGGAATTTCCCGGTCGGTCTTCGTCTGGTATTCGTCATAGGCCGGCCAGGTCGCGGTCATGATCTTCCAGAGCTCGGGCTTCTCCTCGGCGGTGGCGGTGCGCGCCCTCGCCGTGAACCGGTCTCCCAGCACCTGGACCTCGACCTCGGGGTTCGCCTGAAGGTTGAGATACCAGGCCGGCGGGGCGTCGGCCCCGCCCTTGGAGGCCACCACGAGGTAGTCGTCGCCGTGACGCTGGTAGATGAGCGGCGTCTCCCGCTGCTCACCGCTCTTACGACCCGTGGTGGTCAGAAGCAGGACGACGGTGCCCTGCCACTCGTGACCCTCCGCACCATCGGTCTCCCGGTAACGCTTGACATGCTCTTCGCCGAACAGCATGGTCGATCCCCTCTGAGGAATGCGGATTATCCGTATTCCTCAGAGGATATAGACCGCGTTGATCGGCGAACGCATCAGTCCGCCGACAGGATGCTCCCGTAGGCGCGGGCGGCCAGGGCCGCGATCAGCCCGTGCGCGCCGAGCACCTCGGCGCAGTCGGCCCCGATCGCGGCGGCGGCGTCGCTCGCGAGCTCGGGGGCGGCCTCGGGACCGAGGACGCACGGGGACAGGGCGATGCGCTCGGCGCCGATGCCGCGCAGCCGCTCGGCGGCTTCGGCGACGCCGGGCGCGCTGTCCAGTGAGGCGACCAGCACGGGGAGCGTCAGCCGCGAGGCCAGCAGCACGGCCGTCGGCTGTGCCTCGGCCACGGCGTTCTCGCCGCCGACGGTGGCGAGGATGATGCCGTCGACCGGGCTGGAGACGTTGAGCAGCCGCATCCGGTCCTCTCGCGCCAGACCCTTCTCGGCGAGACGGATGTGCAGGGCCTCGGCGAGAAGCGGGTGCGGCCCCAGCGAGTCGGTGACCGTCACCGAGACCCCGCTCGCCGCCACCGCCGTGGCGATCAGCCGGTCCGCGACCGGATGCGGGCCGGCCAGCAGCGGCACCACGATGGCGGCGACGCCGTCCTCGGGACGCTCCCGGGCGGCGGCCTCCAGCTCGGAGGTCAGCTCCTTGGCGTCCTCGCCGAGACCGGCCAGGCGGACCTGGATCTGCGGGTTGTCCGCCCGTATGAGGGCCGCGAGCTCGGCGATGGCGCCCGAGCCGTCGCCGAGTGTGGTCAGCACCAGTGCGGGCGCCTCCGGCGGAAGCTGGGAGGGCACGGGCCTGCGGTGCCTGCCGGAGGGTCGGACGGCGCGTCCTCGCACGGGGAGGATGGAACTCTCACTCACATGCGCGGACTCTAGGCCCATTTGACTGCCTCCGTAGCTAGAAACGGCAGCAATTCTGTCACGACATTCACGGGGAAGGAGTCCGGGCCTCGTACGCGGCCCCGCCGGTGCTCCACCTTCCGTGGGTCATCGAGGAGTTCCGTGGCCACTCCAAGCTCTGCGACGACGAACAATGCCTGGGAGATCTCGGAACCGGTCGGCAACCGCCGCGTCCGCACTGCCGGTGGAAGATTCCTCACCCGCCGAGATCCGCCGCGCCCCGGACCCTCCCTCCGCTCCGGACGGTCATCCGGCGCCCGGACGCCGGCGCGTCGCCGTATCCAATATGTGACCAACCAATCGCGGTCGGGAGATGTCCAAAGAGGTGAGTGAGAGGACTTACCCATGAGGCATACATCCCTGGACGCGGACGGGCACACCGTGGCGGTCCAGGCCGGCAGATCCGAAGGCGGGTCCGGCGGGGGAGCGGGGCCACGGGTCTTCGACCTGGGGACCGGACGGCTGTCCGACGCGGTCGCCCCGGATCCGGGCAGAGGAGAGCGTCCGTATCTCGCGGGATGGAACTGGCCGAGCTCGCTGACGGTACGGGTCGCCACCCAGCCATCCGAGGAGGAGGGGCCGACGACGGTACGGGTGCTCGTCGTCGACGTCTCTTCCGGCACCGTCAGGCTTCCGGCACCGTCAGGCAGAAGGACACGTACAAGATCAGCGGATCCGCGTGCACGTGGTACGCGCCGGGAGAGTGAGGGACGATGAGAACCACGATCGTGTCGCTGGCGGCTCTGGCGATGGTCGCGTTCGCGACCCCGGCCGTGCACGCCGAAGGTCATGACCACCGCGGCCATGCCCGCTACGCCTGGCTGAAGGAGTGCACGAAGAAGGACGAGAGCACCTATCCGTGCGGGAAGTGGCAGCTGGCGCTGCACGGCGGCGGGAAGGCGACGCTCGGCAATGCGCGGACCTTCCCGCTGGACAGCCGGGGCAAGGTCAACGACGGCGCTGCCGCGCAGGTCGCGGTGAGCGGCGACGGCAGCCACGTGGCGTACTTCCGGCAGAGCGACGGTCGGCTGGCCGTGGAGGAGGTCGGCGGCGCGGTCCGCAGGCTGCCGGCCTCGGTGGTCCCCAAGGGGCTGGGCATGCTCGATGTGGCGTTTCACCTGTCCCAGGACGGTTCGCGGCTGGCGGTCTGGTTCGCTGGGCCGGCCCGTCCCGCGCGGATCTACGACACCGCCTCCGGGGCGCTTCTCGCCGAGATCGCCGGGCAGGAGACGTTCGAGGGCTTCAGCGGGGACGCGGGCGAGGTGCTGTTCTCCAGGCAGACCGACGAGAACGTCTCCCGGTTCGACGTCTATGACACCGCGGGGAATGAACTGCTCCGGGTGGACCCGCCCCAGATCGTGTCCGAGAACTCGCCGCGCGGGCTGGCGGCCGACGGCAGGACCGTCGCGGTCTTCGTCGACGGAAAGCGACCGGCGATCACGCTGCACGATCTGGAGTCCGGCCAGACCACCGGGAGCGTGCCGGTGCGGATCGGCCGATCGCAGGTCGAGGCGGTCGACTGGACCGGCGTGAACCAGGTCACCGTGCACACCACGGAGGTGACGGCCAAGGAGCGGCGGGTGCGCATTCTCGAGGTGGACATGGCGACGGGCGTGACCAGGGTCAGGGACCACTACACGATCCGCGGCGCCTACGGGTTCGCGGCCTGCGGGGGCTGACCCGCGGCTCTCGGCGGCTCGGGATCCGTCACGGTGAGCGGGGCACCGGGAGGCGGTCTCGGGTCCGTCACGGCGAGCGTGGCTCGGGGGAGCCGGTCTCGGGTCCGATACGGCGAGCGTGGCGGGGAGGCGGTTCGGGATCCGTCGCGGCGAGGGTTGCTCGTCGTGACGGGGATCAGGTCTCCCTGTGCCCCTCCCACTCGTCCTCCAGGGCCGAGTGCACGATGGAGTCGCGCCAGACTCCGCGGGCCCGCACGTGGTGCCTGATCCGGCCCTCCTCGACCATCCCGGCGACCAGCATCGCGAGCTGGGCGGCGGTGTTGGCCGGGGAGCGGGCGCCCCAGATGCGGTGCAGGCGCAGATGCCGGAAGCCGAACATCAGGATCAGCCGGACCAGGTCGGTGCCGATGCCCCGGCCCCAGTGGTCGGGGCGCAGGCCCAGGCCGATCTCCGCGCTGTGCGGGTGGTCGGCCTCGATGTGCAGCCGGGCGACGCCGACGGCCTCGGGACTGTCCAGATCGGTCACCGCGAACACGTAGAGCCGCCGGGGCTCGGCCTCGGCGGCCCTGAGCGCTTCGGCGACTATCTCCTCGACCTCCTCGCGGGTGCGCGGGTCGAACGGCAGGTGCTCGGTGGCTGTGGGGTCGCCGTAGACGGCGTGCAACGCGTCCACGTCATCGGTGGTGACTTCCCTCAGCCGGAGTCTCGTACCGGAGATCTCAACGTGGCGCATGGGGCAGACGCTAACGCCTCGGAAGCCCCAAGGCTAGAGATCGTTCTCACCGAGGGTCATACCACCGGCGGGCGGTGCGGGGAATGGCCGTCCCCCGCACCGCCCTTCCGGCGCCCCTTCGCGGCGGGTCTCAGGTGTCCAGGGAAACGGCCCCCGTGCGCGTTCCCGGGCGGTCGGCGAGGTCGAGGTCGCGCGTCTCGGGAGCCAGCGCCAGCCCGACGGCGGTGAGGGCCAGCGCGATGACCACGTACACGGATATGGCGAGGGTGCTGCCGAACCGGTCGAACAGCGACAGGGCGATGATCGGGGCCAGCGCGCCGCCGAAGACGCCGGCGACCTGGTAGCCCATGGAGGCGCCGCTGTAGCGCAGGCGGGTGCTGAACAGTTCGGCGATGAACGCCGCCTGAGGGCCGTACATCGCGGCGTGGCAGGCCAGGGCCACGATGGAGGCCAGCGCGATCACCGGGAAGGACTTGGTGTCCAGCAGCGGGAAGAACGCGAACACCCAGACCGCGGCCCCGACCACGCCCGCGAGATAGACCGGGCGGCGGCCGACCCTGTCCGACAGCGCGCCGAACAGGGGGATCAGGAAGAGCTGGCAGGCGGAGCCGATCAGCACCGCGTTCAGCGCGACCCCGCGGTCGAGCTTCAGCGGGCCGGTGACGTAGGCGAGGATGTAGGTCACAAACGTGTAGAAGGCGACGTCCACGCCGATGCGCGCGAGGATCGCGGAGATCAGGGCGCGCGGGTGCGTGCGCAGGACCTCCAGCAGCGGCATCCGGGCCTTCCTGCCCGAACGCTCGACCTCGGCGAACAGGGGCGACTCCACGATCCGCAGGCGGATCCAGAGCCCCACGATCACCAGCAGGCCCGACAGGAGGAAGGGCACCCGCCAGCCCCAGGACAGGAACGCGTCCTCCGACAGCGTGGCGGACAGGATCCCGAGCACGCCGGCCGCCAGCAGGTTTCCGGCGGGCACGCCGACCTGGGGCCAGCTCGCGTTGAAGCCGCGCCTGCGCGGGTCGCCGTGCTCGATGGACATGAGTACGGCCCCGCCCCACTCGCCGCCCAGGCCGAAGCCCTGAAGGAAGCGGAGGGAGACCAGCAGCAGCGGGGCCGCCACGCCGATGGTGGTGTAACCGGGCAGCAGGCCGATGAGGAAGGTCGCGATCCCCATCAGCAGCAGGGTCACCACGAGCACGTTCTTGCGGCCGGCCCGGTCGCCGAAGTGGCCGAACACGATGCCGCCGAGCGGTCGGGCGACAAATCCGATCGCGTAGGTGAGGAACGCCAGCAGCGTTCCGGTGAGCGGTTCGAAGGTGGGGAAGAAGAGCTTGTTGAAGACCAGGGCGGCGGCTGAGCCGTACAGGAAGAAGTCGTACCACTCCAGGGAGGTGCCGACCAGGCTGGCCGCGATGACCCGTCTGGTTTGGGTACTTGCCATCGCAGGTGCTCCTTAGGCTTCTAGGGGGTCCCTTTAACGTAAGGATTGTTCAACAATTCGACAATAGGTTTGTTCGATGATTTCTTGTGAGGTGTGGACAACGCCATCGCCGCACTGCAACACGATCGCGACCGCCTCGGGCGCAGCAGCACCGCCGAGCGGGTCGCCGACGTACTCCGGGAGCGGATCGCCGAAGGGCTCTTCGTCCCGGGCCAGCGCCTGTCGGAGGAGACCATCGGGGTGGCCCTGGGGGTCTCCCGCAACACCCTGCGCGAGGCCTTCCGGCTGCTCGGGCACGAGCGACTGCTGGAGCATCGGCTCAATCGGGGCGTGTTCGTGCGCGTGCTGTCGGTCGAGGACGTCGCCGACGTCTACAGGGTGCGCCGGGTGATCGAGTGCGCCGCCGTACGGCACAGCGGGAACGCCGGGCCTCAGGCCCTGGCCCTCATCGGGGAGGCCGTGGAGGAGGCGACCAGGGCCGCGGCCGAAGGCCGGTGGCAGGACGTGGGGACCGCCAACATCCGCTTCCACCAGATGCTCGCGGCCCTGAACGGCAGCGCCCGCCTGGACGAGACGATGCGCCAGCTCCTGGCCGAGCTCCGTCTGGTCTTCCACGTCATGAAGAACCCGCGCGCGTTCCATGAGCCTTTTGTGGCCCGGAATCTGCGACTGCTCGAGCTCATGCGGGCCGGTCACGCGGCCGAGGCCGAGCGGGAGCTGGAGTCCTATCTAGACGATGCCGAGGAACTCCTGGTAAAGGCATACATACCGGAGCCGTAATCATGAGTGGAATAGAGGAGAATAAGCGGATGATCTCCCCCATTCCAAATGTGCTCGTGGTCACCGGCCCCGGTCTGGTCGCTGATCTGCGACTGCTCACCGAGGTGGCCGACCGCGAGTTCGAGGCTCTTGGCGTCAGCGGGAAGGTGTCAGCGGTCCCCGACGTGTCCGGCCTGCAGGCCGCCCTGGAGTTCCCCGGTGCCGTGGTCGTCGTTCCCGGTCCGGAGGCAGAGATCCGGAGCCTGTTCCACGGGCACTCCCGCGCCGTCTGGCTCGACCTGACCAAGTCCGATGCCCCGCCCGCCCCGCTCGGGGTCGCTGGGGAGACCGGGGACGCAACGTCGGCCACCCACATCCACGGGCGAGGGATCTGGGGACTGACCTGGGCGATCAGGCATGCCGTACACCGGCTGCGCCGGCCCGCGAAGCGGGTCGCCTACGGTGATCACCCCGACCAGTGGGCGGAGGTACGGCTGCCGCACGACGCCGCCGAGACGATGCCCGTCGCGGTGCTGGTGCACGGCGGTTTCTGGCGCTCGATCTGGGCCGCGGACCTGATGGACGCGCTCAGCATCGACCTGGCCGAGCGGGGGTTCGCCGCCTGGAATCTCGAATACCGACGCGCCGACCTGCACGGATGGGACGCGACCACCGAGGACGTCGCCAAGGGGGTCGCCCTGGCGGCGCGGGGCGCGTCCGGCCCGGTCGTGGCGATCGGTCACTCGGCCGGCGGGCAGCTCGTCCTCCGCGCCGCCGCCGACGATCCCCGGGTCACCCTCGTCGTCTCGCTGGCCGGAGTGCTCGACCTGGTGGAGGGCGACCGCAGGCACCTGAGCTCCGGCGCGGTCGCCGCCGCCCTCGGCGGATCGGCGGCCGAGGTGCCCGAGGTCTACCGGAGCTCCAGCCCGCTGGAGCGCCTTCCCCTCGGGGTGTCCCAGCTCATCGTGCAGGGCGGGGGCGACGACCTCGACCTGGTCGACCTGGGCCGACGCTACGCCCGGGCGGCCCAGGATTCAGGCGATGAAGTGATTTATCTGGAAATGTCAGGTGATCACTTCGATGTCATCGACCGGGCCTCGCCGATCTGGCGGGCGACCGCCGGAGTGATCGCCGATCACAGGTTCTAGCGGGGCCGTCGCGCGCCCGACGCCGGGTCCGCCTCCGGTGACGAGCGCGGTCCTGCCCGCGAACCGCCGCGTCATCTCGATCTCTTCCATTCGTTCCGTGTCGTATGCGGGGTGTGGTGCTCAGTAGCGGGCGTCGCCGGCCCGCAGCAGCGGGGACACGATCGACGGGACCCCGTCCACGGTGGCGCCGGCGAACTGGAGCATGGGTGCCATCGTCCTGTTGTTGTGGGCCGGGAAGTTCAGCGCGGGAGCCGACACCTCGTCCAGTGCGGCGCGCTGGGCATCGGTGAGCACCACGTCCAGGGCGTGCAGGTTGGCCTCGAACTGGTCCATGCGGCGCGCGCCGATCAGGGTGGAGGTGATTCCGGGACGGCCCTGGACCCAGGACAGGGCCACCGCGGCGGGACTGGCGCCCACCTCGCGAGCGACGCCGTTGAGGGCGTCGATCACGACGTAGTCGGCCTCGCTCGGGGCGCCGACCAGCTGGGTGCGGGTGGTGTCGACCGGGCCGGTGGCGGCGCTGGAGTATTTGCCCGACAAGAATCCGCTCTTCAGCGGCCCCCACGGCATCACGCCCATGCCCAGGGCCTGGGCCATCGGGATCAGCTCTCCTTCCGAGGTCCGCTCGAGCAGGGAGTATTCCAGCTGAAGCGCGATGATCGGAGTCCATCCGCGCAGGCGCGCGACGGTGGCCGCCTCGGCCGTCGCCCATGCCGGTACGTCGGAGAATCCGACGTAGCGGACCTTGCCGCCGCTGACCAGGTCGTCCAGTGCGCGGAGGGTCTCCTCGGCCGGCGTCGCCGGGTCGAAATTGTGCAGCCAGTAGATGTCGACGTAGTCGGTCCGCAGACGCCGCAGCGAGTTCTCCAGCTGTTGCACGATCGCCTTACGGCCGGGTCCGCCGCCGTTGGGGTCGTTCTCGTAGAGGTTGCCGAAGAACTTCGTGCCGATGACGACCCGATCACGCAGCGCGTGCCGGCCGGCGAAGTAGTCTCCGATGATCTTCTCGGAGTGGCCGTTGGTGTAGATGTTGGCCGTGTCGATCGAGTTGCCGCCCCGGTCCAGATAGGCCCCGAGGATGTTCCTGGACTCCTCTGGGCTGCTGCCCCAACCGTGATCTTCGCCGAAGGTCATCGCGCCCAGCGTGAACGGGCTGACGCGCAGTCCCGAGCGGCCGAGCGTGACGTAGGAATCGAGCGCCATCGTGGAACTCCCCGTTGGTAGATGTTGGAGACGCCGCGGAGGAGGTCTCCCCGGGCTCCTCCACTCTCGCCCGATGCGCCGTGAACTCCTAGACCGATGCGTGCGGATCGTTACACGATCCGCTCAACTTTGGCCGGATCATGTTGGACCGCACGCGTCCATGGTTCACTGGCGTGATGCGTCACCTGGACGAACTGCGCGGCAGGATCGCGCGACTGGCCGCGGGCAGCCCGCGTCCGTTGTGGATCGAGGGAATGCACGTGTTCTCCACCGGGCACGTGACCGAACCGCTGGGCGCGATCACCGAGCCCGTGTTCGCCCTGGTCGCCCAGGGAGCGAAGCGCTCGGCCCTCGGTGACCACATCTTCGACTACCACGCGGGCCAGTACCTCGTCGTGACCGTCGACCTTCCCCTGACCTCACAGATCACCCATGCCACGCCCACCGAGCCGTTCCTCGCGTTCGGGCTTCCGCTCCAGCCCGCGCTCATCGCGCAACTGCTGCTGGAAGCCGGCCCCACCGTCGGCCGTCCGCACGACGGACCGGGTATCGCGACCAGCGACGCCGACGACAGGCTGCTCGACGCCGTCGTCCGGCTGCTGCGTCTCCTCGACGAACCCCGTGACGTCCCGGTGCTGGCACACGGTGTGCGGCGCGAGATTCACTGGCGGCTGCTGAACGGACCCCAGGCGGCCCTGGTCAGGCAGATCGGCCTGACCGACAGCCGCCTGGCCCTCGTCGCCCGCGCGATCGGGTGGATCAAGACCCGCTACGACCGGGTGATTCGCATCGACGACCTGGCCGACGATGTCGGCGTCAGCGTCTCCTCGCTCAACCGGCACTTCCGCGCGGTGACCGCCATGAGTCCGCTGCAGTACCAGAAACAGCTCCGGCTCCAAAAGGCCCGCATCCAGCTCATCGCAGCGCCGCACGATGTGGCCGCGATCGGCTACGCCGTCGGTTACGACAGTCCGTCGCAGTTCAGCCGCGAGTATCGGCGCATGTTCGGATCACCGCCGGGACAGGACGCGGCACGCTTCCAAGCCGCGGCGGTCGTCCAGGAGTAGAGGCGACGCACCGTGCCGGCCCGGCCTCAGGAGTTGGACAGAGCGCCCGACGGGCACAGCTGTACGGCGCGACGGACCGCCGCCTCCTGCGCGGCGGGCGGGTCGGGGTCGAGCAGCACCACGGTGCCGTCGTCCTCGCTCTGGTCGAACACCTCCGGCGCGGTGAGCACGCACATTCCGGCGCCGATGCAGATTTCGGTGTCTGCCTTGATCTTCATGGAAATCTCCCCCTTTTGCCAGGTGACCGGTTTTACCAGGTAACCGGCAAACGGTCGACCCCGTAGATGGCCATGTTGGTCCGCATCGGAACCTCCTCGGGCGGTATGGCGAGGCTCAGGTTCGGGAAGCGCCTCAGCAGTGCCGGGTAGGCGACGCTCATCTCGGTCCGGGCGAGCTGCTGGCCCAGGCACTGGTGCACGCCGTGGCCGAAGGAGAGATGGCCCGACGGCGGCCGGGTCACGTCGAGCGTCCCGGGGTCCTCGAAGCGCTCGCCGTCGCGGTTGGCGGCGGACAGCGAGATCGTCACCGACTGGCCGGCCCTGATCAGCTGGCCGCCGAGCTCGACGTCCTCCAGCGCGCAGCGGATCGGGCCGAGGTGGACGATGGTGAGGTAGCGCAGGAGCTCCTCGACGGTGCTGTCGGTCACCGACGGGTCATCGCGCACCGCCGCCAGCTGCGAGGGATTGGACAGCAGGGCGAAGGTGCCGAGAGCGATCATGTTCGCGGTCGTCTCGTGTCCGGCGACCAGGAGCAGCACCGAGATGCCGGCCATCTCCTCGTCGTTCAGCTCCCCGCCCTCCAGCATGCCGCTGATCAGGTCGTCCGCCGGCCTGGCGCGCTTGTGCCGTACGAGGTCGCGCAGGTAGTCCGTCAGGTCGTTGATCGCCGCCTCCGCCTCCTCGACCGTGGAGTCCAGGCGGAGCAGCGTCCTGGAGTCTCGCTGGAACCGGTCACGGTCGGAGTAGGGCACGCCGAGCAGTTCGCAGATGACAAGCGAGGGGATGGGCAGGGCGAAGGACCGGACCAGGTCGGTGGGCGGCCCCTCAAGCTCCATCGCGTCCAGCCGTTCGGCGGTGATCGTCTCGATCCAGGGCTCCAGCCGCTTCATCCGGCGCACGGTGAACTGGCCGGTCAGCAGCCGCCGGTACCGGGTGTGCTCCGGCGGATCCATCCCCAGGAAGAACCCGGGCCGCCGCTTCCTCCGCCGCTCGCCCATCTGCGTGGAGATCGGCGAGTGCGCGAGGTCCGGCAGGTTGCTGAACCGGAGGTCGGCGAGCACGGCGCGGGCCAGGGCGAAGCCGGTGACCAGCCATCCCTCGTGGCCGTCCGCGTAGGTCATCGGACGGATCGGGTTCTCCTGCGCCGATCGCACCAGCACCGCGGGCGGGTCGAAGCGGCTCTCACGCGCGGTCGGGAACGTCACCGAGCCGGCTGCGGATTCCGTCATGAACGTCTCTCCTTGCGAGTCGACGAGCTTATTGACTCCACATAACAACTTCTGACAGAAAATTGCAACCGATGCAAAAAATCATTGGATGCAGTAACGTAGTTTCATGGCCGAAAGCCCGGGATTGCGGGAACGCAAGAAGTTACGTACCCGTCGCGCGCTGATCGAGGCGGCCCTGGGGCTCTTCGTGGAGAAGGGTTACGAGGAGACGACCCTGGCGGAGATCGCCGCGGCCGTGGACATCTCGCCCCGGACGTTCTTCAGTTACTTCGCGACCAAGGAAGACGTGATCTTCTTTGACTCCCAGGCGCGCCTCGACAGGGCACTCGCCATGCTCGCCGAGCGGCGCCCGGGGGAGACGGTGGCCGAGCTCATGCTGCGCGTGGTCGAGAACTCCCTGGACTGGGCCGCCGCGCCGGACGACGAGGCCATGGGACTGACCGCGGCGCGCGTGCATCTGATCATGTCGGTTCCCGCGCTTCAGGCGCGCACGCTGCACGTGCTGGTCAACAGCCAGCGCCGGCTCGCCGAGGCGCTGCATCGGGCGCACCCGGAGGAGCTCGACCTCATCGAGGCCTTCGCCCTCGTCGGCGCCCTCCTCGGTGCCCCGACGATCACGGCGATGGCACTCCTGGACCGTGGTGACCCGCCGGACCAGGTGTGGGCCGCGGCGCGACAGGCCCTGGACATCGCCGTACAGGGTCTGCGCTGGGTCGGCTCGCCGTACCGGCCCTGACCCCCGCGTGATCGACGGCTCAGGCGCGGCAAGGACCCGATACCGTCGATCACGCCCGGGCGAGAACCCGAGGGCTGTCAACGGAAGTGCCGTCCAGGTGTCTCTTTAGTGTGATTGACCTCTCCCCGACGACCTCAGAGGCTGTGTCGCTCACCGAGCTGTTCGCCGCGCACTACCAGCCGATGGTGCGCCTGGCCGGACTGCTCGGCGCCGACGACCCGGAGGACATCGCTCAAGAAGCGTTCGCCCGGCTGCACGCCCGCCGCGGCCGGCTGCGTGAGCACGGCGCGGCCGTCAGCTACGTGCGTTCGACCGTCTGCAACCTGACCCGCAACCGGCTGCGGCATCTCAAGCTGGTACGGCAGCGCCCACTCGATCATTCCGGAGTCGTCTTCGGTGGCGAGCACGCCGTCATCACGGCCGAGAAGCACGGCGAGTTGCTCGCGGCCCTCAACCGCCTTCCCCGCCGTCAGCGCGAGGCTCTCGTTCTGCGCTACTGGCTCGATCTGTCAGAGCAGGAGATCGCCGACACCATGGGCGTCAGCGCCGGATCCGTGAAGACCCACGCCAGCCGCGGCCTCGCCGCCCTCGGCAGGTCCCTGAAGGAGGAACTGTGAACCACGATCTGGAAGGCCGGCTCCGCGAGGCGCTCGACGAGCGCGCCCAGGTCTTCGAGGCGAGCCCGCAGGCATGGCCGAGGGTCCAGGCCCGCGCCCGCCGGGCCCGCCTGCGCCGGTGGACCGCCCTGACCTTGCTGCCCGCCCTGGCAACCGCCTGCGTCGTCGCCCTGGTCGTCGTGATGCCCGGTGGCGGGGGCCCCGACATCAGCGCGTCCACGACGAAGGCCGACGACCCGATCGCCGAACTGAGCGCGGAGAACCCCCCGGTGGGGGAGATCCTCTCCATCTCGCGCCCGGACTTCGTCGGTGTCGGTTCTACGGTCAGGATCTGGTTCAGCGGATCAACGCGGGACCACGAGCGGCTGTGCACCGAGTTGCGGGACACGCCGACCGGCGGCCGGACCGCGTTCTGCCAGCCCATGGATCCGTGGAAGGAGAAGCAGTTCGCCTGGTACGCGGGCGGCACCGACACCGCCATGCCCGCCCCGCAGGAAAGGCTCGCCTACGGCGCGGCCAGGCCGGAGGTCGCCGCGGTGACCGCGACCACCGACGACGGGCAGAGCTTCCCCGGTACCCTCCACCGGGAGGGCGGTAGGCCCTGGCCCATATGGACGGTCCTGTTTCCCGGGGACGCTCCGGTCACCGCGATCGTCTTCACCGACGAGGCGGGACAGGTTCTGCAGCGGCTCCCCCGGACGATCCCGTGGGACTGCGACGGCGACCGGACTCCGGTCGGGACGGGAATCCGGCTTCCCGGAGGGGTGAGCGCCCACCTGCACGCGGAGAACTGCCTGGTCTTCTGGCATCGCGGGAAGCAGGCCGGAACGGACTTCGGAGGTGTGGCGGCCAGGGGCGAGCCGTTGAGCGTCCGGATGGCGAAGCAGAAGAAACCCGCGGTCATCTGGGGTGGTCCGGGCCAGTCGGCGACGGGCGGTCTCTGGTACGGCTACACGGGTAAGGAGACCCACAAGGTCGAACTGCGGCTCAACGACGGTCGCCAGACGTCCGCGCAGACCGTTGCCGACCCTTGGGGGCAGGGCGTTCGGTTCTTCGGCGGCAAGATCCCGAAGGGCGGCGACCCCAATCTGGACGGCGCCGTCTACCTCGGCTACGACGCCGCCGGCGGCGAACTCTGGCGCGAGGTGGTGCCCGGCCGCGAACATCCCAGCCGTCCGCCCACCCCCCGGTAGCGGGCCCCCGCCCGGGGGACACCGTTGGCGGAAGGGCGGGGCATCCGTCCTAGATGTCCGGTGAGAGCGGCCGCCAGGGGACGGGGCTGGACAGCACCATCATGCTCGACGGGTGGCCGTACGGGGCGAGCCGGTCGATCATCTCCTCGAAGGCCGTCATCGAGGAGGCGGCCACCCGGAGCAGGCAGCAGGTGTCACCGGTCACCCGGTGCACCTCCAGGATCTCCGGCCAGGCCAGCGCCTGCTCGTCGCGGAGCACGCAGCGCGGCCCGTAACACGACATCCTGATCAGGGCGGCCACTCCGCGCCCGGCCAGCGCCGGATCCACCCGCGCGTGGTAGCCGGTGATCACTCCGGTCTCCTCCAGCCGCCGCACCCGCTCCGCCACCGCCGGAGCCGACAGATGCACCCGCCGCGAGAGCTCGCTGTAGGACAGTCGCGCGTCGTCCTGCAGCTCGGCCAGCAGCGCCCAGTCCATCGCGTCCACCGTCACACTCCGTTATGTCATAACTCGATTGGCATTAGTGCTTTCCGTTCTGAAGGACAGAGCCGATAACCACCTTCCTTATGGTATTTCCGTACCGACCTAAACGCACCACCATGGAAGGGAGTCAAGCGGAGGAATATCAATGACCAGCATCAGGCAGCTCAGCGAGCAGGACCGGAAGACGCGGGCCGTGGCCAACGAGGGACTGCCCACGCTCGGATTCGAAGAGGGCACGCCGTACGACGACTATGTCGGCACCGCCGCCCTGCACGGGCTGCAGCACACCCTCACCGACGCCCCGGAAGAGCTCGCCTTCCTGGTCACCACCCAGGTGATGGAGCTCTACTTCGGCCTGCTCCGCACGGAGTGGCGGCTCGCCCAGCGGCAGCTCGACGATGACGACATCGCCGCCGCGACCCTCACGATCAAACGAACGGTCCGGCACTTCGAGGCGCTCAACGCCGCGTGGGCGGCGCTGAGCTGGCTGACCCCGGCGCAGTTCAACTCCTTCAGGGACGCCCTGGGTGAGGGGTCGGGCTTCCAGTCGGCGCTCTACCGTCACGTGGAGTTCCTGCTCGGCAGCAAGTCAGAGGCGCTCATCCGCCCGCATCGCCGCAACCCCGAGGCGTACGAGGAGCTCGTGGAGGCGCTGAACCGGCCGAGCCTCTACGACTCGGTGCTGGCCATGCTCGCCCGGTCCGGCTACGCGATCCCTCGCGCGGTGCTGGAGCGCGACCTCGCCGCCGAGTACAAGCCCAGCCCGGAGGTCGAGGCGGTCTGGGCCAAGGTGTACGGCGGGCCGCTCGCGCCGCTGGCCGAGACGCTGATCGACCTGGCCGAGCAGTTCTCCGACTGGCGCTACCGCCACCTGATGGCCGTACGCCGCTCGATGGGCGCCAAGCCGGGTTCCGGCGGGTCGAGCGGCCTGAGCTGGCTGGAGCGGAGCATGCAGCGCGAGATCTTCCCCGAGCTCTGGAGCGCCCGCACCTTGATGTGAGACTCTCCGCTCATCTCGACGTGAGACGGCTCCCTCAGCCCTGATGTGAGGCGGTCCCCGGCGCTTCCGCCGGGGATTCGGGATGGTCGACGGGGATCGAGGAGCGCAGCGCGGCGATGAGGGTGGCGATGGCGGGGTGGGTCCCGGCCCCCCGCCTGAAGGCGATCCGGGTGCGGCGGCGCATGGGCAGCTCGGTGAGCCGTACGCCGCCGGGCGGATCGGCCGCGCCGAGCTCCGGCACGAGCGCGACGCCCTGGCCCGCCGCGACCATCGCCAGCACGGTGGTGAAGTCGTCGATGTGGTGGCGGATCCTCGGGGCGAACCCGGCGGCCTGGCAGGCTCGCACGGTCATCGTGTGGCAGAGCGTGCCGGGGGTGGAGGCGATCCAGGGGTCGTCGCGCCGCCGTGCCAGTGGGTCGCCGGCGCTCTGCGAACCCGGACCCATGGGCTCTTTTTTGGAGCTCGGATCCGCGGGCTCCGCGAGCGAGCCTACGGAGGCTGGACGCGTGGACCCTTTCCCGGGATTCAGCGAGCCCTTCGGGCCAGGCTGCGTGGGCTCTTCCAGCGAGGCCAGATACATGGGTTCTTCCAGCAGGTCCTCGGTGTCCAGGGCGAGGTCCGGGGGAGCGGGCACGAAGTCGTACTCGTGGATGAGCGCGACGTCCAGATCACCCGCGCGCAGGCGGGGGGCCACCTCGGCGGGGTCGATCTCGTCCACCATCGGCTCCAGCCCGGGGTGCTCCCGGGCGAGGGTGGCGAAGGCGGCGGGCAGGATCGCGCGGGTGGCGGTGGGAAAGGCCCCGATCCTGATCGTTCCGGTGAGGCCGGTACGCGCGGCGGCGAGCTCGGCCGAGGCCCGCTCCAGCCGCTCCAGCACGGCCTCCGCGTGCCCCACCAGCGCGATCCCCGCCGCGGTGAGCACCACCCGGCGCCCGGTCCGCTCCAGCAGCGCCACTCCGGCCTCCCGCTCCAGGACCGAGAGCTGCTGGGAGACGGCCGAGGGAGTGAAGGCCAGGGCCTCGGCGACCGCCGTGATCGTGCCCCGGAGGGAGAGTTCGCGGAGCAGGCGGAGGCGCCGTATGTCGAGCATCACTTCAGCTTAACGTTTTTGGAAGAAACACGAACTGGACCTGCACGGTTGAGGGGGCGAGGCTGGTGTCATGACTCTTCGCGGTGTTCACATTCCTCTGATCACTCCGTTCGCCGAGAACGGCGAGCTCGCCGTGGAGGCGCTCGAAGGCCTCGCGCACGCCGTGCTCGACGAGGGCGCGGCCGGGTTGGTCGCGCTCGGCACCACCGCCGAGGTGGCGATGCTCTCCGAGGAGGAGCGGCGGGCGGTCCTGGAGACGTGCGCGCGGGTGTGCCGGGAGCGGCACGCGCCGCTGATGGTGGGCGCCGGATCCGCCGACACCCGGAGCACGGCCGAGGCGCTGGTCGCGCTGAAGGCATGGCCGGAGGTGACGGCCGCGCTGGTCACCGTGCCGTCCTTCGTCCGCCCATCCGAGGCCGGGGTGTTCGCCCATTTCACCGCCCTGGTGGAGCGGACCCCGGTGCCGCTGGTGATCTACAACATCCCCTACCGGACGGGGCAGTCCGTGGGTGTGGCCACGCTGCGGCGGCTGGGGGAGCTGCCCATGGTGACCGGGGTCAAGCACGCGGTCGGTGGCGTAGACCTGGACACCGTCATGCTGCTGGCCGACCTTCCCTCGGACTTCGAGGTGCTGGCCGGGGACGACCCCTTCTTCTCCGCCCTGCTCGCCCTCGGCGCCTCGGGCGGCATCCTCGCCTCCGCCCACCTGCACACCGCGCGATTCGTCGAGCTGGAGCAGGCCTGGCGATCGGGTGACGCCGAACGCGCCCGTGTTCTGGGCCACCGTCTCTCCGCCCTGTCGGCGAGCGTGTTCGCCGAGCCCAATCCCACCGTGCTCAAGGGGGTGCTGCACTCCCAGGGCCGCATTCCCACGGCCTCGGTCAGACTTCCGCTCGTCCCCGCGGGCAGCGCCTCGATCGAGGCCGTCCTGCGGCTGCTGTGATCGGGGTCCGGTCCCGCGACCAGGACTGATCGCACGACGAGGAGGGGCCGGTCGCGGCGGTCACGACGGTGCCGGACCCGGCCAGGGCGGCGCCGGATGGCCGTACGGTCGCGGCGGTCACAGTGGTGCCGGACCCGGCCGGTCAGGGCGGTGCCGTACGGTCGTGGTGATCAGGTGCCCTGGCAGGTGGGGCACCAGAAGAGGTTGCGGCCGGAGAGCACCTCGGTGCGGACCTCGGTGCCGCAGAGGAAACAGGGCAGGTTCGAGCGCCGGTAGACGTAGACCTCGCCGCCGTGGCCGTCGACGCGGGGCGGGCGGCCCATCGCCTCCGGTGTGTGCTCGGGCCTGACCGTGTCGATGTGGCCCACCCGCACGCCCTCGGCCATCAGGAACACCAGGTCCGCCCAGATCGCCGTCCACCGCTCATGGGTGAGCTCACGGCCGGGACGCGACGGGTCGACACCCTGCCGGAACAGCGCCTCGGCCCGGTAGATGTTTCCCACGCCCGCGACGACCGTCTGGTCCATCAGCAGGACCCCGATGGAGGTGCGGCTGCGGCTGATCCGCCGCCAGGCGACCTCCGGGTCGGCGTCCGCGCGCAGCGGGTCGGGCCCGAGCCTGGCGTGCAGCGTCTTCTTCTCGGACGGGTCCAGCAGCTCGCAGGTGTTGGGCCCGCGCAGGTCGGCGTACTTCTGCGTGTTGCGGAGGCGCAGCCGCACCATGCCTATCGGCGGGGGCGCCGGCACCGAACCGAAGGCGTATTTGCCGTAGATGCCCAGGTGTACGTGGAGCCACCGCTCGTCGTCGAAGCCCAGCAGCAGGTGCTTGCCATGGGCGTCCGCCTCGGTGAGCACCCGCCCGTCGATCTGCAGGGCCCCGGCGGCGAACCTCCCCTGAGGGCTCTCGGCGTGCACCACGGTGCCGACGAACGCCTTTCGGTGCTCCCCGGCCAGGCGGTGAATCGTGTGTCCTTCAGGCATGTCTGAAAATCATACGGCTTGATCTTCTCTCCTTCTGGCGAGAGGGGCGCCCGGGTCACTTGTCACAGATCGATCATGAATAATTCGCATTTCCCGGCACACCATCAGCATTCGGAATGATCCTCCTAGGCTGGGGCCACAACGCGGATACGGGGAGCGGGACAGTGCGGATAGAGCGTCATCGGGTAGGCGAGGCAGTGGTCGCGGCGGCCCGCGAGGATTTCACCAACAGGATAGGTTCGCAGGTCCGCTCCATGTCGAAGGCCGGCCCGATAACCACCTACGAGTGGTGGCTGCTCTCGGAGGAGTTCCTGGACCATCTGTGTGCGCTCTCCGTCGAGACGCCCGACCTCGACATCCCCGAGGCCAAGGCGGTCCTCGAGGACGCCACGGAGGCCGCCGCGGGTGCCGTGGCGTACGCCGCGTACTACCCGCACAACGACTTCAACGTCTTTCTCAACTACGTGAACTTCGGGATGGGCTACGAGTCCGGGGCCGAGGGCGGGCGGGAGTCCGTCACCGCGGACCAGTGGCTCGACGCCTTCTGCCTGGCGGTTCTGTCCGGCAAGGCCCAATGGCACGGGGAGGCCTTCCACTTCGCCCGCAAGACGCCCCAGGAGGGCGGGGCCGGGCGTCCCGCCGTCGAGCTCATCAACGGCCTGATGGCGTACGTCCTCGGGGACACGGGGGACGACGCGGACTACCCGCCGTCCGGGGAGCAGAAGCTCGCCGCGCTCGACGCCGCGCTCGCCCTGGCCGCTCTCGCCTACCGCCGTGAGGGCTGGCGGACGCCGGTCGACACCGGTTATCTCCCCCGTGCGTTGGTGACCGGATTCGAGTCCGCGGGGCCGCGGGTCCAGGAGTACGGACGCAACAGGCGTCCGGAAGCGGTCGCCGAACTGGCCGCCGGGCCCGTGGTGTTCGAGCGGCCCGGCAATCCCCGGTCCCTGAACCCGGAGGGCGTGGCCCTGGTCGAGCAGCACACCAGGGAGGCCTTCACGCCGGTGGCCGGAGAGCCGCTGAAGGTCTGGAAACTGTCGAGCGCCGTGAACTACCAGGAGAACCTCTTCAAATCCCGTGCCTCGCTGTCCGCCGATGTCACGGACCCGCAGGTGGGGAACCTGCGCCTCGCCTCCCAGCTGGGTGCCGCGCTCTTCCGTACCGTCCTCGCCGAGCCCGGCACCGACGCCGACGTGACGATCGACGGCCGCGCACTCACCTACCCCGCCTACCAGGGGGATGACGCCGGGCCCGGCAACTGGCACACCGCCACGAACCTCGCCCTGATCACCGGCACCCGTGAGGACCTGGCCCCGCTTGTCCTCGCAGGCTCCACCGCCCTCGAAAAAGACGGCTCCGCCTTCGCCTCATACCGCGAGGCCCTCCACGATTACCTGCGAGGCGCGGCCCCCGAATCCGTCACGGACCGAGCCGTCCGCGACTGCGAAAAGGCCAGGACCTGGGGCTTCTTCCCCCCGCCGGCCGTTCTGTTCTCCCAACTGGTCGAGGGCGATGAGGAGAGCTTCAATCTGGCTCTCCTCGACGCCCTCGAAGCGCACCGCGACCACTACGCGGTCGCCGACCGCGCGGACGATCCCGACGCCGCGATCAACCTCGACATCCTGGCCCTGACCTGCCACGCTCGCCGCCGGGGCTGGAACATCCGGGTCGTCTCCCCCTACCTGCCACCCCGTCTCCTTCAAGCGGCCGAACCTCGCTGACCGCGGCCTTCCTCTGCGGAGCGGATACGTCGGAGGAGGGTGTGCGCCGCCGCCGTGAGGACGGCCCCGACGGCGTACGCCACGAGGTCGGCGGCGCCGAAGGTGCTGCCCAGCACCAGTCTGGCCGCCACGCTGACCTCTGAGAGGGCGGCCGGTATGGAGGTCAGCTGGGCGAACTCGATCACCCAGCTGAACGCCAGCGCGCCGGCCGCGGCCCGGACCGGCGAGACGCGGGGCCATACCAGCACGATCAGCGCGTACACGAGCACGGTGTAGAGGGCGTCACCGGCGTACTTGCCGAACCAGCCGTCCGTCAGCGCGCGGACGGACAATCCGGCCACGACGGTCGCGACCGCCGCGAGTACGGCGAGCAGGCGGGTGCGGAGAGCGGAGGACACCCGCACACGATAACGACCGCACGCTCCGGCCGCGCCGCCGACGGTGATAAGTTGTTCGATATTTCGCGAACATCGAACGAATGGGATGTGCAATGAACGAGCGACAGGGCACCCACCACCTCGCAGACCGGGTGGTGATCGTCACCGGAGCGGGTTCTGGAATCGGGCGCGCCACCACGATCGCGTTCGCCCAGGCCGGGGCACACGTCCTGGGCGTCGGCCGCCGCCAGGACGCACTGGAGGAGACCGCCCGAGAGCATCCCGGCATCGCCACGCTCGCCGCCGACATCCGGGCCGAACACGCCCCGCGAGCGGTCGTCGACGCGGCCGTCGACCGATGGGGCCGGGTGGACGTGCTGGTGAACAACGCCGGAGCCACCGCGGTGATGCCGCTGGCCGAAGCGACCGCCGCGCGTATCACCGACCTGTTCGACCTCAATGTCACCGCCCCCAGCCTGCTCGCCGCCGCGGCCCTGCCCCACCTGCGTCGCACCCGCGGTTCGATCGTCAACATCTCCAGCACCTACGGTCACCGGCCGCTGCCCGGCGCGGCCCACTACGCCGCCTCCAAAAGCGCACTGGAACAGCTCACCCGCAGCTGGGCGCTGGAACTCGCTCCCGACCACATCAGGGTCAACGGCCTGGCTCCCGGCCCCACGGAGAGCGAGGCCCTGACCGCCGCCGGCCTCTCGCACTCCCTGGTCGACAAGATCAAACAGGACGAAGCTGATCGCATCCCCCTCGGCCGGCGCGGCCGACCCGAGGAGGTGGCCCTCTGGATCCTCCGGCTCGCCGACCCCGCCACAACGTGGCTCACCGGCCAGATCCTCACCGTCGACGGCGGCCTCGAACTGGTCTGACACGTCATCGGCCGCACAGGCGCTTCAAAAATCCGCCGGGGCCGACCCAGCCGTTCACACCGCACCCCGGAGCCCTCGATGGGGCCAGAGGTCTCGTGTGGATTCGTCGATCAGGGCTCAGCGGGTGAGCGAGGGCGGGTCCGAGGCGTGTCGCGGCGAGCGCGGTACGAACGGCGAGTGCACCACGAATGGCGCGTGCGGCACGGATATCTCGGTGGTCGCTCGTGGTTGCCGTCTGGGATCGTATGCGTATGTCGGAAGTGGCGAACGTGCGGGCGGTGGCCGATCTGGTCAGGGTGGCCAAGGCGGGCGAACGGATCAAATATCTGATGTTCTGGGGGCATCGGCCGCCGAGTTCGGGAGGCGTCGGGGCGGGCTGCCTGTCGCAGTGGTGGCCGGCGGACTTCACCGTGGACGGGGTCGTCTACCGTACGGCGGAGCATTTCATGATGGCCGGGAAGGCCCGGCTGTTCGGCGATGAGGAGACCGCTGCGGAGATCGTCGCCGCCGGCCATCCCCAGCAGGCCAAGGATCTGGGGCGCCGGGTCCGCGGCTTTGACGACGGCGTCTGGACCGCCGCCCGCTTCGACCTCGTGGTCCGGGGCAATCTCGCCAAATTCGGCCAGAACGACGACCTGCGCGATTTTCTGCTCGGCACCGGGCAGCGGGTGCTGGTCGAGGCCAGCCCGGTGGACCGCATCTGGGGCATCGGCCTGGCGGCCGACGACGAGCGAGCCGAAGATCCGGCGCGGTGGAACGGCCTGAACCTGCTCGGCTTCGCCCTCATGGAAGTGCGGCAGGCCCTGTTCCAAAACGATCGATCGGTGTGACGTCCCGTTCGGCCGTTCCTCACATTCTGCCGCGATTCGCGACCCTCTCATCACGACGTCAGCGTGGGCGTGACCGGAGACTTTCGGCCGGGACACATCGCGGCGTGGACGTTCCATGGTCACGATTAATGGCGCATAACGGGCGAATCTGAACGGCAGGTTATCCAATTTCGCCGCCCGCGGCGTAGGTCCTGGTCAAAGCCATAACCGTGGGACGATCCCTCCACCTCTACGCCCTGCCTTAACAAACCACCGATTAGTCCTGAAGCCGTACTTCATTGCATTTGATAGTTATTTATACCTTCACGGATGGCTATCTCACCGACACGCCCACTGGCTTTACGGCAGGTCGCGGGTGTCATTCCGCGTTTTGTCGGCCTAGGGAGGCACAATTGGTCAATGGAGAAACCAGAGATTGTTTCAGCCGCGGAGTGGCAACAGGCCCGCGACGAATTGCTCAAGGCCGAGAAGGAAGTCACTCGGGCTCAGGACACGCTCGCCGCGCAGCGGCGGCGGCTCCCGATGGTCGAGTTCGCCAACGCGTACAAGTTCGACACACCGGCCGGCGCCAAGACCCTGCTCGACCTGTTCGAGGGCCGGAGGCAGCTGGTCGCCTACCAGTTCATGGACAGGGGGCCCGACGACTACTGCCCGGGCTGCACCAACTTCACCAACAGCGTCCCCGTGGCCGGGCTGGCCGGGCTGGCCGCGCGCGAGGTCGCCTGGGTGACCGTGTCGAACATGCCGCTCGCCCAGATCGAGGCGTACAAGGCGCGGATGGGATGGACGATGCCGTTCGTGTCGTCGCACGGCACGTCGTTCGCGGACGACTGCGGCGCCGGTAGCGGCTTCATGCTCAGCGTGTTCCTGCGCGACGGTGAGGACGTCTACCGGACGTACAGCACCACCTCCCGCGGCGTGGACCGGCTCGTCTTCGTCAACAGCATCCTCGACCTGACCCCGTACGGCCGGCAGGAGGACTGGGAGGACTCCCCGTCCGGCTGGCCGCAGCACCCCACGTACGGATAGGTGAACCGCACGGCGAGCGCCCCGGCCGGGATGGCCGGGGCGCCGTCGTCGCGACCATCGGGACTTGAACACGTCAAGCCGGCCAGTCCACCTGGCCGGGAACGGGCAGCCGCTCTTCGGAGAGGAGCCCGTCCAGGGCGGTGATCAACCGGCCGGTCGCGATCTTGGTCCTTGGAAAGCGGTGTGGACCGCTGTAGAGGAGACCCGCGCACGGGTGGCCTCCGTGGAGTCGCTGCGCTCGGAGGATTTCGAAATCACGAACATTCTCGGTGAACAGGCAGCGCTGTTCCGCCACTGCCAGATCCAATACTTGAGGATCGGGAAGCCCTCGGCCCTCGGGACGTTCGACGATGGCGACGACATCGTGTCCCCGTTCGCGAAGAGTCTCGGCGAGCAGGGGCGGGAACATCTCGTCCAGCAGAAGTCTGCCGCTCACGACGCGAGCAGTCCCTGCTCCCGCCTCCAGCGCTCCTCCGCCTCCTCTGCGGCGGCATCGGCTGCGGCGATTTGCGCGTCGATCTCATCGGGGTAGCTCGACCAGTACCGGATGGCGGTTCTGACCTGGTGCTGGGGTAGTCCCGAGTATTCGGCGGTCATGGCGACGATCTCATCGGCGCTCACGTCGGGTTCGGCGGCACGGGCCACCTTGATCGCCCGGACGATCTCCCAGACGTCGGGACCGCCGACGATCACCGCTCTGCGGCCCGAGGGGCCGGTTCGAAACAGTACACCCGGGTGTTCCTCCATCCTGAGGGCCTCGGTGATGAGGAGGTTGACGGCGGCGGAGACCGAAAGCCCCGGGTGCTCCATGACGAACTTCGCGAGTTTGTCCAGGACGGCATCCTCGAACCGAACGGACCGTGGTGTCGGCGGCATGGCTACAGTGTAGGTGAATGTAGCTGCCTAGTTCCGCTAAATCCATCGGTAAGGCTCAGCGGGTGAGTCAAGGTCGTAGCCCCGGCTTTCTGCGACTTCTCCGAGGTCACCTCATCTGCGGCAAAGGCCAAGCCGTAAGTTCGGGCGTGTCGGCCGAGTCCCTTCAGGGGAGGGGCGGCAGGCGGGTGCCGTAGAGCCAGGAGGCGAAGAAACCGTCGTAGGAGCGCGTCGCGTACTGCAGCGCGAGGTCGAGGAACATGTCCGTGGTGACGTTCCCGTGGCGGTTCGCGGAGGTCCACTCGCGCAGCATCGCGAAGAACGCCAGGTCGCCGACGACCCGCCGCAGCGCGTGCAGCGTGAGAGCGCCGCGTTTGTAGACGCGGTCGTCGAACAATCGCCGGGCACCGGGGTCGCCGAGCACGAAGTCCTGGGGGAGCGCCGACAGCCGCTGGTGGCAGCGGGCGGCGAGGGCGTCCGCGGACTCCCCGCCGGAGGCCTCCGACCAGATCCACTCCGCGTAGCAGGCGAATCCCTCGTGCAGCCAGATGTCGCGCCAGCCGGTGAGGGTCAGGCTGTTGCCGAACCACTGGTGGGCCAGCTCGTGGGCGACCAGCCGCTCCTCGCCCCGCAGGCCGTCCACGTGGTTCGCGCCGAAGATGGACATGCCTTGCGCCTCGACCGGGATCTCCAGCTCGTCGTCCGTCACCACCACGGTGTAGGACCCGAACGGGTAGGCCCCGAACCGGTCGCTGAAGACCTCCATCATCTGGTTCTGCCGCCCGAAGTCGTACCGCGCCTTGGCGGCGATCTTGGGGGGAAAGGCCAGCCGCATCCGGGGGCCGAGCTCGGCCTGCTGGTAGCGGCCGATCTGCACGCTCGCCAGGTAGGAGGCCATCGGCTCCCTCTGCTCGTACACCCACGTGGTCCCCGCCGCCTCCCGCCGCCTGGCGGTCAGGTCGCCGTTGGCGACCACCGTGTACGGCGAGGCCGTGGTCACCGCGATCCGGTAGGAGGCCTTGTCGTCGGGGCGGTCGTTGCACGGGAACCACGAGGGGCCCCCGATCGGCTGGCTGGCCACGATCACGCCGTCGGTGAGCTGCTCCCAGCCCAGCTCGCCCCAGAAGCTGGACACCGGCCGGGGGCTGCCCGCGTAGCGCACCTCGATGGTGAAAGGACCCGGGGCCAGCCGCCCCGGGGCCAGGTGGAGCTTGCCATCGCGATGGGTGAACCGCACCGCCTTGCCGTTGACCAGCACCCCGCCCACGCGGAAGGTGCCCAGGTCCAGGGAGAGGCGGCTGAGCGTCTCGGTCGCCACCGCCGACAGGCGGGCGGTCCCGCCGAGCCGGTTGGAGGTGACCCGGTAGTCCAGGGACAGGTCGTAGTGCTCCACCCGGTATCCGGCATTGCCGTGAGACGGAAAGTAGGGGAGGTGGGCAGTGCTCGGAACCACGTATTTCCTCTGCTAAGTGCGCTTGTTCCATGCCGCGATCGGGTTGCCGAACCAGCGCGTACCCGGCGGAACGGATTCACCGCGCATCACCAGGGACGCCGGTCCGACCGTGGTGTTGTCCCCGATCATCGCGGCGGGCAGGATCACCCCGTGCGGTCCGAGCGTCGCCCCGTCCCGCAGGACGACAGTATCGATACTCATGACCCGGTCATGAAACAGGTGGGTCTGCAACACGCAACCCCGGTTCACCGACGCCCCGTCGCCCAGGGTGATCAGGTCGACCTCGGGCAGCCAGTAGGTCTCGCACCACACGCCGCGGCCCACCCGTGCGCCGAGCGAGCGCAGCCACAGGTTCAGCGGCGCCGTGCCCAGCCAGCGCTGGGCGAACCAGGGCGCGGCGAGCACCTCCACGAAGTTGTCCGCCAGCTCGTTGCGCCACACGAACGAGCTCCACAGCGGCCGGTCGCCGACCGTGATCCGGCCGAGCAGGACCCACTTTGCCACGGTGGTGACCGCCGCGGCGAACACCCCGGCGCCGAGCACCACCACGCCGCTCAGCAGCGCCGTGACCACAAAGCCGTACGATCCGGCCAGCCGTTCCAGGGCCGCGACCGCGAGCACCGCGACCGCGACCGTGCACATCACCGGAATGATCCGGCACAGCTCGACGGCGGCGCGGGCGATCTTCAGCCGCAGCGGCGGATCGTAGGTGCGGCTGCGGTCGCCGTCCTTCGACGCCCGGCGCAGCTCCACCGGCGGCATTCCCAGGTAGGAGGATCCGGCCTTGGCCTTCTTCGGCGCGGCCGACAGCACCGCCACCAGGCCGTCCTTGGGCACCTTGCGCCCCGGCGCGGTCATCCCGGAGTTGCCGAGGAACGCGCGCTTGCCGATCCGCACGTGATCGACCCTGAACCGCCCGCCCTCCAGCTCGTACGGGGCGACCATCGTGTCGTCGGCGAGGAAGGCGCCGTCGCCCACGGAGGTCATCGACGGCAGTGCCAGCACCGTGGACAGCTCCACGTCCCGGCCGACCTTCATGCCCAGGGCACGCAGCCAGGCAGGGGTGATCATGCTTGCGTACAGCGGGAACAGCCAGACCCGCGCCATCGACATCAGCAGGCCCGTGGCCCACGCCTGCCAGGCCTGGCGGCTGTGCACCGGGTGGTAGCCGGCGTGCAGGCCGACGGCCAGCAGCCGCACCGAGGCCACGGTCACCACGGCGTAGGTGGCCATCGAGACGACGGTGGCGAGCGGCACGCCGTACAGGAAGTCGGTGAGGGACGTCGCGCCGTCGCGCAGGAGTACGGCGAGGCCGGGCAGTGCCGCGATCACCGGCATGAGGCTGAGCACCAGCGCCGACACGCCGTAGACCGCCACCCAGCGCCGCGAGCGCGGCGGCCGGACCGCGGCGGGCGGGCGGGCCTTGCCCATCCGGCTGGCGGGCGCGCCCGCCCAGCGTTCGCCGGACGGCACCGAGCCCGCCACGGCCGAGCCGGGTGCGATCTGGGCGTTCTTGCCGACCCGCGCGCCCGGGAACAGGATCGTGCGGGCGCCGATCGTGGCGGAGGCACCGATCTTGATCTCGCCGACGTGGACCTGGTCGCCGTCGATCCAGTAGCCGCTCAGATCGACCTCGGGCTCGACCGCCGCGTATTTGCCCAGCTTGAGCATTCCGGTGATCGGCGGCGCCGAGTGGAGATCGGCGTCGGCGCCGACCTGGGCGCCGAGAGCCCGGGCGTAGTGGGTGAGCCAGGGAGCGGTGGACAGCTCTCCCACGCCGAGCCGTTCGGCGAGCTGCTCGGCGAACCACAGCTTCAGGTGGGTGGCCCCGCCTCGCGGGTAGGTGCCCGGCTTGAGCTCGTCCAGCAGGAGTTTGGCGCCCGTCACGGCCAGGGCGATTCGCCCGGCGGGGGAGACGAACAGGATCGCGCCCAGCAGCACCCACCACCACGAGACGGTCGGTGCCCAGGGTAAGCCGATCAGGTTGTTGAGCGTGGCCAGGCCGACCACCCAGCGCAGCGCGCCGACGCTCAGCAGCGGCACGGTGAGCACCGCCTGGAGGAACGCGGCGCCGCGCGGCATCGGCGTGACGATCCGGTCGGTGGTCACGATCTCCGGGGCGTCAAGCGCGGACAGGTGTCCGGCGAGCTCGGGCAGCGTCGGATGATCGTAGATGTCGCCCACGGTGACCGCCGGATAGCGGGTTCGCAGCGCGGAGACCAACCGGGCCGCCGCGAGGCTGGTGCCGCCCTCGGCGAAGAAGTCGCCCTCGGTGCCGCCCAGGATGTCCAGCCAGCACTCCGCGACCCACGGGTCGACGTCGGGCACCGCGTCGGACAGCTCGGATTTCTTGACCAGCGGCCACGGCAGGGCGTCCCGGTCGATCTTTCCGGAGGTGCGTGTCGGCAGCTCGTCCACCAGGGCGAGCCGCGGGATCAGCGCGGCGGGCAGGCTGTGGCGCAGCCGGTCCCTGGCCTCCTCCTGGTCGAATCCCTCGCCGGGCACGACGTAGCCGACCAGCAGCTGATGTCCGCCGCCGGTCGTGCGGACCGCGGCCGCCGCCCCGGAGACCCCGGGCAGCGCCTGCAGGGCCGCGTCCACCTCGCCCAGCTCGATCCTGCGCCCGCCCAGTTTGATCTGCTCGTCCGCCCGCCCGACGAAGAGCAACCCCTCGAGCTCGGCTCGGACGAGGTCGCCGCTGCGGTAGGCCCGCTCCCAGCCGAGGGATTCGAGCGGGGCGTACTTCTCCGCGTCCTTGATCGGGTCGAGGTACCGGGCGAGCCCGACCCCGCCGATGACCAGCTCGCCGGTCTCGCCCATGGCCACCGGCTCGCCGTCCTTGCCGACGACGGCCAGGTCCCAGCCGGCCAGCGGCAGCCCGATCCGCACCGGCCCCTCGCCGGTCAGCGGCGCCGCGCACGCGACCACCGTCGCCTCGGTCGGGCCGTAGGTGTTCCACACCTCCCGCCCGGGTACGGCCAGCCGCTCGGCCAGCTCGGGCGGGCAAGCCTCGCCACCGAAGATCAGCAGGCGGACGTCGTCGAGCGTCTCGACCGGCCAGAGCGCCGCCAGCGTCGGCACCGTGGACACGACCGTGATGCCCATCTCGATCAGCCACGGTCCCAGGTCCATGCCCGTGCGCACCAGCGCCCGGGGTGCGGCGACCAGACAGGCGCCGTACCGCCAGGCCAGCCACATCTCCTCGCAGGAGGCGTCGAAGGCCACCGAGAGCCCGGCCAGCACCCGGTCGCCGGGGCCGATCGGGTCGGCGGTCAGGAACAGCCGCGCCTCGGCGTCCACGAACGCCGCCGCGTTGCGGTGGGTCACCGCGACGCCCTTGGGCTTGCCGGTGGACCCGGAGGTGAAGATGATCCACGCGTCGTCGTCGAGCCCGGGGCCCGTGCCGGTCTGTGTCAGGTGCGCGGAGTCCGGCCCGGTGCCGCCGATGTGCGCCAGGTGCGCGGAGTCCGGCTGAGCGTCGCTGAAGTGTGTCAGGCCTGCGGAGTCCTGCAGGGCGTCGCTGAAGTGTGTCAGGGAGGCGGAGTCCGGCTGGGGCCGGTAGTCGAAGGGAAGGATCTTTTCGCCGTCGACGATGACCACGCGCACTCCGGCCTCGGCGAAGACCAGTTCGGCCCGCTCGTCGGGGTCGTCGGCGTCCACCGGCACATAGGCGGCGCCCACGGTGAGCACGGCCAGGATCGCGACGTAAAGGCCGACGGTGCCCGACGGCACCCGCACTCCGACGCGGTCACCCCGCCCGACCTCGCTCTCGCGCAACTCGGCGGCCAGCCGGTCGACCTCGGCCCGCAGGCCGGTGTAGTCGAGACGGATCCGTCCGTCGTCGAGCGCGGGAGCGTGGGGGTGCCGCCGGATGGTCTGGTCGAGGATGTCGAGCAGCGTTCTGGGCGGGGAGGCGCTCCTCCCCGCGAAGATCGCCGGTGCCTGGACATGATCGTTCTCAGTCGTAATCGGGTGCAAGGTATCTCCCAGTCGCACGACCGTGACTTGCGCCAGATTACGCGCGCGGCGCGCGACTCCATATGACGCCACTCATTGACTCCGTAATCCAACGATCGTGCGATCACTACTATTCCGTCCCACATGGGGTTTTCGTGTCATGGCTGGTCATAGGCGTACCCCGATTCGGGGGCTCGTGGTGAAGATGACCGGCCGTTGACGCTATGATGACCCCAGCTTAAACTCAACAAGTAGTGAATTTATTGGGGCGGCGACGGTTGTGAACGGCCGACGGCCGTCGTCGCGGTCGGACGGGGGGCGTGACGCGATGCGAAGGACACCTGCGGCCATCGGAACCACGATTTTCTTCGCACTGGCGCCGGGTGCCGTGGTCGGGCTGCTGCCCTGGTGGATCACTCGCTGGGAGGTGGGAGACCCGCCCGCGGCCGTGCCGTCCTGGGTCGCGGTGTCGTCGCGCCTCGTCGGGGTGGCCCTCATCGTCGGCGGCATCGTGGTGCTGGTCCGGGCGTTCGTCCGGTTCGTGATCGAAGGGCTGGGAACTCCCGCCCCGATCGCACCGACGGAACACCTGGTCATCGGTGGAATTTATAGATATGTCCGCAATCCGATGTACGTGGCGATCTTCGCGACCATCGTCGGACAGGCACTGCTTCTCGGCCGGCCGGTCCTGCTGCTGTACGGCGTCGTCACGGCGGTGCCGGTCGTCGCGTTCGTCCGCTGGTACGAGGAGCCGACCCTGAGCCGCAGGTTCGGTGCGGAGTACGAGCGCTACCGCGCGGCCGTACCGGGCTGGTGGCCCCGCCTGCGCGCCTACGAACCCTGATCCTCGGCGGGGACCGGCTCGGCTCCTCGGTGGGGGACCGGCTCGGACGGAGGGTGGGGCGCCGTTCGGACGCCGTCACGGGCAGGTCGGCAGCCATCCCCGGGCGGCCGCGAGGTATCCGGCCTGGAACCGGCTCCGGGCGTCGAGCCGCTCCATCAGGGCGGCGGTGACGCGCCGCAGGGTGCGCACCGAGACGTCGAGCCTGCGGGCCACGGCGTCGTCGGTCAGTCCTATCGAGAGCAGGCGGAGGATCTCGCGCTCCTGGTTGCTGAGACCCCTCTCGTCGCGCCGGTGTTCCTCACCGAGGGGATTGGCGGTCTCCCAGGTCTTCTCGAACAGGGCGACCAGGGCGGCGACGGTGCCCGCGCCGCGCAGCAGGACCGCCCCGGCGCTGCTGTCCTCGGGGTCCATCGGCAGCAGGGCCGTCCTCCGGTCGAAGATGACCATTCGGAGCGGGAGGCTGGGGGCCGTGCGCACCTGGCCACCGTGCTCGGTGAGCCAGAGGGCGTACCCGGTGGTCGGCTGGTCGTTGCGGACACTGTCGAGGTAGATGGTGCGGATCGCGACGCCGCGCCGCAGCAGTGCCTCGTCCAGGGGGCGGCTCGCCTCGATGTTGTCGGAGGTCTGGGCGCCCTGCGCCTCGAATCCGAGCAGCTCCTGCCGGCAATCGGCCGTCAGCTCCTCGATCCTGCTACGGATCATGTCGATGCCGACGAGCGTCTCGGAATCCTCGCTGGGCCGCGCCGGGTTCTGGTCCGCGTAGGTCGCGATCATCTGGGCGACGGTCGTCCGGCTGCGCTCGATCTCCTGCTGCCTGGCCAGCAGCGCGGCCTCCTCGCGGGCCAGCAGCGCGGCCAGCCCCACCTCGGGACGGACCAGGCGCAGCACGTCCGGCTCCTCCCATGAGGGGCGCAGGAGCGACAGCCTGGCCAGTTCGTCCAGGGTGCTGCGGATCTGGTGGACCGGCCACCCCAGCTCCAGGCTCAGCTCCGTCACCCCATAGGAAGGGTTCTCCAGGATGGTTCGGTAGACGGTTTCCTCGGTGGACCCGATGCCAAGCAGCATGAGCACGACCCCTCCACGGTACGAGCATGACCGACGCGACCGTGGGCCGGACCCGCGATGGTCGCGGCCTGACGCTAACCCGGCGGAGTGATGACGGGGTTACGCGATCGCCCGGGCGCCAAACCCGCTGGTGACAGCGTTGGTGGCAGGGGGCTGCCAGCTTGCCGGCCGGTCTCCGGCCCCCTGTCAGGTTCCTGCCAGGCAGCGGTATGCCAGGGACGATCCCTGTTCTATCCGCCGTGCGCCGACCAGGGTCGATTTATGTACCTCATCAACGCGCGACTGCGCGCCCCCGAGATCGAAGGCCGCCTGGTCCCGCCCGAGGGGCGGATGCCCGCCCCCGAACTCCGGCGCCTGCTCATGGCGCTGGCGAGGCCCCAGGACCAACTCGAACACGTTTACAGCGAGGCGAGCCCCGTCGGCGTCGACTTCGGCCTCTTTCTCCGCCAGTCCACCCTCGACGCCGCCGAGAGCGTGGCGATCCGGCTGTTCCTGCGCCTTCTCGGCACGGCGCCCGAGCTCGGCGGCTGGTCACTGACGGACTGCGGCACGGATCTCACCCTTGCGCTCACCCAACTCGAAGCGTCCGACGGGGAGGCCTGTCAGCGTCCTGCCATTGCAGCGCGCTGACAGCCCGGAGGTCTTCCGGACCCCGAGACATTGACCAAGAATCGAAGTGGCAGAACAAAACGGGAAATGTCCGGAAAAACTAAACGGGCATATTCATCCCGCGAAAAGCGAAAAGGGTGCCGAAAAGCTCCGATCGAAAGGAAGAAACGATGAACGCCATGAGCCGCTCAGTCGCCACCGCACTCGGCGCCCTCTCGCTCGCCGCCATCACCGCCATCACCGTCACCGCCACGGCGGCCGCCGCCATGGCCGGCGAGATGACCGGTGGCACCCCCGCCCCGATGGCCATGCCGGCCTCCGCGCTGACCGCGGGCGCCGGCTGGCAGTGATCTGAGCAGGAGAGACCCATCCGCTACGGGCACAGCGCCCGAGAAGTCGTCCGGAAGGCGACCACCGTGATGCACCAAGAAGTCGAGTTGCTCGCACTCGGCGCAGGGCCGTCCAACCTCGCCCTCGCCGTCGCCCTCGAAGAGCTCTCCCCCGAACTGGCAACCAGAACGCTGATCATCGAACAGCACGAGGATGTGGTCTGGCAGCGCGGAATGCTGCTGCCCTGGACACAGAGCCAGGTCTCCTTTCTCAAGGACCTGGTCACCCTGAGAAACCCGCAGAGCAGGTTCTCCTTCGTGAACTACCTGCACTCCGTGGGAAGGCTCAACGAATTTGTCAACCTGGGTAGTTTCACCCCTTACCGAATGGAGATCTCGGACTACCTACTCTGGGTGGCGAACTCGCTGGCCCAGGTGCGCATCGAGTACGGCCGGCGCTGCGTGGCGATCGAGCCCGTCCTGTCCGACGACGGCGAGGTCGAGCGGTGGGTCGTCCGGCTCGGCGACGGCTCGACCATCACCTGCCGCACCCTGGTGGTCGGCGCGGGCCGTGACCCGCACATCCCCGAGGTGTTCGACACGCTCCCGAGGGAGCGGATCATCCACAGCACCGAGTACAGCCGGAAAATCGCGGGGATCGACCACGACGCCCCCCACCGGGTCGCGGTGATCGGCGGCGCGCAGAGCGCGGCCGAGATGCTGTGGGCCACCCACCAGAACATGCCCAACGCCCAGTGCACGATGGTCATGCGCTCCATCGGCCTCAACGGCTACGAGAGCAGCAAGTTCACCAACGAGCTCTTCTACGCCTCCTTCATCGACGAGTTCTACGGATCGCGCCCCGATGCACGCCGCCAGCTTCTCGGCGAGATGCACCGCACCAACTACGCCGGCCTGTCCCCGGGCCTGCTCGAGAACCTCTACCGGCAGATCTATCTCGAGCGTCTCACCGGGCAGGAAAGAATCCGGATGATCACGATGACCGAGGTTCCCGAGGCCAGGATCGAGAACGACGAGATCATCCTCACCCTCTCCGACAGGAAGAGCGGCCGCCGCCGGGAACTGCCCTGCGACGTCCTGCTGCTCGGCACCGGCTTCGACCGCCGGATGCCCTCGCTGGTCCGGGACCTGGCCACCAAGGCCGGCATGGACGAGATCGCGGTCGACCGTTTCTACAAGCTGGCCCTCCCCGAGGGTTCGAGCGCCTCCTGCTACCTGCAGGGCGTCAACGAGGACACGCACGGCATCGCCGACTCCCTGCTCAGCGCCCTGGCCAACCGGGCGGAAGAGATCGTCGGCGACATCCAGGAGACCCGCGCCACCGCCGAACTGCTGCTGCCGTTCGCCCTGCCCATCGCCTCCTGATCCCCACACCAAAACCCTCTGAGGAGACTCCCCGTGGACCTCCGTTCCTATGACCCTGCCCAACTCCGCCCCGACAACGGCCTGCTCGCCAAGCGGCTGCTGCCCTGGGAAACGCTGAACGCCCCGTTCGAGGGGGCCTGGTGCGTCATCCGGCCCGGCACCGTCTCGACCCGGCACTCCCACCACGAGTACGAGATCTTCATCGCGGTCTCCGGTGAGGCGGCCCTGGAGAGCGAGGGCGAGCGCGCCCCCTTCGTCGCCGGGGACGTCGCCTACTTCCCGCCCGGCACCGACCACCAGGTCGTCAACGACGGCACCGCCGACTTCGAGATGTACGGCATCTGGTGGGACCAGGACATGACCCGCACGTTCGAGGCCCGTCACCTGGAGGAGAAATGACGGGGACGATCGTCATCGCCGCGACCCCCACCCCCAACGGCGACCTGCACGTCGGCCACATGGCCGGCCCCTACCTGGCCGGTGACATCCACGCCCGCTACCTGCGGGCCGCCGGGCACCCCGTGACCTACGCGACCTGCACCGACGACAGCCAGTCCTACATGATCTCGACCGCGGCCAAGCACGGCACGACGCCCGCCGAGCTGTGCGCGACGTCCACCGCCCGCATCCAGCGGTCGGTCGAGGCCATGGGCATCTCCCTGGCCCCCATGCCGCCCATCGACGACGCCTACCGGCAGGCCGTGCTCGACTTCGTCACCCCCCTCTACGAGCAGGGCCGCTTCGAGCTCCGCACGGTGCGCATGCCGTACGCGGCGAACGCCGGCACCTACCTGTTCGACGGCCTGGTCAAGGGCGAGTGCCCGGCCTGCCTGACCGAGAGCTGCGGCGGCTCCTGCGAGGGCTGCGGCCACCCCAACCACTTCGACGACCTCGGCGACCCGCGCTCGGTCCTCGACCCCGCCGACCCGGTGACCTCGCGTGAGGTCACCGTCCTGGTCCTGCCCATCGAGAACTACCGGCAGGAGCTCACCGCGTACTACGCCGCCCGCGAGAACACCTGGAGGCAGCACAGCAGGCAGCTCATCCGCGAGATCCTGGCCCGCCCGCTCCCCGAGATCCCGATCACGGTGCCGTCGCCCGGATGGGGCATCGACGCCCCGTTCGCCGAGACCCCCGGTCAGATCCTCTACCCCTGGATCGAGGCGATGCCCGCCTCGATCTACAGCACCTGGAAGGCCGACGGCGAGCCCGAAGGCCCCGTCGACCAGGCCTGGCGCGCCGAGAGCGGCAACAGCCTGGTCTACTTCCACGGATTCGACAACGTCTACTTCTGGGGCATGGTCGACCTGGTCATGCTGCTCGCCCACGGCGACCGCTACCTCACCCCCGACGCCAATGTCTGCAACGAGTTCTACGAGCTGGAGAACGAGAAGTTCTCCACCAGCCGCAACCACCTGATCCGCGGCGCCGACCTGGTCGCCGAGGTGCCGCGCGACCTCGTCCGGTTCTACCTCGCGCTCACCTGCCCGGAGGACCAGCGGGCCAACTTCACCAGGGAGGGGCTCGACAAGGTAACGGCCCAGCGATTGCGCGACCCGTGGAACGCCCTCGCCGACCGCATCGAGGCCCTCGTCACCGACCCGGGAGAGGAGCTCAAGGTCACCGACGCCGGCCGTCGCCGGGCAGCGGTGATCGCCCGGAGGTTCCAGGCCTGCTACGACCTCACCTCGTTCAGTCTCACCAGGGCGGCGGACGGCATCATCACCCAGCTCGCCCGGCTGCTGACCACCGAGCGCGCGGAGCCCGGCGACCTCCTGATGGAGGTGCGCACCTTCCTGGCCTGCGCCGCGCCCATCCTGATCGACGTCACGGCCGAGGCCGAGGCGCGGGGCGTCGAGCTCACCCTCGACACCGGCGCCGAGACCATCGACGCCTTCCTCCTCCCGCGCCTGCCCGGGAGCGTCCGCTCAGACAGGAGCACCCGATGAAACTGCTCGCCCTGGAAGCCAGACAGAACGCCACCTACTACCAGTCCCGCTACCAGCAGGTCCAGGACTTCGGCGCCGAGCTCTACGTGCTCAACGGGATCGGCACCCCCGACTTCTGGCCCGCCGACCGCTACCGCGTCGTGGGCTCCCAGCAGATCGACGACCTCATCACCGAGGCCAAGTCCTGGCACGAGGAGGAGCGCTTCGACGGGATCATCACCTTCTCCGAGTCGGCCGTGACCACGGTCGCGGCCGTCGCGGAGGCGCTCGGCCTGCCGGGTGTGGGCGCCGAGGCGGCCAGGACCAGCCGCAACAAGCTGCTGATGCGCGAGGCGCACCGCGAGCACAACGCGCCGCACCCGGACTTCCGCTTCGTCGCCGACCTGGAGGAGGCGCTCGGAGCGGCCACGGACTTCGGCTACCCCGTCATTCTCAAGCCCACCCTGGGCGCCGCGAGCAACTTCGTCTTCAAGATCGACGACAGGGAGGAGATGGAGGAGCTGTTCCCGCAGGCACTCTCCGGCATCGAGGAGATGTCGTGGTTCGCGATGGAGGCCCACGGCCTCGACCTCGGACCGCACGGCCTGCTGGTGGAGTCGTTCCTCGACGGTGAGGAGTTCCTCATCGAGGCCGTGGCCTGGGACGGCGAGGTCTACCTCGGTTCGATCGTGGACCGGATCACCGTCGAGGGCGGCACCTTCGACGACGACATGCACCACGCGCCGACCTCGCTCACCCCCGAGCAGGTGGCCGCGGTCCATCGTGTGGTCAGGGCCGGCGCGCACGCCCAGGGGCTGCGGCGCAGCGTGATGCACGCCGAGATCCGCTTCCACCGGGGCGAGCCGTACCTGCTGGAGATCGCGATCCGGCCCGGCGGCGGCGGCCTGGACCTCATCGCCCAGATCACGGCCTCCCACAACCCGATCCGCGCCGTCATGGACGTGGCGCGCGGCTCCACGCCGCGGGTGCGCCACTACCGGCCGACCGGCGTCCACGTCACCGCGATGTGCCTGATCAGCGACGCCGGCCGGATCGCCTCGGTCGACGTCCCGGTCGACGTCGCCGAGTCGGAGCGGGTCTTCTTCCTCAAGGTCACGGCCAAGCCCGGCGACGTCATCCGGCGCCCGCCGGAGGGCAACAGCATCCTCGGCTTCCTCGGCACCACCGGCACCTCGCTGGAGGACGCCAGGGAGACGATGCTCGACTACGCGTCCAAGATCAACGTCAGTTTCGTCCAGGACGGAGAGACGTCATGACCCAGCTGGCCGTCGAGAAGCCGAGACGCCTTCAGCGCGTCGCCCGCACTCGCCGATACCTGATGTGCCCGCCCACCCACTTCGACGTCGTCTACTCCATCAACCCGTGGATGGAACCGGACAAGCCGGTCGACGGAGCGCTGGCCCAGCTTCAGTGGGAGGGCCTGCTGCGCGCCTTCCACGGGCTGGGACACCAGGTGGAGTTCATCGAACCGCTGCCCGGCTACCCCGACATGGTGTTCGCCGCCAACGGGGCGACGGTCATCGAGGGGAAGGTGCTGTCGGCCAGGTTCCGGCACCCGGAGCGGGCCGCCGAGGGCCCCGCCTACCTGGAGTGGTTCCGCTCCCGCGGTTACGAGACCCGCGACGCGGTGTTCGTCAACGAGGGCGAGGGCGACTACCTCCACGCCGGCAGATACCTGCTGGCCGGCACCGGATTCCGTACCGACATCCGCTCGCACCGCGAGGCCGAGAAATTCTTCGGCATGCCGGTGGCCGGGCTCCGGCTGGTGGACCCGCGCTTCTACCACCTCGACACCGCGCTGGCCGTCCTCGACGACGACCAGATCATGTACTACCCCGGCGCCTTCGCCAAGGAGAGCCAGGGCGTCCTGCGCGTGCTGTACCCCGACGCGGTCATCGCCACCGAGGCCGACGCCGAGGTGTTCGGGCTGAACGCGGTCTCCGACGGCCGCCACGTCCTGATGCCGCCCGCGGCCACCCACCTGATGGATGAGCTGCGCGAGCGCGGCTACGAGCCCATCGGCGTCGAGCTCTCCGAACTGCTGAAGTCCGGTGGCAGCGCCAAGTGCTGCACCCTCGAACTGAGGGCGGCCCGCCGATGATCGGCTACGACGGACGCCGCTTCACCACCGGCGGCGTTCCCGAGGGGGAGAAGCACCCGATCGCCCTGTACCGGCAGTCCGGTGACCTCCTGTGGGGCGAGTTCTCCGGCGGGCACGCCCGCCGGGGGACCCTCACCGGGGTCTGCGCCCCCGACGGGACCCTCGACTTCGCCTACTGCATGGTCCTCGACACCGGCGCCATCGTGTCGGGCCGCTGCCACAGCACCCCCGAGGTGCTCCCCGACGGCCGGATCCTGCTCCACGAGACGTGGGAGCGGTACGGCGAGCACGCCGCCAGCGGCGTTTCCCTGCTCGAAGAGCTCACCCCGGCAGCTCTCGAAGCGTTCAACCAGGCAGCTCTCGCGGAGCTCCCCCAGACAGCTGAGGTCACGTCATGACACTGAACACCATCGACCGTCCGATCACGGAGACGCCGGTCAAGGGAGGCACCGTGACCTGGGCCTGCGCGCCCGGATTCCCCCCGTCCATCATCTTCCCCTTCACCCCGCCGGAGCGCTTCGGCACCCGCAACCTGCTCGAGTTCCAGATCCTGATGTACCGGCCGCTCTTCTTCTTCGGCACGCACGGCAGGCCGGAGGTCGACTACGACCTCAGCATCGGCGAGCCGCCGGAGTGGAGCGAGGACGGCCTGACCGTCACCGTCACCGTCAAGCCCTGGAAGTGGTCCAACGGTGAGACGATCTGCGCGGACAACGTCCTGTTCTGGGTGAACATGATGGCGGTCAAGGGCGAGCGCTACGGCGAGTACGTCCCCGGCTGCTTCCCCGACAATCTGGTCTCCTACGGCAAGCTCGCCGAGGACAAGGTCTACTTCACCTTCGACAAGGTCTACTCCAAGCGCTGGGTGCTGATGAACCAGCTCAGCACCATCACCCCGATGCCCAAGGCCTGGGACCGCACCGCCGACGGACCCTCCGACGCCTCCTTCGGCCTGGAGAACGTGGCCGCGGTCTACGACTTCCTGATGGGCGAGAACGGCGGCGTCATCGAGGAGGACAACTCCGACCGCGTGCACTGGGCCGACAGCCCGGTGTGGAGCGTGGTCAGCGGCCCGTGGCGGCTGAAGAGCTACACCATGGAGGGCGTCGTCACCTTCGTCCCCAACGAGCACTACTCCGGGCCGAACAAGGCGCACCTGGACGAGTTCCGGCAGATCCCGTTCATGTCCGACGGCGAGGAGTACCAGAAGCTGCTGGAGGGGCCGGAAGGACCCGACAACATCCAGGTCGGCTACCTGCCGCTGAGCTTCAGCACCGAGCCGACCGACGACCCCACCAAGGGCGGGCCCAACCCGCTGAGCGAGAACTACACGCTGGTCCCGCAGGCCGCCTTCTGCATCCGCTACATCCCGCTCAACTACAACAACCCGACCGTCGCCGGGAAGATGCTCGCCCAGACCTACATCCGGCAGGCGATGCAGCACACGCTCGACCAGGACCGGGCGGCCCGTGACATCTACCACGGCTACGCCTACCGTCAGGACGGCCCGGTGCCCCGCTACCCGGTCAGCGACCTGGTCTCGCCGACCCTGCAGGGCGGGCCGGTCCTGCCCTTCGACCCCGACCGCGCCCGCGAGCTGCTGGAGGCCAACGGCTGGGACACCAGCACGACGCCGGCGATCTGCGTCAACCCCGGCGAGGGCCCCGGCCAGGCCGGAGCGGGCATCCCCGGGGGCACCCGGCTCAGCTTCTCCCTCAGATACGCCGAGGGCCGCCCCGCGCTCACCCGGGTGATGGAGCAGTTCCGCGACGACGCGCTCAAGGCCGGCATCGAGCTGCGGCTCCAGGAGGTCTACGGCTCGATCCTGGTGGCCGAGGACGCCCCCTGCGTCGTGGGACCCGACAGCCCCTGCCTGTGGGAGCTGAGCACCTGGGGAGGCGGCTGGGTGTACCACTACCCGAGCGGCGAGATCCTCTTCAAGACCGACGCCGGCGGCAACTTCGGCCACTACACCGACCCGAAGGCCGACGAGCTCATCGCCCGCACGTTGACGAGTGACGACCTGGGCGCGCTCCATGAGTACCAGGACTACATCGCGGAGCAGGTCCCGGTCATCTTCATCCCCAACTTCTCCCTGCGGCTGTTCGAGGTGGCCAACAACCTCCGCGGCTTCGAGCCGATCAACCCCTTCGGGATGATCAGCCCTGAGAACTGGTACTACGTCGAGAAGGGCAACTGAACAATGGTTCTCGCCACGGCACCCGTCGCCGTCATCCCCGCACCCAACCTCATGGTCCTCCTCCTGCAACTCGGGCTGCTCCTCGGCCTGGCCACCGTCCTGGGCCGGATCTCCGTCCGGTTCGGAATGCCCGCGCTGCTCGGCGAGCTCTGCGCCGGCATCCTGATCGGGCCCTCGCTGCTCGCCAACATCGCCCCCGAGTTCTCCGCCTGGCTGCTGCCCACCGACCCGGCCAGGTTCCACATGATCGACGCCGTCGGCCAGTTCGGCGTCCTGCTGCTGGTGGGACTGACCGGCATGCACCTCGACCTCGGCTTCATCCGGCGCCAGGGCAGGGCCGCCGCCTGGATCAGCGGAACCGGGCTGGTCATCCCGCTGGTCCTCGGCGTCGGGATCGGGTTCCTGGCCCCTCCCGAGATGATCGCCGAAGGCGTCGACCACATGGTCTTCGCGCTCTTCCTCGGCGTCGCGCTCTGCGTCAGCGCCATCCCCGTCATCGCCAAGATCCTGATGGAGATGCGCCTGCTCCACCGCGACATCGGCCAGCTCATCCTGAGCAGCGCCGTCATCGACGACGTCGTCGGCTGGTTCCTCCTGTCGGTGGTCTCCGCGCTCGCCACCGCCGGGGCCCGCACCGGGCAGGCCGCGCTGACCGCGGTCGCCATGCTCGCCGGGCTCGTGCTGGTGGCGCTCCTGTTCGGCCGCAGGCTGGTCGCCAGGGTGCTGCGCGCCGCCGACCGCGGCGGAAGCGCCACCACGATCGCCGCGGTGGTGGTCATGATCCTGCTCTCGGCCTCGGCCACGCAGGCGATGGGATTCGAGGCCATCCTCGGAGCCTTCATCTGCGGCGCGCTCGTCGGCTCCTCGCCGGACCTCAGGGTCGCCAGGCTGGCACCCCTGCAGACGCTCGTCGCCGCGGTGCTCGCACCGATCTTCTTCGCCACGGCGGGCCTGCGCATGGACCTGACCGAGCTGGCCAAGCCACCCGTGCTCGTGGCGGGGATCGTGGTGCTGGCCGTCGCCATCGCCGCCAAGTTCGCCGGCGCCTACCTCGGGGCGCGCATCGCCAAACGGAGCCGGTGGGAGGCCCTCGCGCTGGGAGCCGGCCTCAACTCCCGGGGCGTGATCGAAGTGATCATCGCGATGGTGGGACTCCGCCTGGGCGTGCTCACCACGGCGTCCTACACGGTCATCGTCCTGGTCGCGGTCGTGACCTCGATGATGGCGCCGCCCCTGCTCCGCTTCGCGGCCTCCCGGATCGCCCCCACCGAGGAGGAGTCCGTCCGCGAGGAGTTCTTCGACGCCCTGCAGGCCCCCGCCGGGGAACTCGTGACCACCACCAAGGAGACGTGAGATGACCACAGACACCAGGCCGTTGATTCTGGTGGTCGCCACCGGAATGCGGCACTACCGCGAGTACCTGCTGCGCTCGATCGGCACCGAATACCGCGTCCACCTCTTCGTGACCGCCGAGCCCGGCTGGGAGCGCGAGCACGTCACCGGCTGGACCGTGGTGGCCGACCTGGACGACGGCCCCGCGATGGCCGCCGTCGCGCTGGAACTGGACGCCCGCGAACCGGTGCGGGGGGTGCTGTGCTGGGACGAGGCCAGGATCCTGGCCGCCTCGTACATCTCCGAGGCCCTCGGCCTGCCCGGCGGCGACCCCGAGATGGTACGGCGGTGCCGCGACAAGCACCTCACCCGCGTCGCCCTCGACGCGCTCGGCGTGCCGCAGCCCAGGTCGCTGGCGGTCTCCACGGTCGACGAGGCCCTGGAAGCCGCCGCCGAGTTCGGCTACCCCGCCATCCTCAAGCCGCGCGGCCTGGGCGGCAGCCTGGGCGTCATCAAGGTCGAGGACCCGCTGGACCTGGCGGAGAGGTTCGCCTTCGTCCGCGACCTGACCGTGCCCGGCGGGGCGACGTTCGAGGTCCCCGTCCTGGTCGAGGAGTTCGCGGACGGGCCCGAGGTGAGCGTCGACGCCGTCGTCCAGGGCGGGGTGGTGACCCCGCTCTTCGTCGGCAGGAAGGTCCTCGGCTACGAGCCGTACTGCGAGGAGGTGGGCCACTTCGTCGACGCCCAGGACGCGCTCCTGGACGACCCGGAGTTCTGCCGGGTCTTGCAAGACACGCACACCGCGCTCGGATTCACCGACGGGTTCACCCACACCGAGATCAAGCTCTCCTCCAGGGGACTGCGCGTCATCGAGGTGAACGGCCGCCTGGGCGGGGACATGATCCCCTACCTGGGACTGCTCACCACCGGGATCGACCCCGGCCTGGCCGCCGCCGCCGCGGCCTGCGGGCGCCCGCCCGCGCTCGTCCCCGAGCGCAAGCTCGTGGGCGGGGTGCGCTTCTTCTACGTCGCCGAGGACGACACCACGATCGAGTCGATCGCGTTCGACGAGACCGCCCTGCCCCCGGAGATCGACCGGGCGATCGCGGTGGTGGCTCCGGGATCGGTCGTCTCGCCGCCGCCCAAGGGCACCCTGTGGGGGCGTATCGCCTACGCCACCGCGCTTGCCTCGACCGTTGACGAATGCCGGGCCGCGCTGGACGCCGCCGAGGCCAACCTGAAGGTGAAGGCAGCAGCATGACCGCCGTACTCGAGACCGAGGAAACCCCCCGCGTGGACAAGCCGGACGACGGTGTGTTCGTCACGCTGAGAGAGACGCCGCGCGCCGTCAAGGCGCTGCTCCTCGGCGGTTTCATCAGCAGGCTCGCCGCGTTCATCCAGATCTACCTGGTGCTGTTCCTGACCGACCGGGGCTTCTCCGCCACGCAGGCCGGGCTCGCGCTGGGCGTGTACGGCGGCGGCGCGGTGGTGGGCTCGCTGGCCGGCGGATCGCTCTCCGACCGCCTCGGCGCCCGGGCGGTCACGCTGATCAGCATGGGCGGATCGGCCGTGCTGATCGTGTCGATCCTCTACGCCCCCACCTACGCGATGCTGCTCGCCGCCGTCTTCATGGTCAGCACGATCGGCCAGTTCTACCGGCCGGCGGCCCAGACGCTGCTCACCGAGCTGACGCCGAGGCACCGGGTGGTGATGATCACGGCGATGTACCGGCTGGGGCTGAACCTGGGGATGACCGCCGCCCCGCTGATCGGCGCCGCGCTGCTCTCCTTCTCCTACAACGCGCTCTTCTGGGGCGAGGCCGCCGCGGCGCTGGCCTTCGGCGCCATCGCGATGTTCGCGCTGCCCGGCCGGACCGTACGGGTCAAGAAGGAGCAGGAGGCGACGGAGGAGCCGGCGCCGCAGGGCCGCTCCGGGTATCTCGCGGTGCTCGCCGACTGGCGCTACAGCATCTATCTGGTCGCGATGCTGCTCACCTCCATCGTCTACTGCCAGTACACGGCCACGCTCCCGCTGGACATCGCCGCCGCCGGGATCAGCCTGTGGTGGTACGGCGCGGCCGTCTCGCTGAACGGCTTCATCGTCATCACCTGCGAGCTGGCGATGACAAAGGTCGTGCAGAAGTGGCCGATCCGGCTGACCGCCCTGCTCGGCCTCGGCCTCGTCTCGGTCGGCTACGCCATCTACGCGATCTCCCCGCTGCCGATCTGGTTCATGGTCGGCACCCTGGTCTGGACGCTCTCGGAGATCATCGGGGGGCCCACCACGTTCGCCTACCCGGCCCTGGCCGGCCCCGAACGGCTGCGCGGACGCTACATCGGCGCCATGCAGAGCGTCTTCGGCCTCGGCACCGCGATCGGACCGGTGATCGGAACCCTGGTGTGGTTCCAGGTCGGTCGCTCGGTGTGGCTGTGGGCCGCCCTGGTCTCCGCGGTGGCGACCGTGGCGGGACTGATCGGCATGCAGAACCAGAACCCCGACCGGTCCGAGGAGCCGCAGACCGCGGCGGCCTCGGCGACATGAACGGAGGTGTGCGATGCCCAGAATCGCCGTTGTGGGTGGCGGAATCGCGGGGGCCATGCTCGCCTGGCGCCTGTGCGAGGTCATCAGAGGAACCGCCGTTCACCTGTTCACGGGAGAGCCGTACCGCAGGGCCGACGCCAGCGCCGCCTCCGGGGGGCTGACCAGGGCCTTCGAGCCGGACGCCGCCCTCTGCCTGGAGGCCGCCGACAGCCTGGCCGAGCTCCAGTCGAGTCCTGAGCTGCGGAAGTGGGCGTCCTACCGGGAGACCGGCTCGGTATACCTGCTCCCCGGCCTGGAGCCGGGCACCGCCGGCCTGGTGGACCTGGTGCGCAGCCGCATCCCCGGTTCGATCTCCATAATCACCGCCGGGGAGCTCGGGTCCCGGGGAACGTTCCGCGGGATGCCGAAGGGAAGCGTGGCCGTCGTCGAGAAGCGCGCCGGCTACGTCTCGCCGAACGCGCTGCGCGACCGGCTCCTGGTCGAACTCGCCCGGGCGGGCGCGTTCGTCACCGACGGGCAGGTCGACGCGATCACCCGCGAAGGCGAGGTCCGGCCGACCGACGGCAACCCGATGAGGTTCGACGCCGTCGTCGTGGCGGCCGGAGCCTGGACGCAGGACCTCCTCGCCCGCACGGACCTGGCGGACGCGGGGCTGCGCACCAAGGTGATCCAGTACGTGCTGGGCCCGTTCGCCGGGACGGGCCCGGGCGCGTTCGTCGACGAGACGTCAGGCCTGTACGGCAGGGTGTACGCCGAAGGGCGGCTCCTGCTCGGACTTCCTACCGACAGATGGGACATCACCCCTGGAGACGCAGCGCCCGACCCCGTCCTCACCACCAGGATCCTGGACGTCGCCGAGACGCGGATCGGATACCGGCCGCCCGGAAGAAAGGTCAAGGCCGTCACGGCGGTCGAGTGTTACCACCCCACGGGCGGGCTCTCGCTGCGCCCCCTGGCGAAGGGCGTCTACACCTTCACCGGGGGGAGCGGCGGCGCGGGGAAGACCGTGCTCGCCGCGAGCCGTACGGCCGCGCGAAGCCTGGTCAGATCCCTGCGGTGAACACCGGGGAGCGGGAGTTCGGCCAGGTCCCCGCGGTGAACGTCAGGGAGCGAGAGCCTGGTCGGGTTCCCGTGAACGTCAGGGAGCGGGAGCCTGGTCGGGTTCCCGTGAACGTCAGGGAGCGGGAGCCTGGTCAGGTCCCCGCGGTGAACTCCAGGTAGCAGTAGTCGTCCAGCATCTTCGCCAGGGGCCGGCCCGGCCGGCCCAGTTCAACCGCCAGCGCCTCCTCGCCGAGATCGGACTCCGCGAGGAGGCGCCGCGCCCACCGGCGGCCCAGCCGCAGGTGCGCGCGGTAGGCGTCGGCCGTACGGGCTCCGTGCAGGGCGTCGGCGATGGCCGCGTCCCAGGGCATCAGCGCCCGGGGCCGGAGCGCGTGCAGCATCTTGGTCGCCGCGGTCGATCCCAGCGAGCGGGGTCTGGCACCGGGGGCCGCCGGCATCGCGGAGAGGTCCGCGTAACAGTCGCCCAGCAGGTCGATCTCGGTGTCTGTCAGGTCCGCGAGCACGGCGTCCCGGCCGGGAAGGAGCTCACCCCAGCGGGCCCACCACGCGCCGGCCTCCGCACAGAAGACGTCGTGCTCGCCGTCGCGCGGGTAGCGGATCCGGCAGCCCCAGGCGTTCAGCCAGGCCAGCAGCGCGCGGCGATGGGCAGGGAGGGCCGGATCGATCCGCGGCCCGGTTGCCAGCAGCAGCCGTTCCCAGGACCTGTCGGCCGCGGTGTAGCCGGCGAACTCACCGACCGCCGCGCGCAGGCGCGCCAGGTCGGGGCCCCGGCCGGAGAGGGAGCGCGTGCGCTCGTCTCGCCGGCCGGAGATGACGGTATGGATCTCCACGTGTCGGTTCACACTTTCCGGGCGGGGGTTGTCATGGTCGCGACCCTGCCACAGGGAGCGGGGCCGTCGTGGCCGCTTGTCACCGGGCCGTCGTGGTCGTTCGTCCCCGGGCCGTCGTCATCGCCTGTCCCCGGGCCGTCCTGGTCGCTCGTCACAGGGTCGTCGGGGTCATCGGGGCCGAGAGCTGGTCAGGGGCATCCGGCTCCGGCCCTGCATGAGCGCGGCGAGCAGCCGCTCGGTGCGCTCGCTCGGCTCGATGCCGAGGTCGGTGCGGAGCCGGTGACGGCAGACCTCGTACCAGCTCAGGACGCGGCCCAGTTCGCCGAGCTCGCCGTGCATCATCATCAGGGTCTGGTAGGTGCCCTCGTGGCAGGGGTCGAGGTCGAGGGTCCGCCGGCACCAGTGCATCGCGGCCGGCCAGTCCTCGCTCTCCAGCGTCTCGGTGCGCAGCGCCGACAGAGCACGCAGGGCGGTGCCCCGCATCCACTGCCGCTGTTCGGTGATCCAGTCACCGGTCTCGCCGGCCAGGAAGTCCCCGGTGTACAGGTCGGCGGTGCGCTGGAACCACATGATGGCCCGGTCGTGGTCCTTGGCGACCCACGCCGCCCGGCCCTGCTCGAAGGCGCGCTCGAACTCCTCGATGTCCACCCACGCGCCGTCGGTCCGCAGCAGGTATCCGCGATTCTGATGGAGCAGGGTGAATCCGTCTCCGTCCTGGACCTCGGTGAGCACCCGCCGCACGGCGTGCACGGCGACCTTGAGCGAGCTGGAGCCGTGGTCGTCCCTTTCCGGCCACAGCACCTCGTGGAGCCGGTCCTTGTGGACGAGCCGCCCGCGGTTGACCAGGAGGTACTGGAACAGGGCCCGGGCCTTGCCGGCGCGCCAGTGCGACACGGGCTGCCCGTCGACCTCCAGGCGAAACTGGCTCAGGCAGCGGGCGACGACCGGGAAAGCGCTCTCGCCCTGCCCCAGGGAATCGGGGTCGAGCGTCACTGATTCTTGAACAGACATGATTTTTTCCCTCGGGAGAACGGACTCGGTCAACCGCAGATGCCGAAATACGTCGAATACGAGTAAGGCGTCAGCACTACCTGGATGTGATACGGCGTGCGCTCGTCGTGCATCCGGAACATGACCATGATCTCTGGATAAGAGGCGGTCATGCCGAGCCCGGCGAAATAGTGGTCGGTGGCGAACACGAGGCGGTAGAGCCCGCGCTCGATGTACTCGTCCGTCCATTCCTTCACATTTCCGTTGGTGTCGGTCTCCCCTTCGAAGACCCACTGCCAGTCGGTGCCCACGGCTCGCTCCAGGCGAGCTGGGACACCGGCTGCGGATCGGCCGTAGACGCCGTCCAGTGCCTGCGTGGCGATGCTCATGGTGAGTGACCCATCTGTCTGATGCGAGGCCGGCGACCTGTATCGACCGGCCTCGTTCCATCAGGTTTCACCCCGGCGCTATCGGTCCGCCTTCGGTCGGCTATTCGCCGGTCATCGTGGTCGATATTTTCGCGGCCGGCCGGTCGGATACCGGATCAGAAGAGTTTCGATAATGGGTGGATGGGCCTGGTCAATACGTTGGTGGAGCAAGCAGGGGAACGGAAACGAACAGCCGGGAAAGAAACAGCCAAGAGGTGCAGAAAATGCGGAACTTCACCAGCTTCGAAGCCCTTCGTCTCATCGTCGCCGCCGCCATTCTCGGATGCCTCGGGATCGCCGCCGGCCTCGCCCCCTCGGTCGTCACCGCGGGAGGCACGGGGGTCACCGTGGTCGCCGGCAACACTCCCTGGGGATGACCTGCACCTCTTCCTCCGATGGTGATCGGGGGATGTCCTGCCGAAGCGGCCGAAACCGTCCATGGTTTCCGGCCGCTTCTTTCTATCTAAAACCCACCTGACAGGTGTAAATTGGGTCAGACCATTACAAACACCCCTGGTTCTCCACCCAGTGGCGTTGTATGCTCGCCGGGCGAGGACTGGTTCGTGCGTATAACACCACTCTCCGTGATCGTTGGGTTATACGCCCAAGATTGCGGGAGTTGGAGATGGATATAATTTTGGCCTAACTTTATTTAAAAGTCAGACGCCTGATTCCTCTCTTACACCAAAACGTGCGGTGGATTTCTCGACAGGCCGCGATTTCTGTAGGGAGATGCGGGTGGAGTATCGGATTCTCGGTCCTCTGGAAGTAGCCGTCGGTGCCCAGCGGCTGGATCTGGGAGCGCCCCGGCAGCAAGTCGTTCTTTCCTGTCTCCTCCTGGAGGCCAATCGCCTGGTCACCATCGGGCGCCTGACAGAGGCGATTTACGGTGAGGATTCCCCCACCACCTCCCGCGCGCAGGTGCAGATCTGCATCTCCTCGCTGCGACGGCTGTTCGCCGCCCACGGCGATCCCGACGCCATCGCGACCCATTCCCAGGGATACACGCTGCGGGTCGCCGACGGGCAGCTCGACTCCCAGAGCTTCGAGAGCCTGCTGGGCCAGGCCCGCCAGGCCCGTGAGGGCCGCCGCATCGAGGAGGCCGTCGAGCACTACCGGAACGGGCTCTCGCTCTGGCGGGGCCCCGCCCTCGACGGCCAGGAGAGCCGGCTCGTGCAGACGGCGGTGGGCAGGCTGAACGAGCGCCGCATCACCGCGAACGAGGACTGCGTCGAGCTGGAGCTCGAACTCGGCAGGCATCACGAGCTGGTGGGGGAGCTCAGCGAGCTCGTCGAGGAGCACCCGCTCCGGGAACGGCTGCGCGGCCAGCTGATGCTCGCCCTCTACCGCTCGGGGCGTCAGGCGGAGGCGCTGACGGTGTATCGCCGCGCCCGTCAGACGATGATCGAGGAGTTGGGCATCGAGCCCAACGAGAGCCTGCAGCAGCTGGAATACGCGATCCTCACCTCCGACGAGAGTCTCGACTCGCCGCTGGGGCGGCAACCGCAGCGCCGCGAGGAGACGAAGGAGCCCCCGGCGGCCCCCCACCGGATCGTCCCTCGCCTGCTCCCCACCGACATCGCGGACTTCACCGGCCGGATCAAGCTGGTCGAGGCCATCCGGGGGCAGCTCACGTTCGCCGCGGAGGACCGGCAGCGGCTCGCCGTACCGGTCATCGCCATCGTCGGCAAACCGGGAATCGGCAAGTCCACCATCGCCGTACACGTCTCGCACAGCGTCGCCGGTCGCTACGAGGACGGCCAGCTCTTCGCCGACCTGCACGGGGGAGAGTCCCGCCCGCTCGGCTCGGGGCAGGTGCTCGAACGGTTCCTCCGGGCGCTGGGCGTGCCGGGCACCGCGATTCCCGAGGGGGTGGAGGAACGGGCGGAGATGTACCGCGGGCTGCTCGCCGGGCGCAAGATGCTGATCGTCCTGGACGACGCCAGAAGCGAGAGCCAGGTGCTGCCCCTGCTGCCGGGCAATCCCGAGGCCGCCGTACTGATCACCAGTCGGAGCCGGCTCGCCGGCCTGCCCGGTGCGATCCACCTCGACGTGAACGTCTTCGACTCCAGGCAGTCGGTGGATCTGCTCGCCCGCATCGCGGGCGTCGAACGGGTGCAGGCCGAGCAGGAGTCCGCGGTCGCGCTGGCGGAGCTCTGCGGTCACCTTCCCCTGGCGCTGCGCATCGCGGGGGCCAGGCTCGCGGCCCGGCAGCACTGGTCGATCGATCAGCTGGTGGGACGGCTGGAGGACGAGACCCGCAGGCTCGACGAGCTCAAACACGGGGACCTGGGGATCCGGGCAAGCATCTCCCTGACCTACGAAAGCGTCAGCGAGGACGCGCGGCGGCTGTTCAGGCGGCTGGCCATCCTGGAGTTCCGGCACTTCTCCGGCTGGGTCGCCGCCGGGCTGCTCGACATCGATCCCGCCGACGCGCAGGACCTGCTCGACGACCTGGCGGACACCCAGCTGATCGAGACGACGGACGGCGGGTACGGCGTGCACAGCCAGTACCGCTTCCACGACCTGATCCGCGTGTTCGCCCGCGAGCGGCTCGCCGCGGAGGAGGCGGTCGGAGACCGCAACGCCGCGCTGGAGAGGGTGCTCGGCGGGCTGCTCTTCCTGACCGGCGAGGCGCACCGCCGCGAGTACGGCGGCGACTACGTGCAGGTCCACAGCGAGGCCCCGCGCTGGCCGCTGCCCAAACGGCTGGTCGAGAAGCTGGTCATGGCTCCCCTTCCCTGGTACGAACGCGAGCGGCTGACGCTGGTCGCGGGCATTCGCCAGGCGGCGCAGGCGGGATTCGTGGAACTCTGCTGGGACCTGGCGCTCAGCGCCGTGACGCTGTTCGAGTCGAGGATCTACTTCGACGACTGGCGGGAGACCCACCAGATCGCCCTGGCCGCCGCCCGGCAGGCGGGAGACCGTCGCGGGCAGGCGGCGATGCTCTACTCGATCGGCTCCCTGTACATCGCCGAACAGCGGTTCGGTGACGCGCGCCGCGACTTCGAGGCGGCGGCGGAGCTGTTCCAGGAGGCGGGAGACGATCTGGGGGTGGCCCTCGTCATCCGCAACATCGCCTTCCTGGACCGGATGAGCGGCCGGCTCGACGAGGCCGTGGAACGGTACGAGCGCGCGCTGGCCATCTTCCGCGGGACCGGCGACCAGGTCGCCTCCGCCTACGTGCTCCACAGCATGGCCCAGATCAGGCTCGACTGCGAAGATCTCGACGAGGCCAAGCGGCTGCTGGGCGAGGCGCTGGAGCTCAGCAGGATCGGCGGCAGCCGGCGCGTCGAGGCGCAGGTCCTGCACCGGCTGGGCGAGACCTACCTCCGGTCGCAGGAGCCCTCGCTGGCGGTCGAGGCGTTCGACAGCACGCTCACGACCGTGCGCAACATCGGGGACCCGACAGGCGAGGTGTACGCCCTGCACGGCCTGGGCGTCGCGCAGCTGCGCCAGGGCGAGCTGGTCGAGGCAGGACTCACGCTTCACCGCGCGCTGGAACTCGCCGATACGGTGGGGGAGCGGGTGGCCGAGGCGAGGATCGTGCTCGGGCTCGGCGAGCTCGCCCTGGCCTCCGACCAGATCGAGCAGGCCATCGGCCGCTTCGACCAGGCCCTCGGCATGTTCCGCAAGATCGACGCGCCGCTCTACGAGGTCCGCGTCCTGGTGATGCTCAGCGAGGCGTACGGCCTCGTCGGTGAGAGCGAGGCCGCGCGGACCGTCTCGGAGGAGGCGCTCGAACTGGTCAGCACGATGCCACCCGCGATCGCCGCCCGGATACGCGCGCAGCTGGCCGGTCTCCTCGCCGAGGGACCCGAACAGGCGAGCGAGGCGGCGCTCCTTCTACTCCCCATCACCGAGGATGGTATGTGACCTCCCCGCAGCCTGAGGACCGGGGCGCCGGACCGAATCTCGGCAGCCGTACGCCGACGGGAAGTTCTCCCCGCGAAACGAGCCGAGAGCGTCCGAGGAGGAGTCCTTCTCGTGAAACGAGCCGGGGGCACCCCGGGGAAGCCCTTCTCACGAAACGAGTTGAGGTCGTCCGGGAGCAGTCCTTCTTGTGAAACGAGCCGGGAGTGTCCGGAGAGGAATCCTTCGGGGAAACGAGCCGAGGGCGTCCGGGTGTCCGGACGCCCTCGACCGACGGTGCCGGCGGTCAGGCGATCCGGCGCAAGGCCTCGGCCAGGCTGGACAGGCCGACCGGTCCGAGCTCCAGCGCGGCGGTGTGCCAGGCGCGCAGGTCGAAGCCGGCACCCAGGCGCCGCCTGGCCTCCTCGCGAGCCTCCAGCCAGGCCCGTTCGCCCAGCTTGTAGGCGATGGCCTGGGCCGGCCAGCCGAAGTAGCGCACGACCTCGGCCTCGACCCGGTGCGGCTCGCAACGGCCCTGGTCGCGCAGCACCTCGCAGGCCTTCTCGAAGGTCCACTTCGAGCCGTCGGGGAGCGGCAGGTCGAGATGGACACCCAGGTCGATGACCACCCGGGCGGCGCGCAGGGCCGACCAGTTGAGCATGCCCAGCCGGGTGCCGGGATCGGTGAACCAGCCCAGCTCGTCGGCCAGCCGCTCGGCGTACAGACCCCACCCCTCGCCGTGGCCGTCCACCCAGGAGACCTTGGCGAACCTGGACAGACCGTCCCCGGCCATGCGCATCGCACCGAACTGCAGATGATGACCGGGCACGGCCTCGTGGAAGATCGTGGTCAGCTCGCTCCAGGTGGCGAAGCGCGTCCGTCCCCCGACCGGCCACAGGGTGCGGCCCGGCCGGGACAGGTCCTCGCTGGGCGCGTTGTAGGAGGCCGCACCGGAGGTGGAGCTCACATCGACCTCTGCCAGGATGAGTTGCAGCGGCAGGGGAATGTCGAAGTGGGTGCCGTGCAGCTGCTTGATCGCCCAGTCGTGACGCTGCTGCAGCCAGGCCTGATACTCCTCGACGGAGTCGACGGACTGGGTGTCGTTGAGGATCTCGGTCGCCTCCTCGATGGTCGCGCCCGGCCTGATCCGCTCGACCTCGGCGGCCGTCTCGGCCCCGATGCGCTCCAGTTCGGCCCAGCCCCACTCGTACGCCTCGCGCAGATCGATGTCGGCGCCCAGGCTGATCCTGGCCGCGACCGCGTAGCGCTCGGGTCCCACGGCGTCGACCTCGGTCGCCCTGGGGGCGTACTCCTCGCGCAGGTAGCGCGCGGCGTCGGCGTAGGCGGCGTGGGCCGCCGCCGCTGACCTGACCAGCTCCTCCTTGACCGGGCCCTCGCCGTAGGTGGCGACGAAGGCGTCGTGCGCCGGAGGAGTGTCGCCCGCGCCGGCGAACTGGTCGGACTGGTCGGCCATGGCCAGGGCCTGCCTGCGAGCGCCCCGCAGGCCCACGGCCAGACCGGCCTCCAGGCTCTCCCGCCACCCGGCGAGCATCGTGGGGATCGCCGCCAGGCGGGCAGCGACGTCGCGCCACTCGTCGTCGTTGCCGTGGGGGAGGAGGACGACGCTGGAACGTACCCGGTAGGGCAGCCCGTAGGGCGCCGCCACCCAGCGGAGCGGCTCGCCCGTGTCATGCCAGGCGAGCTCGGCCTCCAGCCGCTCCCGCAGGTGGGTGGCGGCCCGGACGTCCGACTCCCCGGTGGGGACAATCGCGTCAAGACGGCTCAGGGTCGTACGGATCAGCTCGGCCCGGGCGGCGCTCCCGGCGGGACTGTGGTCGGAGGCGGCGACGAAATCGGACACGATGCCCTCGGCACCTGCCGCGATGGGGTCGAGCGCGGCCCAGCGGGTGACGTACTCATCGCAAAGCGCGAAGATCGGAGTGCTCATATCCGGACCGTAGGACGGCCCGATATCCGTGCCCTATCGCTCTTCTATCGGCCGAGCCCTGACGGCCGGGAACCCGACGTGCCGCGGCCCTCGTATCCGGTCCTCACCGGGGATTCCTCCGCTCAGGGAACGACGTCGCGGAATCAGGCGAGGGGGCGTGACGCGGGTCGACGCCCGAACCTGGGGTTCCTCCGTCCTAGGGAACGGCGTCGTGGGATCAGGCGAGGGGGCGTGACGCGGGTCGATGTCCGGACCCGGGGTTCCTCCGTCCTGGGGAACGGCATCGTGGGATCAGGCGGGGAGGCGTGACGCGGGTCGGTGTCCGATTCGTTCAAGACAACCGGGCCGCTTCCGGGCCACCATGGGCATCATGACCGACAGCATCCTCGACAACGCCCGGGCCTTCATTCTCCGGGAGGGACGCCTGCTCGAACGGCGCCTGTTCGCCACCCTTTTCCAGGCGGCGCCCGCCGGAGGTGTGATGGACTCCCTGCGCGCCTACCAGAATCCCGATGGCGGCTTCGGCCACGGACTCGAACCTGACAAGCGCTGCCCCGACAGCCTGCCCATCGACGTGGAGATCGCCTTTCAGACGCTGCTGGCGGCCGGTGGCCCGCTGGCCGAGCCGATGGTGTCGCGCGCGTGCGACTGGCTGGCGATGGTCGCCGCGCCCGACGGAGCGGTGCCCCTGGCCTTCCCGGTCATGGAGGCCTATCCGAGAGCCGTGCACTGGTCGGACTGGACCTACACGCCGGGGCTGAACCCCACGGCCGGACTGGCCGGACTTCTGCACCAGATGGGAGCGGACCACCCCTGGCTCACCCGGGCCACCGACTGGTGCTGGTCGGCGCTGGAGGACGGCTTCCCCGGCGACGCGCACGCCATGTCCGAGACGCTCGTGTTCCTGGAGCACGTCCCCGACCGTGATCGGGCCGAACGCCTCGCCCAGCGGGTGGGCGAGTGGCTCCCGAAGCTGAGTCACTACCGGGCCGATCCCGCGGACCCGTCCTACGGCGTCACCCCGCTGCATCTCGCCCCCACGCCCGGCAGCCGCTGGCGCCGGCTGTTCGCCGACGACGTGATCGAGGGCCATCTCGACCGGTTGGCGGGCGACCAGCAGCCGGACGGGGGATGGGCCATCACCTGGGAACCGCCGGGCGCGGCCTCCACCCTTGAGTACCGGGGAATCGAGACCCTGCGAGCCCTGCGGGTCCTCACCGCCTACCAGAGGATTTGACGGCCACCGAGCGGTCGGTTCTGATGCGGCCGGGAGGCCGTGCCGGCGATCGGCGAAGCCGACAGGGAGCGTGCCTTCTGGCAGGAGGCCTGTCATCGCTCACCGATCCGCCGGTAACGGCCCTCCGCCCTCCGCCGTTCGTCAACTCCGGGGGCGACGCCACCTGGCGAGCAGGAGGACGGCGGCCGCCACCGCGACGATGGCCGCCCCGTTTCCGAAGGCCCACATCACCGCCCGGTCGTGGACAACCCCGCTGGACACCGTGGGGTCCCGGAAGGTGGGATTCACCTGGGTGATCAGGAAAATCTTTATGATCACTGCGAACACGAGGCACCCGATACCGCCGGTCCAGGCGCGCCGTACGTGCACCGGCACGACGGCGCCGAACCGCAGCCGCAGGATGACCGCCAGAACGACGCTCAGCGGAGTCCAGGGCAGGTAGTAGTAGACGGGACTTCCCACGGCGAACGCACCGACGAGGGTGCCCGGCCGAGGATCGGCGATCAGTTGGAGGTTCCAGACGAGCGCCTCGTAGAGGTTGCCGAACAGCCACATGCACAGCAACGCCGTCAGGCATATCGACAACGCACTCGTACGGCGCAGGAGCTCCACGGTCACTGTGGCGTCGCGCTGGATCTTCGGCGGGGGCATGGCATCAGTCTTCACCACCTCACCTCACCTTCCCGGTCCGAGGTGGGGATCGTCGTGCTAGCGTCGCGGCTCGTGGTGGAGAACGTATACGTGGGTAGTGCGGACGTGGACGCGGCCGGTGACCGTGGTTGGCTCCTCGGGCATTTCAAGCCGGCCGATGACGTCCGGCACAGCGAGGACGTCGAGATCAAGTGGGGCGTGCATGAGCGCGGCGACGAGCGCGCGCAGTGGGTCACCGGTGAGAAACGTAAGGCGCTGCTCATGCTGATCAGCGGCCGTTTCCGGGTGGAGCTACCAGGACGTAGCGTGCTGCTGGCCGAGCGGGGTGACTACGTCGTGTGGGGCCACGGCGTCGACCACTCCTGGTACGCCGAAGAGGAATCCGTGGTGCTCACCGTCCGCTGGCCCTCCGTTCCGGGCTACGCGGTTCCTGCCCCCGAGGCGAACAGCCGACCAGAGGCCGACTGAGAACGTCGCCGACCACGTCGCCATCACCTCGCGCCCGCGGCTTCCTGATCTCTCCGTACGGTCGTGGGGTCACCACGCATTGGTATCACCCAGCGCCCTTTGTATGGCGCGGATCTCAGCGAGATCGTCGGGGTCGTTGGCCAGCCTCTCCGCATCGGCGCGGGCCTGTTCCATCCAACGAAGCCGTCCCGCGATGTGGATCGCCTCGCGGATGACATCGGCGGTGGATCTGCCGTCGGAGGTCAGGTTGGAGAGAATTCTCTCGGTATCTGAGTCGATCTCAACAGTCAGCACGCCCATATCCTCACTGTACGACGAGGTGTCCCGCAGCCCTTTGATTGAATTTCGTGATCGTGTGATTGCTCAACGTGATCGGATTTTGGTGATGATGGTCTCTTCGTGATTCGCGGCATCCCAGACCCGTGCGGTGCGGCTGTTCTAGCGTTTGCCGAGCGATCGAAGGACGCGTCTCAGGTGGTCTCGTTCGGCGGCGTTGGCGGTCCGTTCGAGGGCCGCCTCGTAGGCGGCCGCCGCCTCCTCGTCGCGGCCCAGGCGGTGCAGCAGCTCGCCGCGGACGGCGTGGAGCAGGTGATACGGGTCGAGGTCGAGGGAGTCGACGAGGGCGAGGGCGGCCTCGAGTCCGTCGACCTCGGCGACGGCGACGGCGCGGTGGAGGGCGACGATCGGGTTGGGGTCTTCGGCGAGCAGCAGGTCGTAGAGCCGTACGATCTGCGTCCAGTCGGTCGCCCCCGCGGTCGGGGCGTCACTGTGGACGGCGTTGATCGCCGCCTGGATCTGGTAGGGCCCGGGCCGATCGTGGCGCAGGCAACGCCGGACGATGGCCTGGCCCTCGTGAATGAGGTCCCGATCCCAACGACCCCGGTCCTGGTCGGCCAGGCGGACCAGGGCGCCGTCGCCGGTTGTGCGGGCGCCGCGCCGCGACTCGGTCAGCAGCATGAGCGCGAGCAGCCCCATCACCTCGGGTTCGTCGGGCATGAGCTCGGCGAGCAGCCGGCCGAGGCGGACGGCCTCGGCGCAGAGGTCCTCGCGGATCAGTCGCTCGCCGGAGCTGGCCGTGTATCCCTCGTTGAAGATGAGGTAGACCACGGCCAGCACGGCACGGAGGCGGTCCGGCAGCTCAGCCTCGCGGGGGACGCGGTAGGGGATGTTCGCGTCGCGGATCTTGCTCTTGGCGCGGACCAGCCGTTGCGCCATGGTCGGTTCGGGAACGAGGAACGCGCGTGCGATCTCCGCGGTGGTGAGCCCGCCGAGCAGCCGCAGCGTCAGGGCCACCTGAGCGGGGCGGCCCAGTGCCGGATGACAGCAGGTGAAGATCAGCCGCAGACGCTCGTCCCGCACGGGACCCTCCTCGATCGGCTCGTCGCGGGCATGGATGAGCGCGGCCTGGGCGTGCCGGTCATCGCGGGACGCTTCGCGGCGGAGATGGTCGATCGCGCGGTTGCGGGCGGTGGTGATGATCCATCCCGCCGGACTCGGAGGCAACCCGTTCGACGGCCAGCGGTGCGTGGCGGCGGTGAACGCCTCCTGAACCGCGTCCTCGGCGATGTCGATGCTGCCGAAGACGCGGGTCAGGACGGCCACCGCGCGGCCGTACTCGGCGCGGAACACGCGCTCGATCTCCGAGAGGGAAACGACGGTCACGTGCGGCTCAGTATTCGGCGACGTTCTGGAACGGGCGCACCTCGATCGGCAGTCCGGTGGCCCGGGTCGCCCTGGCCGCCCACTCGAGTGCGTCGTCCAGGTCGGGCGCGGTGATGATCCAGAATCCGCCGATGTGTTCCTTGCCCTCGAGGTAGGGGCCGTCGGTCATGACAACGTCGCCGCCTCGCTGCCGGACCACCGTGGCCGAGCTCGAAGCATGCAGCCCTCCGGTGAAGACCCACGATCCGGCGGCCTTGAGCTGCTCGTTCAACACGTGCAGGTCTTCTCCCACCGCCTTCAGCACCTCCGGTCCCGGAGGCGATCCGTCCGGCTGGTAGATGCTGAGTAGATATTGGGTCATTGTCCGTGTCCTCTCCACTTACCTGGGCCGATACGTCGCGATGATGACCCCGGTGGGGGTCGGCACACTGTCGACGAGCCGCAGACGTGCCGGTGGCGCGCCGTCCGGAAACAGCCGCCGGCCTGAGCCGAGGACCAGCGGATGGATGAGAAGCACATACTCGTCCACCAGTTCGCGGCGCGCCAGCGACCGCACCAGCTCGCCGCTGCCGATGACCGCGAGATCCGGCCCCGGCAGCTTCTTGAGCTCGGCCACGGCGTCCGCGGCATCACCGGCGAGCAGCGTCGAGTTCTTCCACGGAAGCGGCCCGGTGAGCGTCGTCGACGCGACGTATTTCTGGACGCCGTTCAGAAACTCGGTGAACGGGTTGTCCGTACGGTGCGGCCACACGTTGAAGAAATCTTCGTACGTCCGTCTCCCGAACAGCATCGCGCCGGTCTGAGCCATGCCCCGGCCCATCGCCTCGGCCTTGACCTCGTCGTCGTACGGCAGCGCCCAGCCGCCGTGCTCGAACCCGCCGCGGACGTCCTCGTCGGGGCGTCCCGGCGCCTGCGTCACCCCGTCCAGCGTCACATTGCCGGTCACGACTATCCTGCGCATGCCAGGTCCTCACGGAAAGTGGGGCCGGCACCGCGCCGGCCTCTCACTCCCTAGACGAACGGCCGGCGGGCACATCGACATCGGAGCACGGCCCGCCGACATGCTGCCCGTACCGATGCCGGGTGGAGCGGGTCAGCGGCCCGGGCCCGGGGTCAGCTTCTCGGCGTACGCCTCGTGCAACTCCTCCCACCCGTAGTCGCGCGCGTCCTCACCGCGGATCGGGTCGATGGCATGCCCGTCGAGCAGGTGCTCGGTGACAACGAGGCAGAGGTGCCGGCCGGCTGCCACCTTGGGCATCCACTCCCGGTCCTCGACCGTGTGCCGCAGGGTCAGCCGTGTCCCGTGATCGGTCGCGAGAAGCTCCCAGCGCATGACCCCGTTATGCCGCCACCTTCGGGCAGGCCGAGAGGATGAGGTCCGCGACCTGCTGGGGGTTGCGCACCACCTGGAGATCGGTGCTGTCGCGGACGGAGACCAGGTAACAGCCCGAGCGCCGGCCCACGATCACCGTGGCGACCGCCCATCCCGTGTCGCAGTAGGCGACCAGTTCGGGGGCGTGCCGCTCGCGTTTTCCCAGGGGGTACGGCCTGCCGTCGCCGAACAGCTTGAGGCCGACCGTGTGAACGGTGTAGGCGTGAATTCCCCGGGCCTTCAAAAGGCGTTGCACGTCGGCCAGCGTCCTGCCGTGTCTCTCCGCCGTCGCCTCGGTCACCTCGTGGTCGTCCTCACGCTCCGCGTCGAGGCACTCTTCTGTTGTGTGTCCGGTCGTCATACCCATAACGGTAAGAAACCGGCGAGAAATGGTTCAAGGAAGTTGCTGTCAGTTGCTTCGGCCGGTTGATATGCGGGGAACGGCCAATCGAGGGAAGAAGGAAAATACGGATGGTCTGGGTAAGGGTTTCATAGAGGCCGAAAGAATCGGCGGCAGACGTGGACGCGGCTGAAATCCTTGCACATTTCCTCCTTTGAATCGAGTGAGGAATGGAGCAATGCCATTACCGGTCGCAGGCCCGGTGGCGTCCGTCGGCGGCTCGGGCGGGTTCGTCGGCGCTCCGGCGTCGGAAGGCGTCTGGCCCGGCCCACGGGGCATTGCCGCCCTTCCCGGAGGGCGGTCGTCGCCACCCCTGACATGGCTCCTGTGGTGAGGCAGCCGATGTGCAATGGTGTCCACCTGACAGGCAACATATCGCGATATGGGATGTTTGAGGTGATATAACCGTTTGTTTACAGTTTATTTACAGGAGTGAGGGATCGGGCTATTCATTGACGTGAACTGGCGCCCGATGTCAGGATGTGGCGATCTTGAAGATGTCATTAATCCTGGAGATAAAATATGTTAATGTGTCCCGGCCTCCGGGGTTGGCGCACGCCCGCTGCCATGGTCGTGGTGGGTGTGTTGTTAGGGGCAGGGGCGCCCTCGGCAGCGATGGCGGCAGACAGAGGTCAGGCCGGGTCCGGCGGCGTTCGGCTCGGCGCGTGGCAGCAGGCGTCGAGCGACGCGGCCAAGACCGGGGAGCCGGTCGAGGTGACCGAGGCCCGGACCGAGTTCACCACCACATACGCCAATCCCGACGGCGACTCGTTCCACCTGGAGCAGTCGACCGTGCCCGTTCGGGTCAAGGGAGCGGGCGGCGCGTGGGTGACGCCCGACGCCACGCTTGAGCGGCGCGCCGACGGAAGCGTGGGACCGGTGGCCGCCGCCGTGGGGATCGCCTTCTCCGGAGGCGGCGACGGCGCTCAGCTGGTGACGATGACCCGTGACGGCCGGGCCCTCGCGCTGGGATGGCCGCAGAGACTGCCGGCCCCGGTGCTGGACGGACCGAACGCCACCTACCGCGACGTGCTGCCGGACGTCGACCTCAGGATGACCGCGACGACCGAGGGCTTCCGTCAGGTTCTGGTCGTCAAGACTCCGGAGGCCGCCGGCAACCCCGCGCTCAAGCGGATCGAGTACGCGGTCACGTCGTCCGGACTGAAGGTGGAGGAGACCGAGGACGGCGGCATGTCCGCGACCGACGGCAACGCCACCGAGGTCTTCTCCTCGCCGCCCGCCGCCATGTGGGACTCCACCGGTGACATCACCGCGGGCCAGGCCGGCGCGGAGAAGAAGCCCGCCCCGTCGCTCACCGGGCGCGCATCGGCCGCGGCCCCGAACGACGCCGCCACCGCGGGCGAGGGAGACGCCGCCGACGGACCGGCCCCGGGGGCCGGGCACGCCGAACTTCCCATCCAGGTCGACCAGGACAAGCTCACCCTCGTCCCTGACGTCAAGCTGCTCCAGCAGAAGGACGAAGCCGCCTACCCCGTCTATATCGACCCGACCGTCACCTGGGGCGAAACCGACAGGACGCTGCTCCGCTCGGACGGCTACAAGTCGTACAACTGGGGCAACGGCAGCAGCAACCAGGGCGAGGGCGTCGGCCACTGCGGCACCTGGAGCGGCTACTACTGCGGACCCGGCTACACCCAGCGGTTGTACTTCCAGTTCTCGCCCGCCAGCCTCAAGGGCAAGCAGGTGCTGGGTGCGACGTTCCGCGTCACCGAGCCGTGGGCGTTCCAGTGCTCTCCCCGGTGGGTCGACCTCGTCCGTACGAACAACGTCTCGTCGTCCACGACCTGGTCGGGCCGACCCAAGGAGCTCGACTGGATGGTCGACCGCAACGTGTCGGCGGGCCGTGGCTCGGCGTGCGACCCGGACCAGTCGACCGCGCCCATCGACTTCAGGGACAACCCCGAAGAGACCAACGAGAACCTGACCCCGACCGTGAAGGACTTCGCCGCGGGCAAGTTCGCCAAGCTCACGCTGGAGTTGCGGGCGCACGACGAGGGCGACACCTCCGCCTGGAAGCGGTTCAGGAACGACGCTGTGCTGGCCGTGGACTACGTGGGGCTTCCGGCGCTGCCGACCGGCATCGGCCTCGTGACCGGTTCCGGCGTGGTCTGCGAGACCAAGGAGTCGGCGCCGGCGGTCGTCTCCGACCCCACGCCCGCCCTGGCGTCCACCCCGCAGACCCTCTCGGGCGGCGAGTCCGGGGCGACGCTGCGGGCGGCGATGGACGTCGACAAGAAGCTCGCCGACGGGACCTGGCCGGACGCCTTCACCACCATGGAGCGGCCGACGACCGGGCACGTCGCCGACAACACGAAGGTGACCGCGTCCACGCCGACGCTCTCCGAAGGGGTGCTGTACCGCTACAGGTCATGGACGCGCTCGTACTACAGCAGCTATACCAAGCAGTTGCCCGGGCCCTCGAACGGCTCGACCACCGGCTACTGCTACTTCAAGGTCGACCCGACCGCGCCGAAGGCCCCCGTGGTCACGCTCGGCGCCCCGTACACCGCGTGCACCACCACCAGTTGCGCGCCGGCCGGCGGTCCGGGTCAGAGCGCGACCTTCACGTTCGCGCCGGCGTCCGGTGACTCCAACAACGTGTCGTACGAGTATCGCCCGTCCACCACCCCGACCTGGTCGGCGGCGGTCACGGGCTCCACGGTCAGACCCGTGATCACTCCGCAGGCCTCCGGCACGTACAGCCTGTTCGTACGCGCCAAGGACAACGTGGGCCGGTACGGCGCCACCACCGTCGTTGACTTCCTGGTCGCCGCGGGAGCGGGTCCCGTCGGCAGGTGGCACTTCAACGAGGACTCCGGCGTCGCCGTCGACTCGTCCGGCACCGCGGGCCACGGCGCCACGCTTTCCACCGGCGCCGTGCGAAACGACAGGGGACGCCGCGGCGAGCTCTGGTACGACGACGGCGGCCAGCCGCTGGACGCCCCGCGGACCGACAAGGGAATGAGCCTGAACGGCACGTCGGGATACGCGGCGACCTCGGGACCCGTGCTGGAGACGCGCTCCGCCTACACGGTCGCGGCCTGGGCACGGCCCGACAAGATGACCGCGGACGCCATCGTGATGTCGCAGGACGGCGCCGGAGGCTACAGCCCCTTCCTCATCTGGTACGACAAGGCCCGCGTGTCCTACTGCTTCGGCGTCAAGGAGAAGGACGAGGCGACGGGCAAGGCGTACTTCGGGGTCTGCGCGAAGAACAACGTGGCCCAGGTGAACGCCTGGACCCATCTGGCCGGCACCTACGACCCGGCCACGCAGCAACTGAAGTTCTACGTTAACGGCGTGCCGCAGGGCACCGCCACGGTCGCGGGTTCGTGGTCCGCGACGGGACCGCTGGAGATCGGCCGCTACAAGTGGGCCAACGTCTTCCAGTACTACTTCTCCGGCTCCATCGACGAGGTCGCCGCCTGGCAGCGCATCCTGACCCCGGACGAGGTCGCGTCGGAGGCGCGGTCGGAGTCCGCCGCATCGGGGCGCAACGACGTGGAACTGGTGGCGGACTGGGACCCCGCGGGCGCCACCGGGACGGCGCTGCCCGACTCGCTCTCCGGATACGGCCGTTCGCTGACGCTGGCCGGCGGCGCGTCACTGGACGGCGAGGCCCTGGTGCTGGACGGCACGGACGACGCGGCCACCACCGCGGGCTCGGTCGTCGACGACACCGGCTCCTTCACGGTGACCGTGAAGGCCGAGCTCGACCAGGACAGGGTTCTTGCGATGCCGATCGGATTCGTCGGCCAGGTCGCCGGGCAGCGCACCGCGGACGGCTCCTCGTGGGGGATCTGGTTCGAGCTGACCGGAAAGGAGACGCAGCTCGACGACGACGGCAACGAGATCACCGTCCCGGTCGGCTTCTGGCGCTTCGGCCGGGTCAACAAGGACGGCACGAAGAGCTGGGTGAGCTCCGACGCCTCGGCGAGCCTGCAGAGCCCGGTCCGGCTGACCGGCGTCTACGACGCCCTGGCACCTGGCGGGCCCGTCGTACGGCTCTACGTCGGCCACGAGCAGAACGACCTCGACCTGGCGTACGCCGCGATGGCCGGATCCGGTGATTTCGCGGTCGGCAAGGGCTTCAGCGCGACCGCCTGGGGCCACTTCCTGCCGGCGCGGATCACTGATCTGAGGCTCTGGGCGGGCGCCATGTCCGATTCCGACCAGATCGACGCAGTCGTCGGCGACTGACGACGTGCGGGGACCGGCACCCCCGGTCCCCGCACGTCTGGTTTCTCCCGGTTGATCAGCTGGTTCTTTCTTTTTGTCCTCTTGAGGGAGTTGGGTCATGGGTCCGGCCGGAATACGCGCTGCCTTGGTGACCGCGGTGGCGGTGGTGGTGTTCATACCCATGGGGCTGACGCCCATGGCGCTCGCGGCGGACGGGCCACCCGGCGCCCCTGCCGTACCGAAACAACGGTCCAGCAAGGTCAGGGCCATGAACGCGACCGGCGCCAGGGAGGCCCGGGAGAAGGTCGCCGCGTCCAAGGCGCGTAACGACTCCTCGGCGGAGCGGGCCGACAGGGAGCGTACGGCCGGCCGGTGGCCGGAGGCCGGCGAGGCGGACGTTCCGGTCGGCGGCAGCGCCACCGTGGGCGGGCTGCCCGTCGCCCTGGCGGCGGACGGAACGGGCCCCGACGCGGCGGCGGGTACAACGGCCGGTACGGAGCCGGCTCGCGTGCGGGTCCTCGACCGCGCCGCCACCGAGGCGGCCGGGGTGGACGGCGTGCTGCTGACCGCGTCGGCACCGACCGAGGGCGGCGCGAAGCTGAGCATCGGCTACGCCGCCTTCGCCTCGGCGTACGGCGGCGGATGGAGCGGCCGTCTCCATCTCGTGCGACTGCCCGCCTGCGCGCTGACCACGCCCGAGCAGGACGGGTGCCGCACCCAGACCCCGTTGGACTCCGACAACGCCGCAACCGCGCAGACCCTCTCCGCACCGGTCACCCTGGGGGCGTCTCCGGCCGTGCTGGCCCTGACCGCCGAGACCCCCGGCGCGGACGGCGAGGCGCCCGACGGCAGCGGCAACTACGCGGCCACCCCGCTGGCCTCGTCGTCCACCTGGGAGGCGGGCGGCGGTTCCGGCTCCTTCACCTGGTCGTATCCGATGGCCCCGGTGGAGCCCGCGGCGGGACCCGCGCCCTCGCTCGACCTGTCCTACGACTCGGGCGGCGTGGACGGGCGCACGTCCACCAGCAACAACCAGGGCACCTCGGCCGGTGAGGGCTTCGAGCTGGCGGCCACCTCCTACGTCGACCGCCAGTACGGCTCCTGCGACGAGGACGGCCACGACAAGCAGCGCGACATCTGCTGGAAGTACGACAACGCCTCGCTCGTCCTCAACGGCAAGTCCAGCGAACTCGTCAAGGACGACAGCACCGGCAGGTGGCGCCTGAAAAACGACGACGCCTCCACCGTCACCCGCTCCACGGGCGCCGACAACGGCGACAACGACGGCGAATACTGGACCGTCGTCACCGGCGACGGCACCAAGTACGTCTTCGGCCTCAACAAGCTGACCGGCGCGGGCACTCAGCGCACCAACGCGGTGTGGACGGTCCCGGTGTACGGCGACGACTCCGGCGAGCCCGGCTACGACAGGGGCGACGCCTTCGCCGACCGCTCCCTCACCCAGGCGTGGCGGTGGAACCTCGACTACGTCGAGGACACCCACGGCAACGCCATGTCGTACTGGTACACGACGGAGACCAACTACTACCGCAAGAACAAGGCCGACACCGCGAGCACCCTTTACACGCGCGGCGGTTACCTCGAAAGGATCCTCTACGGGCAGCGGTCCGACACGCTCTTCACCGCGGACGCCCCCGACAAGGTGACCTTCTCCTACGCCGAGCGCTGCACGGCCTCCGACTGCGGCAGCCTGACCAAGGCCACCGCGCAGAACTGGCCCGACGTCCCCTTCGACGCCATCTGCACCAAGGACGAGGACAAGGACGACTGCCACGCGGAGAGCCCCGCCTTCTTCTCGCGCAAGCGACTGGTGAAGATCGAGTCATCCGTGCTGTCGGGGACCGCGTACAAGCCGGTCGACTCCTGGGCGTTCACCCAGAAGTATCTGGACGGCGGCGACATCGGCACCTCCTCCGACCAGTCGCTGTCGCTGATGTCGATCGTGCGCACCGGCGCCTCGGGCACGCCCCTGACGCTCGACCCGGTCTCCTTCACGTATCTGATGCGGCCCAACCGGGTCGCGGGCGGCACCCAGCCGGGCGGCGGCAACATCCTGCCGCTGACCAGGCCGCGCATCGAGACGATCACCTCGGAGACCGGCGCGATCACCACGGTCGGCTACAACGAGCCCGAATGCGTGCGCGGATCGCTGATGCCGAAGGCCGAGGACGACAACTCCCTGTCCTGCTATCCGCAGTTCTGGCACATCAACGGCGCCACGGACGCGGCCATCGACTGGTTCAACAAGTACCGCGTGCTCGCGGTGAACACCGCCGATCCGGCGGGGTACAACCCGCTCACCGAATACACCTACGAGTACGAGAAGCCGGCCTGGCACTACAACGACAGCCCGTTCACCCCGGCCGACGAGCGCACCTGGTCGAGCTGGCGCGGCTACCAGAAGGTCACCACGTACGTCGGCGACACCGACGGCACCCGTACCAAGGACGTCTCCGTCTACCTCCAGGGCATGAACGGCGACCGGCTGCTCAAGGCCGGCACCCCCAGAGCCGTCGACCCCGACAAGCGGCGCACCGTCTCCGTGCCCGGCCTCGACCTCGCCGGGCTCGACGTCCCCGACCTCGTCGACGCGGAGCCGTACGCGGGCCTCACCCGCGAGGAGATCAACTACAACGGGGCCGATCCCGTCGACGTGACGGTCAACGACTTCTGGTCGGCGAAGACCGCGACCCAGCACAAGTCGTACGCCGACACCGAGGCCTACTACGTGCGCATCGGCAAGACGTCGGAGCACACCTACCTCACCGTCCCCAAAACCTGGCGCACCGCCACCGTCTCCACGACGTTCGACGGCTACGGCATGGCGGTCAAGCAGGACAGCACGGGCGACATCGCCAAGAGCGGCGACGAGGCCTGCACCCGCACCTGGTACGCGCGCGACGACGCCAAGGGCATCAACTCGCTCGTCTCCCGCACCCGCGAGGTCGGTCGCGCCTGTTCGGTGGCCGAGGCCGACCTGTCACTGCCCACCGGCAGCGGAGCCGCCGGCGACGTGCTGTCCGACACGGCCACCGTTTACGACAACGCCACCGCGACCGGCTGGTCCGCCGGCCAGAAGCCGGTCAAGGGCGACGCGACCTGGACGGGGCGGCCCACCGGCTACCCGGCCGCCGTCACCGGCGACGACCGGCCACCGGCAGGCTGGCAGCGCACGGCCAAGACCACCTACGACGTGCTGGGCAGGCCGCTGACCGTCACCGACGCGGGCGGCAACGGCACCACCACCGGGTACACGCCGACGGGCGCCGGCGTCCCCACCGGGACGACGGTCACCAACGCCAAGCAGCAGAAGGTCACCACCTTCCTCGACGGGACGCGCGGCCTGCCGCTGCGCACCTACGATCCGAACAACGCCAAGACCGAGCAGACCTACGACGGCCTCGGCAGGCTGACCGGGGTGTGGCTGCCCGACCGGAGCAAGGACGGCGGCCAGACCGCCAGCATGGCCTACTCCTATGTGTACGAACGGGGCAAGGCGCCCGCGATCGGCACCTCGACCCTCAAGTCGTCCACCACGGCCACCTGGTCGTACCAGATCTTCGACTCGCTTCTGCGGCCCATGCAGACGCAGCGGCCCACGCCGAACGGCGGACGGCTGCTGACCGACACCCGCTACGACTCGCGCGGCCTCGCCTACGAGGCGTACGCCGACATCTTCGACGCGAAGAACACGCCGAACGCGACCTACACCCGCGAGGAGTACGGCGAGGCGCCCAAGCAGACGAGCACCGTCTTCGACGGCGCCGGCCGCGAGACCAGCAGCACGTTGCACACGTACGGCGTGCAGAAATGGACGACCACCACCTCCTACACCGGTGACTCCACCGCCGTCGGCGCACCGGCCGGCGGCAAGGCGACCCGGACCATCACCGACGCGCTGGGCCGCACCGTCGAGAGCCGCGAGTACAACTCACCCTCGCCCGCCGACACCCAGTACGGCGCGATGACGTCCAGCGGTTACGTCTCCACCTCCTTCACCTTCACGCCCGACGGCCGGGAGCGGACCGTCACCGGCCCCGACGGCGCCAAATGGTCCTCCACCTACGACCTCTACGGGCGGCAGACCGGCATCACCGACCCCGACAAGGGCGACAGCACCGTCCGCTACACCGCGCTCGACCAGACCGACACGGTGACCGGCGCGAACGGCACCGTGCTGCTGTACGGCTACGACGAGCTCGGCCGTAAGACAGGGCTGTGGTCCGGGTCGCGCACCGACGCGGGCAAGCTCGCCGCCTGGACGTACGACACGCTGACGAAGGGCCAGCTGACCTCGTCGACCAGCTACGACGGTGGGGTCTCGGGCAAGGCGTACACCAAGAAGGTCCTCGCCTACGACCTTCAGTACCGTGCGACCAGCACCGCGATCGACATCGACCCGAACGACCCGATGGTCACGTCGGGAGCGGCGCAGGCCGGTTACACCTTCGCGAGCACGTACAACCTCGACGGCACCCTGAAGAACTCCACCGAGCCCGCGGCCGGAGGCCTCGCCGGCGAGACCGTCAGCCTGACCTACACGCCGACCGGACAGGTCATCGGGGTCACCGGCACCAACGACTACCTCCAGACGGCCAGTTACAACGCCCTCGGCCTGGCCGAGCAGTTCACCCTCGGCCTGTCCGGAGCCACCAGCGCCAAGAAGACCTTCATCAACAACAGCTACGAGGAGGGAACCGACCGGCTGAAGAGGTCCTTCGTCACCACCCAGTCCACGCCGGTCAAACCGCAGGACCTGACCTACCGCTACGACGACGCGGGCAATGTCACCGGGATCGCCGACACCCCGACCCAGGACGGCGCGGGCGCGAGTGACATCCAGTGCTTCGCCTACGACGGGCAGCGCCGCCTGTCCGAGGCCTGGACGCCGGCCACGGACGACTGCACCGGCAAGACACTCGGCGGCGCGGCCCCGTACCGTACCGGCTACGCCTACAACGGCGCGGGCCTGCGAACCGCGGAGACGAAGTACAACGGCGCCACCGCCACCTCCTCGGCCTACTGCTACGGCGACACCGCCAAGCGGCACGCCCTCACCGCGATCACGGCCACCGGCTCCTGCACGGGCGTACCCGCCACCTACACCTACGACAAGTCCGGCAACACCACGGGGCGCGGCGGCCAGGTTCTCACCTGGGACGCGCAGGGCCGCATCGCCACCCTGACGCAGGGCGCGCAGAAGACCGCCTACCTGTACGACGCCGACGGGTCGCTGCTGATCCGCCGCGCGGTGGGCGACGGCGAAAGCGTGCTCTATCTCGGCGCCACCGAGATCCACTCGAAGAAGACGGGAAGCACCGTCAAGACCTGGGGCAGCCGCTTCTACACGGCGAACGCCCAGGTGATCGCGGTGCGCACCGGGGAGACGGGGACGAACACGGTCTCCTTCCTCGCCGGCGACGCGCACGGCACGTCCTCGCTGGCGGTCGACGCGAGCAGCCAGGCCATCAGCAAGCGCTACACGACCCCGTTCGGCGCGCCGCGCGGCACGACGGTCGGCGGCGACTGGCTCGACGACAAGGGATTCCTCGGCAAACCCGCCGATGACGCCACCGGGCTCACCTACGTCGGGGCCCGCATGTACGATCCGCTCATCGGCAGGTTCCTGAGCGTGGACCCCGTGCTCTCCACCGACCAGAGCCAGTCCCTGAACGGCTACTCGTACGCGAACGGCAACCCCGTCACGTTCAGCGACCCGACGGGTGAGGAGATCGGATCCAGGCCCAACTCCTGCCAGTACGACCTGAAGTACTGCTCGAAGAAGGTGCAGAAGCAGGTCGGTTACAACCCGAAGACCCACCGCGTCACCCCGCCCTCCACGCAGAAGAAAAAGAAGTCGACGCGGAGGCCGTCCCCGTCCCCGGGCCCGTCGCCGAAGCCGCCGCCCGGCGGGTGCTTCTGCAAGCCGCTCAACCGCGACAACGGGGTCAACCTGGTGAAGGCGCTCCTCACCAACCCGTTCCACTGGGGAAACAACTTCAACGGCGCGAACGCGCTGGCCGTGACGTACCACGCGCTGCCGGGCCTCAGCGACGGCAGTTGCGAACGCCGTTCCCTGCAGTACGTCTGCTACGGCGGCTCTCCCGGAGGCGACCAGCCGATGACGGTCGGGGACGTCCACTTCTATCCGTACGCGAAGAAGAACTTCAAGGACCAGTTGCGGGAGGAGAAGCAGACCCGGGACGACATCGCGAAGGTCGCCGGCCGCAAGGTGGCGGACGAGTACGGGCCGAACATCGAGAAGCACGAGGCGGTGCACTCGCAGCAGTGGTCGCACTACAGGAACGCCACCGATTTCATCACCGACTACGGCATCTCCTCCCTGCACTCCAAGATGAGCGTGGGTGATCCCGCGGTCTCCAACCGCTTCGAGATGGACGCCAATCTGTGGTGGGGCGGTTACCTGAACTGGCGGCCGCTGGAATACAGGGCCCCCGGGACCTAGAGAGGATGATGGAACGATGATTCGCAGAAGAAGGCCGGGGCTCGGATACGCGGCCGTCGTGTCGATCGCTCTGGCCTTCTTCGGCACGGGGTGCACACCCGAGCCGAAAGGCGTGCTCGCCGTCGAACGGGTCGAGGACGGTGGCATCAGGCTGCTGCCGGCCGACTGCCCCGGCTATGTCACGCGAGACTTCTCCGTCGTCGCCGACACCGACGACGACGGCGAGCCGGTCGGCTGGAGCGTGCACAACGACGGCTGGACCGGGTCGGTGCACGACGTGCTGGTCTTCCAGGACCCACCCGAGGGCTGGCGGTCCATGGGCGACAAGCTCGCCGCCCTGCAGAAGGGCGTCCCGTACGTTGCGAACGTCAGCGGCGGCATGGGCGACAGGACTCTTAAGGGACGGGTGCCGTTCACGGTCGAGGACCTGGAGGGTCTCAAGAGCGGGGAAGTGCTGACCTGGGCCGGAGGGGACACGAACACAAAAACGGGCCGAGAAGACTTCCTGCACGGCGACCCGGCCCGTTGCGAGCCCTAACCGGTGCGGCGGCCCGCACCGGTGGCTCCACCTGGTTCAACTGCCGGCGGCAGGGCAAGGCGATCTTGCTGAGGTATGGCTTGGACGGCCTGCCCCGCAGCCGTACGCGGTCACGGGCATCGTGCCCCGAGAAGAGCCATTTGTGTGTCATAGTGCGCGTTGGGGCTTATGTGTGACTTTGTGCGCAGAAAAGGACATTTCACCCCTCTAGCTTGAGGGTGCGCGTTGAGAACGGCGCGCACCACTCAAGGGGGAAATGACATGAAGAAGATCACAAGGAGCCTGGCGACGGCGGCCGCGACGCTGGCGATCGCCGGCGGCATCATCGCCTCCACCGGCGGAGCCGCCTCGGCCGCCACCACGACCACCGCAGCCACCGCGGCCGCCTCGGTCACCGCGCATCAGACCGTAGCGGTGAGCGTGTCCAACCGCGGCGAGCGCTACCGCTTCGACGGTCACCGTTTCTACCGGTGGTTCAACGGCGGCTGGAGGGCGGTGTCCTTCGACTACGCCCGTTCCCACCACTACGACCGCAACCACCGTGACCGCGACTACGACCGCCGCGACCACGACCGGCGCGATAACGACCGCCGTGACCACAACCGCGGCAACCGGCACTGAGGACCGAGGGTCGAGGACCAAGGACCGGCCCGGTAGCACCGCCGGCTCGCCGAGTTTCACCGCGCCGCACGACAAGGTGCTTCGCAGGCCGAGGCGACAGTCCTCGGAAGACCTCGGTATGGAAACGTCAGCAGGTGATCATGCAGAACTGACACCATGAGCACCGGTGTCCTCCGCGTCGATCATGCTTGGGGGTGCAAGGATGGGCGTTATGAGCATTAGCCGCCAGGATGAAGTATTGAAAGAATTGGCGCAGGCGATACGAGGGTTGGAAGTTCCCGGTTCGCCGGTGATCCGGCAAGTATCGGTTGAACCGTACGTGGATGCGGATGGCGAGTCGGCGCTCAGGGCCCTGATCGTTATGGAAGGGGCAGGCGAGGACGGCTGGTCGGCGCAATTGACGCATGCGCTTCGTCAGCAGGTGAATCGGCTCGCAGCCGGAAAGAATCTGGATGAGTACGTATACGTTACGCTTTTTACCGAGCAAGAATTTGAGGATCGGGAAATCGCGGATGACATGACGGAATATGACAGCACGACGGCCATTGATCGTGCTCTTGACGAAGACCGACAGGATGGGCAGTGAGGCGAGATTTCAAGGCCGAGACCACCTCCATCTCGCCGACACGCTCGCTGGTCGTACGGCAGGCCGTGGCCGTCCTCGTACGGCCTATCTCAGGCGTGCGACATCTACCGCGTACTACGCGCTCTTCTACGAGCTTGTACAGCACGGCGCCCGACGGGCGGCCCGAACCGGCCCAGCAGAGCATCAGCAGGCCATTGGCCGGTGGTATGCCCATGGCAACTTCAAGAAGGCGGCCCGTTGGGTGGAGGACGCCGTATCTGGTCGTACGCCCCCAGTCGTGGTGAGACTCCTGCTGGTCGACCCGGCTACGGGAGCGGTGCCTCTAGACCTTGAAGTGTTGGCCAGTGCATTCAGTGAGCTTCAGGAGGCCCGGCATGGGGCTGACTATGACCCCGCGTTTGACGCGACTCGCTCCGGAACGCTTGGCCATGTCAACACCGCCCGAGCGGGGATCGACTCGATTCGACGCATGGACAAGGTGAATCTGCACCAGTTTGATATGTTTTTACTTCTTGCGCTCGGGGGCGACAAGATGATTCGTAATAGTTGATTCATACTCCCTGTGCCATGGGGTACGCGACTGACCCGCATTTGCTGTTTCACGCCATGACTCTCGCACCGTCCGGTATCCGTCTGGTCTGTTCAGGTGGGGTAGCCGGCTGATCGCAGGGCACGCACTCTCATTTCTCCTGCCGGGTGACTCGCCGGGCCCGTTAGCGGGCCAGTAGTTCAGTGACCGTGACGGCGCGCAGCCTGCGGCGCCGCAGGCCGTCCAGGATCTCCGGTAGTGCCATGGCGGTGCCGGGGTGGCCCAAATGCAGGCTCACGATGGAGCCGGGCCGCACGCTGTCGAGAACGGTGGCCACGACCGCGGCGGGTCCCGGGTCGGTGTGGTCACGGGAGTCGAGATCGTAGGACAGGCAGGTGCGGTAGCCGACGCGGGCCGAGAGTTTTTGAACCAGCGGGGTCGCCTGCTGGGTCGCGGAGGGCCGGAACCAGGACCCGATCGAGCCGGTGAGCTCGCGCAGCAGGGTCGCGCATCCGGCGATCTCCGCGTGCGCGGCCTCTTCGTCCATGCCGCAGATGTCCAGATGGTTCTGGGTGTGGTTGCCGAGGTCGTGACCGCCGCTCAGAACGCGGCGGGCCATCCCGGGATACCGCTCAAGCCAGCTGCCGACCGCCAGGACCGTGAGGCGCGCGCCGGACCGCTCGGCCGAGGCCAGCACGTCCTCCGCCAGCCGTACCGGCCCTGCGCCGTGGAAGGTCAGCGCCACCTGCGGCCGGTCACGGGGGCCATGCCGAACCTCGGCGGGCAGCCGCGCGGGTGGGGCCGCGTTTCCCGGGGGAGAGGGCGTGACGGTCCCGGGACGCGTCGGCGCCGACGTCCGGGCGGCCGGCTCCGGGGCTGCCCCTTCGGGCTCCCCGGAGCAGCCGAGCACGGTTCCCAGGGTTGCGGCGGCTCCCAGGCGCAGAACGGGGCGCCGTCCGATGGCAGCGGCCGTACTCGCGTCATCCGGGGTGGAGGGGGAGCCGGTCTCCGGCGGGCCGTCGCCGTACTTCAACGGAAGACCCCCGTGTGGCCGAGCGAGTAGCGTCCGGGCTGGGGGTAGATGGCCAGGCCGTGCGGGCCGGCGCCGACGTTGATCGTGCGGATGAGGTGGCCGGTGCCGGTGTCGAACACGTAGACGACCCCGTTATAACGTCCGGACAGCCACAGGCTGCGGCCGTCGGCCGACACGCCGCCCATGTCCGGCGAACCGCCGCCGGGGATGGGCCAGGTGGCGATCGGGCGGCCCAGGGCGAAGGAGATGACGGAGACCGATCCGGCGCCCCGGTTCGAGACGTACAGCACCTTCGAGTCCCGGCTGACGTAGAGCCCGTGAGCGCCCGCGCCGGTCGGGATGAAACCCGTGACACGGAACTTCCCGGCGTCGACGACCCACACGCCGTTCTTGGCCATGTCGGCGACATAGAAGGTGGTGCCGTCCGGGGAGAGCTTGACGTCCTGCGGCATGTGGGGGTACGGCATGCGGCCATGCATGGAGTCGTGATCCATGGAGTTGTGATCCATGCGGCCGTGTCGCATGAAGTCGTGCTCCATGCTGTCGTGCCCCATGCCGGACGGCATGCTCCTGTCCTTCGGCATCGCGCGCCGGAGGCCCTTACGCCGCGTGACGCCGTTCGCCAGGTCGATGACGGCGCGGACCTTACGGGCGGCTACGTCGATGACCACCAACTGGCCGGAGAACTCGCAGCTGGCGAGCATGAGGGTCTCGTCGGCGGTGAAGTCCGCGTGGTTGATCCCCCTGCAGGGCATGGGCAGCGAGTACCGGCGCCGCATGGTGTGCGGGTTGAGGAAGTCGAGCCGGTTCTCCCGCTCGGCCATCACCAGGGCGGAACGGCCGTCCGGGCTGAAATACAGGTTGTAGGGGTCGTCGACGGACACCGGCTTGCCCTCCTTGCCGGTCATCGGGTCGATCGGTGTCAGGGAGTTGCCGTCGTTGTTGTTGACCCAGAGCGTCTTCAGATCCCACGAGGGGACGACGTGCTGCGGTCGCCGGCCCACAGGGAAGGTGCGGACCACCTGGTAGGTGTGCGGGTCGATCACGCTGACGGTGTTGCTCTCACTGTTGGGCACGTAGACCCGCTCGGGGAACCCCGCCACGACCGGGCTGAGCATGCCGGGCCGGTCGTGGGCGTAGACGTCCACCGGCGCGGCCGATCCGGCGGCCGAGGCACTCGCCCCACCGCCGGGGACGGTGGTGGTCGCGGCGACCCCGGCGGGCGGAGCCGGACTCGGCGCCGACACCGGGTGCCCGCCCTCGCAGGCGGACAGGGCGCACGCCACCAATCCGATCAGGGGGACGATCACGCCGCGCCGTCGCCGCTCACTTCTCAGCCGCCGCACGACCCACTCCTTCGATCCGACGCCGGCTCTCTGCCGACCATGGAAACGTTAGGAGCAGGTAGGTCGGCAAACGTTCAACCTGGGGTTTGCGGCGTGCGAGGTCGCCCTCGGGCTCCTACGCGATCCGTGACCGAAAGGGACGGCGGAGACTCCGGGGTCGTACGGTCACCTCGCGGCAGCGCGCCGGTGTCCGTGGATGGCTGGACCTGATGTCGTACGGTCACCTCGCAGCAGTGCGCCGACGTCCGTGGATGGCCGGACCTGGCGTCGTACGGTCGCCTCGGGGCAGCGCGCCGCCTTCATGGGATTCGGTCAGGCGCTGATTCCTTGTTCTCAAGTGCTCACCCGGGTATGTCCTCACCGGATAGCGTTGGCCGCGGAGGTGCCGGGGGCACCTTGACGGAGATGTCCATGGTTTCCTGTGCGGCGGTGACCGTGGACATCTTCACTTGCAGATCACCGTGCGACAGCCAGAAGCACGCACCCCCGTTGCAGATCCAGAGGAGACCGCCGTGTCGTCTGACAGTTCGGTGGAGGTGTTCCGCTCCACCGAGGCCGGCTTCATCAAGCGGGTCCTGACGCCGTAACGGTTCTCTCCGCCTCAGAAGTGATGGATCAGCCCGGGAAGCGGATGAACGCGGGTGGGACCCGCTCGGCCAGCCAGACGCCGTTGGCGCTGAGACGGAACGCGTGTCCGGCCTCGTGCATCGCCCCGGCGTCGACCGCCAGGACGACCGGCGCGCCACGACGGGCGCCGACCCGGGTCGCGGTCTCTCGATCCGGCGACAGGTGGACGTGATGGCGGGTCATCGGCCGCAGCCCCTCCACCCGGATCACGGCCACGCTGCGGGCCACGGTTCCGTGAAAGAGGAACGGCGGTGGTTCGACGGTCGGCAGCTCCAGGTCCACGGGCACCGAGTGGCCCTGGCTGGCCCGGATCCTTCCGTCCTCGATCAGGTAACGCTGCTTGTCGTTGTCGGCCACGACCTGGTCCAGCTCGGCCCGGGAGATCGTGAACCCGTGCTCGGCCGCCGCGGCGAGCAGCGTCTCCACCTCCACCCAGCCGTGGGCGTCGAGCGTGATTCCGATCCGCTCGGGTTCGTGGCGCAGGTGCTTGGCTAGGAACTTGGAGATTCGCAGCACGCGCCGCTCGTCCGGCTCTTCCATTTCTTTTCTCCCCGCCCCTGAAAATCCGCTCAGAAAGTACAGACCGTAGGCCGGAAACGCTCTGACCCGAGCAAACGTATGGCGAGAGATGCGTTTTTGTCCCCAAGGAGGCAGAAGTTCCCGGTAGATAGGGCGTGAGGGGTGTTGAGATCAGCACGCTTTACGATCACCTGACACTGATCCCCTCCCGGGCTGCTTGTGACCGTTCCTGGCCTGGGAGCTTCGTGGCCGACCCACGAGACAGCGGGTTCGCCGGGATCGGTCAGGGATTAATCCGGATGCCATATGGCGGGCGCGCGGGGATAATCACGGGGTATGCGCCACTGGCCTCTCCTCGATCTTCGCCTTACCACGCCCCGTCTGGAGCTGCGGCTGCCCTCTCTGGCGGACCTGGACGAGCTCGCCGACCGGGCACTGGAGGGGGTGCATGAGCCCGGCTTCATGCCGTTCCTCCAGCCGTGGACCGAGGCACCCGCCGACCAGTTGTCACGAAACACGATCAAGTACCATCTCGGGGTGCTTGCCGCGTGGCAGCCCGAGGAATGGCGTGCCAACTTCATCGTCGTGCACGACGGCCAGGTCATCGGCTCCCAAGGCGTCGGCGCGACGGACTTCGCGACCAGCCGGGAGGTCTCCACCGGCTCCTGGCTGGGGCGGGCCTGGCACGGCAAGGGCCTGGGCACCGAGATGCGCGCCGCCGTCCTGAGTCTCGCCTTTGACGGACTGGACGCGGAGACGGCCACCTCGTCGGCATTCGTGAACAACCCGGCGTCATTGGCGGTCTCCCGCAAGCTCGGCTACCAATTGGACGGCACCACCACCCGGGTGGTTCAGGGCAAGCGTCGCATCGACCAGCGGCTCCGCGTGAATCGCCACGACTTCGTCTGTCCGGTCCCCGTTGAGCTCCACGGCCTGGACGCCTGCCTAGCCGACTTCGGCCTGTGAAGCGACCTTCATAGCGGCTGCCCGTTCCATGTGCTGGGCGGCGGCGCATCGGCTGCTTGCCGTACCGGGCGAAAAGGATCACCTGTGAAGTGGGTGCCGCCTGGTAAGTCGTGAGGCGCCCCGTTGGATGGTCATACGTCGGCATCGGTGCTGACAAGGGTCCCGACCAACCCGGGACACCAAGAAGCCCCAGACCCTCGGCGTGTGCCGTGAGCTGGGGATTTTGCTCTTGTCTGACCAGGTCTGCCATGAAACGGGGTGGACGACACAGGGATTGAACCTGTGACCTCTTCCGTCTACTCGTCGACAGGGGTGTGCAGGACGGTCTGTTCCTTGTCCTGCTGGGTCGGCAGGCTGTACCGCCGTTGGCGATTGATGCCCGGAGGCGTTCCGCCATCTCAGGCGATGAGCGGGCCGGCCACCTTCAGTTCGTCGTGGTCGATCAGCCAGCGGACGGACTCCAGGACGGCGGCCTGCGGTTGGTGGCTCGGTGCGTAGCCGAGGAGGGTCGTAGCCTTCTCGATGGAGCAGAAATGACTGCGGTAGAGGTGCTCCCAGCTCGCCTGCGCGTGCTCCGGGGGTGTGTTGCGGCGGAACTCCTCCCAGGTCACCGGTTCCAGCGACGCGGTCTGCCCGAACCATGCGGCTGCCTGGTGCGCGAAGCCGCGAACGTTCAGCGCGGTGGGGGCGACGATGTTGAAGTCCTGGCCCGCCGCCGCGTCCCGGCGTTGGATGGCCCGTTCGAAGGCTTGGGCGACGTCGTCGGCGTGGACGTGGTGCATGAGTTCGGCGCCGACTCCCGGGATCCGCAGCGGCAGCCCGGCTGAAAGCGTGGCCCACACCGCGGGGTCGAGGTTGCCCAGCGGGCCGATCGGGTGCCAGCCGGGGCCGACGATGTGCCCCGGGTGCAGGGACGTGGTGACCAGTCCGCCGTCGGCGGTCTCGTTCTTCAGCATCCGTGCGATCCGGTCTTTCTGGATTCCGTACTCCCCGACAGGGGCGGTGCCCGTGGTCTCGGAGATCGGCAGCGCGTGGCTGGGGCCGTAGCGCCAGATGGAACCGCAGTGCAGCAGGTGGCCGATCTCGCCCCGCAGGCGTTCGACGAGCGCGGTGGCCGATTCCAGGGTGAAGCAGACGAGGTCGACGACCGCCTCGGGGTTCAGGCCGGCCACCGTGTCTCCGAAGGTGGCCTCGTGGTCCTGTTGTTCCCGGTCGACGACGACGTGGCGCACCTGCCGCCATTCTGGAGCGTCGGTGTAGGCGGCTCGAAGGCCACGGCTGATGCTGGTGACCTCATGGCCGGCCCGTACCAGCCGGGGGACCAGATAGGTGCCGATGTGCCCGCTTCCGCCGATGACAACAATTCGCATGCTTGTCCCAATCCGTGACTGATGCCCGCGATGTCATATCCTCGCGCAGGCAGGCGATGTCGGGCTTCGAGGGTCGGCACAATGTCGGCACGGGTGCTGACGAGTATCCCGCTCAACCCGGAACGACAAGAAGCCCCAGACTCCCGGCCGATGCCGTGAGCTGGGGCTTTGTGTCCTGTTTAATCAGGTCAAATCTGGTCCGCTGTAGACCGTGGTGGACGATACAGGGATTGAACCTGTGACCTCTTCCGTGTCAGGGAAGCGCTCTCCCGCTGAGCTAATCGTCCGCGTCGAAGACCAGAGGTGGAGACGGGATTTGAACCCGTGTACACGGCTTTGCAGGCCGTTGCCTCGCCTCTCGGCCACTCCACCGGAGTGAGAGCCCGAAGACCCTTCGAGCGGAAGACGGGATTCGAACCCGCGACCCTCACCTTGGCAAGGTGATGCTCTACCACTGAGCCACTTCCGCATGTTTCCGCCGGATGTTTCCCCTGCGGCAACGAGAGAACTCTAGCGGGTTTTCCGGGTGGTCGCGTAACCGTGCATCAGTCCGGTCGCGGCGACTGACGGGCGATTCCGCGCTCCACCGCCGGGAGGGTGAGGAAGATCTCCAGGATGCGGGTGAGGCGGTGCACCTCGGTGCGGTGGAAGGCGGGGCCGTCGGCGCGGGCCAGCAGGAAGGTCAGGGCCAGCGGGGGCAGCGGGGCGGTGATCACGTGGAGGCCGGAGTGGGGGCCGGAGTCGAGGGTGAAGGCCGCCGGGCGGGCGGGGGTGTCCTCGGGGAAGGGCACCTCGTCGGGGGCGCGCCAGCTGGAGTGAATGACCATCCGGGGCGCCTTCTCGGTGCCGGCCGCGGCCCAGTCGGCGCTGAACAGCACCGGCATGGAGTCGAGAAGGGTGGCCAGGGCGCGATCTCCGGCCGTGGTGATGTATTTGAGGATCTCCAGCTCCGGATAGGTGTCCGGGCCCTCGCGCGTGCTCCACACGCCCTCGACGATCACCCCTGACACGCTCTCCAGCGCCTGGACCAGGGACTGCCTCGGAGCGGCGTCAGGCCAGTAGACGGTGATGTCGTCCAGCGCACGGCCCTCGCCGCGGTCGAGCACGACGATCTGGGTGATGTCCGCTCCGGCGACGCCGAGCACGCGGGTGATTCTGCCCAAGGAGCCAGGCTGGTCGAGCAGTGTGATCCGCAGTCGCAGAAGCATCCGCGGCCCCCCTGTCACGTCTGGTTGCGCAAATACCACCATATCGAGGGGCGATTCGTCCTGCTCATCGCGGTGCGGTAGAAACAGCGAGTGGAGTCGTTGAAACTGGGATCGCTCGAGGTCTGGCCGCCCGTCGTGCTCGCGCCGATGGCGGGGATCACCAATGCGCCGTTCCGTACCCTCTGCCGGGAGCAGGGCGGCGGGTTGTTCGTCTGCGAGATGATCACGACGCGGGCGCTGGTGGAGCGGAACGCCAAGACGTTCAAGATGATCCGGTTCGAGCCGAGCGAGAAGCCCCGCAGCATCCAGCTCTACGGGATCGACCCGACGATCGTCGGCAAGGCCGTCCGCATGATCGCCGACGAGGATCTGGCCGACCACGTCGACCTCAACTTCGGCTGCCCGGTGCCCAAGGTGACCCGGCGGGGTGGCGGATCCGCCCTGCCGTACAAGCGGAACCTGCTCCGGGCGATCCTGCGCGAGGCCGTGGGCAACGCGGGGACGCTGCCGGTGACCATGAAGATGCGCAAGGGCATCGACGACGACCACCTGACCTACCTGGACGCGGGACGGATCGCCGTGGAGGAGGGCGTCTCCGCGATCGCGCTGCACGGTCGCACCGCCATCCAGCACTACGGCGGGACCGCCGACTGGGAGGCCATCGCCCGGCTCAAGGAGGCGGTGCCCGAGATCCCGGTGCTCGGCAACGGCGACATCTGGAGCGCCGACGACGCGCGGCGGATGATGGACAGGACCGGATGCGACGGCGTCGTCGTGGGCCGGGGCTGCCTGGGGCGTCCGTGGCTGTTCGCGGACCTGACGGCCATGTGCGACGGGCGCGATGAGCGACTCCGTCCCGGGCTGGGCGAGGTCGCGGCGACCATGGACCGGCACGCGACGCTGATGGTCGAATGCTTCGACAGCGAGTGGCATGCGGTGTCCGACTTCCGCAAGCACGTCGGCTGGTATCTCAAGGGCTTTGTCGTCGGCTCCGACCTCCGCCGCCGCCTGGCCACCTCGGAGACCCTCGCCGGGCTGCGGGAGGGCCTCGCCGAGCTTGATCCCGACCAGCCGTGGCCCGAGGGCGTGGACGTGCCGCGCGGCAAGACCAATCCGCGCGACCGCGTTCACCTGCCCGCGGGCTGGCTGGACGACCCCTACGACCTCACCGTCCCCGGCGCCGACGCGGAGCTCGAGACCTCGGGCGGCTGATCGCCTCAACTGGCCGCTTCAATTGATCGCCTCGATTGACTACTTCAGCGACCGCTTCAGTCGATCATCCCGCCCTGCGGGGCGCTCGACCGGTCGTTACGGCCGCCAGGGCCGGTCATTCCGGCGTTCGGTATGAGTCGGCCACCGGCGTCCGACGTGACGAGAATGTGATCCAGTTCTAACTGGATCGCGTCAGACATCTGGGTACCCTGCGGTCAGGAGACGCGGCTCACAGGTGGAGACGGCGGTTGACGGGCACCACGGCGGCAGATGAGTTGATCGCGGAGTTCGACGCGGAACGGCCCTCCCGGCGGCTCTCCGGCCGTGTGGCGCAGATCGTCACCGTGATCGCCTTCGGCCTGTCGCTCTACGTCCTGTACTGGACGTTCTGGCCCGGTCCCGTGGTCCCGTACCGGATGCTCTTCCTCGCGATCGTGCTGCCGCTCACCTTCGTCTGCTACAAGCAGGGGAGGCGGAGCACCGACCGTCCGGGCGTCGCCGACTGGGTGCCGGCCGGGCTGTCGTTCGTGGCCTGCCTCTACCCGCTGATCGTCTTCGACGAGTTCATCCGGCGCGCGTTCGAGCCAACGACCCTCGACGTGGTGGCCGGGGCGGCCATCGTGCTGCTGGTGCTGGAGGCCTGCCGCCGGACCGTCGGCTGGATCCTGCCCGCGGTCTGCGTCGGATTCTTCCTCTACGCCTACTACGGCGGCTACCTGCCCTTCGACTGGGTCATCGGGCACCGCGGCTACGGCATCGACCGGATCATCGTCTCGTTCGTGATGGGCACCGACGGCGTGTACGGCGTGCCGCTCGACGTGGCGGCCACCTACATCATCCTGTTCACCATCTACGGCGCGGTCCTCGACCACTCGGGGGCGGGGAAGTTCTTCGTGGACATCTCCCTGGCCGCCTTCCGCCGCTCGCGTTCGGCGCCCGGCCGTACGGTGACCCTCGCCGGTTTCCTGCTCGGCACGGTCAGCGGCTCGGGCGTCGCGACGACGGTGAGCGTGGGCAGTGTCGCCTGGCCGATCCTGCGCAGGGCCGGCTACCCGCCCGAGCAGGGCGGGGGAGTGCTCGCGGCCGCGGGCATCGGCGCGATCCTCTCTCCTCCCACGCTGGGCGCGGCGGCGTTCATCATCGCCGAGTACATGCGGGTCGGCTACCTCACCGTGCTGATCTACGCCATGATCCCCACGATCCTGTACTACCTGGGCATCTTCCTGGCCATCGAGATCGACGCCCGCAAGTACGGCACGCGGGCGGTCGAGGTGGACGCGCCGAGGTTCTGGCCGCTGCTGCGCCGGTTCGGATACCACTTCAGCTCGCTGTTCGTGATCGTCATCCTGATGGCCCTGGGCCAGTCGCCGTTCCGGGCGGTGGTGTACGCCACGGTGCTGGCCTTCGCGCTCTCCTTCCTCGACGCCGAGCACCGCCTCGGCCCCGTGAAGGCGGCGAAGGCCCTCGCCGCGGGCACGATGGGCGTGCTGCCCGTCGCGGCCACCTGCGCCGCCGCCGGTCTGATCGTCGCCGTCGTCACGCTCACCGGACTGGGCCTCAAGGCGAGCTCGCTGATCGTCGGAGCCTCGGGCGGGATCCTTGCCGTCACCGCGCTGATGTGCGCGCTGGCGGTGCTGGTGCTCGGCCTCGCCGTACCGGTGACCGCGTCGTTTGTCATCGCGGCGGTCATCATCGGGCCGGCGCTGATGGGGCTCGGGGTCAGCCAGGCCGAGGCCTACATGTTCATCTTCTACTACGCGGTGCTGTCGGAGGTCAGCCCGCCCACGGCGCTCTCGGCCTTCGCGGCCTCGGCCATCACCGGCGGCAACGCCTACCGGACCATGATGGCCACCTGGAAATACACGCTGCCGGCCTTCCTGGTCCCCTTCGCCTTCGTGCTGACCCCCGGCGGGTCGGCGCTGCTGGCCCAGGGGACGGCGGGGGAGATCCTGGCGGCGACCGCGGTCTCGGCGGTCGCGGTGGCGGCGCTGGCCGCCACCACCGGTGGCTGGCTGCTCGGCCCGGCGAGACTCTTCGAACGGGTCCTCTGCGGGGTGGCCGCCGTCCTGCTGCTGTTCCTTTCGCCCCTTCCGGCGCTCGCCGGGGCGGTCGTCCTGATCCTCGCCATCGCCCTGCACCTGGTTATGAGAAAACGAGAGGCAACGCCGTCAACGACTCCCTCGTGAAGGAGGGGGCTTCCACACTGGAGGAAATGATGACCGTCAAAGGCGTGGCCGTCCTGCTGGCCGCCGGGGCGCTGTTCCTCGGTGGCTGCGGCGGTGACCGATCGGCCGAGCAGAGCGCGGGCCAGACCGCCGCGGGTAAGCGGCTGTCCATCGCCACCGGCAACACCACGGGCGTCTACTACGTCCTCGGTGGAGGGCTGGCAGACCAGATCGGCAAGAACATCCCCGGCTACCAGGCGACGGCCGAGGCGACCGGCGCCTCGGTGGAGAACATCCAGCGGGTCGTCAGGGGCGACTCCGACATCGCCTTCACCCTCGCCGACTCCGCCGCCGACGCCGTCGCGGGCAAGGGCTCCTTCACCTCTCCCCAGCCGATCCGCGCCATCGCCCGCCTGTACGACAACTACACCCAGGTGGCCGCCACCACCGAGTCGGGGGTGAAGTCCATCGCCGACCTCAAGGGCAAGCGGGTCTCCACCGGCTCCCCGAACTCCGGCACGGAGGTCATCGCGCTGCGCCTGCTGAAGGCGGCGGGCCTCGACCCGGACAAGGACGTCACCCGCCAGTCGCTGGGCCTGCCCGAGAGCGTGCAGGGCATCAAGGACGGCAACCTCGACGCCCTGGTCTGGTCGGGGGGCCTGCCGACCCCGGGCATCACCGATCTGGTGACCTCACTGGGAGACAAGGTCTCCTTCGTCCCACTGGACGGCGTGCTGCCCGCGATGCAGGGTGAGCACGGCCCGGTGTACGCCACGGGAACGATCGCCAAGGACATCTACAAGACCCCCGCCGACGTGTCCACGATCGCGGTGCCCAACCTGCTCGTGGTGAACGAGAAGATGGACCCCGCCCTCGCGGAGAGCCTGGCCAAGCTGCTCTTCGATCACAAGGCCGACCTGGAGAAGGTCCACCCGGCCGCCAAGGAGATCACCCGCGACAACGCCCCCAAGACCGACCCGGTGCCCCTGCACGACGGCGCGAGGAAATATTACGGCTGACCGTCGCCGGAGACCGCTCACGGAGCTGATCCATCCGCGCGCGTACCCGGCCGCCGTCCGAAGTATGAACGCCGGCCGATCTCGGATCTGATTCGCCCGCGCCTACTTGGCAGTCATCCGAAATATGGGATTCCACGTCCCGGCCGCGGCCTCAGGTCCCGGCCAGCCAGGTCTCGTCGTCGGTGGCGTGGGCCAGCAGCCGCTGCAGGAGCGTACGCAGCGTCTCGACCTCGGACGGATCCATGTCGCCGAGGAAGTCGGCCTCCATCCGCGTCAGCGGCTCCTCCGCGTGGGCGATCAGTCGCCTGGCGCTCCGCGAGAGGACAAGCCTGCGGGTCCGGCCCGTCGCTCCGGGCAGCCGGCTCAGGTGACCGGCCCGCTCCAGCTCGCCGACCAGCTCGTGCAGGGACTGCCGTGAGACACCCAGCTGCCGTGCCAGCTCGGACATGGTGAGCTCCGGCTCAAGCTGGAGCTGCACGAGCAGACCGAACTTCCGCACGCTGAGGCCGTACGGTCTCAGCTCCTCGTCCGCCCGGCGCGCCGCGAGGGTGAAGGCATAGGCCAGCAGATACGGAATGGGGGGCTTCGGCGGCTGATCCACGCCCTCACGATACGGTCCGCGCGTGCCGGAGCCCGGCCGGCAGTGTCAGGGACCCTGACGATTTGGACGTGTTTTCGTCTAGGCTTTTCCAGCCGCAACATCCGGTGCCGACCGACGCGAGCATCCCGAACACCCGAACAGCCCCGCCCGGGCGCGGCTCCGCCATGCCCGGAACACCGGTTCAACCCCGCCCGAGCGTGGCCTCGCCATGCCCGAAACACCAGATCAGCCCCGCCCGGGCGCGGCTTCGCCATGCCCGGAACGCCAGTTCAGCCCGCCCGAGCGTGGCTCCGCCATGCCCGGAACACCCGATCCGCCCCGCCCGAGCACGGCCCTGTCATGCCCGAAACACCTGATCAACCCCGCCGGGGCGTGGCCTCGCCACGCCCGAACTCACCCGCGCTGGAGGAACAGATGATCCGTACTCGCGGACTGACCCGTCACTTCCGGGTCAAAGGAGAGACCGTCGAGGCCGTACGCGGCCTCGACATCGACGTCCAGGAGGGAGAGCTGGTCGCCTTCCTCGGCCCGAACGGCGCCGGCAAATCGACCAGCCTGCGCATGCTGACCACCCTGCTCCCGCCCACCTCCGGCAGTGCGACCGTCGCCGGGTGCGACGTGCTGGCCGATCCCGCGGGCACGCGCCGGAACATCGGCTATCTCGGCCAGGGCAACGGCGCGGGCAACCACTTCCGGGTCCGCGATGAGGTGGTGACGCAAGGACGCTGCTACGGGTTGAGCCGGGCGGAGTCACGGAAACGGGCGGACGAGCTGCTCGCCGTACTGGACCTCGAATCCCTGGCCGGACGGCAGGCCGGCACGCTCTCCGGCGGTCAGCGCCGACGCCTCGACATCGCCATCGGACTGGTCCACCGGCCGCGACTGCTGTTTTTGGACGAGCCGTCCACCGGACTGGATCCGCACAACCGCGCCAACCTGTGGAAGCACATCCTGCGGCTGCGCGAGGAGCACGGCATCACGATCTTCATGACCACTCACTACCTGGACGAGGCCGACACGATGGCCGAGCGGGTGATGGTCATCGACCACGGACGGATGATCGCCGACGACATCCCGGAGAACCTGAAGGCGAACCTGGCCGGTGACGGCGTCACCGTCACCACGGCAGACGAGGCGGACGCCGGGCGGTCCGCGGAGATCGCCGGCCGGATGCCCTCGGCCCGCGAGGTCACCGTCGACGCCATGACGATGAGCCTGCGCGCGCCCCGCGGCAACGCGCTGCTCCCGGATCTCCTGCGATCCCTGGACGCCGCCGGTGTCCGGGTGCTCACCGCCGAGGTCAGGCGCCCCACGCTCGACGACGTCTTCCTCGCGCTCACCGGCCGCAGCCTGCGCGAGGGCGAAGGCGACCGGTGACGCCGACCCCCGCCCAAGGAGCCCGGCCGTGAAGTCATCGGTGGCACCGGCACCGGCCCCCGCACAAGGAATCCGGCCGTGAAGTCATCGGCGGCACCGGTAATGACCCCCGTCCAAGAAGCCCGAACGTGAACGTCATCAGTGACACCGGCATCGATTTCCGCCCAAGGAGCGTGACCGTGAACGTCATCAGCAATACCGGCACCGTGTTCGCCCGAGAGATCGTTCCCAGCCTGCGCAACCCTCTCGGCCTCGCCTTCACCATGACGCAACCGCTGATCTTCCTGCTGCTGTTCGGCCCGCTGCTGTCCGGCACACCGGGCGTCGGGGAAGGGTCGCCGTGGCAGTGGTTCGTACCGGGGATCCTGGTCATGCTGGCCCTGTTCGGGACGGGGGGCGCGGGATACCTCCTGCTCATCGAGATGGCCTCCGGCTCCCTGGAGCGGATGCTGGTGACCCCCTTGAGCAGGACCGCGATGATGATCGGCCGGAACCTGAAGGAGGTGGTGACGCTGCTGGCACAGGCCGTCCTGATCGTCGTCGCTCTGCTGCCGTTCGGCTTCCGGCTCCATCCCCTCGGCGCGCTGACGGGACTTCTCATCCTGGCCGTGTTCGGCCTCGGGCTCGGCGGCCTGACCTTCGCGCTGGCGATCGCCGCCAAGAGACGGGAGGAACTCTTCTACGGCGTGCAGCAGGTCGTGCTCTTCCCGCTCCTGCTGCTGTCCGGAGTGCTGATGCCCATGGACGCGGCTCCCTCCTGGCTGTCCGTCCTCTCCCAGGCCAACCCGGTGACCTACATCGTCGAAGCCGAACGGGCGCTGTTCGCCGGTGACCTGTTCTCGGAGGCGGTGCCGTACGGGGTGATCGCCGCCGCGGCCACGGCCGTGGTGGGTCTCGCGCTCGGGTCGCGAGCCATGCGCCGCGCGACCCTGTGATCGCTCCGTCCCCCGGAGGGGGCGGCGGCTCCACGTCGCCGGAATCCTCGACGACCCGGTGGAGAAGATGGCGCGGACTCATGGGAGCGACGCGGTGGCCGGTGGGCATGGCGCGCGGCTCGACAAAGGCGGCGCATCACTCGGCCACGGCCGGAAAACGATGGGACGAAGGTGGCGCATCACTCGGCCACGGCCGGGAAACGATGATCGGAGGGCTTGTGATGACGGACAAGATGATCGCGGACCTGTGGTTCGATCCCTCCTGCCCGTACACCTGGATCGCCTCCCGCTGGCTGCTGGAGGTGGAGAAGGTCCGGCCGGTCGAGGTGCGCTGGCATGTGATGAGCCTGTCGGTGCTCAACGAAGGCCGCGAGGAGGATCCGGAAGGAGACCCGGAGGGCTACCTGTGGGTGCCCGTGCGCATCTGCGCCGTCGTACGGCAGGAGTACGGTCAGGAGGCGCTCAAGAGGTTGTACACCGCGATGTGGACCTGTGATCGCGGGGAACAGGATTGGATCGGGTCCCTGCACGATGCCCTGACCGCCGCCGGGCTGCCGCTTGAGCTGGCCGAGGCCGGCATGTCGACGGCCTACGACGAGGCCGTACGCGCCTCGCACGCCGAGGGCATCGGTCTGATCGGCGAGCATGTCGGCACCCCGGTGGTCGCCGTCACCGGCGCCGGCGGTGAGCGGATCGTGTTCTTCGGCCCCGTCACCTCCCGGATCGCCGTCGGCGAGCAGGCCGGCCGCCTGTGGGACGGGACGCTACTGGTGGCCGGCACACCGGGCTTCCACGAACTCAAGGGCGTCCCCCATGAAAAGCCCCGGCTCGACGACCCGAGGTGACCCCTCGCGCCCCTCTCATTCGCCTCCGCCGCTGTCGACGAAGGTCTCCGATCCGCCGAAGCGGCTGAACAGGGCCGTGAGCGCGCCGAAGGCTCCCACGATGAGCAACAGGATCGTCGCGAAGCCGTTGATGTCCTGCGTCCACGTCACGACGCCGGCGGCGATCATCATCAAGGAGATGACAAGGATGAGCTTCAAAGCGTTGTCTCCTGAACCTGGGTGACCACGTACCACGACGAATGCCGAAACTCCCCGGCCCGGGGCCACCCGGGCCGGGTGGGCACGTCAGAGCTTGCGGTTATGCGGCAACGTAATCGCCCTCGCGCTCAGGGCCTATGTAAAAGTCCCCACAAGGGAGGGGGTCCGACCGGCTTCAGGCCTCGACCGAGCCGCCGCTTCGCCAGTAGACGTTGTTCTCCCGGCTCAGCAGCCGGTCGTCGACCAGATAGCGGCGCAGCGCCGCGTAGTCGTCGTGGAAGGCCCGCAGCGCGACGTTCACCTCCTTCTCCGAGTAACGGATTCCCGGCTCGAAGACCTGGGCGACGTAGTTCAGCACGATCAACTGCTTGTCACGCTTGCTGGGGATCGCCCGGAGTCGTCCTTCGACGAGGAAGGACTGCAGCACCTTCTCCTCGGGGGAGGCCGCGGGCACGGGCTTGGCCGTGGCGTGCAGCAGCTCGCGGAACCGCTCCCGCCGCGCCCGCCACCGTCCGTCGTCCTCCTGAACGGCCAGCCCGCCGCGTTCGAGCCGGTCCAGCGCACGCCGCGTCGCGTCCTTGTCCAGTCCGGACTCCTCCGGGTCGCCGTTCAGGACCAGTGCCGCCAGCACCCGCAGCGTGTCCTCCTGATAGAGCAGGCCCAGCACCTGTTTGATCGCGTCGTCGCTCATGGGATTCCTTCGGTGGGAGCCCCCGGCCTCGGCCGTGGGAAGAATGCCGTTCTCTATTTTGCCGGACCCGTCCGGCGCCTTCCTTCATGAACGTTTTTGGGGGAGTCCCGAGGAACTTCCGCGGGGTGCACCGGACCCGCCCGGGGGAGGGTGGAGGCGCCCGGCGGGGGCGCGGTCCGACCTCGGGACCCATGATCGGTCCAGAGGCGCCAGGCGCGCCACCGGATATCCGTGGCGCGCCTGGCGGCTTCTGTCGGAGGCGGCTCCGGCCGATGGCATCGGACCCACGGCACGGGTCCGATGCCATCAAATCCGCCGGGCCCCGGCGGATTTCCGTCAGAGGCGGTTGAGGCCGATGACGTGGACCATGGCGCGGCCCTCCTCGTCGGAGGCGGCCAGATCCACCTGGGCGTCGATGCCCCAGTCGCCGTCGCCGGCCGGGTCGGCGATGACCTGCCGGACCCTCCAGAACTCCGTCTCCTCCTCGATGCGGAGCAGGCCGGGGCCGCGGGCGGCCGGGCTGGTGCCGATCTCCTCGTGGTCGGCGTAGTAGGCGTCGAGCGCGGCGCCCCAGTCCACGTCGGGCGCCAGCTCGGCGAGCTCGGTCTCCTTCTCCAGGGAGGCCAGCTCGACCAGGCGGAACATCGCGTTGCGGACCAGCACGCGGAACGCGCGGGTGTTGGCGGTGACCGGCTTGGTCGTCTCCTCCAGCGAGGGAGCCTCCAGCTCGCCGGTCGGGTTCTGGAGCTGCTCCCACTCGTCCAGGAGGCTCGAGTCGACCTGGCGGACCAGCTCGCCGAGCCACTCGATGAGGTCGATCAGGTCCTCGGTCTTGAGGTTGTCGGGGATGGTCCGCGACAGGGTGCGGTAGGCGTCGGCGAGGTAACGCAGGACGGTGCCCTCGGACCTGGTCAGCTCGTAGAACTGGATGTAGTCGGCGAAGGTCATCGCCCGCTCGTACATGTCCCTGACGACGCCCTTGGGGCTGACCGTGTAGTCGCCGACCCAGGGGTGGCCCTGGCGGTAGGTCTCGTAGGCGGCCAGCAGCAGCTCCGCGAGCGGCATCGGGTAGGTGACGTCGTTGAGGAGCTCCATCCGCTCCTCGTATTCGATGCCGTCGGCCTTCATCTGCCCGATGGCCTCGCCGCGCGCCTTGTTGAGCTGCGCGGACAGGATCTGGCGAGGGTCGTCGAGGATGGACTCGATGATCGAGACCATGTCCAGGGCGTAGGTCGGCGACTCCCGGTCCAGCAGTTCGAGGGAGGCCAGCGCGAAGGTGGACAGCGCCTGGTTGAGCGCGAAGTCCTCCCGGAACTCGATGGTCAGGCGGGCCATCCGGCCCTGCTCGTCGGGCTCGTCCAGTTTCTCCACCACGCCGCCGTCCAGCAGCGAGCGGTAGATCGCGATGGCCTGGCTGATGTGCCGGCGCTGCCACTTGCGGTCTTCGTGGTTGTCGGTGAGCAGGTGTTTCATCGACGCGAAGCAGTTGCCGGGGCGGTTGATCACCGCGAGCAGCATCGCGTTGCTGACCTTGAAGCGGGAGTTCAGCGGCTCGGGTTCGGCGGTCTGCAGCTTCTCGAAGGTCTCCTCGCTCCAGCCGACGAAGCCCTCCGGCGGCTTCTTGCGAGCGAACCCGCGGCGTCTCTTGGGGTCGTCGCCGATCTTGGCCAGCGCCTTCTCGTTCTCCACGACGTACTCGGGGGCCTGGCAGACGACGTAGCCGATGGTGTCGAAGCCCGCCCGGCCGGCCCGGCCGGCGATCTGGTGGAACTCGCGGGCGCGCAGCCGCCGCACCTTGTTGCCGTCGTACTTGGACAGCGCGGTGAACAGCACGGTCCTGATCGGGACGTTGACGCCGACGCCGAGCGTGTCGGTGCCGCAGATGACCTTCAGCAGGCCCGCCTGGGCGAGCCGCTCCACCAGGCGGCGGTATTTCGGGAGCATCCCGGCGTGGTGGACGCCGATGCCGTGCCGTACGAGACGGGACAGGGCCTTGCCGAACTTGGTGGTGAACCGGAAGTGGCCGATCAGGGCGGAGATCGCCTCCTTCTCGGCCTTGGTCGACATGTTGATGCTCATCAGCGCCTGTGCCCGCTCCATGGCCGAGGCCTGGGTGAAGTGGACGACGTAGACGGGGTACTGGTTGGTGGTGAGCATCTCCTCCAGGGTCTCGTGGAGGGGGGTCATCCGGTAGGAGTAGACCAGCGGGACCGGACGCTCGGCGTTCTTGACCACGGCGGTGGGCCTGCCGGTGCGGCGGGTCAGGTCCTCCTCGAACCTGGTGACGTCGCCCAGCGTCGCCGACATGAGGATGAACTGCGCGTTCGGCAGCTCCAGCAGCGGCACCTGCCAGGCCCAGCCCCGGTCGGCCTCGGAGTAGAAGTGGAACTCGTCCATCACGACCTGGCCGATGTCGGCGGCGGCGCCGTCGCGCAGCGCGACGTTGGCGAGGATCTCGGCAGTGCAGCAGATGATCGGCGCGCCGGGGTTCACGCTCGCGTCGCCGGTCATCATGCCGACGTTCGCGGTGCCGAAGACGGCGCACAGGTCGAAGAACTTCTCCGACACCAGAGCCTTGATCGGCGCGGTGTAGAAGGTGCGCACGTCCCGGGTCAGCGCGGTGAAGTGCGCTCCGGCCGCGACCAGGCTCTTGCCCGACCCCGTCGGCGTGGACAGGATCACGTTGTTTCCGGAGACCACCTCGATCAGCGCCTCCTCCTGCGCAGGATAGAGAGTGAGCCCCCGTTCGGAGTTCCACTCGACGAACGCGTCGAAGATGGCGTCGGGGTCGGCATCGATCTCTTCTGGCAGGCGATCTACAAGGCTCACAGTCCCATACTGCCGAAGAACTGACGGTGGTCGGACCGGCCTCGGGTACGGATGTGCCTACGTTCCGCGCTAGATATGTCGCATAGGGCGACTTAAGCCTTCTAATCGCACTAAAAAGCGATTTAAGAAGATTTAATCCAGAGCGCGGCGCGGGCCGCCCGACGACGTCACGGCCTCGGACGTGCCTGGCCGGGGGGCGGGAGCCGACCAGGTGAGCACCAGGCCCACCAGGATCGCGCCCGCGCCGAACACCGGCGCCGGGCCGGGAACGAAGCCGATCACCGTGAACGTGAGCAGGCCCACCCCGACCAGCGCGGCGGCCACCATGATCCTGACCATCCCCCCGGTGTACGGCGAGGCCGCCGGAGGCTCCTCGAACCGGGCGAAGCTCCGCAGCAGCGGCCACATCGCCAGAGCGAGCATGAGCAGCCAGTGCGGCCAGCCCGACAGCCAGGCCGAGGTTCCCGGCTCGGGGGTGGAGACACCCAGGCCCACCACGACCACCGAGGTGATGACGAACAGCGCGCTCATGTGCCACAGGTAGACGGTCATCATCCGCCGGCCGGCCCAGCCGAGCACCCGCGACACCCCCGGCCACCGCGCGAAGGCCACGATCGGCCCGCGCAGCGCCAGCGCCAGCCCGATCTGGCCGAATCCCACCGCGAGCAGCGCGACCGTGGGCGGCGCCATGTTGGAGACGGCTGCGCCCGGCATCCCGATCATGCTGCCCGGGTAGGGCCCGAAGGCCACCAGCGCCGCGGCCAGGCCGTACCCGGTGAGCGCCATGATCCAGGGGCGGCCCAGGCGGCCGTCGGCGTACAGGAAGCCGAGCTGGTGCACCGCGAGCCAGACCAGCCCGATGTTGAGGAATCCGATCACCTCCAGGCCGGTGCCGAAACGGGCGGCGTCCACCGCCACGGCCGCCACCGCCAGCACGGCGGGCACGCGCCAGCCGTACCTCATGTTGAGCCTGAGCATCAGCGGGGTCATCGCCACCGCGACCAGATAGACCGCCAGGAACCAGAGCAGCTGCCCGGCCAGGCGCGAGGCCGTCTCCACCGGTTGCTCCGGCATGCCGAGTCGCAGGAGCAGGTGGGGGAGGGGCAGCCACACCGCCGCGAGCGGCAGCACCGGCCAGGCGAGGCGGCGCAGCCGTACCGCCATCCAGGCGGGAGGGGTGCCGCCGCGCCAGACCGAACCCCGCCAGCTGATCGCGTTGGCCGCGCCTCCCGCGAAGAAGACCAGCGGCATCACCTGGCTGATCCAGGTGATCATCCAGGCGTTCCCGGTGGCCAGCGCGTTGCCGGTCACGATCCGGCCCTCCGCGAAGGAGAGCACCGGCATGCTCCAGTGCTGTAGCACCACCAGCGCCATGCCGAACACGCGTAACACGTCGATGAACGGATCGCGGCCCGGTGACGCCGGCGCGGTGCGTACGGCCGGACGGGAGATGACTGCGGTCACCGGGGCCTCGATTCCTCAGGGGATGGTGATTCGAGCCTCCCGTTCGGCCCCGGCCGGCGCAGTCACGCACACAGCAGTCTTCGCGACGCGATCACCTCACCGCGGAAGGTAGTGCCTGCCTCACCCCCACATGCGGGTGCGCCGGTTAGATGGCCGGGCCCATCGCTCGTAGCGTTAGGGGCATGAGAACCCTGATGCGCCGCATCGGTACCGACACCCGGTACCTCATCGTCGGTTTCCCCCTCTCCATCATCTGGTTCGCGCTGATGGTCGCCGGCTTCGCCGCCGGAGTCGGCTCAATGATCGCGTTCGTGGGCCTGCCGATCCTGGCGGCGACGCTGCTGGTCGCACGGGGCTTCGCCGACGTCGAGCGGCGCTGGTTACCGGAGGTGCTGGGCCGCCCGGTCGCCCGGCCGCGCTACCAGCCCTCGCCCGCGAACGCCGGCTGGTTCCGCAGGCTGGTCAACCCGATGATCAACGGGCAGTCGTGGCTGGACCTGCTTTACGGCATCGTGGCCTTCCCGATCTCCATCGTGACCTTCGTCGTGACGGTGACCTGGTGGGCGGGGGCGATCGCCGGTCTCACCTACCCGCTCTACGGATGGATCATCGCCGCCATCCCCGGCAACGACGGAGGACTCGCCCACCTGCTCGGATTCGGGGACAGGTTCTGGTTCGACATGATCATCAACCTCGTCATCGGCCTGCTGTTCGCGCTCACCCTCCCGATGTTCGTGCGCGGTGCGGCGCTGTTCCAGGCAGGGCTCGGCCGGGCCATGCTGACCGGGGTCGCCGAGCTGCACGAGCGCATCGACGACCTGGCGCAGGGCAGGGCCGCCGCGGTGTCGGCCGAGGCGAACGCACTGCGCAGGCTGGAGCGTGACATCCACGACGGGCCGCAGCAGCGCCTGGTCTCCCTGGCCATGGACCTGTCGCGGGCCCAGCGCCAGCTCAAGCGTGACCCCGACGTCGTCGACCGGATGCTCGGTGAGGCCATCACCTCCACCCGCGAGACCCTGGACGAGCTGCGGGCCCTCTCGCGCGGCATCGCCCCGCCGATCCTCAGCGACCGGGGCCTGACTCCCGCGCTCGCCGCGCTGGCCAGCCGGTGCACGATCCCCGTCGAGCTGGACGTCCAGGTGACCGGTCGTTTCACCGCCGCCGTGGAGAACACCGTCTACTTTGTCGTCGCCGAGACCCTCACCAACGTCGCCAAGCACAGTCACGCCACGATCTGCACCGTGTCGCTGACCAGAACCGGTGCCTACCTGATGCTGACAATCGGGGATGATGGGGTCGGTGGCGCACATGTCGCCAAAGGACATGGTCTGTCCGGACTCGCCGACCGTCTGAAGGCAGTGGACGGAGAGCTGACGGTCGACTCATCCGTCGGAGGACCGACGGTGATAGTTGCGGAGGTTCCGTGCGGGTAGTGGTGGCCGATGACGCGGTTCTCATCCGCGAGGGTCTGATCAGGCTCCTTGAGGAGTTCGGTTGCCAGGTGGTCGCCGCCGTGGGGGACGGCGACAGCCTGGTCGAGGCCGTCGCCGAACACCGGCCGGACGTCTCGGTGGTGGACGTGCGGATGCCGCCCGGTTTCACCGACGAGGGGCTGCGGGCCGCGGTCGAGGCGCGCCGGAGGGTGCCGGGCGCGCCGGTGCTGATCCTGTCGCAGTACGTGGAGGTGTCCTACGCGGACGACCTGCTCGCCGACGCCAGGGGCGCGGTGGGATACCTGCTCAAGGACCGGGTCGTGGATGTGGAGGACTTTCTGGGGGGCCTGCGCACGGTCGCGGCCGGAGGGACGGTCTTCGACCCGCAGGTGGTGGCCCAGCTGATGGTACGGCGGCGCCGCGACGACCCGCTCGCCCTGCTCACCCCGCGGGAGCGCGAGGTGCTCGGCCTGATGGCCGAGGGCAGGTCCAACCCGGCCATCGGCCGCCAGCTCGTGATCAGCGACGGCGCCGTCGAGAAGCACATCCGCAGCATCTTCGCCAAGCTCGGACTGTACGCCGAGGACGGCGACCAGCACCGCCGCGTCCTCGCCGTGCTGGCCTACCTGCGTTCCTGACACGAGGACGGCGTGCTCGGGGCATGGATCCCCGAAATCGCCCTCGCTTGCGCCGACAGTTAGGCGACTGTCAGCACAGTTGTCATTTTTACGACATGTCGTAGTTTCGGCAGGCTGTGTTCCTGACAGGGAGAACGGCTGTCCAGCACTCTCGTGATCGACAACATTCGATCACGGAAGGCGCGGCCGCCTCATGCGCTGGCTTGCACATCTCACCGCCGCCTCGGTGGCGTTCTCCATAGTCGCCGTACCGGCGCTCCCCTCCGCCGGCGAGACCGCACCGAAGGCGCCCGGCGCGTTCGACCGGGTCACCCTGATCACCGGCGACGTGGTGACGGTCCAGCGACTCCCCGGCGGGAAGCGGACCGCCACCGTCCAGCCGGGCAAGGGCCGGGAGGGCACCAGGTTCTACTCCCAGGAGGTCGACGGCGAGCTGCGGATCACGCCCGCCGACATGGTTCCCTACGTGGCCCGGAACCTGGTCGACAAGCGCCTGTTCGAGGTGGGAGACCTGATCGAGCAGGGCTATGACGACGCCGGCAGCGCGACCCTGCCGCTCATGCTCGTCTACGACGGAGCCGCACGGGTCACGAGGACCCCCTCCCTGCCGGGCGTTCAGCCGGGCAAGACGCTGGAGAGCGTCAACGCGCAGGCGGTGACCGTCGGCAAGGACAGGCTGGCCGAGCTCTGGCAGGCCGTGGAGTCGCCGGTCGACGCGGCCGGGAGAGGTGCGGCCCAGCCGAGCCTGGCCCGGGGGCTCAAGAAGATCTGGCTCGACGGGAAGGTCCGGGCCTCCCTGGAGCACAGCGTCCCGCAGATCGGGGCGCCGGAGGCGTGGAACGCGGGCTTCGACGGGAAGGGCATCAAGGTCGCCGTCCTCGACACCGGTGTCGACGAGGGTCACCCCGATCTCGCCGGGACGATAGCGGAGACCCGCAACTTCACCGAGGATCCCTCGGCGAAGGACGGCTTCGGACACGGCACCCACGTCGCCTCGATCATCGCCGGTCTCGGCACCGCCTCCGGGGGCAGGCGCAAGGGCGTCGCCCCCGGCGCGCAGCTGCTGGTCGGCAAGGTGCTGGACAACACGGGATCCGGTTTCGAATCCGGGATCCTCGAGGGCATGGAATGGGCCGCGACCTCCGGCGCCGCCGTGGTCAACATGAGCCTCGGGGGTGGCCCGACAGACGGGACCGACCCGCTCAGCGTCGCCGTGGACACCCTGACCGAGCGGACCGGCACCCTGTTCGTCGTCGCCGCGGGTAACGACGGCGGGGAGTACACGGTCGGCTCTCCCGGCGCCGCCGCGTCCGCCCTGACCGTCGGCGCCGTCGACTCCAAAGACGTCCTGGCCGACTTCTCCAGCCGCGGACCCCGCCTCGACGGGGCACTCAAGCCGGACATCACCGCCCCCGGCGTGGACATCGTGGCCGCCCGGGCCGACGGGACCGCGCTGGGACCCGTGGTCGACGACAAGTACGCCTCCCTGTCCGGGACGTCGATGGCGACGCCGCACGTGGCCGGTGCCGCCGCCATCCTCAAGCAGGAGCACCCGGACTGGAAGGCCCGGCAGATCAAGGACGCCCTGGTCGCCACGGCCAAGACGGCCGCCGGTCAGACGGTCTACCAGCAGGGCGGCGGCCGGGTGGACGTGGCCCGTGCCGTGCGGCAGGGCGTGACGGCCACCGGCGCGCTCGACCTGGGATATCACGAGTCCGGTGAGGAGAGCCCACTGGACGGGACCGTCGACTACACCAACGGCACCCAGGCGCCGGTCACGCTGACGCTCACCGCCGGCCTGACCGACGTCGACGGCGGCGCCCAGGTGGACGGGGCGGTCAGTCTCGGTTCGCCCACGGTCACCGTGCAGGCGGGCGCGACGGTCACGGTGCCGGTGCACGTCGACGCCGCCAAGGTGGCGAACGGACGGTACGGAGGGTACGTCAACGCGGTGTCCGCGGACGGCGCGGTCACGCTGCACACGACGCTGGCCCTGCTGAATCGAGGCCGCCTCCACGCGGTGCACTTCACCGCCGTGGACGCCGCCGGCAAGCCGGCCCGGGTGCCCTACATCTCCATGTTCGGCTCATCGTCGTTCAACGACGCCACCGCCTACATTCTCGACGAGGACCGCGGAGTCACCCTCAACATGGCGGAGGGCACCTACATGACGCAGGCCATCATGGACGAGATCCGCAGCGCGCACCCGATGAACTACCTGATCGCGATGCCCGAGCTCCGGGTGACCGGCGACATGGAGGTGGTGCTGGACGCCCGCACGGCGAACCCGATCACCATCAAGACGCCGAAGCCGGCCGTGCAGGACGGCGTCTTCACTTACTTCACCTACCGCACGATGGGAACCCGCACGATCGGTCAGGGTTCCATGAACTACCCGTCCATCGAGCATCTGGCCGTGACCCCCACCAAGCCCGTCAAGGAGGGCACCTTCGAGTTCTCCTCGCGCTGGCAGCTCGCCGCTCCGAAGCTGTCCGCCCATCTGGACGGCTCCTCCGAGTCGCTGACGATGAACCTGCTCCACAGCTCCCCGGAAATGAACGGGAGGTATCACTGGCCGCTCGTCGACGGCGGCACCGGATCGGCTGAGGAACTGTCCCGCCTGAGGCTGCGCGGCAAGGCGGTCGTCGTGTCGCCCCCCGACATTGGGTACTGGGAAGATCTGGCCGAGGCCGCGGGCGCGGCCGGCGCCGCCGCGGTTGTCATCGTGGGGGCGAAGGACGAGCCCGTGTGGCAGGCGTGGTCCCCGGACGGGGAGCGCTACCCGCTGCCGGCCATGGCGATCGCCAACGACAACGCGCAGAGGCTGCTGGCCAAGGTCCGGAGCGGCAGGGCCGGACTGGACCTGACCGGGACCATGGCCAGCCCCTACCACTACGACATCATGCAGGTGTCCAGCGGCCGGATTCCCGAGCACGTCGTTCACAAGGTGACCGACGGCAACACCGCGCGCGTCGACACGAGCTACCAGCAGTCCGGCGGGTTCGGCTGGGCCAAGGAGCAGCGGTTCGGCTGGCGTCCCTGGCAGGAGTACGGTCTGGGCAACCAGATGGAGCTGCAGCGGATCGTCCGCACCCCGCTGGAGCGGGCCGAGTACGTCAGCTCGGGCGACACCCAGTGGCAGCACGTCGTGCAGCACCTGTTCACGTGGGACTCCTTCTCCTCTCTCCGCGGCGGGCTGACCGATCTGCCGCAGAGCTACAGGGCTGGCCAGACGGTACGGGAGCGGTGGTTCGGTCCCGTGGTACGGCCGGCGATCCCGGACGGAGTGCCCGCCTTCGTCCCCCGGAGGACCGGGGACGCGCTGACGATCCAGGTGCCGGAGTTCGTCGACTCCTCCGGGCACTACGGCTACGCCGGGGGAAGTGACGAGGCGGACACGACGTCCGCCAGGTTCTACCGGAACGGTCAGCTGGTCGAGGAACGGGCGAACGCCCGCGGGGTCTTCCCCGCCGTGCCCGAGAGCGCCGAATACCGCCTGGAACTGTCGACGAAACGATCGTCGGAGGAGTGGACGCACGCTACCGCCACCGAGACGGCGTGGACCTTCAGATCGGCCCGTCCCAGGACGCAGGCGGGGGAGGAGCTGCCCCTCCTGCAGATCGACTACGACGTGCCCGCCGACCTGAACGGTCAGATCCGTCGCGGCCTTCCGGTGAAACTCGGATTCGCCGTACGGCGCCCGGGGCCCGGTCTCGTCGTGAAGGACCTCACCGCCGAGCTGTCCTACGACGACGGCAGGAACTGGACGCGTCTCAGCGTCCTGCCGGCCGGCAAGGGCCGCTACACGGCTCTGGTCGCGCACTCACCGGGCGGGGCAGGCGGGCAGGTGTCACTGCGCGTCACGGCCAGGGACAACGCCGGCGGTCAGGTCAGGCAGACCGTCATTCGCGCCTACGGCGTGAAATAGCACGTCGCGAAAGGCCGGTATGAGCCCGTACCGGCCTTTCGCACGTTCCATGTTCACAACCTCACCGCCGAATTATGTGCATGTTTCAGATCTCGTTAAATAGATCTATTTAAGCCTGACATATCGGAGTAAGATCCTGTCGATCAAGCTGTCCGTGGCGTTGTCAACGCCCCTCCCGCAGGAGGCACAGGATGAGGCAAGCTCGCACGTTGACGGCGCTGACGGCATTACTGTCGGTTCTGACGCTGGTGGCCGCCGGCTGCGGAAGCGAAACGCAGGGAAAACCCACAGAATCCGCAGAATCCGCAGACAGCGTCACGTACATCACCGCTTTTGGTGCGGCCGGGCGAGATGCCTTTGCATGGATCGCCGAGGAAAAGGGCTATTTCCGTGAGGCCCGTCTCAATGTGCGGATCGAATTGGGCAAGGCGGCCGGCGAGAACCTCAAGGCCATGGCCTCCGGGCAGGTGCAGTTCGCGAGTCTGGACCTCACCGGCGCGATGATCTCGGCGGGTGCCGCGGGGGGCAAGGGCTACAAGGACTTCCGCGCCATCCTCGCCATCCACCAGCAGACCCTGGTCTCCATCATGAGCATGGAGGGGACCGGGATCACCACGCCCAAGGACCTCGCGGGCAAGAAGATCGCCGCGGCCGCCAACTCGGTGAACCAGCTGCTCTTTCCCGGATATGCCCGGCTCGCGGGCATCGAGGCCGCCGGGGTCAGCTGGGTCGCCGTGCAACCGGTCCAGCTGGGAAGCACCCTGGCCGGCGGCAAGGTCGACGCGTTGAGCACGTTCCTCATCGGCCGGCCCACCATCGAGAAGGCCACGATGCAGGCGAAGCAGAAAAAGCTGGTCGTGTTCCCCTACAGCGAATACCTGCCCGACCTGTTCGGCAACGCGGTGCTCACCACGACCGAACTCACCAAAAAAAACCCGGACCTGGTCAAGCGGTTCCGCGAGGCGATGCGCAAGGCCCTGGTCTACACCGTCGAGCACCCTGACGAGGCCGCCGCACTGCTGCACCAGAAGCAGCCGGAGACCGCCGCCGACGCCGCGAGCCAGGAGATCAAACTGATGACGCCGTCCGTGACGGCGGAGGGCACGGGTGCGTCGATCGGCCTGATCAGCAAGACCCGCATGCTCGGCGCCATCGAAAGCCTGCGGAGCGCCGGGCTCATCGAATCGGCCATGACCCCCGAGGACGTCGTCGACTTCGACGCCATGCCGGGCAGCTGACTTCCGGTCTCCCCCCGAAACCCTGGACCAGAGGAGCGCTCGTTGGCCGCGTCAACCGATCCCGAGGCGCCGTCGTACGCCTTCGACAACAACGACCCGGAAGCCGCGCACCGGCACGACTACCTCGCGACGATGCTCGACGGGCCGACCGAGTCACGGCTCGCCGAACTCGGCGACCTGACCGGGCGGCGGTGCCTGGAGCTCGGCGCCGGGGCCGGCAGCATCGCCCGCTGGCTGGCCGACAGGGCCGGACCGACGGGCAGGGTGCTGGCGACCGACGTCAACACCCGCTACCTGCCGCTCGACGCCGGGTTCGACGTGCTGCGCCACGACATCGTCTCGGAGCCCGTCCCCGAGGGACCGTGGGACGTGATCCACGCGCGGCTGCTGCTCGTGCACCTCCCCGAGCGCCACGAGGTCCTGCGCCGCCTCGCCGCCGCCCTCGCCCCCGGCGGGGCACTGCTCGTCGAGGACTTCGAGACCACGTTCCGCAAGGGTCTCCTCGCGGCTCCCACACCGGAGGCCGAGGCGCTGATCGACGCCTACCAGGAGAGCGTCGTCAGGTCGGCCTTCCCCGCCCACGGCATGGATCCCACCTGGGCCGGGCGGATACACGCCGCGATGCTCGCCGAGGGACTGGTCGACGTCGACACCATCGTGCACGCGCGGTCATGGCAGGGCGGCACGGCGGGGGCGCTGCTGATCGCGGCGAACATCGCCCAGGCACGTGACGCCTTCCTCAACGCCGGAATGAGCGCGGCCCAGCTGGACGAGCTCGACCGTCTGACCAGGGATCCGCGGCTGGTGGTCCGCAACCCGCTCACCTACTCCACCGTCGGCCGCAGGCCGGGCGGCTGACGGTGGCGAGCGGCACCGGGGTCCGGCCGGCGCGGACCTACCTGCCGGCGGTGCTGCCCGTCCTCGCCGGGGCGACGGTGGTGGCGGTGTGGTGGCTGTCCACCGTCGTGTTCGGCATCAAGCCGTTCATCCTGCCCGCGCCCCCGGACATCGTCCGCTCGTTCAGGGACATGCCCGGCTACCTGATGAGCCAGGCATGGGCGACGCTGGTCGAGACGGTCGCCGGATTCGCCCTCGCCATGGTGATCGGGCTGCTGTCCGCGATCCTGCTGACGGCCTCGCGGACCGTCGAACGCGCGGTCCTCCCGCTGCTGGTCGCCGCGAACGCCGTCCCGAAGGTCGCGGTGGCGCCACTACTGGTGGTCTGGCTGGGCTTCGGCTCGGTGCCGAAGATCAGCATGGTCGTCCTGATCTCCCTTTTCCCGATCGTCGTGGCCACCATGTCGGGGCTCACCTCGACCCCCGTGGAGCTCACCGAGCTGGCGAGATCGCTGTCCGCGTCCCGTAGCCAGACCTTCGTGAAGCTGCGCATCCCCTGGGCGCTGCCCCAGATCTTCGTCGGGCTCAAGGTCGCCGTCACGCTCGCCGTCGTCGGCGCCGTCGTCGGGGAGTTCGCCGGCGGCGACCAGGGACTCGGCTACGTCATCGTCGCGTCCGGCGCGTCCGCGGACACGTCGCTGGCGTTCGCCGCGATGACGCTGCTGAGCGCGATGAGCGTGATCCTCTTCTACCTCGTGGTCGCCGTCGAACGGCTTCTCCTGCCGTGGGCCCGGGAGATCACCGGCTGAGATCACCGGCCGCGGGCGGAACGCCCCCGCGGCTCCGGCGGGATCGGATAAGGCACGGTCAGGTGGCCCGAAGCCGATGGACGCCCCCCGCGATCGGGGCGAAATCACCGGGCGTATGCTGCGGCGGTGCGGCCGGACCATCGGTATCGCCCCGCTCGCTGCGGCTCTCTCCATCGGCCGGGCCGTCGGGGGGCACCGCCGTCCGACGGTGAGGGGGACCGCTCGTAGCCCGTGGCTGCCCGCGATTCCGCCGGCCTCGCCCGTGCCGTCGCGCTGTTTCAGCGGATTTGTATCGCCATCATTGTGTCGTGACCGGAGGAATCCATGTACAAGCACATTCTCACTGCGATTGACAGTTCTCCTCGGGGGGACCGGGTGCTCGACGCCGTGGAGTATCTGGCCGGGGTCACCGGTGCGGACGTCCAGGTCCTGCACGCGGAGGAGAGGGAGATCTTCGCCGACCAGGTGGTCGACCTGGAGACCGATGAGGAGGCCCGCGCCATCGTGGACCGGGCGGTCGCTCGGTTGCGCGGAGCGGGAATCACCGCCGAGGGCGAGGTTGTCCACATCCTGCGCGAGGGCGTGCCCGACAACATCCTGGCGCGGGCCCGTGAGCTGGGCAGCGACCTCATCGTGCTCGGTCCCCGCCACCACGGCAGGCTCGGCGCCCTGCTCGGCGCCAGCGTCAGCCACGAGGTCAGCCTTCAGGCCTCCGTCTCGCTGCTGCTGGTCGTATGAGAGCGGCGGCGACCTCGCCGCACTGACCGCCGGGGGGCGTGACGGGAGGTCGGGGCACCGGACCCGGGGCGTGACGGGAGGTCGGGGCGCCGGACCTGGGGGGTGTGATGGGAGGCCGGGGCGCCGGACCCGTGGGCGTGACCGTAGGCTCGATGATCGGCGTGCTCCCCGGCGCGTCGAGGACCCCGCAGGAACGGTCTCCGAGGAACCGGCCGGCAGCGCCACCGGCTTCGACGGGATCGGCCTGGACAAGCTGACCGGCCGGCCGCCGGCCCCGGTGGAGGAATCATGATCTCGGTGTTCGGCAGCGCCAACATGGACCTGGTGGCCTACGTCGAGGCCGCGCCCGCGCTCGGTGAGACCGTGACGGGACGCGAGTTTCGCACGATCCCCGGAGGCAAGGGCGCCAACCAGGCCATCGCCGCCGCGCGGGCGGGCGCCGAGGTGGCCTTCCTCGGCGCGGTGGGGGACGACGCCTTCGGGTCCGAGCTGCGGCGGACGCTCGCCGAGGCCGGAGTCGACGTGACGAACCTGCGGACGGTTCCCGGCCCGTCCGGCATCGCCCAGATCGTGGTGGACGACGGGGGCGGCAACTCGATCATCGTGGTCCCCGGAGCCAACGGGGCCGTGACCGCCCCCTCCGAGGCCGAGATCGAGGTCATCTCCCGGTCGGACGTGCTCCTGCTCCAGCTGGAGCTTCCCATCGAGGCCGTCACCGCCGCCGCCAGGGCCGCCCGGAGAGCCGGGACCACCGTGGTCCTCACCCCCGCACCCGTCCAGCCGCTCCCCGCCGAGCTGCTGGAGGCCGTGGACATTCTGGTGGCCAATGAGCACGAGGCCGCCGAGATCACCGGTCAGGCGGACCACGCGCGTGCCCTGCAGGAGCTGAGGGGCAGGGTCGGCTGGGTCATCATCACCCTGGGGTCGCGCGGTGCGCTCACGGCCGCGGGTGACGGCCCGGCCGTGCAGGTGGAGGCGCCCAAGGTGCCCGCGGTGGACACCACGGCCGCGGGCGACACCTTCGTGGGCGCTCTCGCCGCCGCCCGCGTCGAGCGGCAGTCCCCGGATCTGGCCGTACGCTTCGCCACCGCGGCGGCGGGCCTGTCCGTCCAGCGGGCGGGCGCCAGCACCTCCATGCCCACCCGCGCCGAGATCGACCGGAGCCTCGTCGACTCCGACGCCTGATGCCCGCGACGCGGCCCGCCGATCGCCATGCGGGAGCCAGGGGATCCGGGCCGCGTGCCACTACCGCGAGCGGGGCTTCGCGCACCGTGGCGCCGTCGCCCTCATGAGCGCACCCGGGCAGCGCGACAAGAAGGGACCGATCACCTGGGGCAGCCGCTGCGAACGGCCGATCCAGGGCGGGTAAAGAGACGTCAAAGCCATGCTCTAGCGTGATCGCCATGAAGGCGGCTCGGTATCTGTGCTGGCTGGCCTGGGCGCAGAAGGGCCGGGTCGCGCTGGGCGCGATGCTGGGAACCCTCTGGATGGTGGGCCTGACGCTCCCGCCGTACCTGCTGTCCAGGGCGATCGACGACAACCTGGCGCCCGGCTGGGTGCTGGCGCTGCTCGGCGCGGGCCTGGTCAACGCCTGGCTGGCGATGTTGCGGCACCGCACGATGACCAAGATCCGGATGGACGCCAACTTCCGCACCGTGCGCGCCCTGGTCGAGCAGATCAACAAGCTGGGCGCCGACCTGCCCAAGCGCGCTTCGACGGGCGACGTGGTGACGATCGGCATCGGCGACGTCGTCACCATCGCCGCCTCGCTGACGGTGACCGGCCCCGGCGTGGGCGCGGTGATCAGCTACGGCGTGGTGGCGGCGCTGCTGCTGCAGGTCTCCGTGGTGCTGGCCGTGGTGGTGCTGCTGGGCGTGCCGCTGCTGGCGATCCTGCTCGGCCCGCTGCTCGGGCGGCTGATGAAGGTGCAGAACGGCTACCGCGAGAACCAGGGCAGGCTGACCACCCGCCTGGTCGACCTGATCGAGGGGCTGCGGGTGCTCAACGCCTTCGGCGGCAAGGGCACCTACGCCGAGCGGTACCGCGCCGACTCGGCGAGCCTGCGCGAGCAGGGCTACCGGGTGGCGTCGCTGACGAGCTGGATCGGCGCGCTGGGCGCCGGATTGCCCGCCCTGTTCCTGGCCGCCGTCACCTGGCTGGGAGCCCGGCTGGCCGCCGAGGGGACGATCACGGTGGGCGAGCTGGTCGGGGTGTACGGGTACATCGTCGTGCTGGTGGTGCCGGTCTCCTCCTTCATCGAGGGCAGCCTCCAGATCAGCCACGGCCTGGTCGCCGCCCGTCAGGTCACCCGCTTCCTCGCGCTGCGCGCCGAGGAGCGGCCCCGGCCCGCCGGGCCGGAGGTCACGCCGGGGAGCCTGGTGGGGCTGGTCGGCGCCCGGCCCGAGGAGAGCGTGGCGCTGCTCGAGGGGCTGGGCGGGTTCGACGGCACCTCCCTGATCGCCGACCACGACGCCGCCCTGTTCGCGGGCACGCTGCGCGAGGTCCTCCAGGGCCGGGGCGAGGCGGACGACGAGGCCGTCCACCGGGCGGTGCACGTCGCCGCGGCGCAGGACGTGGTCGCAGGGCTGCGCCACGGGCTCGACTCGATGATCGAACCCGGCGGCAGCAACCTGTCGGGCGGCCAGCGTCAGCGCGTGCGCCTGGCCCGGGCGCTGCTGGCCGAGCCCGAGGCGCTGCTGGCCGTTGAGCCCACCTCCGCGCTGGACGCGCACACCGAGTCCCTCCTCGCGGGGCGGCTCCGTACGGCACGCGCCGGCCGTACGACGGTCGTGGCCACCACCTCGCCGCTGCTGCTCGCCCAGGCCGACCAGGTGCTGTTCATCGAGGACGGACGGGTGGCCGCCTCCGGCACCCACCGCGAGCTGATGGAGTCCACCCCCGCCTACCGATCGGTGCTCGCATGAACCGCGACCTGCCCGTCGCCGACCGCCGGCAGGTACGGCGGGCCGCCCTGCGCCTGGTCAGGCGCGACGTGCCGGGTTTCACCGCGACGCTGCTGCTCAACAGCCTCGCGGCGGCAGCGGCGCTGGTCAGCCCATGGCTGCTGGGCCGCATCGTCGACTCCATCGGCGCCGGAGGCACGGTCGACCTGCTCGCCGCGATCGCCGTGGGCGCGGCGCTGGCCCAGCTGGTCCTGTCCAGGTACGCCGAGAAGATCGGCACCCGCTTCAGCGAGCGTGTCCAGGAACACATCCGCGCCGAACTCCTGGACCGCGTGCTGGCCCTGCCCGCCGCCACGGTCGAGCACATCCGCACCGGCGACCTGACCGCCCGCGGAACCACCGACGTGGCCCTCGTCGGCCGCACCCTGCGCGACGCCGCCCCCGCGATCCTCGTCTCGAGCCTGCAGGTGCTCTTTCTGATCGTCGCCGTCTTCCTGGTCGATCCGGTCCTGGGCGCCTGCGGCCTGCTCGCGATGGCCGGCATCGTGGCCGCCTCCCGCTGGTACCTTCGCCGAGCCCGCCCCGCCTACCTGGAGGAAGGCGCCGCCCGCTCGGAGCTGGCCGAGCACCTGGCCGCCAACGCCGCGGGCGCCCGCACCATCGAGGCCCTGGGCCTGCAGGCCAAGCGCACGCGGGCGGCGGAACGGGTGATCGAACGCAGCCGGGCCGCCCAGCTGCGGACCCTCTTCCTGCGCAGCGTGCTCTGGCCCTCGGTGGAGGTCTCCTCGCTCCTGCCGCCCGTGCTGGTACTGCTGCTCGGCGGGGTGCTCCTGGACCGCGGCCAGGTCACGCTGGGCGCGGTCGTCACCTGCGTGCTCTACCTGCGCCAGCTCGGCCAGCCGATCGAGACGGTCCTGATCTGGCTGGAGCAGTTGCAGAGCAGCGGCGCCTCGTTCGCCAGGATCGAGGGCCTCGCGACACCGGCGCGGGAGGAGGTCGCCGCCGCGGCGCCGCAGGGCGACCGCATCGAGGCGTGCGGCGTGCACTTCGCCTACGAAGGCGGCGACGACGTGGTGACCGGCGTCGATCTGACCGTACGGCCCGGCGAGCGCCTGGCCGTCGTCGGCCCCTCGGGAGCCGGCAAGTCCACCCTGGGCAAGCTGCTGGCCGGCATCGACCGCCCCCGCCTGGGCACGGTCACCGTCGGCTCGGTGCCCGTCGCCGACCTCGCCCCCGCCCAACTCCGCGAGCACGTCGTCCTGGTCACCCAGGAACAGCATCTGTTCCTGGGCACCGTCCGCGACAACCTGCTGCTGGCAGATCCGACGGCCGGCGACGACCGCCTGGGCAAGGCGCTGGCGGCGGTCGGCGCCGACTGGGTCGCCTCGCTCGACGACGAGCTGGGGTCCCAGTCGTCCGGCGTCACCCTCGGCCAGGACCGGGTCCAGCAGCTCGCCCTGGCCAGGGTCATCCTGGCCGACCCGCACACCGTCATCCTCGACGAGGCCACCGCCATGCTCGACCCCCGTACGGCCAGGCGCGCCGAACGCTCGCTCGCCGCCGTCCTAGAGGGGCGGACCGTCATCGCGATCGCCCACCGCCTGCACACGGCCCGCGACGCCGACCGGGTGGTGGTCATGGACGACGGCCGGGTGGTGGAGGTCGGAGCCCACGACGAGCTGGTCGCGGCGGGCGGGGTGTACGAGGCGCTGTGGAACTCGTGGCACGGCTCGCGGAGCGTCGGCGCCGAACACGATTCTCCGCCGCACTGACCGGTCCGTGGGATCTGTGCTCACGGACAGTAGATTCGGGCCCATGTCACACCGAGCCTGAATAGTTGCCATAAAGATTATTAAATGTCAGAAGTGGTCAACGTTTTTCTCCGGCGGTACCACTTGTTTGCCCTTCTGGAACTGCGTCAACGCGCTATGACCGAGCCCTCGGGGTACCCTCCTGATCGCTACCATTTCCGTAGCGGTACGGTGGATCCGATATTTTCGGAATCGGGAACAGCATGGGAAATCGATTGCTTTCTTGCAAGAGTAGATGGGCACCACGTAACCTCTCCAGCGGTCGCGTCGGGACTTTATCCGTCGCGGCGATGGTCGGCGTCCTTCTGATGCCGTCGAACCAGGCGTCGGCGGACGCCGTAATCTGGAAAGCGGAAGTCGCCCACCCCTATTCGCAGAACAACCGCATTTCCAAAGCCGGGGATGACTGCGAATGCCGGAGACCTTCCTGCAAGTGTCGTAGGCATCCCTGTGGTTGTCGCGGGCGTTCCTGCGAGTGCCACAGACCTTCCTGCCGTCGTGGCCCGCAGGGTCCGGCCGGCAGAGACGGTCTCCGGGGTCCGGTGGGACCTGCTGGGCCTGCTGGAGGACGCGGAATGCCCGGGCCAGTCGGAATGCCCGGGCTGCCCGGAATACCTGGGCCGCCGGGAGAGCCCGGGCCTGTCGGAGTGCCTGGGCTGCCCGGAATACCTGGGCCGCCGGGAGAGCCCGGGCCAGTCGGAATGCCTGGACCTGCTGGAATACCGGGACCCCCTGGAATACCGGGACCCCCTGGAATACCGGGACCCCCTGGAATACCGGGACCTGCCGGAGAGCCCGGACCTGCCGGAGAGCCCGGGCCCGTTGGGGTGCCCGAAGCCGCCGGTTCGCAAGAATTTCAGGACGTCGCCGTGCCGCAGAGAGCCCCGGACCTGACCGGTCCACAGGGACTCCAGGACGTCACCGACCGGCGAAGCCAGTTCTACGGCGTCACCGGCCGGCAGAGCCTGAATGGCCTGAACGGCCTGAACGGCCTGAACGGCCTGAATGGCCTGAATGGCCTGAACGGTTTGAATGGTCTGAACGGCTCGAATGGGACTCTGGGCCTGTTGGGTCTGACCGGACTCCAAGGTCTGACGGGTTCGCAGGGAATCGATGGTCTGGTCGGTCCCCTTCTCAAAGAAATACTGGGTCCGCAAGGGCTTCAAGGTCTGACGGGCCTTCGAGGACTCGATGGCCCGATCGGTCCGCAAGGAATTCAGGGAATATTCGGTTCACAAGCGCCCCAGTCGTGTCATCTTCATGAAGGGCAGACCTGCCCCTCAATAGACGCGGATTTCATGTCGCAATGGCTGAAGACAAGAACTGATACGACAATTCAGACTAAACGCGAGTCCACGGAGTTCACTCGGTGGCACCGTTATATAGATCCGGAAATCAGGAAAAAATTCGACTGATGTAGCGGCCGCCACCGCGAGCGGGCCGGTTGGGACGTCAGGGCTCGGCCGGCTCGTCGGGGGCGGGGGCGGTGTAGGCGGCCGTGGTCCGATCCGCTGCGGCTCGCGCGGACGCTCCGTCCTCGCCGCCCGCGATGCTCGCGTCGCACCACTCCCGGCTGCTGAGCGTCATGAACTGCCTGCCCTGGTCGGACGCCGACCACGCCGCGGACTCCTGCGGGTTCATGTCCTGTCCGGACGACAGGTGGATGGCCAGACCCAGGAATCCCATGTCCCAGCCGACGCCGACCGCGCCGGGGCCGAACTCGGCCCATCGCTCGTCGTCGACGTGAGCGGTGTGCTCAAGCTCGAACCGCGTCCCGCCGTCGGGTTCGGCCGTCAGCCGGACCTCGACCCAGCTGACCTCCTCGCCGTACTCCCAGGTGGCGGCATAGCCCTTCGGCGGATCGCAGCGTTCGATCCTTCCGCCCGCGTTGCCCTCGAACTGGTAGCGACCATGGAGGCGCAGGTCGCCCGAGACGGGCAGGAACCACCGGGAAATGCGCTCGGGATCGGTGCAGGCGTCCCAGAGGTCGTCGAGGGTGGCGTCGTACGCCTGGCTGATGGTCACGACGCGCGCCTCACCCGCTTCGAGCACGCGCTTGCCGACCTGCCGCCGTACGGCGTTGATCTGCTGGGTAACGTCGATCATGGGATTCTCCTCACCTGTCCCGGATGGGCGCGCATGTCGCGCCGAAGATCGTCTCGCCGTCGACGAGCGGTTCGAGGGCGGCACTGCGCATCGGGTCGCCGAGGAGGTCGGAAGCATGCATGGCGTAAAAGTATTAAACATCACTTATATAAGTCAAGTGCTATAGCCTTGGGCGGGCGAGCGGCGGGGGGTTGAAGCCGCCGAACTCCCGTTCCAGGAGCTCGGCGAACCGGATCGGGGTGCGGTCCTCGAACATCGGGCCGATCAGCTGCGCGCCGATCGGCAGGCCGTCCGCGGATCGCCCGATCGGGGCCACGGTCGCCGGAAGGCCCGGCACCGACGCGATTCCCGCCCATACGAGCTGGTCGGCGTAGTCGTGGTCCGTCCCGTCGATCGTGATCCGGCGGGCCCAGCGGTCCGGGCTCCGGTCGTGCGGGAACGCCGGGGTCGGCATGGCCGGGCACAGCACGATGTCGAACTCGGCGAACAGCTCTCGCCAGCCCTGGCGGTTCCGTACACGCGCGCTGTCCGCCGCGATCCAGCCGCGGTGGCTGAGCACCGAACCGCGGGTACGCTCAGCGGCCAGGCTCCGGTCACCGGCGTCGAGCCGCCCGGCGTCGAGCCGGAGGTGCTCGTAGACCTCCTGCGGATAGCCGGCCCCCCAGGACGCGAGCAGCAGGCGCATGTAGAGCCGGGCCGCCTCGACCTGGTCGGGCAGCGACTCGCTCTCGCGGGCCACCTTCGCGCCGGCTGCGGAGAGCCGGTCGGCGAGGTCGCCGATCGCGGCGCGCACGCTCGACGCCGTCGGGATCAGCGGATGGGTGTCCACGACGAGCACGCGGAAGGCCGCCAGGTCGTCGTGCCGGGCCGGCGGCAGGGCGAGCGCGTGGGCGATGCCGATCGCGGTCTCGTCGGGCTCGGCCAGCAGGTCGAGCATGAGTGACAGGTCGCGGGCGCCGCGCGCCATCGGCCCGATCGTCACGAGGTCGCGCTCGTAGGCCAGGGGAGGTGTCCCCGGTGGCGTGTGGCCGCGGGTCGGGAGGAGGCCCTGTGATGGTTTGTGCGCGTACACGCCGCAGTAGTGGGCGGGCGCGCGCAGGGAGCCCGCGATGTCGGAGCCGATCGACAGCGCGCCGTACCCGGCCGCGAGCGCGGCGGCCGAGCCGCCGGACGAACCCCCCGCCGTACGGCCCAGGTTCCACGGATTGCCGGTCGCGCCGTACAGGTCGTTGTACGTCTGCAGGTCGCCGAGGGCGAACGGGACGTTGGTCTTGCCCAGCACCACCGCGCCGGCCGCCTTGAGCCGGGCGACGGCGACGGCGTCCTCGGCCGCCCTCGCGTCCTTGAACGCCGGGATGCCCCAGGTCGTGGTCAGCCCGGCGACGTTGAACGACTCCTTGACCGTCATCGGGACGCCGAGCAGCGGTCGTACGTCACCCTTCGCCCGCGCGACATCGGCGGCGCGCGCGGCCGTCAGCGCCCGGTCGAAGTCCCGCACGCAGACGGCGTTGACGTCCTGGTCGAAGCGTTCGATCCGGGAGATCGCGGCTTCGGTCAGCTCGGCGGACGAGACCTCGCGGGCGGCCATCGCGGCGGTCAGCTCGGTCGCGGCCGCGTAGGTGAGGTCGGAGGTCTCCGGGGCCGCCTTCTCTTCCTGGCTACATGATTCCATAGCCAGACCGTAGCATCTGGCTATGGCCTGGCGGAGTCAGAGTAGGATCGGCGTATGGCCATGACTTTCCTGGGACCTCTCGCCGACCGGTCGAAGTGGCAGATAGGCGACAACTGCTCGATCGGCAAGGCCATGGACGTGATCGGCAGCAGGTCGGCGATACTCCTGCTCCGCGAGGCCTGCTACGGCACCACGCGCTTCGACGACTTCGTCGAACGGGTCGGGATCACCGATGCGGTGGCCGCCGCCCGACTCAAGCAGTTCGTGGCCGCCGGGATCCTCGACAGGCGGCCCTACCGCGAACCCGGCAAGCGCACCCGCCACGAGTACGTGCTCACCCGGATGGGGCGAGACCTCCTGCCCGCGGTGCTCGCCCTCATGCAATGGGGCGACACGTACCTGCAGCCCGACGGAGGGCCCCTGCGTGTCGTCGACCGTGAGAGCGGCGGCCCCGTCACGGTCCGGCCCCGCGGCGAGTCCGGCGAGGACCTCGACCTCGACGACCTCGCCATAGCCCCCAACGACGCCTGGACCCCACCCCGCCGGACGACATCCGGTTGATCCCGGGCACGGGCCGGTCCCCCCGGCCATCCCCGACCCACCGACCTCCGACTCCGTTTTCTGAACCCCCTCGCCTCGACCCCCGAGATCTCCGCTGAAGATCACTCACACGCGGAAAACGGGACTAGCCGTTGACCAGCGAGGTGGTCGACAGCGTCAGCAGGAACGCACCGGCCGCGAGCAGCGCGATCGGCCAGGATCGGCTGATGGCGGACCAGATGGTGGCGGCCAGGAAACAGACCAGGGCGAGCAGCACGATAACGTCCATCAAAATCCTCCAAGGAGCGAGACCATTCAGGCGATCACCGCCTGGGGCGAACCCCCTCTGCCCCTCCAGACCCGGAGATAACGCGAGATTCCCTTGGTTTCAGGGGATTCGACGTTTTCGACCGCCGGGCTAGGCCCCTTCCCAGAGCGCGGTGGCGATCTCGGCGCAGGCCACGTCCTGGGCGACGGTGCCGCCGCTGACGCCGACCGCGCCCACCACCCGGTGATCCTTGCCGGGTTCGCTGAGCGGAATGCCGCCGCCGAAGCACACGTATCGGTCCCCGGCGAGGCCGTACAGCTCTCCGCCGGGCACGACCAGCGGCGCGAGGTCGGCGGTGGACATGCGGTGGGCCACCGCCGTGTAGGCCTTGCCGGGAGCGAGAACCGGGCCGGCGATCTCCGCGCCGTCCATCCGCTGGAACGCGACCAGATGCCCGCCCGCGTCGACCACCGCGACCGAGATCAGGGCTCCCTCCCGCCCGGCCTGCTTCACCGCGGCCTCACACATGCGCAGCGCGAGTTCGAGATTCATCGGGCCCCCTTACACCGTTGAAAGTCTTCGCACCGGGCGGTCCGCTCCGTATTCGCCGCCGACCAGACGATGCGAAGTCTCATGTAAGAACTGACGCTTTGCGAGCCCGCGCGGAGGACCGGCGCGAGCCCGCGACCCGTCCGCTCGGAGAAAACCCGCAGGCCGGCCGGACCCCGGCGTCGAAGTCAGGGTAGACGAGGCCGGGCCGCCGAGGCCGGAGACGGCGAAGTCCGGGGTGTCGCCGAGGTCGGGAACGGTGAGATCCGGGGTGTCGCCGAGGCCGGGGACGGTGAGATCCGGGGTGCCGGGGTTCGCGGTGGGTCAAGGTTCGGGACGGCGAGGGCAAGGATGTCAAGATCCGGAGGGCCAAGGTCAAGGACCGTCGAGGCCGGAGGGGCCAAGGTCAACGGGCGATGAAATCACCATTCTCGCCGCCGTTACGTTGAGTGATATCGCAAATACCTTCGGATACGATCCCGTCATCGGCGAGATCGTCGAGGTATCGATCTGACTCAGGAGAGGCATGCACAGTCACAACCGCGCAAGTATCGGCCACCAGATCAAATACGCCCTCCGCCGTCCTCAGCGGATCCCGGGGCATGTGAGACGGCTGGGCAGGAACACGTGGCTGCGCCTGAGCACGCGTGACCACGTCGACTACTACCGGGCCGTCATGAAGTCGGACGTCTCCCGAGGTCCGGAGAGGGCCGCGGGCAGCAAGTCCCACGGACGCTGGCTCGCCCTCGGCCAGATGCAGTTCGACTACCTGCAGCGGCACGGCCTGAAGCCGGAGCACCGCATGCTGGACATCGGCTGCGGCAACCTGCGCGCCGGACGCCTGTTCATCGACTACCTGGACACCGGTAACTACTACGGCGTCGACATCTCTCCCGACCTTCTGATGGCCGCCCAGAAAACCCTCGTCGACCATGGCCTGCGCGACAAGCTTCCCCATCTCATGCCGGTCAAGGACCTGCGTTTCGCCGCCCTGCCCGATGAGATGTTCGACGTGATCCACGCCCACAGCGTCTTCTCCCATTTCCCGCTCCACGTGATCGAGGAGTGCTTCCAGCACATCGGCCGGATCATGAAGCCGGGCGGGTGGTTCGACTTCACCTTCGACCGTACGGAGGGCAAGGAGCACCAGGTCCTGCGGGAGGACTTCTACTACCGCACCGAGACCTTGATGGCGCTGGCCGACAAGCACGGTCTCCGCGGGACCTTCATGGACGACTGGGAGCGGCTCCGGCACCGGCAGTCCAAGATCCGTATCACGCTCCTCGATGCGGAGCCCGGCGCGGAGCGTGTCACGATGGTGCGTCCCCAGGACGAGCAGAACGAGCAGCGGCACACCGTGGCAGACCGGATAATGCAAGATCTCAGATAAGATCTGGCACTTTGGGTGATTCACCTGGAGGACCGATGCGGGCCCACGACCTGTCCGCAGGGGATGACGTGCTGGCCCGCGTGCACGAGGCCGCCCGGAAGGCGGTGCGGATCCATGGCCTGCCCGGTGCCGAGATCACGCTGATCAACGTGTCGGAGAACGCCACCTACAGGGTGGACGACCCGGCTACCGGTGAGCGGTTCGTCCTGCGGGTGCACCGCCTCGGCTATCACTCCACGCAGGCGATCCTCTCCGAGCTCGACTGGCTGGAGGCGCTCCGTGAGGAGGCCGGGGTCCGCACCCCCAGGGTGCTCCCGTCCCCCGGCGGCTCCCGGGTGCTCACCGTCCTCGGGGCGGAGCCCCGCGACTGCGTGATGTTCGAGTTCCTGCCGGGGACCGAGCCGTCGCAGGACCGGCTGGTGCCCGACTTCGAGCGGCTCGGCGCCATCACCGCGCGGATGCACCGGCACGCGCGAAGCTGGCGGCGCCCGGCGGGATTCACCCGTTTCCACTGGGATTACGAGGCCGCGCTGGGGGCCGAGTCGCGGTGGGGTCGCTGGCAGGACGGGGCGGGGGTGGGAGTCGAGGCGCTGGCCGTACTGGGCCGGATGGACAAGGAACTGCGCGAGCGGCTGCACTGGTTCGGCCGGGACCCCGGCCGTTACGGCCTGATCCACGCCGACCTGCGGCCGGCCAACCTGCTGGTGGCGGGAGACGAGCCGCCCAGCGTCATCGACTTCGACGACTGCGGTTTCGGCTGGTACCTCTATGACCTGGCCGCCGCGGTCAGCTTCGTCGAGCATCACCCGCAGGTCCCCGAGATGATCGCGGCATGGGTGCGGGGCTACCGGACCGTGCTGGACCTTCCGGCCGAGGACGAGGCCGAGATCTGGACATTCATCATGTTCCGTCGTCTGCTGCTGGTCGCCTGGATCGGTACCCATACAGGCGTGGAGATCGCCGCCGAACTCGGTGCCGGCTACACCGAGGGCACCTGCGAGCTGGCCGAACGCTATCTCAGCGGTCCGTCCCGCTGATCGCTCCCCGAGTCTCCGCAGATCGCTCCCCGGGTCCCGGTTCGCCGCCCTCCCGTCTCCGTGTGGCCCTCTTCCGCCCGGGTTTCTCGTCTCCTGTCCCCGTGCCGCCTTTCCCCTTCTCTCCCGCGTTCGCGTGCGGCCGTCCCCGTTCTCGCAGGCGGTGTTCACCGAGACTTCACCGATCAATACGCGGTGTCACGGGATATCCGATGAACATTCCTTCGCGGGCCGTGTGCCAGGCCGCCGGCGGATCGCTGAATTCACCGGTACGGGTCCTTCTCCGGGGTGCGTTCTCAATTCGGAGAATGGGCCTTCGGTGTTGGCCTCAATACGCTTGGTCATCGTTAATGAATTGTTTCCGGTCCGGCTCCGGCGCACTAACCGGAACCTCCGCGTCACCCGGGTTTTCCTCCCTCCGCACTCACCCCGATGATCTCGCCGGGAGTGCGGAGGGACGCCGTGCGGTTCAGGACGTCAGCGCGCGGCGGATGTCGTCGTCGTCCGGAGCCAGCTCCATCGCGCGGGTGAGGTCGGCCACCGCCTCCTCGTCGCGTCCGGTGGCGCGGAGCGCCATCGCGCGGTTGAAGAGCAACGCGGGGTCCGCGCCCGGTTCGAGAGCGTGGGTGAAGTCGGAGACGGCGCCCTCGGGGTCGCCCATCTCGAAGGCCAGCATTCCCCGGTTGGCCCAGGCCGCGGCCAGCGAGGGGGAGAGCTCCAGCGCCTGGTCGAAGGCGACCCGCGCCTTCCGGTGACGGCCCTCGGCCATCTCCACCTGACCGAGGGCGCACAGCAGGTACGGGTTGGCCGAATCCAGCGCGAGTCCGGTCTCCGCGTCCACCCTGGCCTTGCCGTACTCCCCGAATGCGACGAGCAGCCCGGCTCGGTTGGCCAGCCCGTCCACGAACTCCGGGTCCAGCTCCAGCGCGTGGTCCAGATCGCCGAGCGCGCCCCGGTGGTCTCCGGTGGAAAAGCGGATCTCGGCCCGGTTGTAGTACGGCTCGGGGAAGGGCGGGCCGACCCGCATCGCGGTCTCGTAGTCGGCGATCGCCGCGTCCAGGCGGCCCAGCCGGTGCAGCAGGTTGCCCCGGTCGATGTAGTAGTCGGGGTAGCCGGGATCGGCGGCGATCACCGCGTTCAGGTCCTCCAGCGCCTCCTCCGGGCGGCCCAGCATGATGGTGAGCTGTGCCCTGTTGGCCAGCAGCACCAGCCGGTGGATCGGGTGCTCGCCGGGTAGAAGGTCGCGTTCGGCCAGCTCGACGGCCTCCTGGACCAGCTCAAGCGCCTTCGCGGGGTGGCCCAGCCGTACTTCCACGAGCGCCCGGCCGTTGAGGTCGAAACCCAGTTTGAACGCCCGATCACGCGGGTCGGGAAGCAGCGAGGAGATGGCGATCGCCTGGTTCACCCAGGCCAGCCCGGCGTTCAGGTCGCGCTGGACCGGGTCGTGGTGGCGGACCTTCAGCATCCCGGTGGAGTAGGCGGCGGAGGCGTGCACGCTGGGGCAGATGCTCTCGCGCCTGGCCAGCTCGAACAGGGCCTCCGACTCCTCCTCGCGGTCCAGGGAGCTCAGCGCGGTCGCGGTGCTGTGCAGGAGGCGCCACCAGAGATCGTGCTCCGTGGACGGGTCGGCGAGTCGCAGCGCGCTCCGGCCCAGCTCCACCACGGCGTCGTGACAGCCGGCCTCCAGGCACCACTCCACCGCGAACCTGTAGGCCTCCAACGCTCGTTGCGGGTCGCTGCCGTGCTCGCGATGGTAGGGAATCGCCCCGAGTCGCGCGCCGATCGTTCCTTCCCGCTCCAGCTCGTCGGCGCGGGCATCGTGCTCGTCCTGTCCGAGGGGCTCGTCGGGCACGGCCTGACCACCGGTCACCACGGTCAGCAGCTTCGGGCCGATCCGGCGCTTCAGCACCGCCAGGAGCTCGAGATCGGTGGGGTCGGCCTCGTGGATGTTCTCGACGACAAGGGTCCGGGGCCCGGTTTCGGCCAGGTATTCGCGGATGAACTCGGCCAGTCCATTGGACAGGCGCAGCGTGCGGCGTGGCGCGTGGACCAGGATCCGTTCCGCGCTGGGCAGGTGCATGGCCGCCGACTGACGCCGGGCGGGGACCAGCTCATGCATGTCGGGTGCCATGGCACGCAGCTCTATGTCATACCGGGCGACCAGCTCCGGCCGAGCGATGGGCGCCAGGGCGGAGACGATCGCACCTCCCGCGGTGTACGGCCCGCGCAGGCGCCGATTCGCGTCCACGGGGGGCAGTAGCAGGGCAGGAAGAGGTGACTCTCCCGATGGGTGCGGTCCCCGACTCACCAGTCTCCTTTACACCAAACCGTCAATTTATTTGAGCAATCTCATGTTACGAGCCGGCGCCCATTGCTGGGCGCCGGTTCTACGACTTTGATCTCAGCCGACGTGCTTAGGGCTGGCGGTGCCACTGAGCGTAACGGTGCCGGGCTTGTGAACAATAACTTGCTTCATTTCAGGCCTCTCTTGTAATTAAGAACAATTTGCAAGTATTCGCAACAATTGCCCCGATTGGCAAGATCTAGCTATTATCGTGGCCGGATCCGGACAGCCCTATGGACAAATCGCCCTTTTCGTTATGGGTCACGGCCGGGGCTGCTGCTGGGTGATGCAGTGGATGCCGCCGCCGAGGGCGAAGATGTCGCGGGCGTCCACCGATTCGACGACCCGTCCGGGGAAGAGCCTGGTGAAGATCTCGGCCGCCGCGGCGTCGCGTGGATCGTCGAAGGAACAGAGCAGGGCAAGGCCGTTGGCCAGGTAGTGGTTGATGTAGGAGTAGTCGACCGGCTCCCCGCCGGCCTCCTGGGTCTCCGGGGCGATCAGCTCCACGACCTCCAGGGGACGGCCCCTCGCGTCGGTGGAGGACCGCAGGATCGCCAGGTTCTCCCGGGTGACCTCGTGGTCCGGGTGGGCCGGATCGGGCTGGACGTGGCAGAGCACCAGGCCGGGGCGGGCGAAGGAGGCGAGCAGGTCCACGTGGCCGCTCGTGCCGTACCTGCCGTAGTCGGCGGTGAGGCCGCGCGGCAGCCAGATGACCTTCTCCACGCCGATCCGTGCGCGCAGCTCGGCCTCGACCCGCTCCCTGGTCCAGCCGGGATTGCGCTTCTCCCCGAGCTGGACGGTCTCGGTGACGATGACCGTGCCCTCGCCGTCCACGTGGATGCCGCCGCCCTCGTTGACCATCTCGGAGCGGAACCTGCTCACCCCCGCCCGTTCCAGGACCGCCGCGGCGACCAGGTCGTCCTTGGCGTACGGGTGCCAGCCCCACCCGTTGAAGGTCCAGTCGACCCCCGCCAGGGCGCCCCGGCCGTCCACCAGGAAGGTCGGGCCGTTGTCCCGCATCCAGCAGTCGTCCAGCGGCTGCTCCATCAGTTCGACCCCGGGGGACAGCCATCGGGCGGCCGAGCCGCGCTCGCTCGGGTCGACCACCATGGTGACCGGCTCGTAGCGGACGATCGTGTTGGCCACGCCGGACCAGGCGCGGTAGGAGGCCTCGGGGTCGGCCAGGGCGTAACCGGCGACCGGCCAGGACATCCAGGTGCGAGTGTGGGGGTGCCACTCCGGCGGCATGAAGAACATGATGGTGATCCTTGTCGGAAGTCGGGCGGAGCGAGGGTTGTCGGAGGCGGTTCGGCCGGGCGAGTCGCCGGAAGAGGTCCGGCCGGGTGAGGCCCGCCGCCGGAGCCTCAAGGACCGGAGGCCGGGAACGGCCCGGGCGGGGAGGCGGATGAAGGGCGGTGTAGAGATCGGGGAGGCTCAGAGGAAGTACAGGCGGTTGAGCGAGATCGACTCGGCGGGAGCCGATCGGACGGGGTCGCCGTCGAGCGTGACCCGGCCGAGCGCGTCCACCTGGACGGACCCGAGCCGTGAGTTGCGCACCATGTCCGCCGGGCCGATGCCGCGGGTTCCGCGCACGCCGACACGCCGCCGGCGGGTCGTCATGTGGTCGTCGCCCGTGTCCGCGGCGGCCCCGCTGACGAAGGCCACCGACAGGTCGGCGGGGGTCGCGCCGTACGCGCCGAACTGCGGGCCCAGCACCAGAGGCTCGCAGGCGTCGGTGGAGGCGTTCGGGTCGCCGGTCACGCCGTAGGCGGGAAACCCGGCCTTCAGCACGAGCTGCGGCTTGGCGCCGAAGTGGTCCGGCCGCCACAGCACGATGTCGGCCAGCTTGCCCGGCTCCAGCGAGCCGACCTCGTGGGACAGGCCGTGCGCGATGGCGGGATTGATGGTCAGCTTGGCCAGATAGCGCAGCACCCGTTCATTGTCGTGACCCTCGGGCGCGCCCAGCTCGCCCTTCATCTTCCCGGCCATCGCGAACGTACGGCGGACCGTCTCGCCCGCCCGGCCCATGCCCTGCGCGTCGGAGGAGGTGATGCCGATGACCCCGAGGTCGTGCAGCACGCCCTCGGCGCCCATCGTGCCCGCCCGGATCCGGTCCCCGGCCAGCGCCACGTCCTCCGGCAGGCCGGGATCGAGGCCGTGCACCGAGACGATCATCCCGTGGTGCTCGGCGACGGCGTCCCGGCCGAAGGGCAGCGTCGGGTTGGTGGAGGAGCCGATGACGTTGGCCACCCCGGCCAGCCTGAGCACGTCCGGCACGTGCCCGCCGCCGCAGCCCTCGATGTGGAAGGCGTGGATCGTCCTGCCTTCGAGGACCGCGAGGGTGTCCTCCACCGACAGGCACTCGTTCAGGCCGTCGGTGTGCAGCGCGACCTGCACGTCGTGCTCCTCGGCCACCCGCAGCGCGGTGTCCAGCGCGCGGGTGTGCGCGCCCATGTCCTCGTGCACCTTGAAGCCGCTCGCGCCGCCCTCGACCAGCGCCTCGACCAGCGGCGCCGGATGGGACGACGAGCCGCGCGCCAGGAACCCGATGTTCACCGGCCAGGCGTCGAAGGCGTTGAACGCGTGCCGCAGTGCCCACGGCGAGTTCACGCCGACACCCCAGACCGGCCCGAACTCCTGGCCGATGATCGTGGTGACGCCGGAGGCCAGGGAGGCCTCCATGATGCGCGGGCTGAGCAGGTGCACGTGGGTGTCGATCGCGCCCGCCGTGGCGATGAGCCCCTCGCCGGACACGATCGTGGTGCCGGTGCCGACCACCACGTCCACGTCGTCCAGCGTGTCGGGATTTCCCGCCCGCCCGATCGCGTGGACGCGTCCCTCGCGGATCCCGATCGACGCGGTCCGCACCCCCAGGACCGGATCGAGGATCAGCACGTTACTGATCACCAGGTCGCAGGTGTCCGCGATGGAGGCGGCCTTCAGGTGCAGGCCGTCCCTGGCGGTCTTGCCGAACCCGACGAGGAACTCCTCTCCGGGCTTCTGCGAGTCGTGCTCGACCTCGACGACCAGGCCGGAGTCGCCGAGCCTGACCCGATCTCCCCGGCGCGGTCCGTAGACGCTCACCACTCACCCGCCACGCGGTCGCCGGGCTCTTCGGTCCTCGGCACGACGACGCTCGCCGCCGCAGGATCACCGGCGACCGAGGACTCAGACACCGGCTCGCTTCCCAGGTAACCGCAGGCCCGGGCCTTCTCCATGGCTCGCTCGAAGGCTCCCGGCGCGTCCAGCGGGCCGTCGACCAGGCCGGCGAACCCGATCGCCACCCGCGCCCCGCCGATCGGGACCAGCCTGGCGACGCGGCTCTCGCCCGGATCGAAGCGCAGGGTGGAACCCGCGGGGACGGCCAGGCGGCGCCCGTAGCCCGCGGCCCGGTCGAAGAGCAGCCGGGGGTTCGTCTCGAAGAAATGGAAGTGCGAGGTGACGCTGATCGGTACGGTCGCCGTGTTGAGCACCCGCACCTCGATCGCGTCCTCCTTCGCGGGGAGTAGCGCCGCCCTCTCCTCCGGGAGGGGGCGTACCGCCTCGATCACCGCGCCCGGGGCCGCGTCCCCGAGCGAGCCGCCGCCGAACGGCTCGGTGACGACCGCCAGCCGGGTGCCGTCGTCGAAGACCGCCTCGACCATCACCTCGGTGACGATGTCGGCCACCCCGGGCAGCACGTCACCGGGGCCGAGCACGCTCCGGCCCGCCGCGATCGCCTCGGCCAGCCTGGCCCCGTCCCGGGCGGCCTCGCAGACCGTGTCGGCGATCAGGGCGGTGGCCTCCGGCACGTTCAGGCGCAGTCCTCGCGCACTCCTGGCGCGCGCCAGCTCGGCCGCGGTGAACAGCAGCAGCCGGTCGCGCTCCGTAGGTGTCAGCCGCACGGCCGCTCCCTTTTTAGAATGGCTTTCAAAGTTGGATTAGCATTCTAAACCGGTACGGTATGAGGTATGACGGTGAAGCTGGAGCGTCCCGACGTGCGGGCGCACGTGCTGCGGGCGGCGCTGCTGGCGATCGACGAGGTGGGTCCCGATCGGCTGCGCGTGCGCGACATCGCGGAACGGGCCGGCATGAGCAGCGGTCATGTCATGTACTACTTCGGCAAGCGCGACCGGATCCTCGTCTCGACGCTGCTGCTCAGCGAGGACGAGCTGGCCGAGCGCCGGACCGCCGAGCTCGCGACCGTCGCCGACCCGCGCGAGGCGGTCGGCCGCCTGGTGGAGATGTATCTGCCCGCCGGCGCGGGCGACGTCCGCTGGCGGCTGTGGGCCCAGATCGTCGCCCGCCCGCCGCAGGACGAGGAGACGCTGGCCAGGATCGCCGGGTTCACCGGCGCCTGGGCGCGCGAGCTGGCCCGCATCGTGGTCCGGGGGGTGGGGGAGGGGCTGTTCCGGCCGGTGGACGACCCGGAGGACCACGCGATGCGGATGTGCCGGATCATGGACAGCCTCGCGAGCGACGTGCTGCTCGGGCTGCCCGGCTGCGATGCCGGGTGGGCTCACGAGCAGGCGATGCGGGCGATCCGGAGAGAGCTGCTGCCCTGACCGCCTCGAATCGCTCTGCTGCGGACGGGTTCCGCCCGGGGAGCGGGTGTGGCGCGCTCGGTCCTGACCGCGTCCGTACGCGGACGGGCCTGAGGCATTCGTTGGTATTGATCAACTAGTTCGCACCGGCGAGCCGCGATACCGTTCCCTCCGTGATTCAGAACGATGGGGCCGAAGGAACCGAACGGACAGCGGCCGAGACGGTTCGCACCGGCCGGCGGGAAGGCCCCTCCCGCGTGACCCTGCGTCCGATCGCCGACCACGACCAGGAGGAGTTCATCGGACTGGTCCGGGCCAGCGCCGACCTGCACCACCCGTGGATGTCCCTGCCCACCACGCCGCAGGCGTTCCAGACCTATCTCCGGACCTTCGACGACCCGCTGTCCGCCGAAGGCCTGCTGGTCTGCGTGCGGGATACCGGCGCCATCGCGGGCAATATCAACATCAACAGCATCATCCGCGGACGCTTCCAGAATGGCTCCCTCGGCTACGCGGCCTTCGCTCCCACCGCCGGCCAGGGATACATGTCCGAAGGCCTCGGCCTCGTGCTGCGCCACGCCTTCGAGGAACTGCGGCTCCACCGGCTGGAAGCCCAGATCCAGCCCGGCAACCACGCCTCCCTGAAGCTGGTCCGGCGCCACGGTTTCCGCTACGAGGGCTGCTCACCTGACCTGCTGTTCATCGACGGCGCCTGGCGGGATCACGAACGGTGGGCCATCACCAACACCATGTTCGGCGAGGTTCCCGGCGACCCGCATCCGACCCAGCCCGCCCACTGAGGTTTTCCGGAAGGGGCCGCGGCGACGAGCGGATGCCACCGGATCATCAGGGCCGTGTCCGTGAGGCATCCGTCGCCCGCGACGATGAGAGTCGCCACGAATCCGCAGGGAGCTCACCGTTCCCAGCGGGATCGGTGGCGACCGGTCAGGAAGCGCGCCGCTTCGATGCGGGGATGAGCTTGCGCAGCACGTCGGGCTTGTTGGTGATGATGCCGTCCACCCCGTAGGAGATCAGGCGGCGCATGGTGTCCGGACTGTCCACGGTCCAGGCGAAGACCTCCATGCGAAGGGCATGGACGCGCTTGACGTACTCCGAGGTGAGAGCGTTGTACGGCGGGTTGATGTGGTCGGCGAACTCCGCCAGTTCCGGGAGCTCCGCGGTCGCCGGCGTGCCGAGCAGGCCGATCGGGACCTGGGGCAGGTCCTTGTGGAAGGTCCGCATCGAGTCCCGGTCGAACGACTGCACGGTGACGCGGTCGGAGCTCAGCCACGAGGGGTTGTCGCGTAGCTCGTCGGCGACGCGGGCCTCGATGCCCCGGTAGAGCTCCGGCGCCTTGATCTCCAGGAGGAGGCCGAGCCGGCTCCCGCTCATCGCGTGCAGCGTCTCACCGAGGGTGGGCACCGGCTCACCCTTGTATTTCGAGGCGGACCACGAGCCCGCGTCCAGCTTCCGGATCTCCGCCAGGGTGAGGTCGCCGACCCTCCAGGGGGCCCGGTCGGGAAAGACCCCTTCGACGTTGGTGGTGCGGGCCAGCGTCGTGTCGTGCATCAGGACCAGTTGGTGGTCCTTCGTCTCCTGGACGTCCAGCTCGAACACGTCGGCGTGCTGCGCCTGCGCCAGTTCGAAGGCGGCGATGGTGTTCTCCGGCGCGTACGCGGAGGCCCCGCGATGGGCGACATTGGCGACCGTCGTCGGTGGTGCGGCGACCGCCGTGGAGACGGATGCCGCCAGGGTCGCCAGGATGGTCGTGATGATGAGGCCGAGCCGTCGGAACATGGGTCTCCTCGAACGTGGGGAGAAGGTCCTGTGCCTCGAACTTGACAGCCGCTCATGACGACGAGTTGCTATAAGAGTAGCTCGCTGATGTCAGGTAGATGAGCAATCGCCCCGCGCGTCGCCGATCCTGTCTCGCGGTGAAGGGCACCGCCGGCGTGACGAGTCCCGGGAGCGGATCCGCCCCTTCGCCGCCGCCGTGTTTCGCGGGTGGGGCTCGCCCCGCCGCGCCGGACTCATCTGACGCGCAGCGCCTCCAGGATCCGTGACAGGGCTGCCCGGGCATCGGTCAGATCTTCGGGGTTCGCCGAGCCCGCCAGCCACAGGGCCGCCTCGTTCATCGCGCCCGACAGCAGGTGGGTCAGTGGCGCGACCGGCTGCGGGGCGATCATTCCTCCCTCGATCAGGGCGGTGAGCGCCTCGGCCAGGTGACGGGCCGAGGCGGCCTCGTCCAGCGCGCGCCATTCGTTCCAGCCCAGCACCGAGGGGCCGTCGACGAGCATGATCCGCTGGACGTCCGGATCGGTGCCGGCGGTGAGGAACGCCTGGCATCCGGCGGTGAACTGCGTCCACGGATCGTCGTGGGCCTCGGCGGTCGCGGCCACCGTCCGGGCGACCTGCTGCTGCACCTCTTCCAGGACGGCGCGGAACAGGGCGGCCTTGCTGTCGAAGTGGTGGTAGAGCGCGCCCTTGGTGACCCCGGCGGCACGGACGATCTCCGACAGGCCCACCGCGCCGTAGCCCTGGGTCGCGAACAGGCGTCTGCTCTCGCGCAGGAGGGTCCGCCTGGTCTGCTCTCTCTGCCGTGCCCTGCCGTCGTTCGGCATCGCACTCCCGTCCGTTGACATACCGGTGGTACGTCAATATATTACCTTCACATACCGACGGTATGTGAAGGAGTTCGCATGAAACTGACCAGCTTCTATCCGGTGATCTGCACCTCAAGGCTCCGGGAGTCCCGCGATTTCTACACCGGGCTGCTGGGGTTCGAGCCGACGTTCGAGGCCGACTGGTACGTGAGCCTGCGGCGGCCGGGGCCGCTGCCGTACGAGCTCGCCCTGCTCGACCACGACCACCCGACGCTGCCCGAGGCCTATCGCGTTCCCGTCCGGGGACTGCTGCTCAACGTCGAGGTGGAGGACGTGGACGCGGAGTGGGAACGACTCGTCGTCCGCGAAGGGCTGCGGGCCGAGCTGGAGCTACGCAGCGAGGACTTCGGGCAGCGGCATTTCATCGTGGCCGATCCCAACGGGGTCCTGATCGACGTGATCACGCCCATCGCGCCCGCCGCGGCGTACGCCGACCAGTACGTCAATCCATGACGCCGGCAGGATCACTCCGTTCAGGGAGCGACCCGTAGGACGAGCTTGCCCTTGGTACGGCCCGCGGCGATCCGCTCGTGAGCCTCGGCGGCCTTCTCCAGCGGGAGCACCTCCTCGACCCCGATGGCGATCTTCCCGTCGTCGACGAGCCGGGCGATGCGGGTCAGCGCGGCGCCGTCGGGCTCCACCAGGAACGCCTGGGCGCGAAGGCCCCGCGCCTCGGCGTCGCGCAGCAGGTCGGGGGAGAAGCCGGAGGGCACCGCGACGAGCAGCCCGCCGGGGCGGAGGACGTCGAGGGAGCGGGTGCTCGTCGCGTCGTGGCCGTCGCCGACCAGGTCGAGGACCACGTCCACGTCGCTCACCGCGTCCTCGAAGCGGGTGGCGGTGTAGTCGATGAGCTCGTCGGCCCCCAGCTCGCGCAGCCAAGCGTGCTTGGCGGCGCGGGCGGTGCCGATCACATACGCGCCGAGGTGCTTGGCCACCTGGACGGCGAAGTGCCCGACGCCGCCCGCGGCGGCGTGGATGAGGACGCGCTGGCCTGGCTGGACGTCCGCGGCGTCCAGCAGGCTCTGCCACGCGGTCAGTACGGCCAGCGGCATGGCGGCGGCCTCGTCGTGTCCCAGGGAACGCGGCTTATGGGCGAACTGCCGGGAGGGGGCGGTCACGAACTCGGCGTAGGCCCCGGCCTGGCGGGGGAACCACGGCATGCCGTACACCTCGTCTCCCACCTGCAGGGTGTTCACGCCGAAGCCGATCTGCTCGACGACGCCGGAGACGTCCCAGCCGAGGATGAAGGGCGGATCCCCCAGGACCCCGGCCATGCCGCCGCCCGACCTGGTCTTGACGTCCACCGGGTTCACCCCCGCGGAGACGACCCGCACCAGCACCTCGGTCGGCAGCGGTTCCGGCCGCTCGACCTGGACGGCGTGCAGCACCTCCGGCCCGCCGAAGGTGTCCTGGCTGATCGCACGCATGAGGGTCACGAGATCTCTCCTTGCTGAATGCCGCCCGTCGCGGGCGACGGCACTATCTTCCACCATCCGGTGGAAGGCGGATCTCGGTGGCTCGACTCCCGGGGAGTCTCTTTCCCTTCAGATCTCCCTCCAACGGCGATCTGGAAAGCCGTTTCCGCGTGGGAAAGCCGCATCAAAAAGCGCTTGATCCGGTTTTTTCCGTCTCGATGTCCGAGGGTGTCCCGGCGTAGTGATGCCCGGCCGGGCGGTCAGGCCCACGGGCGGCTCGGCCGGGCTGGGGCGGTCAGCTGATGCCGAGTCGTCCGCCGGCTACTTCCAGGACGACTCCGGTGATGTAGCTGGCGCGGCGGGAGGCCAGGAAGATGACCGCCTCGGCCACCTCCTCGGGCTCGGCGATGCGGCGCATGGCGGTGGTCTCGGCGACGGCCTTGAGGGTGGCGGCGTCCATCTCGTCGGTGCCCGGGGTGTGGATGGGGCCCGGTGCCACCGCGTTGACGCGGAGGCCCCTGCCGGCGTATTCGGCCGCCCAGACCTCGGTCAGTTGTTCCAGGGCGGCCTTGGACGCGGAGTACATGCCGGTGCCCTTGGTCGTGACGGCGGCGGCGAGGGTGCTGATGTTGACGATGGATCCGTGCCCGCGCTCGGCCATGCCGGGGGCCAGCGAGCGGACCAGCAGGTAGGGGGCCTTGGCGTTGAGGTTCATGTGCAGGTCGAACAGCTCGTCTGTCATCTCCGACGTGGGCAGGAACTTGTAGATGCCGGCGTTGTTGATCAGGACGTCGACCTCGCCCGCCTCCTTGGCCAGGCGCAGCACGTCGTCGGTGCTGGTGAGGTCTGCCTGGACGAAGCGGGCCGTCCCGCCGGCGGCCTCGATTTGTGCGACGACCTCCAGGCCGCGGCGGGCATCGCGACCGTGCACGACGACCTCGGCTCCCTCCTGTGCCAGCTGGATGGCCACGGCCCGGCCGATGCCGGCGGTGGCGCCGGTGACGAGGGCGGTGAGTCCGGACATTTCCATGTCGTTTCCTATCGGAAGTGAGTCGAGTGCGGCTCGGCTCAAGCGTTGATGTCCCTTCATGTCCGGCCGCGAGGGCTGGGCTGGGGCCGGTGAGCGCCGGAGCGGCGTCACCACTCAGAACTCAACCTACTCCTTCCATGAAGGGTACGCAATCAATGAAGGTTCCTTCATTGATCACAATGGCTGTATCGATGATGGAATTGAGCGCGCAAACCGCCATGTCGGCGCGCTCCAAGGTGATCGCGGCCCGTGGCGATTCGCGTGGGCGCTGGGTGATCGAAGGTGGCCTTCATGATTGAAGGGTCCTAAATTGATGTAGTGGTATACTGGATCGCAGGAAGCGACGTAAGGCAGGTGGGCGGCAGCATGGCTACCAACTCGGACACTCCGGCCCCGCGCTTGGTGCAGCCCGGCCGGCCGCAGGAGGCGACGCCCAGCGAATCGCCCGGCACACTCGGCTTCCATCTCAAGCGCGCGGAGCAGTCGCTCATCGCCCGCAAGGCCGACGCGGTGCGCGCCCTGGACCTGACCGAATCCCAGTGTAAGGTCCTCGGCTATCTCGCGGGAGGCGCCGCCAAGTCCTGTACCCAGCTGTCCCGCGAAGCGCTCGTGACGTCCCAGACCATGACCGGCATCGTGAAGAACCTCGAGGCCAAGGGCCTGGTCGATCGCCACGCCTCTCCCGACCACGGCCGGGTCATGCTGGTCTCCCTCACCGCCGCCGGCGCCGATCGCGCCGCAGCGGCCGGCGACCTGTCCAGCAGCGTCGAAGCCGGACTGCGCGAAGCGATGACCGAAGAGGACTATGCCCGGCTGATCAACCTGCTGGACCGCGTCGCGGAGGTCGCCCCCAAGCTCGCCGTCGACGGTTAACCCTTCGGGAATCACGAACTCGCGGGGTGCCATGGCCGAGTCGGCCCGGGCTCGGAGCGGGGCCGTTGAACCGAGCCGGCTCGGACCTCGGTTCGGGAGCCGCCGGACGGGGTGGGACCCTGGTGCGATGAGTGAGTCGAGGAGCCGCTGGGCGGACATCGCGGGGGACGACGCCGGGGAGCGGTACGCCGCGCGGTTCGCCAAGCTCGCCGAGTCGGGAGCGGACATGCACGGCGAGGCGCGGCTGTGCGCGGAGCTGCTGCCCCCGGGTGCGCGGGTCCTGGACGCCGGATGCGGCACCGGGCGGGTGGCGATCCGGCTGGCCGAGCTGGGATACGACTGCGTGGGCGTCGATCTCGACGATTCCATGCTCGAGGTCGCCAGGCGGGCCGCGCCGGAGCTGACCTGGATCCTGGCCGACCTGAGCGACCCGGCCGATCTCGGCTCGGTGGGCGCCGGGTCCTTCGACATGGTCGTCGCCGCGGGCAACGTCATCCCCCTGCTCGCTCAGGGGACCGAGGCGCGGGCCGTCGCCGGGCTCGCGGTGCGGCTGCGACCAGGGGGGCTGCTGGTGAGTGGGTTCGGGCTGGACGCCGCGCACCTCCCGCTCGCCTCCGCCACGGTCACGCTCGCCGATTACGACGCCTGGTGCGCGGCGTCTGGGCTGGCTCTGGAACAGCGCCTGGCGACCTGGGACGGAGCCGCCTACGACGGCGGGGGATACGCGGTCAGCGTTCATCGCCGTACCCCGGGCGGATGAGCCATCGGAGAGTAGTAACTTCATCCCATGCGACTGGGCGTTCTCGACATAGGTTCAAACACGGTTCATCTGCTGGTGATGGACGCGCATCGTGGGGCTCGGCCGCTGCCAGCGTACTCCCACAAGGTGGACCTGAGGCTCGCCGAGCACATGGAGGATGGCAACCGTCTCTCCGAGCGGGGGGCGGCGCGGTTGCGGGAGTTCGTCGAGGAGGCTCTGCGGATCGCCGAGGACAAGGGCGTCGAGGACCTCATGGCCTTCGCGACCTCTGCGGTCCGGGAGGCCGTCAACGGCGAGGAGGTGCTCGCGCGGGTCAAGGCCGACACGCAGGTGGACATCCAGGTCCTGTCGGGTCAGGACGAGGCGAGGCTGACGTTCCTGGCCGTGCGGCGGTGGTTCGGGTGGTCGTCCGGCCGGTTGCTGGTGCTGGACATCGGCGGGGGGTCGCTGGAGATCGCCTCGGGGATGGACGAGCAGCCCGACGTGGCGGTGTCGCTGCCGTTGGGAGCGGGCCGCCTCACCCGTGACTGCTTCAGCGCCGATCCGCCTCCGGCCGACGAGGCGCGGGCGCTGCGCAGGCACGTGCGGGCGGAGATCGCCCGCTCGGTGGGAAACGTGGCACGGTACGGCCAGGCCGATCACGCGGTGGCGACGTCGAAGACGTTCAGGCAGCTCGCGCGGATCGCCGGGGCCGCCCCCTCGCATGAGGGACCGTACGTCCGCCGGGTGCTCAGGCACGCCGACCTGGTCGGATGGACCGATCGGCTGGCCAAGATGGGCGTGCGGGAGCGGGCGGCGCTGCCGGGGGTCTCGGAGGGGCGGGCGCCGCAGCTGCCGGCCGGGGCGATAGTCGCGGACGCCACGATGGACCTGTTCGGGGTCACGCAGCTGGAGGTGTGCCCGTGGGCGCTGCGGGAGGGCGTCATCCTGCGGCGGCTGGACGCGATGCCCGAGAACTGACGGACGTTCGGGAGCGGGCCGAGGTCCGGGGACCGGGCGGTGCCCGGGAGCGGCCGAAGTCCAGGAGCCGGGCGCCCGAGAGCGGGCGGGTATCCATCCCCGATGACCCTGTCTGAAATATGGCTTATGTCAGAAAAAGGGCTAATATTTGGTAGTGGGGAGAGGCTTCGGAGTCGAGCGATGCCCCGGGATTGGCCGGGGGCCGGGAACCGGGCGATGGCCTCGACCTGAGGTTTACCTGCCCATCACGCGGTAAGAGCGCATTGGTATGAATAGCGCTCAGGTGGAAGGCGCCGCGCGCAGAGCGGCGAACAGTCAGACATTGGACAGGCTGGCCCGGCTCGGTATGGCCTGCCGTGGCGTCCTGTACGGGCTGATCGGATTCCTGGCCCTGCAGATCGCCTTCGGCGGCGGGAGCGGTGGCAAGGAGGCCGACAAGACCGGGGCACTCGAGACGGTGGCCGAGCAGCCGTTCGGCACCGTACTGCTCTGGCTGATGGTGGTCGGTTTCATCGCGCTGACCCTCTGGCAGCTGTCGGAAGCGATCATCGGCCGGGGCCGGACCAAGGACCGGGTCGAGGCGGGGTCGCGCGCGGTGGTCTACGGGGTGATCGTCGCGACGTTGCTCGGCCTGCTGCTGCGGGGTGACGCGGGAGCCTCGACCGACGAGAGCTCCAAGGACATCACCGGCAAGCTCATGGACCTGCCCGCCGGGCAGTTCCTCGTGGGCCTGATCGGGCTGGGACTGATCGCCCTGGGCGCCTACTGGATTCACAAGGGCTGGAAGAAGAAGTTCCTCCAGGACCTGCGCACCGGTGAGATGCCCCCGAAGGCGCTTCAGCTCGCCGAGAAGCTGGGCATGGCGGGTTACCTCGCCCGCGGTGTGATCGCCGCGGTCGCCGGCGTCTTCATCGTCCAGGCGGCGATCACCTACGACCCCGACAAGGCCAAGGGCATCGACTCGACGCTGCGCTCGCTGGCCGAGACCTCGGCCGGTCCGTGGCTGCTCGGGATCGTCGCGATCTGCCTGCTGCTGTTCGCGGTCTACTGTTTCTTCGAGGCTCGCTGGCACCGGGTGTGACAGGTGCGACCGCACGGGGCGACAGATGCGAGCACGCAGGTGAAAGCCCTTCTGGCAAGCTCGACCTGTCTATCTGGTAAGTGATCGAACTCCTACTTTTCCGAGACATCGACCCTCTCGAGCCCCGCGTCTTCCAAAGGCGTGAACAGTATCGGAGGGGTCGTATGGACACGTCGGAGTATGACGGAAGCGAATGGGTTCTCCGCCTCGCGGGTTCCCCGGACCAGGTGGCGAGAGCTCGTCGCCTGGTCTCGATGTCTCTGGGGCGCGATCATCCCCTTCACGACGACTGCGTCCTGCTCACCAGCGAGATCGCCACGAACGCGGTGATCCACTCCCGGTCGGGAGACGGCGGGGTGTTCACCGTCACGGTCTCCTACTCGGCGGAGGGTGTGCGGGTCTGCGTCCAGGACGAGGGCTCGTCGGAGGCCCCCTGCGTGTGTCACGCGTCGGCCGACGCGACGGGAGGCCGCGGCCTGCCCCTGCTGGAGGCGCTGGCGCACCGCTGGGGCCTGATCAGGGAGGCCGGCTCCAACAAGGTCTGGTTCGAGCTGGTGCTGGAGCTGGCCACCGTACGCAAGGGCACGCTGGCCGGTGTCGGCTGAACCCGGCCCGGCGGACCGCTGTGGACCGCTGCGGACCACGGCCGGCTCGGTTTCAGCCGGACCCGGGCCGACCGGACCCCGATACACCGCTCCCGCCGGGCGGACCGGGCCTCAGATGAGCAGCCGGCACAGACCCTCGGCGAGGGCCTTGGTGGTGAGCCGGGTCCGGCTCTCGCAGCCGAGCTTGGCGAAGATGTGCTCCAGGTGGGTGGTGACCGTACGGATGCTCAGCACCAGCGCCGCCGCGATCTGCGGGTTGGAGTCGCCGAGCGCGACGTGGGTGATCACATCGACCTCCCTGGCGGTCAGCTCGTACGGCAGGGCGCACGGGCGTTCGGCGATCACCGCGCCCTGGAGGGCGCCGTGCGGTCCGACGCCGGCGCGCAGCAACCGCACCTCATGCCACCGCCCGGTCCCGTCCTGCCAGAGCCCGCGCCGGTTGAGCTCGCGGGAGTCGATGAACTCCCTGGCGAGCTCCGCCATGGCGGGCTCGGCGGCGACGGTCTCCGAGGACGGGGTGTCGGCGACGTCCCTGCGGGTGCCGCCGCGGTCGAAGGCCACGGCGTGGAAGCCCGGCGGCAGGCCGACGGGGTCGATCACGCAGCGGCTCAGGTCGGTGACGTGGGCCAGGGTGGGGGAGACGGCGCTGATCAGCGTTCCGGCCTGGCCCAGGAAGGCCGAGGGGTCGCGGGCGTTCAGATGGAGCAGCCCGGTGTAGCGGCCCTCGGTCAGGAACAGGGGAGTGGTCAGTCCGGCGCGCCAGCCGTACGGCTCGAGGTGGCGCCGGAAGTAGCGCTCGGTGCCCGGGGCGCCCATGACCAGCGGCGTCCGCGTGTCCATCGCCCGGCGATAGGGATCGAGCCGGACATACTCCTCGGCGGCGTCGCCGTCGACCCGCGCGTAGCCGTCCGAGACCAGGCTGCGGTGCCTCCCGGTCGCCGGGTCGTAGGCGACGAACTCGTAGGCCTCCAGCGCGACGATCTCGCGTAGCGCGCGCATCGCGCCGGGCACGCCGCTGCGTCCGGCGACCTGAAAACCCACCTCGGTGAACGCGTGGAGGTGGCGCGGGCTCAGGGTGATCTGGTCCATGGTCTCCTCCATGCCCAGAGTGCCGTATGCCCCCCGGCGGAGGGAATACGTAAACTCTCCGATGTCACGGCTTGTCAGCCTCTTTACCCTCTCCGGCAACACCCCCCGGGAGGAACACGTGACGGTCTTGACGAGAATACGAGGATTCGCCGTCCTCCTGGCGACGGCGCTCGCGGTGAGCGCGTGTGGCGGGTCGGAGCCGCCGGCGGCCGGCGGCGGGCAGCCGGGCGCCAAGGAGTTCTCGGTCGCGCTGACCGAACCGGACCACCTGACCCCCGGCAACACCTCCAGCAGCTACTCGATCACCGTCCTGCAGGCGCTGTTCGACCTGCCGGTCGTCATCGACGCGAAGGGGCAGCCGCAGATGCGAGCCGCCGAGTCGGTGACCAGCGAGGACCAGAAGGTCTGGACGATCAAGATCAAGCCGGGGCAGAAGTTCCACAACGGTGAGCCGGTGACCGCCGAGAGTTTCGCCGACGCGTGGAACGCCGCGGCCTACGGTCCCAACGCGTGGACCAACAACTACTACTTCGAGAACATCGAGGGCTACGACAAGCTGAACCCGGAGGCCCCCGAGGGCTCGGAGGAGGCGCCCAAGCCGACCGTCGACAAGCTGAGCGGGCTCAAGGTCGTGGACCCCAACACCCTTCAGGTGACGCTGACCGGGCCGTTCAGCCAGTTCCCGATCACCCTGGCCTACACCGGGTTCGCCCCGATGCCCAAGGCGGCCTTCGCCGACCTGGCGGCCTACGACATCAAGCCGATCGGCAACGGACCGTTCGCCCTGGACGGCACCTGGGTGCGCAACCGGCAGATCAAGGTGAAGAAGTTCGAGGGCTACGCCGGGCCTCGCCCCGCCAAGTCCGGCTCGATCAACTTCAAGATCTATGAGAGCCGCGACACCGCCTACGTGGACCTGCGGGCCGGCAAGGTGGACCTGATCCAGACGATTCCGCCGGCCAGCGCCCCCGAGGCCAAGAAGCTGCTCGGCGACAGGTTCGTGGCCACGCCGAGCGGGACCATGGACTACCTGGGCTTCCCCGTCTTCGACAAGCGCTTCGCCAGTGCCGACCTGCGCAGGGCCATCTCGATGGCCATCGACCGGCAGGCGATCGTGGACGCGGTGTTCAACGGCGCCTTCAAGCCGATGAGCTCGCTGGTGGCGCCGCTGGTGCCGGGCTACCGGGAGGGCGCCTGCGGCGAGGCCTGCGTCTACGACGTGGCCAAGGCCAAGGCGCTGTTCGACAAGGCCGGCGGGTTCAGCGGCACGATGAACCTCTACTTCTCCAACGCCGATCCCAGCTACGAGCAGTGGATGACCGCGGTGGCCAACCAGCTCAAGGACAACCTCGGGATCGCCGACATCCAGTTCCGCAAGGTCCCGGCGGCCGACTACCTGTCGACGCTCCGCGAGCACAAGCAGGACGGGCCGTACCGCAACAACTGGGTGATGGACTACCCGAGCCCGCAGAACTACCTGCAGCCGATGTGGGGAGAGGGCAACCGGATGGGCTGGGAGAGCAAGGAGTTCAACGACCTGATCGCCCAGGCCAACTCCGCGGCCGGCATGGAGGCCAGCATCCCCCTCTACCAGCAGGCCGAGGACGTGGCGCTGCGCGAGATGCCGATGGCCCCGCTCTGGAACTGGCAGGACCAGGGCGGATACTCCGACAAGATCACCGGAGTCCAGATCGACGCCTACAGCCCGAACCTCGACCTGATCACGGTGAAGTAGTTGATCCACGAGGCACTCGCGACCCCGGAGCACACCGCTCCGGGGTCTTCCCCCGAGGCGCGACCGTGAGATACACGATCCAGCGGCTGCTCCAGGCCGTCCCGGTCTTCTTCGCCACCACGTTCCTGATCTACGCGATGGTCTTCGCGCTGCCCGGCGATCCGATCGTGGCCCTGGCGGGGGACAAGCCCCTGTCTCCCGAGCTCCTCCACACGCTCCGGGAGCGCTACCACCTCAACGACCCGCTGCTCGTCCAGTACGGCCGCTACATGCTGAACGCCGTCCAGGGCGATCTGGGGCAGACCTTCACCGGGCAGCCGGTCAGCGAGCTGCTCCAGGGACGGTGGGCGGTGACCGCACAGCTCGCCGTCACCGCCTGGATCTTCGAGCTCGTGGTCGGCATCGGCCTCGGCGTGATCGCGGGGCTGCGCCGGGGCGGGATCGCCGACACGGCGGTGCTGGCCGGGACCACGTTTGTCATCGCGGTCCCCGTCTTTGTCGTCGGCTACACCGCGCAGATCCTGCTGGGCCTGAACCTCGCGCTGTTCCCGACCGCGGGCGTGGACGAGGGGTGGCCGGTCAGCTACCTGCTGCCCGGCATGGTGCTGGGCTCGTTCGGCCTGGCCTACGTGGCACGGCTGACCCGCACCAGCCTGATCGAGAACGTGCGGGCCGACTACGTCCGTACGGCACGCGCCAAAGGACTGCGCCGAAGACGGGTGATCGGCAGGCACGCGCTGCGCAACTCGCTGATCCCGGTGGTCACCTTCCTCGGCGTGGACTTCGGCAACCTGATGGCCGGCGCGATCGTCACCGAGGGCATCTTCAACCTGCCGGGCATCGGCCAGCAGGTCTTCCAGTCCATCCAGCTCCAGGAGGGTCCCGTCGTCGTCGGCATCGTCACCATGCTTGTGATGATCTTCATCGTGGTCAACCTGCTCGTCGACCTCCTGTACGGCGTGCTCGACCCGAGGATCCGCCGTGCTTGAGGCCCAGATCGCGGAGACGGGGGCGGACCGGATGAAGCCGGGGTCGCTCTGGTACGACGCCTGGCTGGAACTGCGCGGCCGGGTGATCTTCTGGCTCTCGGCGGTGATCCTCGTGGTCGCCGTCGTGATGGCAGCCTTTCCCGGCCTGTTCACCGGGCTCGGCCCGTACGAGAGGTGCAACCTGCGGCTGTTCAGGAAGGGACCGGACGGCGTCGCGGTGTTCGGCTACGACACCCAAGGCTGCGAGTACTGGTCGCAGATCGTGCACGGCACCCGCGCCTCCGTCATGATCGGCATCGCGGTGACGGTCTTCGCGCTGCTCATCTCGATCGTGCTCGGCCTGCTCGCCGGTTACTATGGCGGCTGGCTGGACGCGGTCATCTCCCGGCTCACCGACGTGTTCTTCGGCATCCCCTTCGTCCTGGGCGCGACCGTGATCCTGATCGCCTTCCCCCGGCACGGCATCTGGGCGATGACCCTGGCACTGGTCGTGCTGGGCTGGACCACGATGACCCGTCTCATGCGCGCCCAGGTGATCGCGGTCCGCGACATGGACTTCGTGGCCGCCGCCCGGATGCTCGGCGCGAATGATCGGCGGATCATGTTCAAGCACATCCTGCCCAACGCGATCGCCCCGGTCTTCGTGGTGGCCATGCTCAACGTGGGCAACGTCATCGCCGGCGAGGCCACCCTTGACTACCTGGGCGTGGGCCTGCAGTATCCCGACGTCTCCTGGGGCCTGCAGCTCAACGTCGCCCAGTCCTACTTCGCCGAGAACCCCCACCTGCTCGTCTTCCCGTCGCTGTTCCTCACCGCGACGGTGCTCAGCTTCCTGCTGCTGGGCGACGTCGTCCGTGACGCCCTGGACCCCAAACTCCGCTGACCTCGCTTCTCGCCGCCGAACGGACGGCGATCCCATCGCCGTGACGGTCACGTGCCCGTAGGCGTGACCGCCCGTACGGGCTGCCGCCGCAATACGCCCGCATCATGACGCACAGCGGCAGGCAGTCCGGGAGGGGCGCACGGTCACGGCGACGGGTGCGGGAGGGCCGGCGACCCGAAGCCCGCCGGTCGCGGGGAGAGCGTCGCGACCCCTCGCCTCCTGGCCAGGATCACCACCGCGATCCCGAAGACGCCGAGCTGCACCACCGTGCCGGACAGGCCCTGCCAGGGTACGGACCCCTGCTTCAGCGCCTCCTCCAGCGTTCCGTCGGCGCCGCTGAGACCGAAGGCCAGCACGTTGTTGACCAGGTGCAGGGCGATGGCGGCCTCCAGGCCGCCGGTGCGCACGACCAGCCAGCCCATCAGCACGGCGAAGGTGAAGACGTCCACGATGCCCCAGTCGACATACGCGTGCATCGCGGTGAACACGGTCGCGCCCAGCAGGATGCCGGGCCAGGGGTTGGCGAAGAACGCGCCGAAGGCCTGGATCAGCCAACCCCGGAAGATGTATTCCTCGGCGGCGGCCTGGAAGGGCACCAGCAGCAGGGTGACGATCAGAGTCGGCAGGAAACGGCTCCAGCCCACCCAGCCGAACAGCTGATCGAGGTCCTCCCCGGTGGCGGCGTAGGTGGCGACGAGCGCGGCCTGGCCCAGCGCCGCGGCGCCGACCGCCACTCCCGTGCACAGCGCCATCCAGCGCCATCGCAGGCGCCCGAGGACCGAGGAGAGCGTGCCCGGCGGGCGCCGCTGGATCCATACCGCCACGCCGTACACCGCCGGTATCACGGCGGCGAGCGAGAGCAGGTTGATCGTCAGATCGAGCAGCGAGCCGCTCGTCTTGGCGCCCGCGATCCAACCGATCAGGCTACCGCCGATGACGATCGCGGCCCCGATCACGACGAACCCCACGGCGACCAGAACCGTGCCCAGCACGGGCCGCCACCAGGCGTGCAGGGGTGTGCGGGCCAGCCGGTCGTAACGGCTGCCGGGCGGAGCCGACACGATCCACGCCGTGGGCCGCGGCGAGGGGAGGTAGTGCTGAGGCGGGCCGACCGGCTGGTGGGGCGTCCCCGCGGGCTGGAAGTCCTGTGGGTCATGCATGGGCTTCATTCTGTTCCAGGTCCGGTGTCGGCGTGACAGGGTTCTCGGATGGCCGACGGGGCTTCCGTCTTGCCTTCGCCACCCTCTGCCGGCGATAACGTGCCGATCAGCCCCGCCCCGCAGATCACCGTGTACGGAGAGAACACCTCCGCCGACGGCCTGCCGAGACCCTGGAGGCAACGGGAACGCCCTGTGGACGCGGGCTCCTTCGCTGTGCGTGGTGGGTCATGAAACCTCGTCCTCGATCACCCGGCGGGGCAGCCGTGATACGACTCGACGAGCCATCGGCCGCCGTGTCGTGCGAGTGCCCAGGTCGCCCACTCCCACCGATCGGACGGAGGTTCGGCCTCGCCCGGGAAGGCGGTGGCGCTGCGGGTGACCACGACGGCCACGTCCTCGGCCAGGAACCGTACGCTTTGCGGCGTGTGGATGCGCCGTGAGCCCTTCAGCGGCCCGGCGAAGGCCTCGCCCATGCTCGTCCGGATCTCGGCTCTGCCCCGCAGGTGGACTCCGGGCAGGATCACCGTGGCGTCCTCGGCGTAGCGGTCGGCGAACGCGCCGCCGTCACCGTCGCTCCACGCGCTCGATGTCGCGTCGAACAAGGCGAGTACGGCACGCTCCCCGTCGTGCGCCGATGAGGCGCCGCCCGGCGCCGCTGGTTCGTGAAGATCTGAACTCATCTCATCCTCCAAAGATCATTGGGTTGCCGTGCAACCGCCTCGGTGATCAACGCGGCACTCGTGCCGTTCTGGACAGCAGCCACGCGGTCAGCGGGCCAATGATCGATCCGCTGTGCCCCCTCATCCGGGCGAGAAGATCATGGCTGCCACCGGCCCGCGCCGTTGGCGGCCGTCTACAGGTACAGAGGCGCCGGACGGCGAAAACTCATCGGTCCTCCAGCCCACAGGTGTCAACCGCAGGCGCTGCGGGCCGGCGAGGACAGGTGCTGGGCCGTCAGGCCGACTCCCTGATCACCAGGGTGGGCTCGAAGATCCGTGAGGTCACCGGGTGGTCGGGCTGCTCGATGTGGGCCAGCAGCAGCCGTCCCATCTCGGCGGCCATGTCCTCGACGGGGTGGCGGACGGTGGTGAGCGGCGGGCGGCAGGCCAGCGCCGCGCTGCTGTCGTCGAAGCCCACCACGGCCACGTCGTCGGGCACGCGGCGTCCGTGCTGGCGCAGTACCAGCAGGGCGCCCTGGGCCATCAGGTCGTTGGCCGCGAAGACGCCGTCGAGGTCGGGGTGCTCGGCGAGCAGCCGTTCCATCGCCACCTCGCCGCTGGGAAGGGTGAAGTTGCCCTCGGCGCTGGGAAGGTAGGGATGGCCGTGGACGGCCATCGCGTCCTGGAATCCCGCGAGGCGGCTCCGGCTGGCGGGCACGTCGAGCGGACCGGAGATGGTCGCCAGCCGACGGCGGCCGCGGGCCACGAGGTGGTCGGCGGCCAGCTTGCCCCCGGTCCGGTGCGCCACGTCGACGTAGGTGATCGGGATCGGCCGGACCGGTCTGGCGAAGAGCACGGCGGGCAGCGAGGCGTCGGCGAGCAGTTGGGGCAGCGTGTCCTCGGTGCTGATGGAGACCAGGATGGCCCCGTCGGCGTTGCCCCGGCGCAGGTAGGCGATGACCTGGTCGCGGGTCTCCGGGGTGTCGGCGAACATCAGGGTCGGATAGATGCCCAGCGGGCGCAGGAAGCCGACGACGCCCCCGACCACGCGCCCGAAGAACGGATCGGCGAAGACCTGATGGGGAAACAGGTTCTCCTCGCCGCCGGCTCCGGAGACGATCAGGGCGATCGACCCCGCCCGCCGGGTGACCAGTGAACGCGCGGCCTGGTTGGGAACGTAGCCGGTAAGGATGATCGCCTGCTGCACCCGCTCCTGGATCGCGAGATCGACGTTGCGAATTCCGTTGATCACGCGGGAGACCGTGGCGCGGGAGACCCCCGCCGTACACGCCACGTCCTCCAGGGTGGGGGGTCCCGGCACTCGGGGGAGGGGGAGGCCTTCGCTCATGGAGCCTTCAGTAGCATGGGAGAGCGCTCTCCGACCAGCTCGGGCCGCGACCCCTCCGGACCGAGGAGCGCCGTGCCGCGGAGCGGCAGGTCGGCGACCGAGCGTCCGGCGAGCACCGTGAAGGCGCCCTCCTCGGCCCGCCAGGTGCGGTGGCCGGCCGACCAGTGCTGGAAGGCCCGCGCGGGGAGGTCCACCGTGACGTCGACGACCTCGCCGGGACCCGCGTCAACCGTGGCGTAGCCGGCCAGCCAGCGCGCGGGACGGGCCACGCCGGTCTCCGGCCGGGACAGATACACCTGGACGACCTCGCGCCCGGCCCGCTCGCCGGTGTTGCGCAGCCGTACCCGGACGGAGAACGGTTCGCCGGGGACGGCGTCCGGGGGAACGGAGAGGCTCTCGTACGACCAGGACGTGTAGCCGAGCCCGTGCCCGAACCAGTACGCGGGCGGCGTGGGCTGCCGCAGCCAGGCACGGTAACCGATGTCCGGACCCTCGGCGTAGGCGAGCGTCCCGTCCTCGGGGACGGTGGAGACGAGGGCCCGGCCGGCCCAGGTGGTGGGCAGCCGGCCGCAGGGCTCGGCGTGGCCGAACAGGACGTCGGCGAGGCCGTGCCCGGCCTCCTGCCCGGGAAACCAGCTCAAAAGTACGGCCGGCACCTCCTCGCGCCACGGCAGGACCACGGGGCCGCCGGAGTTGACGACCACGACGGTGGCCGGATTGGCCGCGGCCACCGCGCGGACCAGCTCGTCCTGGCGCCCCGGCAGATTTAGGTGCGTACGGTCGACGCCCTCGCTCTCGATCTCCTCCGTGGTGCCCACCACGACGACGACGGCATCGCAGGTCCGGGCGAGCTCGACCGCGGCGGCCAGCTCCACCTCGTCATCGCGCCAGGGCGGGTCGGCGGCCAGGACGGAGGCGATTCCGCTCCCGGGGTCGAGCCGCCGCCGGGAGACGAGTTCCACGTCGCGGCCCGCGGCCATCGTGAGCCGGGCGCGCCGGTACGGCGGGGACAGGTGAACGGTGGCGGGGTCGTCGGTGTCGCGCTCGACCTCCTCGTCGATCAGGACGCGGCCGTCCGCCTCCAGGAAGACGCGGCCCCATCCGGCGACGGCCAGGTCCCAGAGGCCGTCCGCCTCCGGGCTCAGGAGCGCGCGGATCTCGACGGCGGCGGCGGAGTCGATCCGCGCCGGCTCCAGGATGCGGCCGGTCAGCCGGTGCTCGGTGTGGATCTCCGCGCCGGCGGCGTCCAGCAGCCGGACCAGGACGCCGGGTTCGCCGGTCAGCGGGTTGCGGGCGTTGCCCGTGCCCAGCGGGGTGGGCCGGTCGTCGAGATGCACGCCGGGGGAGTGGACCACCTCCGCCGTGCCGGACAGCGCGTCGCGGATGCCGTCGAGGGGGGACACCACGGAGACGGGGTACACACCCGCGCTGCCGCCGCCCTGGATCCGGGCGGTGACGGCGTTCGGCCCGAGCACGGCGACCCTGCGCAGGCGTGAGGGATCCAGGGGGAGCAGCGAGTCCTCGTTGCGCAGGAGTACGGTGCCCGCGGCGACGGCCCGGCGCAGCAGCGCACGGGCAGGGTCGTGATCTTCCCGCCCGGTGTGGGCGAGGTCCTGGCCTCCCCACTCTGCGGGGGTGGGGCCGTGGTCCCCTCGCTCGGCGGGGTCGGGGAAGGCGGCGGGGCCGTCCGCCGAGAGGCCGGGATCCAGCGCGCCGACCCTGGAGGCCAGCCGGAGCAGGCGCCGGACCTTGTCGTCGATCGCGGCCTCCGGCACATCGCCCGCGCGCACCGCGGCGACCAGCGCCTCCCCCCAGGGGCCCTGGGGGCCCGGCATCGCGAGGTCCTGCGCGGCGCGGGCCGCGGGACCGGTGGAGCGGACGCCTCCCCAGTCGGACACGACCACCCCGTCGAAGCCCCACGCCGCCTTGAGCGGGTCGGCGAGCAGGGGATTCTCCGACATCGTGGTCCCGTTCACCCCGTTGTAGGCAGACATGACGGCCCAGACTCCGGCCTCCACCGCGGCCTCGAACGGTGCCAGGTACAGCTCGCGCAGGGTCTGCTCGTCGACGCGGGCGTCGAGGGTGAGCCGTTCGGTCTCGGAGTCGTTGGCGACGTAGTGCTTGGCGGTGGCCGCCACCCCGCCCGCCTGGACGCCGCGGATGTAGGCGGCGCCGATCCGGCCGGTCAGCAGGGGATCCTCGGAGTAACACTCGAAATGGCGGCCGCCGAGTGGCGAGCGGTGCAGGTTGAGCGTCGGGGCGAGCAGGACATGAACGCCCTTGCGCCGCGCCTCGGCGGCGAGCAGCCCGCCCAGCAGTCTCACCAGGTCGTCATCCCAGGTCGCGGCCAGTGCGGTCGCCGAGGGCAGGGTCAGCGAGGGGCTCCGCTCGTCCCATCCCTGCCCGCGCACGCCGACGGGGCCGTCGGAGGTGACCATGGCCCGCAGCCCGATGTCCGGCTCGGCGTGGGTGGACCAGACGGTCGCCCCGGTGAGCAGCCGTACCTTCCGCTCCAGGTCCAGTTTCTCCACCAGACGGTCGAGCTCGTCGATGATCACATGGTTTCCCTTCGCTGGTGAAGATCACTGGTGGAGAGCGCTCTCCGACACGATCCAGCGTCACCGCCCCGACGGGCGCTGTCAATGCCGGAATTCGGCGGGACGGCCGGCGCGGAGGGATCACGTCCGGACCGGACACGAGGAGCGGAGGGAGCCCGTCACCGGACCGGCCCGCGAGCCGACGGCCGGACCGGATGCGAGAAACGGGCGATAACCACGCCGGCAGGTCTCATGGAGCTCAGGGAGCGGGCGAGAATGACGCCGGTGCGTCGCATGGGAGACCTTCCCGGGTCGAGGGGCACGTGCCCGGCCCCGTCCGGAGGGCCCGGGGGCCGGGCACGCGCGGTCAGGGGAGCTCGAAGTTCTCCGTGAGGGCGGCGCCGCGATGCGGCTTGTACAGGTCGTATCCACGCGGGTTGCACTGGAGTCCACCGTTGATGCAGTGGGTCACCAGGGCGTCGAGGATGGCGGGGTTGTCCCACGCGTTGAAGAAGTCGTAGTGCCAGGTGTAGCCGCGACCGCTGGCCAGCCGCGCCTGAGAGAGATCACCGCTCGCGGGGAAGGCGATCTTGAACTCCAGCATCGGCACCGCCACCGGGTGGGTGGCCGGGCAGTAGCCGCCGACGGGGTAGGACATGTGACTCTTGTGGTTGGGGCTGTCGAGGTTGACGCCGTCCCAGCAGCTTGGCGACTGGTAACGGACGTTCACCTGGCTGCCCGCCACGCAGGACGTCGGGATGTCCCAGCTGCGGGAGATGTCGCCGCACTCGAAGCCCTCGACGGTGCCGGGGGAGTCGCGGAACTCCGCCAGTGTCGCGGTCGGGCTGCCGACGACGAAGCGCAGGGCCTGCGGGAAGGGCTGCACCTCCCAGTAGTTAAGGATGCCGGACTTGTAGTAGATGACCTGGTTGCCGGTCGGCTCGACCAGCTGGGTGCCCTTGTAGAAGCTCGGGAACCAGTAGGCCGACCTGTCGTGCGGGTTGGTGCACGAGGTGCCGCCGCCGAGGAGCGACGACGCCGTGCTGCTCGCGTTGGTCGTCCTGTTGCCGACGAAGGTGTGCATGTGCGAGGCGCCGGGCAGGCCGGGGTAGACGATCGGGTCGTCGGGCCGGTTCGCCGTCAGGGAGCAGTTGGCCTGGAACTCGTGGTGCGTCACCTCGTCGGTGAACGTCGGCTTGGGCCTCGGGGGGGTCCCGGCGCCGCCGGTGCCGTACACCTTGAACTCCCACAGCGAGTAGCCGTAGCCGGTGCCGCGGGCGGTGCCGTACATCCGCACGTACCGGCCGGAGCCGGAGACGTTGAGGGTCTGGGTGCCGCCGGCGCCGGTCGTGGTCGAGTAGATGTCGGTCCAGGGAGAGGAGCCGTTGGAGACCTGGATCTTGAAGGCCCTGCCGTACGCCCCCTCCCAGTTGAGGACGACCTGGGAGACCGTCGCGGTGGCGCCGAGGTCGACCTGGATCCACTGCGGGTCGGCGGCGGCACTGGACCAGCGGGTCCCGGTGCTGCCGTCGAAGGCGGCTCCGGCGCCGTACCCGCCTCCTTCGGTGGAGGAGGCGGTGGCGGGCCGGCTCTGCGAGAGCAGGGCGTCCGCCGCGACGGCGGGGGTGATGATCGCCAGGCCGGCCGCGACGAGCGCGGTGAGTGTGGCGGCGATCAGGCCCAGGCGTAGTCGCACTGGACTTCGGGCTGAGTGCATGCCCTCTCCTTCGGTGGGGGGTGACCGTTGGGGAAACGGAAGATGGGAGAGCGCTCTCCTTTCAGCTTGTTCCTCGCCCTCACGACTGTCAAGACGGAGTCTGACTCGAACCGAAACCTGTTGTTCATGCCCCTGACACGGGACGTCCGCAGGTCTCCGACCCCCGCTGTAGGCCCCGGTCCTGCGGAAAGATGCCTCAGAGGCGCATCCGCCGAGCCGAGATCCTGCGGTGCGTGAGCGACGTGTTTCGAACCCGTGAGGGGAAGAGCCTTGACACTGCTCGATCTCCAGGAGCACCCTCGATTACGGAGAGCGCTCTCCTCCACCTTGCCGTCCCGGTACGGCAGGCACCCCCTTTTTCGAGGAGAGATCGTGCATCCAGCTCGTAGTTCGGGCCGGTTCCGGTTAGGCCTGGTCATCGCCGCTCTGGCGAGCCTGGTCATTTCCGGTCTGGCGTTCATCAGTCCGGCGGCGGCCGCCGACGGTCTGCTGTCGCAGGGCAAGACGGCGACGGCCTCGTCGTCCGAGGGCGCCGCCTACAGCGCGGCGGCGGCGGTCGACGGAAACCTGACGGGCACCCGGTGGGCCAGCTCGTTCAGCGATCCGCAGTGGCTCCAGGTCGACCTGGGCGCCACCGCGACGATCAGCAGGGCCGTGCTGACCTGGGAGGCCGCCTACGGCAAGGCGTTCAAGCTCCAGGTCTCCGGCGACGGCTCGTCCTGGACCGACATCTACTCGACCACCACCGGCACCGGCGGCACCCAGACGCTGGACGTGACCGGCTCCGGCCGGTACGTGCGGATGTCCGGCACCGTCCGCGGCACCGGCTACGGCTACTCGCTGTGGGAGTTCCAGATCTACGGTCAGCCGGGCACCGGCGGCGGCGGGCCCGAGCAGCCCGGCACCTGGACCGAGGTGTGGAAGGACGACTTCACCGGGTCGGCCGGCACCTCCCCCTCGGCCGCGAACTGGATCCTGCGCACCGGCAAGCAGTATCCCGGCGGCGCCGCGAACTGGGGCACCGGCGAGGTCGAGACCATGAGCGCCTCGACGGCCAACGTCTTCCTGGACGGCGGCGGCAACCTGAACATCAAGGCGATCAAGGACGGCGCGGGCAACTGGACCTCCGGCCGGATCGAGACCCAGCGCACCGACTTCACGCCGCAACCGGGCGAGATGCTCAGGTTCAGCGCCCGGCTCAAGCAGCCCGACGTGGCAGGCGCCCTGGGCTACTGGCCGGGTTTCCGGGCGACCGGCGCCGCCTACCGGGGCAACTACAACAACTGGCCGTCCGTCGGCGAGACCGACATCATGACCGACGTCAACGGCCGCGACCAGCTGGCCAACGCCCTGCACTGCGGCACCGCCCCCGACGGGGTGTGCAACGAGTACAACGGCCGCACCGGCGGCTTCGCCACCTGCGAGGGCTGCCAGAGCGGCTACCACGAATACAGCCAGGTCATCGATCGCACCAAGACCGACGAGGAGGTCCGCTTCTATCTCGACGGCAGGCAGACCTGGGTCGTGCGCGAGAGCCAGGTCGGTGTCGCCGCCTGGAACGCCGCCCTCCACCACGGCTTCTACCTCCGCTTCGACCTGGCCATCGGCGGCTCGCTGCCGAACGCCCTCGCGGGCGTCACGACGCCGACCGCCGCCACCACCTCCGGCGGCGTGCTGAGCGTGGATCAGGTCTCGGTCTCCAGGCAGGCCGGCACCGTCCCCGCCGCCATGACCGACCCCGCCACCCCGGCCGGGCCGAGCACGGTCAGGGTCACCGGTTCGCAGGGCAGCTGGCAGCTCCAGGTGAACGGCTCACCCTACGAGATCAAGGGCATGACCTACGGCCCGCCGCAGGCCGCGGCCGACGGCTACATGCGTGACCTGGCGGCCATGGGCGTCAACACGATCCGTCTCTGGGGCGTCGACGACGCCAACACCCCGGCGCTGCTCGACAGGGCGGCCCAGCAGGGCATCAAGGTCATCGTCGGGCACTGGCTCAACCAGGGCGCCGACTACGTCAACGACACCGCGTACAAGACCAGCGTGAAGAACGAGATCGTCGCCCGGGTCAACAGCCTCAAGGGCCGCCAGGGCGTGCTCATGTGGGACGTCGGCAACGAGGTCATCCTCACCATGCAGGACCACGGCCTGCCGGCCGACGTGGTCGAGCAGCGGCGGGTGGCGTACGCGAAGTTCGTCAACGAGGTGGCGCAGGCGATCCACGCCGCCGACCCGGGCCACCCGGTCACCTCCACCGACGCCTACACCCAGGCCTGGACCTACTACAAGGCCTATTCCCCGGCGCTGGACCTGCTCGCGGTCAACTCCTACGGCGCCATCGGCACCGTCAAGCAGGACTGGATCAACGGCGGGTACACCAAGCCGTACATCGTCACCGAGGCCGGACCCGACGGTGAGTGGGAGGTTCCGGGCGACGTCAACGGCGTCCCGAACGAGCCGACCGACCTGCAGAAGCGGCAGCAGTACACCGCCAGCTGGAACGCGATCAAGAGTCATCCGGGCGTCGCGCTCGGCGCGACCGAGTTCCACTACGGCCTGGAGAACGACTTCGGCGGGGTGTGGCTCAACACCACCACCGGCGGCTGGCGGCGGCACGGCTACCACTCGCTCAGGGCGGCCTACACCGGGCAGGCCTCGGCGAACACACCCCCGGAGATCACCTCGATGACGGTCGGTTCGCAGACCGCCGTCCAGGCCGGAAAGACCTTCACCGTCGAGGTCGCCGCGACCGACCCGAACAGCGACCTGATCCGCTACAACCTCATGTTCAGCAACAAGCACATCAACGGCAACCGCGGCCTCGACAACGTCCGGTTCGTCCAGACCGGCCCCGGCAGGTTCACGGTGACCGCGCCGGAGCAGATGGGCGTGTGGAAGGTCTACGTGTACGCCTTCGACGGGCAGGGCAACGTCGGCATCGAGCAGAGGTCGTTCCGCGTGGTCCCCCCGGTGGTCACCGGAACCAACGTGGCGCTCAGCAAGCCGACCACCGCCTCCACCTATCAGCCGACCGGCGACGGCGGCCCGTTCACCCCGGGCCGGGCCACCGACGGCAGCTTCACCTCTCGGTGGGCCAGCGAGTGGGCCGACCCGCAGTGGATCCAGGTGGACCTCGGCGCGTCCACCGCGATCAAGCGCGTCCAGCTCGGCTGGGAGGCCGCGTACGGCAAGGCGTACCAGCTCCAGACCTCGGCCAACGGCTCGGACTGGAGCACCGCTTACTCGACCACGACCGGTGACGGCGGGTTCGACGCCATCGAGCTCAACGTGTCGGCCAGGTACGTCCGGCTGAACCTCACCCAGCGCGGTACGGCGTACGGCTACTCGCTCTACGAGTTCGGCGTCTACGGCTAGGGGCCGGTGAGAAGGGTGTCGGCGATCATTCGCCATGCGTCGATCGTCGACACCCTTCGTCGTTTCGGCGTCCGCATCCCTAGGAGAGGCCGGAGGAGGCCGTGGGAAGGAGCGGAGACGCCGGAGCGAGCCTCTCGAGGACCGGCATGGCGCGGTGGGCGTGGAGCGGGTCGACGGGCAGTACGTGCCGGCCCCACCAGAGGGCGATCTCGGGGTGAGGCGAGGGATCGGTGAAGCCGGGCAGGTAGCCGTCGTAGGGCGGGTCGTAGAGATATCCGGTCGCCACCCCACGGCGCTCCAGCGCGGCGATCGCCGCGTTCCGGTCGGCGACCAGCAGCGGCACCCGGAAGAGAGGCTGGTGAAGGTGGTCGTGGACGGCCGGGGCCACCGTGGGCAGCCTGGACAGCATCCGGACCCCCGCGACGCGCTCGGCGCGCCGGTGGGGCAGGGCGCACAGCCGCTGCACCTGGTACCACTGTGACAGGGGGCCGAGCCGGGTCCGGTAGTCGTGCAGGTCCGCCCGGACCCAGGAGTCGAAGGCCGGGAGTCCGGGGGCCGTGCGCAGCGCGGCGACCAGGTCTCCGAGGCGCGGCGGGATGCGGTGACCGTCGCGAGGTTCCTCCATGCCCAGCGCACGCATCGCGCGCAGCGCGGGCCGCACCAGGTTCAGGCGTAGCGCGGTGTGCCGGACGGCCGAGGTCAGGATGGTGAAGATCTCCCGGTGGAGGGCGCCCGGCCGGAGCAGCCGGTCGCGTTCGCGCCGCAGGACCCGCAGGTCGGCCTCGTGCTCGACCGCGAGGACCCCGCCGGATCCGGCGCCGACGTGCTTGGACAGGCTGAAGACCCCGGCCACCCCGAAGGCGCCCAGCGGCCGGCCGCCCACGGTGGTCTCGATCGCGTGTGCGACGTCCTCGATCAGGATCTTGCCGGTGAAGGCGGCCACCCGGTCGGGCAGGCCGTACAGGTTGGTGGTCAGCACGGCGTCGATCCGGTCGAGGTCGACGGCGCCCGCGTCGATGTTGCCGTCGCGGGGCGACAGCGGGGCGATGACCGGGCGCAGCCCGGCGGCCAGCACCAGGAACAGGATCTCGTCGGCCGACAGCGGTGACATCAGGAGTCGCTGGCCGGGACGGCACCAGTGCCGCAGTGCCAGATACAGGCCCAGGCGGTTGGAGGGCAGCGCCAGGCAGCGGCGACCGGTACGTCTCGCCACGACGTCCTCTGGAGTCACCGGTGACCGTCTATCACGGCCCCCGATACGGCGGCAAGCTCGTGCGGCGGTGGATCGCAGGGTCGCATCGTGTCCTACGCGACGACGGTCGGCGAGGCCTTGCCGACTTTGATCGCTCTGCGCAGACCGGGGAGGATGATGAGCGCGATCAGAAGCTGACTGGCCAGCATCCCGTACCCCACCCCGACGATGCCCGTGGAGGGGAAGATCGCGGCGACGGAGACGAGCACCAGCACCGCCATCCCGATCTGGACGGCCGCCAGGCTCCGGGCCCTGCTCTGCGCCCGCAGCATGCTGAGGTAGATCTCGATCAGTGTGCCGGGCAGTACGGCCAGCGCCATCAGGCGGAGCAGCGGCGTGCCCTCCCTGGAGAGCTCCGGGCTGAAGACGTTCAGGATCAGCGGGGCGGCGACGACGACCATCGCGATGATCGGACCGACGATCAGGAAGGTGCGGCGGAGCGCGTTGCGCACGCTCTGCGCCAGCCGGGCGGCGTTGAAGGAACCCTCCACGGTCAGCGAGACCGCCATGTTCGCCGCCAGAAGCTCGATCATGCAGCCCAGGGTGTGGGCTATCGAGAAGTAGCCGAACATCGCCGCGTCGTTGAGCCAGGCGGCGACCATGACCGGGACCAGGTAGACGATCAGCAGGACGGAGAGCGTGCCGGGAAAGTCTCCGGCCAGGAACCGGCCGACCTCGCGGAGCGGCGGCGGGTTCGCGGCGGACTCCCTCGTCTCCCTGACGTGCCTGGGGATGACGATCGTGAAGATGAACCAGTTGATCGGGATCAGCGCCAGGGCGGTCGGCACGATCCAGGAGATGAAGATCCCCCCGAAGAGACCGCCGTCGGGCAGCGCGCGCGCCAGGCCGACGAGCATGGCCATCTTGACCAGGCCGAAGGCCAGGCTGTTCACCGGCACCCAGATGGCCCTGCGCAGCCCGGCGAGCGTCACGTCCTGGAGGGTGAAGACCGTCCAGACCAGGACGGAGACCAGGAAGAACAGCCCCGGGCCGAACCCGCCGAGGTGGCCGTAGACCGGTCCCCAGAGAGGGAGGGTCAGCAGGAATCCGAGCGCGGCCACCAGACCGGCGACTCCGGCGATCACGTAGCCGCGCACGACGAACTCGGCGGTGCGCCGGCCCGCCACCGGAATGAACCTGGCCAGGGCGCCGACGAACGCCAGCCCGGTGAGCGAGGCGAACAGGCGCAGAACGCTGATCATGGTCTGCCCCTCGCCGAAGGCGGAGGCGGAGTAGAGATGCGTGGCCAGGACCCAGTAGCCCAGGCCGAGCACGGCGGTGATCGCCGTGTTGATCATCAGTGCGTAGCCCTGGAGGAACAACGGGTTGCGGAGGTCCGCGCGCAGGCGATCCATGAGGCCGGTTCTCGCGCCTTGGGCCATCGTGGGGTCGGTCATCGCTCCGTCAGCATCGAACGGAGCGGTTGCATCGGCCTTGCCGGCGACTTTCACCAGGTCGGAGGCCGCACTCGCCTCGGGCTCCCGCCGATCTCGCCGGGCGTCGGCGGCGAGACCTTCGCCCGCCGGCCAGACCGGCCGCTCCGCGTCCCTCTCACTCACCCCCGCGCACCCGGCGCAGGCCGTACCGGGTGAAGGGCGGCCCTGGCGTGGCCCTCGGCCGGCATCCGCCTCTTCGGACGGATCGACGGCGGCCCGGCGAGGACCTGCGGGCGCGCCGCCGGTGATCGCGTCTCATGACCGGACCGGCCGGACGCCGAGTGGTACATCAGGATCGGCACGTGAGTCATGATGCCCAAGTTTCAGGGAGGCGGCGTCCGGCCGTTTCTCCCTGGGGTCCGGGGCGGGCCGATCGTGACAGCGGCCTCCTGACCAGGGCGTTTGGCTTCCCCCATGGCGTTCTCCGGCGTGCGGAATGCCCCGATGAAAACCGCTTTATTCTCCTGGTGCGGCCCGGCTGTGAGTTTGCTCAGAGTCCGCTGTGAATCGGTCGAGAAGAGGCCGGGAGGGCGCGAGAAAGCGGGAGGAGAGCGGGCAAGGGGCAAAAAAGGGGCGGGGAAAGGAGTGGAGAGGGCTGGAGCCGGAAGGCGAGAAGGGACGGGAAAGGGCGGGCGGAGACGAGAGGAGTGGAGCCGGAAGGCGAAGGCCGGGAGACGAGAAGGGATGGGAAACGGTGGGCGGGGATGAGAGGAGCGGAGCCGGAGGGCGAGAGGTCAGGAGACGAGGAGACGGTCCAGGACGCGCACGCCGAACTCCAGGCCCTCGACGGGGACACGCTCGTCCACACCGTGGAACATGCCGTAGTAGTCGAGGTCCGGGCTGAGCATCAGCGGGGCGAAGCCGTAGCCCTTGATGCCGAGCGTGTCGAAGGACTTCGCGTCCGTGCCGCCGGACATCACGTACGGCACCGGTCGCGCGGCCGGGTCCTCGGCGACGAGGGCGGCGCAGAGCTGCTCGAAGAACGGCGAGTCCAGCGGCGCGGACGGGGCGTCGCCGAAGCTGACGAACTCCCGGGTGATCTTCGGGCCGAGCAGGCGGTCGATCGTCTCCAGGAACTCGTCGCGGTATCCGGGCAGGAACCGCCCGTCGACGTACGCGGTGGCCGTGCCGGGGACCACGTTGACCTTGTAGCCGGCCTCCAGCATCGTCGGATTCGCCGAGTTGCGGATCTGCGCCTCGAACAATCTGCCGATCCGGCCCAGCCGTTCGGCCTCCTTCTCCAGGCGGTCGGCGTCGATGCTCTCGCCGAGGATGTCCGACAGGCTTTCGACCAGGGCCGCCACCCCGGGCGTCAGCCGTATCGGCCACTGGTAGGAGGCGACCCTGGACAGGGCGTGGCAGATCTCGGCCACGGCGTTGTCCGCCGGCGGGCGGGAGCCGTGCCCGGCGATGCCGTGGGCGGTGAGCCTCATCCAGGCGGTGCCGCGCTCGCCCACCGAGACCGGGTAGATCCGCGCGTCCGGTGTCGCCTCGACGCTGTAGCCGCCGGACTCGCTGATGGCCTCGGTGCAGCCGTCGAACAGCTCGCGGTGCCGCTGCACCGCGAGCTTCGCGCCGTACTCGCCGGTGGCCTCCTCGTCGGCGAGGAACGCCAGCACGAGGTCCCGTTTCGGCCGCACCCCGCGCCGGGCCCAGTCGCGGACCAGGGCGAGCGTCATGGAGAGGGTGCCCTTCATGTCCACCGCGCCCCGGCCCCAGACGCAGCCGTCCTCGATCTCCCCGGAGAACGGGTGGATCCGCCAGTCGGCGGCCACGGCCGGGACCACGTCGAGATGGCCGTGCATCAGCAGGGCCTCGTCCGAGTCACCCGGGATCCTGGCGACCACGTTGGTGCGGTGCCTGTCCGACTCGAACACGACCGGTTCGACGCCGGTCTCCGCCAGCAGTTCGGCGACGTATTCGGCCGCCGGACGCTCGCCGGGGCCCGGATTGGTGGTGTCGAACCTGATCAGGTCCGAGCAGATCCGTGCGACCTCGCTCATTGAAGAAAGCCCTCCTGGAAACGACGGGTCAGGGTGCGTGCCGGGGGTGAGCCGGGGGCGTGGCGGACTCTCACTCAGCCCTCCGACACTTGCTCACGGTGCTCGGCCGATTACTTTGAGTCTACATTGAGGGTGTTTCAATGCTTATACGGCCAGGTAAGAAATAGGTCCTGGGACGCAGAGTCATGCAGCGTACCCTCACCTGCGCCCGAGGCCTTCCCCCGCGCCCGCCGGAGAAGGCCGGACGGCTCGGCGGGGGTGACGACCCTCGATGAGGACGTGAACGGTTCACAGGCCGCGCAGGGTCAGAGGCGGCACCTCGGGCGTCGGGAGACCGAAGATCAGACCGTAGAAGGCCAGTTCGGCTTCGAGCGCGGCCACAATGGTCTCCTCCCGCCGCCAGCCGTGCTGCTCCCCGGGAAAGGTCAGATACGCCCACGGCGTGCCCCCGCGCTCCAGCGCGGCGGCGAACCGCTCCGCCTGGACCGGATCGACGATCACGTCCTCCAGACCGTGCATGAGCAGGGCGGGGCCGGACGCGCGATCGGCGTGCAGGGTGGGAGAACGATCCAGGTAGCGCTGCCGGGTCTCCGGGAGCGGGCCGATCAGGCCGTCGAGATAGCGCGACTCGAAGTCGTGGGTCTCCGCCGCCCAGCTCTCCGGGTCGGTGATCGCGTAGTGGGCCACCGCGCCGCGGAACACCTCGCTGTGCACCAGCGCGGCCAGCGACGTCCAGCCGCCCGCGCTGCCGCCTCTGATCGCGACCATGGAGGGATGCGCCCGCCCGGCGGCGATCAGCCCGCGCGCCACCGTCTCGCAGTCGCGCACGTCCACCACCCCCCATCGGTGCCGCAGCCGCTCCCGGTAGGCCCGGCCGTACCCGGTGGAGCCGCCGTAGTTCACGTCGGCCACGCCGATGCCCCGGCTGGTGAAGTAGGCGATCTCCAGGTCGAGGACCATCGGGGAGGCGCTGGTCGGCCCGCCGTGCACGAAGATCACGTAGGGGGCCGGTCCGGTGGCGCCGCGCGGCGGGTGGAGATGGGCGTGCACACCGTCGAAGGTCACCGCCTCGGGCGCGGGCAGCGCGTCGCGAGGGGGCAGGTCCTTCTTCGCCGACAGTACGGCGTGCGCGCCGGTCCGCAGGTCCACCGACACGACCTCGAACGGTGTGTACGGCGAGGCCGCCACGCCCGCCACCAGGTCGCCGGAGGCCGAGAGCGTGGGGTTCCAGTAGGTGGCCGGGGTGTCGACGTCGACGATCTCGCCGCCCGCCGGGTCGAGCACGCCGAGACGGCGGTGGGCCGGGGTGCCGTGCACGATGACGATCCGCTCGCCCGCGAGCGCGAACCAGGTGCTGCCGAGCCGCCAGAGGGCGTCGCCGCAGTCTTCCCGGCGCGGGGCCAGGTCGCGGGCGGGGGAGCCGTCGAGGGGGATCAGGTGCAGGTTCCACCAGCCGTCCGGGTCGGTGAGCGCGTAGAGGGCGCCGTCGTCGCGCCACTCGGCCTGGATCACCGACTCGTCCGGGCCGCCGGCGACGACCCGGTACGGCCCGGCGGAGCCGTTCGCGTCCAGGGGGGCGACGCACAGCTCGGTGCCGTCCCAGGGCATGGCCGGGTGGTCCCAGCCGATCCAGGCGACGTGGGTCCCGCCGGGGGAGATCCGCGGGTTGGTCAGGAAGTGCTGGGCGGTGACGATGACCCGGACCGGCCCGCCGTCCAGCGGCACCGCCACCAGGTCGCGGCGGGGGGTGACGCGGGAGCCGGGGCCGGCCTGGGCGGGGTGGATCTCGCGGACGGCCCAGACCTCGTCGCGGCCGGGCGGGAGGTACAGGTCGCCGTAGCGGGCCCCGTCGTCGCCGGTGAGGGCGATCGGCTCGGGGCCGTCTGGATCCGTGGTGAGAGCGGTCGGCCCGGGGCCGGGGGCGACCCGCTCGGCCTGCTCGGCCCGCTCGGCTCGGCCCGGTCCGCCGCCGGAGGCCGGGCCGGGGCGCTCGCCGTACAGGTAGACGCGCTGGTCGGACCAGTTGGTGAACACGATCCGGCCGTCCGGCAGCGGCCGCCAGGAGCGCCCGCCGTACTCGATGAGACGGTTGCGGGAGTTCCAGCCCGCGGGGATCGCGTCGCGCGGCACACCGTCCGGCCCGCACCGGACCACGCATCTGCGCCCGCCCTCATGCGGACGGGGCTCGTCCCACCAGACCTCCTCCCCGAGGATCTCGACCCAGAGCGGACGGTCGTCCACCCTGGCCACATCGACGGGACGGATGGGAGAGTCGTTGAGCATGATCACCAATTGCCGTCGGAAGGGGGCAGGGAAATGCCGGGCGGGTGGACGACGTGCACGATTCCCCCGCTGCCGGAACCGCGGAGCCAGACGTTCTCGAACGCGGCCCGCGGATAGACCCGGCGCACCGAGCGGTCGTCCGGCGCCGCGGGATCGTTGGCGATGACGTCACCGCTCGCGGTGAAACCGACGACGACCATGATGTGGCCGCCGGTGGAGTATCCCGAACCGGGCAGCTCGTGCTCCCGGAACGACTGTGAGGTGAGCACCGGGATCCCGGCGTGGACGAGGCGCTCCAGTTCGGTGAGCGAGCGCAGCCGGGTGACGAAGCCCTCCATGCCGTACCGGCCGGCGTAGGCGACGCCGAACGGCCAGTTGCCGGTGCCCTGATAGCTGTGGTCGTACATGTCCCTGGCGGCGTGGTCCACGGCCGGGCACGGGTCACCGGGCGTGACCCACGACAGGTCGGCCGGCCGCGGCCCGCGCTTCCAGTAGTCGAGGACCATGGTCATCGAGGCGGGACTGCACCAGCTGTCCCCGCCGCCGTCCCACTGGGGGAAGTGGCCCGCGTGGACCCGCTGCGACCGGCGCGGCACGTCCAGCTCGACGCCCCCGTTCTCCCCGGACGGGCTCACCGGCACCGTGGCCCGGGAGGGAACCGCCGAGGCCATCACCCCGGCCCGGTGCACCTTCGCGCCCGAGCCGTACAGCGTGAACCTGAGCCGGTAGGCGGTGACGGCTCCGGTGGCCACGTAGGTGTCCACCGCGACGTCGCCGTCGGAGTCGCCCTGACCGGGCAGGGACGTCCGGTGGACGTCGGTGTCGTCCTCGGCCCAGCGGCCCATCACGTACCACTTGGTGAGGGCGCCGGAGGTGGTGCGGGCCTGAAGCCCGACCTCCAGCCAGGTCCCCGGAGGGGTGCTCGCCGCCCAGGACGGCACCAGCTCGGTGGCGGGAAACCCGATGGCCCTCTCCTCGCTGGTCCAGCGGGTGTATTCCCAGGTCCTGGTGGTGCCGCCGAACGGATCGTGATACTCGGCCGATCCGATCTCACGCGGGTCCACGCTCGTCCACCGGTGGAGGACGACGCGGCTCAGATGGGCAGGCAACAGGGTGACCACCTGGTTGATTGTGGTTTCGGGGCGGTGGGGGCGCATCGGATGGTTTACGTATCCGACATACGAAACCATGGTCGACACGCCCACCGGAGGGGGCCCCTCTCCAGCACTCCCGGTCGGCTACGACGCCGGCACCCCTGCAAGGTCCGGGAGCTCCGTTCCTGCGTTTCCTACTTGCTGAACGCGGCCTCCGGTGCTTTTTTGCCCGAGCCCTTGGCCATGCTGGGGTCGCCGGCGGCGAAAGCCTCCGCGACCTTCCCTCCGATGCGCCCGCGCTCGCTCACCTCGATCCCGTGTGCCTTGGCCCACGCCCGGATCTCGGCGCTCCGTTCCCGGTTGCCGGTGGAGCTCTTCGCCCGGCCCTTGCGGGTCAGGGGAGTGCCTGCCTTTCGCGCCGCCGACCGGAAGGGCTGGAGGGCGTCTCGAAGCTTCGTGGCGTTTTTCGTGCTCAGGTCGATCTCGTAAGTGGTTCCGTCCAGGCCGAACGAGACGGTCTCGTCCGCCTGCTTCCCTGTGATGTCATCGGTGAACGTGACAACTTGCTGACGTGCCATTGTGTCACTCCTTAATCTTGGCGTCAGAGTGTGCGGCTGTGAACCGGCCGACGATGGCTCTCGCGTCTCTTCCCCGCGTGTAAAACTCTAGTCCTTCCTTTCGTCGCCGCGCATGAGAAACCCTGTCTGTTGATGATCCAGGCTCCCGGGTTAATTACTCAAGGTTGAACTCCGGTGCCTTGACGTCATTGTATAAATGCTTCCCGCTCTTGACGGGCTAAAAACAGTGGCTCGCTTGGAGGTGTCTTGACAGTTCGCATGACTGCGTCCGGGGCACGTCAGTGATGGTCTTTCCGGATGACCTCAAGGGGGTGCTTTGAACTTTCGTGACCTCTGGCCGGGTTCCGTGGTCGTGGCCACGAAAAAAATCGACTTCTGCCACTTTGGGCCACCGGTGCCCATCGCTCCTCTGCCGGTTCCCCCGGGCGTGTCGCGTGACGGGACCGAGCGGGTGGCCCCGGATCTTCGGCCGATGTCATCCGACCCGTTTCCGCTGGTGGAAACCGTAGGGTCCGTGATGGGCGGGGAGAGGCGGGTGTGGTCCCGGCGGAGCGAGAACGGCCGTTCCGGCCGTCGCGGAGGCTCGGAAGGTAATTTCCATGCGTTGAGGCTCGCAACGGAACGCATTCCGGTGATTCAGGGGACAAATGGTTTACTCGTGGTCCAGAATGCATCCTGTTTGCCCGTGGGTTTGACCGGGATCGGTCAGGTGGCTTCGAAGGTTCCCGTGAAGGTGCGGAGCCGATCGCCTCGGGACTCACCTCCGACGCTCTCCGGTAAGGGAAGAGTCGCTTGGCGGTGCACGTGATTCCGGCCGTCGCACATTGTGAGGAGCGTGGCGTCGCCGCCGTTTGTGCCTTCGATACCGATTGGCCCGTTCCACCGTCCCGAGAGATCAATGGATGCTCTTCGAATTGCCCCGTGATGGTGGAGGGCGGATGACAATCCACGCGCCGGCCGGGATCGGGTCCATGGGATATCCGCCGCGTGAGTGGGCCGCCCGCCGAGGACGGCGATACCACGAGTAAGGTCACAGTATCGGCCCGAGGAGCTGACGATGACCTTCACCCTTGACGACGCCCATCGACTGGCGGATCGCGCTCACGAGGGGCAGACGGACAAGGCCGGGCTGGCCTACATCCACCATCCGGCGGCGGTCTCCAGGGCGCTCGAGCCCCACGGCCTGCAGGCGCAGATCGCCGGGATGCTCCACGACGTCGTCGAGGACACCGCCCTGACGCCCGAGGACCTGCTGGAGGCCGGGGTCGAGCCGTACACGGTGGAAGCGATCATGGCCGTCACCCGCAACGAGGGCGAGACCTACGACGACTTCGTCCGGCGGGCCGCGGCGCACCCCCTGGGCCGACTCGTCAAGCGCGCCGACATCGGCCACAACACCGCCGAAGAACGGCTGGCCGTGCTCGGTCCGGAGAAGGCCGCCTCGCTCAGGCGCAAATACGAGAACGCGCTGAGGATCCTGGACGAGTCCGAGTCCGAGTCCGAGTCCGAGTCCGAGTCCGAGTCCGAGTCCGAGTCCGAGTCCGAGTCCGAGTCCGACCGCCCGGCGGAGAGTTCTCCGACGAATTCCCGTTCTGAATCCTGAAACACCGGAAGGCCGACCCGGCTCCCATTACGCTCCCCGAGTTCCGCAAGCAGGAGCGGGCCGGCCTCTACCGCCGCCGCGACCAGTACATGGTTTGAGCAGGTGCGGGCCTCATGGGGGCGAAAGTACTTAAGCGTGTCAGATTCCCCGTCGTTCCCCTCTTCCTAAGTTGGTGGTCACAAGAGAGCACGACCACTGAGGAGAAAGACATGAGCGACACGAACGAGCTGATCCAGCGCTACCTCGCCGCGTGGAACGAGACCGACGCCGCCGCGCGGCAGGCCGTTCTGGCGGAGGTCTATGCCGAGGACGCGGTGTACACCGACCCACTGGTCTCCGTTCAGGGCAGGGACGGGCTCGACGCCACCATCGCGGCGATCCAGGGGCAGTTCGGCGGGCTGGTCTTCAGCCTCGGCGGCGCCGTGGACGCCCACCACGACATCGCGCGGTTCACCTGGCACCTGGGACCCGAGGGCGCCGAGCCGGTCGCCATCGGCTTCGACATCGCGGTGATCGGTGACGACGGGCGGATCAGCCGAGTGCTCGGCTTCCTCGACAAGGTGCCGGCCGGCGTCTGAACACCTCGGGGCGGACCGCTGGGCCGGTCCGCCCCGGTCGTCCACGAAACAGAGGAGGAATCATGACCGCCTACGTCATAGCTCACCTGCAGGAGGCCGCTCCGCACCCGGAGATCGCCGAGTACATGGAGCGCATCCCCGCCACCTTCGAGCCGTACGGCGGCCGTTTCCTCGTGCGCGCCACGCAGCACGAGGTGAAGGAGGGCGCCTGGCCCGGGCACGTCGTGATGATCGGCTTCCCCGGGATCGCCGAGGCGCAGGGCTGGTGGGACTCACCCGCCTACCAGGAGATCGCACCGCTGCGCTCGCGGCACATCGAGGGCGACATCATCTTGGTCGGAGGCGTCCCCGAGGGCTACGACCCGACTTCCACCGCAAAGGCGATGCGAGAGGCGCTGTCTGCCGGGTAACCCTCGGGTTCGGGCCGGTCCCGGCAGCGCCGGGCCCGGCAACTGCCACATCCGTTGAGTGCGCCACGAGACGCTGTGAGTCCGTGTGGAGGTGAAAGAACCTGCACCGCTGTCCTGTCGCAGCAGGATGGCAGTATCCGGCGGCGGGCCACGGACTCTTCGTGAGCGACAAGGACCGGCTCAACGCCGATCTCCTGAAGTTCGTCAAGCGGTGACGTCGTAGTTGAAGCCGAAGGCGCGCGCACCGGTCTCCGTACGGGGCCGGTGGCTGGTCTTCGTGCCGAAGGCGACGTAGGTGCCCGGGCCGTGGGTGCGGTCGCCCTCGATGACTTCACCGCTCACGACGAAGTACGCCTCGCCGTAGGTCTCGTGGACGTCGAGGTCCGGCCATTCGGCGCCCGGGGCGATGTCGATCACCCACGTCCTGATCCCCGGCATGCCCGGGAGTGTCCGTACGTGGACACCGGGGCCCAGCTCGATCGGCGGGACCTCGTCGACGTCCACGGGGATTATTTGTCCAGGTAGCACCTGTTTCGGGGCGATCATCGAGAAAATATCTCACAGCCCCAGTTGATCGGCGAAATCCTTGAGCTCGCTCCGGGAAGCGACGCCGAGTTTGGGATAGGCCTTGTAGAGGTGATAGCCGACCGTCCGGTGGCTGAGGAAGAGCTGCGCGGCGATGTCGCGGTTGGACAGACCCTGCGCGGTGAGCCGGGCGATCTGCAGCTCCTGCGGGGTGAGGCCGGCGGCCACGCCTTCGGCGGGCCTGGCGCCCTGGTTCTGGGCGCCGGTCGCGGTGAGCTCGCCGCGGGCGCGTTCGGCCCACGGTCGCATGCCGAGCCGGTCGAAGACTCCCAGGGCATCGTTCAACGACCCTCGCGCCTCGGCCTTCCGCCGAGCCCTGCGCAGCCACTCGCCGTGGAGCAGTGCGGTCCTGGCGTACTCCAGCGTGCGGCCGTCCTGGTCGTGCAGTTCGAGGGCCGCCGTGTAGAACGCCTCGGCCTGGTCATCGGCGGCGAGCAGCCCACGGCAGCGCAGCACGAGCGCGTCGGCCCACGGCTGCCGGACCGACCCGGCCCACCGCTCGAAGCGCGCCAGAGGCTCGGCGGCGCGTTCCGGCGCCCCCACTCGTACGGCCGACTCCACCAGGTCGGGAGTGGAACGGGTGGCGCAGATGTGATGGCGCATCGGCTCGCGGGTCAGGCGCTCGAAGCGGGCGAGCGCCGCCTCGGCGCGGCCGAGGCCGAGGTCCAGCAGCCCGAGCGACCAGTGCGCCCACGGCGCGCCGGGGGAGATGGCCCCGGCGGTGGCCCCCGCCAGCCCCTCCTCGGCGTTGCGCCGGCAGGCCGCCTCCTCCCCCTTGGCCGCGTCGAGGTAGGCGAGCACGCTGCTGAACTGGCTGACCCACTGCTGCTGGCCGGTGTCGCGGGCGAGTCCCAGGGCCTCGGTCGCCGTGGCGAGTGCGTCCAGGTGCCGTCCGGTGAACACCTCGCCCTCGACCATGAAGAACAGCACCGTCGGCAGCCGCCCGGCGCCGCCCCGGGCGCGGTGTTCGGCGGCAAGCGCGGTCGCCAACTCGTAGGCGTCGGCGTCCTGGCCCAACGCGAGTGCCGCTCCGCAGAGGATCGTCAATGCCTGGTCGGTGGCCCGGCCCCGCCTCCGCGTCGCCGCGAGGGTGTCGCTCAGCGGCGGCGGCCGCTCGGAACGGCCCCGGTCGAGGTGGGCGAGGTAGGGCCCCACCGGCGCGAGTGGATCCGCATCGTCCAACGGCAGCGCGGCCAGCCGGTCCAGCGTTGCCGCGAGCTGCCGTTCCCCCAGATACCAGGAGGTGTGAACGGCATGGATCAGCAACATGGCGGCCTGGCCCGGATCGGTGTCGCGGATGAACTCGGCGCCGTCGAGCAGCAACCGGTGGGCGGCGGGATAGGAGCCCTGCCAGAAGTCCGCGAGCGCCCGCACCTGGGCGATCCGCGCGTTCACCGCCGGGGCCTCGTCCAGCCGCCGGGCCGCGCGGCCCCCGAATGCCCTGGCGCGCTCCAAATCACCCGCCTCCAACGCCGCCTCCGCCGCCAGGACCTCGCGGTGAGCCCTGGCGGCGGGTTCGATGCTCAGGCGGGCGGCCCGTTCGTACGCCGCCGAGGCCGCCTCGTGGCCGCTGCGTTCGCGGGCGCGGGCGGCGGCGCGTTCCAGCGCGGCGGCGGCCTCCTCGTCGGCTCCGGTGGCGGCGGCCGCCAGATGCCAGGCCCGGCGGTCGGCGTGCTCGGGCGAGCCGAGGGCGGCGGCGAGCGCGCGGTGGACGGCGAGGCGTTGCCCGAGCGGCGCCCGCTGGTAGACGGCGGCGCGGATCAGAGGATGGCGGAAGCGAATCGTGGTGCCGTCGGCGTCGCCGCGGAGCACCAGGCCGGCCCGCTCGGCGGGGGACAAGTCCTCGACGGCCGCCCCCAGCGCGGCGGCGGCACGCAGGATCACGGTGAGCTCGCCGGTCTCGTCGGCCGCCGCCACCAGGAGCAGGCTCTGGCAGGCCTCCGGCATCCGGCTGACCTGGCCGTGGAAGGCCAGTTGCAGGCGGTTGGTGAGGGGGAGCGCCCCCGGCGAGAACGCGCTGCCGCCCTCGGCGGCCAGGGCAACCGGCAGCTCCAGCAGAGCCAGCGGGTTGCCGCCGGCCTCGGCGAGTAGGCGATAGCGCACGGCGGGCGCGAGCGGATGCCGGTCGAGCAGGGCCGCAGCCGCCTCCGGGGCCAGCCCGGAAAGGCGCAACTCCGGAAGGCCGGGGGCGGGGAAGGATCCCTCGCCGTCCCGGGCGGCGAAGATCATGACCACGCCCTCGGCGTGCAGGCGCCGGGCGGCGAACAGGAGCGCGTCCCGCGACGCCCGGTCGAGCCACTGTGCGTCGTCGACGAGGCACAGCAGCCCCGTCTCGTCCGCGTGCTCCGCCAGCAGGGAGAGCACCGCCAGCCCCACCAGCATCGGCTCGGAGCCGACTGCGGGCCCGAGCCCGAACGCCGCCTCCAGAGCCTCGCGCTGCGGGCCGGGCAGCGCGGCGAGGGATCCGAGCGCCGGGCGCAGCAACAGTTGCAGCCCCGAGAACGGCAGCTCCGCCTCGAACTCGACCCCCGTACCGCGGACCAGCCGCATGTCCCCGGCCGCCGCGGCGGCGTGGTCGAGCAACGCCGTCTTGCCGATGCCCGGATCACCGCGCAGCACCAGCGACGAGCTGGTGCCCGCCGGGGCTCCCGCCAGCAGCTCGGCGATCGCGTCCTCTTCGGGCTCTCTCCCGTGTAGCTTCCCCGCGCCCATGATCCCATTCTGGCATTCCTCCGGGAGCGTGATCGCTCAGGGACATGGGGCAGAGCCCCCCTGAGGCGTGACGATCTACGTGTGCTCGGGGTGTGGCTGATGCTGCGTCGACGTCGGGATGCGTTCGGCCGATCGATCGGGCGACGGCGGTGTCGTACCCGGGCGGGCAGACCGCTAGGGCGGCCGGTACGGGAGGAATCCGATCTGCCCCCGCCATTTCGGCTGCTCAGCGCGATCGGCGCGATTTTGTCGGTAGTGATCTCTAACGTCCGCCACATGACGAATGCAGTGCAGGCGTACTCATACGCGGGCCTCTCCGCCCTCTCCGAGGGCCACCTGGGATTGTCGACCTCCGGGGGCCGGACGGCCACCGGCTTTCTCGACCATCCCCGGTTCTTCAGCGGGCTGCTCACCCAGGCCGCGCCCGCCGCGGCGGGGCTGCTGGCCGTCGCCGACGTGGCGCTGGCGCGCTACCACCGGCCGCAGCCCGGCTTCACCCGCGACCCGGTGGTGACCTGCGGCGGCGACCGGCTCCGCTTCGAGTCGTTCTCCGCCTGCGGCGGCGTCTACTCCCGGCTGGACGTGCTGGGCCCCGGCCTCGACGGTGAGGTGTTCGACCGCGGCACCACCAACGTGGACGTGAACAACCCGCTGCGTGAGGCGCTGGCCAGGGTCGGCGGGCGCGACCCGTTGCACCTCGGCGTCGGACCCGACGAGCTCACCGTGACCACGCTCGACGGCGCGGTGGTGGAGAAGAAGGTGCCGTTGCCCAGCCGGTGGCTGCGCGGTTTCGCCGAGGTCCAGGTGATCGCCGCCGGGTTCGACCTGCGCGCCGAGCTGGCGGGGCCGCAGGCCGTACGGTTCCTGCGCGGCCTGCCCAAGCGGGCGGCGGCCGAGGTGTGGGCCATCCCGGCGGGCAAGGAGCTGCGGCTGTCGGAGCGGTCGGCGCCGGGCGGGGTCCACCTGGCCGGGGTCGGGCGGCTGGCGACGTTGATGCCGCTGCTGCGGTTCGTCAAGGTCCTGCGCGTGTACGGCCCGTCCGACGGCTCCGGGTCCAGCGCCTGGGAGGTGGAGCTGCCCGGCATGCGCTACACGCTGGCCCTGTCCCCGCAGACCTGGCGCGGGTTCTCCGGAGAGGGCGCGGTCCTCGACGACCTCTCCGGAGACCAGGTGGCCGACGACGCCGACCTGGTCGGCGTCCTGCTCAACTTCGAGCCCACCCTGGAGCTCGGCCTGCTCGCCGAACGCTCGGGTCTGCCCATCGACCGGGTCCGGGCCGCGCTCACCCAGCTCGGTACGGCCGGCCGGGTCGGATACGACCTCGCCGAGGCCGCCCACTTCCACCGCGAGCTGCCCTACGACCGTGACCATGTCGCCACGCTCAACCCCCGCCTGACCTCCGCCCGGACGCTGGTGGACAGGGGAGCCGTCCGGCCGACCGGCCCCGACTCCGCCGAGGTGACCACGGACGGCGGCGTCCGCGAGGTCGGGCTGCGGGCCGGGTCGTGCACCTGCCCCTGGTGGTACGACCACCGGGGATCGCGCGGTCCCTGCAAGCACGTGCTCGCCGCCCGCATCGCCGCGCGGGAGCTCTCGTCCCCGGAGACCGCCTCGGTCTCGCGGAGCCCGCAGGTTCAGGAGGCCGCTTCGGCTCTGCCGAGCCCGCAGACTCAGGAGACCACTTCGGCTCCGCAGGGTTCGCGGGATCAGGAGATCTCCCGGTGACCCTCTGGGACGAGATCCGCGCTCTCATCGACGCCCGCGACCTCGCCGGGCTGGGGACCCGCCTGGCCGTGCTCGACGACGCCGGGCGGCGGGAGGTCGCCCGCGAACTCCCCGGCCACCTCAAGCTGGTGCGCCGCGCGCGGAACCTCTGGGAGGGGCAAGGCGACTGGGCCGAGCCGATGCGGGTGGCGGGCGCGGGCTCGCTCGGCGGTGCGGCGGCCGTGGCCGCCTGGCTGAACCGGCGTGACCTCGTGCTCTTCCCGTGGGACGCGCCCCGCGACACCGAGGCGCTCATCAAGGTGATCTCCGCGCGGGAGCCGCAGTGGCAGGCCGACCTGGTCGCCAGGCTCGCGCTCCGGATCCGCGACGGGGACTCCCCGGGGGCGCCGCTGGTCATGACCCTGCTCCGCCGTACCGGCGTGACCCCGCCGCAGCACGACCCGCTCGTGCTCGCCTGGCTCGGGGTGACCCCGAGCGCCTCCCGGTCGCGTGCGGATCCGCTGCTCGACGTCCTGCTGCCGAGGATCTTCGAGGCCCAGGGCGTCGGCCGGGCCCTGCTCGACGAGCGGAGCTCCCCGCTCAGCGCGACCTCCTGGCTCGGGGTTCTGGCGGTGCTCAGCTCTGAGGGCAGGGTGTCGCGTGGGATGCTGCTGGACGGCTGCGTCAGCCGCTTCCTGCGCGGAGGAGACGCCCAGGACCTGAGGTTCTTCGCCCGGCTGCACGAGCTGCTCGAACCCTCCCCCGCCGAGGTGGAGTCCCGTGCCCGCGACTATCTGCGGCTGCTGCCGGTCGCGCCCGGTCCGGTGGCCGAGCTGTCGCTCAAGCACCTGCGCCGCCTGGACCACCTCGATCCCGCCGATGTGACCGAGGCCCTGGAGGGCCTGCTGTTCCGGGCGGAGGGCGGGCTGGTGCGCACCGGCCTCACCTGGCTCGACCAGATCGTACGGCAGGCGCCGACCAGAGCCGACGAGCTCGCCCCGGCCCTGGCCACGGCCCTCGGCCACGGAGCGCACGCCGTACAGGAACGGGCCGTCCGTCTCGCGGTCAAGCACGCCCGGCACCTCACCCCGCCGGGCGCGGAGACGCTGCGGGCGGCGCTCGCCACGCTCCCGCCCGACCTGGGCCGGCAACTGGCCGGAGCGGTCGGGGGAGAGGCCGAACCGGAGGAGGAGCCGGAGGCCTTCACCCCGCCGGAGCTCACCGCACCGGAGCCGGCGGGGCCGCTTCCCGCCCTGCCGGCCTCGGTCGCCGAGTTCGAGAACACGGCCTGGTTCTCCACCTGGCAGTCGGTGGAGAGCTGGCTGGCCAGCTTCGCCCGGTTCGCGACCGAGGACCCCGAGGCGTTGCGCGTCGCACTCGGCCGGCGAACCCGCCACGCTCCCACCGTCTACGGGAAGGACAAGTGGTACTCGGTCTCCGACTGGTTCACGGCGATGGCCGCGGAGCTGGTCTCCCCGGGAGCCGAACCCGACGGCGGCGGATCGGAGGTGAAGGAGGCGCGCGAATTCAGGAACGTGCTCTCGATCGCGGGGGAGATCGCGGCCGTGGTGACGAGGGGGTTCCTCAGAGAGTTCGGCAGGGAGGTCCCGGCCGCGGCGACGAGGGGGTTTCTCAGGGAGGTTCCGGCCGCGATGACGAGGGGTTCGGTCAGAGAGGTCGGCGGGGGAGGGCCCGCTCCCCGGAAGGCCACGCCCGACCGGCTGCCCGACGCGAGCCGGGTCTCCGTGCCGCACCGGTTCCTGCTGCGGCGATGCGCCGAGGTGCTCGCCGCGCTCAAGGAGGACAGGCTCCCGTCCACGCTGCTGGCCACCCCGACCCACGACACCGGCCATCTCGACCCGGCCGAGTTCCTGACCCGGCTGGAGGCCGTCGAGGCCGCGGGGGCCGAGCCGATGCCCGCCGACTTCCAGCAGGCGCTGCTCCGGCTGCCGCGGACCGCGGGCCCCGAGATCGTCGCCCGGGCCGCCCGGCTGACCTCGGAGGCCGGCCGTCGTGCGGCGCGCTGGCTGGCGGACGGCCCGGCCGATCCCGCGACACGTGTCCGCTGGAAAAACCATGAGGACCTGCGCACGAACTCCTTCGGCGAGCGCGAATCCGGCGTCTCCCAGGGAAGCATGATCGCGCAGCTGAGGGTCGAGCCCACCGGGCTGGTGTTCGTCGACGAGCTGCTCGGCGAGGCGTCCGACGAGCGCTGGGGAAAGCACGGCGGTCACCTGGACTGGTGGCCCGCCTTCCTGCCCTCGCACCGCGACGCGGTCGCCGCGCACTACGTGCCGCACCTGACCCACTCCTGGGAGCAGCCCGTGGTTCAACCGGCGTACGTGGAGATGCTCGCCGCGGCCGACGGTCCGGCGGGCGATGCCACCGCGCTGCTGCTCGCCTTCTTCCTGGCCCGGCAGCACCCGGACGAGGGCGTACGGCTCCTGCTGCGGATGGCGGCCAGGGGCGACCTGCCCGTGGTCGCGCTCGGAAGGCAGCTCGCCCTGCTCACCACCCGGACGGGGGCGAAGCTGCCCCACGCGACGGCCGGGTTGGAGCAGGCCGCGCGGCAGGGCGCGCACTGGGAGGTCTGGGCGGTGATCCGCGCGGCGCTGCCGCACCTGCTGCCGAAGGCGGGGGAGAGACCGGCCACCGGCGTGACCGACCTCGTCACCCTGGGCGTGACGGTCGCACAGTGGGCCGGGGCGCGCGGAGAGATTCCCGAGGTCACGGCGGTCGCCGGGCGGAAGAGCTCCAGCCGGTTCACCCGTGAGTGCCGCCGCCTGCGCGACCTCCTCGTCCGGCCCTGACCTCTCAGGGCCAGAGCATCTCCTTCGACCAGGTGTCGCCGGTGCGCGAGTAGCGCAGCCGGGTGTGCCGCCGCTCGGCGTTCCCCTGCCAGAACTCGACCTGCTCGGCGCGCACGCCGTACAGGGTCCAGTGCGAGGCGACGAGATCGGGGTCGTCCTCGACCCTCGCGTACGCCTCGGCCAGGGCCGCGTCGAGCTCGGCGGGGTCGGCCAGCACCTGGCTCTGCCGTCCGATCAGCGCCTCCGCGCGCGAGCCCGGCGGTCGGGCCAGGAAGTCACGGGCGCCGTCGTCCGAGCTCAGGGGCCGTACGGCTCCGCGGATCCGGACCTGGCGGCCGACCGCGGGCCAGAAGAACGTCAGCGCCGCGTGCGGGTGCGCGGCGAGCTGACGGCCCTTGGGACTGCCGGAACCGGTGGCGAACTGCCAGTCGTGGCCGGTCAGGTTCTTGAGGATGAGCACGCGCGCGGTGGGGTTCCCGTCGTCCACGGTGGAGAGCGTCATCGCGTGCGGCGCGGGCACCCCCGCGGAGATCGCCTCCTCCAGCCACTCGGCGAACAGCTCACCCGGATCGCCGGGCGTCGCGGACGTGTCGAAGGCGGGCATGGAATCGGGAAACACCGGCAGCCCGCGGAGAAGCTGCCGGAGATCGTCGACAGGCATGGCACCTCTGATGCTCTTGATCCAATGAGACATGAAGACTGTAGTGAACCCGGCCCGCCCGCCGTCGGACCGGGGACCGTTCATCGGGGACGTAGGCGGGTCTGCGGACGTGACAGCGACTCTCAGCGGGCGGCGTTTTCCCGGTGACCGTCGGTGTGGCGGCGCGTGTCTTCGACATCGCCGGAGGGATCCGCGGAAGCGGTGGCGGTTTCCCTCAGGGCGGTGAGGAGGGCGAGTGGCGTCGCGGCGGCCCAGGCCTGGGGGGAGGAGGAGTGCGGATAGGGCACCGGGGCCGGGTGGTCGTCGCGCCCGTATCCGGCCATGACCTCCGGCAGTCGCCAGTCGTGGAGGGCCGCCGCCCGGATCAGGCCTCGGGCGACCGTGCCGGCCTGCTCGACGAGCCCGCAGCGTGCCAGGCCGAGCACGATGACGGCGTTGTCGTGCGGCCAGATGCTGCCCCGGTGGTAGGAGAGCGGGTGGTAGGGGGCCTGGCCCGCGGCGAGCGTGCGAATGCCGAAGCCGGAGAAGAAGTCCGGCCGCAGAAGCCGGTGGCCCACCGCCAGCTCCTCCTCCGGGCCCAGGATGCCGGACCACAGCAGGTGCCCGGCATCGGAGGCGAGCGTGTCGACCTGCCGGTCCCGGCCGTCCAGGGCGAGCGCGGGGAAGGCGTGTGCGGGCATCCAGAAGTCGCGGCGGAAGCGGGCCCGAAGGTCGGCGGCGGCTTCGTCCAGGCGGTCGGCCTCACGCGGGTCCTCCCACACCGTGCGGGCGAGCCGCGCCGTGCGGACCAGAGCGTCGTAGGCGTACCCCTGCACTTCGGAGACCGCCAGGGCGCCCTCGGCCTGGCGCCCGTCGGAGAAGCAGACGGCGCCGGGCGAGTCCTTCCAGTTCTGGTTGGCCAGGCCGCCGCGTGCCGCGTCGGAGGTGTAGCGAAGGTATCCGTTCTCGCCGAGGCCGCCGTCGCGGAACATCCACTCCACCGCCGCGCGTGCCTGCGGTTCGAGGCGCCGGGCCAGAGCCGGGTCGCCGGTGACCGCGGCGTGGGCCTCCAGCAGCACCAGGAAGAGCGGGGTGGCGTCAACGCTTCCGTAGTAGCGGCCGTAGGGGACCTGCCCGAAGTGCGCGAGCTCGCCGTACCGTACCTCGTGCACGATCCTCCCCGGCTGCTCCAGGCGCGCCGGGTCGTTCCGCGTCCCCTGGGTGGCGGCCAGGGCGAGCAGAGTGTCGGCGGCCTGCCCGGGCCGGTACGGCAGGGCGAAGAGCGAGGTCAGCAGGGAGTCGCGACCGAAAAGGCTGAGGAACCAGGGGATTCCGGCCGCGGGCACCCGCAGCGCCTCACCGTCGGGTCCCGCGAAGGGGATGCGCAGCTTCGCCAGGTCGGCCAGGCCCTGCTCGCAGGCTCGGGCCAGTTCCTCCCAGGAGGTGAGGTCACGCGGGCGGGGCCGTGCGTGAACGAATCCACCGGTGTCGGCCTCCTGCCGGTTCCGCACGGTGGCGGGGGTACCGGGCAGGGGTGGTTCCGGCGCATCGTGAGGAACGGCCCGGGCGGTGAGCGCGAGATCGGCCGTGCCGTGGGCCGGCAGCGCCAACCGCCAGACCAGGACGCGGGCGGTGCCGCCCTCGTCCGCCGGGCGGGTGCGGTGCGGCGGGGGTGAGGCGGTGACGGCGGTGCGCGAGGACCAGGTTTCGCCACGCCGGTAGTGGAAGGCGACCCCGTCCGGCGTGTTGTGCGCCGTGTGGTGCGCGCCGGGTTTCTCGTACGTGCGGTGGTCGGCGCGGAGCTCGAACTGGTCCGCGAAGTCGGCGTCGACCTGGAGTTCGACCTCCACGACGGTGGGTTCGCCTCGGTTGCTCACCAGCCGGATGTGCTCGGTGAGGGCGCCCGGGGCCACCGCCTGCTCCCGGAAGAGGGTGTAGGCGGGGGGATGGTCACGGGTGCCGGCCGGGGTGAGCACGCAGCCGTCCTCCGAGGAGGTCAGGAGGGTCGGGGCCGCACCGTCCGCGGTTAGCAGCCATCGGCTCAGGTGCCGGGCGTCGCGGATGAACAGTCCGTCCGTCGAGGTGCCCCGGGTGCCGTGGATGTCCCCGTGGGAGGTCATGGCGGCGAAGGTGCCGCTGTTGACCAGCAGGCGGTCGGCGGTCATCGGGCGGAGTCCTCTTCGTCGCATGCGTGGAGCAGGTCCAGTGCCAGAGCGGCGGTCCAGCTGAAGCGCCGGATGCCGCGTCCCTCTCCCGTGTACGGCTCCAGGTACTCGGCGAACTCCGAGTGGTACGCCGCGGTCAGGAACTGTGCGCGCAGCCGGCCGGCGGCTCCGGCTTCGCCGTGCCGCACGAGGCCGTGGTGGATCAGCCAGGCCGTGTTGAACCAGCTGGGCCCGCGCCAGTAGCGGTTGGCGTCGAACTCCTTCGCCGTCAGGTCGTAGCTGGGCACGAGATGCACCTGTCCCAGGCGGAAACGGGGGCCGTGGGCGGTTCCTGCCAGGGCCGACGCGATGTCCTGCGGCAGGCCGGGGATGATCAGGGGGACGAGCCCGGACACGCTGTGCCCGGCGATGGGTTCGCCGGTCACCAGGTCACGGGCGAGGAAGATGCCTCCGGCCGGGTCCCACAACCGGTCGATCAGGGCGGCGGTCGTCGCCTCGGCCCGCCGCAGGTGCGCCCCCGCGTCCGCGCCGACCGTTCGGGCGATCGCGGCGAGCGCGTGTTCGGACGCGATGAGCAGCGCGTTGAAGGAGGGGTCCTCGATGGCGAAGGCGTGCGGGGTGCGCGCGTCGTCGTAGGCGTGGTCGCGGTAGGTCGTGGCCAGGCGCACGTACCGCGCGTAGTCCAGGTCGGTGGGCCGGTCCGCGGCGGAGCTGTGGTCGAGGTCGGCCCGGCGGAAGGACCGCCGCGGTGCGGGTTCCACCCGGGCCAGGGCCTCGTCCCAGCACGGGCTGTTGTCCAGCCCCGGCTCCCAGGGGTGTACCACCGCGGCCAGTGAGCCGCCGGCCAGGTCCCTGGAGGTGGACAGGTAACGGTGCCAGGCGGCGAGCCGGGGGTACACGCGTGGCAGGAAGCCGCGGCGGCGCGACTCGGCGGGATCCGCGAGGTGCACCTGCCAGGCTGCCAGGGCGTGGACAGGCGGCTGGACGATCCCGGAGGTCTGGGTGGTGGAGGGCGCCCCGGCGTTCCGGCCGGCGGTGGAGGAGCGCCAGAAGTCGGGGCTGGGGAAATAGGCGCCGAGCGGTACGGACGGGTTGAAGGCGATGTGCGGGATCCGGCCGTCCCCCCACTGCGCGCCCAGCAGCGTCTCCAGTTCGCGCTGGGCCCGGCGCGGGGCGATGTGGCGCAACCCGATGGCGATGAAGGCCGAGTCCCAGCTCCACTGGTGCGGGTACAGGGCACGCGAGGGAACGGTCGCCGCCCCGGTCCAGTTGTCGAAGAGGACATGGGTGGCGGCTTGGCGCAGGTGTGCCCGGCGGCCGGCGTCAGGGGTTGGCACGGCCGCTTCGGGGACCGTGATCATCCGGCGGCTCGGTGAAGGAGGGACGGGATCGAGCGCACGGCCTGGGCCGGGTCCCCGGAGAGCCGGCACTCGACGGCCAGGTAGCCGTCGTAGCCGATGGCGTTCAGCGCGCCCAGCCAGGCGGGCCAGTCGAGGTGGCCGGCTCCGGGCTGGAAGCGGTTGGAGTCGCTGACCTGGGCGTGGCCGATCAGGGGCGCGGCGGCGAGGATGGCGGCCCCGGGGTCGGCCTCCTCGATGTTCATGTGGTAGCTGTCGATGCCGATGCGGACCGAGTCCAGGCCGACGGCGCGGATCAGGTCGGCGGCCTGCTCCAGCCGGTTGACCATGTGATCCTCGTAGCGGTTGAGTGGCTCGAGGAAAAGCGCGACACCCTCGGAGCGGGCGTGTTCGCCCAGCTCGGTGAGTCCTTCCAGCAGCACCTCGCGATCCTGCTCCTCGCCGCGCGGCGGCTCGAACGGTGGCAGCCGGCGCGAGAACATGCCGTAGGAGGCGGGGGTCTGGGCGCCGAGTCCGCCGAGCTCGCCGATGACGGACAGCTGGGACTTCATCTGCTCGACGGCGTCGCGGCGCAGGTCGTCGTCGAAGGCGCCGAAGAAGTGCAGCATGTCCACGCACACCGTCGGCATGACGACGCCATCGGCGAGGGCTTTGCGCAGTTCGGGCAGCCGGTCGCGGAAATGGAAGTCGCCCTTGGCGCGCAGTTCGATGGCGTCGTAGCCGGCGCTCTGTGCGAACTCCCACTTCTCCTGGAGGGTCTCGCCGGGAAGCAGCTGCTCTTGGCAGGCGGTCTTGAACATGGTCGTCAGCCCTCTCAGAATTCCAGCACGACCTGGAGGGCGTCAGCGGGACGCTCATCCAGAAGGACGTAGGCCTCGGCCGCGTCGGCGATTGGTACGACATGGCTCACCAGGGATTTCACGTCGACGAGGCCGTCGGCGACGAGCCGCAGGAAGGTCTGCTGGAGTCGGTCCACGCTCCAGCGCCCGGCGAGCTGCGGCGGGACCCCGCCGATCTGGGAGCTGACGAGCTGCACGCGGTTGTGATGGAACTCGTCGCCGAGCCGCAGGCCCACACCGTCGCCCTGGTAGAAGCTCGAGGCGACGATCCGGCCGCCCACGGCCACCGAGCGCAGGGCTTCGTGCAGGGCAGGGTAGGCGCCGCTGATCTCGACGGCGACGTCGGCGCCGCGCCCGTCGGTGGCCTCGCGGATCCGCTCCGCGACGGCGTCGGTGCGCGCGTTCAGGGTACGGACGGCGCCGTACTCCACCGCTCTGGCGAGCCGGGAGTCGAGTGCGTCGACGGCGGTGACGCGGGCGCCGCTCAGTTGTGCCAGCCGGGTGGTGAGCAGGCCGATCACGCCCTGGCCGAAGACGGCGACGTCCTCGCCGAGGTGGATGTCGCCGGCGAGTACGGCGTTGTACGCGATGGCCCCGACCCGGGCGAAGGAGCCGGCGAGCGGGGCCAGCCCTTCGGGAAGCCGGTGGCCGATCATTCTCTCGGCGGGGACGATGCCCTCGCTGCGGTGCCCCCAGATGCCCCACACCAGTTCCCCGGGCTTGGGCATCCCGGGGGTGCCCGCGAGTTCCGGGGAGACCTCGCGGACCTCACCGACCTCGGAGTATCCCCAGCCCACCACCGGGTACGAGATGCCGGGCCCGCCGTCACGGAAGAGCCGCGCCTCGGGGTCCCAGGTGCGGGTCAGGTAGGGGTTGGTCCCCCGGTAGGCGGTGAGTTCGGTGCCCGCGGAGATGCCGGAGTACCGGGTCCGGACGCGTAGGTGACCGGGTGGCAGAGGGGCGGATTCGCCGGTGGCGACCTCCACCTGGCGGGGGCCGGTGAACTGGACGACGCGTTCCACAGGAGGACTCCGGAAGATTGTTTATGGCGGACTGTTAAGCAAATCGGCCTGGTTTATGTCTAATGCATCCTAGGCTTAGGTCTTGCCATTACGCAAAAGTGGTGTTCTGATGCAACACGTACGTAACACAAGGCGGCAGTGAGGACGGTTCATACGCATGTGGTCCCGAAGGTCGAGGGCGCTGGCGGCCGGCTTGGCCGCCACGCTGGGGGTCGGGCTGATGTCCGGCTGCGCCGCGCAGGGGAAGAGCAGCCCGGACAACAAGATCACGGTCTGGAGTCTGGAGAATCTCACTCCGCGCATGGAGGCGACCAAGAAGATCGTCACGGCCTTCGAGAAGGAGACCGGTGTCCAGGTGAAGCTGGTCGGGGTCGACGAAGGCCAGCTGCCGCAGCTGATGATGTCCGCGGCCGCCGCCGGGACCCTCCCCGACGTCATCGGTGGTGTCCCGCTCGCCCCGGCCTGGCAGATGTACACCAACGGGCTGCTCGACACCGCGGCCACGGGCAAGGTCGTCGACAACCTCGGCATCGGCACCTTCAACGGCAACGCCCTGGGGCTGACCAGCGACGGGACCATCCATCTCGGCGTTCCCAGCGACGCCTGGATGCAGATCCTCGTCTACCGCAAGGACCTGTTCGCCGATGCGGGACTCGCCGCCCCCGACTCCTACGCCGCCATGCTCCAGGCCGCCAAGTCCCTCAACCGCGGCGGCATCAGCGGCATGTCACTCGCCACCGACCCGAGTGACGTCTTCACCCAGCAGAGCTTCGAGGACCTGGCGCTCGCCAACGACTGCCGGCTTGTCGGTTCCGACGGCAAGGTCGCCCTCGACAGCCCCCAGTGCCGGCAGGCCTTCACCACCTACGATCAACTCGCAGCCGACTACGGGGCCGCCGGCACCCAGAGCGTGGACTCGACCCGCGCCACCTACTTCGCCGGCCGCTCCTCGATGATCGTCTGGTCCACCTTCCTGCTGGACGAGCTGGCGGGCCTGCGCGCCGATGCCCTGCCCAGCTGTGCGCAGTGCGCCAAGAACCCGCAGTATCTCTCGGACAACAGCGGGATCGTCACGGCCCTGAAGGGTCCGGGCGCCGCCAAGCCCGCACAGTTCGGGGAGATCGCCTCCTGGATGATCACCCGGGCCGCCGAGACCGGGGCCTCGGAGAAGTTCGTCGAATACATGATGAGCACCGGGTACGAGGGTTGGTTCGGCATGGCCGCCGAGGGCAAGATCCCGGTCCGCAACGGCACGGCCACCGACCCCGACAAGTACCGCGAGGCCTGGCGCGCCAGCGACATCGGCGTCGATACGAAGAAGCCCCTGCAGTCCGTCTACTCCGCCACACTGCTCGACGAACTCGCCGCCGGCGTCAGCAACATGCAGCGCTGGGGCATCACCGAGGGTCAGGGCGCGCTGGTCGGCGCGACGATCGGCGAACTGCCCATCCCAAAGGCGGTCGGCGCCATGACCGCCGGTCAGAGCTCCCCCGAGCAGGCCGCCAGGGAAGCCGCCGAGGAAGTCACGGCTCTGCAGAAGTCCCTCCAGTGAGCCGCCCCCGGCCCTGTCTCCCTAGGAACCCACGATGAGCACCGTACAAGGCGCCGAGCAGCGCCAATCCCCCGCGCCCAGCCCGGGGCGCAAGGCCCGCCAGGGCCGAACCCCCACCCTGGCCCAGCGCGAGAACCGAACCGGGCTGGCCTTCGTGTCTCCCACCGCGCTCGTGGTCCTGGTCGTCGTCATCCTGCCCATCGCCTGGACCGTGCTGCTCGCCTTCCAGCACGCGCGGCTGGTCGACATCCAGAGCATGAGCTTCCTGTCCAACTGGACCTGGGAGAACTTCACCGAGGTCTTCACCTCACCCGGCTTCTGGACCTCGCTGTGGACCACCCTGGTCTACACCGCGGGTAGCACCGTCGGCTCGATCGCCCTCGGGCTGGTCGCCGCCCTCGCCCTGCGCCGCCCCTTCCGCGGACGGGCCCTGCTGCGCGGCTCGATGCTGCTGCCCTACGTCGCGCCCGTGGTGGCCGTCACGTTCGTCTGGGAGATCGCCCTAAGCCCGCAGTTCGGCATCGTCAACGAGTGGGGCGGCAAGCTGCTCGGCTGGGACAAGCCGATCGCCTTCCTGTCGACCCGCTCCCAGGAGATCTCCCTCCTCGGCTGGCACGTGCATCTGCCGCTCGCCCTGCTCACCGTCATCGCCTTCGAGATCTGGCGCTACTTCCCGTTCGCCTTCCTCTTCCTGCTCGCCCGGCTCCAGGCCGTCCCCGCCGGGCTGGAGGAGGCCGCCACGGTGGACGGCGCCACGCACACCCAGCGCTTCCGCCACATCGTGCTGCCCCAGCTGATGCCGGTGATCGCGCTGCTGTCGGTGCTCCGGTTCATCATGACGTTCAACAAGTTCGACGACGTCTATCTCCTCACCGGCGGCGGCTCCGGCACCGACGTCGTCGCCGTGCGGGTCTACGACTTCCTCACCGCCCGCTACGACGTGGGCGCGGCAGCCGCACAGGCACTGGTCCTCGCGCTCATCCTCGCCGTGCTGCTCGGCGTCTACTTCAAGTTCTTCGCCAAGAGGGTCCAGGAGGAGGCGTCATGAGCCGCGCACAGGTCGAGAAGAGGATTTTCGGCGTCCTGCAGTGGGTCGTGATCGCCTTTCTCGCGGTCATCACCCTCTTCCCCTTCTACTACATGCTGCTGCTGTCGGTGAAGCCCATCGACCAGCTGCTGCTCGACCCGGGCCGGCTGTGGGTGGGCTTCTCCGAGCTCACGTTCAGCACGTACCAGAACGTCCTCCAGTCGGTCGACGACGGCGGCCAGGGATTCCTGGGGATGCTCGGCAACTCCGCGCTCGTCGCCCTCGCCACCGTGGCGATGACCCTGCTGGCGTCCGTGCCCGGCGCCTACGCCGTCAGCCGGTTGAGGTTCTTCGGCGGACGTCAGGTCAGCGCGGTGTTCCTCGCCGTCTACCTCTTTCCCGCCACCCTCCTGGCGATCCCGCTGTTCGTGATGTTCGCGCGGATAGGTCTGCAGGGCAGCCTGGTCGGGCTCGCCGTCGTCTACATCGCACAGACCGTGCCCGTCTCCATCTACATGCTGAAGAACTACTTCATCACCATCCCCAGAAGCATCGAGGAGGCAGCGGCGCTGGACGGTTGCTCACGGCTGCAGACCCTGCGCCGGGTCGTGCTGCCGCTGGCCGCGCCCTCGCTCATGGCGACCGGCCTGTACGTCTTCATGATCGCTTGGAACGAGTTCCTCTTCGCCCTGCTCTTCCTCGCCGCCGAGCCCGGTAAGTGGACTGTTTCGCTGGGTCTCCAGCAACTGGCCAACGGCATTGAGGTTCCCAAGACCATTCTCATGGCCGGATCAGTCGTCCTCACGATCCCCGTGGTACTTCTTTTCTACGCCGCTGAACGGCTCCTTACCGAGGGCCTCACCAGCGGCGCGGACAAAAGCTGAGACGAGGAGCGACACACCGGATGGCAACGCCCTGGAACACCGCAGGCCACCTCCTGGAACTGATCCGCACCGGGCAGGCGGGCACCCGGGGCGAGCTCCAGCGCGTCACCGGACTCTCCCGGTCGACCGTCGGCCAGCGGCTGGACCAGCTCTTCTCCGCCGGCTGGCTGCGCGAGGTCCCCGGCAACCAGCCGACCGGAGGACGCCCCTCCACCCGGTTGGAGTTCGAGACCCGGCATGCCGTGGTCCTCGCCGCAGACCTGGACACCACGTACGCCCGCGCCGCCGTCCTGGACCTGGCCGGCGGCATCCTCGCCGAGCACTCCGGGGACCTGCTGATCGAGGACGGCCCCGAGCTCGTCCTCGACCGGCTCGGCCTCTGGTTCGCCGACCTGCTGACCGCGTCCGGGACCGCCCCGGCCGCGGTCTGCGGGGTGGGCCTGTCGCTCCCCGGGCCCGTCGACTGGTCGTCGGGAAGGGTCGTGCGACCGCCGATCATGCCCGGCTGGGACGGATACCCGGTTCCCGAACGGATGCAGCGGTCTCTCGGCCGGCACGCCGGCACCGGCCCCGCCGTCCCGGTCCTGGTCGACAACGACGCCAACCTGATGGGGCTGGGCGAGCAGCGCGACTCGTTCGCCGACTGTTCCGCGTTCGTGCTGGTCAAGGTCTCCACCGGCATCGGAGCCGGGGTTGTCATCGACGGCAGGGTCTTCCGCGGCATTGACGGCGGCGCCGGGGACCTCGGCCATATCCGCCTCAGCGACCAGCCTGACGTCCGCTGCATGTGCGGCTCCTACGGCTGCCTGGCCGCCATCGCCAGCGGCCGGGCACTGGCCGGGCAGCTGGCCGCCCTCGGGGTGCCCGCCACGTCCGGCGCGGACGTTCGCGCCTACCTCGACGCGGACCACCCCGACGCGGTGCGCCTGGCCCGCGAGGCCGGTCGGCGCTGCGGGGAGGTGCTCGTCACCGTCGTCACCCTGCTCAACCCCGGCGTCCTGATGATCGCCGGAGATCTGGCCGAGACCCACTTCGTCACCGGGGTGCGCGAACTGCTGTACCAGCGCGCCCTGCCCCGGGCCACGCGCAACCTGCAGGTCGTCACCTCGCAGCTCGGCAACCGCGCCGCGCTCGCCGGGGCCACCGCGATGGTGGTCGAGCACCTGTACGCGCCCGAGCAGGCCGACGCCCGCCTGGCGGCGGCCCGCCCACCGCTCCTACCCGCTGGAGAGAGTCTGTGAGTACCACCACGCCCGTCGAGGTCGGCCTGATCGGCGCCGGCCCGTGGGCCCGTACCATGCACGCCCGGATGCTGGCCGCAGGCCCGGAGACACGGCTCGCCGCTGTCTGGGCGCGCCGTGCCTCCGCGGCCCGGGAGGTTGCCGAGCCGTACGGGACGGTTGTCGCCGGCACGCTGGAAGAGCTGTTCGACCGGTGTGAGGCCGTCGCATTCGCCGTGCCCCCGGCGGTCCAGGCGGAGCTCGCCGTGCGTGCGGCCAAGGCGGGCAAGGCACTGCTGCTGGAGAAGCCGCTGGGGCCCGACCTCGCGTCGGCGCGTGCGGTAGCGGACGCCGTCGCCGACGCCGGTGTCGTCTCGCAGATGGTGCTGACCAAGCGTTACCACCCCTCCACGCGAGACTTCCTGCGCCGGGCGGCACAGCTGGAGATAACCGGTGCCCGTTCGTGTTACCTGCACGGTGCCTTCCTCGGAGGGGAGTTCGCCACCGGCTGGCGGTTGGAGCAGGGAGCGCTGCTCGACCTCGGCCCGCACCTGCTGGACCTCCTGGACGCCGCGATCGGTCCCATCACCGGCATCCGGGGGACAGGTGATCCCCGCCGCTGGGTGGAGCTGACCTGCGAGCACGAGAACGGCGCCGTCAGCCAGGCGTCCCTCTCGGGCAGCGTCCTGCTGCCCCGGGCACGCACCCGGATCGAGCTGCTCGGCCCGGCCGGGGAACTGGTTTTCGACACCTCCGATATCGACCATGAGGAATGCTGGCCCATCCTGCGCGCCGAATTCGCCGCCGCCGTGCGGTCGGGCCGCTCGGGCGAGCTGAACGCGGCCCGGGGCCTGCGCCTGCAGGAGCTGCTCGACGCCGCCACACCGCGCTGACCCCGGGTGCGACCCAAGTTGGGCTGTCCGGTTGTCGGCTGCCCCGCTCGTTCGGTGAGCGTGGCGATCCGGCGCTGAGTGCCTTCACCGAGGCCATGCCCACGCACATCGGGCACTCCGGTCAATCGCGACGAGTGCCGCCGCGCGATGCGCACCCTGGTCGCCGCCCAGATCTTCTTGGCATGTCGCCACCGTCAGCGAACGGACTCGCCCGACCATCACGGGAAAATTGGACTTGACAGTCCATTTTTCGATGGGCACGCTGACTGGACCGCACGGCTGAGAAAGCGAGTGAGCCCCAGGTCATCGGCAACAACACCCTGGTCCACGCGTTCGTGGAGGCGTTCACCGTATGCAAGCCTCGGCCGTTCGGGGGAGCCGGGAAAGGCCGGCCTCCGCGAGTCCTTCCGAACGGGGTAATGCTTTATGTCTCTCGATCAATACTATTTGCTCGGCCGTTCCGGGCTGCGCGTCAGCCGGCTGGCACTGGGCACGATGAACTTCGGCACCGGCGGTTTCCACGCCGCGTACGGCAAGACCGAGGAGGAAGCCCGGCCCATTTTCGGCCGATACCTCGAAGCGGGCGGAAACTTCATCGACACCGCGGATTTCTACACCGCCGGTGAGAGCGAGACCATCCTCGGCAATCTCATCGCGGAGGCCAAGGTGCGCGACAGGGTGGTGCTCACCACCAAGTTCACCAACAGCGTCGACCCCGGAGATCCGAACGCGGGGGGCAACGGCCGCAAACACATGATCAGAGCGGTCGAGGCATCGCTGCGCCGCCTGCGCACCGACTACATCGACCTGTTCATGCTGCACACCTGGGACCGCATCACGCCCGTCGAGGAGGTCATGCGGACCTTCGACGACCTCACCAGGGCCGGAAAGATCCGCTACGCGGGCCTGTCCGACGTGCCCAGCTGGTACGCGGCCCGGGCCCAGACCTACGCCGAGGCCCACTCCCTCGTGCCCGTGGTCAGCCTGCAGCTGCCCTACTCCCTGATCGAGCGGACGATCGAGCTGGAGCACGTCGCGATGGGGCAGAGCCTGGGACTCGGTATCACCGCGTGGAGTCCGCTCGGCGGCGGCTTCCTCACCGGCAAGTACCGGCATGCCGACCAGGGCCTGGCGGGGGAGGGGCGGCTCGGCGGCGGAGGCATGCCCGGGCTCTCGTGGACGGACGAGGATTGGCGGCTCCTGGCGGCACTCGAGAGTGTCGCCGGCGAGCTCGGTGTGACGATGGCTCAGGTCGCGGTCAACTGGGTCGCCACCCAGCCCGGGGTCGCCTCGGCGATCATGGGGGCGAGCGGCACGGACCAGCTTGACGCCAACCTGGCCGCACTCGATTTCCAGCTGCCGGCGGAGCTGCGCGCCAAGCTCGACGAGGCAAGTGCCGTGCCGCCTCAGGGGGTCTACAGAATGTTCACGCCGGACTATCAGAGCTGGTTGATCAGCGCCGGCGTCAAGGTGGGGGACAAGCCGGCCGGGTACGCCCCGGCCGTGCGGAACTGGACACTCTAAAGGCTCGGGCGCGGGACCACGGCGGGTGACCGGCACCGCCGACCTGCCGCCGGGAAACTCGCGCGCGGGCGCGGGACCACACCGATCTGCCGTCGGGAAGGCGCGCGGGCGCGGGACCACGAGGGTCCCGCGCCTGTCTGTGCTCGGCGGACGTCAGCCGCGTCAGCCGAAGGGGGTGCTGTCAGCCCATTCCACCGAACCAGGTGTCGAACAGGTCGATGAAGTTGTCCGCGATCTTCTGGCTCCGGGCGCCGAGTTCCGCGGTGGCTCCTCTCCTGGTGTTCTCCGCCTCGATCTTCTCCGGCTTGAAGATCTGCTTCTCACCCTGGCCCGAGCCGTTGGGCCGCGGGAGATTCGACGGTGGCCGCCCCTGCGGGTACATCCGGCCGTTGCCGTAGATGGTGTAGGACTGGGTCGGCTGGGCGGTGCCGTCGTTCCGGTAGACCTGGCTCGGCCGTGCCTGCGCCGGCTGCCGGTTCGCCCTGGGTGGCGCCTGCCGCTGCGCCGCCCTGTGGCTGGTCGGGCGCCGTGCCGGGGTCGAGCGCGCGTGCTGGATCCCCCTGGGGACCCTGCCGGCCCGGTGGTTGCGCCGCTGAGCGGCCAGCGCCATCTTCTTCTTGGCCGCCGCCTCGCGAGCCGCCTTTCTCGCCTGTCTGCGGGCCGCCATCGCGGCCCGTCGTTTCGCCGCGGCCTCCCGCGCCTTCTGGGCCTTCTCGGCGGCCTTCTTCCTGGCCGCCGCCAGCCGCCGCTTCTTCGCCTCGGCCAGGGCCTTCTTCTTGGCCGCCTCCAGCGCCCGCTTCTTGGCCTCCTCCCTGGCCTTCTTCTTGGCCGCTTCCAGGGCCCGCTTCTTGGCCGCCTCCCTGGCACGGCGGAGTATCTCCCGCCTGATGGCGCGCTGGGCCGCCTTCTTGGCGGCGTAGCGGGCCCCGAGCCGGACGCCGATGATGACCACGACCCAGACCCACTGCCCGTCGGGGTCACTCATGCTGACGGGGCTGTTGTTGGCGTAGGCGTAGGCGTTGAGCTGCTGCGGGTCCACGTCGTCGATGATCGGGTCCACCGACATGAAGCGGCCGAACTTGGGGTCGTACTCGCGGGCGCCGAGATGGACGAGCCCGGTCGTCGTATCCTTCGTGCCGCCGACGAATCCGCGTTGCCCCGGCCACCATGAAGGTGGCGAGCCCCGGTCCTCGCCGAAGGGCGTCATCCTCCGTACGGCCAGCTGGCCGCTGTTGGCGTTCACCGCGGCCTGCGCGGTGCCCTGGTGGTCGCCGGCCAGGAAGTAGACCTGGTTGTCCGGCGTGCGTACCGCGATGGCCTGGTCGTTGACGGTGTAGTAGCGGGTCTGCTCGACGACGTCCGCGGCGTAGTCGAAGCGCAGCTCCATGTCGTCGATGTAGAGCGTGGCGTCGCTCGGCGTCTTGCGGATCAGCCGGTCGCCCTCCGCGTCGTACACGAACGACGTCGTCTTGCCCGCCTCCGTGACCGACTCCAGGTTGCCCTCGGAGTCCCAGACCAGGGCCTGGTCCGCGGTGCCGACCTTGCGCCTGGTCGTGTTGCCCGCGGCGTCGTACTCGAAGAGGTCCGCGCCGACGCTCTGCAGCGCGTGCGGCTGCTTGCCGCCCGGCTGCGGGTAGGCGTAGGTACGGGCCGTCTCGCCCGCGCCACCCCAGGCGTGCTTGGTCTCCTTGGTCCGGTTGCCGATGGCGTCGTAGGCGTAGCTGACCGCGTACGGGGCCACGCCGCCGATCTTGCCGGACTGCGGGGTACGGCTGGCGCAGTCGTCGGTGGCCGTCCACGCCGAGGTCAGGCGGCGCAGATGGTCGTAGTTGAAGCACTGCGTGTCCTGGCCGCCGGCCCTGTCAGCGATCTTGGTGATGTTGCCGGCGGCGTCGTAGGTGTAGTTGAGGTCGAGGTCGGTCGCGGCCGCGCCCTCCCTGTCCAGCCGCATGCTGGTCATCCTGCGGGTGGACTCGTCGTGGGTGTAGGTGAGCCAGGTCTTCTTGCCTCCGGTGCCCAGCTCGTACTGCAGGGCTTCGCCCAGCTTGGAGTAGCGGGCCGCGGTCACGTACGACGACAGGCCGGTGACCTTGGTCGTCTGGTTCAGCTCGTCGTAGCTGTAGACGACCGACTCCTCCGCCAGCCCGCCCGCGGCGGGGAAGCTGACGGACTGGACCTGGTCGTCGAGCGTGTAGCGGGTGTTGAGCACGTACGAGCCGGCCAGCTTGCCCTCCCGCGCGGGGATGGTGACGGTCTCGCGCAGCGGGCGGTAGTCGGCGTCGATGGCGTTCATCTCGGCCCTGTACGCCTGCCCGCCCACGTACCGGATGCTGGCGTTCATATGGCCCTTGGCCAGGGCATCGTACTTCCACTCGGCGAGCAGCGGGCCGGTCGCGGAGTTCTCGCGCATCTCCTTCTGACGGCCCAGCTCGTCGTAGACGTACCACAGGGTCCTGCCGCGGGAGTCGGTGGTGCTGACGAGCTCGTCGGCGTCGTTGTACGCCATCGTCGTGACGCCCTTGTCGGGATCCTCGGCCTTGATCTCCCGGCCGCGCATGTCGTAGTGGTGGCGCCACACGTTGCCCGCCGAGTCGGTCACCGTGGAGAGCCGTCCCGCGTGGTCGTAGGTGTACTTCGTGGAGTCGTACTCGCCGGTCGGGGTCGCCCCCCTGTACTGGCGCAGCTCGATCAGGCGGTCCTCGGCGTCGCCGATGCGGGTGGTCGCCGTCTCGCCGGCCGGCGGCGTCACGTGGACCCTGTCGCCCTCCTGCTTGCTCGTGACCCGGTATTTCTCCGCGCCCTTCGACCTGAGGGCCTGGGCGTTGACGTCGCCCGTGCCGTCGAAGAAGGACACGACCTGCGTGGGCACGTCGGTGTCGGCCACCGCCAGGAGGTCGGTGGAGGGTGTCCCGGTGGCGAAGTAGCCGGTGTTGGCCTTGGACGGCTCGCCCTGGGAGTTGTAGAAGGTGTCGGTGATCGTACGGCCGTCGCGCAGCGCGGGGTCGGTCGTCTGGTCGTCCCTGGGCGCGGGTTCCTGGGTCTGGCGCTCGCGCATCAGGCCGTCGTACAGCTCGTGGCTGACGGTGTAGGCGCCGTCGGCGTCCAGCGTCTTCGTGGTGACGATGCTGGGGCCGTTGTTGCGCATCACGTAGGAGAACTCGGTGCTGGGCGACTGTCCGGCCGCCTTGCTGCGGTCGGGCTGCCAGACCTTGACCAGGCGGCCGAGCGCGTCGTGCTCCATGTCGACGCGGCGGTTGTTCGCGTCGATCTCGGCGACGGGCTCGTCCCAGGCCGGTTCGAGCAGGGTGCGCTCGACGTGGCCGAGCTGGTTGACCTCCTTGATCTCGGTCGCGGGGGCGCCCGCGGCCGGGGTGTAGGTGGTGGTGGACGTGGTGCCGACGGCGTCGGTCTCGGTGAGCTCGCGGCCGTAGGCGTCGTAGGTGTGGGTGCTGTCGGTGATCGTCGTGCCGTCCCCGGAGACCAGCTGCTGGACCGAGGTCACGTCGCCCTTGCTCGGGGCCAGGCCGTACGCCTTGCCGTCGTACTGGACCTTCTCGTCGGAGAGCACCTCGGCGGCGGCCAGCGTGGACACGGAGGTGCCGCAGCTCGCGGCGACCTTCTGGATCCTGCTCGTGTAGTCGAGCATCCAGCTCGTGTCGTTGCGGGCGTAGGTGTAGCGGGTGCACTGGTCGTCGTCGGCCGTGGCCAGGTCGCCCTTCTCCTCCACCTGGGTGAGCAGGCCCTGGGCGTCGTACACGCGCTCCTCGCCGGTGCGGCGCCACTTGTCGCCGGGCAGCGCGTTACGGGTGACCATGGACTTGGCCTCGACGATGTGCGCGGCCTTGGTGACGCCGCCCTGCGTGGACTCCGCGGTCTTCAGCGACCACGGCTGCTCGACGGTCGCCTTCAATACGGCCCCGCCGTCGCCGTCGTACAGGATCTCCTCGCGCTCCAGGCCGGAGTACTGGTCGAGGTCGTCCAGCTTGACGCCCTCGGAGTCGGTGACCTGCACGGTGCGCTTGGAGCCGTCGGCCTGTCTGTCGCCGTGCATGCCGCGGAAGTACCGGAACTCCGTGAGCGTGCGCTTGGTGTCCTGGCCGTCGCCCTCGCGCACCCGTACGCGGCCGAACCCGCGGAAGTCCGCCCACGTGCGGTGCTCGGGCTTGACGAGGATGTTGTCCGCGTAGTGCCAGGCGGCGCCGTCGAGATACTCGTAGTCGGTGACGACGTTCGTCGAGCCCGCGACCCGGTCCACCTCGACCGTCTGGGTGACCACGTACTTGTGGAACCAGTCGACGACCTCCGCCTCGTTCAGCGGCGCCCAGCGCTGCGGGAAGCAGCGCTTGGTGTTCTTGTCGGGGGCCGGGAGCTCGCCCGGCTTGCACTCGGCGGGCGCGTAGTTGACGCGCAGCTCGCCTCCGGTCTCGTTGTTCACGCCCTGCACGCGCCACTTGACCAGGGGAGCGCGGCCCTCGTTCGCGTCCACCCGGTTGGGGAGTTGCACGCCGGCGAACGTGATCTTGGGAAGGGTGATCGTGCCGCCCACGTGGCCGGTCTGCTGGATCGAGGCCAGCCACAGCGACGGGCTCAGGCCGTCACCCGTGGCGGGGAACTGGTGTGTCAGCGTCCAGGAGTCCACCGCGCAGTACTGCGCCGCCGCGCACTTGGCGGTGTCGGTGTTGAGGATCTGCGTGGTGACCTTGGTCAGACGCTTGCGGGTGAAGAACGTCGGCGACAGGCGGTCGACGCACTTCACGCCGGAGTCACAGACCTGGTCGAACGGGACGTCCGGCCAGCTGCCGGCGGTCTCCTTCTTGAGCTGGTCGGCGGCGCAGGTGATCGTGCCGCTGGGCAGGCAGCGCTCGGCCACGTCGAAGACGACGCGGGCGGCGGGGGCCTTGGTGAACAGCTCGCCCTGGAGGTAGCCGTAGTCGATGCGGGTCAGGTAGCCGCCGCGGTCGTAGACGGTGCCCAGCTCGGGCTTCATGGTGCGGCCGTAGTAGTTCTTCTCCTGGGCGTACCAGTACGTGGTGGCGTTGCCGTGGGTGTCCACCATGTAGTCGAGGTTCCACCGGTAGGCCTGCTGGCACCAGGCGTTGGCCGGAGTGCTGGAGTAGCAGGGCTCGCCGCTGTTGTTGCCGAAGACCGGCACGCTCAGGACCGACTTCGTCTCCGGCTTGCCGGTGGCCCAGCCGGGCAGGCGGTTCAGGCCGAAGGTGTACTGGGAGCCGTCGGCGGTGGTGACGCGCCAGTACTCGCCGTTGTTGTCGCCGTTCGTCGCCCCGGTGAGGGACTCGATCCGGGTGCCGTCGTCGCGCTTGGGCCGCCACTGCTTGGAGGTGGCGTCCTTGACCAGCTCGACGGCCGAGTCGCCGAGCGACAGGGTGACGTTCTCCCCGTCCCAGCACAGGTCGCCGGTCTTCTTGCCGTCGATCATGCAGGACTTGTAGCGGCGCTCGATGAAGCCGCTGGGGTTGAGCTCGAAACCCTCACCGGCCCAGGACGGCTGGTTGTTGGTGGAGGCGGTGCGGCCGTCCACGCTCTGGGAGGAGTAGCCGAGCGACAGCTCCGGCTCCTCGCCGCCCAGCGCCGGGGGAGTGCGCAGCTCGTAGCCCCAGTTGAAGTCCCCGGACTGGGGTCCGACGCTCCAGTCGGACGAGGGGGCCAGGGAGGTGGAGCCGTGGTCACCGGTCGAGCCCGACGCGGCGGCGACCACGGCGTACAGGCCGGTCGTCGCGACCTCGGCGGTCAGCGTGCCCGTCTGCGTGTTGTTCTCGCTCCTGACCGGCTGGGGCTGGGCGCAGCCGGTCGCCCTGGCGTCGAGTGCGCACTCTTCCAGCTTGACGACCTGGAGCCGGGCTCCGTAGTCGCCGCCGTAGGCGTAGCGGAAGCCGGAGTAGTCGATCGCCAGGCGGGTCTTCGCGCCCGGCCTGGCCGCGGCGGCGCCCTGATCCTTCGCGGCCGAGGTGGCCGCGGCGGCGCCCTGGCCGGGGGAGACGCGCATCGTCAGACCGAGCCGGCCGGCCCCGGCGGTGTCGAGGAGCTCGACCTTCACCGGGACGGCGGCGGCATCGATGGCATCGGCGGATTTGGCGGACGTCTCCTTCTGCGGGGCCAGCCTCACCGGGAAGCCGGTCGCCAGGGTCCTGGCCTCAGTGCCGCCCAGCTCGGCCGTCTGGGGTTTCGGCCAGGTGACTCCCGGTGGCGCCTTCCACGCCTGTTTCTGCACCGGATCGGTCATCGGCGGCAGGACCGGGACCTTCTCTCCCTTGACCGGCGTCTCCCTCTGCACGGACGGGGCGGAGCGGGGCTCGGCGTAGGCGGGCATGGCGTACGCCAGGGGCAGGACGAGGACTATTGAGAAGACGGTCGCCAGCCGGCGGGGCCAGGGGGACTCGGCCTTGGGCGTCTGGAAACGGTTCCAGGAGGGGTCGGGAACGTCGGGTGCGGGCCGTTCGTGGCGTTGCTGTAAACGATTCCAGCGGGATTCGGGCAGGTCCAACTCATCCGGCAGATCCATGAACTCTCCCAGTCGGGGGGTGCTGGTCAGAGGGGACTTACTGGGTGGCCAGGGGTTACTGGGCGGCCAGCTGAGCGATCTGCTCGGCTTTCAGCACGCCGTCATAGGTACGGACGTCATCCACGGTCCCCGGCCAGTAACCGGTGAAGACACCCGCGGTCTTGCTCCGGCCCAGTTGCAGCGGGCCGGTGGCGTTCCACGCGCTCGTGTGGCTGGTGACGGTGGTGGTGGACAGCTGGCCGTTGACGTAGATGCGGAGCTGGCCGGCCAGCGGGTCGTACACGCCCGCCACGTGGGTCCACTCCAGCGGGGCGGGAATGGCGTCGGAGCGGGTGCGTACGAGAGCGGCGGTGTCGGTGTCGGCGGCGGCCATGCCGAGGGCCCACCGCCCCTGTTCCTTGTCGTAGCCGAGCTGGAAGCCGGCGGCGCGGCTGCCCGGCTGGGCCACGGCGGCGGTGTCACGGGTGGGCAGGTAGTCGAGCTGGGTCCAGGCGGTGACGGTGAAGCCCGACCTGGTGTTGACGACCGGTGCGGTGGTCTGGGCGTAGCCGTTGACCCCGTCGAGCGCGAGAGCGCCGTCCAGCCAGCCCGCGGTCCACGAGGCGCCGCCGGTCAGCGTCGCCGGCGCCGCCGTCGCCCTGCCCGAGGAGTCGGCGGCGGACAGCCCGGACTCCTCGTCCAGTCGCCAGTGCCCGATCAGCGTGGCCGCGCTGTTCACCAGGTCGGCGACCTCGTCGGCGAACATGGCCCGCCCGTAGGCGCGGACCTCGTCGATGTCGCCCGGGAAGAACTCCGCGGCGGCCCCGTTGACCTTTCCTCGTCCGATCGTGAGGGGGCCGGCGGCGTTCCACGGCTGGGTGGTGAAGGCGGCCGACGACTCCAGCTTGCCGTTGACGTACAGCGAGAGCCGGCGATCCGCCGAGTCGTAGACGCCGGCCAGATGGGTCCACTCGTTCAGCCTCGGCGCGGCCGTGGAGAGCGCGCGCACGGTCGTCGCGGCGTCGACGTCGGAGCCGGTGCGGGTCAGGGCCCAGCGGTCGTCGGTCTTGGAGTACTGCAGGGAGAAGGCCCCGGTCCTGCCGCCCTCCTGGGTGACGGCGGTGGCGGTGGCGCCCGTACCCGTCAGGCGGGCCCAGGCGGTGACGGTGAAGTTGCGTCCGGTGTCGACGATCGGGCCGGAGGTCTGCGCGTAGGCGTTCGCCAGGCGCAGGCCCATGCCGGTCTTGCCGCTCGCCCAGGTGGCTCCGTACAGCGTGGCGGGATGGGTTCCGGCGATGTCGGCGCCCACCGTGCCCTGGCCCTCGTCCAGCGGCCAGTGACCCTTGGGCGCGCTTCCCGAGTTGACGTTGAAGACGTAGGTGCGGATCGGGCCGAGCTGGCCCGCGCGGTCCTTGCTGCGTACCGACAGCACGTTGGGGCCGTCGTGGCGCGGGGTGAGCTGGATCGTGGCCGTGCCGTCCGTGCCGGGGGCGACCTCCGTCTTGGGCGAGGTGTCGAGCCCGTAGACGTACGCGGCGACGTCGGAGATCCCGTTGGGGTCGAACGTGAACGAGCCCGCCAGGCCGACCCCGTCACTCCATCCGTTCTCGGCGAATCCGGGCGAGGTCACGATCGGTTCCCTGCCGGGGGCCGTGGCGTCCACGGTGGCCTCGCACCAGGGGCTCCAGAGGCTGTTGGCCTTGCCGTCCTCGGCGCGGACGCGCCAGCGGATCAGCGCGCCGTCGGAGTACAGGCTCTGCGGGACCGTCGCGGAGAAGGCCGTGCCGGTCGAGCCCAGCGCGGTGAGGTATTCACCCGTCTTGGTCCCGGCCTCGTTGTACCACTCGAACCGGCCCCTGACCGAGTTGTCGACGTCCTTCAGCTTGGCCCACAGCTTGGGGGTGGCGGTGCTGATGATCGGCCGGCCCGTACCCGAGACGCAGGGGCCGCCCGGGTCCGACCACGCGTCGACGGCCACCGGGTCCGCGGGCAGCGAGTTGTACTCGATGACCAGCGTCGGGTTGTTCTTGAACTTCTTCCAGGCGTACACGTCGGTCTCGCTCGTGGCCCGGATGCCGATGGTGACGGTGGGCCACTTCTTGGCGGCGGCGTCCACGACCTGCGGGGTGACGTCGAACTCGACGCCGCCGGGCAGGCAGGACGGGCCCCACCCCTTGGCCACATTGACCGTGGACAGCTTGGTGACCCACGCGGGCTGCTTGTTCCAGGTGGTGCTCTTGCTGATGCTGTTGGTCGCCCAGGCCTCGACCTTGCGGGCGCTGCACGAGTACGACCACGTCTCGTACGTGCGCAGCGTCGCCTTGATGATCTGCTTGCCGTGGATGGTCGAGCCGGTGCTCATCTGGAAGAACGAGCGGTTCTTCTGCGACTCGACGTGGCCCGCCCTGGCGACGTCACTGGAGTTCAGATAGTTGGAGTCGGGCCAATTGCTCCAGACGGCGGTCCAGGAGCCACGGGCGGCCGAGAAGTACGGGTCCAGATAGATGGGGAACCGGGTCTTCGGGTCCGTCATCAACTTCCGGTCCGGCCGCAGGCGCAACGTTCTGCCGGCCAGTTTCACGCCCATCTGGGCCTGCCGGGCCTCGGGCGCGCGGCCTTCCCTGAACGCCTGCGGGCTCGTGGCCCCCTCGGAGTCCCACATCATCGGGGTCGGCGCGACGAAGATCGTGCCGCCGTTGTCGTCGACCGCCTCCAGGTTGCCCGCCTGGTCCGACTCCATCGACAGGCCGCTGGTCGAGAGCGGGAATGTCAGCTCGGACAGGGCACTGCTCGCGGCGGCGGCCCGCGACTTGACCACCAGGATGTGGGAGAAGCCGTCCACGTCCGCGGTGACCTGGAGGTCCACGCCCGGCATGACCTCGGGGTAGGTGGCGGTGTCGCCGTTCAGCACCGGCTTCGGCAGCGTGCCCGACCAGCCCAGCTCCATCGCCTTGCCACCGCGCGACATGCGGGCCAGCGGAGCGCCGCCGTTGCCGTTGGCGTTGCCACCGCCGGAGAAGGCCAGGCCGACCGCCGTGGCGGCGGGCGCCACCGTGCCATCGGGCTGCTCGCGGAGCGTGGTGTCCACGGGCACCCAGCGACCCGCCTGGCGCACCCGCACCGGGCGGACGTTCTGTTCCAGCACGTAGGTGCCGTCCGGCTTGACGAAGACCTGCCTGGTCTCACTGCGCAGCGCCTCCACCTCGGCGGGCTGCCCCGTCTGCCGGGCGCGGACGAGTGCGGGGTCCACGGCCCGGCCCGTCGTCGCGGCCGGCGATTCGACGGCCGGGGCCAGGCTCTGTGCGGGCACCGCCGGAGCCGGGCCCGGTGCGGGCGTGACCAGAGCCGAGCCTGGTGCGGGCGTGGCCAGAGCCGAGCCTGGGGTGAGCGCCGCCAGGACCGCGCCCACCAGGGAGACCGCAACAACCCCACGAAGTGCCAGCATTCGTCACGCCCTGTCATGCTGGGCTCCGCGCGGGTGCAACGTCCCGGCGGCTCCACGATCTTCGATTGACGCTGGAATTGTCACCCGGGTAAAGGCATGCGTCTAGATCTTGTGGAGAATTTCTCCACAATTCATTTTTTACTGTAAAAAATCGCCCAAAGTGGGACGCTGGACCGCCCCTGATAAGGCTGGCGGAGCCTCTCTGCTCCTGATTCAGGAACCGCCTTGCGCAAGCTCGCCTGATTCCTCTTGTCGGTGCTGCTGCTCTCCGCGGATGGCAGCCGTATGCCGTCAGAAAAGTTCCAGGATCGCGCCATCAGGCGGGCTGAGGTTTTTAGCTCCTGATAACGAAACGACCCCATCCGAACGGCATGCAGATGAGTCGACGGTGGTGCTACTTTCCCGTATCGGTCTGTGCGGGAGGCTTGGGCCAGCCCTTGCCGACAACGGTGAACCCGCCCTTCTGAAGGGCTACCGCCCGCTGATGATGGATCTCCATCTGCCGGCCTCGCCGCCCGGCGGCGGATCGGTACCGCTGATCGCCTGGATACATGGCGGTTCTTTCTGGGAGGGCAGCCGCACCGGTCTGCCGGATACCCTGCATCCGATCGGCTTCCACGAGCACCTGCTGGCCCGCGGGTATGCGGTGGCCGATATCGACTACCGGCTGTCGCGGGAAGCGGTCTTCCCCGCGCAGTTGCACGACGTGCAGGCGGCCATCGGCTGGCTGCGCACTTTCGCCGAGCCGCTGGGGTTGGACCCGCACCGGTTCGCGGGGTGGGGGGAGTCTGCCGGTGCCACCCTGGCCGCGCTCGCCGGGCTGGACCGATCCCACGACTTGGCCGCCTTGCAGGCGGTGGTCGACTGGTACGGGCCGATCGACGTCACCAGCCCGGGGATGGGTGGTCCGGACGAACCCGGCGGGTGGCTGCTCGGCGGCTCACCCGCGCAGAAGCCCGCACTGGTGGAGGCGGCGGAGGCAGCCAGTCCCATCCGGCAGGTGCATGCGGCGGCACCACCGTTTGTGCTGGTCCACGGCACCGACGACGACGCGGTGCCCTACCAGGGCAGCCGGACACTGGCCGATGCACTGCACAGGTACGGCGTCCGAGCCGAACTGATCCCCGTCGACGGTGCGGGCCACATGTTCGCGGGCGCGAGTGACATACTCGGCCTCATCCATCGATCACTGGACTTCCTCGACGTCACCCTGAAAAAGTGACCAGCCCCTGACCTTCCACGGTGCCCGGGGGCGGGGGCCGGGGCATTCGCCGTTGCCGGCCATTGTCCCCCGGGGTTCCTGTTCATTTCCACCGGTTGAGCAGACCGGGGGTGCTTTGACGAGGGAGGGACTCCTGTTAATCCGGGGCTGTCAAGCGACGCCCTGAAGGACCTCCTCGACCGCGTCGACGCCGACTGACCGCGTTCGCACCGCCCGCGTGTGAAAAGGCGGGGCATGCGGACGGCGCGGGGGGTGGCCGTACGCCGTCAGGCGAGCGGGTCGTACTGGAACGCCCGGACCTCCTGTGAGCAGCGGCAGGAGGCCGCGATCTTCTTCGCCCACTCCAGCGCCGCCTCGCGGGAGGGCAGGTCCAGGATGGTGTACCCGCCGTTCAACTGCTTGGTCTGCGGATAGGTGCCGTCCGTCACCGTGCCGTCACCGGCCACGAGAACGGGGTCGACGTCTTCGTCTATCCCGCCGCCGAAGACGTACACGCCGGCATCCTTGGCCTCCCGGATGACCGCGTGGGAGTCGCGTATCACGTCAGGAAAATCCTCGTCCGAGATCACCATGGCGGCGCTGGGGAAGGAGATGAGAAAGTGCGTCATCCCTCGATCCTGCCGTGCGCCGGTGACATCGTCGAGGTGTTTCTCGATCGGCATCCTCAGATGCCATTGCGTCAAGCATCAAGTGAGATTGGATGAAGGGGTTGTCTTCGGCACCGCTTCGATGCCTGATCGCCAAGCGTCCGGCGGGTGAGGTCAATCGGCGAGAAGCCTCACTGCATCTGGGGTGAGGCGGCCGAAGGTGCCGTCGGGGCGCATGAGGTTGTGGCAGCCGTCAAGTTCGGCGTAGGCCTCCCTGGAGCCGGTGCTCAGTACCGCGAACCGGGTGTGATCGCTCGGGCAGTCGGTAGCCGGCGTGCTGTCCAGAGCGGTGAGCAGGTTGCGCAGGTTGCCGCCCTTGAGGATGCGCACGGATTCGAGTTTCCCCTCGACGCTGCCTGCGGTCTTGTCCAGGGTGCGGTAGGCGCATACGCGGAGTCCTTTCGGCGCGGGATTCCACATCGGACGCGCCTGCTGCGATTGTGTCGTCCCCGCCCGCAGCCGGGAGAAAGTGAGGATCACGTCCGTGTACTTGTCGCCGCAGCCGGCTCGGAAAGCTTTCTCGCTCTCGATCCTGCGGATGGGTATTTGTTCGTCGACCCGGTACGGCAGACCGCGAAGGGCATCGAGGGTGGAAGAGAACGGCCCCCCGCACAGGCCGGTCGGCAGGTCCGGCAGCACTACCCTGCCGGCGGAGTCCACCACGACGAAGTAGTCGACCAGGATCTCTATCATCAGGCAGTTCCGGCCAAACATTGATCTCTCGGACGGGCGGCGCAGCTCGCTCATCAGCTCGTCGACAGGACCGTTGGCGTGCTCCTCGATCACGACCTCCCAGCGGCCCTTGCCGGGCAGGTAGCGAGAGTCCCAGTGGCAGCGGATGACCTGAACCGGCACGAAGTCATCGGGAAGGCTCTGGCGTGGCAGGGACAGGTCAGGCTGCGGACCCTTGGGGCAGGAGGCGCCGACGACATGGTCCAGTCGCGCGGTCCTGTCTGCGGCGCATCCGGCGAGAAGCATGGCAGCGAGCATGGCGAGGACGACGCGGGAGGAGTGCACCGCCGCACCCTATGGGGAATATGTCGGTCGTTCTCGCTGATTCACCGAAAAGACGATCAAGGACGAGATGCGGTCGGCGAAGAGTGAGCGGTGAGTGGTCATCCCCAGGAGAGGCGACGACGGCGTAGCAGAAGTCCGGCGGCGGCAGCGAGGGTGAGCAGGAAGCCGGTCAGCATGAGCACTCGCCCATCGGGGCCGGACTCACCGCCGCCTCCGGTCGCGGCTCCTCCCGATGGGGTCTTGATCACTTTGCCGTTCCCCTCCGCCAAGGTCCCGGCCGCGGTTGCCTGGGACGGTTGCGAACTCGAAGTCACCGGGACGGAATCGGTTGACTGATCGCCGGTGGTCACCGGGGTGGTAGTGGTCGGCTGTTGACTCGGGGACACCGGTACGGAATCGGCCGGCGTGCCGTCCGCGGAAGCGACGGTGAGGGGGTAGGTCGTCAGGGCGTCGGCGTTCTGCACCTCGCACTCGATCGATCGTTCGTCGGGTTTGGTCCCGAAGTTGATGGCGGCCGGCCGTACCGTCGCGGTGCCCGGGTTGGCAGATTTGGTCTTCAGGGAGACCGGGACCGTCGGCAGGGGAATGATCTGACCCGCGCTGAGCGGGGTGAGCTCGCCCACCCCGGTGGCGGAGGTCAGCTTGGCGAGCCCGCTGATGGACGCGTAGGCGTACAGCTTGGTGCCACCGGCCAGTCCCGTGGCGGGCGCTCTCAGCGCGGTGGCGTCGTCGGCGTAGGTTCCGCGCCAGCCGATGGTCATCTGCGTGCCCGCCGTCGCGTCGGTCGGCATCGTCAGCTCGACCTTGACCTTGATGTCTTGTTCCTCGGCCGCACCGGTTGCGGTGCATCGATAGTCAACGATGTCGGTGACGACGACCGCATCCTGTGGCACCTCGGAGACGGCGGCCTGCGCCGGTTGGCAGAACAGGGTCAGGCTGCCGGCCAGGATGGTGGCCGGGAGAATCGAGCGGATGCGCAAGGCGACTCCTGTTGCGACAGATGGGGCACAGGAGAGACGGGGCGTGAGGGCATCCGGTTGACACCGCTGAGCCCTTTTTGTCCTGTCGGCGTCGACGGGCCGGAGATTACGGCGGCGCATCCGCTGCGAGAACGTCTGCGCGGACAGCTCATGCGAGCCCTGTACGGGAGCGGCCGCAAGGCCGAGGCGCTCCAGGTGTTCGAAGACGCGCGCCGGACGATGGCGGAGGAGCTCGGTGTCGATCCCTCCCCTGAGCTCGGCGATGTGCACCTGGCGGTGCTGCGCGCCGGGCCCTCGCCCGCCGAGGCGGCGGGGGGCGGCGTTCCGGCCCAGTTCACTGGTTTCGTGGGGCGCGACGGCGACCTCGAACATATCCGCGCGCTGCTCGGTGAACGACGCCTGGTCACGCTCACCGGGCCGGGCGGGGCGCTCATATCTCCGTCCTTCCGTTTCGGACCGGGGCCGTGCAGGCTTCGCCCTCGACACGCAGACTGCCGCGGCCCTCTGGCATCGCCCGCACATGCCGCTGGCACGCCCCTGGCGGCCCGCCGCCGACGGCCGGAGATCGGTCCCGGCCGATCCCGATGCTGTCCGGCCGATCCCTAGATATTCCTTGACGCGAATATTCCCGGTGAAGAATAATCATGTCCATGGACGCACTCCTCACCGCACTGGCCGACCCGGCCCGCTGGCGGCTCCTGAACCTGTTGGCCGAGCGGCCCCGCTCGGTCGGCGTCCTCGCCCAGCTCGCCGAGGCACGCCAGCCGCAGACGACCAAGCACCTGCAGACCCTTGAGCGCGCCGGCGTCGTCACCTCCCAGCGCACCGGACAGCGCCGCATCTACGTGCTCCAACCCGGTCCTCTGCGGGAGTTGGCGGCTGCGCTCAGCAGACTCGCCGATACCGCGGACCAGGCCGGGGGCCCGCGCGAGACCTACGACCGCTACGGGCTCAGCCTCCACGCGGAGCGGCTCGCCGCGGAGGAGCCGGGGTGGGCCGACGACCGCTCGTTCGGGTTCCTCCGATCGCTGACGGGGCGCCCCGAGCTGGTCTGGCGCCACCTGACCGAGACCTCCCTGCTCGCCCGATGGTGGACGCCCGACGACCTCCGCGTCTCCGAGCTCGTCTTCGAGGCGCGACCGGGCGGGCGGATCGTCCAGGAGTACCGCGATGCCGAGGACGCCGACGGCTCCGACCTGGTCGCCGGGCGCGCGGAGGGAGTCGTCGACGACGTACGCCCCGGTGAGCGGCTCGCCTACCGGCTCTCCCCGCTGCTTCGCGACGGCGGCCTCGCCTTCACGGCCCACGTCGACCTCGGCCTCCGGCCCACCGACACCGGCACGGACCTCGACGTCCACTACCGGATCACCGACAGCACGGTCGACTCCGCGGAATTCATCGCAGGCATCGAGATCGGCTTCGGCCAGAGCCTCGACAAGCTCGCGGCGGTCCTCGCCGCGGATTCCGGCAGCACCGGCAGCACCGACGACACCGACGACACCGAGCACGACACCGACACAGGGAGCACGAAGTGACAGCGCAGACCGGCAGCCGCAGAGTCGTCACCAACATGAGCCTCTCCCTCGACGGCCACTACGCCGGACCGGGCGACGCTCTGGACATGGGCTGGGTGATGCCGTACGCCGTCACCGACGTCGCCCGCGACCACCTGACCAGCCTCTGGGAGCCGGCGACGACGGCCCTGCTCGGGCGGGTCAACGCCGAGGGGTTCCTCGGTTTCTGGCCCACCGTCATCGGCATGGAGGGTGCCGACCCGCGCGACGAGGGCTTCGCGAAGTGGCTCGTCGACACCGACAAGGTGGTCCTCTCCTCCACCCTCGGCGAGGCGCCGTGGGAGCGGACGACGATCGTCGACAAGCCGACCGCCGAGGTGGTCGCGGACCTCAGGGCGACCGAGGGCGGCGACATTCTTGTGCTCTCCAGCGCGAGCGTCATCAAGGCGCTGCTGGCGGACGACAAGGTCGACCGGCTGGCGATCACGATCTTTCCGGTCTTCCTCGGTGGCGGGCCGCGCCTCTTCGACGACGGCCTGCCCGCGGGGCAGTGGGCGCTCGTCAGCCAGACCGCGGGCGAGCACGGCACGTTGGCTCTCGTCTACGACCGAGTCCGCTGAGCCCGCCGATCGGCGCACTCAGCCGGCGAGGTGCGCTCCGGTTCGGCCGCTGGAGCGGAGCGGCTGCCGGGGATCGATCAGCCGGCTCATGAGAGGTCGGCGAGCCACTCGACGACGGTGGCGACGAAGGTGGCCGGGTCGTGGCCGTGCATCGAGTGCGGCATGGCAGGGAAGGCTCGGTAGGTGAACGAGTTGCCGGTGCCCTCGACGAGCCGGTGGACGTGGCGGACCTGCTCGTCGGAGATCGCGCCGATCAGGTTCCCGGTGTCCGGGTCGACGTGGTGGAAATGGTGGGTGAACAGCACCGGCACCTTGACCTGCCGCAGCATCGCCTCGTGGTCGCAGGTGAGGGCGACCCGGCCGGAGACGAAGGCGTCGCCCCACTCGGGGTCGTACTCGCGCGGGTTCTGCTTCGGACCCGCGGGCGGCAGCCCTCCGGCCACCGACCGCATCGCCGCGGGCAGCCACTCCGGGACCTCGCGGGCCATGGCGGCCTGCAGGCCGGCCTCGTCGCCGATCGACCACTGCGGGCCGAGCCACCGGTACCGGAGCCGGAAGATGTGGCCGACGGGGCCCTGGCGGATGGACGGGCCGATCGCCGGGGTGGTCTCCGAGGCGAACAGCGGCGGGTCCTCGTAGACCGCGGCGCGGATCTGGCCGGGGGCGGCGTACGCGGACAGCCAGGCGGAAAGCACCCCACCGGACGACAGCCCGCTGACCACCACCGGCCGGCCGATCACGCGGTCGATGAACCGGACCAGGTCGCCGCCGAAGATGTCCAGGCTGTAGCGGCCCGGGGTCCACGTGGACCGGCCCTGCCCGCGCAGGTCGACCGCATAGACCTGGTAGGTCTCGGCGAGCAGGCGCATGGCCTCCTCGTAGCCCCACCACGACTCGGTCTGGCCGGGGACCAGCAGGATCGCGGGGTTCGCGGGATCCCCGGCCACGGCGTAGTTCATCCGGATCTCGCCGAGATCCACGATGTGCTCGGGGAAGGCGTGCGCCTCGAAGATCTCGGGGTGGTCGCTGTACTCGATATAGGTCACGGGGAACCTTTCGTCGCGGAGGGCAGCCGGGGAAACAGGACGGAGGCCGGCGCTTCGGGCCCGAGCGAGTCGGTGCCGAAGCGCACGCCGGATGAGGAGACCGACTTTCACCGCGGCGTCCGCACCGGCCGCCGCCACGGCCTCCGGGGCCGCGGCGGAACTCCGGTCCAGCAGGCCGGGCATGCCGTCGGGCCGGCCGTGCCCGGCCGCGCGGCGGGCCTCGGCGTAGTGGTCCGTGACGTAGTGCGCGTGCACGTCCAGCCAGCCGGTCCTCGTGGGCTGTGACGTCATCACAAAACTGATGAAATCATCAACAGTGGGCTCGGTCAACTATGGCGAGGCCTATGGGTGCGTCTATGGTGACGCCTATGAGTGCGTCCAGGCTGGAGCAGCGCAAGGCGCAGACCCGCCGCAAGCTTGTCGACGCGGCGCGCGCGATGCTGGCCGACGGCACGGCGCAGCGGGCGAGCATCCAGGAGATCACCGAGGCCGCCGACGTGGGGTTCGGCTCGTTCTACAATCACTTCACCAGCAAGGACGCCCTGTTCGTCGCGGCGGTCGCCGACGTGCTGGAGGAGGTCGGCGCGCTGTTGGAGCGGCTCAACCGCGAGCTGGCCGACCCCGCTGCCGGGTTCGCGCAGTCGGTCCGGCTTGCCGTCCGGATGGCCCGGAAGCGCCCGCAGGTCGCCCACATCCTGGTGCGCCACGGACTGTCCTATCTGGACGGCCGGCACGGGCTGACCCCGCGTATCCTGCCGGACATCATCCGGGCCGTGGAGGCCGGCCGGTTCACGGTGGACAACCCCCGGCTGGCGTTCGCCACCACCTTCGGCTCGGTGCTGGGCACCCTGCAACTGACGCTCGTGGATCCCGACTTCGCCGCCCAGCCGGTGGACGAGCAACTCGCCGAGCAGTTGCTGCGCATGTTCGGCGTCGCCGCGGGCGAGGCGCGCGAGCTGGCGACCGGACCGCTGCCCGACCTGCCCTGACCCGCCCGGGCCCTGGCATCATCGCCCGACGGGCACGACGTCGGGGGGAAGCGCTACGTGAGGCAGTCGCTGATGAAGGTGAGGGTGAGTTCTTCCAACCTGTGACGGTCGGAGCCGGGGACGTCGCGTAGCGGGCCCTTTCCGGTGAGGACGGCCATCCCGTGGACGGCGGACCAGATGGGGTATTCGATGCCGTTGCGGCGTCGCAGGTCGAGTACGCCGGCGTCGACCAGCTCGTCCAGTGCGGTGCGCAATTGGCCGAGAGGGCTGCGGTCCAGCCCGCCGGTGTCGCCGTCGGTGGCGCTGTAGGCGTGTTGTTGCGGCAGGGCGAACGCGGTTGCGAACAGGCCTGGTTCATCGTGAGCGAAATGGAGGTAGGCCGCTCCGATCGCGCCGAGACGGTGGCGGGCCGCGATGGGGTCGCCGTGCTCGCCGGGCACGCGGGCGACGTCGGCGGCCATGCGGTCTCCCAACTCGCCCATGGCCGCGGCGCAGACCGCGGCGAGGAGTTCGTCGCGGTCTGCGAAATGGCGGTAAGCGGCGTTGGGCACGACGCCGACAATCCGGGTCGCTTCGCGAAGCACTACGGCGTCGGGGCCGCCGGTGCGGGCCAGTTCGAGCCCTGCGGTGATCAGGCCGTCGCGGACGGCGCCCCGGGGTCGCCGTCGCCCTGCCGGGGGTCTTTCCGCTGCTGGTCGGCCCGTGCTCACTTGGCCACGATAGCAATGTGGACAGCGTCCACCAGTCGGGCTAAAGTGGACAGCGTCCACTAAGCGTCGACGGAGGACTGACGGACGTGGAGGCCGCCGCGACACTCGGCGCACTTCGGTCTTCCAGTGCGTGGTCGCGGCAGGGCGATGAGAACGACCACCTGAACCCGAACGGACATCACCATGACCAGGATGACCTTGCTGCTTGAACGCAACGAGCAATTCGCCCGCGGCTACACCCCGGTGCCGCTCGGCCCGCCGGCCGCCCAGCTGCTTGTCGTCACCTGCCTCGACCACCGAGTCGACCCCGCGATCGTCCTCGGGCTTCGGCTCGGAGACGCTCCCGTCATCCGTAACGCGGGCGGACGCGTCACCCAGGCCGTGATCGAGGACATCTCCTACCTCGCCTTCCTGGCCGAGAAGGTGTTCGGCATGCCTGACAGGCTCTTCGAGGTGGCTGTCGTCCACCACACACAATGCGGAACGGGCTTTCTGGCCGACCCCGCCTTTCGGCGTGAAGCCGCTCGGGCGACCGGCATATCCGAGGCGGCGCTGGGAGCCACCGAGGTCGCCGACCCGCAGACCACCGTGAGGACCGACGTCGAACGGCTTCTCGCGTCGCCTGTGCTCTCACCCAAAGTGAGTGTCTCGGGCCACGTGTATGACATCGACACCGGACGCGTCACCACCATTCTCGACGCCCGGTATCCCCGGTCGGCGGACGTGTGACGTCGATGGGCGAGTTTTGTTCTCGACCGTCTCAGCGCCCACCCACTCCTGGAGAGGTTGGCCGCTCGGTTGTCAGTTGAGCGAGAGCAAGCAGCAGGAGTTCGCTGCTGGACCAGTCGGCGCGGTCGCCGCGGCCCAGCTCCACGACGCGTCGCATGACCTCATCGGGGGTGAAGCCCAGCGCGGTGGCGATGTGTTTGGCAGCACGCAGAAGCTCATGGTCTCGGGCCGCCATGAGGATGTTCTACCCTTCGACGCGCTGTGGTGGGCGACGTCTTCGGTGAATATTTGGCCGAGTTCGCAGGCGGGGGAGCGATCGAGGGATTCGCGGGAGCGGTCCTAGCGTCGGGAGTACGGAACCTACCCGGCGATCGGGGACACGTCCGGGTGAAGGATGCCGGGTTCCGAAGCGAGAGAAGCCGCATCACCATCGTGGACCGGAAGACACAGGACAAAACGCGCGCCGCGGGGGCTGTCCTCGATCTGGAGGCTGCCCCCGCTCGTCTCGGCGATCTGCCGGGCGATCGGCAGGCCCAGCCCGGTGCCCCCGGCGTGGCGCGTCAAGTCCTCGAAGGCAGGGACCGCGGGCTCGCGGTCGTCGGAGGCATCAGAGGTAGAGGCCGGTGTTCTCCTGGACCGTCGAGTGGTTGAGGAAGCCGTCGCGCATGGCGAACAGTTCGGCGAGGGTGGCGCCGGAGGAGGGCACGCCCTCGGAGGTGCCGAGCCAGTGAGCCGCCTCCTCGTGGGGGAGGCCGCCCACCTCGATCTGGGTGAGGCAGCGTCCGGGACGGACCACGGCGGGGTGGAGGCGGGCGAGGTTCTCGTTGGTGGTGATGGCCACCAGCACGTCGCGGCCCTGGCCGAGCAGGCCGTCCGTCAGGTTGAGCAGGCGGGAGAGGCCCTGACCCGTCGCCTCCTTGGCCCCGGACCTGATCAGCTCGTCGCAGTCCTCCAGCACGAGGAGCCGCCACTTCTTGCCGTCGTCGTCCGAGCCGACCGCGACCTCCATCAGGTAGCCGGGGGAGTTGAACAACTGCTCCGGGTCCAGCACGCAGTCGACCTGGCACCACGACCGCCACTCGTGGGCGAGCGTGCGCAGCAGCGTCGTCTTTCCTGTGCCGGGCGGGCCGTGCAGCAGGACCAGGCGGCCGTGCACGTCGGCGGGGGTGACGGACATCAGGCGTGAGATCGGGTCGTTGAGGGACTTGGCGTAGTTGCCGCTGATCTCCTGCCAGGGGGATGCGGTGATCGGCTTCTCCGAGCGGCGGCCACCGTGGGCGCCCTGCCACCAGAAGCCCATCTCGACGTGGTCGCTCTCGGGCGCGGGTTCCACCGCGTCCTTGGTGACCTCCTTGACGATCGAACGGGCCAGCTCCTCGTCGACCGCCGTCACGCTGACCGTGGCGGCCCGGTTGCGGTAGCGGACCACGCGCAGCGTCCAGCCCTCTCCGCACGTCAGCCGGGAGTCTCGGCCGTCCTCCTCCAGCGCCGCACGGATCAGCGTCCCGGAGGCCGGCGTGAGCGAGGCCTCGGTACGGACCCGCTCCAGGCTCGCGGTGCACGACCAGGGCTGTGCTCCCGTGGCGAAGGGCGAGAGCGCGAGCGCGTCGATCACGTCCACGGCCGAGTCGCCGTCGTCGAGCCAGATCTTCATCGGTAGCTCGGCCGGGCGTGGCTCCGGAGTGAAGTGGACCTCCTTGAGAACGGACATGGCGGCAATGATCCTCTCTGGTCGCCTGCCGGTCGAAGGGTTTTACGTGTACAAAACTCTTCGAAGAATTTTGAGGAACTTTAGGATGTGAACCAGGCGACGGCTCTGCGACGGCGCGTATGGGTGGTCTTGGCGGGTTCCATGTCGATGGTCTGTGGCGGGGCCGGTGCTGTGATCGGCTCCGCTCGTCGGCGACGTGCCGTACCGCGCGGGCGGCGGCCGCGATCGCCTGGTGCGGCTCCTCTGGTCCGATGCGTCGCCTGCTGAGGGAGCCGGAACAGCCGCGGGAGTCGGGCCTCCAACGGCGCATCAGGGGTGTCCGGCGGCGCGTTTCCAGCGGGGCCACGATCTTGGTGTGGAGCTTCGGCGTCGGCGGCTGGGATCTCTTGGCCGATCATCCCGATCCACGGTGTGGCGGGCGTGGTTCCCGTCAGTCGCGCAACCGTACGAAATTGTACACTCTTGCCCGATTTACGACCAAGCGGTGGCCGGTGCCTCCCTACCCTTACGCGCATTGAACGGATCCCCTCATGCGCATTGAACGGATCGCGGCACGCCGCTCGGCTCCCGATCCCTCTCGTCGCCCGCGACGGCGCATTCCCGCCCAGGTCGGCCCCCGTCGATCGAGGCCGCCCTCGACTGTGTGCCCCCGGCCGCTGATCTCACGGCCGGTTTAGGGGCTTCTGTTCCGGTAAGAAAATGGCTGTTTATCTACCCGGCGATTACCTGGAGACGCGTCGCGTGACGATTTGCCGGCAGACCAATTGGCGAACCCAGCCATATTGCGCCATGTCGCCTATTACGCTCCGGTAAGCCATCTCACCAAACCGTGGAGACATCTCGTGGCCATCGATCTTGTTACCCGTCGGGAGTGGGGCGCCCGGGAGCCACGTGGTTCCTACAGCCGGCTCAGCTCCACCAAGGGTGTGAAGGTTCACTACACCGGGGGCCAGATCAGCCCGGGCATCGTTAACGATCATGCTAAGTGCGTCGCCCTGGTGAAATCGATCCAGAACCAGCACATGGATGGGAACGGATGGATTGACGTCGGTTATTCGCTGCTGGTCTGCCCGCATCGGAAGGTGTTCGAGGGCAGGGGCCTGAACCACCTGCCGGCCGCCAACGGCGCCGGGCTCAACAGCGGCCACTACGCCGTGCTCGGCCTGGTCGGCTCGTCCGGGCTGACCAAGCCGACCGACAACATCCTGCACGGCATCCTCGACGCCATCGAATATCTCAGGGACAAGGGCGGCGCGGGCAAGGAGATCAAGGGCCACCGGGACGGCTACGCCACCAGCTGCCCGGGCGAGCCCCTGTACGCCTGGATCAGGCAGGGCGCGCCGCGCCCCGGCAGCGGCCCCGTCGGACCGCCCGAGCCGCACCCCTCCTTCTCCGGCCGGGTCCTCAAATACCCGCCGGTCATGAGCGGCGAGGACGTCCGCACCTGGCAGGCACAGATGGACAAGCGCGGCTGGGCCATCGACGTCGACGGCCTGTACGGCCCGGGCTCCCGTGACGTCTGCCGTACGTTCCAGCAGGAGAAGGATCTGCCCGTCACCGGCACCGTCGACCGCGCCACCTGGAACGCGACCTGGGAGGAGCCCATCAGCTGATGTCGGCCGCGAGAATCGCGGTCGCGTAGGGGGGACCCGGAACAATATTTTTCAGCCGTGGCGCTTACTATCCGGTGCATGAAGGTGCCGCTTGATGGATCCCGGCCGGATGCGGTGTTCCCGTCGGTCACGCGTGAACGGTGGCGTGAGCTCGCGCTCGGGGTCCTGCGCAAGTCGGGAGTCGAGACCGGCTCCCCCGAGGAGGCACTGGCCTCCATCACGTACGACGGCGTGACGATCGCGCCGCTCTACGACGCCTCCGATCTTCCCGGCGATCCCGGCCTGCCGGGATCGGCCCCCTACATCCGCGGCTCCCGCCCCGAGGGCGGAGGCTGGGACGTGAGGCAGCGGCACGAGGTGGCCGATCCGGAGGCGGTTCTGGCCGATCTGGAGAACGGCGTCACCTCGCTCTGGCTCGCCCTGGAGCCCGAAGACCTGCCACGGGTCCTGGAGCGGGTCTATCTGGAGCTGATCTCGGTCACCCTGGACGCGGGCGGGCGGACCCGCGAGGCGGCCGGGGTGCTGTTCGAGCTGGCCGAGCGGAAGGGATCCGGCGCGCTCGCCGGAAACCTGGGCGCCGACGCGCTCGCCGACCCGGAGACCGCGATCGAGCTGGCCCGCCTCTGTGCCGAGAACTTCCCGGACCTCAGGGCGATCACCGTGGACGGCACGCCGTACCACGACGAGGGCGGAAGCGACGCGGAGGAACTCGGCTGCTCCGTCGCCGCCGGAGTCGCCGCCCTGCGGACCCTCACCGGGGCCGGTCTCACGGTCGAGGAGGCGTTCGGGCAGCTGGAGTTCCGCTACGCGGCCACCGCCGACCAGTTTCTCACCATCGCCAAGCTCCGTGCCGCGCGCAGGCTCTGGGCGCGGGTCGCCGAGGTGTGCGGCTCGGACGCCGGGCAGCGGCAGCACGCCGTGACCTCCTCGGCCATGATGACCGCCCGCGACCCGTGGGTGAACATGCTCCGCACCACGCTCGCCTGCTTCGCGGCGGGGACGGGCGGGGCAGACGCGGTGACCGTTCAGCCGTTCGACGCGCGTCTCGGCCTGCCGGACGCCTTCGCCCGCCGTATCGCGCGAAACACCCAGGCGCTGCTGATGGAGGAGGCGGGAGTGGCCCGGGTGATCGACCCGGCCGGAGGCTCCTGGTACGTCGAGCGGCTCACCGAGGATCTGGCGGAGAAGGCCTGGGAGTGGTTCCAGGAGATCGAGCGCGCGGGCGGCATGGCGGCGGCCCGGGAGTCCGGGCTCGTCGCCGATCGGCTCGCCGCGACCTGGAAGAGGCGCGCGGCCAACATCGCCCGGCGTCGCGACCCGATCACCGGTGTCAGCGAGTTCCCGAACATCGGGGAGAGGCGCCCCTCCCGGGCGCCCCGGCCGGGTGAGGTCACCGGAGTGCACTACGCCCAGGAGTTCGAGGCGCTGCGCGATCTGGCCGACGCCCAGGAGATCCGCCCGACGGTGTTCCTGGCGACCATCGGCCCGGTGGCCGCCTATACGGCCAGGGCGTCGTTCGCGGCCAACCTGTTCCAGTCCGGGGGCATCGCCACCGTGACCGGCGGGCACGGGGTGGATCCCGATCGGATCGCCGCCGACTTCATCGCCGCCGGCGGCGGCGCGGTCGTGTGCCTGTGTTCGAGCGACAGGCTGTACGGCGAGCACGCCGGGGCGGTGGCCGCCGCGCTGAGACGCGCCGGGGCGCAAAAGGTCTGGCTGGCGGGTAGGAAGGGAGAGTTCGCGGGCGTGGACGCCGATCTCTACGCCGGGTGCGACGCGCTCGGGGTGCTCCGCACGACCTTCGACGACCTGGGGGTGACTCGATGATTCCCGACTTCTCCGAGATCGGGCTCAGGCCTGAGTCCGTGACCCCGGCCCAGGGCCGGGACCTGGACGACTGGGCGCGCGCCGTACGGGACGCCACCGGGAAGGGCCCGGAGGACCTGGTGTGGGAGACGCCGGAGGGAATCGACGTCAAGCCGCTCTACACCTCCGCCGACCTGGCCGGGATCGACTTCCTGGAGACCTATCCGGGCGCCGCGCCGTACCTGCGCGGACCGTACCCGACCATGTACGTCAACCAGCCGTGGACCATCCGGCAGTATGCCGGGTTCTCCACCGCCACCGAGTCGAACGCCTTCTACCGGCGCAACCTGGCCGCCGGGCAGAAGGGGCTGTCGGTCGCCTTCGACCTGGCCACCCACCGCGGCTACGACTCCGACCACCCGCGGGTGGCTGGAGACGTCGGCATGGCCGGCGTGGCCATCGACTCCATCTACGACATGCGGCAGCTCTTCGACGGGATCCCCCTCGACAGGATGAGCGTGTCGATGACCATGAACGGCGCGGTGCTCCCGGTGCTCGCGCTCTACGTCGTGGCCGCCGAGGAGCAGGGGGTGGCGCCCGAGCAGCTGGCGGGGACCATCCAGAACGACATCCTCAAGGAGTTCATGGTCCGCAACACCTACATCTACCCGCCGGGCCCCTCGATGCGGATTATCTCCGACATCTTCGCCTACACCAGCCAGAAGATGCCGAAGTTCAACTCGATCTCGATCTCCGGCTACCACATCCAGGAGGCCGGGGCCACGTGCGACCTGGAGCTCGCCTACACCCTCGCCGACGGGGTGGAGTATCTGCGGGCGGGCGTCGAGACGGGCCTGGACATCGACGCCTTCGCGCCGCGCCTGTCGTTCTTCTGGTGCATCGGCATGAACTTCTTCATGGAGGTCGCCAAGCTGCGGGCCGCGCGGCTGCTCTGGGCGCGCCTGGTGTCCGGGTTCGATGCGAAGAATCCGAAGTCGCTCTCGCTGCGGACCCATTCGCAGACCTCGGGCTGGTCGCTCACCGCCCAGGACGTCTACAACAACGTCGTCCGCACCTGCGTCGAGGCGATGGCCGCCACCCAGGGCCACACCCAGTCGCTGCACACCAACGCCCTCGACGAGGCGCTGGCCCTTCCCACCGACTTCTCCGCCCGGATCGCCCGTAACACCCAGCTCCTGCTCCAGCAGGAGTCGGGCACCTGCCGGGTGATCGACCCCTGGGGCGGTTCCTACTACGTCGAGCGGCTCACCCACGAGCTGGCTCGCAGGGCCTGGGGCCACATCGAGGAGGTCGAGGCCGCCGGAGGCATGGCGAGGGCGATCGACCAGGGGCTCCCGAAGCTCCGCATCGAGGAGGCAGCCGCCCGAACCCAGGCGCGCATCGACTCCGGACGCCAGCCGGTCATCGGCGTCAACAAATACCGGCCCGACGCCGACGAGCCCATCGAGGTGCTCAAGGTCGACAACACCTCCGTCCGCGCCCAGCAGCTCGACAAGCTCCGGCGGCTGCGCGAGGAGCGGGACCCCCGGCGGGTGGAGGACGCGCTCGCGGCCCTGACAAAGGGAGCGGAGGGCGACGGCAACCTGCTCGCGCTGTCGATCGAGGCGGCCCGAGCCATGGCCACGGTCGGGGAGATCTCCGACGCGCTGGAGAAGGTGTTCGGGCGGCACGCGGCGCAGATCCGCACGATCTCCGGGGTGTATCGCGAGGAGGTGGGATCCGGCGTGGACGAGGTCCGTGCGGCGTGCGCCGAGTTCGAGCGCCTGGAGGGCCGCCGTCCGCGGATCCTGGTGGCCAAGATGGGGCAGGACGGCCACGACCGGGGCCAGAAGGTGATCGCCACGGCCTTCGCCGATCTCGGTTTCGACGTGGACGTCGGCCCGCTGTTCCAGACCCCCGAGGAGGTCGCCCGCCAGGCGGTCGAGGCCGACGTGCACGTCGTCGGCGTGAACTCGCTGGCCGCCGGGCACCTCACGCTCGTGCCGGCGCTCCGTGAGGCGCTGACCGACCTCGGCGCGGGCGACGTCATGATCGTGGTCGGCGGGGTCATCCCGCAGGGCGACTTCGACGAGCTGCGCGCGGCGGGCGCGAGCGCGATCTTCCCGCCCGGCACCGTGATCGCCGACGCGGCCCGTGAACTGCTGGCGGACCTGCTCACCCGGCTGGGCCATGACGCGGACGCTTGAGGACTACGTCCAGGGGGTGAAGGAGGGCTCCCGGGCGTGGATCGCCCGCGCGATCACCCTGGTGGAGTCCTCCAGGCCCGACCACCAGGACCTGGCGCAGCGCCTGCTGGTCGAGCTGACCCCGCTCGCGGGCAGGGCGCGCAGGGTCGGCATCACCGGCGTGCCGGGCGTCGGCAAGTCCACGTTCATCGACGCGCTCGGCGTGCGCCTGACGGCGGAGGGGCACCGGGTGGCGGTGCTCGCCGTCGACCCGTCCTCGACCAGGACGGGCGGCAGCATCCTCGGAGACAAGACCAGGATGTCCCGCCTGGCCGTCGACCCCCATGCCTTCATCCGCCCCTCGCCGACCTCGGGCACGCTGGGCGGCGTCACCAGGGCGACCCGGGAGGCGATGGTCGTCGTGGAGGCGGCCGGCTATGACGTCGTGCTCGTGGAGACCGTCGGCGTCGGCCAGTCCGAGACCGCCGTCGCCGACATGGTGGACACCTTCCTGCTCCTCACCCTGGCCAGGACCGGCGACCAGCTCCAGGGCATCAAGAAGGGGGTGCTGGAGCTGGCCGACGTGATCGCGATCAACAAGGCCGACGGCTCGGAGGGCAGCCCCCACGAGCTGGACGCCCGCAAGGCCGCCAGGGAGCTGGCCGGAGCGCTCCGCCTGCTGGGCCCGGAGCGCACGCCCCCGGTGCTCACCTGCAGCGGGCTGACGGGCAAGGGCCTGGACGAGCTCTGGGAGCAGGTCGTCCACCATCGCGACGCCCTTGAGGCCTCCGGGGAGCTCGCCGAGCGGCGCCGGCGCCAGCAGGTCCGCTGGACCTGGTCCCTGATCACGGATCGGCTGCTGACCCGGCTCCGCGGGCATCCCGAGGTCGCGGCGATCACCGCCGAGGTGGAGCGCGAGGTCCAGGAGGGCACCCTCACCCCCTCGCTCGCCGCCGACCGCCTGCTGGCCGCCTTCCAGCGCTGAGCCGCCCGCCCGTGCCCGTCGCGGGGGCGCCGGGCATGCCGATGGGTCTCGCCGCACGCGGGGCGCCCGCCGCCCACACCGCGTGCGGGGCGGCGATCCGTGCCGGGTGCGGTGAGCGCGCGTCAAAATGAGCGGCGGGTTTACGGAGTGACTGTTTATCGGTGACCGGGCCATGGGGCGCCGGATAATCCCGGCGGGGACGCGGTGGAAACGCTTTGTGGTGGACTTGCTTTTTCATGGCCTTGCCCGGTGGGTTGAGGCCTCCAAGGGGAGTCCGATATGACCCATTATCCTTGTGGGAGCCGGTCGGCAACGCTTCTCAAGGGCAGGGAGCAGGCATGAAATACAAGAGAATCGTCATCAAGCTCAGCGGGCGGGCGATCGCCGGAGAAGACGATTACGGGTTCAGTGCGGCGGCCCTGCAGCACCTGGCGACCGAGGTCATCGAGGTGCGCAAGCTCGGCGTGGAGATCGCCATCGTCGTCGGCGGTGGAAATGTATTTCGTGGGAGCAGGTCGGACTCATGGGGAATCGACAGGGTCGAGGCCGACAATATCGGCATGATGGCGACCGTAATCAACAGCCTTCTTCTGCGAGGCAAGCTCAATGCCCTGGGGGAGCGCGACGTGCGGGTGATGACCGCCATTCCCATTGACAGGGTGGCCGAACCGTTTATACGGCTGCGCGCCGTACACCATCTGGAAAAGGGCGCGATGCTCATTCTCGCCTGCGGCATCGGTCAGCCGTTTCTCACGACCGACTACCCGAGCGTCCAGCGCGCGCTGGAGCTCGACGCGGACGGGCTGCTCGTCGCCAAGCACGGCGTCGACGGGGTGTACGACAGCGATCCCGGCGTCAATCCCGGCGCGCGCCGGTTCGAGATGCTGACCTACGACGAGGTCCTCGACAACCGGCTCGGAGTGATGGACCAGTCGGCCTTCATCCTGGCGCGGGACCACGGCGTGCCGCTGCACGTCTTCGACATCGAGCGGCCGGGTCTCATGGCGGCGATCTGCAAGGGCGAGCATCACGGCACCGTCATCCACAAGGAAGTGGAGCGGGCCGTCTACGGCTGACGGCACGGGCGGCGGGGCGCCCGAACCCGGCACCGGGCCATGGAGGGGTCCGCGCCGTGTCCGGCGGAGCCGGGGAGGGGCCGCGTCGTGTCCGACGGGCGGTCCGTGCCGCGCCCGGCGCCGGTCCGAACCGCTCCGGGATCGAATGGGGAGTGAGACCGCCGAGGCGGCATGGGCGGGTGGAGCGGACGGGACAGGCGAGGGTGACGATGAAGACGTGAGATGGCGAACACGTTCCGTGACCGTCGCGGGTCACTGCAAAGGATGAAAGTGTATAAACGGGTAATTCCAACTGAATAGCGCGATTCGTCCTGATTTGGGGAGGGGCATTGGCGACCGTGAGGTTGATTGCTCATAGTCGATCATGTGATACTTCGCCCGAAGCGTTACAAATATTGCAATAAAGCACTATTTAGATACGTGATGTGTGAGAAGGCGCATGGCGAGGCGCGGGAAGGTTTTCGAGGGGCCGCCGGTCGACCGGCCCTGAATTTTCCCGTGTGGGAACGGGCCACGACGGCGTGGCCAGATCCCTTGAATGCGCCCGTACCGCCCCTGTGCTCCGCCCTGGGTGGTCGTCACGCTGCGTAGGTTCGCGTCGCGCGAGGTGGGAGAGCCCAGCAATGTCGATCGATGTGGGAACCGGAGCCGTCCGGCGACCCAGAAGCATCCCCGTCCATCGGGTTCTGCCGAGATTCGTGAGGGACCCGGTGAACGCGCTCGCGGAGTTCGGGAGGGAGGCGGGCGGAGAGGTCGTCCGCCTGGACCTCGGACCCGTACGCCCCTATCTGGTGACCCATCCCGACCACGTCCAGCAGGTCATGCGGGCCGAGTGGACGAACTACCAGCGCGAGGGCATGTTCTGGCGTCCCCTGCGTCGCCTCTTCGGGGCCGGCATCATGGGCGAGGGCAAGCCCTGGGAGTCGAGCAGGAAGATCTTGCAGCCCCTGTTCACCGCACGGTACATCGACACGCTGTCCGAGGAGATGGCGAAGACGATCGCGGTGCGGGTCGGGGAGATGGATGAGCACGTCCGGTCCGGACGACCCGCCGACGCGGCCGATCAGATGTCCGGCATCGTCAGCCAGACCCTCATCCGGGTGCTGTTCGGAGACAAGATCACCCGGGCGGACGGGGAACGTCTCACGCCCGCCTACGACCTCGTGGCCAACTCGATCAACTTCCGGCTGCTCATGCCGTTCATGCCCTACTTCATCCGGGTGCCCGGCGACCGGGCCCTCCTGGGGGCCGTCAAGACGATCGACGACGTGATGTTCCCGGTGATCCGCAAGGCGCGGGCCGACCTGGACGACAACGTCGACGTCATCTCCGCGCTCTGCCGGACCACCGGCGACGACGGCGCCGGGCTGGACGACAGGCAGATCCGTGACGCCCTGGTCAGCGTGTACGGGGCGGCGTCGGATACCACCGTGATGAGCCTGACCTGGCTGTGGTCGCTGCTGGACACCCACCCGGAGGTGGCGGCCAAGCTGCGCGACGAGATCGACGACGTGGTCGGCGCGGGACCCGCCAGGCCGGAACACGTCCCGCGTCTCCGCTACACCCGCATGGTCCTGCAGGAGCTCCTGCGCCTGTATCCGGCGGGCTGGCTCTTTCCCCGGATGGCGATGGAGGACGGGGAGATCGGCGGCGTGCGGATCAGGGCGGGATCGCAGGTGCTGATCAGCCCCTACGCCACGCATCGGTTGGACGAGTTCTGGGAGCGCCCGCTGGAGTTCGACCCCGAGCGGTTCGCGCCGGAGAAGCAGGAACGCAGGCACAAGTACGCCCACTTCCCCTTCGGCGGCGGCCCGCACCAGTGCCTGGGCCAGTACCTGTTCTACGTCCAGGCCCCACTCATCGTCGCGACCGTCCTGAGCCGGTTCCGCCTGACGGTGAGCAACCCGGGGCCGTTCCTTCCGGCCCCGGCCGCCTCGCTGCGGCCCAAACGGAGGATCGAGCTGGACGTCGCCTTCGCCGACCATGCCCGGAGTGAGGTCCGATGACGGCCCGGGACGATGTCGCGAGCCGGCCGGCGGCCACGGCCAGCGGGCATGTCTGCGCCGTGGCGGGACAGTCCCAGCGGCACATGCGCGAATGGGCGGCGGCGTATCCGGACCTGTTCTCCGCCAAGCCGTTCGACGCCGCCCTTTACAGCACCCTGTCGCTGGCCATGGCCTTCAGCGGGCCGTGGTTCACCGCCGAGCAGCTGCGGATGGCCAACAAGGTCTGCCTGTGGGCGTTCGGCCTGGACTGGCTCGTCGACTACGTCGCCACCTCGCCGTCCGAGGTGGACGACATCGCGCGGCGCTGCCTGGACGTGGCCGCGGGCGCACCGCCGGTTCCCGGCGACGACCTCACCCGCCTGCTGGCCGACATCCGCGACGAGCTCGCGGCCTCACCGGCGTTCCCGGTACTCGGGCCCGTCTGGCGAGACGAGCTCCAGCGGATGCTGAAGGGGATGGTGGAGGAGTGGCGCTGGAAGAGCGCGAAGGTCATGCCGACGTTCGAGGAGTATCTCGGCAACGCCGACAACCTCGGTTTCTCCTTCGCGTTCGCCGCCCACTGGCTGAGCACCACGGGCCCGGACCTCACCGCCGACCTCGGCCAGGTCCGTGAGGCCAGCTGGGCGGTGCAGCGGGTGATCCGCCTCCTCAACGACCTGGGCAGCTACGAGCGTGACGTGAAATGGGGTGATCTCAACGCCCTGCTGCTCGACACCAGCCGCGCCGAGGTCGAGCGGCGGATCGCCGAGCTCGCCGGGCGCAGCCGGGAGCTGATCGCCCCGCTCCGGTCCGCCAACCCCGAGCTGGCCGACTACCTGGAGCGTCAGATGGACTTCTGTGCGGGTTTCTACCGGGTGGCCGACTACTGGGGCACGCTGTGAGTGTCGACGATCTCCTCACCGTCGGTACGGCGCGCGAGGAAATCGACGTGGTGGCGGAAGCCCGCGAGCTGGTCGCCGGCCTGCTGGACGAGCCCTGGGGACAGGTCTCCTCCTCGCCGTACGAGACCGGCCGGCTGGTCGGCCTGGCTCCGTGGCTGGCCGGGCATGCCGAACGTCTCGGCTTCCTGCTGGCCGTCCAGCGGCCGGACGGCGGCTGGGGCGCTCCCGGCGGCTACGCGCTGGTCCCCACGCTGAGCGCCGTCGAGGGACTCCTGGCGGAACTGCGCCGTGAGCCTGCGGGCCCGGACCGTGACGTCCTGGCCAGGGCCGCGGACCGCGGGGCCGAGGCGTTGCGCCGCTGGTCGTGCGTAGACGGCGGCCTGGTTCTGCCCGACATGCCGGCGATCGAGCTCATCGTTCCCTCCCTGGTCTCCCTGATCAACGAGCACCTGGAGGAGAGCGGGAACGGCGAGCGGCTGGACCTTCCCCGCGGCATGGACGGCGTGAAACTGTCGGCGGTCCATGCGCGGGTGGCCTCGGGCGCGGGGATCCCACCGAAGCTGGTTCACGCGCTGGAGGTCGCGGGTGAGGCGGCGATCGGAGCGTCCGGAGTCGCTCCCAGCCCGATAGCGGCGGGAGACGCCCGCGCGTCGACGGCCGGGGTCGTTTCCGCGGGGACGGCCACGATCATCCCTGAGCCGTCGCGGGGGATCGGGAGGACCGGCTCTCCGCTCGGAGCCTTCGCCACGATCGGGGCCTCGCCCGCGGCAGGCGCGGCGTGGCTCGGTGCGGAGGGAGGACACGATCCCGCCAACCCGGTGCGGCGGTATCTGGAGGAGGTCGTGGCGAGATCCGGCGGGCCGGTGCCGTGCGCCCTTCCCATCACCGTGTTCGAACGTGGCTGGACGCTGAGCTGGCTGCGGCGCGCGGGCATCCCCGTGGACGTGCCGCCGGAGCTGGTGACGAGCCTGGAAGACGGGATCGGCCCGGCCGGGGTCGCGGCGGGGGCGGGACTGCCGCCGGACGCCGACACCACCTCGGTCGCGCTGTACGCGCTGGCGTTGCTCGGCGTGCCCCGTGAGCCCGACAGCCTGTGGGCCTACGAGACGGACACCCATTTCTGCACCTGGCGAGGGGAGGAGGGGGCCTCGCCGACGGTCAACGCGCATGTGCTCGACGCCTTCGGCGAGTATCGGCGCCGCGTCCCCGACTCCTCGCTCCGTTACCGGGCCGCCATGGACAAACTGTCGGCCTGGCTGCGCGGCTGCCAGCGGGCGGAGGGAAGCTGGCTGGATCGGTGGCATGCCTCGCCCTACTACGCGACGGCCTGCTGCGCGCTCGCGCTGGAGGATCACGGCGGCGAGGAGTCGGCGGGCGCGGTGCGCGAGGCGGTGCGCTGGCTGCTCGACACCCAGCGCGAGGACGGCTCCTGGGGCAGGTGGCGGGGAACGGCCGAGGAGACCGCGTACGCGCTGCAGACCCTGCTCCTGACCCGGCCGGCGTCCGGGGGGCGGCGGCCGGGGGCGGTGGAACGGGGATATCGGTTCCTCTTGGGCGCCGTCACCGATCGCGGGATGGCGATCGACGCCCCGGCGCTCTGGCACGACAAGGACCTGTACGTGCCGGTGGCGGTGGTCGGGGCGGCGGTGCTGGGTGCGCTGGGCCTGGCGAGACCAGCTCTCTCCACGATGGCCCGCGACCCGGCGTGGTGACGGACCGTCATCGAAATTCCCCTGCGAATTTTCGCTCAAAAAGGACAGATGACCACATCTAGTAAATATCGTCTTGAGTGTATTTGACTATATTGCTAGGGTTTCCCGGGTGTCGTGCGAGATGCCGCCAAACCTCGCGCGTGACACCGATTCATTCACACACGTTAATCGCCGTGAAACGTAACGTGATTTTCTATCACTTTCACCAGGGTGGGTGCTATGCGCTTACGCAACGCGCGTTTGCGAACCAAGGTCACGGCATTGCTGGTGTCACTTATCGCACTCTGGGTGTTCACCGCCTGGGTCACGGTGCGTGAAGGTCTGAACATGCTGGGAGTGAGCACGCTCAACACGGGTGTGTCCGACCCCAGCGTGAAACTGGTGGGCGAGCTGCAGGTCGAGCGGCGGCTCAGCCTGATAGCGCTGAGCGGTCCCGGCGTGGCCGGCAGGCAGCGCGACGCGCTCGATGCCCAGCGCAAGCGCACCGACGCGGCCAGGGCGAGCCTCCAGGAACTCTCCGGCGCGGGCAGCGTCAGGCTGGCGATGAGCACGGCGCTCGACCAGCGGCTCGGCGAGGCCTTCCAGCGTCTGGACGGCCTGAATCCCGCTCGCAAGGCGATCGACGCCGGCCGGGCGGACCGGATCCGGACCGTCACGGCGTTCACCCAGGTCATCGACTCCGTCTACGCCATCTTCGACTCGCTGGCCACACTGGATGACGCCGCGGTCGCCAAGGACACCCGCACGCTCATCGAGCTGAACCGGGCCCAGGAGCTGTTCGCCCAGGAGGACGCCCTGGCGGCGGGCGCGCTGACCGCGGGCCGCTTCAGCGGCGCCGAGCGCATCGCGTTCACGCAGATCGTCGGCACACAGCGCTTCCTCACCGCCAAGGCGGTGGCCGAACTGCCCCCGAGCGACCGTGCCGCCTACGAGCGCCTGGCCGCCAGCGAGCCGTTCGTCCGGCTGCGCACGATGGAGGACCGGATACTTCAGGGTCCGCAGGCCGAGCTGACCGGGCTCGTGGACATCAGGCAGTGGAGCGCCGCCGCTCAGCCCACGGTGTCACAGCTGAACGAGATAGTGCTGGCGGGTGGCCAAGGGGTGCTTCAGCGGGCCACCCCCATCGCGGTCGGCGTCATCGTCCGCCTCGTGCTGGCCGGCGGCCTGGGGCTCTTCGCCGTCATCGCCTCGATCGTCCTGTCCATCACCACGGCGCGAGCGCTGGTTCTGCAGCTGGAGAAGCTGCGCATCGCGGCCTGGGAGCTCGCCAACGAGCGGCTGCCCAGTGTGGTGGAGCGGATCGGCCGAGGGGAGGACGTCGACATCGAGGCCGAGGCGCCGCCGCTGCAGTTCGGTGACGACCAGATCGGGCATGTCGGCCAGGCGTTCAACGCCGTGCAGCAGACCGCCATCAAGGTCGCGGCCGAACAGGCCCAGCTGCGGCGCGACATCGCCGACATCCTGCGCAACCTCGCCCGCCGTACCCAGTCGCTCGTCCACCGCCAGCTGAGCGTGCTGGACGTCATGGAACGACGGGAGAACGACCCGCAGGAACTGCGGGACCTGTTCCGTCTCGACCACCTGGCGACCCGCATGCGCCGCTACGCCGAGAACCTCCTCGTGCTGTCCGGCGCGGCGCCCGGCCGAGCCTGGCGGGACGCGGTCCCGATGATCGACGTGGTCCGTGGCGCACTGGCGGAGATCGAGGACTACACCCGGGTGGACGTGCTGCCCCTGGGCCAGGTGGCGCTGGACGGCCGGGCCGTCAGCGACACCATCCACCTGGTCGCCGAGCTGGTCGAGAACGCCGCCTCCTTCTCCCCGCCCTACACGACGGTCCAGGTCAGCGGGCACACCGTGGCCCACGGATACGCGCTGGAAATCGAGGACCGGGGCCTGGGCATGAGCCCGGAGAACATCGCCTCGGCCAACGAGCGGATCGCCAACCCCCCGGAGCTCAAGCTCTCGGGCAACGCCCGTCTGGGACTGTACGTGGTCAGCCGCCTGGCCGAGCGGCACGAGATCCGGGTGACGTTCAAGGCCTCGCCGTACGGTGGCACGACGGTCATCGTCCTGATCCCGCAGGACCTGGTCGGCGAGCAGGAGGAGCCCGAGATCGTCGGCGCCGGCGTGCGCGTCCCGCAGGCCCGTGCGGCGGGCAACGGCTCGATGACCGGCGCGATGCTCCCCGTCGCCGCGATGCCCGGCAGGGAGGCGGTCGGTCCGGGGGGCGCAGGCGATTCCATGCCCGCGGGCAGGAGGGAGAAGGCCATCGACGAGCCCGTACACGCGGTGCCGCCCGAGCGGCGGGAGCCCACGCGCCCGGCGGCGAGTCGCTACGAGTCTCTCGCCGGGTCCGGGATCCACGGCGACGGTAGCGGCCCTGGTGCTCCCGGTGTCTTCGGCGGCTCCGATGCCTCCGCCGATTCCCCGAGCCCCGCCGGCGGTGCGGTGTCATCGCTGCCGCCGGTCCTGCCCCCGCCTGACACCAGCCACACGCCGGGCGGCCTCCCGCGTCGTGTCCCCCAGACACACCTGGCCGCACCGCTGCAGGACGACGAACCCCTGCCGGAGCCGGCGCTCGACGACAGCGACGAACGGTCGCCGGAGATGATCCGCGCCGCCATGTCGTCCTTCCAAGACGGCACGCGCCGGGGTCGTTCCGAGGCGGCGCAGTTGACCGGCCGGGGCGGTGATCCCGCGAACGACGGTGAGTCCGCCGTGTGACGTCAAAGATGATCTTGATTCGCGCGTGCCAGGTTGGCGCCGATGAGCCGCGAGCGGCCGGCGAGCGAACGTCGGTCGGCAGAAAGAGGAGAACGAGTGGTGCAGGGAACAGGATCTTTCACCGACCTGGCCTGGTTGCTGGACGACCTGGTCGGGCGAGTGGAGGAAGCTCAGCACGGAATCGTCTTCTCCACCGACGGCCTGCTGCTGGCCACGTCGGCGGGGTTCTCCCAGGCGGACGCCGAGCACCTGGCCGCCGTCGGATCGGCGGTCCAGAGCCTGGGCCGCGGGGTCAGCGACCGGGTCGAGGGCGGGCCGGTGCGCCAGACCATCATCGAGATGCGGTCGGCATATCTGATCGTGACCGCGGCCGGGCAGGGAGCCTGTCTGGCGGTGCTCTGCACGGCCGAGGCCGATGTCGGCCTGGTGGCCTACGAGATGGCCATGCTCGTCACCCGGGTCGGCCAGTACCTCACCTCGCCGACCCGGACCGCGGGATCCTCGTTCAGGGGCGACACTCCACGATGAGCCGCTTCGAAGAGCATCCCGACACGCAGTGGGTCGGCGAGGACGCGGGGCCGATCGTCCGGCCGTACGTCCTCACCCGGGGCAGAACCGAACCGACCAGCGGCAGGTTCGACCTCATCACCCTGGCGGTGACGGTGCGTTCCGTCTCACCGCAGGAGCCGGGCCTGGATCCGGAGTGCCTCGCCATCGCACGGTACTGCCACCAGCCCCAGTCGGTCGCGGAGATCGCCGCGCACATGAACCTTCCCGCGGGCACCATCCGCGTCCTGCTCAGCGACCTGCTCGACCAGGGATTCATCGCCTTGCAAGAACCTCACTCGGAGACGGACATGCACGACGAGAGGCTGTACAGGGCGGTGCTGGATGGACTCCGTGCGCTCTAGCCGTGACGCCGGGCGGGTGAAGCTGCCCAGAGCGATCAAGATTCTGGTCGCCGGCGGGTTCGGGGCCGGTAAGACCACCCTGGTCGGCGCGGTCTCCGAGATCACGCCGTTGCGCACCGAGGAGACCCTGACCGACCGGGGCATCGGGGTCGACGATCTGTCCGGCGTGGAGACCAAGCAGACCACCACGGTCGCGATGGACTTCGGCCGCATCACCATCGGCGACGACTACCGGCTCTACCTGTTCGGCACCCCGGGGCAGGAGCGGTTCTGGTTCCTCTGGGACGAGCTGGCCCTCGGGGCGATGGGCGCGGTCGTTCTGGCCGACACCCGCAGGCTGGCCGACTGCTTTCCCTCCCTCGACTACTTCGAGCGGCGTGAGACGCCGTTCATCGTCGCCGTCAACTGCTTCGACGGAGCTCGCCGGTACGACCTCGACGAGGTCCGGCTCGGGCTGACCCTTCACCCGGACATCCCGATCGTGCTGTGCGACGCCCGGGAGCGGGATTCCAGCAAGGAGGTGCTCATCACCCTCGTGGAGCACGCGATGAAGGTGCGGCTGGGGATGGCGGCTTACAGGGGGACGACGACCCCGTGACGTGACCCTACGGCTCCACGGCTCCGGAGCCCTGGGAATCCGGGCTGTGGAGCCGTGAATCGAGGAAGCGGGGTGATCCGGCCTTCGCCGGATCCCGCTCTGGGAGTCCGGACTCCCAGAGCGGGATCGGAGAAGGTGGGCGGTCCGGTCTCCGCCGGGCCACCCACCTCCGCGCCGCGCGATTCGCGTCCGGTCCGGCCGGTCAGGGCCGGGGTGTGGACGGGGTCAGGGCCCCGGTACGTTCAGGACGGCGTCATCGTCCCGCGGTCCCCCGCCGAGAGGAAACACCAGCGGAACGCTGCTGATGCCGATGACGCCGGACGGCCAGTTCACCTGCGGCCGAGAACCGGGAGCGAGCTCGTAGTCGGGGATGCGGCGATGCCACTCCTCGAGCACCACCTTCAGTTCCATCTTCGCCAGGTGCACGCCCACGCAGCGATGGGGGCCGCCACCGTAGGTGAGGTGGTGATACTTGCGTCGGAAGTCGAAGATGTCCGGGTCGATGAGCTCGGCGGGGTCGCGGTTCGCGGGTCCGAGGGCGACCCCGACGCTGGAGCCCGCGGGAATGTGGTGTCCGTAAAGCTCGACGTCTCGCGTGGCCACCCGGGGAATGATGGCGTTGACGGGATCGACGCGCAGTATCTCGTCGACCACGTCCGGGATGATCGACGGGTCCTCGACGAGCTGGAGGCGCAACTTCGGCTCCGCCGCCAGCTTGGTGAACATCAGGCTCAGGGCCGAGGTGACCGTTTCCATGCCGGCCAGGATGAACAGGAAGCAGAGACCCATGGCCTCCTCGTCGTTGAGGGGGTCGTCATGGTTGCCGGCGAACAGCTCGGACAGGAGACCGCTTCCTCCGCCCTGACGGCATTCGGCGACGTGGGCGCCGATGTATTCGAACAACTGCTTCGCCGACCGTACGACCTGTGGCGAAGGCTCGGCGGAGCCGGACAGGTCGGCGGCGGAGACGATCGCGTCCTTCCAGGTGAGGAGACGATCGCGATCGTCGAGCGGGAGCCCGAAAAGCGTCAGGAACATCAGGGGAGGGAAGGGGCGGGCCAGGTCGGCGACCGCGTCACACGAGCCCCGATCGAGGATGAGGTCGATCAGCCTGCCCGCCTGCTCACGCGCCGACCGTTCCAGCAGGGCCGCGGTCCGAGGGGTGAAGAACGGCTGGAGCATGCGGCGGTAGCGGGTGTGGTCCGGGGGATCGAAGGCGATGGGGAGCAGTCGTACGGGGCTGCCGAGCGTGTCGAAGGCCTCCTTGGAGGAGAAGATCTCCGGGTTTCTGAAGACGTGGTCCGCTGCCTCCCGGGTGGTGACGGCGAATCCTCCGTTTCTGAGCCGCACGACGGGGCCGGCGTCGCGGAGGATGCCATAGGCCTCCGTGCGATCGTCTGCCATCGGTAGTTCCTCGATGCTCAGCATCTTCGCAGGCAAGGAAGGCGATATCGGATTGGGGTCCTCGCTCATGTTTTCCTGTCTGTCTCAGTGTCATCGGCCTGCGTGAATCAGGCGGGAAGGGATGAACTGTCCAGAAGATCATAAATTGGAATAGATCAAATAAGGAAGAGATTCCATCCGGTTCGTCGATCTTCGCGCGGCAGCGGCAGCGGCAGGGCAGCGGCACGCGGTCATCACCAAGGCGAGCGATCCGTTCGGGCCGTGCCTTTCGCCCGGCGACGGGGCGGCCGGCCCCGGGGTGGGTTCTGACCGTCCCGGAATTACCTTTGCTCCACCGGATGGCAATAAAGCAACTCGTCGAGTTCTGTGAGCTTCCATGTCTTTTGCGTGACATGTCACGATGGCGATGATCATTAGGAGTTTCATCACGGGGAGAGATCTATGTGTGACGATCCGGCCATGCCCCCTGCCGTGGCGCGGGCGCTCGGGGAGTATCGGGCGCTGCTGGCCGAGCACGGGGTGACCTGGGGCGAGGACCCCATCTCGTACGTCAAGTCCATGGCCACCAACGCCTACCTGATGCGTGAGACGACGTTCTGGGAGGTCTGCGACAGCATGATCACCAAGCGCTATCCGGGCATCCCCCTGGAGCAGACCGGGCAGCACCTCACCGAGCTGGACATGGACGAGGTCGTACGGAACGTCCTGGCGGGCAAGGTGCTCGACAACCTCGCCGCGCTCCGTCTCACCGCCGACGGCGTCTCGATCGAGGCGCGGGCGCGGGCCGTACTCGACGGCGAGCCCCTGCGCACGACGCTGCTGGCCGACTCCTCGCGCGAGGAGCCGGTCACCGTGCTGGTGGACGGCCGGGCCCACGAGATCGGCCCGCACGGCGCCCGGCTCATCGCGATCACCAGCCGGAGCGAGGTGATCGTCGACGGCGCGCGCGTGGACCTCGCGGCCCTGACCCGCCCCGCCCCCGCCGCCCGGCTCCGGGTGCGCGCCGGATTCCCGTGCAAGTGGAGCGTGTACGGCGAGGACGGGCACGGCTGGTACCCCGAGGGTGCCCCGGCCAGGCGCGACTACCACCTGCGGCCCTACTTCCACGGTGACGACCTGGTGCTGGACGTGCCCGCGGAGCCACTGACCGTACGGGTCTCCAGGGGGATGGAGTACGACTCCGCCGAGGTCTCGATCACCCCGGCGGCGGGGGAGGAGACCCTCCTGGCGCTCGCCCCGCGGCGGCTCTACGACGCGGCGGCGCTCGGCTGGTACGGAGGGGACATGCACGTCCATCTCAACTGGGCGGGCGACATGGTCGGCACGCCCGAGCACGCGGCGGCCATGCAGCACGGCGAGGACCTGCACGTGCTCAACCTGGTCGCGGGAAACGTCTCCTCGATGCGGGTCTACGACTCCGAGGCGCTGGAGCACTGGGTGGGGCAGGACCTGCCGTGGTCCGACGACACGCATCTGGCCAGGCTCGGCGTCGAATACCGCAACGACCTGCTCGGGCACTTCTACGCCTTCGGCGTCTCGGCGCCGCCCTCGCGGTTTCACACCGGTTTCCTGAAAACCGCGGACTGGCCGCCCAACAGCGTGGCCTGCGAGGAACTGCGCGGTCTCGGCGCGGTCCTGGGCTACAGCCACCCCTTCCACAACCCGCTCTCCGAGAGCGACGGCCCAGGCCGGCTGCCGTGGCAGAACCGCAACTGCTCCTCCAGGGAGATCGTCGCCGACGCCGCGCTCGGCCTGGTGGACACCCTCGACGTGCTCAGCCAGAGCGCGGTCGGCACGACCGCCGTCGTCTACCGGCACCTGATCGGCGCGGGCAACCGGCTCGCGGTCACCGCGGGGACCGACGCGATGATCTCCTTCGCCCGGCGCGGCAACCAGTCCAACCCGCCCGGCTGGGAGCGGGTCTACGCCCAGGTGGACGGGCCGCTGAGCGCCGAGTCGTTCGCCGAGGCCGTCAGGCGGGGCCGTACGTTCGGCACCACCGGGCCCTGGCTGGAGCTCCTGGTCGCCGGGCACGGGCCCGGCTCCACGCTGGAGGTCTCGCCCGGCGACCGGGTCACGATCACCGTCGGATCGATCGGCCCCGAGGTGGAGCGGCTGGAGATCCGCACCGCCGACGGCGTCCTGGCCGAGGGACCGCCCGGCGCGCTCACCGCCGAGCTGGTCGTGGACGATCCCACCTACGTCGTCGCCGTGGCCGTCGGCGGTTCGCACGAGCGCGTCTTCACCGGCACCGGGGCCTACGCGCACACCAGCCCGGTCTACCTCGACGTCGGCGGCCGCCACGTGGCCAGGGAACAGGACATCCGCTGGTGCCTGGAATGGCTGGACCACACGGAGGCGATGCTCCGCCAGGAGGGCAGGTTCGAGACCCCCGGGCAGCTCGGCGACCACCTGGACCTGATCGAGCGAGCGCGGGAGGTCTACCGCGCCCGCTTGGGCTGAGGTACACCCCGCGCGCCCACTCGCCCGGACCGACGTTCGGGCGAGTGGGCGTGCCGGGGCGGGCGGATGGGCGTCACCGGGCGGATGGGTGGTCAAAAGGCGCATGTCGCCGCGATCCTTCCACGTCGGCATGCGAGGCTGTCGGCATGAAACGGTTGTCTCAGGTTGATCTGTCGCAGAAGCTGTCCAAGAAAAAGGGCACGGAGCGGCTCGAGGCGGCGCTGGACCGCCTGCTGCGCCTGCGCCTCATCCTCGGCGGGCAGGTCGGCGAGCAGCGCATCGGCCCGCCGCTGTGCGTGGTGTTCGAGGGCTGGGACGCTTCGGGCAAGGGCGGGGCGATCAAACGGCTGGTGCGCCCGCTCGACCCGCGCCATGTGCGGGTCGCCCAGTTCGCGGCGCCGACCTACGACGAGAAACGCCACCACTTCCTGTGGCGGTTCTGGCCGGTGCTGCCCGGCTGGGGAGGGATGGCGGTGCTCGACCGGTCCTGGTACGGGCGGGTGCTGGTGGAGCGGGTCGAGGGGTTCGCCACCAAGGAACAGTGGTCCCGGGCCTACGGCGAGATCGTGGAGTTCGAGCGGACCCTCGCCGCCGAAGGCATGATCATGGTCAAGTTCTGGATGCACGTCTCGGAGAAGGAGCAGCTGAAACGCTTCCGGGACCGGGCGAACGATCCGCTGCGGGCCTGGAAGCTCACCGACGAGGACTGGCGCAACCGCGAGAAGCGCAAGGAGTACGAAATCGCGGTGGAGGAGATGCTCTCCCGGACCGATCATCCGCAGGGGCCCTGGCACGTGGTCGCCGGGGACGACAAGCGGCTGGCCCGCGTCACGGTCGTGGAGACGGTGTGCGCGGCGATCGAGGCCGAGCTCACCGCTCGCGGGCACAAGCTGGACCCCCCGTCCACGCCGGTACGGGACGACTAGGGTCTGCTCGGCGCGGCGAGAGGCTCAGGGGAGGACGATCACCAAGGCGTACCGGGCCGGATCCGGGCCTGGACAGTGGAACCGCGACCGGTCCCACAACCGGAACCGCAGGCAGTCTCCCGCGCGGACCTCGTGGACGGTTTCGCCCGTGGTGACCTGCAGGACTCCTTCCAGGACCCAGATGTGCTGCTCCAGGCCCGGGACGGGCGGCCTGTCGTAGGAGATGTCCGCGCCGGGGCGCAGGACGCCCTCGACGAGTTCACCGCGCAGCCCCGGGTGGGGCGGGGACACCGATCGCCGGACGAAGCCCGAGGTCTCGTCCCGCCACACCACCTGCTGGCCGGCCCGGACCACCTGGGGCGGCTCCGACTCCACCTCGGCGAGCAGTTGCGACATCGTCCGCCCGTACGCCGCGCACAACCTGTTGAGCAGCGCCGCCGTAGGGCTGATCTCCATCCGCTCCAGCCGCGACAACGTCGAACGGCTCACGCCGGTGCGACCCGCCAGTTCCTCCAGCGACCAGCCGTGATCCACCCGCAACCGCGAGAGGCGATCCGCCAGGCGGGCCTCCAGCTGGTCCGAGCCGGGATCCTGGATTTCAGTCTTTCTCATATTTGAGAGAATATCCCAGATAAGAAATGGCGGCCCGTTCGCAGGCCGCCATCATGACAACGATGGGTGGAAAGGGGGGACGCGGGCGCCGCCGGGCAAGGATCAGGTCCGGATCGATCGCGGCCTGGATCCGTCCGTCGGCCGGTTCGCGTAGGAGGACCGGACCGTCATCACTCGGAGGTCAGGCTGCTCCGTCGGCCCGGGGCGGAGACTGGGTGAGCCGCTTGTAGTAGAAGCTGCAGTCTTCGAGGGTGCCGCCCGGGTCGGCCGCGTAGCCGGGGACGATGCCGTACCGCGTCCAGCCTGTGCTGCGGTAGAGGTGATCGGCGGCGGTGTCGGTCACGGTGTCCAGGAGCAGGAGGGTGGTTCCGGCTCGTGCGGCGGCCTGTTCGGCGGTGGCGAGGAGCGCGCGGGCCAGCCCCTGGCCGCGGGCGTCGCGGTGGACCATGAGCTTGACGATCTCGGCGCGGTGCCGGCCGTTGGGCTTGCCTTCCAGGACGAGGCTGACGGTGCCGGTGATGCCGCCGGGTCCGTGGGCGACCCAGACGGTGAGGCTGCCGTCGGCCACGGCCGGTTGCCGGGTGTGCCACCAGGCCACTGCCTCTTTCTGGTCGAAGGGGGCGAGGAAGCCGAGGGAGGCCCCGTCGGTGACGACGTCGACGAGGAGGTCGGCCAGGCTCTTCACGCTGCCGCGGAAGTCGTCGGGGGACAGGCGGGCAATGGTGTGCATCGCGAGGTTCCTTCTCTGCGCGGGGAGAGGGGCGGTCGGGGGAGGCGCGAGATGACGCCGTCTCGGCGACCCACCGGGTCGCCTGCCGGTCGGCCCGCACCGGTTGCGGCGGTACCGGCGATTCTCATATTCGAGACCATATCCCAAATGTGAGAATCGTTGAAGAGGGGGACATCGGCAGTCCGCGCGTGCCATCTCATGACGTTGGTTCCTCGCTGTCAGGTTTGACGGGCGCAGGACGCGAGACGGTCGGCGAGCGCGATGACGACGTCGCGCAGTTCATCGGGGCGCTCGATGACAAACGGCCGGTCGAGTGAGGCGAGCACCGGAGGCAACCAGTCGAGCCGCTGCGCCCGTAACTCGACGCGCAGCCAGCGCTCGGACGCCCGGTCCTGGCCTGCCGCGGGCTCGTGCTCCTCCAGGCTCGCGATGCCGGCGGGAAGGTGGGCGCGGATCTGCTCGACCGTCCCGTGGATACGCAAGGTCACCTCATGCCGGTATTCGGCCGTGGCGAACCCTGACAACACGCGCTGTGCCGGACCGGGACCCGTGGGCGCTTCGAAAAAGCCGGGCAGGGTCCTAGCGTCTGCGATGCGATCGAGCCGGAAGGTCCGGTCCTCGCCGATCCGGGCGTCCTTGCCCGTGACGTACCACCGGCCCGAATGGGCGACGATCCCGTACGCGTGCAGCGTCCGTTCGCTGCGCCGTCCGTCGCGGTCGGTGTAGCGGATCGAGACCGGTCGGCGGTGGCGCACCGCATCGGCGACGGCGAGCAGGATCCCGGCGTCCGGGGTGTCGAACTCGCCGGGCTGATCCGTGAAGGCGAGAGCCTCCAGGAGTGCGTCGAGCCGACGGGCGATGTGTTTGGGCAGCACCCGCCGGATCTTCGCCGACGCCGTCTCGTTTGCCGTGCGCTCCGCCGTCGTCAATCCCGCTCGGCGGCCGGCGACCAGGCCGAGCAGCACGGCCAGCGCCTCGTCGTCGCTGAGCATGAGCGGAGGCAAGCGGTACCCGGGGGCGAGCCGGTACCCGCCGTAGCGGCCGCGCACCGATTCCACGGGCACGTCCAGGTCGATCAGCTGGTCCACATACCGCCGCACGGTGCGCCCTTCGACGCCGAGCCGGTCGGCGAGTTCGGCCACGGTCCGGGTGCCGCCCGACTGCAGCAGCTCCAGGAGCGTCAGCACGCGGCCGGTGGGTCGAGACATGTGCACAACCTAATGCGAATACTGGACCGATTCTGTCCACTATTTCTCCTAGCCTGCGAAGCGCACGCCTTCAGCACAGCCAAGGAGATCTCATGGACTTCGTCTCCATCCGCATCATCACCAGCGACGTAGCGCGCCTTGTCGAGTTCTACGAGCGAGCCACGGGGGCGCGGGCGACGTGGGCCACCGAAGACTTCGCCGAACTCAAGACCGCGGGCGCGACCCTCGCGATCGCCGGCACCCGCACCGTCCCGCTGTTCGCCCCGGGCTCTGCCCGCCTGGCGGACAACCACAGCGTGATCACCGAGTTCCTCGTCGACGACGTGGACCGCGTTCACCGGAACCTGACCGGCTTCGTCACCGACTTCGTCACCGAGCCCACCACGATGCCCTGGGGCAACAGGTCGCTGCTGTTCCGAGACCCCGACGGTAACCTCGTCAACTTCTTCACCCCCGTCACCCCGGCGGCCATCGAGAAGTTCGCACGTTGAGAAGCTCGGACACACCGAGGCATCACACCTGAGCGGGGACCTTGTCGAGGAAGCCGTGCACCCTGCTGATGCGGCCGTCCTCGGTGAGCACCGCGACGTCGAACCCGACCACGAGGCTCTCGCCGCCGGCCGGGCCCAGCTCCCAGGTGAAGCGGGCGATGTCGTGGTGGGCGTCCACCGGTCCGGCCAGCGCGAAGACAAAACCGGGGAACCGGCCCTGCACGGCGGCGATCGTGGCGTCGATCGCCTCCAGTCCTTCGGCGACCGCGATCGGGTCGGTGTAGGAGCCGTCCTCGGCCCAGATCCGCTCGATCTCCGTACGGCGGGCGACCGGGTCGGTCTCGTTCCAGGTGGCGATGTACCGGGCGCGAGCCCGGCAGGCGGTGAGGCCCGGCACGGACCCCACGAGGACCGGGTAGCCCCAGCTCATCCATGTCCTCGCTGTTTCCGTGAACGACTCCTCTGCTTGGATGATGAGGGGAGAACAGAGGGGTGTGCGCCGAGGATCGGGGTACGCGGCAGAATCAAGTTCCTGTTCGATCACAGTCACGCGAAAAGGGGACGGCCATGCGGTTGAGCTCGCGGCTGGGCAGGCTGGACCGGCGGTTGTTCGCCATGGTGGCGGGCGCGAGACTTCACGGCCTCGAACGTTTTGTGCCCGCGCTGTCGCGCGTGGCCGACAACTCGCTCCTGTGGGCGGGGGTCGCCGGGGCGCTGGCCGTCAGCGGCCACCGGCCGCTGCGCCGTGCCGCGACCAGGGGATTGCTCGCGGTCAGCCTGGCCAGCCCGCTGGTCAATCTGGTCGGCAAGCAGGCCTTCGGCCGGAACCGGCCGTCGCTGGACGGATTTCCGATGGCGCGAAGGGTCAAGGTGCCCGTGTCGGCGTCGTTCCCCTCGGGACACTCGGCCTCGGCCGCCGCCTTCGCCACCGCCGTGGCCATGGAGGCGCCCCTCGTGGTCGCCGCCCCCGTCGCGCTCCTGGCGGCCGCGGTCTGCTTCTCCCGGGTCTACACCGGGGTGCACTATCCGGGCGACGTGCTCGTGGGAGCGGGGATCGGGGTGGCGACCGGGCTGGTCACCCGGCGTCTGTGGCCGGAGGCCGTGACGGGAGCGCCGCGCGTCGTCACCGCGCCGCCGATGCCCGGCCACGACCTCGACGGCCAGGGCGTGGTGGCGGTGATCGGCTCCGCGGCGGGCGGCGCTCCGGTCACGGCCGAGACGGTGCGGGCCTCGCTGTCCAAGGCCGAGGTGGTCGAGGTGCCCGGGGCGGACGGGCAGGACGTGACCGGGCTCATGGGCGAGGCCGCCGCCCGCGCCCGGGTGCTCGCCGTCGCCGGGGACGACGGCACGGTCAGCCGCGGGGCGCGGGCCGCGCTGGAGCACCGCAGACCGTTGCTGATCATCCCGGCGCCCGCGCCCGGCCACTTCGCCGGGGCCCTCGGCCTGCGCGACACCCAGGACGCGATGACCGCCTACCGCTCCGGCGGGATGGTCGCGGTGGACGTGGGGGAGGTGGCGGGCAGGGTCTTTCTCAACAGCGCCGGTCTCGGCGTCTACCCGGAGGTCGTCGACCGGCGCGAGTCCATCGAGCAGCGTGCCGGCAAGTGGCCCGCGCTGCTGTGGGCGCTGAGCCGCGTGCTGCGCACCGCCGAGCCCGAGGAGGTGGTCATCGACGGGGTCCCCCGCCGGATCTGGACGCTGTTCGTCGGCAACTGCCTCTACGACTCGCGCGGAGCCGCCCCGCGCCTGCGCCGGAGACTGGAGGACGGGCTGCTGGACATCCGGGTGCTGACCGCCACCTCCCGGCTGCCCCGGCTGCGCGCGTTCACCAGCGTGCTGCTGGGCGGGATCGGCCTGTCCAGGCACTACCAGCAGTGGCAGGCCGACACCCTGAAGGTCTCCTCGCCCTCGGGATCGGTGCGGGTGGCATGCGACGGCGAGACGTTCACCGTGTCCGGCGACGTGGAGTTCGTCAAGCGCCCCCGGTCCTTGCTGGTGGTCCGCCCGGAGGGGTAGCGCGGTCACGGTGAACCACGGCGAACGGGAGGGCGCTCGGCTCGCCCGGCGCGGAGCGCCCCGCCGAACGGCTGCCGAAAGGCTCCGGGACGGCGAAGGCCGCGACCTCGTCGTGAGATCGCGGCCTCGCGTGTCTCCCGGTCGGATCAGGAGGAGATCAGGAGGAGAAGAGCATCCCGAACAAGCCCTGCTGACGACGCGGGCGATGGCCGTAGTGGCCGTGCTGCGGAGCACCCCAGGCGGGAGCGCCGTGCATCGGCGGAGGCGGCGGGGGAGCGGCCTGGTGCTGCTGGGACCACTGGCCTTCCATGCGGGTCAGGGTCTCGAGCTCGCCGTAGTCCAGGAAGATTCCGCGACAGCTTTCGCACTGGTCGATGTGGACGCCGTTGCGCTCATACGTACGCATGGCGCCCCGACACTTGGGGCACTGCATCTGGCTGATCTCCTTGTCCTGGGGCTGGTGCTTCTGTATCCACAACCTACTGCGTGGATACGCTCTGGCAGGCGCTTCGGAGCCGGATAATCCTCAGACAGGCGTCGATCATCGTCTGCTCCGCCTCGCCCATCGGGCGCCCCTCCCTCTTGGCGGTGACCACCAGTCCCGCCGTGAGCTGCACGGTCGTCGCCTGCGCCGGCAGGTTCAGCCGCTCCCAGGGATCGCCGTCCCGCGGTACGGCGCACCCGCCCTCGGCGCGGTAGGCGTCCAGGAAGCGGTTCCACACCTCCGGCTCCAGCAGTCCGGCCGCGAACCAGGCGGCGGGCCTGGCCAGATCCCAGGCCGGGTCGCCGACGCCCAGGTCGTCGACGTCGATGAGGATCCACTCGTCGGGCGCGCGGACCATCTGGCCCATGTGCCAGTCGCCGTGGGTCAGCGAGAACGATTCCGAGAAGGGCTCCCAGACAAGCTCCGCGTCGAGGTCGGGTAGGCAGGTGAACGCCCGGCGCACGACCAGCTCGGCGGCGGAGTCGCCGTCCAGGCGGGCGACCATCGAGGCCACCTTCGCGGGGCCGCCCGCCGCCCGCAGCGGGAGCAGCGCCCCCGCCGGTACGGCGTGCATCCGCGCCAGCAGCCGCGCGGCGGCCTCCCAGGGGGCGGCATCCGGGTTCAGGTGGTCCACCGGGGTCCCGGCCGGCCACACGGTGACCAGCCGGTCGCCGACGACCATGACCTCCTCGGTCACCGGTTCGAGCACGATCCCGCGCAGCGAGGGGTGGGCGGTGGCCCGCATCCGCTCCACCAGTGGCTCTCGCTCGGCCCCGGGGGCGTGCGCCTTCACCACGACGGGCCCGGCCCGGACGATGATCACGTCTGGGCGGGTCGGCAGCACCTCGGCGGGCGCTCCGCCGTACTGGACGGCGATCCGGCGGAGCTCGTCAAGCAGGGGGTCGCTGTGACTCATCGGGTAAGTGAACCACTGATCACGGCCGTGCCGTAGAGCCGTAAAGTGCAAGGTATGAGGATCGGATTTGCGGTACCGGTGTCTGGATCATGGGCGACGCCCGGCAACATGATGCGAATCGCCCGCAGGGCCGAGGAGCTCGGATACCACGAGGTGTGGACCTTCCAGCGCCTGCTGTACCCCCGGGGGCACTCGATGGGCCCGGTCTACCGCAGTGTGCACGACCCGGTGGTCACGCTGGCCTATCTCGCGGGGGTGACCAGCCGTGTCCGGCTCGGGGTGGCGGTGCTCAACATGCCGTTCGCCTCGCCGGCGCTGCTGGCCAAGCAGTTGACGAGCCTCCAGCTGCTGTCCGAGGGCCGGCTGGACGTCGGCCTCGGGCTGGGCTGGATGCGGGAGGAGTTCGTCGCGTCGGGGGTGCCGTTCGAGCGGCGGGGACGGCGCGGGGAGGAGTTCATCCACGTGCTGAGGCGGCTCTGGTCGGAGGAGACCGTGGAGCACGAGGGCGAGTTCTACCGGTTGCCGCCCGTGCACCAGGATCCCAAGCCGGCCGTCGCGCCGCCGATCTTGCTGGGCGGATCCGCGGAGGTGGCGCTGCGGCGAGCGGGACGGCTGGCGGACGGCTGGATCAGCGCGAGCAGCGAGAACCTCGACCGCATCGATGAAAAAATCTACATTGTAAAGGAAGCGGCCCGGGAGGCCGGGCGCGACCCCGAGGCGCTGCGCTTCGTCACCCGGGCCGTCACCCGGGTCCGGCCGTCGGACATGCCCGGCCGCGCTCCGCTGACCGGCTCGTTCGAGGAGATCCGGCAGGATGTCGCCCAGCTTGAGGCCAAGGGGGTCACGGACGTCTTCCACGACCTCAACTTCGACCCGGAGATCGGCTCGCCCGACGCCGACCCCGGGGAGTCGATGTACCGGGCCGAGGCGGCGCTGGAGGCGCTCGCACCCTGATCGACCGCCCGGCCCGGACGCTCGGCCGGTCGGACGTCCGTCTGGCCGGACACCCGTTCGGTCAGGCGTCCGTACGGTGGAATCCTGTCGTGGCCCAGGGCGAACGACCGGTTGTCGATTTCCGATTTCCGATGAAATCAGATGACAGGTGCGAGCTGATGATGTGCCGTTCACCTCGCACCTGTCATCCTTGGTCCCGTACCTATTCGGACTGGAACACGGGGGAACGGTGACGGAACGCAAGCCGATCGAGTGCTGGTTGTCGGACATGGACGGGGTTCTCGTCCACGAAGGACAGCCGGTGCCCGGCGCCGACAAGTTCATCCGCCGCCTGCGCGAGTCCGGCAAGCGGTTTCTGGTCCTGACCAACAACTCCATCTACACCCCGCGTGACCTGGCGGTACGGCTGCGCGCGGCCGGTCTCGACATCCCGCAGGAGTCGATCTGGACCTCGGCCCTGGCCACCGCGAAGTTCCTGGACGACCAGCGTCCCGGCGGCTCGGCCTACGTCATCGGCGAGGCCGGTCTGACCACCGCCCTGCACGAGAGCGGCTACATCCTCACCGACATCGACCCCGACTACGTGGTGCTCGGCGAGACCCGCACCTACAGCTTCACCCAGATCACCCGGGCCATCCGGCTGATCGAGGGCGGCGCCAGGTTCATCGCCACCAACCCCGACCCGGTCGGCCCGTCCAACGAGGGCTCGTTGCCCGCCTGCGGCGCGGTCGCGGCGATGATCACCAAGGCGACCGGCGTGGAGCCCTACTTCGTGGGCAAGCCCAACCCGATGATGATGCGCAGCGCGCTGCGGGCCATCGACGGCCACAGCGAGAGCACCGCCATGATCGGCGATCGCATGGACACCGACATCGTCTCCGGCATGGAGGCCGGGCTGCACACGATCCTGGTGCTCAGCGGCGTCGTGAGCAAGGATCAGATCGACCGCTACCCGTTCCGCCCGTCCCAGGTGGTCGACTCGGTCGCCGACCTGATCCCGATGATCGACAGCGGTACCTGACGACAGCTGTCACCTACTGCTGGAATGCTGCCGGACATGACACGCACTTATCTGGAGATCGGCCCGAAGAAGGTCTTCGCCTGCTCGGTGGAGTGGCCGGGATGGTGCCGGATCGGCAAATCGGAGGAGCTCGCCCTGGAGGCGCTGGTGGACTACGCACCGCGCTACCGGGTGGTCGCCGAGCGGGCCGGGCTGGTGTTCGAGCCGGGGGACCCGGTGGTCGAGGAGCGGGCCAAGGGGGGATCGACGACCGACTTCGGGGCGATCGAGGCGATCCCCGAGCTGGACGCGCGGCCGGTGGGGGCGGACGAGGCGGAGCGCACCGTCGCGCTGGTCAGGGCGGCGTGGCAGCTCTTCGACGAGGCCACGGCCGATTCGCCGGAGGAGCTGCGCAAGGGCCCGCGCGGCGGCGGCAGGGACCGGGACAAGATGGTCGCCCACGTGATCAACGCCGAGCGTGCCTACGCCCGCAAGATCGGGGTCCGGCACAGGCCGTTCCACGACGCCGCCGGGCTGGCGGCCATCCGGGCGGAGATCGCCGGGGTGCTGGCCGAACCTTCGAGCGGTGCCCCCGTGGTCGACGGGGGCTGGCCCGCCCGCTACGCCGCCCGACGTATCGTCTGGCACGTCGTCGACCATCTCTGGGAGATGGAGGACCGCCGGACCTAGGAGATCAGGTCGGGCAGGCGGGTGATGTGGTCGGCGAGGTAGTCGCCGAGCTCCAGGGGGACCAGGTTGATGGCGATGATCTCGGCGGGGTCGAGGGGGAGCCGTACCACCTCGTAGAGGCCGCGGGCGGGGTCGACGAACTCGGGGCCGCAGCGCAGGGCGAGATCCATGGATACCAGACGGCAGCCGTAGACGTGCTGGGTCTTGACCCCCTCGTCGCGGGCGCATTCCAGGGTGGTCAACGGGGTGACGTCGGAGACGATGGCGCCGAGCTCCTCCAGGACCTCCCGGTGAAGGGTGTCCTCCAGGGAGGCGTCCTCGGGCTCGACGTGGCCGCCCGGGATCGACCAGTAGAGCTCCTTGCCGGGGACCGTGCGCCGGAACAGCACGAGTTTGTCGTCGTCGAGGAGTACGGCACGAACACTGGGAACGGCACGGACGGTGGAGACAGAGGACATCTTCCCATTGTGGCACCCCGTTCCGGCCGCGCCGAGGATCCGTGTCGACCGCCGGTCCCGTAGCCCGCACGCGCCCCCGGCCGGGACGCGGTGGTTCCCCGCGGCGGCCCAGGCGGGAAACGGGGTCAGTGATCGTCCCTGCGCAGGCGCTTGAGGTCGGAGCGTTGCTTCTTGGCGGTAATGCGCCGCTGGATGGCGCCCTTGCTGGGCTTGGTCGGGCGGCGCTTCTTGGGGGGCGGGGCGATCGCCTCGCGCAGGATCTGGGCCAGGCGCATCTCGGCGGCCTCGCGGTTGCGCAACTGGGAGCGGAACTCCGAGGCGGCGATGGTGATCACGCCGTTCACCAGGCGGGAACCGAGGCGTTCGAGGGCGCGGGTCTTGAAGAGCGGGCCGAGTGCCTCGGTGGCCGCCACGTCGAAGCTGAGCTCGACCCGGCTGTCGGTGGTGTTGACCCCCTGCCCTCCGGGACCCGAGGAACGGGAGAACCGCCAGTTGAGTTCGGCCTCGGGGACGGAGACCGAACCGCTGATCTGGAGCGGACCGGGCATGGCGATGACTTCCTTTTCGCAGGGGATGTGCATTCAGAATAGCGAGGGGGCACACCCATCGATCAAATGATTTATGCCCCGTTTGATCCGCCCTGACGAGTTTCGGGTCGCCGCTGTTCCCGCCGGACGCGCCGCGGTCTTGTGGTGCCCGATTCCTTCCGCCACAGTGACTCCGGTTGTCCTACACATCCATGAACGGGAGGCGGGGGTGCATGGACAAGATCGTTGGTGTGCACGGGATCGGGAAGTACCACTACTACCGCGACAGCGGTAACTCGGTCGCCGGCGCGGCCACCGCGATGCGCGACAAGTGGGACCGCTACCTGCACCAGGGCCTGACCGGCGGCAAGCCGTACGCCAAGGAGCGCTACATCACCGAGGTCGCCTACTACGCCCACCTGCTGGGCGAGAGCAAGGACGAAGCCCTCCTCGCCGTGCAGACCATGGACGTCGGCGCCCAGAAGATCTTCGTCGCCTGGGCCAAGCAGGTCGACTCGATGGGGGAGGGGCTGACCGGGGCCCTGCACCGGATGACGGGCTGGCTGCTGGATCACATGCAGGCCAACGCCGCCGACTTCGCCAAGCTCTTCTGCCCGGAGGTCGCCGCCTACATGGCCGCCGGCAGCGAGGCGCGGGCGAAGTCGCGCGCGGCGGTGGCCGAGGTGATCAGGCGCAACCGGCCGAAGGTCGTGATCGCGCACTCGCTGGGCAGCGTGGTGACCTACGAGACGTTGTGGGCCAATCCCGATCTGGAGGTGGACCTGCTGATCACTCTCGGCAGCCCGCTCGGCATGCGCAACGTGATCTTCGAGCATCTGATGCCCGCACCGGTCAACGGCTGGGGCGAACGTCCGCGGAAGGTGAAGCGCTGGGTCAACATCGCCGACAAGGACGACATCGTGGCGATCCCGCCGGGCCTGCGGGGCTGTTTCACCGGGGTCGACCAGGAGGCGCTGGTCAACCTGGACTGGCTCGACTTCCACACCGTGGAGAAATATCTGGGCTGCGGCGCGCTCAACAGCCACCTGAAGCCCTACCTGTGAACCCGAGCCCCTGAACTCCGTGGGGTCACCCTCCCGCGAGGCCGTCATCGTGCTGCCGGTGCTGGAGCGCGTCCCGGCTCCGTGGAGCACCGCTCCCGCGAGGTCGCATCGGAGCGCGTCCCGGGGGCCGGAAGTCAGGGCCGGTGTCAATGCCGGTGCCGGCGTGGGTCTCACCGGCGGTCACCGGAGAAGGGGCAGGCCTTCGCCGGAATGTCGCCTGCCGGTCGGGCGCTGTTCATGACGGTGGGTAATGAGCTTGCCTGTGCGACGGTTGTTCATCCTGCCTTGATTCGCAGGCCACGGCGGGGACAGCTGGAACCGTTGCACTGATGACGTGGAGCAGATGCCGTCGCGCAGAGTGTTCATGTCCATCGCCGCCGCGAGTGCGGGCGGCCTGTTGCTCACCGGGGCCGGTGTCAGTCCGGCCAGAACCCTCGCTCGTGATCCGTTCACCCTCGGCATCGCCTCCGGCGATCCGTCAAGGGACGGGGTCGTGCTGTGGACCAGGCTCGCCGTCGACCCGCTCGGACCGGACGGCCAGGGCGGGATGTCGACCCGGGACGTGGACGTCGAGTGGGAGCTGGCCCTCGACGAGCGGTTCGCGAAGGTGGTTCGCAAGGGCAGGGAGACCGCGCGCTGGAAGCAGGCGCACAGCGTCCACGCGGAGCCGAAGGGGCTGGAACCCGGCACCGAGTACTTCTATCGCTTCCGCGCCGGCGGCCACCTGTCCCGGGTCGGCCGCACCCGTACCGCCCCGGCCGTGATGTCCTCGATGACCCTCGCCATCGCCGCCTGCGCGCAGTACGAACACGGTTACTACACGGCGTACAAGAGGCTGGCCGAGCAGGACCCGGACCTGGTCGTGCACCTGGGCGACTACATGTACGAGTACGCGCCCAAGGGATACACCGCCCCCGGCGGGAACGTCCGCCACCACACCCCCGGCAAGTGCGACACGCTGGCCGACTACCGGCTGCGGCACGCGCAGTACAAGAGCGACGCCGATCTGCAGACGGCGCACCTGGTCGCGCCCTGGCTGGTCGCCTTCGACGACCACGAGATCGAGAACAACTGGGCCGGTGACGACTCCAACTACGACCTCCCGGGGTTCGACCAGCGCAAGGCCCACGCCTTCCAGGCCTACTACGAGAACATGCCGCTGCGCCGCGCGAGCCTGCCCGGCGGGGCGTCGATGCGGATCCACCGGCGGGTGGACTGGGGACCTCTGGCCCGGTTCCACCTGCTCGACACCCGGCAGTTCCGCGACGACCAGGCGTGCGAGGACGGGCTCAGGTCGGGCTGCGACGACCGGCTCGCGACCGAGCGCACCCTGCTGGGAGAGGACCAGCGGCACTGGCTGCTCGACGGGCTGGCCTCCTCGGACGCCCACTGGAACCTGGTCGGCCAGCAGGTCCTGATGGCCCAGCGCGACTCCAAGGTCGGCCCGGGCATCGAGGTCAACATGGACTCCTGGGACGGCTACGCCGCCGAGCGCACCCGCCTGCTGACCGGCTTCCGGGACTCCGGGGCGACCAACCCGGTCGTGCTGACCGGTGACGCGCACATGCATCACGCGGCCGACCTCAGGCTCGACTTCAACGATCCCGACTCTCCCAAGGTGGCGGTGGAGCTTGTCACCTCCTCGATCGCCAGCGACGGTGACGGCTACCGGGACAAGGGCCGGATGGCCGAGACGATCGAGGAGAACCCGCATATCTCCTACATCGACCAGCGGCGCGGTTACATCATCTGCCGGATCGACTCCGAGGAACTGCAGGCCGACTTCCGCACGCTGGACTACATCAGCCGCCGTGGCGCCCCCGCGAAGACCGGTGCCCGATTCACCATCCCGGCGGGGCAGTCGGCACTGCTCTGAAACTGCTCCGAAAACGAGACGGTTGTCACCGTCGTAAGGCGAGACGGCCGTCACCGGCCTGAAAGCGGAACGGGCGTCTTCCAAAGACGAAACGGTCGTCACCTATAGACCGAACGTCGTCACCCAAAGGCGGGACGGTCGTCACCTATAGACCGAACGTCGTCACCCAAAGGCGGGACGGTCGTCACCTATAGACCGAACGTCGTCACCCAAAGGCGGGACGGTCGTCACCTATAGACGGGACGACCGTCAACGACTTCAAAGTGGGCCAGTCATCACTGGCCTAAAGGGGACAATTTTCACCGGTCTAAAAACCGCAGGGGGATTTCTCGGATATTTGTTGCATGATGCGGCATATGAGTCGTCTCCCCGCGAGGCTCACCGCTGCGGCTCTCGCCGTCGCGTTGGGCAGCCCCCTCCTCATTCAGAGCCAAGCCATGGCCGCGGGTCCCGCCGCCGCCGTGACCATCCCGACCGCCGCCTCCGCGTCCGTCGCCGCAGAGGCCGTATCGGCATCCGGCGGGACGGTGTCGTCCGCCGCGGCCGTCGCCAACTTCGGCTACGAGATCTCCTTCCCCAAGCACGTCCGCCGGGGCGGGTCCATCGTCTTCACCGTCAAGATCCGCAACAGGAAGGCCGGCGGCCAGCACTACGTGGCCCTCCTCGGTGACTTCCCCAGCGGGTTCCGCAAGATCAAGGTGATCTCGAAGCCGCGCAGCGTCAAATGCTCCGTCAAGCGGCGGGACCTGTCCTGCTGGATCACCTCCCTCGACAAGGGCGACTCGACCACCGTCCGCGTCCGCGCCTGGGCAGGATCACGCCGCAGCACCGCCACGGTCAAGTTCGGCGTGCTCGCCACCAAGGATCCTGGCGCGAGCCTCGGCAAGCTTGCGAAGAAGGTCCGCCTCAACATCAAGGCGACGACGAGAATCCTCTGACATCTCCCGCCCCGAAGGACGGGGTCTCCCCGTTGCAGGTGTTTGGTGACGGGCCGACGCGAGAAAGCCGCCCTGGCGCCGGTCAGGTGCGGCGTTCTCGCGAGGCCGGTCAGCTCTCCGTACGGAGATCTCGCAAGGGCGTCGCAGCGTGAGACTGTGTGTACGGTCCCGCCCCTGGTCAGCGTGAGGCGGAGGATCCCGTGATCGCGTAACCGAAGAGTGCGTGCCCGGTGCCGGTGGCCAAGGTCTTCGCCGTACCCGGGCGCACGCCCGGGTACGCACCCTTCTTCGCGGATCCGCGGAGCAGGGTCAGCTTGCCGTCGCCCGGAGCGGCGACGATCAGCCCGCGGTCGGGGGTCGTGGCCAGAGCCGCCCCGAAGTCGCCGCCCTTACCGGTGATCAGCAGGTTGTTGTCCTTGGTCAGGCCACCGGAGCGACCACCGGCGAGCACCTGGACGGCGTTCTCGCCCGGCACGCCGATCGTCAGCTCGTCGTCCCCGTCGCCGTTGAGGTCTCCCGCGGCCAGGGACGCGCCGAACCGGTCGTAGTAGCGTGGCTCGCCTTTGAGCGAGCGCTGCGACCAGGCCTCCGTGCTCGCCGTCCGTAGCCCTCCGGAGGAGCCGTAGACGACGTCCACGGTGCCGTCGCCGTAGTCCATCGCCCGCTGGTTGTCGGTCAGTCCCTCGCCCGGCACCCCGATCGCCAGGTCGTCGCGGCCGTCGGCGTTGAAGTCGCCGGTGGCCAGCGCGGCGCCGAAGGAGTCCCAGGCCTCGCCGAGGCCGGCGATCGAGGGGCTGTCCTGGGTGAGCAGGCTCGCCTTCTTGCCGCGGACGTCGAGCACGGTGACCGAGCCCTGGCCGCCGTTCTTCAGGATCGTGTCGGCGGGCGCGCCCACCGCGACCTCGGCCCGGCCGTCCCCGTTGAAGTCCCCGGTGGCGAGCACGCCGCCGAACTGGTCGGTCTCCTGCTCGGGCTGCCGGACCCAGCCGGTTCTCTGGGTGATCATGTACGGCTTGCGCCCCTTGAAGCCGTAGACGCCGACCGCGCCTCCGCCCAGCCCGGGGGCGCCGATCACGAGCTCGTCCTCCCCGTCGCCGTCCAGGTCCCCGGCGGCGAGCGCGGCCCCGAACCGTCCGGCGCCGCGCTTGCGGCCCAGGTCCCCGGCGTCGATCACCTTGCCGGGGCGCAGGCCGTCCGGCGAACCGTGGAACAGCTGCACGACGCCGTCACCGTCGTCGCCCGTCCGGGAGCGGTCCTTCTCGGAGACGCCCACGGCCAGGTCGGCACAGTGGTCGCCGTCGAAGTCCCCGGTCGCCAGCGCCGAACCGAACGAGTCCCCGGTCGCGGCCTCACCGGGCACGTCGGGGCTGTCCTGGGTGAGCTGCTTTTTGGTCCGCATGCCGTACAGGACGGTGACGGATCCGGCGCGGGCGTGCCCGCCGACCTCGGTGTACGGGGCGGCGACGGCGAGATCGGCCCGCCCGTCACCGTCGAAGTCGGAGGGGAGGCCGGAGCAGGCGTTCGCGACGGCGGGAGAGACGGGAACGAGGAGGCAGGCGAGGACTGCGGAGGCGAGGAGCGCGGCTCTCATACTTGTAATGGTTTACGTAGATTCGGACACCCTGCCCACAGGGACATGAAATCCACATGACCAGCGCAGTAAAGAATGTGCCAGGAATGAGACAGGGAACGTGCCAGGATCGGTGACATGGAAATCGACCTGGCCGACCTGGGATTCTGGCGGCGTCCGCTCAAGGAGCGGTATGAGGCGTTCGCGCGCCTCCGGGATCTGGACCTGCCGGTGTTCTTCGAGGAGAAGCGGGTGCCGCTGCTCCGCTCGGGCGGGGGGTTCTACGCCCTGGTCCGGCACGCCGACGTGGTGGAGGCCGGCCGCAATGCCAGGGTGTTCTCCAGCGAGCCCGGTGTGACCAGCCCCGAGCCGCCCGGCTGGGTGAGGCACGTGTTCGGTGAGTCCATGGTCAACATGGACGACCCCCGGCACGCCCGGCTGCGCCGCATCGTCTCCCGCGCGTTCAGCCCGAAGATGCTGGGCAACCTGCAGGGTGACATCGACGCCGCGTGCGCGCGGATCGTCGACGACGCTGTGGCCGCCGGGCCGGGCGACTTCGTCGGCCAGGTGGCCTCCCGCCTGCCCATCCACGTCATCTGCGACATGATGGGCGTCCCCGACGCGATGCGGGTCAAGGTCCACGCGCGGGTCGACGTCTCCACCGCCTACTCCGGCGTACGGCCCAGCCTGCCGCGCTCGGTCGGCATGGCCGTCCAGAACACGCTCGCCCTGCTCGCCCTGCAGCGCCTGGTGATCAAGCTGGGCAGGGAGCGGGCGGCGACGCCGCGGGGCGACCTCGTCTCGGCGCTGGTCACCGCCAACGTCGACGGGGAGAGACTGACCGACCGCGAGCTGGGCTCGTTCTTCACGCTCCTGCTCGTGGCGGGCAACGAGACGGCCCGCAACACCATGGCGCACGGCATCAAGCTGCTCACCGACAACCCCGAGCAGCGGCGACTGCTGACCGAGGACTTCGACGCGCACATCGGCGGGGCGATCGAGGAGATGGTCCGCTACGTCTCGCCCATCATGCAGTTTCGCCGCACCGTCACCGAGGACTACGACCTGCGCGGCCTGCATCTGAAGGCCGGTGACAAGGTCGTGCTCTTCTACGGCTCCGCCAACCGGGACGAGTCGGTTTTTCCAAGCGCCGACCGGTTCGACATCACCCGCGACGCCAAGCCGCACGTGGGCTTCGGCGGTCCGGGGCCGCACTTCTGCCTGGGGGCCAACCTCGCCCGCCAGGAGATCAGGGCGATGTTCCGCGAGCTGTTCACCCGACTGCCCGGGATCCGTTCGGTCGGCGAGCCGGAGTTGCTGGTGTCCAACTTCGACAACAGCGTGCGCAGCCAGCCGTACACCTTCTAGGTCAGACCCGCGGGCCGCCCGTGGCCGGTCGCCGGTAGCGCAGCCGGAAGACCGCGGGAGTCAGCAAGAGGAGAAGGATCGAGAAGTAACCGACCCTGGGCACCAGCGCCGTCAACGTGAGGGCCAGCAACATGATCACCGTGTTGACCATGCTTCCGAAACGTTGCCGATCGGGCAGCTCGCGCGAACTCACTCTGAGCTCGGGGTTGCCACGGATGATCAGAATGATCACCAGCTGGCAGATGCTGCCGGCCAGAATCGTGCCGATGTAGAACAGGGTGGTGAACCCGTCGCCACCGAACGCGCCGACCATCTCGGTGGGGAACGGCAGCACCACGATGGTCAGCAGCCAGCCCAGATTCGCCACCACCAGGGAAGTGTTGTAGGACGTGACCTGTGCGAAAACGTGGTGGTGAGATATCCACAGTCGCGCGATGACGATGAAGCTGAGCAGAAAGCTGTAGATCTGCCACTGATTTTCAGTGATCACCTCCAGCGAGGTCACGTGCTGCCCCACCGCTTCCGGGACCGCCTCGGCCAGCGGCAGCACCAGCAGGGTCAGGGCGATCGCGACGACGGCGTCGCTGAAGAACACGAGCCGCTCGGGGGATTTGCTTACGCTCACCGTAAGAGGGTAATTGGTGACGGTTGTCGGTTTGCTGACCTTCCGATGCCCGACGGCGTCGCCAACGTCTCCGCGGCTCGACGGGTCACGTGAGGATCGGATGCGGTGAGTCTCGAACCACCTCGGCGTCGACCGGCAGGAGGCGTTCAAACGAGAACCGGGGAGGCACGCGACAGCCCCGAGGCGGCCTCACCAACCCACACTATATTTGCCATAGGTTAAATATGGGTGGCGCGCGAGCGGCAGGCGGTGGCTGTTCGAACACGAGGGCGTCGAAGCGGAGCGAGGGTGGACATGAGTGAGACGACGGTCAGCGCTTCACCCTCGGCGGGGCGCGGCAGGGCCGGGCTCGGCGCCGGTGACAGCGGGGAGCTGGAGCTGCGTCAGCTGCTGGCCGGGCTGACGGCGGTCCGGGACGGCGATTTCGGCACGCAGCTGCCCGGTGACACCGACGGGCTGCTCGGGGAGATAGCCTCGGTCTTCAACGGCATGGTGGACCAGCTGTCGCTGTTCACCTCCGAGGTGACGCGGGTGGCCCGCGAGGTGGGCACCGAGGGTCGCCTGGGCGGGCAGGCCGAGGTGCCGGGCGTCTCGGGCACGTGGAAGGACCTCACCGAGTCCGTCAACGCCATGGCCGGGAACCTGACGGGCCAGGTGCGCTCCATCGCCGAGGTCACCACCGCGGTGGCCAGGGGAGACCTGTCGCAGAAGATCACCGTGGACGCGCGGGGCGAGATCCTGGAGCTGAAGAACACCGTCAACACGATGGTGGACCAGCTCTCCAGCTTCGCCGCCGAGGTCACCCGGGTGGCCCGCGAGGTGGGCACCGAGGGCCAGCTGGGCGGGCAGGCCGATGTGAAGGGCGTGGCGGGCACCTGGCGTGACCTCACCGACTCGGTGAACTACATGGCCGGCAACCTGACCGACCAGGTGCGCAACATCTCGCAGGTGGCCACCGCGGTGGCCAAGGGCGACCTGTCGCAGAAGATCACGGTCTCGGCGCGGGGTGAGATCCTGGAGCTGAAGAACACCCTCAACACGATGGTCGACCAGCTCTCCAGCTTCGCCGACGAGGTGACCCGCGTGGCCCGCGAGGTCGGCACCGACGGCCGCCTGGGCGGGCAGGCCGACGTGAAGGGCGTCTCCGGCACCTGGAAGGCGCTGACGGAGTCGGTGAACGTCATGGCCGACAACCTCACCGCCCAGGTGCGCTCCATCGCCGAGGTCACCACCGCGGTGGCCAAGGGCGACCTGTCGCAGAAGATCCGCGTGGATGCGCGGGGCGAGATCCTGGAGCTGAAGGAGACCATCAACACGATGGTCGACCAGCTGTCGGCCTTCGCCGACGAGGTGACCCGGGTGGCCCGCGAGGTCGGCACCGAGGGTCAGCTCGGCGGGCAGGCGACGGTGCGGGGCGTCTCCGGCACGTGGAAGGACCTGACCGACAACGTCAACGTCATGGCCTCCAACCTGACCGGGCAGGTGCGCTCCATCGCCCAGGTGGCCACCGCGGTGGCCAAGGGCGACCTGTCGCAGAAGATCAACGTGGAGGCGAAGGGCGAGGTCGCCGCGCTCGCGCAGACCATCAACACGATGGTCGACACCCTGAGCGCCTTCGCCGACGAGGTGACCCGGGTGGCCCGCGAGGTGGGCACCGAGGGCGAGCTGGGCGGGCAGGCCCGCGTGCCGAACGTCGCCGGCACCTGGAAGGACCTCACCGACAACGTCAACTCGATGGCGAACAACCTGACCAACCAGGTGCGCAGCATCGCCCAGGTCACGACGGCCGTGGCGAGGGGCGATCTGACCAGGAAGATCGACGTGGACGCGCGGGGAGAGATCCTGGAGCTGAAGACGACCATCAACACGATGGTCGACCAGCTGTCCAGCTTCGCCGCCGAGGTCACCCGCGTGGCCCGGGAGGTGGGCTCGGAGGGCCGCCTGGGCGGTCAGGCCGAGGTGGAAGGCGTCTCGGGCACCTGGAAGCGCCTGACGGAGAACGTCAACGAGCTGGCCGGGAACCTGACCCGGCAGGTGCGCGCCATCGCCGAGGTGACCAGCGCGGTCACCTCCGGTGACCTGACCCGTTCCATCACCGTGGACGCCTCCGGCGAGGTGGCCGAGCTGAAGGACAACATCAACTCGATGGTGAAGTCGCTGCGCGAGACCACCAGCGCCAACCAGGAGCAGGACTGGCTCAAGACCAACCTGGCGCGCATCTCCGGTCTCATGCAGGGCCACCGCGACCTCGACGTGGTCGCCGAGCTGGTCATGAACGAGCTCGCCCCGCTGGTGGCGGCCCAGTTCGGCGCGTTCTTCCTGGCCGAGGAGTCGCCGGGGGGCGCCGAGCTGAAGCTCATCAGCGCCTACGGCTATCCCGCCGGTGACGGCTCCACCCGGTTCAGGATGGGCGAGTCCCTGGTCGGGCAGGCCGCCCGGACCCGCCGGACGATCGCCATGGACGAGGTGCCCGCCAACTACGTCACGATTTCTTCCGGGCTCGGCCACACCGCGCCCTCGTCGCTGATCGTGCTGCCCATCGTGGTCGAGGACCAGGTGCTGGGCGTCATCGAGCTGGCCTCCCTGTATGCCTTCACGCCGGTTCATCGCGCTTTTCTCGACCAGCTGATGGAGACCATCGGCGTCAACGTCAACACCATCGTCGCCAACGCCCGTACCGACGAGCTGCTGGTGGAGTCGCAGCGGCTGACCGCCGAGCTGCAGGCGCGCTCGGAAGAGCTGCAGAACCAGCAGGAGGAGCTCCAGCACTCCAACGCCGAGCTGGAGGAGAAGGCGGCCCTGCTCGCCTCACAGAACCGCGACATCGAGACGAAGAACCTGGAGATCGAGCAGGCGCGTCAGGAGCTGGAGGACCGCGCCCAGCAGCTCTCGCTGGCCTCCAAGTACAAGAGCGAGTTCCTGGCCAACATGAGTCACGAGCTGCGCACCCCGCTCAACTCGCTGCTCATCCTCGCCCAGCTGCTGGCCCAGAACCACACCCGCAACCTGACCGCCAAGCAGGTCGAGTACGCCAGCATCATCCACTCGGCCGGCTCCGACCTGCTGCAGCTCATCAACGACATCCTCGACCTGTCCAAGGTGGAGGCCGGCAAGATGGACCTCAACCCCGAGCTGGTCTCGCTGCGCCATCTCCTCGACTACGTCGAGGCCACCTTCCAGCCGATGACCACGCAGAAAAGCCTGGAGTTCCGCATCACGAGCGCGCCGGGGGTGCCGTCCGACCTGCTCACCGACGACTCCCGGCTGCGCCAGGTGCTGCGCAACCTGCTGTCCAACGCCGTGAAGTTCACCGAGACCGGCAGCGTCGAGCTGCGGATCGAGCCGACCTCGCCGTCGGAGCTGCCCCCGTCGGTGCGCCCGTACGGCTCGGCCATCGCCCTGAGGGTCATTGACACCGGCATCGGCATCGCCGAGCAGCACCTGGAGGCGATCTTCGGTGCCTTCCAGCAGGCCGACGGCACCACCAGCCGGAAGTACGGCGGCACCGGCCTGGGCCTGTCCATCAGCCGCGAGATCGCCTACCTGCTCGGCGGCGCCATCACCGCGGAGAGCGCGCTGGGCCAGGGCAGCACGTTCACGCTGTACCTGCCGGTGGCCCGGCCCGACTTCGCCGAGCAGCCGGCCGAGGCGGCGCCCTCCGACGTACGGAACGAGGACTCCGTCGGCCGTGACAGCGACCGGCCGGCCGCCGTCACGGCGCCGGCGCCGCAGCGGCGACGGCTGCTGGTGATCGAAGAACGCGCTCACGGGCTGCTGTCGCTGGTCGCCGAGAGCGTCGTGACCGATCTGGCCAACCGCGACGTGAGCGGTATCGGGCGATCGGTGGAGATCGTCACCGCGGCCGGCGCGCAGGAGGCGGCGACCTCGCTGGCCTCGCAGCCCTGCCACTGCATCGTGCTGGACCTCGACATGGCCGACAGGGCGTCCTTCGGCCTGCTGGACGCGATGAACGGCGACACCGCCCTGAACGGCGTGCCGGTCCTGGCCTACAACAACTGGCGCATGGGCTCGCAGGAGGAGAGCATCCTGCAGTCGCGCGCCGGCTCCCAGCCGCTGGAGCTGCTGTCCAGCCTGGACGAGCTGCGCGAGCGCATCGCGCTTCACCTGACCGCCGACCAGCCGGGCGACGTCCTGCCGCTGGTGCGGCCGGAGAAGGTGGGCGAGGCGATGGCCCAGCAGGCCGACGTCACGCTGGCCGGGCGCACCGTGCTGGTCGTCGACGACGACACGCGCAACCTGTTCGCGCTGACCAGCATCCTGGAGATCTACGGCATGCATGTGCTGCACGCCGAGAACGGCCGCAAGGGCATCGACACCCTGGTCGTCCACCCGGAGATCGACATCGTCCTGATGGACGTGATGATGCCGGAGATGGACGGCTACGCGGCCACCGCGGCGATCCGCGCGATGCCCGCCTACGCCGACCTGCCCATCATCACCGTCACGGCCAAGGCGATGCCCGGCGACCAGGAGAAAAGCCTGGCCTCCGGCGCGAGCGACTACGTGACCAAACCGGTCGACGCCAACCACCTGATGGGGCTCATCCAGCACTGGCTGGCCCTTTAGCCCAGACTCCGTAGCCCGGTACGGCGCTCGTCGCATCCCCTTTCGCCTCGTAAGGAGCCATCGTGCAGATGTCCCAGCGCCCCGAGGACCCCATCGGGCAGGTGGAGGCGTCCAGCAACGTGGGCAGGCTGGCCGCCACGATCGACCGGCTGCGCAAGGAGATCCAGGACGCCCAGCTCGCGGCCGAGGGCCGGGCGCTGATCGAGCTGGCGCGGGGAATCCTGGTCGAGCGGCTGCACTGCGGCCCGACCCAAGCCGCCCAGCAACTGGCGGCGCTCGCCGAGCAGGCGGGGCTCTCGCAGCTGGAACTGGCCGCCGACATCATCAACCAGACGGCCCAGGACCGCCTCAGCGACGCCGCCCGCGACTTCCTGGCACAGGCCGGCGCCGATGCCCGCGCCGCCGAGGCTCCCTCGGTGGCGGTACGGCTGCGCATCGCCGAAAGCGGCGTGCTGTACGCCGCCGACAGCCAGATGGTCGCCGAGTCACTCCTGGAGCATGCGCTGGCACCTCTCGGTGCGACGGCGGTCGCGGTGTGGGCGGCGGGCCCCGACGCCTCCCTGACGCTGGCCGGATACGCGGGGTTCAGCGCCGAGGAGGCCAGGCGGTGGCGTTACGTGCCGCCGGGCGTGGCCACCCCGGCCCGCCGCGCCCTGGTCGAGCGGCGCACCGTCTGGTTCACCTCCCTGTCCGAACAGGGCCTGCCCTCCATCGGGCAGCGGCAGCTGCCTGGCGGAGGCCGCGTGACGGTCCCGGCGGGCACGGGGGGCCGCATTCTGGGCGTGCTGGAGATCGCCTGGCCGCACCCGCTGCAACCGCAACCGCCCCAGATCCACAAGCAGGTGGACGCGCTGGCCGAGCTGTGCGCGCACACGCTGGAGGCGCCGGCCGACCGGCGCACCGCGGCGTCGGACATGGCCGAGCTCATCGACCTCGTCGACGCGTTGCCCGACCCGGCGCTGGTGCTGAGCCCCCAGCTCGATGACGGGGGCCGGCTCACCGACTTCCGCATCCATCATTCCAACGGTCGCTTCGCCGACCCCGCCGGCCGCCCGCGCGGCAGCGTCACCGGCACGCTGCTGCTGGAGGCCTACCCCCTGGCGGCCGGCGACAGCGGCCTGATGGAGAAGATCGAGCACGTCCACGCGACCGGCGAGCCCTTCCGCGCCGAAGGCATGACGCTGACCGCCCTGGCCGACCAGGTGCCGCTGACCACCCTCGCGGATATCAGCCTCACCCGGCACGGCAACTGCATCCTGCTGATCTGGCGGGTGCAGGACGAGGTGGTGCGCCTGGCGAGCCTGCTGCAGCACGCCCAGCGGCTGGGTCGTATCGGCGGGTTCGAGGAGAACACCCAGACCGGTGAGATCACCTGGAACAGCCAGCTCTATGAGCTGTACGGCCTGACCCCCGCCGACCGGCCGATCCCGCTGGAGCACCTGCGCGAGCGAGCGCATCCCGACGACGCCACCACCATCGGCCGCTTCCTGCGCACGGTGCTGCACCACAGGCACCCCGGCGCCACCGCCTTCCGCCTGCAGCGCGACGACGGCATCATCCGGCACATCCGCGTCGTGGCCGAACCCGTCTTCGACGCCGACGGGCGCATGGCGGCCATCCGCGGTGCCTACCAGGACATCTCCGCCCAGCACTGGACGGAGGTCGCCCTGGCCGCCACCCGCGACCAGCTGGCCCTGTCCGAACAACAGGTCAACGAGCGCAACCGCCTGACCCTGCAACTCCAGCACGCCATCATGCCGCCGACCCGGGGCCCCCTGGAGGCGTTCGGCCTGCACATCGCCGTACGCTACCGGCCGGCGGAGAAGGAGCACCTGGTCGGCGGCGACTGGTACGACACCTTCATCCTGCCCTCCAAGCAGATCCTGCTGTCGGTCGGCGACATCGCCGGGCACGGCATCCAAGCCGCCACCGGCATGGTCATCCTGCGCAACGCCCTGCGCGGCCTGGCGGCCACCGGCGCGGGGCCGGCCCAGCTGCTCACCTGGCTCAACCTGGTCGCCCACCACCTGACGGAGAGCGTCACCGCCACCGCGGTCTGCGGCCTCTACGACCCCACCACCCGAATCCTGCGCTGGGCGCGAGCCGGTCACCTGCCGCCCATCCTCATCCGGCAGAACCGCGCGACCGAACTCCCCACGATCGACGGCATCATGCTCGGCGCGTTCTCCGAGGCCGACTACTCCGAAGAGCAGATCCAGCTCGAACAGGGCGACACCCTGCTCATGTACACCGATGGCCTGATCGAGCGCAGGGACCACACGCTGCAGCACTCACAGGCCGAGCTTCTGCTCATCGCCGAACACCCCGCCGCCAATCTCGACCACCGGCTCGATCATCTGCTGACCCACTGCAACTCCGACACCGACGACGACACCTGCCTCATCGGCGTACAGCTTCAGTGACCGATCCCTTAACTCATCTCCGGTGACACTTCGCGATCTTCCTGATCGCGGTCGTCCCGCGTCGGCCGCGCCGCCTGACGGACAGAAGCCGCTCGGGGCGATGCCCCGAGCGGCTTCTGGTTCCTCCCGCTTCGCTGGTTCCGGTTTTCAGGGGAACCGCCGGAGCTCCGGTCTGAGGGTGGCCGGACGGCCAGGCGCCATGATCAGGGGGTAGCTCCTGGCCGGGAGATCGGTGACGGGCTCCTAGAAGCCCGCGGTGATCTTGGTGAACTCCCAGGTGCCCTGGGAGATGCCGCTGCACTCGGAGGACGCGTCGCCACCGGGACAGGAGCGGTCACGGTTGACCGCCCAGTAGGCCAGGCGGGTGAGGCCCTTGGACTTGGCCCAGTTGGTGATCTGGGTCCAGGTCGCCGGGCTGGTCAGCTCGCCCTGGTCGGACAGGCCGTTCATGCCGGAGATGCCCATCCGGGAGTAGGCCTGGGCGTCGGTCCAGCCGTTGGCGGCCTTCAGCGCGTTCTTCAGGCCCTCGGAGGCGCTGACGGTGTTGTTGTAGATGTTCGTGCCGTCGAAGTTGAACGGCATGATCGTGTAGTTGTCGATCGGCACGGACAGCGCCTTGGCCTGGTTGATCAGGCGGATGCCGGCGCCGCTCGGGCCGTTGATCCCGGTACCGAAGGTGACGGCGATCTTGATGTTGGGGTTGCTCTGCTTGACGATCTTCAGGCCGTTGAGGATCCGGTCCTGAACGGTGTTGTTCTCGAACTCGTCGCTGTTCTCGATGTCGAAGTCGACGACCGCGGGTCCGACGGCGTTGATGACCTGCTGCACGGCGCCGGCGAAGGCCGCAGGGGTGGCGCAGTTCGGGCCGAGCTTGTTGCCCGACCAGCCGCCGAAGGAGACCTGGACGCTGCCGCCCGCGGCCTTGATCTGCGAGATCGCCTGCGCGTCGACGCCGCCGGTCAGCGGCCTGGAACCGTCCCAGCGAGGAACGCAGCCACCACCGGACAGGATGAACGCCATGGTGAAGGACTTCACGCCGGTGGCGTTCATGACCGTGACCGGGCTGGGCGGGTTGCCCCAGCCCATGTAGAGGTACGGCGCGCCGGCCATCTTGCTTCCGCTGGGCGGAGGCGTGACCGGAGGCGTCGTGGGACCGTCACCGGAGACGGTCCACTTCTGGTTGCTGCCGCCGCCGCAGGTCCAGATCTGGAGCCGGGTGCCGTTGGCACTTGACGGGCCGGTGGCGTCGAGGCATTTGTTGGCGGCGGGGTTCACCAGGTCGTGTGCCGCGCTGTACTGCCACTGCTGGGCCGCGGAGCCGTTGCAGTCGTAGAGCTGGATCTTCGCTCCGTTGGCGGTGGAGGCGGCGGTCACGTCCATGCACTTGCCGAGGGCACGAATGGTGCCGTCGGTGCCGACGGTCCACTGCTGGGCGGAGGAGCCGTTGCAGTCGTAGAGCTGCACGGCGGCGCCGTTGGCGCTGCTGGCCGCGGCCACGTCCACGCACTTGCCGTCGAGACCGGTGATCTGCCCGGTGGCGGCGGAGGCCGATGTGCTCGTCACGCCGATCAGGGCGGGGACGGCGACGAGCAGGCAGCCGAGGGCTGCCAGCAGCGGGATGCGCGGGCTGGATGGGCGCAACTGTGTCGTGTCCATAGGCGTCTCCTTCTGGTGAGGGGTGCGGCTGGAGGTGATCCAGCCAACGAGATGAGGACGCTGTTCGCAGGGTTCTGCCATCGGCGGCCGTGCGGCGCCGGCCTGCCGAGGCCCCGTCCTGCCGGGACACTAGATCAGACTTGATTCTTCGGTCAATACAAGAAGTAAAAAAAGTGAAGGCACGCTGTCAGGCCATATGAGCTCCCCATAAGGTGCGCCGGCGGGGGAGCGATCCCGGGCTTAGCAGCTCACGAGAGTGGCGAGCGCGAGCCGGATCCTCGCGGTGGGCGACGCGTACTCAGGAGCGGTCCGTCGATTTAAGGGTAATTTAAGGGGCCGATTCACCTGAGGTTCGCGGGCCACGAAGGTGGACGAGGCCGCAGCCCGGACCGAGCGGGCTCAGGCGGGTTCGGCGGCGAGCGGTGGGACGGTCCCGCGCCGGGTGACCGGGGCGGTGAGGGGCACGGCCGCCCGCATGCCGCCCTCGTGCAGCAGCCTCGCGATGGGCAGCGTGGCCGCGCCGTAGGCGACGGCGTCGGATCCCAGCTCGCACAGTTCGATGGACGTCTGCGCGTACGGCCGGCGCAGCGCCTGCGCGGCGGCGGCCTGCCTGATCCGGGGAAGCAGGCGCGCGCCGAGGGCCAGGCCGGCCCAGCCGGCCAGGACGATCTTCTCGGGATTGAACAGGTTGATGAGATCCGCGATGCCCGTGCCGAGATAGTCGGCCGTCTCGTCGAGGATCTTCGCCGCGGGCGCCGAGTGGTCGGCCGCGGCGATCAGCGCCGCGAGCGCGGACTCCTCGTCGAGGCCGGGCACCGGGTGGCCGCCTCGCGCGGCCCGGTAGCGGTCGAGCACGGCCCCGGCTCCCACGTAGGCCTCCAGATGGCCCTGCGCCCCGCACCGGCACCGCCGCCCTCCGTGGATGATCGTGGTGTGGCCCCACTCGCCGGCGCCGCTCGTCGCACCCCGATAGCTCTGACCGTGGGTGACCACCGCCGCGCCCACGCCGGAGCCCACCAGCACGATCACGGCGTGCCGGGCGCCCCGCCCCGCGCCGAACCACATCTCGGCCTGCCCGAGCACGGTGGCCCCGTTGTCGACGTAGATCGCCGCGTCGGTCCCCGCGCGCACCATCGCCTCCAGAGGCACGGCGTCCCAGCCCAGCGTCTGGGCGTGCACCAGCACCTGGGCACCCTGCTCGACGGTCCCCGACACCCCGATGCCGACGCCGAGCAGGGCGGCCGGATTCACACCGGCCTCGGCGGTCACCGTCGCCAGCCCGGACAGGATGTGCTCCACCACCTGTGCCGGGGTCGGGAGGGGGGAGTCGAACGGCAGGTCGGCCTTTGCCGGCAGGGCCGCCATGGACAGGTCGAACAGCTCCACCCGCACGCGGGTCTCGCCGACGTCGACCCCCACCACGTGCCCGTATCCCGGGGAGACCCGGAGCAGGATCCGGGGCCGCCCGCCGTCGGAGTCGACCGAACCCGCCTCGACGACCAGGCCCTCCTCGACCAGTTCACCGGTCAGGTTGCTCACGCTCGCCGCGCTCAGGCCGGTCGCCTGGCCGAGCTCGAACCTGCTGAGCGGGCCGTCGAAGTACAGTTTCGAGAGCAGGACCGAGCGGTTGCGGCGGCGCATGTCCCGTACGGTCGTGCGTTTGCCGTCCATGTGCCCGCTCCTCGATCGCTCGTTCCCCGCACCGGGCAGCACCGGCAGAGCACGCGCTCCCGCCTCCCGGCGGGACGGACGGAGCACGCGCTCCCGCACCGGGCGGGACCCGGCGAAGCACGTGCTCCCGCCTCCGGCAGGACGGACAGAACATGCGCTCCCGCCTCCGGCGGACCCCGATGAGACACTCGGGCCCGATCCGGCAGAACATCCGATCCCGCCTCCCGGCGGGATCGACAGAGCATGAACTAAGTCTTGATGCGAAACCCTATCTGATTATGACGGAATAGACCGTTCCATTTTGGCCGCCGCGGGAACGCGTCCACGACGGCCCCCACCCGGTGACGCGAGGGCTCGGCGGTCATGGGGGGAGCCCCGTCACTTCCCCGGTTGCGGGGCCGTCACCGGGCAGGTCAGCTTCGGCTCCACGTCGAGCAGGACGTTCACGCGGATGGTGAGGAAGGTGATCAGTGCGCCGGCGGCCAGCATCGCCGCGCTGATCAGCATCGTCATGTGGAACCCGCTGGTGAACACCGAGGGGGAGGCGAAGGCCTCCCCGGTCAGGCCGGCCAGCGGCGGGATCGCGGCGACGGCGAGCAGCCCGCCGGTCCGGGCGACGGCGTTGTTGACACCGCTGGCCACGCCCGCGTGACGTTCGTCGGCGGTGGCCAGCACGGTCGCGGTCAGCGGCGCGACCGTCCCCGCCAGACCCAGGCCGAACAGGGCCGTCGGGATCAGCACGTCCACCACGTAGGACGAGCCGGGCCCGATCCTGGACATCAGCAGCAGGGCCGCGGCACAGATCAGGAGGCCGGCCGTCATGGGGAGCCGGGGCCCGATCCGCTTGGCCAGCTCGCCCGAGCGGGCGGACAGCAGCAGCATGAGGATCGTCACCGGGATCATGGCGGACCCGGCGAGCAGCGGGGAGAATCCCGCCGAGACCTGGAGCTGGACGACGAGCAGGAAGAACACCACGCCCATCGCGGCGTACATGATGAACGTGACGACGTTGACCGCGGTGAACACCTTCGAGGCGAAGATGCCGACCGGCACGAGCGCGTTGGGCGAGCGCCTGATCTCCAGCCAGACGAACGCCACGCCCAGCAGGACTCCCGCCACGACGGGGACGGGCTGCAGGCCGATCAGGCCGTAGGTGATTCCGGCCAGTGCCAGGGCGGCCAGCGCCGCGCCGAGCACGTCGAACCGCCCGGTGGCCTCCGCGTCCCTGCTCTCGGGCACGTGCCGCAGGGCGACCACCAGCACGAGCGCGGCCAGCGGCAGGTTGATCAGGAACACCCACCGCCAGCCCGCCGCCTCGACCAGCCAGCCGCCCAGCAGCGGGCCGACGGCAGCCGCCACCCCTCCGAACCCCGACCAGGCCCCGATCGCCTTCGGCCGGTCCTCGCGGTCGAAGGACGCCTGGATGATCGCCAGGGATCCGGGCGTGAGCAGCGCTCCGCCGACACCCTGAAGCGCGCGGGCCCCGATCAGCGTCTCCACGTTGGGCGCCAGCCCGCACAGGGCCGACGCGAGCGCGAACCAGGCCACGCCGATCAGGAAGACCTTGCGCCTGCCGAACCGGTCGCCGAGCGAGCCGCCCAGCAGGATCAGACCCGCCAGGGTGAGGGTGTACGCGTTGACCGTCCACTGCAGGCCCGCCATGTCGGCGCCGAGGTCGGCGCCGAGGGCGGGCAGGGCCACATTGACGACCGTGCCGTCCAGCAGCGCGATCCCCGAACCGAGAACGGTGGTGAGGAGAACCCAGCGCCCCTTTGCGGAACTAAACCTTATGTGACCGTTGTCCATGAGCTTCATCATCGCCGACCGCCCGCGGGGACATAACCCGGGTGCATGATCCTGGAAGTGTCGGAGATCTCTGGTAGGACGTATCCCGTCATGTTCAGTCTGAGGGGAGCCCGGATGGACTACACCGAGTTCAACGACAAGGTCGACGGTCTCTACCGCGGCGACTACGCCGGTCTGCCGATCGTACGCCTGCGTCCCCCGGGCGCTCCGATGCCCGCAGCCGACCAGGCGGCGTGGCGGATCTCGGTGAACGTCTACAACGCGAAGGAGACCTTCGAGGAGCACTTCGCCCGCTTCCTCGACACCGTCGAGGTCGGCGAGGTCAAGGCGATCATCATCGGCGGATGGGGCGAGGCCTACGAGGAGGACTCCGCGGTTCCCGTCCGGCTGCTCGTGGAGAACGCCGCGCGGTTTCCCGCGCTGCGCTCGCTCTTCTTCGGCGCGATGCCGTCGGAGGAGTGCGAGATCTCCTGGATCCGGCAGAGCGACGTCACACCGCTGCTGGAGGCCTTCCCCTCGCTGGAGCGTTTCGAGGTCCGCGGCGGATCGGGGCTGGAGTTTCGCCCGATCCGGCACGAGAGCCTGAGAATCCTCCGGTTCGAGACGGGAGGGCTGCCCGCCGCGGTGGCCCAGGGGGTCGGCGACGGAGATTTCCCCGCGCTCGAATACCTGGAGCTCTGGCTCGGCACGGAAGACTACGGCGGCGACACCACCGTGGAAGCCCTGGAGCCCATCCTGTCCGGTGAGCGACTGCCCGCGCTCAGGCACCTGGGCCTTCAGGACAGCGAGATCCAGGACGAGATCGCGTCCGCGGTGGCGTCCGCGCCGGTGGTGGCGCGGCTGAAGTCGCTCTCCCTTTCCATGGGCGTGCTGAGCGACGAGGGGGCCGAGGCACTCCTGTCGGGGCAGCCGCTGACCCACCTGGAGCGACTGGACCTGCACCATCACTTCCTGACCGACGCCATGGTCGAGCGGGTCGAGGCCGCCTTCGCGGACTCGGGTCTCGAGCCGGACCTCTCCGAACAGGAAGAGCCGGACGAAGACCGGCGCTACGTCGCGGTCGCGGAGTAGACCGGATGAGCCACCACGAGAACGGCCTCAGCAGGTTCGCGACCCTGCCGGGTGTGCGGCTGATCATCGGACCACCCGCGACGCCGTACGGACCAGATCTGGACGAACGTCACGTCGTGGTGTCCGAATGAGTGTGCTGGCCGTCGTCGGCACGCCGGGGGATCGGCGGGTGACCATGTTCGCCGATGCCTGCGCCCGGTACGGCGTCCGCGAGCCCGCGGTCGTCCCCTGGACGTCCGTGCTGCGCGGCGAGGAGATTCGGCTGGAGCCGGGCACGCTCGTGCGGATCGACTCACCCGGCGAGGACGCGGAGGCGGACGGGCTGCTGCGCGGTCCCGGCGAGCCGTCCCGGGTGGGCGGTGGGGCCCGCTGGCACGCCGCGTTCACCGCCGGGACGGCACGGGTCCGCGAGGCCGTCGACCGGACGCCCGGAGCCGTGCTGCTCGCCGACGTCGGCGAGATCGCGGTGATGTTCGACAAGCGGCTGTGCCACGCCAGACTGTCCACGGCCGGGGTGCCGGTGCCGCCCGCGCTCCCCGGGCCGATCGGCGGCTACGCCGAGCTGCGCCGTCGCATGGACGAGGCCCGCTGGGGCCGGGTGTTCGTCAAACCGGCTCACGGCTCGTCGGCGTCCGGGGTCATCGCCCTGCACTCCCGGGGTGGCCGGGTCAAGGCGGTGACCTCGGCGGACCTGGTCTCCGGCCGGCTGTACAACTCCCTGAGGGTGAGGTCCTACGAGAACGAGTCCGATCTGGCGGCGATCGTCGACCTGCTGGCCGTGGACGGGCTCCACGTCGAGCGCTGGTTCCCCAAGGCGAGCCTGGACGGACACGTGATCGATCTGAGGGTGGTCGTCGTGGACGGCACACCCACCCACGCGGTCGTCCGCGTCGGCCGGAGTCCCATGACCAACCTGCACCTCGGCGGTAGCAGGGGCGACCTCGGCGAGGTCAGGGCCGAGCTCGGCCCCGAAGGCTGGGCGCGGGCCCTGGACGTCTGCGCGCGGGCGGCGGCCTGTTTTCCCGGGAGCCTGGCCGTGGGGGTCGATCTGATGATCGGGGTCGACTGGCGGAGCCTCGCGGTGGCCGAGGTGAACGCGTTCGGCGACCTGCTTCCCCGGCTGGAGGGCCTGCCCGGTAGCGGTGCCGAGGGCGTCGACACCTACGGCGCCCAGGTCCGCGCGATCCTCGCCCGCCACGCGCCGGCGGAGATCGGGAACGCGAGGGGCGAAGGGGCCATCGTGGCGGGCGGGCCGGTGGGTCGTGGCGAGGAGGAAGGCGCGTCCCCGTCCGTCTCGGTGAGTCCCTATCAGGGTTATGTCTACGCCTATCCGCACAAGACGTCATACCGTCCGCTGGACCCGCGTCCGTCGCTGCGGGAGGTGTGGGCGCGGGAGCCGCACACGAACCTGTTCCTCTATCTGCACATCCCGTTCTGCGAGATGCGCTGCGGGTTCTGCAACCTGTTCACCCGGACCGGCGCCCCCGAGGAGCTTGTCGCCGCCTACCTGGACGCCCTCGAACATCAGGCGAGAGCCGTACGGGACGCCTTGGACGATCCAGGGTTCGTGACCGCGGCCATCGGCGGTGGCACGCCGACCTATCTGAGCGCCGCTGAGCTCACCCGGATGTTCGACCTCACCGAGCGGATCATGGGTGCCGACCTGCGGGCCGTCCCGCTCTCGGTGGAGACCTCGCCGGCGACCGCGACGACCGACCGGCTCGCCGTTCTGGCCGAACGGGGCACGACCCGGATCTCGATCGGCGTGCAGAGTTTCATCGACGCCGAGGCCCGCGCGGCGGTCAGGCCGCAGAGACGGGAGGAGGTCGAGGCGGCGCTCGGCGCGATCCGGGAGGTCGGTTTCGAGGCGCTCAACATCGACCTGATCTACGGGATCGACGGGCAGACCGAGACCTCCTGGCGCTACTCGCTGGACGCGGCACTCGCCTGGAAACCCGAGGAGATCTACCTCTACCCGCTGTACGTCCGCCCGCTCACCGGCCTCGGCCGTCGCGCCCACGACTGGGACGACCACCGGCTCGCCCTCTACCGCCAAGGCCGTGACCACCTGCTGGCCGCCGGATACGAGCAGGTGTCGATGCGGATGTTCCGGCTGCCGGGGTCGGTGGGCGTGGCCGAATACCGCTGCCAGAGCGACGGCATGGTCGGCCTCGGCTGCGGCGCCCGCTCCTACACCTCCCGGCTCCACTACTCCTACGAGTACGCGGTCGGCGCCGGTCAGGTGCGCGCGATCATCGACGACTACGTACGGCTCGCTCCCGAGGAGTTCGACGTCGCCAACGTGGGATTCCGGCTGGGAGAGGACGAACGGCGGCGCCGTCACCTGATCCAGTCGCTGCTCCAGGCCGAAGGGCTCGACCTGACCTCCTACCGCGAACGTTTCGGCGTCGAGGTCATGGCCGGCTTCCGCGAGGAGCTCGAGCGCCTGGCGGAGCGGGGCTGGCTGGAGGGGGACGCCCTGGCTGCTGAGGAGGCGGCCGGGGCCGGGTGGCTGCGGCTGACCCCGGAGGGTCTGGCCCATTCCGACGCGATCGGCCCGGCGCTGTTCTCCGGCCGGGTCCGCGAGCTGATGGCCGGATACGAGGAGCGGTGAGAAAGGTCGGAAACGCACCGGTTCCCGTCTCCATCGGTCATGTCCGCGATCGTGGACGGAACGGTGACCAGGGCTGTGGTTGTGATCGCGACCAAGGCTGTGACCAGGACCAGGACCAGGAGCAGAGCCACGATCGTGGCCAGGTTCAGGGCCAGGACTGTGGCAAGGTTCGTGATCATAACCAGGACAAGGTCCGTGATCAGGACCACGATCGCAGCCAGGTCCGTGATCAGGACCATCTGACGATCCTTTATCGGGGGCCGCTGTCGAGCTGTGACTACGACTGTCCCTACTGCCCGTTCGCCAAGCGCCGCGACAGCCCCGACCGGCTGCGGCAGGACCGGATGGCACTGGAGCGGTTCACCGGATGGGTGGGCGGGCGGGATCACCCGGTCTCGGTGCTGTTCACGCCGTGGGGCGAGGGCCTGGTCCGATCCTGGTACCGGCGGGCGATGGTGGAGCTCAGCCATCTCCCGCACGTCCGGCGGGTTGCCATCCAGACCAACTTCAGTTGCCGCCCCGACTGGCTGGCCGAGGCCGATCTGGACACGCTCGCGCTCTGGGTGACCTACCACCCCGGCCAGGTCGCCTACGAGCGTTTTCTCGTCAGGTGCCGTGACCTGGTCGCCCGAGGTGTCCGTTTCAGCGTGGGTGTCGTCGGCCTGCCCGAGCACCTGGAGCGCGCACGGGAACTACGGGCCGACCTGCCCCCGGAGGTGTATCTGTGGGTGAACGCCGCCGAGGGTCACCCGTACACCGACCCGGAGGCGGCCCTCTGGACGGCGATCGACCCGCTGTTCTCCTACAGCCGGACGCCGCACCGCAGCGGCGGACAGCCCTGCCGCACGGGAGACACGGTGATCTCGGTGGACGGTGACGGCACCGTACGGCGCTGCCACTTCGTCCCGGCCGTGCTCGGCAACCTCTACGACGGGACATTCCGCCCGCGGGCCAGGACGTGCCCGGCGGCCCTGTGCGACTGCCACATCGGCTACGTCCACCTGGAGCAGACCGGTCTCTACGACGTCTTCGCCGGCGGAATCCTGGAACGCATCCCCGGAGCCCTGCCATCCGGCACAGCACGACGTTCCTGAACGAACAAGCGCGAACGAACGAGTGCGCGAATGAACGAGCGGACATCGGTCCACTGGCGGCGTACCGGCCCTCGGCCCCCGCTGTCTCCGCTGATCCACAGGCCGGCTCGTAGGCGCCGAGAGCGTCGCCGTCCGCGCCTGCCCTGCCGGGCGCCGGGGACATCTGTGCCGGCGAAGCGAAATCAGCGGTCCCGTCCGCTGCTGTAAACATTTCTACAGAGGATCTACAGAGGTTTTGGATTGAGGTGGCCGACTCTTACCTCATCGGTTCGATGAGTTCGAGAAAAGGGACCCCAATGATCAACACGATGATCCGGCGTTTTGTCGCAGGAACTGTGGCCGGCTTCGCACTTCTGGCCAGCCTCTCCATTCTGACGATTACCAATGCATCCGGTGCCTACGCGGACTCCGCCGTGGACGGTCAGATCACCCAGTCGGAAGTAATCGCTCGCGCCTGGGACTGGGTCAATCGGCGGCCATACATCAAATACGACAGCAGCGGAAGAACAAGTTATCCCGATGCGGCAGGCAAGCAGTACAGGCCGGACTGCTCGGGTGCGGTGTCCATGGCATGGCATGTGGGCACGAGCTATAACACCTCGACTCTGCCCAGTGCGCCGAAGGTGAGACTGATCGCGGCCGATCCGTCCAGCTCAACCGACCTGCGCACCGGCGACCTGCTCAACGTGGTCAACGGTCCCAACGGGGAACACCACGCGGTCCTGTTCGACCAGTGGGAAGCGGACCACGTTCACTTCTCGGTCTTCAGCTTCGGCGGGGGCAGTGACGGCTCGACACCTCCTCAGCACGAGACGGGCAGGACGTTCAGCGGAAGCGTCGGCGGTCATCCCGGATCCATCTACAGCGCCTACCGATACGACAATGTCCTTCCTGACACCCTCGTATCGGATAGCGAGCAGCTTCAGTTCGCGGACATGAACAATGACAGGGTGGCCGACCTGATCTCGATGCGCTCCAATGGTGACGTGGTCGCCTACTGGAATGTCGGCGGTATCTTCAACGGCACCAACAAGCTTGTCGCGTCCGGTTTCAAGGAGCCGGCCCGGACCAGATTCGCGGACATGAACAGTGACGGTGTGGCCGATCTG
>NZ_FZOD01000012.1 GCF_900188345.1 Streptosporangium subroseum | reverse complement strand
ATGCTGGGCGGCACCGTGGACAACTGGCCGGCCCAGTAGTGCAGGGCCTTGTCCATCCGCCGGATTCCCTCGGCCGACCGTTCCCACTCCGCCTGGTCGATCGGCTGTCTGGAGGTCGGCACCTCCGGCGGGCGGCGCCCGGCGATCAGCGCGGTCAGCGCGGCGGACAGCTCGTCGACGAGGATGCGCACGCTCAGCAGGTCCGCGGCCAGATGGGAGACGCACAGGATGAGCACCCTGGGCATCCCGTCGAGCACCCCGATCAGGGCGCGGAACGGCACCTCCACCGCGTTGTCGAACGCCACGCCGACCAGCCGGCGTTCCTCCTCCTCGAAAAGCCCGACGATGTCGTGGTCGGTGTCGGAGTCGGCGAGCAGCACCTCGACCTCCACCTCGCCCTTGGCGAGAACCCGCTGGCGGAGGTCTCCGGCGTCGTCCGCGCCGAACAGCGTGCGCAGCGACTCGTGCCGTCCCAGCAACGCGGTGAGCTGGTCGAGCACGTCGTCGAGCTGCAGCCCCTCGGCGGTGAGCAACACCTGGGAAACGTTGTAGAACGCGGCGTCCGGCATCAACTGGATGTCTCGCCATATCTGCCGCTGACCCCAGGTGAACGGCCCGGTGACAGAGCGCGTTCCGCTGAAGCCGACCTGGCGGCGCACCAGCTTTGCCATCACGAAAACCTCTTTCGGTGGAGAGCCCTAGCGGGACAGGCGGCGAACAAAAAGGATCGTGATGGCGACCGCCACGAGGCCGCCCAGGTTGAAGGCGGCGATGGTGCGGTAGAGCCCGGCGGACTCGCCCATCGACCGGGCGAACCAGCCGCCCACCACTACGATGCCGACGAAGTAGCCCGCGTTGAGCGCCAGCGCCAGCGGACCGCCGCCGATCTGCTCCAGGAGCGTCACGGAGGTCAGCACCAGGCCCATGAACAGGTAGGTGGGGCCGACCACGGTGAGATAGGCACTCGTCTCGGCCGCGATCTCGGGATTGCCGGTGATCAGATGGGCCAGCACGTCCCTGCCGAACCAGGCGGCGAGCGCCACCACGGTGTACAGGCCGAGCGCGATCTGCAGGCCCCCCTTCAGGGTGCCGGCGAACAGGTTTCGCCGACCGGCGCCCCGCTGCTCGTTCATCACGATCGCGATGGCCGAGCCGAGCACGATGCCCGGCATGATGACCAGCACCTGCAGGACGCTGGCCCCGGCGAAGCCGGAGATCACCTTGTCTCCGAAGGGGCTGAGCACCCACTCCAGGGCCAGGATGCTGCCGAACATGACGACGTAGGTCGCCGCGACCGGCACTCCGACCTGGCCGAGGTGGCCGAACGTGCCCGGCTGCCAGGCGAGGGAGTCGCCCGGCCGCCACAGCCCGGTACGGCGGAGCGTGACCAGGCCGAGCACGGTGCCGACGAGACCGGCGGCAGCGACCGCCACGGGAACGCCGGTGATTCCCCAGCCGAAGCCGAGACCGAGCAGTGCGACCCCGCCGAGCTCCACGCCCGCGCTGGTCAGGGTGACCAGAGCACCCGCACGAGCGTGGCCGTACCCGCGCAGGGCGGCCGCGGTCAGCATCGGGCCGAGCAAGGTCAGGTGTGCCAGTGACATCCAGCGCAGGAACGCCATGAAGTCATCGCGGGCCGCGTCGGTGACGCCGAGCAGCCCGGCCAGTGCGGCGGCGGAGGCGAAGAAGAGCACGCAGGTGACCAGGCCGACGACCAGCCAGGTTCTGGCCATGCTCGCGACCGTGCCCATGACGTCCTCGCGACGGCCCTCGCCCCGGCTCAGCGCGGCGACGACCTGGGTGGTGATGCCGAAGGCCGCCTGGACGGCGATGAACAGGTTCTCCATCGGCACGAAGAGCGAGCGCACGTAGAGCGCCTCGTCGCCGACCATCCGTCCCATCAGCACCATCACCCCGATCGGGACGAGGACGCCGACGATCTCGGCCGCCATCATCGGCAGGGCCAGCGAGAGGATTCGGCGGTGCGTGGTGGGAGAGCCGGGCGCGGGCACGGGGTGGGCCAGTGTCTGTTCAGCCATGACGCAGCCTCCCCTGGGACAGTCCCTGGAAGACGTTGAGCCACTGGATGTTCCGGGTGCCCTCCATGTATTCCGTTCCTCTCGCGTCCCTGACGAACTTGTCCAGCAGCGGGTGCTCCAGCCGGGCTCCGGCACCGAAGAAGCCGACCGCCTCCAGCGTCGTCTCCTCGGCCAGCCGGGCCGCGCGGGCCTTGGCGGCCGAGGCCAGGTGGCCGAGGCTCGGGTCGTCGTGGTCCAGTGCCAGCGCGGCCCGGCGGACGAGCTGGCGCACGCCCTCGATCCGGCGGCCGAGCCGGTCCAGCCGGTCGCGTTCGTCGCCGGTCAGCGCGCGCCGGTGCTCCCGCACGTATTCGTAGGCGCCCCGGGCGACGCCGAGGCCGAGCGCGGCGACGCCGGGACGCAGCCGGTTGAAGCCCGCCACCGCACCGGCAAGGCCGCGCCGGGTGGGCGACAGATGCCGGCCGAGCACCCGGTCGGCGGGGATCTCGACCCGGTCGAAACTCACCTCGCTGACCTGGTTGCCGCGCAGTCCGACGGTGGGGAACGGGGTGGCGGAGAATCCGGGGTCACGGGTCTCGGCGAGCACCGCGATCACCCCGAGGGGTCCCGGCCTCGTGCGGGCGAAGACCACGCCGAGGTCGGCCCTGGCGGCGTTACCGATGAACCGTTTGGTGCCGCTGAGCAGCAGCGTCTCCCCGTCGGGGGCGGTGGTGAGCGCGCTGGTCAGCGCGGCGGCGTCGGAGCCGCGATCCGGCTCGGTCAGCGCGAAGAAGGTCCAGGTGGGGCGCTCCAGAAGCCGTCCGAAGAACCATTCCTTCTGGGCCTCGTCCCCGAGCAGGGCGACGAACACGCCGGACAGGGAGGGACCCGGCGCGGCCAGCAGCATGCCCACGTCGGCGGCGGCGAACTCCTCGCAGAACGTGACCCGCTCCAGGCCGCCGGTACCGTGGAAGCGATGGCCGCCGATGGTCACCGGATCCGGGTTGTATTCGGCGGGGATCGGGGTGCGCGCCAGGAACGAGACGCCGGGCAGCTCCAGATGCTTGTGAATCAGTTCGGGGTCGCGCTCCAGCTCCAGGGCGAGGGGACGCAGTTCGCCGGCCCACTCGCGTGCGTGGTCGCGCAGGGCGCTCAGCCGGTCGTCCAGCTCTATCATGTCCGAACCTCCGCGGTTCCGGTGTAGGCGTCGGCGAGCAGCTCCGAGACGTGGGCGCTCTGGCCCGGCCCGTCCGCGCGGAAGCCGCTGCCGCCGAGCAGTCGCAGCAGCATCCGGTCGGCCAGGGTGATCTGCAGGTGCAGGTCGTCCAGCGCCTCGGCGGCAAGCTCCTCGTGGAGCACGCCCTGGATCAGCAGGTGTTCGGTGACCGCCTCGGCGAGCTGTCCCTTGACGAGCTGCTGGACCAGCAGCGGGCTGTCCCCCGCCGTCCGGGCGCCCAGGTAGGACAGGCACCGGCCGAGCAGTCCCTCCGACAGTCCCAGCCGAAGCCAGGCCAGGCCGAGAGACCACTCCCGTGACGGGACGCCCCGGCCCCGCACCGCGACGAGGGTGTCGCCGTACAGGTCCAGGGTGAGCAGCGGGGGTTCGTCGCCGGCGATCGAGGCCGGGAGCACGGCGTGCCCGGCCGGGCCGTACACGGGGTCGCCGCCGCATCGCAGGTGGAGCAGAAGGAGCGCGGCGACCAGGCCGTCGGCCCTCGCCACGTCCCGGATCTCGTTGTAGTCGATCATGCCTCGGCCCTTTCGCGTTGGCGTACCTCGACCGTGCAGAGGCTGAGGTAGCGCAGCGTGCTGTCGTAGTCGGCGAGTACCACGCGCCGGCCGGTGGACCGCCAGCCCTCGATCCCCTCCGCGAGGGCCGCCCAGATCCCGGTGCACGGCCGGCCCGGGAACGCGAACCGCACATCCGCCAGCCCGCCGGGCAGGTCGAGTCCGGGACGGGCGATCACCGTGATGTCCCGTCCGACCAGTTCTGCCGCCAGCGCCGACCGGACGTCGCCGGGGGCGACGTCGACCATCCGGACGAGGGAGAGGTCGTCGGCGCCGTCATCTCCGCCCAGGAGGATGGCGACCGCGCAGTCCTCGGCGGGCCGCTCGGCGGCCCCGGTCTCGTACGGCAGGCTCCGCTGATCCATGATCACCAGAAGGCCGTGCCCCGTCCCGGCGAACTCCCCCATCAGCCGCAGGGCCGTGAACGGCGCCACCACCCCCTGGTCGGTCACCCCCAATGGAAGGGGGGAGCCGGGCACGGCGTGAGCCAGCAGCGCGGTCGGCGACTGGAGCATGTCCGCGTCGGGCGCCATGGTGGCCAGCGCGACCACTCCGACCGGGTCCGGCAGCGGCACCATCTCCGCCAGGACGCCCTCGGCCATCTCCGCGTAGCTGTTACGCGTGGTGGAGGTCAGGAAATCCGGGCGGTGCGTCATTCCGTAGAGGCCGGTGAGATCGTCGATGTAGCTCTTCAGCAGCGGGCTGGCCGATTCGGGGAGAAAGGGGCGGCCCTCCCCGAACACCCGCGACACGATTCGCTCCAGCCGCAGACCCGTACCGGGAAGGCCCATGGTCAGGCCTGCTCTGCGACGTAGTCGGCGAGGGTGGCGACGCTCTCGAAGTGGCGCTGTTCCAGGGTGTCGGTGTCGAACTCCACGCCGATCTCGTCCTCCAGCCGCATCAGCAGCTCCAGCACGCTGGTGGAGTCGAGACCGAGGTCGTCGAAGAGCCGGGTGGTCTCGGTGATGGAGTCGGGATCGCGCTTGAGCACGTCGGCCAGGGCCGCGGAGATGACGGTAATGATCTTCTGAGGGTCTATGACCTGGGTCTCGCTCATAGTGTGGGCCTCCTTGTTTCAGATGGACAGGTGTTGCTGGCGGAGCAGGTCGTCGATGCCGTCCCGCTCTCTGACGAGGTGGTGTCTGCCGTCCTTGACGAGGACCTCGGCCGGCGAACCGTGGCTGAGGAACAGGACGGGGGACGCGGTGGGCCCGTAGGCGCCGGAGCGGAGCACGCCGAGCAGGTCGCCGGTGCGGACCGGGGGCAGCAGGACGCCCTTGCCGATGGTGTCGTTGGGGGTGCAGAGCGGACCGGTGACGTACCAGGGCTCGGTGGCCTCCTCGTCGATCCGGTTGAGCAGGCGCATCGGGAAGTTGCGCTTGACGAAGGAGCCGATCCCGACCGCGGCCATGTGGTGGTTGGTGCCGCCGTCCGCGACCGCGAACCTCTCCCCCATGGAGGTCTTCACGTAGCGGACCCGGACCATGTAGGTACCGCTGGGAGCGGTCAGGTAGCGACCCAGCTCCATGATCATTCGAGTGTCGGGATACCGGCTGACAAAATCCTCGATGACGGGGTTCAACCGGCTGGTCAGCAGCTCGGGGTCGAGGTCGCGCTCGCCCTCGAAGTAGGCGATGCCGAGCCCGCCCCCCACGTCGACCAGTTCCAGGGGGAAGTCCAGCTTCGTGGCGATCCGCTCGGCGAGTTCCAGGATGCGCACGGTGTTCTCCACCACCACCTCCTCGCTGAGGATGCGGGTGCCCATGTAGGCGTGCACGCCCATCAGCCGGACGTTGGAGAAGCGCGTCGCCAGCCCGGGATCGGCGAGGATCTGCTCCTCGTCGATGCCGAACTGCCGGGGTTTGCCCCCCATGGTGAGCCCGGAGCCCTTGACGGAGAAGCTCGGGTTGACCCGCAGCACGACATTGACGATCTTCTCCTGCTCCTTCGCCACCTCCTCGATGAGCTCCAGCTCGCCGAACGACTCGCAGACGATGGCGTGCACGTTCTCGTTCACGCAGGTCCGCAGCTCCTCGCGGCTCTTGCCGGGGCCGAGGAAGATGATGTCCTCCCCCTTCACGCCCGCCTGCAGGGCGGTGGCCAGCTCGACCAGCGACGACACCTCGGCGCGGGCACCCAGCGAGTGCAGCAGCGCGCAGATCGACACGTTCGGGTTGGACTTCAGTGAGAAGAACATCTCCAGCTTGGGATGGAGCCGGGTGCGCAGGCCGAGGAACTGCTCCCTCAGCGCGTCCCCGTCGTAGATGTACAGCGGCGTGCCGTACTCCCGCGCCAGCTCGGAGACCGTGATCCCCTGCACCTCGAACTCTCCGCTCATCGCACACTCCCTTCGGTCTCGGCGGCCAGGCGGCCGGCGATCTCAGCGTCGAGGGCCGTCAGCCGGTCCTGGTCCTCGGCGAGGAGCAGGCCGTACAGGCGTCCGTCGAACGACCGGTCCCGCTCCTCGGACGCGCCCGCGTTGACGGTCGCGAAGTTGTTCACCAGAAGCCCGCTGCCGCCGGGGCCGCTCAGCAGCAGGCCGTCCAGCACCCGGCGCAGACGCTCGTACGGCAGGCGCCCGGTGAGCCGGAGTGGGTACTGCCTGGCCAGGACGATCTGCCCCTCCGCGACGAAGGTCTCCTGCATGCGGACCTGGTAGGTGGACATGTTGTTGCGGGCGTTGATCTCGATCACCGGGTAGAGCTGTCCGTCCGGGTCGACCATGGCGTCCACGCCGACCACGCCGTGGAATCCGTCCTCGGCCAGCCGTTCGCCGAGGACCCGCGCGGCCTTCTCCACTTCGCCGGTCTGCCGCTGGTCGAGCCGGGCCGGAATGCGGTGTCCCTTGTGCACACCGCCCTCGGTGATGGCCTCCTTGACGAAGTCGAAGTGGACCGAGCCGTCCCGCGCGACCGTGAACTGGTAGTTCAGGTCGGCCACCTTGTCCACCCATTCCTCGATGAGCAGCGAGACGCGGTTGTCGCCCGACTTGGCGGCCTGGCGCTGGATCATGGTGTGCAACCGGTCGAGCCGCTGCTCGTTCTCGATCACGGCGATGCCCTTGCCGGAGACGCCGAAGGCGTCCTTGACCACGACCCGGCGGCCGAAGACGAGCAACGAGCGCGCCTCCTCCACGGCCGACTCCAGCTCGTCGAGGGTGTCGGCGGTCCAGCCCGCGGCCTGCCTCAGGCCCGTCTCGTCGGCGACGCGACGGCTGTAAATCTTGCTGTTGACCGCCTTGCACACGGCGGCGGACGGCGTGGCCAGCGGCAGTCCAGACCGTTCCGCGAGCTCCTCCTCCAGGACGGAGGTGCCGTGCGGGGAGAGCATCGCGCCCCGGCCGGCCAGCTCACCCAGCGTGGTGAGCAGGGCGGGGTCGGCGAGCGCGTCCTTGGTGACGGTCTGCTCGGGGTTGTTGCGGGCGACGGTCAGCAACCGGGGCAGCGCCACTCCGAGCTCGCCCAGATGGGCGAGATATGCCTCGTCGGGCGCCGCCTTGAGCACGACGAGGTCGTCGGCGCCCGCGAGCAGCATCGCGAACTCGTCCATCCGGTTGACCACGGCGGCGCTCGATCTGAAGGCCGTCCTGGGCAGTCCGGCCTCGCCGTCCGCCCACTGGTCCTCGACCTCGAAGTTGCCGAGGAAGACCAGCGGCGTGTCGGCCGCGCCGGTCAGGGCCGTTTTCACACGGCTGAGAAAATTCTGCACGTGCGTGTCCTCTCAGTGTTGGAAGACCATCGCGGAGAAAGTCGCGCCCAGTCCGACGGCGGCCATCAGATAGTGGTCGCCCGGCTGGAGCCGCCCGAGTTCCTTCGCCGACTGGTAGTTGAGGAAGGGGTCGGCGCAGAAGCAGTGCCCGGTGACGGGCACGTTGTCGAGGAAGACCCGATCCAGGGGGAGGCCGATGAGCTTGCACAGCCGTACCCAGGAGACCCGGTTGACGTTGTGCGGCAGCACCAGGGCGAGGTCGCCGAGGGTGAGCCCGGCCTTCTCGACCGCCTCGTTCAGCACCGCGGCCAGCGTTTCGGGATAGATCTGCTGGAACTCCGCCGCCGCCTCGTCCGACAGCGACAGCCCGGCGCTGAACCGGCCGTCGGTGTGGGTCGCGTAGCTGAGCACCCTGTCGCGATCGCCGTCCAGGCCGACCAGGATCGCCGCGCTGCCCTCGCCGTTGACGGCGGTGCCGGGCACCGTCTGCGCGGCCGGGGTGAAGGTCTTCTCCCCCGTGAAGATCAGCGCAAGCGCGTCCGGGTCTCCGTCGGCGGCCAGCAGCCGCCCGGACAGCTCCACGGCCAGCAGGCCGGACGCGCACGCGTGGTTGTGGACGGCGAACGCCTCCGCGTGCTCCAGGCCCAAAAACGCGCGCACGTCGTGAATCGGGTTGACGGGGTACGGCGCGATCACCGGCATGGTCCTGGCCTGGATCACATACCTGACCAGGTGTTCCCGGCCGCGGAGCGCGTCCAGTTTCCCGGCGGCGGCCAGCATCAGGTCGACCACGGTGCCGTCGGGATCCCGCAGGATGTGGGAGAGACCGTAGAAACGCTCGAACACCTTGATCTGAGCGTCGGTCAATCCCAGGGCGTCCTGCATGGACCTGATCGGCACGCTCTGCGATGGGAGGTAGCTCGCCACCGCCTGGAGAGAGATCACCGGCCCCCCAGGGTGTCCAGGTGCTCGGCCAGCGCGTCGATGGTCCGGTAGTCCCAGGCGACCGTCGGTTCCAGGGTCACATTGAGGTGGTCCTCGATGTCGCCGCACATGACGAACGCGTAAACGGAGTCCAGGCCGTACTTGGTGAGCGACACCGAGGTGCTGATCTCAGCGGGATCCTTCTCCAGGTAGGAGGCCACGCGCTGGACGAGCCAGCCGCGCAGGTCGTCTGCCGAATCGGACATTTTCGGTCTCCTTGCTTGTCTTAACCAGGGAGGGGGAGACCTGCCAGGTCGAAGCCCCGGTTTTCCCCGTGTCGGTCGAGGAGCTCGTCGAACAGCCGCCGGGAGATCGCCTCGGGCAGCCGCCCGCTCCCCCGGCCGAGTTGGCCCGCGAGCCGGGTGAGCGCGGCGACGACCCAGGCCGGGTCACCGCCGCCGGCACGCCAGACGTTCAGGCAGGAGCTCGCCGCGAGCACCGTCGCGTACCTGGCGGCCACCCTCAGTGCCTCGGGGCTGGCGTCCACCCCGAGGTCACGCGGGCGCAGTTCGGCGGCGTCCTGTTTGAGCAGGCCCAGCTCGTCGGCGAACAGTCCGGCGAGCACGGCGACCTCTCCGGGCAGCGCCGCGTCGGGAAGCACCGCGGTGCTCAGGCTGTCGCGCCCGGCGGCGCTGGGGGTCAGCGCCGCGAAGTCGAGCGGTGGCAGCTCCCCTCCGATCTGGAACAGTCCGGCGGGAGGCTCGTCCGCGGTCAGCCAGGAGCGCCGGGCGAGCTGCCGGATCTGCGGCAGCACGGTGGCCAGGCAGGCCACCCGTGCCGCGTGCCCGAACCCGATGACCCCCAGGTCGCGCAGGAGCTTCTGGAAGACGGCGTAGACGCCCTCGCGGATGTAGAAGTGCGCGCCGAGGATCAGGGAGAGCCGGTCCATCGCGTCGATGAGCTGCTTGGACACCACATATTTGACGAGGGAGGCGTAGACGCTCGTCTCTCTCGGCAGCAGGTGCAGCGCCCGTGCGGCCACGGTGCCGAACGCGTCGCAGATCAGCAGGTCGGCGTAGACCTCGGCGAGGATCGACCGGACCTGGGGAATGGCCGCGACGCTACGGCCGTACAGGGCACGGGCGGTGGCGAAGCGCAGGGTGGCGCGCAGGCCGGTGTCCACCACTCCGACCATCATCGACGGCAGCGCCGTACGGGTGAGCTGGAAGGAGCACAGCGCCGTCTCGATGCCCCGGCCCGGCGTGCCGAGCACGGAGCCGTCCGGGATCGGGCAGTCGTCGAAAACCACGCCGCCGAGCTGGACGCCGCGCATACCCGAGCTGGGAAAGCGCGGCAGGTAGGTCATCCGGTCCGGCGGCAGGTCGGCCTTGTGCACGAAGAGCTGGGAGTGGCTGCGGCTGCCCTCCTCGTCCGAGGTCCGGGTGAAGATGACCATCGAGTCGGCCCGTTCGAGGTTGGTGACCACCTCCTTGCGCCCGTTGAGCAGCAGCCGTCCCCCGGGTCCGGGGGTGGCCGCGAACTCGGCCCTGGCGAAGTCGTTGCCGTGCGCGAGCTCGTGGTAGACCGACGCGATCTTCCGGTTGGCCAGCATCAGGTCGGCGAACGCGCGGCGCTGCCCGTCGTCGCCCGCGGCCCATACGTTCACCGAGGCGATGAAGGAGCTGGCCCCGTAGCCCAGGCCCAGCGCCGGGTCGCGCCGCCAGACCGAGCGCATCACCCGGACCAGCCGGTCCACCCCGGTCAGCCGGCCACCGAACGCGACGGGCACGAACTCGGCGTTCAGCCCGTACTCGTCCAGCAGCCGCTCCCCCTCGGCGAACATCTCCTGCCGCTCGTCGGCCGCGACCACGGCGGCGTGGTTGACCGGATTGGCCGGGTCCCACGGATCGCCGAGGAGTTTCTCCAGCATCTCGCTCATGCGCGCTCCCGCGTCTCGTCGAACAGCCGGTCGAAGATCGCCCGGTCCGGGTTGGAGCCCAGCCGGGCGAGCACGTAGGTCAGGGCCGCCTCCGGCCAGACCTGGTCCTTCCACCCCGGGTTGGCCAGCCAGAGCTGCAGGACCGCCGCTCCGGCGAAGCACCACTCGTACCGCTGGGCCAGGACGAACGCCTCCGGCGGCACCTCGCGCGGGTTGGGCGCGTACGCGGCGAGCTCGGCGTGCAGGTCGTCGCAGTGCGCGAGCAGTTCGCGGGCCCGCGCCTCGACGGTCCCGAGGTCCTGCCGCTGCCGGGCGCGCTCCGCGTCCGGCGCGCTCAGCCCGTCCACCGCGGCCTGCAGACCCTGGACGAGGCCGCATCCCCCTCTGGAGACCAGGGTGAACCCGCTGTGGTCGGGACCGCCGACCGCGGCGCTGAGGTCGAGCAGCCGGCTCAGGCCCGGCCCGTCCGCCGGGCCCGACCGGTAGCCGCGTGCCAGGACCGGGAACTGGTTGATCAGGGCGTTCTCGTTGACGAACGAGTTGCCGTCGAAGATGGAGACCACCCGGTGGTCGCGGGCCAGCTTCTGGAACACACCGTGATCGTGAACCTCGGTGAGGAAGGCGCGAGTGCCGAGCAGTTCGCCGCAGGCGAAGATCAGCTCGTCCACCCTGGCCGGTACGAAGGCCTTGGTCACCGCCGAGATCACGCTCATCTCGGACGGCAGCGCGTGGATGCCGCGCGCGGCGACCGTGGTCACCGCCTCCGCGACGAAGCGGGCGGCGTGTGCCTCCCCCAGCGTCCTGCGCACATGCGGCATCTCACTGAGGAGACGGCCGTAGAGCCTGCGCTCGGCGGTGAACCCCTCGGCCTGGCGGATCGCCTGGTCCGCGGCGCCCAGTGAGAGCCCGGCACAGATCGTCCGGGTGAGCTGGAGCGCCTTGAGCACCACCTCCAGACCGCCGCCCTCCGGTCCGATCAGCGCGCTCTCCGGGACCGGGGCGTCGTGGAAGGCGATGCCGCTGATGTCCGCGCCCCGGATCCCGTGGGTGGGAACCTTGGGCAGGCAGGTGTAGTCGGCCCCGTCCAGCTCACGCTTGTCGATCAGCAGGAGGCTGAACCCCCGTGGGCCGCCGTCCGGGTCGGTGCGGGCGAGCAGGCTGAGCAGGCTGCCCCGGGTGGCGTTGTTGATCAGCCACTTCTCGCCGGTGACGCGGTAGCCTCCGGGGACCGGCGTGGCCCTGACCTCACCGGCCAGCAGGTCACTGCCGTGGGTGCGCTCGGTCAGTCCCCAGGACGCCGGGACACCGGCGATGACGTCGGCGGCCACCGCCCCGGCCTGGGCCCTGCCGCCCGCGACCCACACGCTCACCGAGCCGAGGTAGCTCTTGGCGTGGCCGACGGCGACGGTCAGGTCCCGCCGGGCGATGGTCCTGATCAGGTCGAGGAGTTCGGGATAGTCCGTGAGGGTTCCGCCGTGCTCGGCGGGCACGTAGCGGGCGGGCAGCCCGAGCCGGTCCAGCTCGCGGCAGATCTCCTCGGGAAACTCCTCGCGGCGGTCCAATTCGGCGCAGCGGGCGTAGGAGAACAGGGTGTCCGGGTCGGCGGGATCGCCGAGCAGGGTGTCGAGGTCCATCTCAGACCCCGATCCGGTAGCGGCCCCGGACGGCCGAGGTGAGCTCCTCGTGCACGACGGCCAGCTCGCCGGAGATGAACAGGTCGCGGGTCAGACCACGCTGGATCTTCCCGCTGGTGGTCCGCCGCACCTCTGACGGGCGGACCAGCACGACGCCGGCGACCGAGACCCCGAACTCACGGCCCAGCGTCACCCTGATCTCCTCGGCCAGCTCGGACGGGGACGTCTCGCCCAGATCGCGGATCCGGCACTCGTGCACGACGACGACCTCCTCCTCCGGCGCCGGTACGGTGAACACCGCGCCGACTCCGCGTGCCAGAGCCGGATGGGCGGTCCGCGCCTCCTCCTCCAGGTCCTGCGGATAGAGGTTGCGGCCCCGGACGATGAGCAGTTCCTTGATCCGGCCGGTGACGTACAGCTCGCCCTCGTGGATCACGCCCAGGTCGCCCGTGCGCAGGTAGCCGCCCTCGCCGCCGGCGGTCTCCACATCGAAGATCTTCTTGTTGGTCTCGGGCCGCTGCCAGTAGCCTCGCGCCACGTGCGGGCCGCGCAGCCAGATCTCGCCGACCTGACCTTCGGGCAACGCCACACGGCTCTGCGGATCGACGATGTCGATGCCCGGTTCGGCGTGGCCGCTGCTGGGCACGTTGCGCACCTCGCCTTCGGAGGACGGCGCGAACTCGCCCTTGGCGAGCCGCTCGGCGTCCACCGGGGTGACCAGCGCGACGTTGCCCTTGGGGGTGCAGGAGACGGCCAGGGTCGCCTCGGCCAGGCCGTATCCCGGCGACAGCGCGCCGGGACGCAGGCCGTAGGGCGCGAACCTCTCGGCGAAGGCCCTCAGGGTGCCCGCGCGGATCGGCTCGGAGCCGTTGAGCGCGTGGCTCCACCGGGACAGGTCCAGCCCGGCGACCTGCGCGTCGGTGATCCGCTGGACGCACAGCTCGTAGGCGAAGTTGGGCGCCGGCGAGACGTTGATCCCATGCCGGTCGATCATGCGCAGCCAGGCGTGCGGGCGCTTGACGAAGGCGATCGGGGACATGAGCACGGTCGTGGTGCCGTTGGCCAGGGGGATCAGCAGCTGACCGATGAGCCCGAAGTCGTGGTACATCGGCAGCCAGCCGCCGAACCGGTCGTCCGGGGTCGCTCCGGTGATGTGGTTGAAGACCTCGACGTTGGCGAGCAGGTTGCCGTGGTCCACCACGACACCCTTGGGGTCGCCCGTGGAGCCGGAGGTGTACTGCAGAAAGGCCGGGGTGCGCCCGCCGCCGGCCGGCGGGCTCCAGCCGTCGGCGGGCGGCAGCTCCTCGTCGACGGCCAGGCAGGCCAGGTCGTCGAGTCCGGCCTCCGCCGCCCATTCCCTGATCGAGCCGAGGGCGCGGGCGTCGGTGAGGACGGCGGTCACCCCGGCGTCCCTGGCGATCGCGGCCAGCCGCTCGCGCTGACGCCGGTAGCCGTCGGGTGCGGGCGAGGGAACCGCGATCATCCCGGCGTAGAGCGCGCCGAGGAACCCCTTGGCGAAACCGGTGCCGGGCTCGTGCAGCAGCAGCACCCGGTCGCCGGGCTCCGCGTGAGCGCGCAGCATCACGGCCACCCGGCGCGCCAAGAGGTCCAGATCGGCGTAGGTCAACGGCTCGTCACCCGACTCGTCGGCCGGGTCGTGACAGAAGACCAGCGCCACTCTGTCCCCGTGGCTGGACGCCCGCTCCCGCATCAGCGTGGTGAAGCTGTCGTGCTCAAGCATGCATTCGACCTCTCCGGTGAGAACCTGCTATGCATGTTTCCGAACCGGGAGCCGAACCATAAGCCGCGAACGGGCGGACTCAGGGCTATACCCGAAAGGCCGCCTCCACCGTCCGGAGGCGGGTGTGACGGTATCTCCCGTCGAGCCGCTCCAGCAGCGTCTCCCCGCCCGAGGACGCGCCGGCGACGCGTGGCACGCCCCGCGGACGCGCCGCGCTCGCGGCGCCGGGCATGCCCCCGGCGTGCGGGGTGAGGAAGTGCTCGCCCGGCGTCCCCGCTCCTCGTGTGGCGGCGGGGACCACCGCGGGTGAGCCCGTGGAGTCGTCCGCGACGTCCGCCCAGCTCTCCGCCGCGTCCACGGCGATGATCAGCCGGATCAGCGCGGCGTCGTCGAGCTCGGCGGGCGCGTGGCCGGCCCAGTACGCGGCCCGGGTGAGATACCCCTCCTCCGGAGGGCGCCGCGCCGTGACGACCGGCAGCAGCGACCGGTTCGTCAGCGACTCACACGCCAGCATGGTGACCCGTGGCAGGCCGTCCGGGAGGGCGGCCTCGCCGCCCTCGGCCCCGCACCACGGGCATCGCACGCGGCGCACGCCGACGGGCGGCGACGCGTCGCCCGGGGGCATCGGCAGCGACGGCGGCACCAGCAGGTGCCCGCCGCCCTCGCGCCTGGCCATCCGCTCCACGACCAGCTCGATCCGCTCGGCCGGTCCCGCGCCGCGTACGCCCGGATCGTCCCCGTCCCGTCCGGCCGGCTTCCCTGAGCGCGGGCCTTCGCCGTACTTCTCGTCAGGCATATATGCGCTCCGGGAGTGTCGCGGCGAGGCCGCGTTCGACCGCGGCGACGCCCAGGTCGACCAGTGCCGACCGGGAGGCCGCATCGAGCAGGAGCCTGTCGGCGGTGCTCAGCCCGCAGTCGATCCACGAGCCGATCGCGTCACGCAGCAGTTCCGCGGAGAAGGGATCCCAGGCCCGGCGGCCCAGGCGTGAGACGTCCGCACCGAGGATGTAGCCCGCGGCCCAGACCTCGGCGGAGGTCGAGGGGACGAGGGGCGCCGGAGTGCCGGCCTCGGCGAAGGCGTCCTCGATCTCGCCGGCGTCGATGCCGGCCAGGATGGACCACTCACGCCAATACCAGCCGAACGGATGCTCTATCGGCTCCCCCGAGCCGGGACGCAGGAACCTCAGCACGCAGCGCGAGTCGATGAGCTCCACCACGAAGTCGCGGGGCTCGCGGGCCGCCGCCCGCCGGGTGAGCTCGGCCTCGATCTCCTCGGCCGGTGACCAGTGCTCGGGCGGCAGGTGGCGGCCTCCCGCCCAGACCGTCGCGTGAAAGGACCCGGGATGACCGGCGATGGTGAGCTCGTCGGCGTGGTCCACCAGATGCGGCACCGTCGCCACCACGGGGATCCCCCGTTCCTGGCAGAACAGCGCGACCATCTCGTCGTCGTCGCGAATGGCGTCGGGGATCGGGGCGAGGAACGCCGCCAGCTCGCGAGCCTGGGCGGCGGGCAGGACCAGGCCCTGGGTGGGGACCCATTCGGCGGGCGCCAGCGGCGCCCACGGGGACCCCGCCGCCGCGGCACGACGTACCAGGTAGGAGTTCTGCGGGCTGTTCCAGTTGGAGTACAGCGCCACCGCGTGCCGGGGCCGGCGGGCGAGCGCGTCCGCCAGGTATCCGGCGAACCCGGCCGTCGGCGCCGCGTCGTCCTGCAGGACCAGATGGTGGGTGGCGTCGTCGGGAACCGCCGCCCAGGCGCGCTTCGCCGTACGCAGAGGGCTGGGCGGGCCGGTGGGATCGGGATCGGAGACCACGCGAGGCCGGAGCGGCGCGCACGCGCGCACCAGACGGGGCAGCCGATGGCTCCGGGACGGGTGGTGCATGATCGCGACGCTGATTCGAATGCTCATGTTCTCCTCCGTTCACACTCGCAACGGGGCGAGTTGGTCCACCGTGACGAACCGGCAGCCACGCGCCATCATCGACTCAAGGATCATGGGCAGCGCTTCCACCGTCTGGGAGCGGTCGCCTCCTCCGTCGTGCAGGAGGATGACCGACCCGAAGTCGGCCTCGTCGACGACCTGCCCGGCGATCGCCGCCGCGCCGCCCATCGCCCAGTCGCACGGCTCGACGTCCCACAGCACCGTGGTCAGGCCCTCCTCGGCCAGCCAGTCCAGCACCTCGGGCGAGCGTCCGCCGTACGGCGGGCGGACCAGGGACGGCGTCCCGCCTCCCGCCCGGCCGAGCACCTCGCCGGTTCTGCCGATCTGGCGCAGGACCTCTTCCCTGGACAGGTCGGGCAGGTAGGGATGGGACCAGGTGTGGTTGCCCACGAGATGCCCTTCGTCCACGATCCGGCGGAGGAGGTCGGGGAAGGCCTGGGCGTGCAGACCGACGCAGAAGAAGGTGGCCGGAACGCGATATCGGCGCAGCACGTCCAGGATGCGGGGGGTGTTGACCGGGTGCGGGCCGTCGTCGAACGTGAGCGCGACCCGGGGGTGGGCCCGGCTGCCGTGGAACAGCAGGCCTCCCTGGGCCGCGAGCCGCCGCTCCAGCGGCCCGCTGCGCTCGATGTCGGCGTCGGCCTCGTCGTCCCGGCCGCCGAGCGTGCCCGAGCCGATGTCGAGCCGGGTCAGCCGGGCGAGGGCGTCCCGGCCGAGACCGGCCAGCGCGTCCGAGGAGGCCGACCCGAACGGCGGCCTGGCCGGTGTGTCCCATGGATCGGCCCGGTAGACGTCGAGCCCGGCCGCCATCAGCGATCCGTCCAGCACCCCGTTGGTGCTGTCGATGACGCTGACCAGTTCCGACCGCTCGGCCAGCGACCTCAGGAAACCCACCGGCTCGTCGATCCCGGTGGCGGCGAAGCGGCTCGTGGCGACGGGCGCCCCCGCGTCGTCGACCACGGTGATGTCATAGCCCTCCGGGCCCCAGCCGATCCCGGCGAACCACACGGCTCAGCCCTCCCCGAGCTCGACGAGCCGGCCGTCCAGCCGCGCCGACTCGTAGGCCGCCTCGATGATCTGCGCGGTCGAGAGGATCTCGTCCATCGGACCGTCCCATCGGTCCGGCCTGCTCACGATTTTCGTGAAGTCGTCGAACATGTCGGCGAACCACTCCTCGTGGGTGGAGCTGCGGGTCGGCGAGTCGAGCGTCCGCCGCTCGCTCCCCCCGGATCCGCTGAACACGGCCACGCCGTCGGTGATGTCGAGGGTCCCCGTCGAGCCGGACAGCCCGTAGTGGTTGGTGCGGGCGTCGTCCACCCAGCTCAGGTCGATCTCCGCGGTCCCGTCCGGGAAGTGGAGCCGGACCTCGATCGCCTCTTCCAGACCGTCCTCCTGCCACCGGGCCGTCGCGCTGACCTTGCCCGGACGGGCCCCGAACAACCGGGTGACCATGTAGACGCAGTGCGAACCGTGGTCCAGGAGGATGCCTCCCCCGGCCACCGCCGGGTCGCGCCGCCAGTCGGGCTGCCAGGAGCCGATGCCCCTCGCGTGGGTGGCCCTGCGGATCCGGATGGTCGCGGTGACCGGCGTGCCCACCTTCCCCTTGCCCTCGGTGAGCATCCGCATCATCGGGGAGAAGGCGTAATTGTGCGCCGGGTAGAGCAGCCGCTCCGCGCGGGTGGCGGCCCCGGCCAGCGCCCGGGCGTCGGCCGCGCGGAAGGCGACGGGCTTCTCGCAGATCACGTGGCTCCCGGCGTCGAGCGCCTGTATGGCGAGCTCGACGTGCGAGGAGGGCGGCGTGCAGACGTCGACCACGTCGATCCGGTCATTGGCGAACAGCTCGGACAGGGTCAGATACGTGCGCAGCTGCGGCTGGAGGTCCCTGGCCCCGGCAAGCCTGGCGGACGACGGGTCGACGACCGCGACCACCTCCGCCCCGGCGACCTGACGGTAGGCTCCGAGCCTGGCGGTGCCGGCCGTGCCGAATCCGACGATGGCCACTCTCATGCGACTCCTCCGATCAGGGTACGGCGGATGATCTCGACGGCCTCGAGGGCCTGGTCCCGGCCGATGTTCAGCGGCGGGTAGAGCCGTAGCGTGTTGCCTCCGGTCATGACGAGCACCCCTGCCTTCAGAAGCGCCAGGAACGTCTCGCGCAGCACCTCGCCGGAGACGGGCTCCCTGGTGGTCTTGTCGGACACCAGCTCGATGCCGATCGCCAGACCGATTCCCCTGACGTCACCCACGAGTGGCGCCTCGTCGACGAGCGGGCGGAGCGCCTCCAGCAGTTCGGCCCCCAGCTGTTCGGTGTGGTCGACGAGGTTCTCCTCGACCAGCACGTCGATGACGGTGGCCACGGCCCGGCAGGCCATGGGAAACGCGCCGAAACTGGAAGAGCTGGCGCTCGGGTCGGAGAACGGCCGCGCCGACATGTGCTGGGCGGTGGAGATGACCCCCGTGACCGGATAGCCTCCGCCCATGCCCTTGCCGACGGTGACGATGTCCGGAACCACTCCGTCGTGCTGGAAGGCGAACGCGGCGCCGGTCCGGCCGAAGCCTGTCATCATCTCGTCCACGATGAGCAGGGCGTCGAACTCCTTCGCCACCTCACCGAGCGCCTGAAGGTAACCGGGCGGCGGGACGACGTTCCCCGAACGGCCCTGGACCGGCTCGACCACCAGCGCGGCGAGCGCACCCGTGGAGTTCTGCTTGATCACTTCCCGGGCCTGATCCACGCAGGCCAGCCCGCAGGAGTCGGGTTTGAGCTTCAGCGGGCAGCGGTAGCAGTTGGCGTACGGCGCGCTGAAATGGCCCGACGGCAGCGGGCCGAGACCCGCCCTGGCCCCCGCGGTGAGCGCGAGGCTGCCAAGCGACTTGCCATGGAACCCACCCCAGAAGGACAGGAACTCGTACTTGCCGGTGACCGATTTGGCCAGCCGGAGTGCGGCCTCGACCGCCTCCGTCCCGCCGCTGTAGAGCTGGATACGGTCCAGTGGCTCCGGCAGGAAGTCCCGTACGGCCTGCGCCATCTCCCGTCGTGCGTGGGAGCCGAAGGCCCCGGCGGGCGAGACCGCCACCTGGGCGCTGAGCGCGCTGACGAAATGGGGGTTGGCGTGGCCGATGGAGTTCACCCCGCCCGCGCCCTGGAAGTCGAGAACCCGGTTGCCGTCGAGGTCGGTCAGGACGGCGCCTTCGGCCGTCTCCACGCACATGGTGGACCAGAGCATCACGGCCTGCAAACCTGGCCCGATGACCTCCTGCTCGGCTTCCCAGTGCTCAAGTGACTTGTCGCGAGGGGCGTTCAGGCCCCAATTTTCTCGATTACCGCCCGTCATGAGCTCAAGGGTGCCTGGTGATGATCACCCGGATAAGCCTCGAACGACCGCCCTTGTGAGTGCGCGCCCGGCCATACCCGAAAGAGCCCGCGGCGTCCGGACCGGCCGTCGCTAGCGTGGGGTGATGACCTTCACCCCCGAATCCCCGGTCGCCCCCGAGTCCCTGGTCGCCCTCGCGGCCGAGGCGAGCGTGCGGGCCGGACGCCACGTGATAGAGCGCCGCAGACACGGCGTCACCGCCAAGGTCAAGGGTGCCGCGCACGACATGGTCACCGAAATCGACGCCGAGGCCGAGTCCCTGATCCGGGAGATGCTCACGGTGGGCACCGTCGTCGGCGAGGAGTCCGGCACCAGCGGGTCCGGAGACATCCGGTGGTACGTGGATCCGATCGACGGCACGTACAACTTCGCCCGGGGGGTCCCGCTGTTCGCGGTGTCCATCGGCGTCCAGATCGGGGAACGGATCGTCGGAGGGGCGGTCTACGACCCGGTCCGCGACGAACTCTTCACCGCCGTGAACGACGAGCTCCGGCTCAACGGCGGTCTCCTGGGAGTGGATTCGCCCGCGTCCTCGGCATCCGGCTCTCCGGCGCGTCCCACCGAGGCCATCGCGCCGGATTCGCTGCCGATGGTGCTCACCGACATCCCGACCGCCGGGCTGCGGGACGCGGCCGAGTTCGAGCTCTTCGCCGACCTCCTGGAAACGACGGACCTGCGCAGGATCGGCTCGTCGGCCCTGGCTCTGGCCTGGGTGGCTTGCGGCCGGGCCGATGTCACCGCCAACGCCGACGTGTTCGTCTGGGACGTCGCGGCGGGCCGGGCGCTGGTGGCCGCGGCCGGCGGTGGATTCACCGGTGTGCCGGGCGAGCCGGGCACCGAGCGGCGCACGGGATTCGTCGCCTGGAGACCGGGCTTCGCCGAGTTGGGCGGGCGCATCGCGGCGGGGCTGGCGACCTTCGCCCACCTGTGTCCGGAACTCGCCAACCGTCTAGCGAGCCAGGGCGCACCGAGGCTTTGATGCGGTTATGACTTCAACGCCCGTCGAAAATGCGGGGACCGCACACCTGAACGTCGCGATCTTCGTGGGCAACGAGCTCCTCCAACGCGGACTTGAGACGGTTCTGCGCCATCTGCCCATCGTGGGCCGGATCCACCAGTGCGCAAGCCCCGCCCATGTCGAACGGCTGATCGCCGACGACGACCTTGACATCGTGATTCTGACCAGTTCGTGGGCCCAGCCGGTGGAGCGGGGCACCCGGGTCAAGATCCTGATGCTCCTCGACGAGACGCAGGCGAGAAACCCGGCCTTCGCCGCGGCGCTGCGCAGCGACGGGTTCCTGATCCAGCAGGAACTCACCGCCGACTCTCTCGGGGACACCCTGCGCCGTATGGCGGCCGGGGAGATGCCGATCCCCGCCCGGCTCGCCCGGGAGTTGCTCTCTCACGCGGCCGTGCCCGCCGCACTGCCCGCCGGCCGCCGCCAGGTCAACCTGACCCCCAGGGAGAGCACAACACTGGACCTGCTCTCCGAGGGCCTGAGCAACCGGCAGATCGCCAGGAAGCTGTCCATCTCCGAGCACGGGGCAAAACGGCTGGTAGCCAGCGTGCTGCTGAAGCTCGACGCGCCCAACCGGACGACGGCGGTGGTGACCGCCATCAAGATCGGCATGATCGAATGCACGTGAATTGCTAAAAAATTCTATTAAATGGAAACTACTCAAAGTAGGTGAAAACGATTTATAGTGCTCCAAAGTTAGGATAATTGACCTTCCGCCCTTTAAACGGCAGGATCACTCCTGTTACCTCACCGTTGGTTTCCGGTCAGAAGAATATTCTGGCTGCCGATCCGCGATATTGCTGAGGAGGCGGTTGATCTGGATGCTCGGCCGGGAAAAGCATCGCAGTTGGACATCACTCGATTCCTGGCGTCGGCTCCTCGCTGGAGCGTTCCCCTGATCATCTCGAGTGCGCTGGTGGGAATCGCCTCCGGAACCCTCATGGTCGTCATCGGATCCGGGCCGAACGGCACGACATTCCCCGCCACGGTGCTGGTTCTGGGCTGGTCCTTCGCCGGGTGCGGCGTCGTGCTGATCCAGCAGCCGCCGGGACGCCGGATCGGCATGCTCTTCCTGCTGACCGGTGTGGCCTGGACCCTGCGCGGGCTGCTGTTCCTTCCCCCCGGGATAGCGCAGACCGTGGCGACCATGGTGCACGCGCTACCGGTGACCTTTCTCGTGCACGCGGTCATACTGTCGCCGGGCGGAGAGCGACGCGACCTGCTGGGACGCGGCACGCTCGTCCTCGCCTGGCTGCTGCCGTTCACCCTGGCCCCCGACTACATACTCGGTGACCGGGACCCCAGCGAACCGTGCATGACCTGCCTGTCGCTGGACCCGGGCATGTTCACCTCGCCGGTCCGCATCATCGCCCACCTGCATGTGGCGCTTCTGGCGGGTGCGCTGCTGTGGGTGGTCGTCCGGCGCTGGCACCGGGGCAGGGGTTCGGAGCGTTTCCTCTGGTCGATGAACGGCATGGCCTCGATCATCGCCCTCCACATGGCGCTGGAGACCGTCGCTCCCGCGGTCCTCCCCCCGAACCTGGTCCAGGCCGCGCGGCTGCCGTTCAACGCGCTGGGTGTCACCTTCCTGGTCATGCTGCCGCCCGTCGTGGTCGCGGGACTGCTCTATGTCTGGCTGGACCACGCGAGCCGGGAACGCGACCATCTACGCCGCGACGCGCACGCCCGCACCGCGGCGGCACTTCACGCGATCCAGCGGGATCTGCACGACGGGGCGCAGTTACGAATGCTCAAGGCCGCGATAGCGGTGCGCCTGGCACGCACGAACGCGGCCGAACCCGCCGTCGTCCGCTCGCTCGACACGGCCGTGGAAGAACTTCGCGAAGCGATGGAGGACCTGCGCAGGCTCGCCGCGGGCAACGCCTCGGAGGTGCTGCGCCTGCGGGGGCTGCCGGCCGCCCTGGAGCGCCTGGCCACCGGCTCGCCCGTGCCCGTCACCCTGTACTGCGAACCGATGCCCGACCTGTCGCCCGATGTCGGGCAGGCCATCTACTACGTGGTCTCCGAGGCTCTGACCAACGTGGCCAGGCACGCCCAGGCACAGTCCGTTCTGGTGACGTGCCGGGTCACCGGGGGGAACCTGGTGGTGGAGATAAGCGACGACGGGATCGGCAACGCCGTCCCGGGAGAGGGGCACGGCATGGGCGGGATGGCCCAGCGAGCCAAACTGGCCGGCGGTGAATTCGAACTGAGCAGTCCTCCCGGCGGCGGCACCACGGTCAGGGTGGTGATTCCGTGCGTGTCATCATCGCCGACGACACTGCGCTGATCCGGGCGGGCACGGCCGCGCTGCTGCGGCAGGCCGGCATCGAGGTCGCGGCCACCGCCGCCGACGCCACTGCACTGCTCGATCTGGTCAGGGCACACGATCCCGACGTGGTCATACTCGACATCCGGATGCCACCCACCTTCACGAATGAGGGAGTCGTCGCGGCGCAGCGGATCCGGGCGGAGTTTCCCGGCAAAGGGGTTCTCCTGCTCTCCCTGCACCTCGATCTCGACTATGCCCTGGAGATGGTGAACTCCGGAGAGGGCCGGTTCGGTTACCTGCTCAAGGAGCGGCTGCTCGACATCGCCGACCTCGTTCACGCGCTGCACCGCATCGCGGCCGGGGACGCGGTCATCGATCCCTCGATCGTCCAGGCACTCATGACGCGCCAGCGCGCCGCGCACACCGTGGGGCGGCTGACCGCCCGCGAACGCGAAGTGCTCGGGCTGATGGCCGAGGGGCTCACCAACCAGGCCATCGGCGAGAAACTCCATCTCAGCCGCAGGACCGTGGAAGCGCATGTCACACGAATCCTGGAAAGGCTGGACATTCCCGTTGAGGAGGGGGTCCATCGACGAGTAATGGCCATTCTCGCCTTCTTCGATTCCCGGTGACTCTGGGTATCGGGGTGGTTATAGGGAAATTCCCCCTCGATCAGGGGGATATCACGCTACTGCTGGAAGGATGTCACCTTCTAGGCTGAAGGTGCACCACGGAGCAAAGATGTACAACGGGGAGATCGAATGCTGGCACAAGCACCTGCGCGAAGCCGCAATCACCAGGTCGCGACATGGCTGGACATCTGCAAGGAACGGGGACTCATCAACGAACTCCAGGTGGAAGTACTCCGCCTGCTGGCCAGCGGCCTGACGGACGACACCGTCGGCAAGAAGTTGGACATATCCTCCCGCACGGTCCAGCGCCATGTTTCCAGGGTGATGGTCCTGCTGGGCGCCCGGAGTCGGCTGGAACTGGGAATCCTGCTGGCCGCCAGGGTCCCGACCCACTAGTCGCGACCTCGATCATCGATCGCCGGTCGCCGGGGGCGACCGGAACGATCATGATCGAGCGTCTCCGGCTCGATCGGCTCATGGATCCGCCAGACAACCTCGGTCGGCTCATGGATCCGCCAGACAACACAGAACGAGCTTCCGCGGATCGGAGCGGGTGGCAAGCGGCCGAGTGGGTGGCGATCGCCATCCTGCTCAAGGGGTTCGCGGGGATCCCGATCCTGTGGGGCATCCTGGTCACCGGGGCCGTCACGCTGGTCCACATCACGGCCGGCGGCCTGTGGGCGGACATGCTGACCGACTTCGGGCAGTTCATCAGCCGGGTCATGATCGCCATGTTCATCGCGATCATGACCCGGCTGGACGGCGTCGCCACACTGTGGACGATGTGGGACAAAGGGCGTCGTCCTGAAGATCGTCGTGGACCTGGTCGCGGCCACGATGGGGCCGATCTCCATCCCGCTGATGCCGGGCATGCCGCCCTGGTTCAAACGGAGCGGCCCGACCGCGGCGATCGCCTCCTGGGCCGCGGGCCTGACCGTCTGGGCCTACGTCAAGTGGATCGTCGAATCCACGGACACCGCGATGGTGGTCGGCGTCCCGCTGGTCACCTCGCTGGTCCTCTACGTGGCGATCGGGCTGCTGAAGCCGGAGAACCGCGAGGACAGCGACGCCCTCGTCGACTCCCTCGGCAGCGACCCGGAGGCCGAGCGAGCCACCGCGACCGTCTGACGCCCGCCGTCCAGCCGCGGAAGACCCGGCCCGACCGGATCCGAGGGGCCGGGTCCCGGCCGGATCCGGGCCTGGGGGTCGGAGCGGGTCCGGATCCGGGGTCAGGACGGGAGAGACCAAGATCGGGGGGTCATGACCGGGGGTCGTGACCGGGAAAGGGAAAAGGGGAAGGGACCGGGGCTCACCCGGTCCCTTCCCTCACGCCTACTTGTCGGATTCCATGATGCCGCCGTTGGCCACGTCGGACTTCTCGATCTCCCAGTAGACGATGCGCACCGACTCGCGACGGGCCTTCAGGATGTCCACGGCCGCCTCGGTCACCGCGGCGACGAACTCACGGCGCTGGTCGGGCGTCCGGCCGGACAGCAGTTCAACGGTGATATTCGGCATACTGAATCCTCCAGGCTCACAATGTTGCATAACATGAGACCACATTCCATTACATGAAACAAGGAGCCGTCATGGACGTGGTCGTGCTGGGCGAGCCGCTTGTGGAGTTCTCCGCGGATCACGCCCTGCCCGAGGCCCGGACGTTTCACCTGTCCTTCTCCGGTGACGCGCTCAACGCCTCGGTGGCCGCCGCCGCGCAGGGCGCGCGCGTGGCGCTGGTGACCCGGGTGGGGACCGACGAGTTCGGCGAGCGCCTGATCCGCTTCGCCGACGGGCACGGTGTGGACTCCCGCTGGATGGTCCGGGGCGAGGGCTCGACGGGCGCCTACGCGGTCGGCGCGGACCCGTCGGGTGAGCGCGCCTTCGTCTATCTCCGGCACGGCAGCGCCGCCTCGCGCATGGGCCTCCAGGACGTGGACCGCTCTCCCGTGACCACCGCCCGCGTGGTCCTGCTCAGCGGCATCACCGCCGCGATCTCCGACTCCTGCGCGGAGGCCGTACGGCATGCGGCCAAGTCCGCCTCCGGGCGGATCGTCTACGACCCCAACTTCCGCGCCCGCCTCACCACCGCCCGGGACGCCGTCTCCGTCCTGCGTGACATCGCCCGGCACGCCTCCCTGGTCAAGATCTCCTGTCCGGGCGACAGCGGCCCCCTCTTGGAACTCACCGACCCCTACGAGGTCGCCCGCGCCTGCCTGGACATGGGGGCCGCGGCCGTCGCCGTCACCCTCGGGGAGAACGGCGTGCTCCTGGCGGAGGGAGACGGCGAACCGGTGCTGATTCCCGCCTTCCGCGCGGAGCTGATCGTCGATCAGACGGGCGCCGGGGACGTCCTGGCCGGAACGGCCTGCGCCTTCCTGGCACGGGGCTCGTCACCGGCCGACGCCATCAGGGCGGGCATGGCCGCCTCGGCCATCAGCCTCTCGGGCCGGGGAGGCACCGGACGGCAGGCGACGCCACAGGAAATCGAGAACCTGCTGCGGTCATGACCCACGACTGAGAACGGAGCCGCTCCGCCCCGGAGAGGAACTCGGACCGCGCGGGATCGAGAACCCGCCGCACCGGGCCCCCGGGAAGCGGAGCGGCCCCGTCCCGGGCAAGGACCCCGGACCACAGAAGATCAAGAACCCGCCACACCGAACCCGCAGGGAAGCGGAGCCGCTCCGCCCCGGGAAAGGACCCGGACCGGCCGGAAGCCTGCCCCGTGTCGGGGGGTCAACGCCGCGGCCTGCTTGACGCGTCAGCGGTTGAGGACGGGGTCGGGGGCGCCGAGTGCGAGGGAGACCTCGCGGGCGGCGGCGACGACGTCGGGGGCGAACCGCTCGAGGTCCTCCATGCTCATGTCCATCGCGAGGCCGGAGATGGAGATGCCGCCGAGCACCTGACCGGTGTGGTCGAAGACCGGGGCCGCGACGCAGAGGATGCCGGGGAGGTTCTCCTCGTCGTCCAGCGCGTAGCCGCGGGCACGCACCTCCACCAGATGGGCCAGCAGGCCCTCCACGGTCGTCAGGGTGTTGGGAGCCGCGGAGGGCAGGCCCGTGCGGTCGACGATGGAGCGGACCTCGTCGGCCCCGAGCTGGGCGAGGACGGCCTTGCCGATCGCGGTGCAGTGCAGGCGCAGGCTCATCCCGATGCGCGAGGGCATCTGGTACGGCCGGCGCCCCTCGAGCTTGTCGACGTAGACCGCCTCGTCGCCGCTGCGGACCGCGAAGTGCGTGGTGTAGCCGATCCGGTCGTGCAGGGCGCGCAGCGCCTGGGAGGCCTGGCGGGCCGGGTCGAACCGGTTCATGACGCGGCCTGCCAGCGTGAGGATCCGGGGGCCTGGCTCATAGCCCCCGTTCCCGTCGGTCCGCGCGAATCCCCATTCGACGAGCGACTGGAGGATGCGATGGACGGTCGACTTGGACACCCCCGTCGCGGCGGCGATGTCCGTCACGCGGTGGTGCTCGGCGATCGCCTCCAGCACCGCCAGCGCCTTGTCGATAGAACTGCCTTCCCTGACCACGATCGTGAGCCTACTGGTCAGCGTGCCAGCCAGCCCCCGTCAACCGCCAGCAGATGGCCGTTGACGTAGTCGGAGGCACTGGACGCCAGGAAGACGGCGGCCCCCACGAGGTCCTCGGGATCGCCCCAGCGGCCCGCGGGAATGCGGGCCCTGATCTCGGGCTCCCGCACCGGGTCGTCCCACAGCCGCTCGGTGTTGCCGGTCTTGATGTAGCCGGGGGCGATCGCGTTGACCTGGACCCCGGAGGCCGCCCACTCGCAGGCCAGGGCGCGGGTGAGCCCCGCGACGGCGTGCTTGGCCGCGGTGTAGCCGGCGACGTTGACGCCTCCCTGGAAGGACAGCATGGAGGCGATCGTGATGATCTTTCCGGATCCCCGGGCCAGCATCCGCGCCCCGATGGCCTGGCTGAGCAGGAAGATCGCGTCGAGGTTGACGTCGAGCACCTCGCGGAAGGCGGCGTAGGGGTGCTCGGCCGCCGGCGCCCTGCGGATGATCCCCGCGTTGTTGACCAGCACGTCGATCCGGCCCAGCCGCTCCGCCGCCTCGGGGATGCGCCCGGGGTCCGACAGGTCGAGGATCCACCGGGAGACCTGCCTGCCGGTCTTGCGCACCTCGGCCTCGACCTCGTCCAGGTCGTCGTTGCGACCGTGCAGGACCAGGTCGGCTCCCGCCGTCGCCAGGCCCACCGCGAGGGCCCGCCCGATCCCGGTCCGCGCGCCGGTGACGAGCGCGGTCCTGCCCTCAAGGGAGAACATCAGCGCATCTCACCGATCGCGACCTGCTCCATGTCCTCGAAGGCCTGGTTCTCCCCGCCCATGGCCCAGACGAAGGAGTAGTTCGACGTGCCGAAGCCGCAGTGCACCGACCAGGGGGGCGAGATCACCGCCTGGCGGTCGGCGATCACCAGGTTCCGGGTCTCGTCGGGCCGCCCCATCAGGTGGATCACCCGATGCTCCGCCGGCAGGTCGAAGTAGAGGTAGACCTCGGTCCTGCGCTCGTGCGTGTGGCACGGCATGGTGTTCCACATGCTGCCGGGCTCCAGCACGGTCACGCCGAGCACGAGCTGGCAGCTCTGGATGCCCTTGGCGTGGATGTATTTGTAGATCGTGCGGTCGTTGGACCCCTCCTGGCCGCCCAGCCGTACGGGCTCGGCGTCCTCCAGCCCTGCCCTGGCCGTCGGGAAGCCGGCGTGCGCGGGGGTGGAGACCAGGTAGAACGCGCCGTCCTCGAAGAGGACCTCGCGGGCCCCGCGGCCGACGTACAGGCACTCCCTGTGCGCCAGCGGGTACGGCGTGCCGTCCACGGTCACCACGCCCGCCTCGCCCACGTTGACCACGCCGAGCTCGCGCCGCTCCAGGAAGTATTCGGACCTGAGCGGATCGGGACTGTGCAGCGTCAGCGGCCCGTCCTCGGGCAGGGCTCCGCCGACCACGATGCGATCCTCGTGGGAGTAGAGCAGGCGGATCTCCCCGGACACGAAGAGCTGCTCCGCCAGGAACCGGCCGCGCAGCCAGTCGGTCGTCGCGCCGGGAATCTGGTCGGGCGCCGTGGCGTGCCGTACCTCCATTGACCCTCCATTGTTCTATTACATGAAATGACAAGCTGCTACATAGAACAATGCGAGCATACAACGGCCCCCCTCCCCACGCACCCCGGAGGCCCGGACGGCTGACGCCGTCCGGGCCTCCATGTGCACTCCGGTCCCGGTCCCGGCCGGAACCGGCCTCCCCCGTGCACCCCCGCCATGGCCTGAGCCGGCTTCCCCTGCGCGCTCCCGCCATGGCCTGAGCCGGGCCCCGCTCTCCGTGCGCGCTCCCGGCCACGGCCCGGCTTTCCGTGCCTCCCCGCCCCGCCTGGAGGACGGGGCGAGAAGACACGGGGCTTTTTTCGCCGCCGCGATGATGGCGGCTGGTCGCCCACGTGGACCAGCCGCCGGTTCGACCGGGAAGAGCCCCACTCTCCCGGTTCGCGGCGATGGTGGCATCGGGTGCCGCTCTCTGTCCGCGCCGCTCCTCTCGACCCCCGATTGATCGGTGCCCGTTCGCACATCAATGCGCTTAATCCACCGAAATTCGGCACAGACACTGACATTGTTCGGCATAGGCTTAGATTCTGGGAACCTGCAAGGTTCCAGGGTGCTGCGGAGGCGCGACAAATGCAGACGGTCCTCCTTCAGGCCGAGGTGCCAGGCTCGGGGCCGGCTGTCATTGAGCTTTCTCCGGGCCGCGAGGCCACCTTCGGGCGCGGAACGGTGAATGCCCCGGTCGACTTTCCACTGGATCACCCCGGAGTTTCCCGGCGAGCCGGGATCATCCGGGCCGTTGAGGACTACTGGCTCCTCACCAACCTCAGCCGCGATTCGACCCTGGTCGTGGAGAACCCCGAGGGCGGAGGGGAGTTCCTCAAGGTGGCCCCGGGGCGGGTGGCGGCGCCCATACCGTTCGAGTTCGCCCGCGTGGTGCTCCCCGTGGCGGACGGACCCTGTTCTTTTCTGGTCTTCGCCTCGCAACACAGTTTTGTCGACTTCGACACGCCCGAAACCCAGGCGGTCGGCGAGCCGACCATCTCTGGATTTCCCGTGGACGAGTCGGCGAAATACTTTCTCGTGCTGGTCGCGCTCTGCGAACCACGCCTGCGCGACTGCTCGTCCTCGGTCATCCCGACGGTGCCGGAAGTGCTGGAACGACTGCGCGGGGTCCCGGACGGGGTGGAACTGACCCGGGCCGCGGTCAACTTCCACATCGACTACCTGGCGCGCACAAAACTGCGCGTCAAGCCGCTGTCCGGTTCACGCAAGGCGGACTGGCAGCGCGCCGCGCTGGTCTCCATCGCCCTCCGCTTCGACCTGGTGAGAGAGGAGCACCTGAGCCGGCTGAACCCGTGATCACGGCTCGTACGCGGCCCGGTTCTTCCGCACGCGCTCGGCGTAGGCCCGAAAGCGCGCGGGGACGCCCTTCGCCTCGCGGACCACCTCTCCGGAGGAGCGGAACGCCACGGCCCCCAGCAGCCCGGGGTCCCCGGGCACCCCGGTCAGCAGCGGCAACCGTACGCACAGGTAGCGGCCGACCGCGGGGATGCTGACCTCGGGCGGCAGCGGCGGGGGGAGGATGGTGCCCCTGATGGCGGGGGGTAGGTAGAACTGCAGCACCGACGGCGTCCAGCGCGCGATGCCGTACTCGTCCTTGGCGACGTCGGACAGATTCGGATCGAAGTCGCTCTCCGTTTTCAGCATCCCGGCGATCAGCGCCGGGCTCAGGCCCGGCTCGGAGCACATGGTGCCGGCCTCGACGATCAATGCGCGGTACTGCGGGGGGATGTCGGAACCGGTGCGCAGCCATCGCCCGAACGGGTCGGCCACGGACGGGGAGACCGTCCCCGCCCCCGAGACGCCGGCCAGCATCAGAAGTGCCAGGGCCGTCACCCCCGCCGTCCGGCGGCGCGCTCGCCGGAGCGGAACCTCGACCGCGCCGGCCAGCATCCGTGCCCGGTAGAGCTGAAGGGCCGCGCCGGGCCGGGACCTCGGATTGGGCGCCAGGCAATCGCTCACCCAGGAGCGCCAGGCCTCGGGCAGGGAGGCCGGGAGCGCCAGAGGCCGATCACCCGCCGCGTACTCGGTGGCGGCCACGTAGCGCGCGCGAGCGGTCGGGGCGCTGAAGGGGAGGTGGCCGGTGAGGAGCTGACAGGCCGTCACGCCCAGCGCCCAGATGTCGGCCGAGGTCCATACCGCGTGTCCCCGTTCGCTCAGCGGCTCACCCCAGCGCTCCGGGGGGACGTGGTCCACCGATCCCGCCGGGGGAAGGTAGCCGTGGGTCCCGTCGAGCTCCGTGGCCAGGCCGAAGTCCGCGAGCCGCACCGAGCCGTCGGCCATCATGAGCACGTTGTTCGGCTTGAGGTCCCCGTGCACCCACCCCGCGGCGTGCATGTGCGCCAGTCCCTCGCAGATCTCGGCGATCAGCCTCGGCGCGTCGGGAACCGGAGTCCCGCTTCCGATCAGGTCGGCCAGCGACCGTTCGGCCAGGTCCATCACCAGAACGCACGCGCCGTCGAGCTCGGGGTTCTCGGCGTCGTCGACGACGAGCGTCTCCCGCAGCCGGACCAGGCGGGGGTGCTGGAGGCTGCGGTGCAGGCGTATCTCCCGCTGCGTCATGTCCTGGAGGTGCCGCAACTGCCGTCGCGTGACGGTGCCGGTGGGAAGGAACTTCAACGCCGAGCGCGTCTCGCCTTCTCCTTCTCGCCGTCCCTCGTAAACGCTCGCCCAGCTCCCCGTGGCGATGGGCCTGCCGACCTGCCAGTCACCGACTCGGTATCCCCCGGGGACACTGACCGCCCATCCCTCGGTGCCGCCCATCGGTCTTCACACCTTTCCGCCCTCAGGGAACGACCACATATGGCTTCTTAAGATATTTATGGATGTTTACACCAAATGATCTAGGCTGGACAATCGAACGGTCAGACTCTTTTCTCATCCGGCCGAAATTCCGTGCTTTCCCGGTCGACCGAAATCCCGGGCGGTGGGAATCGGCCGCGGGTCATTCGTCAGGTCACCAGATGCCGCCGAGCTCACGGGTGCAGAAGACGCCGCCGACAAGGGCGTGTACGGGGTCGGCGGGGTCGGGTTCGCCGTGATCGGCGATCAGGGAGGCGGCGTACGACTCCGCGTCGTCCTCGGGGTGGTAGCCGATAGCCCGGCCCTCCTCCAGCGACCACCAGCGGCGGGTGTTGGCCGAGACGCCCCACACCACGTGGAAACCGTCTGCGACGAGGGACGCCTCCACCAGCCGGGCGCCGTCTCCGGGTGAGAGCCAGGTCGACAGCGCCCGGGTGTCGACCGGGCGCTCGGCGCAGGAGCCCAGCCGCATCACCACGACGTTCATGCCGAACCGGTCGTGGTAGAGGCTGCCGAGCGCCTCGGCGGCGACCTTGCTGACGCCGTAGAAGGTGTCCGGCCTGGGGAACAGATAGTCCGGCGCGCCACCCGGGGTCTCGGCGTCCGGCGCCTGCGCCATGCCGGACGACTGCGCCGCCGTATCGGAGGATTGCGCCATACCGGACGGCTGCGCGGTGCCGGACGGCTGCGCGGCCGTCTCGGAGGGCCGCGCCGTATCAGGCGGACGTACGGTGCCGGAGGGCTGCGCGGGGGTCGGCGTGCGGGGGTGGAAGCCGACCGCGTGGTGACTGCCGGCCAGCACGACCTGCCGGATCCCCGCCTGGCGGGCCGCCTCGAGCAGGACGTAGGTGCCGTGAATGTTCACGTGGAGGGTGTCGGCCCACGGGCGCTCTCGGCTGAGCCCGCCCAGGTGGACCACCGCCTGCACGTCCTCCATCGCCGCCCGGACCGCGGCCTCATCGGTCAGGTCGGCCGTGACGGCCTCCTCCCCGGGACCGGGGTCGATCGGGACGAGATCGAGCAGGCGCAGTACTCGGCCCGGCCGCGCGAGGCGGGGCCGGAGCATGGTGCCGACGATTCCGGCGGCGCCTGTAACGAGAACACGCATGGTCATCTCCTCCGTAGTGCTTGACATCGTCGCTCATCATCCACAAATCGGACGAGATTCACATCCATGAACATCATTCAGTGAAGCAAACCGTTGACTGTGATCTGCATCACTGACTACCTTCTGCTGGACAGGTGCCACATCCACATAAGTCATCCACATATGTGAACAGGAGGCGGTCTGATGTCACGTCGTCTGCTCGGGGTCCCCGTTGCCGTGGCCATGACCATGGCCATAGGACTGGCGGGCTGCTCGTCAGCGCAGAGCTCCGACGAGGGGCTGGAGATCTGGATCCGCCAGGTCCCCGCGTCCGACTCGGCGAAGACCGCCGACAAGCTGGCGGCGGCGTTCACGAAGGCCACCGGGATCAAGGCGAAGGTCGTCGCGCTCTTCGACGACTTCGAGACCAAGCTGCAGCAGCAGGCGGCGCAGAAGAAGCTTCCCGACATCGTCATCAACGACACCGCCCAGCTGGGCAACATGCAGCAGCAGGGCTGGCTGCGCGAGGTCGACAAGACCAAGCTGGCCGGTGCGGACAAGATCTCGGAGCAGGCCTGGAAGGCGGCGCAGGCCGGTGACGGCAAGTTCTACGGGACGCCTTTCTCCGCCCAGGCGTTCGCGCTGATCGTCCGCTCGGACTGGCGGAAGAAGGTCGGCCAGGAGGTCCCCCAGAGCTGGGACGACCTGGCCAAGCTGGCCAAGGCGTTCACCGACGACGACCCGGACGGCAACGGCGCCAAGGACACCTCGGGTTTTGTCATCCCCGCGACCACCACACGCGGGTACGCGTCCTGGTACGCCTCATCGCTGATCTACGCCAACGGCGGCGAGTTCCTCAGGCCCACCGGCGGGGGCAAGTTCGCGCCGGGGATGGCCGATCCGAAGGCCGTCGAGGCCGTGAAGTGGCTGCAGGACCAGTTCTGCACCGCGAAGACGGTCAACCCGGGCGCGGTCAGCAACGACACCACCGTCACGCACGAGGTGTTCGAGAAGGGCCAGGGCGGCATCTACCTGGTCGGCCCCTACGTGCTGGCCAGGTTCGTGACCAACATCGGAACCGACAAGATCGAGGTCATCCCGGTTCCCAAGGGCCCGTCCGGCGGTCCCGGCACCCTCGGCGAGGGCGAGAACGTCTACATGATGGCCGGCTCCGGCGACGAAGCCGCCCAGCAGAAGTTCGTGGACTTCGCGGTCTCCCCCGAAGGCCAGCGGGTCGGCATGAACGGCGACGCCCCCGGCCCCATCGTCCGCCTGCCGATCAACAGCGGGGTGGACCTCGCCGCCGAACGGAAGGACCCGCGCTGGAAGGTCTTCCAGGACGCCTACAAGGACGCCGAATACAGCCAGCCGGTGCCCAACTGGACGCCGTTCCGGCAGATCTCCGCCGACGCGATCAACACGGTCTGGGCCGACTGCTCCGCCGACGTCACGGCGGCGATGACCGCACTCGACGGCAAGTTCACCCAGGAACTGCAGACCCAGCACGCCTCATGACCACGACTCTTCCGTCCGGACCGACGCCCCGGCAGGGGCCGGGGCGTCGGTCCGGGACTCTGACCGCCTGGCTCTTCCTCGCCCCCGCGCTGCTGCTGTTCCTCTACTTCAAGTTCATCCCCATGTTCGAGGGCCTGCGGATGAGCTTCTTCGAGGTTCGCCCGTATCTCGGCGACGAGTGGGTGGGCACGGACAACTACCGCACGATCCTGTCCGACGGCGCGTTCGTCAGCGCCATGTGGCACAGCACGGCGCTGGCGCTGGGGACCACGGTCGGCTCACTCGTCCTGGGCCTGCTGCTCGCGCTCCTCATCGAGGGCAAGGCCCGGTATCTGTGGTTCGTCAGGACCGCGGCGTTCTTGCCCGTGGTGACGACGATGGCCGCGGTCGCCGAGGTCTGGCGGATCATGTATCACCCGGGCGACACGGGAATGCTCAACACCATCATCGGCTGGCTGGGCATCGGCCCGCAGCCGTTCCTGGCCAGCGAGGACTCCTCCCTGCTGTCGATCATGGGAATGGGCATCTGGCGCGGCACGCCGTACGACATGATGATCTTCCTTGCCGGGCTGGTCGGGGTGGACCGCACGCTGTACGAGGCCGCGGCGGTGGACGGCGCGTCCACCTGGCGGCGGCTGCGGCACGTGACGCTGCCGGCGCTGCGCCCGGTGTTCTGGATCCTGTTCACCCTGGCCGCCATCCGGGGCCTGCGGGTGTTCGTCGAGGTCTACGTCCTCACCAACGGCGGGCCCAACGGCTCCAGCGAGGTGCTGATGACACTGATCTACAAGCTCGGCCTGCAACGAGGCGATCTCGGGGTCGCGGCCGCGGGATCGATCGTGCTGTTCGTCGCCACGCTGCTGCTGACCCTGCTGGTCCAGTTCCTGCGCAGGAGGCAGCCGAAATGAGACTCGACACCGCACTCGGCCTGGAGGACAGGCGCGGACCGCTCGCGATCATCGTGAAGACGGTGCTTTACGGGGGCATGGTCATCGTCTTCACCGGGCCGCTGGTGGGGCTGCTGGTCAGCGCCTTCGGCGAGACGCTCGACCCGACCGGCTTCTCGATAGTGCCGGACGGCTTCACCCTGAAGAACTTCTTCCGGGCCGGCGAGATGGGCGTCTACGGCTACCTGCTCAACTCCTTCGTGGTGGTCGGGTTCGGACTGCTGCTGCAGATGCTGGTCAGCGTCTTCGCCGCCTACTCCCTGGCGCGCAAGAAATTCAGGGGCATGACCATCGTGCTGCTGATCATGCTGGCCACGATGATGCTCCCCGAGGAGGTCATCATCATCCCGCTCTCGGTGGTGCTGGCCGACGTGCCCCCGTTCCATCTCGACTTGATCGGCTCCTACGCGGGGATGATCCTGCCGGTCGGCGCCTGGGGCTTCTCCATCCTGGTCATGACCGAGTTCATGAAGGAGGTGCCGGTCGAGCTGGAGGAGGCCGCGCACATCGACGGGGCGGGCGAGCTGCGGACGTTCTTCACGATCATCCTGCCGCTGTGCAGGCCCGCGCTCGGTGTGATCGGCGTGTTCGGTTTCACGATGATCTGGGACCAGTACCTGCTTCCGCTGATCGTGGCCACGGAGTCGAGCCAGTGGACGCTGCCGATCGCGCTGAGATCGCTGCGCGCGGACGAGGAGTCCGGCATCGGCGTGCTGCTCGCGGCGTCCCTGCTGGCGCTGCTGCCGTCGATCATCGCGTTCCTGATCTTCCAGCGGCAGTTCATGCGCGGCCTGACCAGCGGCGCCATCAAGGGTTAGGGAGCCTCATGCGTCCGCTCCCACCCGCGTCCTCACCCGCATGCCTGTCCGGGGCCTCACCCGCATGCCCGTCCGCGTCCTCGCTCACGCACTCATCCACGCATCCGTCCACGCACCCGTTCATGCTTCCGTCCGCACACTCGTCCACGTGCGTGTCCATGTATATGGATGGCATCCAATATCCTGACCGCCATGGCACACGTCCACGGAGATGGGACCCGCATGGAGCCGTCGCTGGTCAAGTCCGCGGAGCGGGCGGTCCGGATCCTGGAGACCCTGGCCGCCTCACCGGTGAAGCTCAACCTGTCCGAGCTGCAGCAGCGCGTGGGCTATCCACGCAGCAGCCTGCACGCCCTGATGCGCACGCTCCTGGAGCTGAAGTGGATCGAGGCGGACGAGGTCCGCTCCGCGTACGGCATCGGCCCGCACGCGCTGCTCACCGGCACCGCCTACCTGGACAAGGATCCCGCGCTGCCGCTGGCGCAGGAGACCCTGGAGGACCTGCGTGCCGAGATCGGGCGCACCGTGCACTTCGCCCGTCGCGACGACGCACATGTGCTCTACCTGGCCAGTCGCGAGTCCCGCGAGGTGCACCACGTCATCCCGCGTGTCGGACGGCGCCTTCCCGCCCACGTGACCGCGCTCGGCCAGGTCCTGCTGGCGGAGCTCACCGACGACGAGGTGGCCGCGCTGCTGCCCAGTCCTCTTTCCCCGATCACCGACAACACGATCGTCGACCTCGCCGTGCTCACCGCCGAGCTGGACCGGGTGCGCACGCGCGGCTGGGCCTTCGAGCACGAGCAGGGCACCCCGGGCGTGGCCTGCGTGGCCTGCGCGGTGGACTACCGCATCCCGGCCACCGACGCGATCAGCTGCTCCATGCCCTCCGACCTGCCACCCGGCGAGGTCGAGAAGATCACCGAAGCGGTGGTCAGGCACACGCGCAAGCTCTCCGCCACGCTGCGCCGCGAGGGTATCCGCTGACCTTCTTCCACCGGGCGACCTCTCCCCCGGCCTTTCCCCGTCCCCCGGCCTCTTCCCGCCGGAGGACCTCTCCTCGTCCCTCGACCTCCTCCCGGCGGGTGACCGCTTCCCGTCTCCCGGACTCCCCCCACCGGGTGACCTTCTCCCTGACCTCTCCCCGCCGGGATCGGGCATGAGCGTGCCCGGAAGCGTCGGCCTCGGCCTTCCCGCTTCCTCCCGGTGGGCGAAACAAGTGAACGACCGCGATGACAAGGGTGGGACATGCGTCTCAATGGTGTTCTCTTCTTTCCTGTGACGCCCTTCGGGGCCGACGGCGACGTGGCGGAGGAGGTGCTCGCCAAACATGTCGGCCGAGGGGTCGAAGCCGGGGCCGGAGGTGTTTTCACCGCCTGTGGCACCGGCGAGTTCCACGCCCTGAGCCTCGACGAGTACGCCCGCGTCGTCTCCGTCACCACCACGACCGCCGCCGGCCGGGTGCCCGTGTTCGCCGGGGCGGGCGGCGCGCTGCCCTTCGCCCAGGCATGCGCCGAGGCCGCCGCCGCGAACGGCGCCGACGGCCTCCTGCTCCTGCCGCCCTATCTGGTCGGCGCCCCGGCCGACGGTCTGGTCCGCTACGTCCGCGAGGTGGCCGCCACCACCGACCTGCCGATCATCGTCTACCACCGGGGCAACGCCCGCTTCACCCCCGCCGCGGCGGCCGAGCTGGCGGACATGCCCAGCGTGATCGGCATCAAGGACGGATTCGGCGACCTCGACCTGCTCCAGCGGATCATTCTGACCGTGCGGCGGACGACGAGCCGCGAGTTCACCTTCTTCAACGGCCTGCCCACGGCCGAGATGACCGTCCCCGCCTACCGCGGCCTGGGCGTCACGCTCTACTCCAGTGCGGTGTTCTGCTTCGCCCCCGAGGTCGCGCTGGCCTTCAACAAGGCCGTGACGGGAGGCGACGACGAGCTCGTCCAGCGGCTGCTCACCGACTTCTACCTGCCGCTGGTCGAGCTCCGCGACCTGGTCCCCGGATACGCCGTGGGCCTGGTCAAGGCCGGGGTACGGCTGCGCGGCCTCGACGTGGGCGGCGTCCGCGCCCCCCTCACCGACCCCACCCCGGAGCACCTCGCCCGGCTGGAACGCCTGATCACGGCCGGAACGGAGATCGCGGGATGCTGATCAAGGAGATCCGGGTCACCCCCGTCGCCTTCCGTGACCCGCCCCTGCTCAACGCCGCCGGCGTGCACGAGCCGTGGGCGCTGCGCACGATCGTCGAGGTCGTCACCGACGAGGGACTGACCGGCCTCGGCGAGACCTACGGAGACCTGGGCCACCTGGAGAAGGTCCGGGCCACGGCCCGCGAACTGCTCGGGCTGGACGTCCACTCCACCAACGAGATCTACGCGCGGGTGAGCGCCTCGGTCGGCGAGGCCGTCACCGACCTGCACGGGCTGACGGGCGTCGCGACCAGGGAGAAGAGCGTCGACCGGGTCTTCTCCCCCTTCGAGGTCGCCTGCCTGGACATCCGGGGAAAGGCCATCGGGCGCCCGGTGTCGGACCTGCTCGGCGGCTCGATCCGGTCCGCGGTGCCGTACAGCGCGTATCTGTTCTACAAGTGGGCCGGGCATCCCGGCGAGCCCGCGGACCGCTTCGGCGCCGCCCTGGATCCGGCGGGCCTCGTCGAGCAGGCCCGGCTGCTGATCGGTGAGTACGGTTTCCAGTCGATCAAGCTCAAGGGGGGCGTGTTCCCTCCCGAGCAGGAGATCGAGGCCACCCTCGCGCTGCGCGACGCCTTTCCCAATCATCCCCTGCGCCTCGACCCGAACGCGATGTGGTCGCCGGAGACCTCTATCGAGGTGGGCCGGGCCCTGAGCGGAGTGCTGGAGTATCTGGAGGATCCGACCGGCGACATCGGCCCCATGGCCGAGGTGGCGGCCGAGGTGCCGATGCCCCTGGCCACCAACATGTGCGTGGTCACCTTCGAACACCTGCCACCCGCCATCCGGCTCGGCGCGATCGGGGTGCTGCTCTGCGACCACCACTACTGGGGTGGCCTGGTCCGCTCCACCCAGCTCGCCCGGCTGTGCGAGACGTTCGGCATCGAGCTGTCCATGCACTCCAACTCCCATCTCGGCATCAGCCTCGCCGCGATGACCCACCTCGCGTCGACGATCCCCAACCTCGCCCACTCCTGTGACACCCACACCCCCTGGCAGGACGGCCAGGACGTGGTCGCCCCCGGCGCCCTGCGTTTCGTCGACGGCGCCGTGCCGGTGCCCACCGGACCGGGCCTGGGGATAGAGCTGGACCGCGACGCGCTGGCCGTGATGCACGAGCAGTACCTCAAATGTGGCGTCACCGCCCGCGACGACACCTCCTACATGCGCCGTTTCGACCCGTCCTTCTCGGCGGCCAGACCCCGCTGGTGATCTCCCGCGCCCACGGCCGTGCCCGTTCCGGAACGGGTACGGCGGGACAATCCCCTCCACCCACGGCCATAACTGTCCTCCGATCCGGAGCGGGTACGGCGGGGCTATCTCCTGCGCCTGCGCCGTGCCCGCTCCGGAGCGGCACGTCGGATGATCTCCTCCGCCCGAGACCGTGCTCACTCCCCAATTCGGGGCAGGTACGGCGGACGGTGCGGCATCGCAGGGATCACCCGCATCGCCGTACGGCGAACATGTGAGGACACGACATGAATGTGATCTACGCCTATCCCTGGGACGTCCTCGGCGACCCGGCCGCGCCCGCCCGGCTCGCGGCCCTGGGCGTGGACGCCGTCGCGCTGGCGGCCTCCTACCACTCGGTCCGGGCGGCCACCCCGTTCCATCCGACGCATCGGCTCGTCGACGCGCGTGCCGCCTGCTACGTGCCGGTGCGCCCGTCCGCCTGGACCGGCCGGCTGGTCCCCGCCACCCCGTCGTGGACCTCGCCCGACGCCTTCATCCGGGCACGGGACCTACTGCGGGCCGAGGGCCTGGCCGTGCACGCCTGGGTGGTGCTCACGCACAGCTCCCCCCTCGGCTCTGCCGACCCCGACCTGACGGTCCGCAACGCCTTCGGCGACACCTACCCCTACGCGCTCTGCCCCTCTCACCCCGATGTCGCCGACTACTGCCGCACGCTCGTCAGAGAGATCGTCGAGCTGGGCGAGCCGGACGCGGTGATCCTGGAGGCGTGCGGCCCGATGGGCTTCCGCCACGGCGGCACGCACGAGAAGACCGACGGCGCCGACTGGAGCCAGGTCCAGGCCGACCTGCTCTCCCTGTGCTTCTGCGCGGCCTGCGCGGGGCGATACCCGTGGGGGCTCGCGCCGCTGGTGCGGGCCGGGGTGGACGGCTCTCCGGACTCGGTCGAGGACGCGCTGGGCGACCTGGCGCCCGCCGTACGAGAGGTGCGGACCGGACTGTCCGAGGAGCTCCAGCGGCTGGTCATCCCGGAGGCGGGCGCGCTCCCGGTCACCCTGCACGCCAGCCCCGACCCCTGGGCGACGGGCTCGTTCGCCTGGGCCGGACCGAAGGACCCGGTGCGGACGCTCGTGGGCAGTTGCTGGGGCGACGTCGAGCCCTCCGCGGAGAAGCTGGCCCGCCTGCGCGCCCTCGCCTCACCCGGGACGCGTATCGGCGCCTACGTGCTCGCGCTGCCCCCGCGCCCGGCCGACCCGGTCCGGATGCGCGAGGAGATGGACCGCTACGCGAGTGCGGGCGCCGAGGAGTTTCACATCTACCACGGGGGCCTCGCCTCGGCCGGCCGCCTGCGCGCCATCACCGACGCCCTCGCCGCACGGCGATAGGACGGACGTACGGCGGTGAGAAACATCACCGGCGTCCTCACCGTACGGCGGCAAGGACCAGCGGCGGTGCCCTTACCGCGCGGCGGTTCTTATCGCCGGCACCCTCGCCGTGCGGCGATGGGAACCGCCGCACGGCGAGAAGGTGTCAGACCTCGATCACCACGGGGATGATCATCGGGCGGCGACGGTAGGTGTCGCTCACCCAGCGCCCGACGGTCCTGCGGACCACCCGGCGAACCTGCTGGACGTCCACCACCCCGTCGGCCGCGTTGTCCTGCAGGGCCCTCTCGACCTCCGGCAGGATCGCGTCGAACATCGACGGGTCGATGCCCGATCCCCTGGCGTGGATCTCCGGACCGCCGGCGAGCTTGCCGGTGGCGGAGTCGACCACGATGACGACGGAGATGAAGCCCTCCTCGCCCAGGATGCGACGGTCCTTCAGGGCGAAGTCGGTGACGTCGCCCACCGAGGTGCCGTCCACGTACACGTAACCGGCGGGGACCGCACCCACGACCTTCGCGCGGCCGTCGAACAGATCCACCACGACGCCGTCCTCGGCGATCACGATGTGGTCCTCGGGCACCCCGGTCAGCGCGGCGAGCTTGGCGTGCGCCCGCATGTGCCGCCACTCGCCGTGCACCGGCATGAAGTTGGACGGCCGGGTCACGTTGAGCAGGTAGAGCAGCTCGCCCGCGGCGGCGTGGCCGGAGACGTGCACCTTCGCGTTGCCCTTGTGCACCACGCGGGCGCCCCAGCGGACCAGTCCGTTGATCACGTTGTTGACCGAGGTCTCGTTACCGGGCACCAGCGACGACGCCAGCAGCACGGTGTCACCCTCGGCGACCCGGATCGGGTGGTCGCGGTTGGCCATGCGCGACAGCGCGGCCATCGGCTCGCCCTGCGACCCGGTGCAGATGAGCACCAGGCCCTCCGGCGGATAGGCCTCGAGGTCCTTCGGGTCGATGATCAGACCCGGCGGAACCCTCAGGTAGCCGAGATCACGGGCGATGCCCATGTTGCGCACCATGGAGCGGCCGACCAGCGCGACCTTGCGGCCGTGGTGGTCCGCGGCGTCCATGACCTGCTGGACGCGGTGGACGTGGGAGGCGAAGCTCGCCACGATCACACGCTTCTCCGCGGTGCGGATCACCTCGTCGATGACCGGCGCGATCTCCCGCTCGCTGGTGACGAAACCCGGCACCTCGGCGTTGGTCGAGTCCGACATCAACAGGTCGACGCCCTCGGCCCCGAGCCGGGCGAACCCGCCGAGGTCGGTCAGTCGCCCGTCGCTGGGCAGCTGATCCATCCGGAAGTCGCCGGTGTGCAGCACGATGCCCGCGGGCGTCCTGATCGCGACGGCCAGCGCGTCCGGGATCGAGTGGTTGACCGCGAAGAACTCGCACTCGAAGGGCCCGAACCGGTGCCGCTCTCCCTCGACGACCTCAAGCTTGGTCGGCTGGATGCGATGCTCGGTGAGCTTCGCCTCGATCAGCGCGAGCGTCAGCTTCGAACCCACGAGCGGGATGTTGCGACGTTCCCGGAGCAGGTACGGCACGGCGCCGATGTGGTCCTCGTGCCCGTGGGTCAGCACCACGGCCTCGATGTCGTCCAGACGATTCCGGATGTATTCGAAGTCGGGCAGGATCAGGTCGATGCCGGGCTGGTCGGGCTCGGGGAACAGTACCCCGCAGTCGACGATCAGCAGGCGGCCGTCGTATTCGAACACCGCCATGTTGCGGCCGATCTCGCCGAGACCGCCCAGCGCGACGATGCGCAGTGCGCCCTCGGCCATCGCCGGCGGCGGCCCGAGCTCGGGGTGCGGGTGACTCATTCGGCCACACCTCTTTCATACGTCGTGCACGCGTCAGCGGACTTCCCGGACGGAAGGACTACGCCCTCGCCCAGCACTCCGTCCCCCAGCGGACCGCTATGTCCTCTGTCTCTCAAACTCCCGTTCCTCTCCACTGCGGCCACTGACGGCCGCCACGTTCTTTCTCGTACTTGCTTACGCACCAAATTCGTCGGACAGCTTCACGCCGCCCGCGATCAAGTCTTCGCGCAGTCGCCCCACCTGCTCTTCTGTGGCTTCCACCAGCGGCAGTCGCGGCGGTCCCACAGGCTGCCCCACCAGGGCCAACGCCGCCTTCGCCATGATCGCGCCACCGGCCTGCGCCATGATTCCGGAGATCACCGGAAGCAGCCTGCGATGAAGGGCGAGCGCGCCCGAGACGTCTCCCGAGCGGTACAGCTCCACCATCGCGGCGATCTCGGCGCCCACAACGTGCCCGATCACACTGACACACCCCGCGGCCCCGACCGAGAGCCACGGCAGGTTGAGCGTGTCGTCGCCCGAGTAGAAGACCAGTCCGGTGGCCACCATCACCTGCGACCCGGCGAACAGGTCGGCCTTGGCGTCCTTCACCGCGATGATCCGCTCGTGGCGGGCAAGCCGTACCAGCGTCTCGGTCAGGATCGGCACGCCACTGCGACCAGGAATGTCATAAAGCATAACCGGCAGGTCGGTGGCGTCCGCCACGGCGGTGAAATGGCGGAAGAGCCCCTCCTGCGGTGGCTTGCTGTAGTAAGGCGTCACCACCAGGAGACCGTGGGCCCCGGCGCGCTCGGCGCTCTTGGCCAGCTCGACGCTGTGGTGGGTGTCGTTGCTGCCGGCTCCCGCCACGACCACGGCGCGGTCGCCGACCGCTTCGACGACGGCACGCAGGATGCGCTCCTTCTCGTCGTCGGAGGTCGTCGGAGACTCACCTGTCGTGCCACTCACGATCAGGCCGTCGTTGCGCTGCTTGTCCACCAGGTAGGTGGCCAGGCGCTGCACTCCCTCGTAGTCGACCGAACCGTCACTGGTGAACGGCGTGACCATGGCGGTCAGCATGCGGCCGAAGGGGGCGTCGGAGGTTCGAATTGGCGCTGCCATAGACCGAACGCTACCTGGATCCATGGAAACGGTAGACCCCGCCACCCCGCCTAGCCTCCGTCCACCGATGACCCAAAGAGCGAATATTCCCCCATGCAGCCCTCTACACACCGTACAGGCGGATATAAGACGCCGGAGCGGCCCGCTCGTTGATCTTGGTCTGCTCGGCGGATCGTGCTCTCACCTGCCCCTGCCACCCCGGGGACACCGCGCCGGAGGCCCGTGAGAACGAGGCGATCGACCGGCCGGTTCTTCCCGCCGTCACCGCCCGAGGCCCCAGTAGAAGCGGCGGCCATCCGGACGACGCGAATGTCCCCGCCGCACCGCCAGAACGGGCCCGCGCCTGCCCCCTCGCACCCGAACATGGGAGGTAATAATATTTTTGTCCGTTTTAAGCTGCGAGGACAAGTCAGCTTGAACATGAAAGAGGCCGCCGATATGTGCTCGGGGGTACACACATCGACGACCTCTACCGTTCAATCGTGGGTCCTTACGTGGGTGTTACACGGTCTCTGAGATATTTTTCGCCACTTTCGGAGACACCCTCAAAGTTGGAGTTCCAAATTGCCTCCATTACCCTGAGTTGTTCGCCGAATACGACAGGATGGGACGACGCCTGTCGAACCCAGGGATGGACACGTGGCAAGCTCCGATCCGGTCTACCTGCGCGTTGTCGCGGATATCCGCCGCCAGATCGTCGACGGCTCTCTCTCCCCCGGCGCCTCGATTCCCTCGCGTGCCCAGCTGACCAGGAAATACGGTGTGGGCGAAACCGCGGCCCGCCACGCGCTGCGCGTGCTCGCCGCCGAGGGTCTGATCGTCGGTCGCGTCGGCTCGGGCCACTACGTCAGGGCTCAGCCCACGCTGCTCCCCCTGCATCGCTGGCGCTTCCACGACCACCACGCCCCCTTCGGCGCCGACATCCAGTCGCAGGGCACCCGGGCCACCTGGGACTGGCGGACCGAACCCGCCGACGCCACCCCCGACATCGCCCAGCGCCTCCGCCTGGAGGAGTTCGCCGCGGTGACCCGCACCAGTTACGTCTTCCGCGGCGACGGCAAGCCGGTTCAGCTCGCCACCTCGTACGAACCCGCCGAGTTCGGCGAGCCCGTCGCCGAGGAGAACCCCCGCGGCCTGATCCCCCGTCTGTCCGCCCTCGGGGTCAAGATCACCGAGATCGTGGAGCAGGTCTACACCCGCGTCCCCCAGCCCGCCGAGAGCGACGCCCTCGCCCTGCCCGCGGGCGTCCACGTCCTTCACGTGGAGCGCACCCACTGGGCCGGCGACCGCCCGGTCGAGACCAGCGACATCGTCATACCCGGCGACCGCTTCCGCCTGGTCTACTCCCACCCGCTCACCCCCTGATCGAGTCGCACACACCCTGACGAGCCACCCCCTCTGGCGGACCAGTGATCGCCCTCCGACGGACGGGCACGTCCCGAGCAACCAACTACGCCCTCTGACGGGCCGGGCATGTCCTCTGAACGACTGCTCGCCCTCCTGACGGGCCGGCATTCGCCTTTTTCCGGAACCGGCGCCCACGGATGATCGCCCGGCGAGGGCCAGAACCGTGGACGGTCCTCCGGAGCCGGATTGTCTGCGCCACCTGGTAGAACCAGTCTGGTTTCCCGAGCCGGAGGTGCCGAGTGCGCGTCAAGGACATGTCCCCCAATGACCAGCCTCGTGAGCGACTGCTGTCGAGGGGGGCGACCGCGCTGGCCGACCGGGAGTTGCTCGCCCTGCTGATCGGCTCCGGCAGCCGGGGCACCAACGCGGTCGAACTCGCCTCCCACCTGATCGCCCACTGCGGCGACCTGCGCGGGCTGGCCCGCTCCGACGCCCACCGCCTGATGTCCGTCCCCGGCATCGGCCCCGCGAAGGCCGCCCGGGTCATCGCCGCCTTCCATCTCGTACGGCAGGCGCAGTCCGAGCCGGAGCGCCGCCGCGTCAGATCCTCGGGAGACCTGGCCGCCGTCGCCTCCCCGCTCCTGCGCGGCCTCAGCCACGAGCGCGTGGTCGTCGTGGTCTGCGATCCGAGCGGGGCGGTGACCCGCAAGACCATCGTCAGTGAGGGCGGCAGCGACCACGCCCCCGCTCCCGTCCGCGAGATCATGAGCGCCGTTCTCACCTCGGGCGGATCCTCCTTCGGCCTGGCCCACAACCACCCCAGCGGCTCCCTCGACCCCAGCCCGGCCGACCTGGAGGTCACCACCCGTCTGTGCGAGGCCGCCGAGACGTTGGGCCTGCGCTTCCTCGACCACGTGATCGTCACCGACACCGCCTGGCGCCGGATCGTCTCCTGACGGCCCGCGCCGTGGCGGTTCCCTTTCCGGCATGCCGCTCCTCGGCTGGTCCGCCCCTGCGCGTCCCGACGCTTCGCTTCTTGACGGCGGTTGGTTTCTTGATCGCGGTTCGTTTCTTGATGGTGGTCCCGCCCTGGCAGCGCGGGACCACCATCCGCACCCGGCGGGAAGTGGGAAGTGGGATTCCCGCCGGGGGTTCGATCGGTGGTCCCGTACCGTCCCTCCATGGATCGATACGGGACCACCGCCCTGCCTCCTCGACCGTCATGGGCCCGCCGAGGAGGCAGGGAGCTGTGAGGTGCCCGGTGACGGAAAGCCCACCCGCTTCCCGTCACCGGGCACGCTTATTGAGCCGTCAACGGGCGCTGCCCATCAGCAGGCGGAGCCAGAGCGCCTGCGTGTCCCTCGCGACCACCCAGGGTGATTCGTGCACGTCCACCGCTCCTCTCAGCCGATGTGTCCGCCGTATGAACATCAGCCCGCCCGCCTGGCAGAGCTCGTAGAAGGTCGCCCGGCAGTCACAGGTGTGTTCCTTCACCCGCGCCGGACCGGCCCGCGACAGTGACGGCCGCCAGTCGATCGGCTCATGCTTCGCCTGCAACAACCCCACGTGGTGCCCGTGATGCCGCTCCTCCAGCACCTCAGCCACCATCTCCGCGCTCAACTCCCTCCCGCGTTCGCTGGTTAACCATAGGCCAGATTGCCCCTACTGGTCTAGTGCACCTATCCATGGTTTGACTAGGCGTCTGATTTGTAGGTGCATGTACCGTTTGGTCTATCCTGCGGACATGCTTGACCGTGAGGGCCCCGTACCGGTCTACAAACAGGTCGCCGAGATGATTCGCGCACGCATCCAGGTCGGCGAACTCGGCCCCGGTGAAGCCGTGCCCAGCGAGGCCGAGCTTGAGATCGAGTACGGCATCGCGAGGACAACCGCCCGCCGGGTCGCGCGAGAACTCCGCGAACAAGGTCTGGCGTACACGATCCAGGGAGAAGGCACATTCGTCGGCGAGCCGGGGACTCCACGGCCAGACGATCAACTACCGGTGTATCAGCAGATCGCAGCGGGGATTCGAGCTCGGATCCAGGACGGCGAGCTACGCCCAAACCGGCGCGTTCCCAGCGAGAAGAAACTCATGGAGAAGCACGGCGTCGCGAAAGCCACGGTGCGCCAGGCGATGGGCACCCTACGCGACCAGGGATGGGTGTTCACCGTTCCCTATCGCGGCACATACGTGTCGCCCGTCGAAAACTGGCCAGAGCCGACAAAATAGCAGGATTAGCGACAAGCCAGTCTCTATACGTCTAGCACTCATATCAATTGGTTAAGTCAACCAGCACCAGTGGTGGTAGAGCAGTTACCTTGCGGTCGTGCTGGATCATGAAAGCGACACCCATCTGTACGTTCAGGTAGCTGACGTCATCCGTCAGCGCGTCCTAACAGGGCACCTTTCCCCCGGCGATGCCGTACCAAGCGAAACCGAGCTGAGGAGCGCGTTCGGCATCGCCAGGACCACAGCCCGGCGAGCGATCAGGATGCTCCGAGACGAGGGCCTCGTACATACCGCACAGGGCGAGGGCACATTCGTTGGTCCACCTGGCGAAGCCAGGCGTAAACCGCAGAAGACGCTGCTCTACCAAAAGATCGCAAACGAACTGGCTGACCGCATCAATCGTGGCGAGCTCAAGCCCCGCCGCCCCATTCCCAGCGAGAGCACGTTGATACAGCAGCACGGCGTCGCCCGGGAGACGGTACGCCGTGCGATTGGGCTACTCAGAGAGCAGGGGTGGGTCTACACCGTCCCTCAGCGCGGCACCTACGTGTCGCAACCCGAAGAATGGCCGGCCACCGCAGAAGCAGATACCTGAGACGACCCAGAGATTACCTTGACTGGGTTGCCCGGTTGCCCTTCCCGTGTCCCAGCGGCATGTGCTCGTGCTCCAGCAGGTAGCGCAGGATGAACTCGTGGGAGGTGGCGATGTGCAGACGCGTCAGCTCGGCGGCCCCGGCGGCGTCGCCGTTCCGGACCGCGTGAAGGATCTGCCGGTGCTCCTCGTGGATGTGGTCGGTGTCGCCGAACACCCCGACATGTAGGTAGACGTAGCGGTCGGTCAGGCGCCTGAGCTGTTCGGTCAACTCGATCATGCGGGCTCGATCGGCGCGGGAGTAGACGAGCGCGTGGAACGTCGCGTTGGCGGCCAGCCAGTCGACCGCCGGCGGATTCGACTCCATCCCCTCGATCAGCGTCGTCATCTGGGCGACCTCGGCCCGCCCGACGTTCGGCACCGCGATGCGGGTCAGCACGGGCTCGACGGCCTCGCGGAGCTCGTACAGCTCCTGCAGCTCCGTGATCGACAGGCCGCGCACGACGGCGGTGAAGGCGTCGAGGTCTACCAGCCCCTCGGCGGCCAGGACCTGCAGGGCGTCTCGCGCCGGCATCCGGCTGACGCCGTATTCGGCGGCGATGCGGGACTGCGACAGGGGCGCGCCCGGCTTGAGCTCGCCGGTGAGCAGGCGCTGACGCAACGAGCGTGTGACCCGGCCCGCCGCCGACTCCTCCGGCACCATGTCCCACCACCTTGTCCGCTGATGAAGCAACCGCTCCGGAGATGGGCGTCCTGCGTGCCCGCCCGCCACACAGTATTCACTCCATCCACAGGAATCGCATGTTCAACTCGCTTGCCACCCTTGTCGCATCAAATGCGACAAAGTACGGTCCATCCGTATACCGATTTATAATCTCCGTATACGAGTTAGGAAAACGCGGATCAGGAAGATCGTTTATGACCGTGACCGAGAACGGCGAGCTGCCCTGCGGACTGGCCGCAGGGCTGCGCATCGGGGGCCAGGTGGTCGAGGGTCACGCCGCCCCGATCGACATCACGAATCCCGCGACCGGCGAGGTTTTCGCCCAGGTCGCCGGCGCCGGCAAGCAGGACATCGATCGGGCCGTCCGGGTAGCCCATGAGACATTCCGGTCGGACGTGTGGCGAGATCTCCCCATCCATGACCGGGCGCGCCTGATCAACCGCTTCGCGGACGGCATCGAGGCCCGGATGGCCGATCTCTACCGCCTGGAGACCACGAACAACGGGCGGCCGATCACCGAGACGAAGGCCCAGATCACCCGGCTCCCCGAGTGGTACCGCTACAACGCGGCACTGCTCCTCGCCGATCGAGGCGCGGTCGTGCCGCTGCGTGGCGACTACCACGCGTACACCAGCCGGTTCCCGCTCGGTGTGGTGGGGATCCTGTCGTCCTTCAACCATCCGATGATGATCGCCTCGAAGAGCCTGGCCCCGGCGCTCGCAACCGGCAACACCGTGGTTCTCAAGCCGTCCGAGCAGACGCCGCTGACCGCCCTCCTGCTCGGTGAGATCGCCGATGACGCCGGCATCCCGGCCGGTGTGCTCAACGTGGTCCCCGGTCTGGGGCCGACCGCGGGCGCCGCACTGACCGAACACCCCCTGGTCAAGAAGGTCGTCTTCACGGGCGGTACGGAGCCCGGCCGGGCGATCTCGCTCGCCGCCGCGAAGCGATTCGCCAAGGCGACCCTCGAACTCGGCGGCAGGTCCCCGGTCCTCGTGTTCGACGACATGCCCGTCGAGGTCGCCGCCCGGGGGGCCGCTTTCGGTGGATTCATCGGGGCCGGTCAGACCTGTATCGCCGGCAGCCGGCTGCTCGTTCAGCGCCGCATCTACCACGATTTCATCAAGGCCCTCTCGAAGATCGCTGCTTCGGTCCGCATGGGGGATCCGGCCCTGGCGTCCACCCAGCTCGGCCCCGTCATCTCGGCGCGCGCGCAGGCGCGGATCCTCGACTACGTACGCATCGGCCTCGACGAGGGCGCGAAGCTGGCCGCGGGCGGTCATGCCGCCCACGTGCCGGGACTGCCCGGCGGCTTTTTTGTCGAACCGACCGTGCTCGCCGACGTGACCAACAACATGCGCGTCGCGCGCGAGGAGATCTTCGGCCCCGTGGTGGTCGTCATCCCCTTCGAGGACGAGGACGAGGCCGTGTCGCTGGCCAACGACTCGCCGTTCGGGCTGGGCTCGGGGATCTGGACGCGTGATGTCGCGCGGGCACACCGGGTGGCCGGACGGCTTGAGACGGGCATGGTGTGGGTCAACGACCATCACCGGCTCGATCCTTCCTCGCCCTGGGGCGGGGTGGGAGAGAGCGGCATCGGCAGGGAAGGCGGCTGGGAGTCCTTCGACGACTTCACGAATGTCCGTGTGGTGACCGTCCGGACAGCCGACAGCGACGTCGACTGGTACGGCGGCGTGGCCACGGACAGGCTCAACTGATGACCGGCCTCACCGTGTCGGCCCCGGCCGACGGCGTCCTCGTCGCCGAGCTGGACAGGCCTCCGGGCAATCTTCTGACCGTCGAACTCTGCGAGGAGTTCGTCCGCCTCCTCCGGCAGCCGCCGGAGGGGGCGCACGTGCTGCGACTGCGGGCTACGGGGAAGGTGTTCTGCCTGGGCCGCGAGCGGGCCGGCTCGACGCCCGGCGTCCCCCGGCCGGCTTCGTAGGAGGGGTCTCCGGGATGGCCGAGACTCCCACCGGTGCACCTGCCTGGCACCAGGAGATCACCCGTTACCAGTGGATCGTGCTGTTCGCGACGACGACGGGCTGGGCCCTCGACGGCTTCGACTCGAACCTGTTCACCCTCGTCGCCGGTCCGGCCACGGCCGACCTCCTCGTCAACTCGGGCATCGGTGATCCGACCCCCGCGCAGACGTCCTTCTACAGCGGCCTCGCCGTCACCGTTTTTCTCGTCGGCTGGGCTCTGGGAGCGGTGTTCTTCGGCACGCTGGCCGACTACATCGGACGGGTCCGGGTGTTGATCGTCGGGGTGCTGACCTACTCCGTGTTCACCGCGCTCGCCACGCTGGCCGCCGTGTACTGGCAGTTCGCCGCGCTGCGTTTCCTCGCCGGGATCGGCTCGGGCGTGGAGCTTCCCATCGGCGCGGCGCTGGTCGCCGAGGCGTGGAACAACCGCCATCGCGCCAAGGCCACCGGAATCATGATGTCCGGTCTCGCACTCGGCTTCTTCCTCGCATCCGTCGTCTACAACTTCATCGGCGGCTTCGGCTGGCGGCCCACGCTGGCCGCCGGGTTGGTCCCCGCCCTGCTGGTCCTGTTCATCCGGCGTTACGTGCACGAACCCGAGTCCATGATCGAGGTCAGGGCCGAGCGGGCCAGGCGTAAACGAGAGCGTCAGGCGGGTGCCGCCAAGAAGGCCTCGGACCGGTTCGTGCTGGTCCGGCTGTTCACCCGGCCCCTACTGCGGCGGACCCTGCCCTGCACGATCATCGCCGCCGGCGCGCTGTTCGCCTTCTGGAACGTCACCGCCTGGACCCCGCAGATCGTCCGTACGGTGGTCACCGGCGAGGGCGTCACCGGCCCCGCCGCGATCGGATATGTGTCGCAGGCGACGGCGATGCTCAATCTCGGCGGGGTGCTGGGCTACGCGAGCTGGGGATTCATCGCCGACAAGATCGGCCGTAGGCGAACGTATCTGATGAGCCTCGCACTGGCCGTTCTCAGCGTCGGCCTGCTCTACCCCTTCGTCTACACGTACGCGATGTACCTGTGGCTGCTCCCGGTCGTCGGGTTCGGTGTCTTCGGGATGCTCTCCGGCAACTCGATCTACTTCGCCGAACTGTTCGGCCCCGGGGTGCGCGCCTCCGCGATAGCGGTGACCAACAGCATCGGGCGTCTGCTCACCGCGGGCGGGCCCCTGGTCACCGGGGTGATCGCGACGCAGTGGTTCGGCGGCAGTCTCTCGCTGGCGGCGACCGCCGTCTCCGCGCTGATCCTCGTCTCCCTCATCGGGCTCGCCCTGGTCCCGGAGACCCACGGCGCCTTCCTCTTCGCCGATGAAAACGCGATCGTTTCCGACGGTGCCGCCACCAAGGCACGGTCCCGGCCGGCTACATGATCACCTGACCGATGGGCCCGTGGCAGGAAGGCCACCGGCCTGCCGATTGCTTTCCTGCCGATTCCGTGACCCGGCCTTGTTCTTCGAATGGTCGATTGCCGACTCTATGGGGCCGGCTTTAGAGAGGCTTTTTCTGAGAGAAATAGAATGTTCTGTAATGAAGAACAAGCCTTCCTACGCTCTCGACTCGGTTGACAACGCTCTGCTCCTGGTACAGATGCTGCGTGACCAGGGAAGGCTCCGTGTCCGCCAGGCGGCGGAGGACCTCGGAATCGCCCCCTCCACGGCCCATCGGCTGTTGGCCATGCTGGTTTACCGTGATTTCGCCAGGCAGGACGAACACCGCTGCTACGTTCCGGGACCGGGTCTGTCGGCCCACCTCGTCGGCGAGTCCGCCGCCCAGCGCCTCCGGCGAGCGCTGCTGCCGTCCATGGACGCGCTCTGCGACCGCGTCGGCGAGACCGTGAACCTCATGGTCCGGGTCGGCACGCAGACCAGGTTCCTTGCCAGCGTCGAGAGCACGCAGACGCTTCACATCGGTGATCGGCGAGGAACCATCCTGCCCGCCGCGCTGTCGTCCGGCGGCAAGGCCCTGCTCGCCGAGCTCGACCTCGAGGAACTCGCGAACCTGTACCTCGAGGGTGGCGCGGAAGCTCTCACGCGGCCCGTTGGGGACGCTCCCGAGGACACGACGGCGCGTACAACGCCGACAACAACATCACCGCCTCCGGCGCAGGCCCGCGGGGAGGAGAAGCTGTCTTCCGTACGGTTCCACCGGTTCGCGAGTGAGCTGAACGTGATTCGCGAGCGTGGCTACGGATTCAACCTCGAGGAGACCGAGAGCGGAGTGAGCGCCATCGGCCGGTGCGTGCTCGACGCGACGGGAGAGGCGGTCGCGGCGATTGTGATCGCCGTGCCCTCGGTGCGCTTCACCAAGGACCGAATTCCCGGCCTGGTGGCCGAACTTCGACGCACGACAGAGCATGCCCGGCTGGCCCTGGGCGAATGAGGCCGAGGTTCACGACATCTCCGCGCCTCTCGACGACGGGCGGCGGGCGGCGTTACGGCACTGGGCGTTACGGCACGGCGTTACGGCGCTAGGCGGACTTTCCACGGTAGGTGTCGGCCAGGCCGAGTGCCTCGTAGACGGGCTCGTCGCTGAAGCGGAAGAGATCCAGGCGGTCGCCGGCCTCCAGTACCAGCTCATCCCAGGAGGGCACCACGAACAGGTCGCCCCGGGAGAGCTCGAACCGCCGGTCGCCGACGGTGGCGACGCCCGTACCCTCGAACACCTGCCAGACGGCCGAGCCGACGGTCTTGACCGGAGCGGTCCGGGCGCCCTCCAGCAGCCGGTGCATCTCGGTACGGATGGTGAGCAGCGAGTCCTTTCCAGTGCTGGGATTGGAGAAACGGACTCCGGCGTGACCGGGCTCGATGACGGAGGAGGCGCCTTCGGCCTCCAACTCCAGCTGGGCCGTCAGTGCCGCGTCGGTGTGCTCCCAGCGGTAGGCCATCAGCGGAGAGCTGGACCGATCCGGCTGGCCGATCGGACGCAGCCCCGGATGCCCCCACAGGCGCTCACCCCGCGAGCGCTTCGGGGTCTCGCAGGTGGCCAGGGTGTCGAGGCCGAACTCGAAGAAGCTCGCGTCCAGCCTGCTCACCAGGGGGATGTCGAGCCCGTCGATCCAGGTCATCGGGCGATCGGTGGTGTTGTGGTGCTCGTGGTAGGTCCAACTGGGGGCCAGCAGCAGGTCACCGCGCCGCATCGCCACCGCGTCGCCGTCCACGTTCGTCCAGACGCTCTCACCCTCGATGACAAAGCGGAACGCGCTCTGACTGTGCCGGTGGGCGGGAGCCACCTCGTGGGGGGCTAGGTAGTGGATCGCCGCCCAGAGGTTCGGGGTCGCGTACGGCAGGCCTGGCAGTCCCGGGTTGGACAGCGCGATCGCGCGCCGCGCACAGCCGTGCCCGACCGGCACCAACTCCCCCGAGCGCTCCGCGAGCGGCAACAGGTCCGCCCACCGCCACAGGTGGGGCAATGCCTGTGGACACGGGGACATGGGCATCAAGTCGTCTCGTATGGTCCACAGCGGAATCAGGCCCATAGCGTCGAAATCCTCATACAGCTTGTTGAGCTGTTTCTGCTCGCGTCCGTGCTGCGTGATCGTCATTATCGTCTCCACAGAAAGCCGGGACCGCCACCCTGAGATGCGAAGTCAACCGTCAATGAGATCGACGTTAGATCCATGTTTCTGAGAATAAAACATCATTGCGTTATGTTCTGTTGAGCAGAACAGAATGACGTCTTCGCAGGTAGACGCGGCGAGAGCATCTCCAGCCGGTCATGTTCCCGTCCGTGATCGCAGGGCTTCCAGGGCCCTGTCCGCGTGGGCCTCCGGGTGGCCCTCACTGTGGATTATTTCAAGGAGACGATGGTCCGAGTCAATGACAAAGGTCATCCGGCGGGTGAGGAACGGTCCCACCGCGATGTTGCGACGGGCACCGAACTGCCGGGCCACACTGCCTTCCGGGTCCGACAGCAGCGGGTATCCCAGCTGGTTGACCGTTGAGAACTTTGCCTGCCGATCCACCGCGTCACGGCTGATCCCGATCCTGGTCGCACCCACGGCGGCGAACTCGGCCGCCAGATCCCGGAAGTGGCAACTCTCCGTCGTACATCCCGACGTCATGGCCGCCGGGTAGAAGAACAGCACCACCGGCCCCTTGGCCAGAAACTCACTGAGCAGCCGCGGTGTCCCCGTCTCGTCGAGAAGCTCGAAATCCTCGACCACATCTCCAACCGCAAGGCTTCCGCCCATGACATGTCCTCCCTGCGCCACTGGCCCGCGTCACCGGAGCTCTCCGGCCGCCTGCTCCGGTACTTTGCGACAATAGGGGCAGAGATCGGTTCTCCGCCCCTATTTGTCGGCGGAGTCTCTGCCGACGGACAGCTCCCCGGCGAGTTGTCCGGAAAACATCAGGGCGGGCGGAAAAAGATCATTCACCCCTGCCACGGTTCGGTTTTCGCGTGTGCAGGCGCGTCATGACGATCATGAGCGCGGCGAACATGAACACCAGCGGGACCACTGCCGCCCAGACCCGCGCGAAGTGCAGCAGCAGGGACGCGCAGAGCGCGCCGCAGACGAGGGCCAGGACGATGACGGCGCGATGCGCGATATCGCCGTTGCGCGACACCAGCGACTCGGCCAGGGCGGTGAGGGTGCCGGTGACGAAGGTGGTGGTGATGCCGGCGATGCTGACGCGATGGGCCGCCGCCGCCTGGATGCCCATGGCGCAGGACGCCATCGCGATGAACACGAGCGTCAGGGGCGGTCCGGGCGCGGCCTCGCAGAGTATCCAGCCGACGAGGAAGGCGGTCTGCAGCGCGAGGTCGGCCCAGAGCAGATGGGTGACGGCCAGCGGCCACCGCTCGCCCCCTCGCCCGAGGGCGGGCATCCTGAAACCGGCGTAGAGCCCGACCGCGAAGACCACGCACGCGAGCCCCGCGCGGAGCGCCCGGATCTCCCAGTCCTCTCCGCCGACAAGAGCGACAAGGATCAGATTTCCGGTCATGTTCGCGGTGAAGACACCGCCGAGCGCCATAAAGGCGACCGCGTCCATCGCACCCGCCGCCAGGGTCATGAAGACCAGGACGGCATAGCTCCACCGCCGCGCCGACGCGGCCGTGCCACCCCCGATGGTGAACACTGTCCTCACTTCTCCGGCTCCCGCCGGCCGTACTCGACGAGCGGGTCCGGCGCCCTCCGAAGATCTAGAAGACCGGAATGATGTCCTCGGGGTCAAGGAAGCCGACCTCGACGCCCTCGATGTCGAGTTCGGGGATGGCCGGGAACTCGATGCCCCAGCGCTCCACGATGACGCGGATCTTGGCCATGGCCACGCGCCAGTTCTCGGCCTGAGCCTCGTAGGAGAGCACGCCCAGGCCCGCGTCGCGGGCGTGGTCCATCAGGACCCGGTGGTTGTGCAGGAAGTACGGCGGAAGCTCCCAGAAGCCGCCCGGAGGCTCCCAGAGGATCATCGAGAGGAAGACAAAACCGGCGCGGAGCTGGCGCGTGATCAGCGAGCGGGTGTCGTCGGTGAGACCCGGCCACTCGTTCTCCAGGATGGTCATGCAGATCTGGAGGTGACGGGACTCGTCGCGGCCGATGCGCTGGAACATGTCCTGAAAGACCGGGTGCCGGGCGCCGGTGGCCATGCCCCGGAACAGGGTGGAGGCGGCCATCTCCCCCATCATGAAGCTGGTGAACAGCACCGGAAGGCTGTATTTGCCGACCGCGCCGCTGTAGCCCGTCCAGTAGCGGCCGCCGTTGTGATAGAGCCAGCCGATGTTGTTGTGGGCGGCCTTCTCCAGGTCGGTGACCGGGGTCCAGTTGAGCGGCCCGCCCGGCCACAGCTTGGCGATGCTGCGCTGGCAGCACTCCTCGTGGTTCATCTCGTCACGCGTGATCGAGAAGAAGCACTTGCGGACCGGATCCTCCTCGTGCTTCTCGAACGCCTGGATGGTGGCCCGGGCGAAGACGGCCGGCCCCGAGGCGTCAAAGTTGGCGAGCACGGAGAACCAGTACATGATCCCCAGGCGCTGTTCAACGGTGAAGTCGTTCGGGTCGAGATCGTCCCAGGGCAGATCGGCGGGGTTCCACACCACGCGCTTGGACTTCTCGTAGATGGCCGCGAGTTTCTCGGTCTCGACCCGCCATTCCATCGGGTAGATGTTCGGCTGCGGGATCTCGGGAGCGGGCCAGAACCCGCCCTCCGGAATCGTCAGGTCCGCCATGACTTCACCCCTTTTGTGACAGCTACAGCTCACATCCTGTGCCTGAATGTCACATCTTTCAAGAGCGTGCCCGCTGCGTCATGGCGACACACGCCAGTACGGCCAGCGCCGCCCCGATCGTGGCCAGACCGAACCCCTCGTCGAGCAGGAGCCAGGCCCACAGCAGGGTCAGCAGCGGCTGGGCGAGCTGGGTCTGCCCCGCTCGGGCGATCCCGCCCGCGGCCAGGCCGGCGTACCAGGGGATGAAACCGAGGAACATCGAGATGAGGCCGGCGTAGGCGAATCCGGCCAGCGAGACCGCACTGGGCCGCATGTCGGTGGTCAGCATCAGCACCACCGTGATCGGGACGGTCAGCGGGGCGGCGAGGACGAGTGCGTGGGAGATCACCCGCCAGCCGGAGGTCTCCCTGGCGAGGCGGCCACCCTCGGTGTAGCCGACGGCGGCCGACAGCAGGGCACCGACGAGCAGCAGGTCCGCTCCGGTGACATGACCGCCGCCCATGCTCAGGGTGAAAGCCGTGATCGCCACGGCTCCGAGGCCGCAGGCCACCCAGAACAGCGGCTTCGGCCGTTCTCCCGCCCGCAGTACGGCGAAGGCCGCGGTGGCGGCGGGCAGCAGCCCGATCACCACGGCGGCGTGAGAGGTGCTGGCGCCCGCGTGGAGGGCCAGCCCGCTGAACACCGGGAACCCGAAGACGACACCGGCCACGATGGCGAGATAGGGCCGCAGCTGGGACCTGGGCGGCAGCAGCGGCACCCTGGCGATGAGAAGGAACACCACCGCGGCGACGGCGGCCACGGCGGCCCGCCCGATCGCCACGAGATAGGGGTCGAATCCCTCCATCGCGAAGACCGCCGCGGGGAACGACCCCGAGAACGACAGCACCCCCAGGCCGGCGAGCAGGGTCCCCCGCCACGCCGCGCTCAGAGGCGCCGATCCCCTCGGACCCGATCCCCGAGGTCCCCCCTCCGGAGAGCCGGGGGAGCCCGGGGAGACAGCCGTCGAGGAGGTGCCGCGAGCCTCGACCGCTACTGGATTTGTCACGATAGCGCTATTCTTACCCTTCATGAATGACGATAGCAGTATTGTCCGTTTGGCCGCCATGCTGCGAGAAGAGGTGAAACAGCTACGCCCCGGCGACAGATTACCGTCGAGCCGGGAGCTCGTGCGGGTGCACAACGTGAGCCCCGTGACCGTGTCGCGAGCGCTCGGCCGGCTCGCCGCGGAAGGGCGAGTGATCACAAAACCCGGCAGCGGGGCCTACGTGGCTCCCTCCGTCATGCGAGCCGGTGACACGGTGGACATGTCCTGGCAGACCGTGGCGCTCGGCGACCGGATGGTGGACGACACCGGGGTGAGCGGCCTGCTCACTCCCCCGCCGGACGGCGTCATCCCGCTCACCGGCGGCTATCTCAACCCGGCCCTGCGTCCCGCCAGGGCCCTCTCCGCCGCCGCCTCCCGTGCGCTCCGCCGCCCCGACGTCTGGGAGCTACCTCCGCTGACCGGCGTCTCCGGGCTCCGGCGGTGGTTCTCCCAGGAGGTCGGCGGCGACGTCACCCCGTCGGACGCCCTCATCGTCAGCGGCGGCCAGTCCGCCCTCACCCACGCCTTCCGCGCCCTCGCCGCCCCCGGGACCCCCGTTCTCGTCGAGATCCCCACCTATCCGGGCGCCCTCGCCGCCGCCCGGGCCGCCGGGCTCCGTGCGACGGCCGTACCGATGGATCGCGACGGGGTGATACCGGAGCTGCTCGCGGAGGCGTTCGCCGTCACGGGCGCGCGGGTCTTCTTCTGCCAGCCGACCCTGCACAACCCCACCGGCGCCACCCTCACCCTGGAGCGGCGCAGGCAGGTGCTGGACATCGCCCGCGCGGCGGGGGCGTTTGTCATCGAGGACGACTACGCCCGGTATTTCACGGCGGCCCCCACTCCGCCGCCGATGATCGCGCTGGACGCCCACGGCACGGTCGTGCACATCAACTCCCTCACCAAGGTCCTGTCACCCAGCATGCGGGTCGCCGGGGTCCTCGCCCGGGGCCCCGCGGCGCGGCGGCTGCGGGCCGCCCAGGTCGTGGAGTCGTTCTTCGTCGCCAGACCGCTCCAGGAGACGGCGCTGGAGTTCGTCAGCTCACCCGCCTGGCGGCGCCACCTCTCCGCGCTGAGCACCGAGCTCACCGTCCGCAGGGACACCCTCGCCGCCGCCCTGACCACCCAGATGCCCGCCGCCGAGATCCACCTCGTCCCCCACGGTGGCCTGCACATGTGGGTACGGCTCCCGCCCGACCGGGACGAGGAGACCGTGGTGGAGGCGGCCCGCCAGGCAGGCGCGCTGGTGAGTTCCGGGCGCATCTACTACTCGGCGGAGCCGCCGGGACCCCGGATCCGGGTGACCCACTCGGCGACCGTTCACGTGGCGGAACTCGTCGAGGGGGTCAGACGGCTGGCGACGGCCCTGGACTCCCCCTGACCGCCCGGGAAGCCGGATCAGGCGGGACGGCGTCCTCGTCCCTCGTCCAGCCGCGCCACATCCTCGCGATCATGATTCTTTCTTCGGTACGGATCCCGCCTCTGACTCTGCCGGAGCGCGAGATAGGCCAGGTACCACATGACAACCTCCAATTAGACACCGCTCAACACGCTATGACGGTGTCGTGGCGAATACAACCCCCTATTGGCGTACAGTGGTTGCGAAGAGGTGAGCAACCCATGACCAATCCCTCCGACCTGGTGCGCGACTTCGTGAACACCTATGACGTCGAGAGCGACAGCGACACCGTGCCCTCCCCCGCCGCGCTGGCCGCGTGGCTCCACAAGCGGGATCTGATCGGGCCGGACGACACGGCCCGCGACGAGGACCTCGCCGTGGCCGTCGGCCTCCGGGAGACCCTGCGGGCGGCGCTCCGCCACAACCATGACCACGATCACGAGCCGGAGTCGTCCCACACGTTCCCCGCGTTTCCCCTGCGGGTCGTCCTGACGGCCGACGGGCCGGTTCTCGAGCCCGTCGACGCAGGGGTTCCCGGCGGTCTGGCGAGGATCGCGGCCGCCGTGATGAGCGTGCGCGCGGACGGGATGTGGCCGAGGCTGAAGGTCTGCACGGAGAGCACCTGTCAGTGGGCGTTCATCGACTCGTCGAAGAATCGTTCGCGCTCGTGGTGTTCGATGAAGGTCTGTGGCAACCGCACCAAGACAAGGGCATATCGGGCACGACGACAAGCAGAGACAGGTTGACGTCATCCGTGAGTCGGATTCCCCGATACGGTGTAAGAGCCTGCCTCACAGATCCACCCGCCTGATGCCCGCTCGCGTGGCACGTGATCCACGAGGCAGCGCTTAGAGGCGACGGCAGACGGCAGAGAAGGAGCGGGCCGAGATGGCAGACGTAGGCGTGCGGGCGGCTCGGCGCGAGGATGTCGCCGCGGTGACGGGCACCCAGATCCGCGCGTGGAAATTCGGCTACCGGGAGTTCCTTCCCGAGGGACCGCTCGAGCAGATGACCGGCCCGGCAGCCGAGAGCATGTGGCAACGACAGTGGGACGAGGCGATCTCCTTCCCCCCCACCCCGCGGCATCGGGTGCTGGTGGCCGTGGAGCAGGTCCTCCTCGACACGGACGCCTTCCCCGCGCTCGGTCCCGGCGGGATCGAGGCCGTGGCGGCGATGGCGGGTGCCGAGAAGCTCGCGGGCCTGGCCTCGCACGCGCCGGCCGAGGATCCCGACCTCGACCTCAACACCACCGGTGAGCTGCTCACCTTCCTGATCGACCCGGACTACGTCCGGCGCGGTCACGGCAGCCGGTTGCTCAACGCGACGATCGACTACCTCCGTGACGACGGCTATCGCACCGTCGTGACCTGGGTGTTCGCCGACAACTATGCTGTGCGAGGCTTCCTGGAGTCGGCCGGCTGGGGCGTGGACGGCGCCGAGCGGGTCCTCGACATGGGCCGGTCGGTGCGAATGATCCGCCTGGCCACCGACATCAGCTGAGCTCGAGAGGAAATCGCAACACCATGGCCACCCCGAGCCAGTGGATCGCCGGAGCACGTCCGCGCACCCTTCCCGCTGCCGTCGTGCCCGTCGCCGTCGGCACCGGGGTCGCGGTCGGATACGACGGGGCGGTGTGGTGGCGGGCCCTGCTCGCCCTGTTCGTGGCGCTCGCCCTGCAGGTCGGCGTGAACTACGCCAACGACTACAGCGACGGCGTGCGCGGCACCGACGACGAGCGGGTCGGCCCGATGCGCCTGGTCGGCTCGGGTGCCGCGTCGCCCCGTCAGGTCCTCGTCGCCGCCTTCGGCTGTTTCCTGGCCGCCGCGGTGGCGGGGCTGGTGCTGGTCGTGGTCACCGGGGCCTGGTGGCTGCTCCTGGTGGGCGCGGCGTCGATCGCGGCGGCCTGGTTCTACACCGGCGGCCGGGCGCCCTACGGTTACCGCGCGCTCGGCGAGATCTCGGTCTTCGTGTTCTTCGGTCTGGTCGCGGTGGCGGGCACCACGTTCGTGCAGCTCGAATACCTGCCCTGGCCGGCAGTGGCGGCCGCGGTCCCGGCGGGTCTGCTGGCCTGCGCGCTTCTGGTGGTCAACAACCTGCGCGACATCGTGACCGACGGCCCGTCCGGGAAACGCACCATGGCCGTGGTCCTCGGCGACAGCCGCACCCGCGTCCTCTACACCCTCTGCCTGACCCTGCCACTCGTCATCGCCCTGCTCCTGGCGCTGTGGCACCCGTTCGCGGCACTGGCCGTGCTCACCGCACCCCTCGCCCTCATCCCGGTGAAGGCCGTCAGGGAGGGCGCCACGGGCCCCGCGCTGATCGCCACCCTCCAGCAGACCGGCCGCTTCCAACTCCTGTTCGGCCTGCTGTTCGCCATCGGCCTGGCGATCTGACGCCCGTCACCACCGGTTCCGGCTCTCCAGCCGACCTTCTCCCAGCTCCCGGCGAGGATCCCGGCCTTCGTAGACGCTCCCCGGGGGAGAGCCCGGCTCTGATCACCGGGGCGTCAGAGGATCCGGCGCATCACGACGCGGGGCGCGAGTTCGATGCCCAGCTCCCGCTCGTGCACCACCAGTGCCGCCAGCTCAGGACCCCATTCCGCGGGATCCAGCACGGCGAAGCCGCGCTGCGCGTACCACGGCCCGTTCCAGGGCACGTCCCGGAACGTCGTCAGCGTCACGGCGGCGCAGCCCTCCGAGGCCGCGTGATCGCAGACCGCCTCCAGCAGACGCCCCCCGACGCCCTGCCTTCCGTGGTCGGGATGGACGGCGAGCTGATCGAGGTGGAGTGAGCCGTCGATCCAGCCGAACATGGCGAACCCCACCGGCGGGCTCCCCGCCACCAGGACCCGCGACGGATCGTCGATCTCCTCGATCATCGTGGTCCCGGGTGGGAAGACGATGCCCACCTGTGCGAAGACCCCGTCCGCGGCGACCTCCACCCCCACCAGCCCGGCCAGCTCCTCCACCCGCGCCCAGCGGACCGCAGCCGACGTTGACGATCGAGTGCTTGTCATAGAACCGGAGGATATAGCGGCGCTGTGTGCAGGCCGTAAGGGTTATCCGGTGGGAGGAGGAGGCACCCAGGGTCCTACAGGTCGAGGAGGGGCTCCAGGCCGATGGTCAGGCCGGGAAGCTCGCGGACGCGGCGCACGCCCAGGAGCACGCCCGGGGTGAACGACGCGCGGTTCATGGTGTCGTGGCGGAGGGTGAGGATCTCCCCGTCTCCGCCCAGGATCACCTCCTGGTGGGCGATCAGCCCGGCCAGCCGCACCGAGTGCACCCGAACGCCGTCCACATCGGCGCCGCGGGCCCCGTCCAGCTCCGCGCTGGTCGCGTCGGGCATCGGCCCGGCCCCGGCCTTACGGCGCGCCTCGGCGACCAGCTCGGCCGTACGGCGAGCGGTTCCGGAGGGGGCGTCGGCCTTGTTCGGGTGGTGCAGCTCGACGATCTCGACGGAGTCGAAGTAACGGGCGGCCTGCTGGGCGAAGTGCATCATCAGCACCGCCGCGATGCCGAAGTTGGGCGCGATCAGCGCGTTGGTGCCGGGATTGGCGTCCAGCCAGCCCCTGACGGTCGCCAGACGCCCGGCGTCGAAACCCGTGGTGCCGACCACCGGGTGGATGCCGTGGGAGATGCACCACTCGAGGTTGCCCATGACCACGTCGGGGTGGGTGAAGTCCACCACCACCTCGGAGCCCTCAAGCCCCTCGATCGGGTCGTCCTTGTCGACGGCCGCGACCAACTCCATCCCGTCCGCCGCCTCGACGGCCTTGCACACTTCGATACCGACACGCCCGCGGGCGCCGAGAACTCCAACCCTGATCACGGCCCCAAGGTTATACCGTCCGCCCCCGCCGGAACTTCAGGGACCGCCAGGTTCCCGGTACGCCGGAGCCGCATCAAAAAGCGGCCCCGGCGCGAAGGCGCCGGGACCGCTCCTGATATGACTGCTAGCCGGTCAGGACCCAGCTGAAGTCCTTGTCCTCGTAGGGGCCGATGACCGCGAGGGACATCGGACGCGTGAGGACGTCTCCGGCGACCTCCGCGATCTCCTCGGGAGTCACCGCCTCGATCCTGGCGAGAACATCGTCGACCGAGAGCAGCTCGTCGAAGACCAGCTCACCCTTGCCGATCCTGGACATCCGGGAGCCGGTGTCCTCCAGGCCGAGCACGAGACCGCCGCGCATCTGACCCTTGCCGCGGAAGATCTCCTCCTCGGTGAGGCCGTCGGCGACCACCCGGAGCACCTCCTCCCGGCAGATCTTCAGCACGTCGTCGATCTTCGACGGCAGGCAGCCGACGTAGATGCCGAACTGGCCGGTGTCCGCGTGAGCGGAGGTGTAGGAGTAGGTCGAGTAGGCGAGGCCCCTCTTCTCCCTGATCTCCTGGAACAGCCGCGAGGACATGCCGCCGCCGAGCGCCGCGTTGAACACACCGAGCGCGAAACGGCGCTCGTCGGTGCGGACCAGCGCGGTCGTGCCGAGGACCAGGTTGGCCTGCTCGGTCGGCCGGTGCACGACCTTGGCACCGGAGAGAGACTCGACCTCGGGGACCGCAAGGCGCGGAGACACCGGCGAGGCGTCCCCGCCGAGGGCTCCGGCCCGCTCGTAGGCCGCGGCGACCAGGGCCACGACCTGCTCGTGATTGATGTTGCCCGCCACCGACACCACCGTGCGCGTCGGCAGGTAGTAACGCCGGTAGTACTCGGCGATCCGGTCGCGGGTGACCTCGTTGATCGATTCGACCGTGCCGAGGATCGGCCGGCCGATGGGCGTGTCTCCGTACAGCTCGGCGGAGAACTGCTCGTGCACCGCGTCCGAGGGATCGTCGTCGTGCATGGCGATCTCCTCCAGGATCACGCCACGCTCGGCCTCGACATCCTCGGGGGTGATGAGCGAAGAGGTCACCACGTCGGCGAGCACGTCGATCGCCACCCGCAGATCCTCGTCGAGGACCCGCGCGTAGTAGCAGGTGTACTCCTTGGCGGTGAAGGCGTTGATCTCACCGCCGATGCCCTCGATGGCCGCGGAGATCTCCAGCGCGTCCCGCGTGGGCGTTCCCTTGAACAGCAGGTGCTCAAGGAAATGCGAGGCCCCCATGTGCTCGGGTGACTCATCCCGCGATCCGATGCCGACCCACATGCCGACCGCGACTGAACGCACGGTCGGCATGGACTCGGTCACCACCCGGAGCCCACCGGGGAGGACGGTGCGCCGCACGACCCCGACACCGTCTTTGCCGGGGTGCAGAGTGGTGGTTATCACGAGTTGCGGTCTTCTCCCCCACGGCCGCCGCCGTTGCCGCCGCCACCGCTGCTGCTGCGGGTGCGGGTGCGACGGGGCCGGTCCTCGCGGGGACGGTCGTCGGCGGCTGCGGCGGGAGCCGGCGTCGCCTCGGGCTCGTCCTCGGAGGCGCCGCTCTCGGCCTTGGCCGCGGACTCCTTCTCGATGACCTCGACGGGCACCAGGGAGAGCTTGCCGCGGGAGTCGATCTCGGCGATCTCCACCTGGACCTTCTCGCCGACGTTCATGACGTCTTCGACGTTCTCGATGCGCTTGCCGCCGTGCAGCTTGCGGATCTGGGAGACGTGCAGGAGCCCGTCCTTGCCCGGCATGAGGGAGATGAAGGCGCCGAAGGCAGCGATCTTGACGACCGTGCCCAGGTAGCGCTCACCGATCTCCGGCATGTGCGGGTTCGCGATGGCGTTGATCGCCGACCTGGCCGCCTCGGCGGACGGGCCGTCGGTGGCGCCGATGTAGATGGTGCCGTCGTCCTCCAGGGTGATCTCGGCGCCGGTGTCGTCCTGGATCTGGTTGATCATCTTGCCCTTCGGGCCGATGACCTCTCCGATCTTGTCAACCGGGATCTTGATCGTGATGATGCGCGGAGCCGTCGCGTTCATCTCCGCCGGGGAGTCGATGGCCTCCCGCATCACCTCGATGATGGCAAGACGGGCGCCCTTGGCCTGCTTCAGCGCGGCGGCCAGGACCGACGCGGGGATGCCGTCGAGCTTGGTGTCGAGCTGGAGCGCGGTGATGACGTCCTTGGTGCCGGCGACCTTGAAGTCCATGTCACCCATGGCATCCTCGGCACCGAGGATGTCGGTCAGCGTGACGTAGTCGCCACCCTCGTGGATGAGACCCATCGCGATGCCCGCGACGATGCCCTTGAGGGGGACGCCCGCGTCGAGCAGCGCCATCGTCGAGGCGCAGACCGAGCCCATCGAGGTCGAGCCGTTGGAGCCCAGCGCCTCGGAGACCTGACGGATCGCGTAGGGGAACTCCTCGCGAGCCGGCAGGACCGGGACGAGCGCCCGCTCGGCGAGCGCGCCGTGGCCGATCTCCCGGCGCTTGGGCGAGCCCACGCGGCCGGTCTCACCGGTGGAGTACGGCGGGAAGTTGTAGTTGTGCATGTAGCGCTTGGTGCGCTCGGGGTTGAGCGTGTCGATCATCTGCTCCATGCGGAGCATGTTGAGGGTGGTGATGCCCAGGATCTGGGTCTCACCGCGCTCGAACAGGGCCGAGCCGTGCACGCGGGGCACGACGTGCACCTCGGCGCTCAGCTGGCGGATGTCCTTGACGCCACGACCGTCGATGCGGATGCCCTCGGCGATGACCCGCTCGCGCATGAGCTTCTTGGTCAGCGAACGGAACGCGGCGCTGACCTCCTTCTCGCGACCCTCGAAGTCGGCGGCGACCTTCTCGGCGGCCAGTGCCTTCACCCGGTCGAGCTCGGTCTCGCGCTCCTGCTTGGCGGCGATGGTCAGCGCGGCGGTGAGCTCGCTCTTCACCGCGCCGGTCACGGCCTCCAGGACGTCGTCCTGGTAGTCGAGGAACAGCGGGTAATCGCGGGTCTCCTTGGCGGCGACCTTCGCGATCTTGGCCTGCGCGTCGCACAGCACCTTGATGAACGGCTTCGAGGCCTCGAGGCCCTGGGCCACGGTCTCCTCGGTCGGCGCGACGGCGCCGTCGGCGATGAGCTTGAGCGTGTCACGGGTGGACTCGGCCTCGACCATCATGATCGCGACGTCACCGTCCTCCAGGACGCGACCGGCCACCACCATGTCGAAGGTGGCGTTCGCCAGCTCCGAGTGGGTCGGGAAGGCGATCCACTGGCCCTCGATCAGCGCGACGCGGACGCCGCCGATCGGGCCGGAGAACGGCAATCCGGCCAGCTGGGTGGAGAGGGACGCGGCGTTGATCGCGACCACGTCGTACAGGTGGTCCGGGTTGAGCGCCATGATGGTGGCGACGACCTGGATCTCGTTGCGCAGGCCCTTGACGAACGACGGGCGCAGCGGCCGGTCGATCAGGCGGCAGGTGAGGATGGCGTCCTCGGAAGGACGGCCCTCACGTCGGAAGAACGAGCCGGGAATGCGGCCCGCGGCGTACATTCGCTCCTCGACGTCCACCGTGAGGGGGAAGAAGTCGAGGTTTTCCTTGGGATTCTTGGAGGCGGTGGTCGCAGAGAGGACCATCGTCTCGTCGTCCAGGTAAACAACGGCGGAACCCGCCGCCTGGCGTGCGAGCCGCCCGGTCTCGAACCGGATGGTGCGCGTACCGAAAGAGCCGTTGTCGATAACGGCTTCACTGCTGTGGACACCCTCCACGGGGGACCTCCTTGTAGCTCGGTCGCCCGCGTCCCCCCAGGCGCGCGTATCGCACCTGAGTCGTCTTCTTGCCGGCTCCCCGTAGGTGCAGCGCCGGTCTTCGATCGAAGCGCCCGGTTCCGTACGGCTTACGCCATGATGACCGGGGGCCACTACCGAGGACCGGCCCTCCGACGCCGTGGGGCGCGCTTGCTTGCGGACGCGGGGCACTGTCTCGGCTATTCAGTTTGCTCACTGGATGCGTGTCTTCATGGCGCGACGCGCCGACGCTCACCCAGATGAGATAAGGGAGCGGCGCGAGCGCCGCTCCCTCACAACTCTATCGGCGCAGGCCGAGACGCTCGATGAGCGAACGGTAACGCGCGATGTCCTTGCTCTGCAGGTACTTCAGCAGACGACGGCGGCGACCGACCAGCAGCAGCAGACCGCGGCGGCTGTGGTGGTCGTGCTTGTGCAGCTTCAGGTGCTCGGTGAGCTCGCTGATGCGCTTGCTGAGCAGCGCGATCTGCACCTCGGGGGAACCGGTATCGGTCTCACCCTTGGCGTACTCACCGATGATCTGCTTCTTTGCGGCGGTGTCGAGCGACACGTGTCTCCTTGAACCTCTACGGGCACGCGCGATTTCAGATGCCCGAACGACCATGCGTGCCTACAGTCGCCGTGGCGAGATCAGCACCGGGGCTGTAAAACCGCCGGTTACAGAGCTGACACGCCAGATTACCACCCGTCCTCAGGGTCCCGCACATCGTGCGAGCGGGCGGGCGGTGGCAGCTCAGGCCGCACAGCCGTACGGCGGCGTGATCACACGGCGGCACAGTCGCACGATCACACGGCCAGGTGGGCACACGACCACATGGTCACAGGCAGCGCAGCCACGCGGTCACCTGATCAGGCGGCCAACCGGTCAGGCGGTCAGGCGGCGGACCTGGTCGACGTCCGCGTGTATCTGCGCGATGAGCGTCTCGATGGAGTCGAACTTTACGTTTCCCCGGAGCCGCGAGCCGAAGTCCACCGCCACGTGGGCGCCGTAGAGATCGAGGTCGTCGCGGTCGAGCGCGTAGGCCTCTACCGTGCGGGGCACGCCCTCGAAGGTCGGGTTGGTGCCCACGGAGATCGCCGCGGGCCAGCGTGCGCCGTCGTAGACGGCCGGCAGATTACCGGTCGAGATGCCCTGCAACCAGCCCGCGTAGACGCCGTCGGCGGGGATCGCGGTGAACTCCGGCGACTCCACGTTGGCCGTCGGGAAGCCGAGCTGGCGTCCGCGCTGGTAGCCCCGGACGACCACGCCCTCCACCCGGTGCGGGCGGCCGAGCGTCACGGCGACGGCCTCCATGTCACCGGCGGCCAACTGCTCCCGGATGAGGGTGGAGGAGATGGTCTCTCCGTTGCTCACCAACGGAACTCCCTCCGCCACGAAATCGTATTTCTCTCCGAGGGTCCGGAGCGTCTCCACGTCGCCGGAGGCCTTGTGCCCGAAGCGGAAGTTCTCCCCCACCACGACCCCGGCCGTGTGCAGCCGGTCCACGAGCACGATCTGCACGAACTCGTCCGGGCTCATCCGGGAGAACTCCAGCGTGAACGGCAGCACGCACACGGCGTCCACACCGAGATCGGCGAGCAGCTCGGTGCGGTGCCTGGCCGTTGTCAGCCGCGGCGGGTGGGTGCCCGGCCTGACCACCTCTTCGGGGTGCGGATCGAAGGTCACCACCACCGAGGGCAGCCCGAGATCACCGGCCATCGCGACGGCACGGGCCACCATCTGCTGATGACCGCGGTGCACGCCGTCGAAGACGCCGATCGTGACGACGGACCTGCCCCAGTCTTCGGGCACGTCGTCCAATCCGTGCCATCCTCGCACCGCAGCCTCTTCCCCTCGTAGCGGATCGACCCCTAAAGCCTGCCATGCTCCCCGGCCTTCTCTCCAATCGGGGAGGTCATAGCAGGGCGAAAAGGCTCTTGACCTCGGCGGCGAGGCCAAGGACAGGCGTCCGTCAGGAGACGAACACGGCCAGGGACTTGGTGATCCCGCCGTGCTCCTCGACCAGGGCCAGCAGCATGCCGTCCGGCCCGAACACGCCGATCGGACCGCTGCCCAGCCCCAGCGAGGGCAGCCGCCCACCGTGCGCGACGGAGCTCGCCTCCTCGGCGGTGACGTCGCGCCGCGGGAAGACCGCCGCGACCGCGTCGGCCATCGGCAGGATCACGCAGTCGGCGGAGAGCTCTTCGAGGGTGTGCGCCATCGACAGGTCGTAGGGGCCCACGCGGGTGCGGCGCAGGGAGGTCAGGTGGCCGCCGGTCCCCAGGTCGGCGCCGAGGTCACGAGCCAGGGCCCGGATGTAGGTGCCGCTTGAGCAGGACACCGAGGCGTCGACGTCAATGAGGTCCCCGTGGCGGCGGATATCGGTGATCTCGAAGGCCGACACGGTCACCGGGCGCGACTTGAGCTCGACCTCCTCACCCGCCCTGGCCCGCTTGTAGGCTCGCTCGCCGTTCACCTTGATGGCGCTGACCTGCGGCGGGATCTGCATGATCGGGCCGGTGAGGGTGGCGACACCCTTCCTGAGGCTCTCCTCGGCGACGTCCGCGGCCGAGAGCGTGGCGATGATCTCACCCTCGGCGTCGTCGGTGTTGGTGGACTGGCCGAGCCGGATCGTGGCGTCGTAACCCTTCTGGGTGAGCGCGAGGTGGCCCAGGAGCCTGGTCGCCTTCTCCACGCCCACCACCAGCACGCCGGTGGCCATCGGATCGAGGGTGCCCGCGTGGCCGACCTTGCGGGTGCCCGCGATCCCGCGGAGCTTGGCCACGACGTCGTGCGAGGTCCAGCCGGCGGGCTTGTCCACGATGATCAGCCCGCTCGGCGGCGGGGTGCGCTTGACGCGAGCCGTACTCATCGAGTTCCTCCTGTGGAGCCCCCGGGCTCCGGCCCTGGGGAGGATGTCGGTTGGAAAGACCTTTTACGGAAGGCCTTCTACAAGAGTGCCCGGAGACTCGCGATCGTCTCCTCGACGGGCAGGTGGGAGGTGAAGCCGGCGGCCTTGGTGTGCCCGCCACCGCCCAGCGCGGTGCAGATCCGTGCGACGTCCACCCCGCCCTTGGATCGGGTGGAGACCTGCCAGGCGCCGTCGTCGTCCTCCTTGAGGACCGCGGTCACGTCCGCCTCGTCGGTGCGCCGGACCACGTCGATGATCCCCTCCACCTCGTCGTACGGCAGGCCGTACGCGGCCCGGTCGGCCCGGGTGACAAACGTCCAGACCAGCCCGCCGCCCACCTCGGGCTCCAGCGTCACCCTGTCGAGGGCGGTGCCGAGCACCCTGAGGTAAGCGAACGGGGACCGATCCCACAGGTCCCTGGCGATCTCCTCGGTGTTCAGCCCGGTGGCCACCAGACGGGCGGCCATGGCGTGTGCCGCGGGGGTGGTCGAGGAGTATTTGAACGAGCCGGTGTCGGTGACCAGTCCGACGTAGAGGCAGGTCGCGATGACCTTGTCGATCGGCAGGCCGAGCCGGTGGAGCAGCTCCTCGGCGAGCACCGCGGTGGCCGCGGCGCCGGGATCGACCAGGTTGAGCGTGCCGAAGCGGGTGTTGGACGGGTGATGGTCCACCACGATCAGCTCACGGGCCCTGCCCGCGCTGTCGCTCAGCATGGCGAGCCGGCCGACGGTGGGGACATCAAACGTGATCATCAGCTCGGGCGCGGCCGGATAGTCGTCGAGCCCGACCAGGAGGTCCTGTCCGGGCAGGAAACGCAGCAGCCGGGGCACCGTGGTCCGGTGCTCCCCGAAGGAGGCCGTGACGCGCTTGCCCACCGCGCGCAGGGCCAGCCCGAGGGCGAGCATGGAGCCGAGCGCGTCGCCGTCAGGCGAGACGTGACAGGCCAGCGCGATCTCGTCCGCGGACGAGATGAGCTCGACGGCCCGATCCCAGTCTCGACCGGGCACCGGGCCGTCGTCACGCAGCTGGGGCATCACGTCGCGGAGTGTCCCGCGCGCTCCGAGGGCTCGTCGTCGCTGTCCTCGAACTCATCGTCGTTCTCGTCGGGCTTGCGGTAGGGGTCCGCCTCGCCCGCGTGCTGCGCGCCCTCGGCCCGCTTGGCGATCTCGACGTCCCTGGCCTTCGCCTCGGCGAGCAGGTCGTCGAGGTGGCGGGCGGTGTCAGGGAGCGGGTCGTGGGTGAACGTCAGCGTCGGCGTGTGACGCAGACCCGTCTGACGGCCCACCTCCGAGCGGATGAGCCCCTTGGCGCTCTCCAGCGCCAGAGCGGAGTCGGTCCTCTCGGCCTCCGAACCGAACACGGTGTAGAACACCGTGGCATCACCCAGGTCGTTGGTGATCCGCGTGTCCGTGATGGTCACGAAACCCAGCCTCGGGTCCTTGATCCGGCGCTCCAGCATCTCCGCCACAATCTGCTGAATCCGGTCGGCGATCTTACGTGCGCGTGCGACATCCATATCGCTCCCCCTTCTCACAGTGACGACCGACCGCGAAGGGCTGCCCCGCGACCGGTCGTCTCTGTAGCTAGTCCTCGTCCTCGTTGTAGAGCCGGTGCCTGGCGGACAGCAACTCGATTTCCGGATGGAAGGCGATCAGACGCTCGCAGTCGTCCATCACCGCGCCGCAGTTGGCGGCGGTGGAGGACACGACCGCGATCCCGATCTCTGTACGGCGGTGCAGATCCATATGGCCGGTCTCGGCCACGGCCACGGCCGGGAACCGTCGCTGCACCTCGGCGATGATGGGACGCACCACCGAGCGCTTCTCCTTCAGCGAATGAACATCGCCGAGCAGAATGTCCATTGTCAGGGCGCCTACATACATATTCACTCGCCACGGACGTCACCGTGCCATCGATGGCGCGGGGCCACCCGCCGGCCGAGGGCCCTCACCCCGGGGGTGAGAACCGACGGCCGGCGAGTGGTCACCCGCGCCGATCCGAGGCATCAGACGCGCGGCTTCTCCCGCATCTCGAACGTCTCGATGACGTCGTCGATCTTGATGTCGCTGTAGCCGACACCGATACCACACTCGTAACCATCGCGGACCTCGGTCGCGTCCTCCTTGAAGCGACGCAGCGAGGAGACGGTGAGGTTGTCGGAGATGACAACACCACCGCGGATGATCCGGGCCTTGCTGTTCCGGACGATCGTGCCCGAGCGGACCAGAGCACCGGCGATGTTGCCGATCTTCGGCACCTTGAAGACCTCGCGGACTTCGGCGGTGCCCATCTGGACCTCTTCGAACTCCGGCTTGAGCATGCCCTTGAGGGCCGCCTCGATCTCCTCGATCGCCTGGTAGATGACCGAGTAGTAGCGGATGTCGACACCCTCGCGCTCGGCGAGGTCGCGCGCCCGGACTTCGGGGCGCACGTTGAAGCCGATGATGACCGCGTTGTCGTCGGCGACCGCCAGGTTGACGTCGTACTCGGTGATCGCACCGACGGCACGGTGGAGCACCCGCAGGCGCACCTCATCGCCGACGTCGATCTTGAGCAGCGCGTCCTCGAGGGCCTCGACCGAACCGGAGACGTCACCCTTGATGATGAGCTTGAGCTCATCGATCTGGCCCTTCTCCATCTCGCTGAAGAGCTCTTCGAGGGTGCGGCGACGGCCGGACTTGGCCATGTCCGCGATGCGCTTGCGAGCCGCACGCTGCTGGGCGATCTGGCGCGCCATCCGGTCGTCGGTGACAACGAGGAAGTTGTCACCGGCTCCCGGCACCGCGGTCAGACCGAGGACCAGCACCGGACGCGACGGGTCGGCCTCAAGAATGGCCTCGCCCTTGTCGTCCAGCATCGCCCGGACGCGGCCGAAGGCCTCGCCACAGACGATCGAGTCGCCGACGCGGAGCGTGCCGCGCTGGACCAGCACGGTCGCGACCGGGCCGCGGCCCCTGTCGAGGTGCGCCTCGATGGCGACGCCCTGGGCGTCCATCGTGTCGTTGGCCCGCAGGTCGAGCTCGGCGTCCGCGGTGAGCAGGATGGCCTCGAGAAGGTTCTCGATGCCGGTCCCGTTCTTGGCGGAGATGTCGACGAACATGGTCGTGCCGCCGTATTCCTCGGCGACCAGACCGTACTCGGTGAGCTGCGCACGGACCTTGCCCGGGTCCGCGCCTTCCTTGTCGACCTTGTTGACCGCGACCACGATCGGCACGTCGGCCGCCTGGGCGTGGTTCAGGGCCTCGATGGTCTGCGGCTTCACACCGTCGTCGGCCGCGACCACCAGGACGGCGATGTCGGTGACCTTGGCACCACGGGCACGCATGGCGGTGAACGCCTCGTGGCCCGGGGTGTCGATGAAGGTGATCTTCCGCTCTTCTTCTTCGTGCTCGGTGGTGATCTGGTAAGCACCGATGTGCTGGGTGATCCCACCCGCCTCGCGCGCCACCTCGTTGGTGTTGCGGATGGCGTCGAGCAGCTTGGTCTTACCGTGGTCGACGTGACCCATGACGGTCACGACCGGCGGGCGCGCGACGAGATCGGACTCGTCGCCCTCGTCCTCGCCGAACTCGATGTCGAAGGTCTCGAGAAGCTCGCGATCCTCCTCCTCCGGGCTGACCACAAGCAGGTTGTAGTCCAGCTCGGCGGCGAGAAGCTGCAGCGTCTCCTCGTTGACCGACTGCGTGGCGGTCACCATCTCGCCGAGGTGCAGCATGATCTGCACCAGGGACGCGGGGATCGCGCCGATCTTGTCGGCGAAGTCCGACAGGGAGGCGCCGCGCGACAGACGGATCGTCTGACCGCCACCGCGGGGAGCCTGCACGCCACCGATCGCCGGGGCCTGCATGTTGTCGAACTCTTGACGCCGCTGACGCTTGGACTTGCGACCGCGGGTCGGACGTCCTCCCGGACGGCCGAAGGCACCCGCGGTGCCGCCACCACGGCCACGACCGCCGCCACCGGGACGACCGGCGAAACCGCCGCCGCCGCCACCGGGACCGCCGGTGCTCGTGCCGGGACGGCCTGCGCCGCCACCGCCACCGGGACGACCGGCGAAACCGCCGCCGCCACCACCGGGACGACCGCCACCGCCGCCGCCACCGGGACGGCCTGCGCCGCCACCGCCGCCGGGACGACCCGCACCGCCACCGCCACCGCCGGGACGGCCTGCGCCGCCACCGCCGCCACCGGGACCGGCAGGACGACCCTGCGGCATCATCATCGGGCTGGGACGGGGACCGCCGGGACGCGGACCACCCGCGCCGCCGCCGCCACCGGGACGCGGACCACCCGCGCCGGGGCCCGGACGTGAGCCGGGCGCTCCGGGCGGACCGGAACGAGCGCCGGGAGGACGGGGACCCGCACTGTCGCGGTTCTGGTCACGGGGACCACGGTCCTCGCGAGGACCACCGGGACGCGGACCCCTGTCGCCGGGAGCTCCGTCACGGCCGCCGGGACCACCGGGACCGGGAGGTCCGCCGGGGCCACCCGGGCCGCCGGTGCGCGGCGGACGGGCCTGGCCCATGCCGCTGGCGTTCGACGAGAACGGGTTGTTGCCGGGACGCGGGCCACGCGGGCCCGGACGCGGACCGGGCTTGGCACCCGGACCACCGGGAGCGCCCGCACCGGAGCGGGGGCCCGAGGGGGCTCCGCCGGGACCGGCCGCGGGGCGGCCTTCCGGACGCGCCGCCTCGGGACGAGCCGCGGGTGCGGGTCGCGGAGCCGGACGCGGGCCGGGCTTGGGGCCGGAGGCCGCGGGACGGCCGACATCGGTGCGGGGCGCCTCGAAACGAGGTGCCTGAACCGGTGAGGGCTGCTGCGGAGCCTGCGGGGGCGGAGCCTGCTGCGGCTGCACCTGCTCGGGTTGAGTCTGGGGCACGACCGGCGGGGCCTGCGGCGCGGGAGCCGCCGGCGCCGCGGGGCGAGCCGGTGCGGGACCCGGTCGCGGTCCCGGCCTGGGGGCCGGTCCCGGCTTGGGGATTGAGGTCGGTGCCGCGGTGGCACCGTTTCCGGCCTGGCTGTCGCCAGGCCTGGGGGCCGCCTGAGGCGGCCTGGGCGTTCTGTTACCGCCCTTGTCGGACGAGCCCTTGGTGGGACCGCCCAAAGCTTCCGTGAGCCTGCGGACTACCGGTGCTTCGATAGTCGAGGACGCCGAACGCACGAACTCGCCCATCTCCTGGAGCTTGGCCATAACGACCTTGCTCTCCACACCGAACTCCTTGGCGAGCTCGTATACCCGGACCTTCGCCACTACACTCCCTTGTCTCGGCCCGGGAGGCAGTGCCGCCGGACCGTCGTTACGTAGACGTACTCATCGCCGCATGCTCATCAGGCGCTCATAGCTATCTGACCAGCCCATCAAATCGGCGTCCTACATGACATTTGGTAACCATCTCACCCGATCCTTTCAGTCTGCAGCTCTTCAAGATGACCTCGCACTCGCGACAGATCGAGCGGGACCGCAGTGCGAAACGCACGCGGAAACGCCCGTCGACGCTCAGCGAGATCCAAACAGCTCAAGGAGGGATGCAGCGAAGCACCACGCCCCTGGAGCCGTCGTCGCAGGTCAGGGACGATAACGCCCTCGACCATCACCAGGCGGAGCAGCTCGGAAGAAACCGTGCGAACCCGGCACCCCACACATGTTCTCAGTGGGGAAGCTTGGCCACCATATTCCAGCTTACCGTGTGGATGCATCTGCGGAACCGGCCGCGTCCCCCGCTTGGGTGTCAGGGCGGATATCGATGCGCCAGCCGGTGAGGCGATTGGCCAGCCGGGCGTTCTGCCCCTCCTTGCCGATCGCCAGGGAGAGCTGGTAATCCGGCACGGTCACACGCGCGGCGCGGCCGTCGACGTCGATGACCTCGACATGCGAAACACGAGCGGGAGAGAGCGCATTCCCCACGAACTCCGCGGGGTCGTCCGACCAGTCGATGATGTCGATCTTCTCGCCGTGCAGCTCGGCCATCACATTGCGCACGCGCGAGCCCATCGGGCCGATGCAGGCGCCCTTGGCGTTCACGCCGGGACGCCGCGAACGGACCGCGAGCTTGGTGCGGTGACCGGCCTCGCGGGCGATCGCGGCGATCTCGACGGTGCCGTCGGCGATCTCCGGGACCTCCAGGGCGAAGAGCTTCTTCACCAGACCGGGATGGGTCCGCGACAGGGTCACCGAGGGGCCCTTGTGGCCCTTCTTGACCTGGACCACGTAGCAACGAATACGGTCACCGTGAACGTATTCCTCACCGGGGACCTGCTCGCTGTGCGGCAGCACCGCCTCGATCTTGCCCAGGTCCACCAGGACGACCCGGGGGTCCTTGCCCTGCTGGATGACGCCCGCCACGAGCTCGCCCTCACGGCTGGCGAACTCACCGAAGTTGATCTCGTCCTCGGCGTCGCGGAGCTGCTGCAGGATGACCTGCTTGGCCGTGGTCGCGGCGATGCGGCTGAAGTTGCCCGGGGTGTCGTCGAACTCCCTGAGCACCTCCCCGCTCTCGTCGTCGAGCTCGGCCGCGAAAATGGTCACGTGCCCGGATTTCCGGTCGAGCTCGGCGCGCGCCTTGGCGGCGGCGCCCTCACTCCGGAAGTATGCGATCAGTAGCGCGTCCTCGATCGCCTTGACGACCAGGTCGAAGGAGATGTCCTTCTCCCGCTCCAGGCTGCGCAGGACGCTCATGTCAATGTCCACGAGGCTTCCCCCTTAGCCTTCGTCGCCGTCTTCGCCGTCGTTTTCGGCGTCGTCGAGCCGGCGGAATTCCACCTGCACCCGTCCTCGGGTCAGGTCCTGATAGTCGATGCGGCGCGGTGCGCCGTCGACGTCCAGCTCCACACCGGTCTCGTCGGTGACGACGATCCGGCCCTCCACGGCGGTGCCGTCTCGCAGGTCGGCCTTGACCAGCCGCTTAACCGCGCGGCGCCAGTGGCGCGGCTCGGTGAGCGGGCGGTCGACCCCCGGAGAGGAGACCTCCAGCACGTACGGGGTGGCACCCATCGCGTCGTCGGCGTCCAGCGCCTCGGAGACGGAACGGCTGACCTCGGCGACGTCGTCCAGGCTCACACCGCCGTCACGGTCGACGATGACACGCAGCAACCGCCGCTTGCCCGCCGGTGTGACCGTGACGTCCTCCAAGTCGAGCCCTTCGGCTTCGACGACAGGTTCCAGAAGCTCCATCAGGCGGTCGCGGGATGTGGCGCTGCCCATGCCGACCTCCCATTGTCACGATCTCAGCCGGGCGGACCTCGCCCATGCGATTAACCAGCCTATCCACACCAGGGCGTAGAAAGAGCGCCACTCGGTGTGGCGACGCCGTCCGAGAAGCGAGGTGACTGTGATGCCATGCCCGTACGATGTTAGAGGCGTCAGCAACCCATGTCATAACCGGAGGTCGCCCGTGCGTTCCGTCTCCCGGCGCACCCTGTTACGGGGCAGCGCTCTCGGGGTGGCCGCCCTGACGGTGGCGGGCTGCGCCTCCGAGGAGCCGAAACCCGTCGTGGCCACACCCCCGGATCCGGAGACGGTGCTGCTCAACCAGCTGATCGCGGGCAAGGAGCGGACCGTCGCGCTGTACGCCTCGGCGGCCTCCGCCAAGCTCGCGCCCTTCGCCGGGCGGCACGAGGCCCACCTGGCCGAGCTCCGCCGCAGACTTCGCGACAAGCTCCTCTCAAGCACCTCTCCCGCCACGGCACCGCCCTCACCCGCCTCCACACCGCCCTCGCCGTCGGCCACCCCCGCACCGAGCCGCAGGCCCACCCTGCGGAGCCTGCGCGACCTGGAGCAGAAGGCCGCGGCGCTCCGCCCCCGCCAGCTCGCCGGGGTCTCCCCCGCCCTGGCCCAGCTGATCGCGTCCATCGGCGCCTGTGAGGCCGCACACGCCATGGCCCTCTCGAGGTCCCTGTGACGGCCGCTCAGGAGCTTGACACGGCTCTGGCGGCCGAGCACGCGGCCGTCTACGCCTACGGGATCATCGGCGCCAGGACCACGGGAAACCTGCGCGTCATCGCGACGGCGGCCTTCAACGCCCATCGCGCCCGCCGCGACCGGCTCCGCACCTTGATCATCTCTGGCGGCGGCACCCCGGCCGAGCCGACCCCGACCTATGACCTGCCGGTCATCCCGTCCACCGCGGCCCAGGCCGTGGAGCTGGCCGTGCTGGTCGAGCAGAGGGTGACCACCGCCTATCTGCAGCTGACCGCGTCCACCGACGCGGCCGTCCGCCAGATGTCCGCGCTGGCCATGCAGGAGTGCGCCACCCGTTCGTACGGCCTGCGCCCGGAGATCGCGGCCTTCCCCGGCATGCCCCCCGCCCCCGAACCCGTCCTCCCGGCGACGACCCCGTCAAGCAGCGCCGCCCCGTCACAGTGAGCCCAGCGGGCCGGCGACCCCGGCGGCGGAGCGGCGGCCCCAACGCTGAACGGGAAATCCCGTCGGTGAGCCGACAGGCTCGGTGAAGCGGCGATCACGCCGGTGCGCCGATGATCACATCGCGGCGATCGCGACTCGCTTCCAGTTTTGCCATACCGAATCCCTTATCGCCATTTAAATTCATTTTGACATCATTTGTCGCATTTACCGTAAGCGGTCATATTTGCTGCGTTTATTGCGAGCCTGGGGGGTAGCTGAACTTCCGCGAATACGTCTAGGGAGGAAGCAATGGGCTGGGGATATAGGAAGTCGATGAAGTTCGGTCCGTTCCGCGTCAATCTCTCGCGAAGCGGTGTGGGCCACAGCTGGGGCAACCGCGCCTTCCGCGTCACCAAGACGGCCGACGGGCGCCGCACGCTGAGCGTCAACCTCCCCGGCGGCTTCCACTGGCGCAAGACTCTCGGGAGCAGCGCCCGCCGCTGACGGGCCCCCATCACCACCGGCGCGGACCGTACGGACGGCAGGGCGGACCGTACGGACGGCAGGACCGCGCGATACGCAGGACCGCGCAGGCGACCGCGCGATACGAACGGCAGGGCCGTGCGGACGAAGGAGCGGCCCACCCGTGACGGGTGGGCCGCTCCTTTTCGTGCGAAGACGCCGGGGTTTGCGCGCGAAGACGCCGGAGGCGCCGGAGGTCAGGCGCGGCAGGCGGCCACGACGCGGTCGACGGCCTCGGCGATCGGGATCTCCTCCTTGACGCCGGTGACGCGATCACGCAGCTCCGCGACACCCTGGGCGAGACCGCGGCCGACGATCAGGATCGTCGGCATGCCCAGCAGTTCGGCGTCCTTGAACTTCACACCCGGGGAGACGCCGGCCCGGTCGTCGACCAGGACGCGCAGGCCGCGGGCCTCGAGCTCCTCGGCGAGCCGGGTCGCGGCCTCGATCTGGCCGTCCTTGCCGGTGCCCACGAGGTGGACGTCGACGGGGGCGACCTCGCGGGGCCAGACCAGGCCCAGCTCGTCGTGCCCCTGCTCGACGATCACGGCCACGGCCCGGGAGACACCGACGCCGTAGGAGCCCATGGTGACGCGGATGGGCTTGCCGTCGGGGCCGAGGGCGTCGAGCTTGGCGGCGTCGGCGTATTTGCGGCCGAGCTGGAAGATGTGACCGATCTCGATGCCCCGGTCGATGGAGAGGGCGGAACCGCAGACCGGGCAGGCGTCGCCGGTGCGGACCTCGGCGGCCTCGATGGTGCCGTCGGCGACGAAGTCACGGCCGGCCACGACGTCCACGGCGTGCTTGCCGGGCTCGTTGGCACCGGTCACCCAGGCGGTGCCGTCGACCACGCGGGGGTCCACGAGGTAGCGGATGCCGAGGCCCTTGAGAACCTGCGGGCCGATGTAGCCGCGGACCAGGCCGGGGTGCCTGGCGAAGTCCTCGGCCTCGAAGATGGCGGGCTCGCCGGGGGCCAGGGAGGCCTCCAGCCGCTTGAAGTCGACCTCACGGTCTCCGGGCACGCCGACGATCAGTGTCTCGGGCTTGTCGGAACCGGGCTTGGTCACCTTGACCACGATGTTCTTGAGCGTCTCGGCGGCGGTGACGTTGAGGCCGTGGTGCTCGTTGACGTAGGTGACCAGCGACTCGATGGTCGGCGTCCCGGGGGTGTCGAGCACCCGCTGGGCGGGCCGTTCCCCGGTGATCGCGGCGGGGGCGGGGGTGGTGACCGCCTCCGCGTTGGCCGCGTAGCCGCAGTGGTGGCAGGCCACGAAGGTGTCCTCGCCGGTCACGGCGGGGGCGAGGAACTCCTCCGACGCCGAGCCGCCCATCGCGCCGGACGTGGCGAAGCAGATCTTGTAGCCGATGCCGAGACGATCGAAGATCTTGATGTAGGTCTCACGGTGCCGCTCGTAGGAGTGCTTGAGACCCTCGTCGTCCAGGTCGAAGGAGTAGGAGTCCTTCATGACGAACTCGCGACCGCGCAGGATGCCCGCCCGGGGACGGGCCTCATCGCGGTATTTCGTCTGGATCTGGTAGAGCGTCACCGGATAGTCCTTGTAGGAGGCGTATTCCCCCTTGACCATGTCGGTGAACATCTCCTCGTGGGTGGGGCCGAGCAGATAGTCGGCGCCCTTGCGGTCCTTCAGACGGAAGAGCGTGTCACCGTACTCCGTCCAGCGGCCGGTGGCCTCGTAGTATTCGCGGGGCAGGAGCGCGGGGAAGAGGACCTCCTGGCCGCCCATGCGATCCATCTCCTCGCGCACGATGCGCGTGACGTTCTCCAGGACCATCTTGCCGAGGGGCAGCCAGGAGTAGACGCCGGGTGCGATACGGCGGACATAGCCGGCGCGGACGAGCAACTTGTGGCTCGGGACCTCCGCGTCTGCCGGGTCGTCCCTCAGGGTTCGAAGAAACAACGACGACATGCGCAGCAGCACGGCTACTCCTAGCTAGCAGGGAAACGTTGTCCTACAGGCTATCGAGTGGCGCAAGCCGGTTGTCTGCGTCCGCCGATTTGGGAACCTGTGGCGAGGAAGTCTGCCGCCGGGGAAGTCGGTCTCTTTGGAAACCCGTGGCGGGGAAGTCTGCCGCCGAGGAGGTCGGCCGCTTCAGAAGCCTGCGGCGAGGAAGTCGGCCGATGCGATGACCAGCGCGATCAACCCGGAGCGGATCCATCCCCAGCCCCTGCGCAGCGAGAGCACCAGCCCCACCATGAGCACGCCGACGATCGCGACGTTCCAGGGCCAGAACGCCGGGACGTACTCCGGTCTGCCGGGCAACGTGCTCGCCATGCCCACGACCGCGACGAGCCCGGCCAGCACGCCGCCCGCCAGGTCTCCCCACAGGTCGTCGCGCCGGGTGAAGTAGGAGAGCACCCCGAACAGCGCGAGGGTGACGAACATGAGGTTCATCACGGTGCCGCTGCCGCCGAGGCCCCTGGACTGGTCCTCGGCGTGGAGGATCGAGACGGTCAGCAGCGAGACGAGCGGTCCGAACGCGGCGAGCACACCGGCCAGCAGCGCCCAGCCGAAACCGGCGGCGCTCCGTCCCACGATGACGATGAGAAGGATGTAGGCGTAAGGGCTGTAGACGCCGTAAAGAGGCTCGGGCCCGTAGGAGAGCAGTGCCCCCAGGACGCCGAGCAGTATGCCCGCGAAAAGCGAGACGACCATGTGTTGCACGATGGCTTTCTCACGGCGATCTCCCGCGAGGAAGTCAAGCGTGTAATTCCGTTCCACCAAAGCCACCGATCCCCCGATCAAACGCCCTGTGGCTACGCGCAGTATACCTGACCTGCGGTAATGCGCGGAAAGCCTGGGAAGCCCTTGATGAGGCGATCGCCTGGTCATGCCCTGTTCGTGAGCCGGCCGGGGCTCTCGACGGACCGTTGGGACGGGGTTCGACCGGGTTGCGGTGGGCCGGTCCCCAGCGCGTGGCGGAAGATCGCACGGGACCCCCGGCGGCGGACGATTTGATCACGTCGGCGCGCGATCCTGGCCGAGCGGCCCCCGTTGGTACAGAATCAAAAGAGGGAATCGCGTTCATGACATCCAACGCCGAGGAGGCGATGTGTCACTCCGAGTCGCGATTGTGGGATCGGGGCCTGCCGGGATCTACACGGCCGAGGCGCTGATGAAACAGACCTCCGGCGGCGTCGAGGTGGACGTGCTGGAGCGGCTGCCCACGCCCTACGGGCTGGTGCGGTACGGCGTGGCCCCGGACCACACGTCGATCAAGTCGATCGCGGGCTACCTGCGCGGGGTCCTGGAGCTGCCGAACGTCCGGTTCCTGGGCGGCGTCGAGCTCGGCAAGGACATCGACGTGGCGGACCTGCTCGACTGCTACGACGCCGTGGTCTACTGCACCGGCGCGATGGTGGACCGGCGGATGGGCATACCCGGCGAGGACCTGCCGGGGAGTGTGGCCGCCACCGACTTCGTGAACTGGTACTGCGGCCATCCCGACATGCCCGCCGACCGCTTTGTCCTCGACAGTTCCGAGGTCGCGGTGATCGGTGTGGGCAACGTGGCCGTGGACGTGGTGCGCGTCCTCGCCAAGACCGCGGAGGAGCTGCGCGCCACCGACGTGCCCGAAGAGGTGCTGACCAGGCTGGCGGAGAGCGAGGTCAAGGCCATCCACATGATCGGCCGCCGGGGGCCCGAGCACGCCAAGTTCACCCTGAAGGAGCTGCGGGAGCTGGGCGAGCTGGCCAACGCGGACGTGTACGTACGGCCGGAGGAGTGCGTGGCGGACGTCACGGCGGCCTCACGGCAGGTCCGGGGAAACGTCGAGGTCCTGCAGAGCTGGGCCGCCCGAGGTCCCGTGGGCCGTCCCCGGCGGCTGGACGTCCGGTTCTGGATGCGCCCGGTGGAGATCCTCGGCGACGGCAGGGTGGAGGCGCTCAAGCTCGAACGCACCCGGCTGACCGAGGGCCGGGTCGTCGGCACCGGGGAGTTCGAGACCATCCCGGTCGGCATGGTCCTGCGCTCGGTCGGCTACCGGAGCGTGCCGCTGCCCGGTGTCCCCTTCTCCGAGGCCACCATGACCGTGCCGAACGAGGCCGGGCGGATCCAGGGCCGCGACCGCGAGTTCGTGGCGGGCTGGCTCAAGCGCGGCCCCACCGGCGTGATCGGCACCAACAAGTCCGACGCCGCCGAGACGGTCCGCACCCTCCTCGCCGACCTCGCCGGCCGTGAGCCGGTACGGCAGGCGGACCTGGACACCGTTCTCGCCTCCCGGGGAGTCCTGCCCATCACCTACGAGCACTGGCTGGCCATCGAGGCGGCCGAGGCCGCCCTGGCGAAGTCTCTCGACCGCGGCGAACGCGTGAAGCTGGTCGGCCTCGCCGCCATGCTGGACGCCTCCGGCCGGTAGGGCGCTCCCCCGGCTCCACAGGGTGCCTGGCTTCGGCGCGCACCGGCCGTTAGAGTGCCTGGCCAGTCGTTGGAGCGCCGGCGGTTGGGGTGTGGCCGGCCGACACGTTCACGAGGAGCACCAGCATGCGCGTCACGCTCTCCGATCCGCTCGCCCTGATTCCCGGCTTCGAGCAGACCCACCGCGAGCAGGAGACGAGATATCCCGCCTCGGCGGTGGAGTGGCAGCCGGTGCACACCGTCTACGTCCCGGCCGACCGCTTCGACGCCGGCACGGTGACGGCGTGGGGAGACGCGGCACTGGACCTGTTCGAACGGCACCTGCCCGCGAACGACCTGGCGGAGCTCTTCGAGACGGACGAGCGCATCGTGAGCGCCGTGCACGAGAAGGTGGCGGCGAAGCTCGCCCGGGAACCGATCGAGGACCTTCGGGTGGACTTCGAGGACGGGTACGGCCTGCGCCCCGGGGAGGAGGACGGCCACGTCGCCGCCGCCGCCGAGGCGGTCGCGGCCCTGCACGCGAACGGGACGCTCCCGCGCAGGTGGGGACCGCGGGTGAAGTCCTTCGCCGACGGCGATCCGGTCCGGAGCGTCAGGACCCTCGACGGGTTCCTGACCGGGGTGATCGAACGCGCCGGGTCCCTGCCGGACGGGTTCGTCGTCACCTTCCCCAAGGTGCTGATGAGGGCCTACCTCGGCCAGTTCGCCGACTGCCTGGAGGCGCTGGAGAAGGGACTGGGGCTCGGCGCGGGAACCCTCAGGTTCGAGATCCAGGTGGAGGCCACCCAGACGGTGTCGTTCCTCGATGCGGACCTGGTCCCCTCCCTCGACGGCAGGCTGTCCGCGGCGCACTTCGGTGTCTTCGACTACACGGCGAGCTGCTCCCTGCCCCCGCACGAGCAGCGGCTGGACCACCCGGCCTGCGACCACGCCCGGCACGTCATGCAGACCGCCTTCGCCGGGACCGGGGTGGAGCTGTCGGACGGCTCGCTGGCCGCCTTTCCCGCCTCCGACGACAGGCAGGTCGTGCGGGACCTGTGGCGACGCCACGCGGGGATGGTCGGGCATTCGCTGAGCCACGGCTTCTACCAGGGCTGGGACATGCATCCGTCGCACCTGGTCAGCCGCTACGCCGCGGTCTACGCCTTCCACCTGTCCCGGTACGAGGAGTATTCCCACCGGGTGCGCGCCTGGCAGGAGCAGCGGGGGGCGGGGGGCGGCGTGATGGACGAGCCCGCCACGGTCAAGACGATGGCCGCCGCCCTGCGCCGGGCAGACCTGGCCCTGGGCGACGTCTGACCGGGGAGGCAGCCCGCGCGGGGGCCGGTCCTCAGTCGATCAGGGCTCGCCAGTCGCGGACCAGGCGCGCGTCGACCGGGTCGGACCACGAGGCCCGTACGGCGCTGCCGACGTGGAAGGCCCGCACGCCGTAGTCCATCAGCAGCGGGACGTGACCCGGCCTCAGACCGCCACCCACCATGATCAGCGGGCCGTCGCCGGCCTCGCAGCGGGTCTTGATCACCCGCAGTCCCTCCGTCACGCCGCTGGGCGCACCCGAGGTGAGCACGGTCGCGAGGTTGGGCAGCAGGCGGACGGCACGCCAGCCCGCCTGGATGTCGGCCGCGTGGTCCACCGCCCGGTGGAAGGTCCAGGGCAGCGGGGTCACCGCGTGGATGAGCGCCTCGGTGGCGGCCAGGTCGACCGCCCCCGCGGAGTCGAGGAAGCCGAACACGAACCCGGCCGCGCCCGCCTCGGAGAGGGCCTTGGCATCGCGCCGCAGGCCCTCCAGCGATTCGGGCGTGGCCAGGAACGACGCATCGCCGCGCAGCATCACCATCTGCGGCAGCGCGCACTCCTTGGAGATCGCCGCGACCGTCTCCACCGCCGGGGTGAGCCCGTCGGACGCCATGTCGACGACGATCTCCAGACGGTCTGCGCCGCCTTCTTCGGCCGCGACGGCGTCACGCACGTCAAGTGCGATCACCTCAAGCAAGGATCCGGTCATGAAGTGAGGCTATCGGATGACTTTGTCCTGGGATCGCCGTGGTTCAGACATGCTCCGGCACGGGTAGCCCGCGACGGTCCACGAACGGCAGCCCGGTCCCGGATGCCCGGCCACGCAGGCCCCCGGCCCGCTGGAACAGGGCCCCCGACGCGCGGTGCGGCAGATCGACCGTGCGCAGGTGGGCGAAACGCTGCCCCCGATAGTAATCCTGCAGTTTCGAGTTGTCCTTGGAACAGTCAAGCCGGAGCCAGCGCCTGCCCGTCGTCAGGACCCTCAGTCCCGCCCAGTCGAGCAGCGCCTCCCCCAGACCGCGGCCGGAGTAGTCGCGCGCGACGGACAGTTTGTGAACGTAGAGGGCCGCCCCGGGGGCGTCCTCCGCGGCCCAGAACTCCGGATCCGCGTGGCCGTCCAGGGCGATGGTGGCCGCCGGTCCCTCTTCTCCCCTCTCGCCGTCCAGCAGATACAGAACCCCCTCCTCGATCAGCGGGCTGATGCGCTCGGCGGGGAACCCTCCCGCGGGCCACTGGCGTACGCCGCGGCCGTTCAGCCATCCGGCGGTCTCGGCGAGGAGCGCGAGCACTCCCCGCAGATCGTCACTCGTAGCTCTGCGCAACGTGAGTCTGTGCGTGACGGTGGGATTGACGGTGGTTGAGTGCATGATTCATCCCTTCGTTGCACTCGGTGCATGAAATGACACGGAACGTGGCCGGACCGTGGCGCACGGCATCCATGCCGGGCTAGGCGGAGCGCCTAGGGGCCTGAGGCGAGCGGGGAAAGGGGACCGCGTCCGGCCGCCCGGCGAGCGCGGCCCGATGATCGCCCGCGGCGCGGGCGGATATGGGGCCGGCCCGTCCGGGCGGTCACGGGGACGTCAACGGCTTTCCAGCTCGTATCTGATCAGGTGTTTGTCCGAGGGAAGGACCGACACCGCGACCCGCACAGGGGTGTCGCTCTCGTCGTATCCGACCCGGACGTAGACGACGACCGGTGTACCCAGCTCGAGTTGGAGCATCTCGGCCTCCGAACTGTTGGGCATCCGCGCCCAGATGTCGTCGACCATCCGGACCTGAGGATGGCCGAGCTCTTCGAGAACCTTGTTGGCCCCGCGCATGATGTCGCCGGGACGGGCGATCTCGGAATCGGCGACCAGCGCCAGCGGGAAATAGGAGTCGTTGGTGTTGTACGGCTGGCCGTCCACGAATCTCAGCCTGCGGCGGACCACGGCGAGCTCGTCGTCCGGGAGTTCCAGCCTGCTGGCGATCTCCTCGATCGGATGCACGATCGCCACCTCGATGTTCTGGCTCGGTGCGCGCCCCTCCTGGGAGACGGCCCAGGCGAAGGCCTCCCTGGTCTCCTCGGGCTGCGGCTGGAGCTCTCTCTGGGGGTGGATGAGCAGCGGGCGGCGCTCCCTGACCACGGTGCCCCGGCGGGGGGTACGGGTGACCAGACCCTCGTTCACCAGCTCACCGAGGGCGAGCCGCACGGTGTTGCGGCTCACCTGATGGGTGAGCATGAGCTCCACTTCGGTCGGCAGCTGATCCCCCGGTCCGAGCGCACCGGAGTAGATGGTCCTCCGAAGGTCGGAGGCCACCAGTTGATACAGCGTTGACCGTGCCATTTGGTCCCCTTTGTGCCAACAAAACTAGACGATCTGGTTCTAGTGGGGAACAGCCCCTTGACCCAACCTCCCAAGACCCGCATTATCCAATCGTTGGTACAAATCCATCGAAAGGTCGGCGATGGGGCGGAGACCGGTGCTGTCGGCCCAGGCGGGCACGCCGTATCTGCCGTGGCGCGACCCCCGCGAGGCAACGCGTTTACTGCGTTACGCGTTGCATCGTCAGGGATTCACTCACACCTACCAGAGCAATGCGAATGGGATGTCCGTGCTTTCAGTGCAGACCGATCTGACCGTGTGGTGCAGAGACGGACTTTTCATCTGGAATGAGGACGGCGTGGAGGCCTCCCATCCGGCTGATGATCCGGTTGGGGCCGCACATCTCATCTCAGATCTCTACCGGCGGCCGGCGTCCGACGACGACCCCATCGAGGAGGGGCTGGAATCCCAGGTCCGTGCCTCTCCTCATCCCGACTCCGCACGCGACTAGCGGCCGAGGACCCCATCCCTCGCCGGGGTCCTCGAGCCGCCGCGGCGGGGCGGAACGCGTCCTGGCGGGTCCCCCACGCCCGCCAGGGCGCGTTCTCGTCATGAGAGCGCCCCCATCGTGGGTCGCGCCCTGAGACCGGCCCCCTCACAAACCGCGTCCGCGCCGTCTCTCCTCACGAGACACATCCGCGCTGCGTCTCTCCTCACGAGACGTGCCCGCGCCATGGGACCCGCCTCACAAGACGGCGTTCGCGCCGTGGGACCGGGCCTCCTTACGAAACCCATCCGCGCCGTCTCCGGACTCGCGTCGCCCCGGCCGGACCACCTCGCGTCCGAGTTCGCGTCACGCCGGCGGCCACCGGTTGACGGGCGGACCGCTGGACGCCTTTCCCTGCGCTCCCGGCCTGCCGTCGCCCTCGGATTCGTAGCAAGCGCTTGGTAGCATGGCGCCAGGCGACGGAGGCCGCCGCCCACCGAACTCCCTGGGGCCGACCGGAGACGACCGAGGAGGCAGGTGCGATCATGGGCACCCACGCGGCCCGGTTGCCGGAGATCTGTGGTCACCCACACGTCACCTCGAACGGGCACGGCATCACCGTCAACGGAGTCGCCATGCACAGCGGCCTTCCCCCAGGCCGGCCCGACGGAGCCGAAAGCCGTACCGGCCCCCCTGCCGACTCCTCCGCCCAGTCCGTGGACGGTGGCCGCACCGACCTCCACGCCGACTCCTCCGCCCCGCCCGTGGACGGTGGCCGCACCGGCCCCCATGCCGAGTCTTCCGCCCCGCCCGTGGACGGTCGGCGATTCCGCACCGTGCTCGGCCACTTCGCCACCGGCATCGTGGCCATCACCGCCATCGACCCCGACAACGGCGAGCCGTGCGGCCTGGCGGCCAACTCCTTCACCTCGGTCTCGCTGGACCCGCCGCTGGTCGCCTTCTGCGTGGCGCACACCAGCACGAGCTGGCCACGCCTGCGTGCCGCCAGGACCCAGACGGTCAATGTGCTCGCCGAGCACCAGCAGTCGGTCTGCGCGGCGCTCGCGAGCAAGGGCGGCGACAAGTTCGCCGGCCTGGAGTGGACCAAGTCCCCCGGCGGCAACCCGATGATCAGTGATGCCCTGGCCTGGATCGACTGCTCGATCGAGGCGGAGCACCCGGCGGGTGACCATGTCATCGTCGTCGCCAGGGTTCACGACCTCGGCGTCCACGGCGACGGCGGGCCGCTGGTGTTCTTCAGGGGCGGCTACGGCCGGTTCCGCACGTGACCCCCTCCGCGTAATCCGTACGGCGCGCCGGAACCGGCAGCACGAGGGACACCGTCGCTCCTCCGGCCTGTCCCCGCATGTGACATCCGCCGTACGGGGAACAGGGTCGCCATCCCGGGCGCGGGAACTCTCGCGATCTCTGAGAGAGTTGTCCCAACGGCGAGAGGAGCTGGACGGGTGGAACCGGACGAAGTGCTGGAACACCCCAGCCTCGTTGAGCTCTCCGTGCGACGGCTCCGTCACGAGATCCTCTCCGGCGCCCTCGCACCGGGTGAGCGGCTGATCGAGGAACAGCTCACCCAGCGGTTCGGCATCAGCCGGGCTCCGTTGCGCGAGGCACTGCGTTCGCTCGGGCAGCAGGGACTGGTGGAGCACCTGCCCCGGCGAGGGGTTCGGGTCACCGAGCTGTCCCGGGAGGACGTGGACGAGCTTTTCGGGCTGCGCGACGTGCTGGAGCGCTATGCGGTCGAGATCGCACTGCCCCTTCCCGGAGCACACAGTCTGACCGGGCTGGCCCAGGCCCTGGAGGGCATGGCGTCCGCGGTGCGGGCGGACGACCCGCTCAGCGAGAATGAGGCGCACCGGCGTTTCCACCTCGCGCTGGTCACGCTGGCGGGTCATCGCCAGCTGCTGATGGCGTACGAACCGGTCATCCTGAAACTGCAGCTCTACATGGCCGCGAACCTGCGCAGGGAGGCCGAGCAGCGTGCCCCGTCCGAAGGGGTGGAGCGGCATCGGCGGCTCTTCGACGCCATCGCCTCCGGCGACCCGGCCATCGTTCTCGACGCTCTCTCCCGGCACGGCGCACGCACCTACATCGGTTGATCCACCGCTGTCGGCTGACCCACCGCGGCGCCGACCGGCCCGGGACGGGCCGCGACCAAGCGGGGAGTGACGGCAGCTAACACAGGTGTAACGGGAGGAAAGGGCGATCGACATAATTCTGTCGACAATCGACAAAAGGAGGACCTGAGGAACGGAGTCACCCGTGTCCGATCCGCTTGCCGTCGAGGCCGAGCCGTACATCTACGGATTCGACCCGCAACACACCGCCCTACTCCTCATCGACATGCAACGGGACTTCGTCGAGCCCGGGGGTTTCGGGGAGACCCTGGGCAACGACGTGGCCATGCTCCGGCGGGTGATCCCGCCGCTCCAGGAGGTCCTGGCCGCCACCCGGAAGGCCGGGATGACCGTCATCCACACCCGCGAGGGGCATCTGCCCGACCTGTCCGACTGCCCGCCCGCCAAGCTCGGTCGCGGTGCGCCGTCACTGCGCATCGGAGACCCCGGTCCCAAGGGACGGATCCTGATCCGGGGTGAGTACGGCCACGACATCATCGACGAACTGGCCCCCGCCGACGGCGAACTCGTCCTCGACAAGCCGGGCAAGGGCGCCTTCTACGCCACCGACCTGGAGCGGGTTCTGCGGGCGAGAGGGATCCGCAGCCTGATCGTCACCGGCGTCACGACCGAGGTGTGCGTGCACACCACCGTTCGCGAGGCGAACGACCGGGGTTACGAGTGCCTGGTGCTGTCCGACTGCGTGGGCTCGTACTTCGCCGAGTTCCAGCGATACGGGCTCGAAATGATCGCCGCTCAGGGCGGGATCTTCGGCTGGGTCGCCCCCTCCGGAAACTATCTCAAGGCACTCGAAGCGCGGAGCTGACCAATGACCACGACAACCGGCCCCGCCCGACTCAAACTGCCCTGGTGGGTCGGCGGGGACACCAACGCCTTCTTCGGACTCGCCTTCAACGTGATGGTCAACGTGCTGGTGCTGAGCGGCCTCTGCCTCGGCGTCGTGCACCTGCCCGGCTCGGACGTCTTCGGCGTCATCCTCCCGGCCATGGGCATACAGCTCCTGATCGGCAACCTGTACTACACCTATCTGGCCCGGCGGCTGGCCCGCCGCGAGGGCCGCGACGACGTGTGCGCGATGCCGTACGGCCCCAGCGTCCCGCACATGTTCATCGTCGTCTTCGTGATCATGCTGCCCACCTATCTCGCCACCAAGAACCCCCTGCAGGCCTGGGCGGCGGGGCTGGCCTGGAGCTTCATCATCGGCGTCATCGTGCTGATCGGCGCCTTCGTGGGACCGTACATCCGCCGCTTCACCCCGCGAGCCGCCATGCTCGGCACCCTGGCGGGCATCTCGATCGCCTTCATCTCGATGCGGCCCGCGGCCCAGATGTGGGAGGCGGCCTGGATCGCACTGCCGGTGCTCATGATCATCCTGGTCGGCTTCTTCACCGACCTGAAGCTGCCCGGCAACATCCCGGTCGGACTGGCCGCGCTCCTGGTCGGCACCGCGATCGCCTGGGCGGGCGGCTACATGAACCCCGCCGACGTCGGTGCCGCCGCCGAGAACATCGCGGTGAGCCTGCCGTCGCTGAACATCGACCGGCTGCTCGACGGGCTGAGTCAGGTCTCGCCGCTACTGGCCACCGCGATCCCCCTGGGCATCTACAACTTCACCGAGGGCATGAGCAACGTGGAGAGCGCCGCCGCGGCGGGCGACTCGTTCAACCTGCGGTCGGTGCTGCTGGCGGACGGTGCGGGCGCGGTGGTCGGCTCGATGCTCGGCTCGCCGTTCCCGCCCGCCGTCTACATCGGCCACCCGGGCTGGAAGTCGGCGGGCGGCCGTACCAGCTACTCGATGGCCAGCGGCGTCGTCATCGCGCTGTTCTGCTTCCTCGGTATGTTCGCACTGCTCGGCGCGGTGCTGCCAGCACCGGCGATCGTGCCGATCCTGCTCTACATCGGGCTGCTCATCGGCGCCCAGGCCTTCCAGTCGGTGCCCAAGGCGCACGCGGTGGCCGTGGTGATGGCCATCATCCCCAACATCGCCTCCTGGGCGCAGGGCTACATGGACAACGCCCTGGCCGCGGCGGGCACCACCGCGAGAGAGGTCGGGTACGCCACCATCGCGCAGAGCGGGACGGTCTACGAGGGGACGGCCCTGCTCGGCGGCGGCGCCGTACTGGCCGGGCTGGTGCTCGGCTCGATCACCGCCTTCATCATCGACCGATCGTTCGTGTGGGCCGCCGGCTACGCCTTCACCGGCGCGGCGCTGGCCTTCGTCGGCCTGATCCACGGCGAGAGGGTCGAGTGGAACGCCAACGACCAGGTCTCGCTGGGTTATCTCTTCGCCGGGCTGGTCCTCCTCGCCTTCGCCTTCCTCGGACCCAGGAAGGCCGAGCCGGTGAAGAACGAGCAGACCGTCGCGGAACCCGCCCCGGTGGAAGCCCCCGCCGCGTCGTGAACGCGGGCCGCAGCCCCATGGACTCCGAACCGCACCCCGCGGCCCCGTGAACGCGGGCCGCAGCCTCACGGGTTCGCGAAACGCGTCCCGCGAACTCGTGAACACGAGCCACGGCCTCGTGAGCGCGAGCCGCAGGCCGGCGGGTCCGTGGGACTGCGGCCCACGCGCTGCAGCAGGAACCGCCGGGCAGGCCGAACACAGGAAAGGCACATGACCCCACTTGATCTGGACGGTCTGACCCACCGATACCGCACCGGGTCGGCGTGCCCCGCGGACGTCGCCGAGGAGGTGCTCGGGCGGATCGCGGCCCGGGGCGACGACCACGTATGGATCACCCTGCGACCGGCCGCGGACCTCCTCGGCGACGCGGCCGCCCTGGCCCTGCGGTGGCCGGACCCGCACTCCCGCCCACCGCTCTACGGCGTCCCCTTCGCGGTCAAGGACAACGTGGACGTGGCCGGGTTGCCCACCACCGCCGCCTGCCCGGACTACGCCTACGTCCCGGACCGGAGCGCGCCGCTGGTGGACCGGCTGCTGGCGGCGGGCGCCCTGCTCGTCGGCAAGACCAATCTGGACCAGTTCGCCACCGGCCTGTCCGGCACCCGCAGCCCGTACGGCGCCTGCGAGTCACCGCTGGTGCCGGGACTGATCTCGGGCGGGTCCAGTTCGGGTTCGGCGGTGGCGGTGGGCGCCGGGCTGGTCACGTTCGCGATCGGCACGGACACGGCGGGGTCCGGCCGGGTGCCCGCCGCGCTCACCGGGACCGTCGGGGTCAAGCCGAGCCGGGGTCTGGTCAGCACGCTCGGCGTGGTGCCCGCCTGCGCGTCGCTGGACTGCCCCAGCGTCTTCGCCCGGTCGGTCGCCGACGGGCTGGCCGTACTGTCCGTCATCGCCGGGCCGGAGCCCGCGGACCCCTGGTCGCGCGTGCTTCCCCTGCCCTCGCCCGTGCCGCCCGCGGCGCGGCCCCTGCGGATCGGGGTGCCGTACAGCCCGGAGTTCTTCGGTGACACCGCTGCGGCGGTGGCCTTCGAGGGGGCGGTGCGACGGCTCGCAGGCCTCGGGCATCGGCTGGTCCCGGTGGATCTCGATCCGTTCCTCGCGGTGGGGCGCCTGCTGTACGACGGGCCGTGGCTCGCCGAAAGGATCGCCGCGGTCGGCGACTTCGTCTTCCGGAACCCGGACCGGGTGCATCCGGTCACCCTGAAGGTGCTGAGCAACGGCGGCGACCTCAGCGCGGTGGACGCCTTCGAGGGGCTGTACCGGCTGCGGGCGTTGCGCGCGCGGACCAGGCAGGCCTGGGCCTCGATGGACGTGCTGGCGGTTCCGACCGTGCCCACGACCTACACCGTCGCGGAGATGCTCGATGACCCGATCGAGCGCAACGGCGTCCTGGGGCACTACACCACGTTCACCAACCTGCTCGACCTCGCCGCGATCTCCGTGCCCGCCGGGAGGACGGCGACCGGCCGGCCGCACGGCATCACCCTGCTGGGTCCCGCGGGCTCCGACGAACTGCTGGCCGGACCCGCCGCCGCCTTCCACGCGCTGACCGGAGGACCCGTCGCGCCTCCCGGCCGCTCGTCCGTGCGAACCGATGAGCCCGCCACCCGTTCCGGCCCCTCGTCCGCGCGGAACGATGGACCCGCCGCGCCTGCCGGCCATGTCCCGGACACGCAGCCGGTGCTCGCGGTGGTCGGCGCGCACCGTTCCGGCCAGCCGCTGCACGGCGAACTCACCGCGCTGGGAGCCACCGGCCTGGGAACCGCGCTGACCGCTCCGCTCTACCGCCTCTACGCCCTGAACGGCGGCGAGGTGGCCCGTCCCGGACTGGTCCGCGTCGCCACCGGCGGGGTGCCCGTCGAGGTCGAGCTGTACGGTCTGAGCCCTTCTGCGCTCGGCGCCCTGCTGACCCGGATCGCCCCACCTCTCAGCCTCGGCACGGTCCAGCTGGACGGCGGGCGCACGGCGCACGGGTTCCTCTGCGAGGCCTACGCCGCCGACGAGGCGACCGACATCAGCCGGCACGGCAGCTGGCCGGACTATCTCCTCTCACGGGCCTCCGCGCCAGACCCGATATAAGACGGCACCGCTTCAGGAATTTCAGAAAGGAGAAACAAGCCGGCGCCTGATATCGGCGGGGTTCTCGGGCATCAAAGTGCGGCTGGCCCGAGGCGGGGACGAGGAAGAGGCGCTTGTCCGGCCGCGACCCGAAACTGTGATAGCAGGCGGAAAAGGCGCGTGGTAGCACGCGGAAGCAGGTGACCATTGACTGCTTCACGAATGCGGGTATGACCGGACACCGACGTCGGCAGTCGAGTGCCTCCGCGAATACCGCAGGAATCAATGACGATTCGACAATGGCACCCGCCACCACGAGTGGGCCGACGACTTGACCGAAACTTAAAAAAATCGCCATAGTGTGCGAATGGAGCAAGAGGAGCTGTCCTTCGGGGATGACGGTCCCGATCGCGAGCCGAGGCTCGGTCCCTGGATGGCGGCGCACACCAGGCTGCTGGCCGCCTGTGCCGCGGTGCTGGTGGTGCTCGGCCTCGCCGCGGGCGGGGGCTGGTACCTGTATGAGCGTTCCTGGCTGCCCCAACCTCCACCCGAGGTCGCGCTCTCCCCATCGCTCCGGTTCGAGGTGTTCATGTGCGGATGCGACGGCATGGCCAAGGCGACCGTCGAGCAGGGACAGGGGGCCGAGGCCGCGCTTCGGGCGTTGCCCCAGGTGACGTCGGTCGAGGTGCGGAGCGGCGAGGAGATGTCCAACGAGCGGCGCAGAAGCTACGAAGGAATCGGGGACCGCTCGGTGCAGTCTTCGGCCACCGTCGGCGATGTCCTGCGGGGCACGCTCCGCCGCAGCGAGGACTTCCCCGCCGTGGCCGAGAAGATGAAGTCGGTGCCGGGCGTCGCCGGTGCGTGGCGAGGCCCGACGACCTTCTGGGCGGGCAGGGCCGACGCCGAAATCGCGCTGTGCGGGAAAGAGCCCATGTTCTCGGACGCCCCCGAGTGCCAGCGGAGCAGGCGTGCGGGAGTGACGGGGGCGGCCACCGAGGAGGAGAAGGCGGCCATCGCCGCCCGGCTGCGGGACCTGCCCGGAGTGGAGACGATCTACTTCGAGGACCCCGGCCACGCCCTGAAACTCATGAAGCTCTCCGACCCGGAGCACGCGTCGGGTGGAATCTTCACGGGTTCCTTCTTTGTCAAGTTCTCCGATCCTGCCCTCGCCCGCGCACTCGTCCCCGCCGTGAGACCGCTGGCCGGTGTTTTCACGGTGTTCCCGGTCCCATCGGAGGGATGACGGGCTCGGGGGCCTCGGGGAGTTCGCCGGGCCGGCGGGCCGGTGCGGCGACCCCGAGGTCTCCCGGACGGCTCGTGGCATCCCCACCCGCCCGGCCGTGAGCCCAATCGCATGGGCCGCCCCATTTCGAATGACGAATTAATGAACAGGCGTTTAACTTTGTCGCGTACCCGGGTCTTCGGTGCGCACCGCATTTCCTCCCCTCGCATAATTCCAAGCAGAAAGATTTTTACGGGAGTGGGGTGCGGTGAAACGGTCCATCGGTATCGTCCTGGCACTCCTCCTCGGCGCCGTGGTCGTGGTGGCGGTCGTCCTGGGCAACGGGGGCGACGACGGCCCGGCCACGGTGCGAGGCGTGATCGGTTCGGAGAAGAAGCCGTTCTTCGACGATCCCCGGGTGCGCGCGGCGTTCGAGAAACACGGGCTGCGGGTCGAGGTGGACACCGCCGGATCCCGGCAGATCGCGACCGAGGTCAAGCTCGACGACTACGCGTTCGCGTTTCCCTCCAGCCTCCCCGCCGCCGAAAAGATCAAGCGGGATCGGAAGGTCGCCCAGACCTTCTCGCCCTTCTACTCACCCATGGCGATTGCGACATTTAAGCCCATTGTCGACATATTGACTAAAGCCGGGCTGGTGCGCGACTCAGGCCAGGGCTATCAGGTGTTCGACATGGAGAAATATCTGGACATGGTGGCCAAGGGCACCCGCTGGGACAGGTTGCCCGGCAACACCACCTACCCGGCGCGCAAGCGGGTGCTGATGACCACCACCGACGTCAGGACCTCCAACTCCGCGGCGATGTACCTGGCGATGGCCGGCTACGTCGCCAACGGCGACGACGTGGTCACCACCACGGCCCAGATTCCCAAGGTGGCCGGGGCGGTGGCGCCGATCTTCCTGGACCAGGGCTACTCGCAGTCCTCGTCCGAGGCTCCCTTCACCGACTACCTGGTCATGGGGTCGGGCAAAACGCCGATGGTCATGATCTACGAGGCTCAGTATCTCTCCCACGTGTTCGCGGGCGACGGCTCGATCCGTCCGGATATGCGGCTGCTCTATCCCGCGCCGACCGTGCTGAGCAAGCACACGCTGGTCCCCTTCACCCCCCAGGCGAGCGAGGTCGGGCGGCTGCTGACCGAGGATCCCGAGTTGCGGAGCCTCGCCGCGCAGCACGGCTTCCGCACCGCCGACCCCAAGGCCTTCGCCGACCTGGTCGCCAAGCACCGGGCCCCGGTGGCCCGTGACCTGGTGGACGTCGTCGAGCCGCCCACCTACGAAAACCTGGAGGGGCTCATCGCAAACATCGAGCACCTCTACGAGAGCGGCTCCGTCCCTCAGACCGAAGGAGGGTCCTGACAATGGCCGAGAGCGATCTGACGCTCACCCCGCCCGCCCCCGTCGCCGCCGTGTCCGCCGCGAAGGCGGCGACCATGCTCCCCCTGGCCGACGGCCGCGAGGCCGAGCTCACCGCCAAGGCCAAGGAGTTCGCCGCGGAGCTGGCCACGATGGACCCCCGGGTTCCGGACTTCACCCGCAAGGTGCACGACATCTCCTCGATGGGCGACGGCGAGATCCGCTCCGCCTCGCAGGTGGCCAACCGGATGCTGAAGCGTCCGGTGGCGGCTCTGGCCTCGGCCAAGGGGGAGGGCGCCGACGCTCAGGTCCGGGTGGCGGGCCAGCTGGTGGCTCTGCGCCGTACCGTGGTGGACCTCGATCCGAAGCAGGCGGCGAGCGGCCCGCGCAAGCTGCTCGGGCTGATTCCGTTCGGAGATCGGCTGCGCGACTACTTCGCGAAGTACCAGTCCGCCCAGAAGCACCTGGACGACATCATCCGGGCGCTGAAGTCCGGCCAGGACGAGCTGCTGAAGGACAACGCCGCGATCGAGGGCGAGAAGGCGAACCTCTGGGAGGCGATGACCCGCCTGCAGGAGTACGCGGTGATGGCCGCCGCGCTCGACGCCGCCCTGGAGGACCACCTCCTGGTCCTGGACGCGACCGACCCGGAGAAGGCGACCGCGCTCCGCTCCGACGCCCTGTTCTCCGTACGGCAGAAGCACCAGGACATCCTGACCCAGCTGGCGGTCTCCGTGCAGGGCTACCTGGCCCTCGACCTGGTCCGCAAGAACAACCTGGAGCTCAGCAAGGGCGTGGACCGGGCCACCACCACGACAATCTCGGCTCTGCGCACCGCGGTGACCGTGGCCCAGGCCCTGGCCAACCAGAAACTGGTGCTTGATCAGATCACCGCGCTGAACGCCACGACCAGCGACCTGATCCTGGCCACCAGCGAGATGCTCCGCACCCAGGCGGGCGCCATCCAGACGCAGGCGGCCTCGACCACCGTGGACATGGACTCCCTGCGCAAGGCCTTCGACAACGTCTACGCCACCATGGACATGATCGACTCGTTCCGGTCGCAGGCCGTGGAGAACATGGCCGTTACCGTGAGCAGCCTGAGCGTCGAACTGGACAACGCGAAGACCTATCTGGAGCGCGCCAACCGCGAGGTCACGCCGTGAGCGCCGTCCATCCGGCGGGCACCGCGCACGGCCGGGGCATCCGGTCGGCCGTACGGCTGGCCGCACGGCTGTCCGTGGTCGCCCTGACGCTGCTGAGCGCGGCCACCCTGGCGGCGTGCTCCTCGGAGGCGTCGGGCACGGAGGACGGCCCCGACGTGCTCCGGGTGCTGGCCGGCAGCGAGGTCAAGGACCTGGAACCGATGTTGCAGCGCTCCGGGGTGAAGGTCAAGATCTCCTACACCGGCACGCTGGACGGCGCAGAGCAGGTGGCGAGCGGCGGCGCGGACGGCGCCTACGACGCGATCTGGTTCTCCTCCAACCGCTACCTGTCGCTGATCGACGGCGCGTCCGCCCGGCTGTCCACCGAGACCAAGGTCATGGCCTCCCCCGTGCTGCTCGGCCTGAAGACCGCCAAGGCCCGGGAGCTCGGCTGGGAGAGCGGAGCCGTGAGCTGGGAGCAGATCGCGACCGCGGCGCGCGAGGGCCGTTTCACCTTCGGCATGACCAATCCCGCCTCCTCCAACTCGGGCTTCTCCGCGCTGGTCGGCGTGGCCGCCGCGCTGTCGGACGCCGGAGAGGCGCTGAGCACCCAGCAGGTCTCCGCGGTCACGCCGAAGCTGAAGGAGTTCTTCTCCGCGCAGAGGCTCACCGCGGGGTCGTCCGGCTGGCTCGCCGACGCCTACACCCGCGAGGGCGGCGTCGACGGCATCGTGAACTACGAGTCGGTGCTGCTCGGGCTGAAGGGCCTGACGGTGATCTACCCGAGCGACGGCGTGGTCACCGCGGACTATCCGCTGACCCTGCTCGCCTCGGCCAAGCCCGACAAGAAGGACCTGTACGGCAAGCTGACCTCCTGGCTGCGCACGCCCGCCGCGCAGAAGGAGATCATGACCACTACCCACCGGCGGCCGATCGTGCCCGAGGTCCGTCCGGGTCCCGAGTTCGGCTCGGCCCCGCTGCTGGAGCTGCCGTTCCCCAACCGCAGGGCCGCCGCCGACGCGCTGATCACCGCCTACCTGGACGAGGTGCGCGTCCCGGCCCGGGCGCTGTTCGTACTTGACACCTCGGGGTCGATGCAGGGCGAGCGGATCGACGCGCTGCGGCGGGCACTGGTCACGCTCACCGGCGCCGACACCTCGGCATCCGGCACCTTCTCCCGCTTCCGCAACCGCGAGAACGTGGTGCTGATCCCGTTCAACGACTCCGCCGGACAGCCGAAACCCTTCGTGCTTCCCGAACGGGACCCGGAACCGGTCCTGGCGCAGATCAAGTCCTACGCCGAGCGGCTCCAGGCGAGCGGCGGGACCGCGATCTACGACGGGCTTCGGGCCGCCTACCGGGAAGCAGCCACGGGCGGCGACGGGCACTACACCTCCGTCGTGCTGATGACCGACGGCGAGAACACCGACGGCTCCTCCTACGAGGACTTCGAGGCGTTCCGTCAGACGTTGCCCGAGGCGCAGCAGAAGGTCAGGACGTTTGTCGTGCTGTTCGGCGAGAGCGACGTGGACGAGATGCAGAAGATCGCCACGCTGACCCGCGGCGCCGTCTTCGACGCCCGCACCGGGTCACTGGCCGCAGCGTTCAAGGAGATCCGTGGTTACCAGTAATCGCCACACGAACCTCCGGAGAGACCGGGTCACCGGCCTCCCCCAGGCGGCGGGAGTCACCGTGATCGCTGACCGGGTGCTGAGATATCTCGGCTCCACCAAGAACATCGCCGGCTGCGTGCTGGCACTGGTGGGGTTCGGCGCGCACTTCCTCGGCCTGGCCGGCGCGTTATGGCCGGTGGTGGTCGCCGGGCTGTACGGCGTCGGCGCGCTGCTGGCCCCGCCGGACAGGATCAGGCTGGCCGTCTCCCACGCCGAGGTCGAGACCACCGCGCTCCGCGCGGACCTCGACGCGCTGCTGCGCAAGGTCGACGGCTCCCAGCGGTTCCCCGAGGACGTGCGGGCCAGGCTCCGCGACCTGGCCGACGTGCTCGGCGGCGTGCTGGGCCGGGCCGAGGTGCTGACCACCTCCCCCGACCACCTGCACATCGTCTCGCAGACGATCCGCGCCTACCTTCCCGCCAGCCTGGAGGCCTACGCCAACCTGCCCCGCACCTATGCCCTCACCCGGAGCGCCGACCGCCAGCACAGCGCCCACGAGGAGCTTCTGGTCCAGCTCGACCTGCTGGACGCCAAGCTGCACGAGGTGGCCCAGGCCGTACACCGGGGCGACGAGCAGTCCCTGCGCGACCAGGGCCGTTTCCTGCGCGACCGCTTCGGCCGCTCCGACCTGGACCTTTAAAGGCCACTGAAGATCTTGTTTCGTTGGCTCCCGCTGGGGCGTGGCCACGCCGGTGAGCGGTGAGATTGCGCCCAGGGCAGTTCGAACAACCATCCGGCGCGCATCTTCACCAGCGCCCGGTACAGCAAACGACACAGCCACACCACGACCGCACTCAGGATCACCGGTTCGACGACGGCGAGCACCAGCCGTAGCCTGCCGTCCATGTCGACGGAGAGCGGCGGGACCAGGGCCCGGTGCAGCAGCGCGAGCAGCGGCATGTGCATGACGTAGATGGGAAGAGTGCCGCGGCCGAGTGCCGCGAGGCAGTTCCCCAACCAGACCCAACGGCTGACCAGAACCGCAGCCGTCACTCCGAGCACCGCCGCGAGGACGCAGGCCAGCGGCCAGACGCCCGGCCAGGTGTCTGCGCCGGTGACCGCCATCGCCGCCAGGATCCCGATGTAGGACACGCCGAGCACCGCGAGGCGTGGCCGGTTTGCGGAGGCGGCGAGCCGTTCCACGATCGGCCGGAAGTACATCCCGGCCAGGAAGAACACCAGGTTCTTGTACACGCCGCCTCGGTCGCCCGGCATTTCCAGCAGCCCTGCTGAGGCCGCCGCCGACAGGATGAAGGCCGCCCCGACTACCAGGGGCGCCGGAAGACGGCGCACGACCTTGGCGATGGCGAAATACAGGGCGAGCGCATACAGGTACCACAGGTTGGACGGGGTGATCGTCAACTGGGCCAGCAGGCCGACGAGGCCGTCGGCGCGGGCGGTGTCGAAGTCCGGGACGAGCGTCAGCAGCGCGGTGTGGATCAACAGCCACAGCACGTAGAGATAGAGGAACCTGGCCACCTTCGAGCGGCCGAGAACCCGCCAGGGCCGGTTTACCGCGCCGATGGCGAACATGCCGGAGATGGTGAAGAAGAGCGGCATGCGCAGCGGGAGCAACTGCTCGGTCACCGTGCCCCAGGCGCCGGGGACCGGGATCGACAGGTGCCAGTCGAGCTGCAGGTAGTGCTTCATGATGACGTGCCAGAGCACGACGAGCAGGATGCACGCGCCCTTGGCGACGTCGGGCCACGTCATCCGCTCCAGGGCTTCGCCGTCTGCGGGCCCTCGCGGGTTCGGACCCGGCTCGATGGGTGGGCGGACAGCGAACACAGAAATACCTCCGGGGGGTTTGATGTACGGAGACGGCGCGCCTGGGCCACTGTGCGTGGTGGAGGAGTCTGTGCCGTCGAGGCCGTGTATCGATGGCCGCTCGGCGCCGTCTCGAAACTACGGACGATCATCGCTGGGAGCGATCCCACCAGCGAGACAAACGGGGTATAGCCTGCTGTACTCGCGGTCGGTGATCTACGACGATCCGGGTGCCCTGCCGTCTGGTCGAGGAGGTACGGATGCCGACCGACGACGCCCGGGCCGACCAGGAGACAGCCGATCGGTGGGACGTGTTCGCCCGCGCCACCCTCGGCAACGACACCTGGACGCTGGATTTCGCCCCTGGAGTGCGGAGGCCTTCCGGGATGGCCGAATCATCGCCGCGAGGTCGCGCCCCCGCACGGTCACACCGGTAAGACCGGTGATTTCACCGATGCCGAATGATCCGCCGCCGGAGATCATCCCTGGGTGCGGCCGCCCGCCCGGCCGTGCCGGAAGGAGATGTGAAGCATGGTCTCGCTGGTGAAAATGGTCAGAGTCATGGTGGCAGGCATCGTGGTCGCCGGGTTCGCGACCGGACCGGCCCACGCCCGACAAACACCGCGATCAGCTCCTACACCCGTCTCGGTGCCGATCGTCGACGGGCCCGTTCCCGGCTCCGTCCCCGGTGACCCGTCCTCACCGGACGTGAAGAACACCTACCCCTGGATGTCCACCAACGTGAACCTGGCCGCCCGCGGCTACGTGGAGCAGGAGTTCTACCTCTCCGGTGCGGCGGACGCCTATGCCACGACCGGGCAACTGCTCGCCTCGGACGTCCCCTACCGGACCCGGATCATCGTGCGCCGCCCCGCCCACCAGGCCACCTTCAACGGCACCGTACTCGCCGAATGGCAGAACGTGACCGCCGGGTACGATCTCGACGCGCTGTGGAGCCCCGACCAGATCACCCGTTCCGGGTACGCGTGGGTCGGCATCTCCGCGCAGCGGGTCGGGGTCGACCAGCTCCGCGGATGGAGCCCGGCCCGCTACGGCGACCTGGACGTCACGGGCGGAGGCCGTTTCACCGCCGACGAGCTCTCCTACGACATCTTCTCCCAGGCGGCCAAGGCCATCCGGGCTCGGGGCGGGGCGTCTCCCCTGGGCCGGTTGAAGGTGGACACGGTGCTGGCCATCGGCGCCTCGCAGTCCGCGAGCCGGATGACCGTGTACTACGACGCAGTGCTACCCCAGATCGAGAGCGTCTTCGACGGGTTCGCCAACATCGTCGGAAGCGCCCCCACCCGCGTCGGCGCCGAACCGGTGTTCCAGGTGCTGTCGGAGACCGATGTGCGATCACCGGTCCATCGTGCGGACGGTGACCGGTTCCGCCACTGGGAGGTCGCCGGCGCGGCCCACTCCGGCTGGACCGGCCAGGAGTACCGGCGCCCGCTGCTGACCCGCGACCTCGGCAGCGCCCCCACCTACAGCTGCGACCAGCCGCCGTTCAGCCGCGTGCCGTTGAACCACGTGATCGCCGCCGCCTACGATCACCTGACCCGCTGGGTCGAGCGCGGGATCGCTCCCCCGGCCGCTCCCCCGCTGCGATTCAATCCCGACGGCACGAAGGTCCGCGACGAGCTGGGCCTGGCCCAGGGAGGCATCCGGCTCTCCCAGGTCGCGGCGCCCACCGCCCTCAACACCGGAGACAACTCGGGAGAGTCGTTCTGCCGGCTGTTCGGCACGCACGTGCCCTTCGACCAGGCCAGGCTCAAGCAGCTCTACCGCCTTCGGGGCCTGTACGTCGCCGCCGTCGTCCGGGCCGACGCGAACAACCTCCGGAAGGGCTACCTCCTGCCACTCGACGCGGCTCAGAACCTGAAGGACGCCACCGGGGTCGACTTCGGCCGCCACTGAGGTCTCACCACCTCGCCGATCCGAGGGAGCGCGAGCCGAAGCCCGCGCTCCCTCCTTTCGGCACCTCGACTTTCAGCGCATCGACGGCACCCCGTCTCCGAGACTCCCGCGACAGATCACCTGTCTCCCGAACCTCGCCCGGCAGGATGCGACCCCGTCAGCGCGGTGCCTTGTCGGCTTCTCCGGTAGGGGTGGCCTCGCTCTGATCGGCGGTGGCCTCGTCGCCACCGCCCGCTCGTTCGTCTCGCCGGGTCTTGAGGATGCTGGCCAGCGTCGTGATGCCGAGCACCGACACGATGACGCCGAGCGAGACCCAGTTGTTGATTTCCGGCACCCAGCTGACATGCTCGCCGCCGTTGATGAACGGCAGCTCGTTCTCGTGCAGGGCGTGCATCACCAGCTTCAGGCCGATGAAACCGAGGATCACCGCCAGCCCGCGGGAGAGGTAGACGAGCTTCTCCACCAGTCCGCCGAGGAGGAAGTAGAGCTGCCGGAGCCCCATCAGGGCGAACGCGTTGGCCGCGAAGACCAGGAACGCGTCCTGGGTGATGCCGAAGATGGCCGGGATGGAGTCGACGGCGAAGACGAGGTCCGCCCCGCCGATGGCGACGATGACGATCAGCATCGGGGTCACCCAGCGACGTCCGTCACGCTTGATCGTCAGCCGCGCCCCGTGATATTCGCTCGTCACAGGAAACAATTTCCTGACCAGCCGGACGAGGCCCCCGTTGGGGTCGTACTCCTCGTCCTCCTGTTTGCTGACGGCGAGTTTCCAGGCGGTGTAGATGAGGATTCCGCCGAACAGCCAGAAGATCCAGCTGAAATGCTGCACGGCCTGCGCGCCCAGACCGATGAAGATACCGCGCATGACCAGCGCCATCATGATTCCGATGAGCAGAACCCGGTGTTGATGTATCGCCGGCACCGCGAAGTTCGCCATGATGATCATGAAGATGAAGAGATTGTCGACGCTCAGCGAATACTCGGTGATGTATCCGGTGGCGAAGGCGGCCGCGTGCTCGCTGCCCCCGAAAATCCAGACGCCGACCCCGAAGGCCACGGCGCAACCGACGTAGAACGTGACCCACTTCGCCGCTTCACTCACGGTGACCCTGTGGGGTTTCCGGTCGACCACAAATAGGTCGAGCAGGATGAGCGCGAGCAGCCCCGCGAGGGCCGCAGCCCAGACCCAACCGGGCACGGACATAGGTGGTGGCATGCTTGTTCCTCCGACTGGGCGTTGGTACGTCTGTCGGAGGTCTTCTCCGCTCGCCCCTTAATGCGAGCCGACCGCGCCGGGACCAGATGGTCCGTGCTGACGACGCGGCCGCGAAGGAGTACTCCCCTCCACTGTGTGGCGCCATCTTCCCTTCAACATGAAGCCGAGGTCAATACGGCGGGTGAAATCCTCGGCCGATGAGGACCCCGCCGCGTTGCCGGCGGCGCTGGAAAAGGGCCGTGCGCATCGCTTCGAATTCGGCTATCCGTAAAGAGCCACCACGGGTGCCGCAACGTTTTTTGCCCGTTCCGCAGCAATCGTCGTCCTGCGGACGGGCGTGATTAATTCACCTCACAAACAATGGATCCACCGGCTTTTCCAGAGCAGTGAAAATCATCTCGAAAAATACGGTGACACTGGAGTTGACCGCTCGTAGACAATGGCCGATCCAGACCCCCGAAAAAACCCCGTGGAACGGCGGTCACCGCACCCGACGGATCGCGTCAGTCCTGGCGGAGGGCGAAGCGATCGGTTGTCTCGATGAGCCGATCGAGGATGCCGGGCTCCGAGTAGGCGTGCCCCGCATCGTCGACGATGTGAAACTCGGCTTCCGGCCAGGCGCGATGAAGATCCCAGGCGGTCCTGGCCGGAGTGCACATGTCATATCGGCCCTGCACGATGACACAGGGAATGTGCCGGATCTTGCCGATATCCCGGAGGAGCTGATCCTCCTCGAAGAACCCGCCGTTGACGAAATAATGGTTTTCAATCCTGGAGAAGGCGACCGCGTAATCATCGCCGGAATGCGCGGCGATGATTTCGGGGGCCGGCCGCAGGGTGATGGTCGAGCCCTCCCAGACGCTCCAGGCGTGTGCCGCGGGCAGCCGTACCTCCGGATCCGGATCGTTGAGCCGAGCGTGGAACGCGGCGATCAGATCTTCGCGCTCCTCCTTCGGGATCGGTGCGACGTAGCTCTCCCAGATATCGGGGAAGACCAGCGACGCCCCTTCCTGGTAGAACCACTGGAGCTCGAAGGGCCGCAGCATGAAGATGCCGCGCAGCACGAGTTCGGAAACCCTGTCAGGGTGGGTCTGCGCGTACGCGAGCGACAGCGTGCTCCCCCACGACCCGCCGAACACCATCCAGCGGTCGATGCCCAGGTGCTCGCGGAGCCGTTCCATGTCGGCGACGAGATGCCACGTCGTGTTGTGCTCCAGCGACACGGCCGGGTCGCCGGCATGGGGCCGGCTGCGCCCGCAGTTGCGCTGGTCGAACAGCACGATGCGGTACGCCCGCGGGTCGAACTGCCGGCGGTGGTTGGGGACGCAGCCGCCCCCGGGCCCCCCGTGCACCATGACCACGGGCTTGCCCTCGGGGCTGCCGGAGACTTCCCAGTAGATCTCGTTACCGTCGCCGACGTCGAGCAGACCGGAGTCGTACGGCTCGATCGGTGGATAGAACGTCTTCATAACGACCCATTTTCGCAGCGTGAACCGTACGTTCACCCGAGAGGGGTTTTGATGACCTCCGCCGGCCGCTCCGTCACACCCGGCTCGGCCCGTCACTGAACGTCGAGGTAGTCGACGTTGGGTCCGCCGTTGGCGGTCGTCGCGGTCGCCCGGATGGTGTTGGCTCCGGCCCTGAGGGTGACGGTCAGTGTCTTGGTCTGCCAGGTGGCCCAGGCGCCGGTACCGGCGAAGGCGAGCCCGGTGGCGGCCGGCGTGCCGTTGACCGTGATGTCCATCGGCCGGTTGACGGCCGTGCCGTTCGAGTATCGCAACCGCAGGGTCACCGGACCGGCCTGGGCGGCGTTGACCGTCCACTGGACGTACGCGCCGGCCGCGTTGTCGTAGTTGACGAACCCGGTGCCGGAGAATCCCGCGTGGTTGGACTCCGCCACGCCACGGGAGATCGTCGCGCTCTCGGCCTCGTACCTACCGGCCGGGGTGGTCGGAGTGCCGCTGCCCCACGGCACCTGCGGAGAGCGGTAGAAGTCGATTCCCATGATCGTCCAGCGCGGGCCCTGGGCGCCCAGGCGGAGCCGGAACGCGTCCCAGTCGTGCGTCGACCACGGTGACCAGCCGAGCTCGGCGATGGCCGGCAGCCGGGGGAACGTCATGTACTCGATGTGGTCCTCGGTGACGATCGTCTCCGTCCACAGAGGCGCCTCGACACCGAGCACGGCCGAGGCGGGCACTCCGCTCAGGTAGGTGCCCGGATTCCAGTCGTACGCCGTCCGCACCTCGATCCGGGCGGCCCAGTCCTGGCCGACCGGGCTCTGCGCGGTGTACTTCATGTCGAGGTAGGCCTTGTTCGCCGGTGACATGACCACCTTGGCCCCCTTCGACACGGCGCCGCTCACCAGCGCGTCGGAGGTGTTCAGGCCCCAGTACTGCACGATGCGGCCGGGCGAGTGCTGGACCGCCGACGCCCCGATCTGGTGCCACCCCATGACCGACTTGCCCTTGGCGGTCACCATGGGCTGAATCCGGTTCATGAACGTCCCGTACTGCTCGGGAGAGGTGGCGTCCGCCTCGTCCCCGCCGATGTGCAGGTAGGGGCCGGGGGTCAACGCCGCGAGCTCGGTGAGAACGTCGTTGACGAACGCGTAGGTGTTCTCCTTGGAGGAGCAGAGCGAGCTGAACCCGACCGCGGTGCCGGTGTAGAGCTGCGGGGCGACCCCGTTGCAGTTCAGCTCGGCGTACGAGGCGAGCGCGGCGTTGGTGTGCCCGGGCAGGTCGATCTCCGGGATGATCGTGATGTGCCGCTGCGCCGCGTAGGCGACGATCTCCTGGAACTGGGCCTTGGTGTAGTGACCGCCCGGCCCGCCGCCGACCTGGGTGCTTCCGCCATAGGTGGCCAGCCTCGGCCATTTGTCGACGACGATCCGCCAGCCCTGGTCGTCGGAGAGGTGCAGGTGCAAGTAATTGATCTTGTACAGGGCGATCCGGTCGATGTGCTGCTTCACCGTCGCCACCGGGTGGAAGTGCCGGGCCACGTCGAGCATCGTCCCGCGGTACGCGAACCGCGGGTAGTCCACGATCCTCCCGCCGGGCACGACCCACGGGTCGGGGCGGACGACGGCGCTCTCGATCTCCGGCGGCAGGAGCTGGCGCAGCGTCTGCACGCCGTTGAAGAGCCCGTCGGCCGTCTGCGCCCGGATCACCACCGCGTCGGCGGTCACGTCGAGCTGGTACCCCTGCGCCCCGACGCCGGGGTCGGCGCCGGCGAGAAGCAGCGAGACACCCCTGGCGGGGGCACCGGATCCGGCCGGAGCGATCGGCAGCGCGTATCCGGTGGAGCGGCGGAGAACCCCGGCCAGGTAGGCGCCGACGTCGGCGGCCGGAGTCGAGCCTGCCTGGGGGAAGATGCCCGCGTCCGGCGAGAGCGTGTACGGCGTGCCGCCGGACGGTTGCACCGAGACGGGCACCGGAACCACCTCGTTCATCGAGACCGCGAGGCGGGCCGGCTGGGCACGGGCCGGCTGCGTCACGACGATCACCGCGAGACCGGCGGCGGCCACGAGGAGCACGGCCCCGGCGAGACAGGCGAGCCGGGAAGGGCGTCGACGAGCCGGGAAGGGCGGGGCGACCATGCTCATGACGTCCTCCGTGGGCTCGGGCCAACGGTTAGTAAGCTTTATTTACAGATTGATCGGCGTCAAGAGCCGCCTCGGTGGTCAGGACCGGCGGGAGGGCGGCGTCCCCGGGCTTCTCCCGCCACCATCGGCGCAGTGCGACAAGTCCGGCGAGCGCGTAGAGCCCCGCCTGGACGTTGAGCATCACGGTGAGGCCGAGGGGCACCACGAGCACACCGGCGAGCATCATGCCGAGCGCCTGGAAGCCGTCGTTCAGGCTGAAGAAGCTGCCCAGCACCCGCCCTCGCGTCTCGTCGGCGGTGTGCAGTTGCAGAACGGACATCATTCCGACACCCGCGATGACGCCTGGCGCGCCGATGACGGCGAACAGGACGAGGTAGAAGGCCGGTGCCATCGTCACGTACGGGCCGTTCCAGCCGATCGCGGAGATCAGGCCGAACACCAGCAGGGCCAGACCGAGCAACCGGCCGGCCCGCAGCCGCCGGGCCAGCACGCCCACCAGCAGGCCGCCGAGCACGCCGCCGACAGCTTGGACGCCGCGCAGTACCCCGATCTCCGCCTCTCCGCCGCCGAGCCGATCGGTCACGAACACCACGAACAACACGACGAAGATGCCCTGGCTCACCGCCATCAGGCCGACGACCCCCAGCATGACCCGCAGCGGCCCGCGATCCCGGATCTCCCGCAGCCCTTCCAGCCATGCCCGGAACACCGGCGGATGCTCGCGTTTCACGGTGCCGGCCCGGAACGGACGCAGCAGCAGCAACGCGGCGAGCAGGAACGAGACGACGTCCGCCAGCAACACACCGGCCAGCCCGGAGAAGCCGAGCAGGACCCCGCCGAGTGACGCGCCGATCAGCCGCGCCAGATTGCTGTTCAGACCGATCAGGCCGTTCGCCGCGGCCACCTGGTCGGGTTTGACGAGCGTGGGCAGCAGGGCGTTCTTGGCGGGTTCGAACAGGATGGCCAGGCCGGCGTGCGCGACCATGACAACATTGATCAGCACCAGATCCCCGGCGTCGTGCACGGCCAGCAGGGGCAGCAGGGCCGCCGCCTGCACGAGGCTCACGCCGAGCATCAGGCGACGCCGGTCCCACCGGTCGGCCAATACTCCCGCCACGGGCGAGAGCAGCAGGCTCGGCAGCAGCGCCACGACAAACGTGGTCGCGGTCGCCGCGGCGGAGCCGGTGAGCTGGTAAACGAAGACGGGCAGGGCGACCAGCAGCATCCAGTCGCCGATCTCGGAGATGAATCCCGCGATCCACAGGCGGAGGAACGCTCTTTCGCGCAGTGGCCCGATCATCGGAGGAACGCCCGGATGCCGACGTGCGCCGGGGCCGAGCCCTCCGGTGCGTCCTCACGCACCGCGACAAGATAGGGCCGCAGCAGATCGTCGATCGTGCCGAGCAACTCGGTCAGCTCCTCCGGTCTCACGTTCAGCGTGTAGCCGTGCATCGCCGAGGCGAGCAGCCACTCCCTCGGGAGCTCGTGCTGCCGGTCGAGGAACCGCTGCATGAGCCGGTTGTCCTCGTTGAGCTGCAAAGCGAGCAGCGCGTCCTGCTGGGTGCGCACGGCCGGGTCCTCGTCGAACGCGCCGATGTCGATGCCGACCTCGGTGGATCGCCACGGGCGCTCCCTGCCGTTGGCCGTCTCGACGCGTTCGACGAACCCGAACTTCGCGAGCTGACGCAGGTGCCAGCTGCAGTTCGAGCCGGTCGACCCGACCTCCTCGGCGCACTCGCTGGCCGTACGTGGACCCACCGCGAGCAGGTGATGGAGTAGCGAGACGCGCAGTGGATGCGCGAGCGCCTTGAGAGCGTCGACGTCACTGACACGTCGGGGCTGGGGATGGCTCATTGTCGCTCCAACTTGAAAGAAGTCTTTCAAAAGAATTCTTTCAGGTTACACGTCGTACGGATCCTGACAAGACGGCGGCGGGCCCGAATCGGGGCGGCAGTCGATTCCGTCTCGCGGTGATATGCGTCTCACGCGCGTCCGGCCACCGCACGGGGGCGCCGATCAGGAGGCCCGATGGCAGGGGCGATCAGCCGCGGATGGGAGCGGAATCGGCGATTGTCGCGTTCCAGGTTTGTGATGCCCCGGATGTGGCGGAGTTCCGGTCTCTGCGTCTAACGTGCGCATCATGACCACCAGTGGGCGCTCGGCGCACATCCTCGACGTCCTGATCACCGAGTTCGGCGACTCCATCAAACGTGACCCCGCCGCCTTCCGGCGCAAGTTCAGAAAGATGGCGGCCACTCCCTTCGCCTTCTACCGTGGCAGCGCCGCCCTGTTCTACGCGGACATGACCGGCACGTTCGCCGACGACGCCTTCCTGGACAGTCAGACCCGGCGGGTGTGGATCCACGGTGATCTGCACGCCGAGAACTTCGGCACCTACATGAACGCCTCGGGCGTCCTGGTCTTCAACGTCAACGACTTCGACGAGGCCTACGTCGGGCCCTACGTCTGGGACCTCAAGCGGTTCGTGGCCAGCATCGCGCTCATCGGGTACGCCAAGGCGCTCTCGGACGAGGTGATCACCGGCCTGGTGACCGAGTTCGCCCACTCCTACGTCGGCGAGCTGACCGGCATCTCGGACGGCGGGGACGACGCGATCGGCTCGCTGACCCTGGAGACCACCACCGGCACCCTCCACCGGGTGCTGCAGTTCGCCCGCCTGAACACCCGCGTGGCGCTGCTGGACCTGGAGACCACGGTCGAGAACTTCGACCGCAGATTCGCCGTCATGGACGGCCGCTACCCGGTCGACCAGGAGACCAGGGAGCTGGTGCAGGCGGCGTTCCAGGACTACCTGACGACCCTTCCCCCCTCCGCCTCCAAGGTCGAGCACACGATCAAGGACTTCGCGCTCCGCACGGGCGTCGGCATCGGATCGGCCGGACTGCCCTCCTACAACATGCTGCTGGAGGGCCATACCCAGGCCCTGGAGAACGACGTCATCCTCTACATGAAGCAGGCCCAGGTCCCGGCCGTGGCCAGGCACATCGTCGACGAGAAGGTGCACGGCTACTTCAAGCACCAGGGTCACCGCACCGCCGAGTCGCAGCGGGCCCTGCAGGCCTACGCCGACCCCTGGCTCGGCTACACCACGCTGAACGGCGTCGGCCAGCTTGTCGCCGAGGTCTCCCCCTACTCCGCCGACCTCGACTGGGGCGACGTCAACGAGCCGGACGAGCTCGCCTCGGTGATCCGCGACCTCGGCCGGGCCGTGGCCCGCATGCACTCGGTGGCCGACGACGAGTCCAGCCACGACCTGGTCGACTTCTCCACCGAGGACGCGATCATGGCCGTGATCGGCGGTGACCTCGACGGCTTCACCGGCATGCTCGTCGGCTTCGCCCACTCCTACGGCGCGCAGGCCAGGATTGACCACCAGCTCTTCGTCGACCTGTTCCGCAACGGCCGCCTTCCCGGCCTCTGACCGGAGACGAACCGCCCGGCCACCGAGCGACCGGGCGGGAGCGGGATCTTGCGTGGACTATTCCAGGCGCGCCCCGGCGTAGTGGCAGGCGGCGTGGGAATCCGCCGAGAACGGCGAGACGGGAAGGATCGCCAGGGGCTGTGACCTGCACCGCCCCTCCACCCCGGCCCTGGCCGCCGCGCCCGCGGCGAGGACCTGGCAGCGCGGGTGGAAACGGCAGCCGCCGGGGATCCTGGTCGGGTCCGGCGGCTCGCCGCTCAGCACCACGGGCGACGGCGACTCGGGCAGCACCGACAGCAGCGCCTGCGTGTAGGGGTGGGTCGGCGACCTCAGGACCTGCTCGACGGGACCCGACTCGACGATCCTGCCGAGATACATCACGGCGACGCGGTCGGCGATGTTCCAGGCCAGCCCGAGGTCGTGGGTGACCACCAGGGCCGACAGGCCCAGCTCGTCCCGGAGCCTCAGCAGCAGGGCGAGGATCTCGCCGCGGACCGAGGCGTCCAGCGAGGCCACCGGCTCGTCCGCGACCAGGACCCGGGGGTCCAGCGCGAGGGCTCCCGCGATGACGACGCGCTGCCGCTGGCCACCGGACAACTCGTGCGGATAGGAGTGGAGGAACCGCTCCGGGGGGCGGAGCCCCGTCCGCGCCAGCGCCGACACGACCCGGTCCCGCTCGTCGGACATGCCGTGGATGCGCGGCCCCTCGGCCACCGCCTCGTAGACGGTGTGCCGGGGGTTGAGCGACCCGGTCGGGTCCTGCAGCACCAACTGCACCTCGCGGCGGTAGGCCTTCAGCGCGCGCGAGGAGTAGGACAGGGGCGCTCCGCCGTACAGGACCGATCCCGAGGTGGGGCGCTCCAGACCGAGCAGGGTGCGGGCCAACGTCGTCTTGCCGCAGCCGGACTCGCCGACCAGCGCCACGATCTCCCCCTCGCCCACAGCGAGGTTCACCCCGTCCACCGCGCGGGCGCGCCGCCCGCGCGAGGCGAACTCCACGTGCAGGTCCCGGGCTTCGAGCAGGGAGCCGCGCTCCCCGGCGTTCTCACGGCGTTCGGTCACTGGCTCTCCTCCGCCGGTCGCGCGACCGGGACGCTCTGCTTCTCCAGGCCCTCGCCCGGTCCGGCCGGCTGGACGGACTCGGGCCGGACGTGCACGCATGCGGCCGTACGGCTCTCGCCGGCGGCCCAGAGCTCGACCTCCTGGAACGCGCACTCGGGCAGGGCGACCGGGCAGCGGGGATGGAAGGAGCACCCGGTGGGCAGGTGCATGGGGTCGGGCGGGTCGCCGCCCAGTCCTTTGGGCGCCCGCCGGGAGGCGGGGTCGCCGACCGTGGGGAAGGCCGCCGACAGCGCCAGGCTGTAGGGATGCCGCGCGTCCCGGAAGACCTCGCCCGAGGGGCCCGACTCCACCACCCGGCCCGCGTACATGACCGCCAGCCGGTCGCACATGGAGGCCAGGACCGAAAGGTCATGAGAAATCATGATCAGGCTGATGTCATGCTCGGCGATGAGCGAGCGGATCAGCGCGAGCACCTGCGCCTGGATCATCACGTCCAGGGCGGTCGTCGGCTCGTCGGCGATGATCAGGCGTGGCGAGCAGGCCAGCGCCATGGCGATCATCACGCGCTGGCGCTGCCCGCCGGACAGCTCGTGCGGGTAGCTGCGGGCCCTCCAGGCGGGCAGGCCGACCTGCTCCAGCAGCTCTCCCACCTTCCGCCGCGCCTCGGCCGGGGTCGCCATCCCGTGGACCAGCAGCGGCTCGGCGATCTGCTGCTCGATCCGCCGCACCGGGTTCAGGGCGTGCTGCGCCCCCTGGAAGACCACCGAGGCCGACGCCCAGCGCACCGCGCGCAGCCGCCCCCAGTTCATCGTGAGGACGTCCTCCCCGTCCAGGAGGATCTCCCCGGTCACACGCGCGTCCCGGGGAAGCAGCCGCAGCAGGGCCATGGCCAGCGTCGACTTCCCCGACCCCGACTCCCCCGCCACGCCGAGCGCCTGCCCCGCCGCCAGGTCCAGCGACACCCCGCGCACGGCGGGCACCTCGCCCGAGGCCACCCTGTAGGTGACCGCGACGTCGCGCAGTCGGAGCAGACTCATCGGGAGACCCCCCGCAGGCGTGGATTGAGTACGGCCTCCAGCGCCCGGCCGCACAGCGTGAACGCCATCACGACCGCGACGATGCAGAGACCGGGCGCGAGAACGTACCACCACGCGCCGGAGGTGGCGGCGCCCCAGTCGTAGGAGCCGCGCAGCATGCCGCCCCACGACACCTTGCCCGAGTCTGCGCCGAGGAAGGCCAGGGTCGACTCCGCGACGATGGCGCTGGCCACCTGCAGGGTCGTGTTGGCCAGCACCAGCGGGGCGACGTTCGGGAGCACGTGCCTGGTCATGATGTGCCAGTGTCCCGCGCCGAGTGCTCTGGAGCGCTCGATGTACGGCCTGGCCTCGACGGACAGGGTCTGCGCCCTGATCAGTCTCGCCGTGGAGGCCCAGGAGGTCACGCCGATCGCCAGGATGATCGTGGACGTGCCGCCGCCGAGGATGGCCGCGAGCACCAGGGCCAGCACGAGCGACGGCAGGACCAGGAACCAGTCGGTGATCCGCAGCAGCACGGCCGACGTCCAGCCGCGGAAGTGGCCCGCCGCGATGCCCGTCACCGTGCCGATGGTCATGCTGAGCAGCGCCGACATGAAACCGATGAGCAACGAGACCCGAGAGCCCCACAGGGTCATCAGCAGGACGGACCGGCCCGACTCGTCGGTGCCCAGCGGGAAGTCCAGGCTTGGGGCGGCCATCTTGGCGCCCGTCGCCCTGGTGACGTCCATGCCGGCCGGGTCGGTGACCAACGGGGTGAGGAGGGCCAGTGCCACGGCGGCGATCAGGATCGCCGCGCCGTACAGTCCGGCCCGCTGCCGTCGGTAGTCCCGCCAGAAGCGCGACAGCGCCGTCCTGCGCCGGGTCCAGGTGATGTTCACGCAGACCTCACCCTCGGATCCAGGACGTGGTAGGCCACGTCGGCCAACGTGTTCATGACGATCACCGCGGTGCACACCACCATGAACGTCCCCTGCATGACCGCGAAGTCCGGCCCCTGGATCGCCTCGTAGAACAGCAGGCCGAGACCCGGCCAGGAGTAGACGGTCTCCACCGACACCGCTCCTCCGACCACGAACCCGATGTGGATGAACACCAGCGTCACGGTCGGCAGGAGCGCGTTCGGCACGGCATGGCGCCGCCGTACCTGGTCGTCGCGCAGTCCCTTGGCCCTGGCGGTGGTCACGTAGTCCTGGCCGATCTCGTCGAGCAGCGAGGAGCGCATGACGAGCAAGTACTGGGCGTAGACCACGGCGACCAGGGTGAGACACGGCAGCACCAGATGGTGTGCGACGTGGAGGAGGTACAGCGGCCCGTCGGGCGCGTCGACGTCCTCCATGCCCCGGGTGGGGAAGATCCCCGGTATCGGTCCCACCCCGGCCGCGAAGACCATGAGGAGCAGCAGCCCCAGCCAGAACGTCGGCACCGACCACAGGACGAGCGAGAGACCGGTGGAGAAGCGGTCGAACCGGCTGCCGTGCTTCCACGCGGCCCTGGTGCCCTGCCACAGGCCCAGGCTGACCGCGATGACCAGTCCGGTGCCCACGAGCACCAGGGTGGGGCCCACCCTCTCCGCGATGAGATCGGCGACCGGGCGCTTGTACTCGTAGGACGTGCCGAGGTCCAGCGTGAGGGTCCGTCCCACGAAGTCGAGGAACTGCTGCATCAGGGGCTTGTCGAGTCCCATCTGGTGGCGCAGCCGGTCGAGCTGTGCGGGGTCGAGCGGCACGTCACGCGTGTAGGCGATCGCGGGATCGCCGGGGATGAGCCGGAACAGGAAGAACGTCGCGACGATGACCATCCCGATGCTGAGCACCGCCCCACCGGCCTTCGCCAGCGCGTAGCGCAGCACCGTCCGGCGGGCGCCCCGCTCCCCGCCGGGACCCGCCGGTCCGGCGGGCTCGACGTCGAACGGGGTACCGGGATCGACCTCGGAAGGCGCTGTCATCGAGGTGTCACTCCCGCTCGTCCGCCACGGAACGACGCCGCCTGGTGAGGAGGAAGCCTCCCGCGGCCAGGACCGCGACGACCGCGACGGCGCCCACGATGAGGCCGGTGCTGGAGCCGTCGTCGGCCGGACCGGCCGGGAGGGCCGCCGCCTGCAGGGAGTAGACGGGCCAGTAGCCGCTTCCGCCGTACAGGATGCCCTTGTCCTCGGGGATCGGGGTGATGGCGGCGATCCGGTCCTTGCGGTAGCCCTCGAGGTTGTTCGGGTAGTAGAGGGCGATGACCGGGGCGTCGGTGTAGAGGCGCTTCTGCATCTGCTTGATGAGCTCGACCCGCTTGGGCCGGTCGAGCTCGCTCAGCTGCTGCTGGTAGAGCCTCTCGTATTCGGGGTCGCAGTAGAACGACTCGGTGCCGCCGCCCTCGCCGCTCGCCGTGGGCCTGCGGCTGCACAGGTGGGTGGCCAGGACCTCCTCGGGGTCGGGGTTGACCGACCAGCCGCTGATCGCGATGTCGAAAAGTCCGGTGAACCCGGTCTCCTCGGTGAACTTGTTGGAGTCGAGCTTCTTCGTCGAGAGCGCGATGCCGATGTCCTTGAACCAGCCGGTCAGGAACTGCGCGAGCTTGTCCTCGACGGGCGTGTCCGTGTGGATGCTGAAGCGCATCTCCAGCTTGCGCTTGCCGTCGGGCATCATCCGGATCCCGTCGGAGCCCTTCGCGTAGCCGGCGTCGTCGAGAATCTGGTTGGCCTTCGCGGCGTCGTGGGTGACGAGGTCGGCGCCCTCGGCCTTCCAGAAGAACTCCTGATACATCGGCGGCACGATGGAGCCGTCGGCCGGTGTGGCGAGACCGTTCTGCACCTGGTCGACCAGGGCCTGCTTGTCGATCGCGTAGTGGATGGCCTGCCGTACCCTCGGGTCCTTCAGGGCGGGGTGACCGTCGCCGACCGGCTTGTTGTCGATCGTCTGCGCGCCGTGGTTCAGCTGTAGGTAGGCGGCCCTGCGGCCGGGGGTGTTCCACTGCACGATGTTGGGGTCGCCCGCCAGCGCCTCGAACTGCGGGGCGTTCAGCCGGCCGATCAGGTCGATGTCGCCCTTCTTCAGGCCCGCGTTGGCGGCCTCGGGGTTCTGGTAGAAGATGACGTGCAGCTCGTCGATCTTGGGGGCGCCGCGCCAGTAGCCGGGGTTGGCCTTCAGCTTGACGTAGGCGTCTTTGCGATGTTCGACCACGATGTACGGGCCGCTGCCGACCACCGGATACCTGTCGTTCTCGAACGCGCCGATGTCGCCGACGCCCTCCCAGACGTGCTTGGGCATGATCGGGATCGGGTTCTCCAGCATCGAGGCCTGCGGCTTCTTGGTCTTGATGACCAGGGTCCGGTCGTCGGTCGCCGTGACGCTCTCGAAGTTCTCCACCGCCGGGCCGTTGGCCTGCTTGGCCGCGTCGACGGTCATGATCGTGTTGAAGGTCCACACGGCGTCCTGGGCGGTGACGGGCTTGCCGTCGGACCACTTGGCATCACGGATCTTGAAGGTCCAGGTCAGCTTGTCGTCCGAGGTCTCCCACGACTCGGCCAGGTCGGGGCTCGGCTTCAGGGTCTTGGAGTCGGGGACCGTGAGATACCCGTACATCCACCGGTGGATCGAGGAGGAGACCAGGCGGACGGCCAGGAACGGGTTCATCGAGTCCACGGACTGCGTCACACCCAGCCGGACGATCTTCTTGCCCCCCTGGGGATCCCGCGCGGCCCGCGCCTGCCCCACGGCTCGCTCCTGCCCGGTCTGCGCTTGCCCGGTCTGTGCCTGCCCGATCTTCGCCTGCCCGGCCTGTGCCTGCCGTACGGCCTGCGACTGCTCGGCCCGCGGCACCTGCTGCGCGGTCCGTGCTCGCTGTGCGGCCTGCGCCTGAGCGGCGGGCAACGCCACCAGCAGCAGCGTCAGGCCCAGCGCCGCCAGGCGCGCGCCCACTCTCGTCATCGTCCGCCCCACCTTCGCATCCGTGAATCGTTGTAGACGAAGGCACACCATAGAGAACCGGCTGTCAACGACAGATGGAAGATTGTTTCACTCTTGTTTCATCTCGCGATATATTTTTTCAACTCACCGCGGCACAAATAATGCTCATCTTCCGAGGTCGCGGAACCAACCGGTTGGTATGGACGGAGCAATCGGGGTACGGCATGCTACAGAACATGACTCTGTTTTCGGTGGAAGGCAAAACCGTCGTCGTCACCGGCGGCTCGCGCGGGATCGGCCGGATGATCGCGGCCGGGTTCGTCGACGCGGGGGCCACGGTGTACATCTCCTCGCGGAAGGCGGCCGAGGTCGAGAAGACCGCCGCCGAGCTGGGTTGCGTCGCCGTACCCGCCGACCTGTCCACCGAGGATGGCGTCTCCACGCTCTTCGAGGCCGTCTCGGCCCGGGAGTCCCGGCTGGACGTGCTGGTCAACAATGCCGGGGCGACCTGGGGCGCGCCGCTGGAGGAGTATCCGGAGCAGGCCTTCGACAAACTCTGGGGAATCAACGTCAAGGGCGTTTTCTACCTGACCCAGCGGTTCCTGCCGCTGCTTCGCGCCGCGGCGAGCCCCGGCGACCCGGCCAGGGTGATCAACATTGGGTCGATCGACGGCATCCGGGTCCCCTCCCTGGAGAACTACGCCTACTCGGCGGCCAAGGCGGCCGTGCACATGCTCACCCGGCACCTGTCCCAGCGGCTCGCCAGGGAGTCGATCACGGTCAACGCCATCGCGCCGGGGCCGTTCGAGTCCAAGATGATGGCCTTCGCGCTCGACGATCCCGCGACGCGCTCGGCGATCGAGTCGCACGTGCCGCTCGGCCGGATCGGCAGCCCCGAGGACATGGCCGGCGCCGCGATCTTCCTGGCCTCGCGGGCCGGCGCCTACCTGACCGGGGCGATCATCCCGGTGGACGGCGGCATCTCCGCCCACGGCTAGGCCGGTGCCGCCCGCCCACGGGCCCGGATGGCCCCTTTTGGTCCACGTCCAGGTCGGAGCCGCCCGCCCAGGAGCACTTTTCGATCGGACGCGGTCAGATGCGGCCGCCCGCCGCGACCTCGGCCAGCGCGCGGGCGAGATTGGCCGCCCCCTCGGGCGCGTACCGCAGGAACAGGTAGGGCTCGGTGAGCTCCAGCTCGATGAGGACGGGGGCGCCGTCCGCGAGGCGGACCAGGTCCACGCGGGCGTAGAGCACGTCGGGAAACTCGCCGAGAACCCGCTCGGCGAGGGCGAGCTGGTCGGGGTCGGGGGTTCGGAGCTCGGCGTGGACGTTCTCCCCATCCGGCCCGGTGACGTTCGCGGCCAGCATCGGACCACGCCGTACGGCATGGCTGAACCGGCCGCCGAAGTAGAGCAGCGAGGTCTCCCCCTCGGCCTCGACCATGTCGAGGTAGGGCTGGATCATCGCGGTCTGGCCTTCGGCGACCAGCCGGGCCGCGTGGGCCTCGGCCTTCTTCCGGTCGCCGGTCCTGATCGCGCCGCGGGCCCCCGCCGAGATCGCGGGCTTGACCACATACTCGTCGAGGACCGGGAAGTCCACGGCCTCGCCCGGCGCGACCCAGTAGGTGGGGATGGTCGGTGCTTCCAGGTCCCGCAGGTAGGTCTTGTCGGTGTTGCGCTCCAGCACGGCGGCCGGGTTGAGCAGCCGGGTGACGGATTCGACGCGGTGGGCCCAGGAGACGAACTCCGCCCGCCGGAGCACGTAGTCCCAGGGGGTGCGGACCACGACGACGTCGAACGCGGCCCAGTCCACCTCCGGATCGTCCCAGCGCACGATGTGCCCGGTGATCCCGGTGTCGGCCCAGGCCTCGATGACGATCTCCTTCTCGTCGTCGAACCCTTCCTCGTCCGCGAAAGTCACATACGCCGCAGAGATGCCCACGAGATATCCCCCGATGTCAGTACCAACAAGACACCAGCGACCTTACCCACAGCGCGCTTCCCGCCCTGAGGCGCCTCACGCGACATCTTCGCCGCCGCGGCTCAGAGCGCCGCGGAACCGACGTTGTCCTCCAGGACCTTGTCCAGGAAGCCCTCCAGGTTGACGGTGGCGCGGGCGATCCGCTCCTCCACCGTGAGCGTCTCCTCGAACCGCATGCCGTACCCGGTCTGCTTCTTGCCCCGGACGTAGAGCGAGCAGGCTAGGTCGGCGCACATGTAGGTGCCGACCGTGTTGCCCTGGCGACCCGCCGCGCCGACTCTGGACGCGGTGAACAGGGTGACCCCGTTTCCGGCGTGGGGCGTCACGCAGACGGAGCAGATGGTGCTCTTGGTGAAGCCCCTGCGCGTCCCCTGCGCGAGACGCAGCGTGACGCCGACGAGTTCGCCGTTCCGCTCGACGACCACGTAGCCGCGGTCCGGTGCGCCCGGGTCGCACCAGCCCAGGAAGTCAAGGTCCTCCCAGTGGAGCTCGGACAGGTCCCTGGGCAGGTTGAGCCTGCGAGCCTCGCCCTTGGAACAGTTGACGAAGGATTCGCGGATCTCTTGCTCGCCGATCAGGTTCATGATGTGAAGATTCCTCTCAAATAAGCCCTCGCGATGGTAGAGGCGTGCGCCCGCGACGGTCGAGTCAATAAACGCCGCGCCCATGACCGTCGGAGTCGAGAGGTCCGATCACCCCGTGCCGTTCGGGACGGTCACGCGGATCGGTTCGAGTGCCACCGGCTCGCCGTCCAGGTTGAGGCCGTTGAGCATGGCGCTCACGGTGTACAGGTTCCAGGCGAGGGCGGGCTGTTTCAGCTCGGGAGCGTCCAGCATCGTCTTCACGGCGTCGGGGCGCACGATGGCGGACAGCACGTCCGGATCGATGCCGTCTCTCAGTACGGCGGACAGCACCGGCCCCGGTGACGTGCGCCAGTTCCAGCCTCCGCCCTTCTTCGCGACGGCCTCGGGAACCGGCCTGATCCGTGACCGGAGACGCTGCGCGAAGGTGGGCGGGAGATCCTTGCGAAACCGCCAGGGACCGCCTTCGAGCGGAAGCCCGCGAAGCTTGGGGGCGAGCGTGCCGATGAGGTCGTGAACGACCTCCTCCGAGTGCCGCCACAGCGGATCGAGCCCCAGCGCCACCCGGACCACCCGGTTGTCGAGGAACGGCTGCACGGGATCGCCTCGGCGGAGGGAGCCCGCCCGGGCGCTCGCGTGCCAGCGCCCCACCCGGTGCGTGACGTACAGGTGGTCGAGTGCCCCGCACTGGTCCATCGCCTGCCACGGAGCGGCCAGTTCCCGCGCGTGCGCGTTGGCCTCGTCGGTGAACAGCGCGTCGTCCTTGAGAAAAAACGCGTCCACTCGCCGGGTCAGCGCTTTTGGTGCCAGATTTCCCTGACTGTAGAGAAATCCTCCCCTAAGAATCTCCCCGCTCTGCCCATTCATCGTCGGCTTCGGGCTGTACGGCAGATAACCAACAATCGACTCGTATGCCGAAGTCATTCCTTCGCAGGTGCGCAAGGTCTCCAGGGTCCGCATTAGCGGATGGTCGACCAGGATCGCGTCTTTCTTCTCGGTCTGCTTCGGCGCGATCACCGTATGTTCGATCCGCAGGGATCGGGCGATCTGCCGCGCGATGATCACATCGGGGTGATCGTCCAGACCGTTGGTGGTCGCCCTGAACGGGATCCGCGCGGCGTGCAGCAGCGCCGCCATCAACCTGCTGTCCCGTCCTCCGGTGAGCGCCAGGTTGACCGGTTCCGACGCGTTCCGCACCGGTTCGACGGCTGCGAGCAGCGCGCCCGCGAGCGCCTCGACCGCGGCGCGCTTCAGGCGAGCGTCACCCGGTACGGCCTCCGCCCGCGGCAGCGCCTCCGTCTTGACGACCCGGATTCCGTTCCGTACCAGCAGCTCAGATGAGGGTGGCAGCGCCGAGACACCTTCGAACGGCGTCTCGTCGGACAGAAAATAGCCCTGACGGATCATGGACTGGAGCCCGAGCGCGTTCCATCGGACGCCCTCACGCGTGACCAGATGAACCTGGAGCGCCCGGCTGCCGACGGCGTGGATCTCGTCGCTCTCCGCGTAGAAGACGGGACAGGCCCGGGTGACGGTTGTCATCGCGGACAACTCACCGGCCCCGGCACGGAACGCGGCGAAGCAGCCTCCGAGCGTGTCCGCGTGGTCTCCGGCGAGCAGTCTCGCCCCGTCGGCGGGATCGGCCAGATAGCCGTTCACGCCGACGGCATGCCCGTTCGCCTCAAGGAGCAATCCGGGGTTCCGATGCGCGTCACCCTCGTTGGACCAGGCCAGCAGAACCGCGTCCGGCCCTCGCCAGATGGCGGAGGTCACGGTATCCGCCGGCACCGGAAACACTTCTCCGATGGAATTCCTGGCCTTTGTCACCAGCGCTTCCGGAACACCGGAACCGGCCCGCTTTGCGATTAATCCCAGGTATACGCGCATGGCATGGAATGGTCCCACAGTATTCTGCATGCTCACCGTGCCGGCGTCGTACACCGCCGCCCCTGCCGTCCACGGCAGGCACGGAATCGCGGTCCGACGGTCTTCCAGGACGTCGATGAGCCACCGCTCCCGCCCGTCGCCTCCGGCACCCGGGGCGCCGCCGGAGCGGGTTACGGCGAGCCTGCCGCCTCCGGCGCCCGGATCCCGGCCCGCCGCTCGCGACGGCCCGGGCCGATCCGCCGCTACGTCCCTCGGACGGGCTCCGGCTCGGCGGCGTCGACGAGGAGTTTCGCGACCGCGTCGCCGACCTCGGCCGGCTCCCAGCGGGCTCCACCGTCGACGCGGGGCCCGTGCCGCCAGCCGTCCGCGAGGGAGACGGCCCCGCCCTCGACCTCGAACACCCGTCCCGTGACGTGGGCGGACTCGGCCGAACCCAGCCAGGCGACCAGCGGTGCCACGTTGGCCGGGTCCATGGCGTCGAACCCGCTTCCGGGCATCGCGGCGGCGAGGGCCTCCTCGGTCATCCGGGTGCGCGCGGCCGGGACGATCGCGTTCACCGTGACGCCGTAGTGGCCGAGCTCGGCGGCGGCCACCTGGGTGAGTGCCGCGATACCCGCCGTGGCCGCGGAGTGGTTGCCCTGGCCGACGCCGCCGAACAGTCCGGCCCCGGAGGAGGTGTTGATCACTCGCGCGTCCACGGCCTGGCCCGCCCTCGACCGTTCCCGCCAGTGCGCCCCGGCGTGGCGCAGCGGCAGGAAGTGTCCCTTGAGGTGCACCCGGATCACGTCGTCCCACTCCTGCTCGGTCATCTCGACCAGCATCCGGTCGCGGGCGAATCCGGCGTTGTTCACCAGCACGTCGAGCCGCCCGTAGGCGCTCAGCGCCATCTTGACCAGTCGCGCCGCACCACCCCAGTCGGCGGCGTCGTCGCTGTTGGCCACCGCCTGGCCGCCCAGGTCGCGGATCTCCTCGACCACCTCCAGCGCGGGGCCGCCGGACCGCCCGGAGCCCTCCCGCCCGGTGCCGAGGTCGTTGACCACGACCTTCGCCCCCTGCCGGGCGAACTCCAGCGCGTGTTCCCGCCCGATGCCCCGCCCGGCCCCGGTCACGATCACTACACGCCCGTCGCAGATTCCGCTCATGACAAGGTCCCTTTCGCCGTGATCATGCAGAGTTTCCCGGCTGTTCACCTGTCATGTCCAGATGCGATCCGCCGCCGGGCGAAATCTCGTCACGATGACTCGGACGTACGGCTCCCGCCGCTGATCCGGATGTGCGACGCCCTTCTCGATGAGGAGGCGAAGCGGTGACGGGGGCAGAGTCCGGTCAGGGCGGGCAGGGCGTGAGGTCGAGGTCGGACAGGGATGGGGGCGGGACGAGGACGGGACGGAGCGGGAACGGAGACAGGGACAGGGACCGTGACGAGGTCAGGGCTGGGTGTCGCCGGCGAGGATCTCGGCGGCGGCCTGACCGCAGACGCGGGAGGCCCCGTGGGTGGCGATGTGAACCGCGCCGAGGTCCGAACGGCCCGGCAGCCCCATCTCGACCACGATGGCGTCCGGGCGGGCGGCCAGCAGGTGGCTCAGCGCGCTCGTCTGCCACGGGTGCCGGTGGGCGTCGCGAACGACGATGACCAGGGGACGGTCGGCCGCGGCCGCGAGCGCCGCCTCGATCGCGCTCCCGGTGGCGGCCGAGGCGCCCAGCCGGGTCACCGTGGTACCGGGCAGGAGCTTGCCGAGCGGCTCGCCGACGCCCCAGGGGGTGCCTTTCTCGATGGCGAGGTTCATCTCGGGGGCCAGTTCGACCACGTGGGGAGGGGCGAGCAGGGGAAGGACCACGTCCGCCGAGCGGCGGGTGATCCGCAGTGCGCGGCGGGCCGCGGCCAGACCGATCGCGACGTCGCCGGGGCGAGCGGGCACGGGGGGCCGGTGTGCGGCGGACGCGCTCCAGAGGGCGAGCTCGCAGACCCTCTGAGCGGCGTCGGCCAGCCGCTCCTCCGGAAGCCATCCCTCGGTCACGGCGTCCACGAGCGCGTCGCGGACCTCGATCGCGGTGTGCTCCTCGGCGTGCTCGCCACCCACGCAGATCGCGTCGGCGCCCGCCGCGATGGCCCGCGCCGAGGCCCCGCCGATGCCGTAGGGGCCGGAGACGGCCGCCATCTCGATGCCGTCGGTGACGATGACCCCCTCGAAACCCAGCTCGACCCTGAGCAGATCGTGCAGCACCCGGCGGCTGAGCGTGGCGGGCATCTCGGCGTCGAGGGCGGAGACCAGAAGGTGTCCGGTCATGACCATGCGCACGCCCTCGGCGATCGCCGCGCGGAAGGGTCGCAGCGCCACCTCGTGGAGTTCCTCGACGGTGGCGGCGACCAGCGGGACGCCGTGGTGGGAGTCGACGGAGGTGTCGCCGTGCCCGGGGAAGTGCTTGGCGCAGGCGGCGACGCCGGCGGACTGCAGGCCCCGGATCCAGGCCGCGGTGTGCCGGGAGACCAGGTCGGCGTCGGCCCCGAAGGCGCGCAGGCCGATGACCGGGTTATCCGGATTGGAGTTGACGTCGGCCGAGGGTGCGAAGTTGAGGTTGATCCCCGCCAGCGCGAGGTCGTGGCCGAGGTCCCGGGCGATCTCCTCGGTGAGTTCGAGGTCGTCCACCACGCCGAGGGCGAAGCTGCCCGGCCGGGTGCTTCCCGCGGCGGCCTCCAGCCGCGTGACCTCACCCGACTCCTCGTCGATGCCGACGAGGACCTGCGGGTTCTCCGCGCGGAGCGCCGCCGTGAGGTCGGCGACCTGGGAAGGGGTCGCGATGTTCCTGGAGAAGAGCACCACACCGCTCATTCCGTCGGCCAGACGCCGGCGGATCCAGTCGGGCGGTGTCTTTCCCACGAACCCCGGGAGAACAACCGTCTCCGCCAGACGAAGCAGCTCTTGGCCGCGCTTCATGCACCCTCCTCCGCCTCACGGCCGGTCGGCATCTCATGCCGAAGACGCGCGGACAACATGTTGTTCGGCACCTCCGGAGGAAGCGCTCCCAAAGGCTTGGGCGCAAATCTAATAGGAAACTTTCCTAATTGCTAGTGGGCTGACCACGGGCCTTCGACCACGCGCCTGCAGATCACGGGTGCCCCTCGGGAGGGGCGGGGACACGGGACCGCCGCCCTCCGATGCCTCCGCAGCTGCTTCCGCGGCGTGGTCGCGAACCGGATCGTCCACCGGGGCGCCTGGGCCGGGCCCACCCGGATCCCGGCCTCCCCCGGTCGGTTTCCCACGGCGAAGGCAAGACCATCCAGGTCATGCGATCGTCGCGTAAAGCTCAAGCCGGCAGGAAGTTAATAGCCGTATACAGCTATAAAATGGGTCCCAGGTGAGTCAGTTGGACAGTCGCAACCCTGAACTCGAGAGATCCGAACCCGGCGAGAGCGAGAAGGAACGCGTCGACCGGGAGCTGATCGAGCTCCTGCAGGAACTACGCGTCTCCACCACCGGGATCCAGGTGCTGTTCGCCTTCCTGCTCATTCTGCCGTTCCAGCAGAGATTCTCCGAGGTGGGCACGCTGGGCTACCGGTTGTTCTTCGTCGCGCTGCTCAGCGGCGCCGTGGCCTCGGTGTGCTTCATCGCCCCCGCGGCCCAGCACCGCCTGCTGTTCCGGACCTCGCTGAAGGAAATGATGCTCCGCCGGGCCAACCGGATCGGCATCGTCGGCCTGGTCTTCCTGATGGTGTCCATGGCCAGCGCGATCGCGCTGGTCGTCGACGTCGTCATCAACGACCTCGCCGCTGTGATCTTCAGCGGCGCGGTGGCCCTGGTCGCCATCTGGCTCTGGCTCCTGCAGCCGATCCTCGACCTCCACCGCCTCCGCACCGCCCGCGGCAGACGGTCCTCCCGCTGAGGAGCTCCGCACCGTCCCCGCCTCCGGCCTCGCGGCACGCTTAGCAAGCGCTTGGTTGCAAGCAAAGGCGGGGATGAGCTGGCGCGTTTATGTGAACAAGCGATTGCGCAAGGGCTCATAATGGAGGACGTGAACACGCGAAAGAACTCCGGCGCGACCGCGACCCCGGTCAAGCGCCAGGGCACGACGAAACGCGCGGCCTCATCCGGCCCGGCCTCCGAGCGCCGCGACCACCTCGTCAAGCTCGCCGCCGAGCTCTTCGCCCGGAAAGGCTTCCAGGCGACCACCGTCCGCGAGATCGCGGAGGAGGCGGGCATTCTGTCCGGAAGCCTGTATCACCACTTCGACTCCAAGGAGACGATCGTCGACGAGGTGCTGACCACCTTCCTCGACGACCTCGTCGGCCGCTACCGCGTCGCCCTGGAGCAGGACGGCGACCCCCGCACGATTCTTTCAGAAATGGTGCGCATCGGGTTCAGCACGCTCGAACCACACCGCGCGGCGATCACGGTCATGCAGAACGACTGGAGTTACCTGCGCTCCCTGCCCGGCGACCGCTTCGACTATCTGGTCCGGGCCGAGGACGAGGTCGAGCGCATGTGGGTCGAGCAGATCAAGCTCGGCCAGGCCGCCGGCCAGCTCCGCGCCGACGTCGACCCCAAGCTCACCTACCGCATGATCCGCGACACCATCTGGGTGGCGGTGCGCTGGTTCCGCCCGGGTGGCCGCCTCAACACCGCCGGCCTCGCCGAGCACTACATCACGGTCCTGTTCGACGGCGTGGCGACCGGCGAGCGGAGCAGCCACCGCGGATGACGCCTCTCCAGAAGGCTGTGCGAATGGCGCTCGCCGACGCCGCCGATCCCGCCAAGGCACAGGTCATGCAGGCCTACATGAAGTCCGAGATGCCGTTCCTCGGGGCACAGGCCATGCCGCGCCGCGCCGCCCTGAAGAGGGCCTTCCTCGAGCACCCCATCGAGACGGCGCCCGAATGGCGCAAGGCGACCCTGACCCTGTGGCGGGAGGCCGAATACCGCGAGGAGCGCTACGCGGCGATCGAGCTGACCGGCTTCCGGCCGTACCGGGGTTTCCAGACGCTCTACGCGCTTCCGATGTACGAAGAGATGATCGTCAGCGGAGCCTGGTGGGATTACGTCGACGATCTCGCCGTTCACCGTGTCGGCGGCCTTCTGGCCGCCTTTCCCGACACCATGCGCTCGCTCATGCTGGACTGGGCCCGCGGCGACGATCTCTGGAAGCGCCGCACGGCCATCCTGTCCCAGAACAGGTTCAAGGCCGCCACCGACACCGGCCTGCTCTACGCCTGCATCGAGCCGAGCCTGTCCGACAACAACTTCTTCGCCCGCAAGGCGATCGGCTGGGCCCTGCGCGAATACGCCAAGACGAATCCCGGCGAGGTCGTCCACTACGTCGACCACATGGGCATCACCGGTCTGAGCCGTCGCGAGGCCCTCAGAAACATCCCGGCGAGCGAGTCTCGGCCCACTCGCCGGGGGAGCTCGACTAGCTGATCTTGAAGGGGTCTCCGTAGACCTTCCAGGACAGCGGGGTGTTCAGGTCGAGGTTGCCGTTGTTGAGGAAGACCCGCTGTGCGGTGTCGACCCGGCTGGTGTCCTCGTGGGCCTCCTCGGCCCTCATGGCGACCTTGCGCGCGTCGAGGAACGCGTTCAGATACTTCACCTCGTCGCCGCCCTGCGCCGGCGGCTTGGCCTTCTTCAGGGCGTTCTTGCGGATCGCGCCGAAGCCCTGCGGGTCGTTCCCGCCGCCGTGCATGACGATGGCGTCGTAGTAGGCGAACTGCCCGAGGGCGCGCAGGCCGTCCAGCTTGGCCTGCTTGACCGCCGGGTTGAAGTAGACCCGGTCGCGCTCGTCGTTCTGTGCCTGCTGGAAGACCGTGTCCTTGGCGGCGGTGGCCCAGTCCTTGGTGTAGTTCGAGCCCAGGCCGGTGTGCGAGTCGGTGCCGTCGACCTTGCGCAGGGCGGGCAGATACTTGGCGAGCACGTTTCCGGGCTTGCGCGCGGCGTAGAGCTCGACGAGGTCGAGCATGTCGCCCGTACCGGAGCAGAAGCCGATGATCCCGGCGGTGTAGCCGCGGCCGTCGCCGATGTCCTCGATGTACTTGTACTGCGCCTTCCAGTCGAGGGTGGAGTTCTCCGCGCTGGACACCAGCTGCATCGCGATGTCCTTCTTGCGCGGGTCGGTGAGATCGACCGCGGCGGCCGCGGACACCGACGACACCTTCGCGGCCGGCGAGAACGGCTGCGTGGCCGCGTGTCCGGCACCGGCGAAGGAGGCCAGGACCGGGACGACGGCCGCGGCGGAGGCGAGGAGACGCAGGGCGCGGCGGCTGGTGCGGGGATCTGACGAGATGGGCACGTGTCTCTCCATTAAGAGGTGTGGAGGAACGACCGGAGGCGAGGAACTCGCCCGCTCGTTAGGAAGCTTTCCTAACTAACCTAACCGCCAACACGCCTCACCAGTCAACCCATTCCCCCTTAACCACCAATGATGATCTCCTTAAACGACCCTTAAGGAGATCAGGGTCACTTGAGCGCCCCCGCGGTCAGACCCTTCTGGATCTGACTCTGGAAGAGCGTGTAAACGATCAGCATCGGAAGGATGGCCATGCTGAGCGCGGCGAACAGGGCCGACCAGTCGGCGTCGTAGCCCGCGGCGGTGGAGATGTCGGCGATGCCCTGGGTGAGCACCCATTTCTCCCTGTCGGAGGTCAGCAGGACGAGCGGGAGCTGGTACTGGTTCCACTGGCCGAGCACGTTGAAGATAGTCACGCTGACGATGCCCGGCTTGGCCATCGGCAGCATGATCTGGAAGAACACCCGCGCGTGCGAGGCCCCGTCCACGAAGGCCGCCTCGGCCACCGCCCCCGGCAGCGTCCGGAAGAACGCGGCCAGGAAGAAGACGGTGAAGGGCAGCGAGTAGGCGATGTAGACCAGGATCAGCCCGCCGCGCGTGTTCAGGCCGATGAACTGGCCGATCAGCGGGATCGTCCCCATGTTCTGCACGACGAAGAACAGCGGGGTCAGCGCCAGGTAGACGGGAAAGGCCAGGCCGGAGACGAACAGCAGATAGATCGCGCGATTGCCGCGGAACCTGTAGCGGGCCAGCACGTAGGCGGCCATCGAGCCGAACAACATCGTGCCGAACGTGCTGAAGGCCACGACGATGACGCTGTTCACCATGTACTGGCCGATGTGCGCCTGCTCCCAGGCGCGGGCCCAGTTGTCGAAGCGGAGGGAGGCCGGCAGCGACCAAGCGTTGCCGAAGATCTCGTCCTCGCTCTTCACCGACGCGAGGAAGGTCCACACGATCGGCACCGCCACCAGGACCGTCCAGATCAGCAGCGCGAGGTGGGTCAGGATCGACAGCGGTCCCAGCCGCTTCCTGCGCTCCTCTCGGACATGTGCCCGGCTCCGGGAAATCGCCGCCTCTGCCACTAGAACTCGATTCGTTCACGCCGCGACAGGCGCAGGGCCAGCGCCGCGAACCCGATGGTGAAGAAGAACAGCACCACGCCCATCGCGGAGGCGTAGCCGAACTTGAAGTACTGGAAGGCGTTGCGGTAGATCTCCGCCGCCATCACCGTCGTGGAGTGGTCGGGACCGCCCTGCTCCGCCGTCATCACCCACACGACGGCGAAGACATCCAGCGCGGCGATGCCGAGATAGACCCAGCCGACCTGGATGGTGTCCCAGAGCAGGGGCAGCGTGATCCGGAAGAACAGCTGCGCTCCCCCGGCGCCGTCGATCGCCGCCGCCTCGAACATGTCACGCGGGATGGAGGCGATGCCCGCCGAGAAGAGCACCACGTAGAACCCGACCGCCTGCCAGACCAGCACGCCGAGAATCGACCAGAACGCGATGTCGGTGTCGGACAGGAAGCCGACCGGCTCAAGCCCGAGGGCGATCAGCGGCGCGTTGAGCATGCCGCTCCTGTCGGGCCTGAACACCTGCTGGAACAGGACGGCGACCACCGCGATGGCCAGCACCTGGGGGAAGAAGAACACCACCCGGTAGAACTTCGACCCCCAGATGCCCCCGGTGCCGCCCCGCCCGCCCGCGTTGAGCAGGAAGGCGAAGAAGAGCGCGATCACGAGGGTGAGCAGCGGCATCAGGATCAGCAGGAGCAGGTTGTGACCGACGGCCTCCCAGAAGATCCCGTCGCCGGCGAGCCTCCGGAAGTTCTCCGTTCCCACGAACCGCGGGCTGGCGCTCACCCCGCGCCAGTCGGTGAACGCGATGTAGAAGGCCTGCGCGTAGGGGGCGATCACGTAGATCACGTAGAGCGCCACCGGGATCGCGAGGAACCCGGTGACGAACCGCATCCTGCCGTAGTTCATCGGTGGGTTACCGTTCCTCGTCCGATCCGCCCGCGCGGCACGTCGCCGTCACCTCGTGAACCTCCCGCTCGCCGTCACCGCATGAACCTCCCCGGTACGCGTCATGCGCCGCCGTCACCACATGAACCTCGGCACGCGTGGTGCATCGTCGTCGCCTCGTGAACCTCCCGTACGCACGGCGCGCCGCCGTCACCTCGTGAACTTCTTCACCGAGGAGTCGCTCTTGATCGAGTCAGCCTTCTTCTGCGCGCGCTCCATCCACTCGTCGACGGTCAGCTTGCCGCTCATCAGCTGCCCGGACGCGGCGGCCACCTCGTCGTGCATGTCGACGTACCACTTGCGGAACAGGAACCAGACGGCGTTGTCGCCCGCCGCGGTCAGGGCGGTCGAGGCGCTCTTCAGGCCCGGCTTGAGCGTCTGGCCCTCCCCGGCGCCCTTGACGACGGTGAGCGTGGAGACCAGCTCCATGAACTTGCCGGCGCCCTCCTTGGAGAGCATCGCCCGCATGTACTCCAGACCCGCCCGGGGGTTGCCCGACTTGGCCGGCACGATGTACTCCTCGCCCGGCTGGATGTGCATGGTGCCGTACGGCAGGGCGTCGGAGGGGCCGAAGTCCGGCAGAGGGAACACCGCGTAGCCGAAGTCGGCCGGGGTGGAGTCCTTCTGCTCGTTCTCCAGCCAGGAGCCGCAGGGCAGCATGGCGACCTGCCCCTTGTTGTGCGCGGTCTGCGTCTGGATGTGGTCGAGGCCCGCTGTGCCCTGGAGCAGGTATTTGGCGCCGAGCTCGGCGAAGGCCGTCGCGGCCTGCTTGACCGGCTCGGCCTTCCAGGCGCCGTCTTCCAGGTTGTCGATGTTCTTCAGCACGTCCTTGCCGCCGATCTTCGCGGCGAGCGTCAGGATGGCCTCGTAGATGTAGAACGGGTGCTTGCCCGCGTAGGTGAACGGCGCCGTCTTGCCCGCCTTCTTAATGGTCTCGCACAGGGCCGTGAACTCGGCCCAGGTCTTGGGGACCTGCCAGCCCTCGTCGTCGAAGAGCTTCTGCGAGTACCAGATGCCCCAGACGGTGTTGGCGTAGTTGAGGACGTACGGCTTGCCGTCGTAACTGCCGAACGCGATGGCGGCGGGGTCGATCGTGTCGCGCACCTTGACGGCGGGATCGTCCCAGCTCGGCGCGTCGTACAGGGGCGTGAGATCGGCGAGCTGGCCGTCCTGGACCAGTGCGCCGAAGTCCATCGCGTTGGCGCCCGAGTTGTTGATGAACTCCGGCGGGTTGCCGCCGGCGAAGCGCGGCTGGAGGGTCTTGGCGATCTCCTTCGTCGCGTTGTGCTTGATCTCCAGCGTGGGGTGCTTCGCCTTGATCAGCGGCTCGTGGATGTCCTTGGCGTAACCGTCGCCGAAGCCGCCGTCGAAGACCCAGATCTCCAGGGGTTTGTCCGCGGCGAACCCGAGCGGGTTGGCCGCGCTGGTGGCACCGGCGGCGGGAGCCGAGGAGGCACCACCATTGCTTACTGGACTGGCACACGCGGACAGGACCGGCAGGGCGACCCCGGCCAGGACCGCACTGCGCAGGAGCTCACGCCTGGATAACTGGGTCATGCTTCCTCCTGGAGGGGTGGTTAGGCACCTCGCCGGATCCTTCCGGCATAGCGGCTCTCGAGAGCCCGGTTGTGCTCGTCGCCGCCGATCACGTTGGCGGACCGGTAGATCGGCGGTGCCTGGCCCTCCTCGATCAGGCCGCGCACCACCTCGGCCACGACCATCTGCGCCAGCAGCGCCGAGGTGATCGTGGAGACCGCGCCGAACACGCCGCCGTCCGGGAGCGGGAGGACCGCGTCGCCGTACGGGGCGCCGTTGTCGAGCACGACGTCGGCGAGGTCGAACAACTTGCGGCCCGAGGGGTGGCGGGAGGTCATCGCGGTGCTGTGCTGGACGGAGGTCAGGGCGATCAGGTCGTGCCCCTTCTCCTTGACGATGGAGGCCAGCTCCACCACCGAGCCGTTCACCCCCGAGCTGGAAATCAGCACGAACACGTCCCGTGGCTGGACGGGGGCCAGGTCGTAGATCTTCTGGGCGATCGTGGGGTCGCGCTCCAGCTCGGCCCCGTTTCCGAGGACGCTCACCGGCGCCCCGCCGTACAGGACGACGTCGCGCAGCGCGAGCCGGTTGGTGGGGACCAGCCCGCCCGCGCGCCCGGCGATCTCCATCGCGATCGCCTCGGAGTGCCCCGAGCCGAAGGCCTGGATCACCCCGCCGTCCCGCAGCGATCCGATCATCAACGCGGCCGCCTGCTTGACCGCGGTCCCCTGCGTCTGGACGACCTCGTCCATCAGGGCCTTCACTTCATGAACGTAGTCGCCGGCTCCGATGTCCATGATCAGCTCCTCTCCACGCGGTGGCTCTCCAGTGCCCGGATCGTCAACTCGAACGCCTCGTTGGTCTGCTCGTAGGTGCGTTGCGCGACCGCGACGTAGACGGTGTCGAGGACGAAGAGCTGGGAGTGGACGGCCGCCAGGCCGCCCAGTCTGAAGGTGGTCTCGCGGCTGGCGGTGGTCAGCACCAGGTCGGCCAGCTCGGCCAGCGAGGACCGGGCGAAGGAGGTCACCGCGACGGTCAGCGCGCCCCGGTCTCCGGCCTCGGCGAGCGACTCCAGGACCTCCCGGGTGCGCCCCTGGTGGGAGATCCCGATCGCGACGTCGCCCTCGGCGAGCAGTGCGGCGTCGGCGAGCGCCTCGTGCGCGTCGGCGTGGCTCCAGCAGGGAACCCGGATCCGGCGGAGCCGTCCGCCCATCATGGAGGCCACCGCCCCGCTGGTGGAGACCCCGAAGATCAGGACCCGCCGCGCCGCGACCATCGCGTCGGCGACCTTGGCGACGGTTTCCGCGTCGAGCTGGGCCGCGGTCTCCTGGATGAGCCGGGAGTCGGCGGCGGCCATCACGCCGATCGCCGCGTCGAGCGGATCGGTCGGGCCGATCTCGTGGCCCACCCCCGCGTCCCAGTTGGCCTGCGCGGCGCGCCCGTTCTCGGTCGCCAGCGCGACCCGCAGCCCGGCGTACCCGGCGAAGCCGAACACCCGGCAGAAACGGGTGACCGTGGCGGGCGAGCTGCCGCTCCGCTCGGCGAGCGTGATGATCGTGGATCGGGCCGCCTCCGCCGGGTCGGCCAAGATGGCCTCGCCGACTCGGCGCAGTGCCTCCGGCAGGGAGGGCGTCTCGGTCTGGATCCGCCCGAGGGCTCCTGCTGCCACAGGCATTCCTTTCACCTATTAAGCGATTGGGTGAAAATTATTATTAACTCCGCCCGGCGTCAAGGCACCGGGGATCATCGTTTTATTTGGTCAAACGCTTGCCCGATAGGGCGCGCGGTAGGGTTGGCCGGATCCATCGTCACGCGTTAGGCGACCATGCTCGATCAGCGACTTCAGCCCGTCATGCCGTACGCCGCACTCGTCTTCGACTGTGACGGCACCCTCGCCGACACCCTCTCCGCCAACGAGAACGCCTGGCGGGCGGCGCTGGCCGGCTGGGAGGTCGAGCTCGATCCGGCCTGGTACCGCGCCCGCACCGGCCTGTCCGGCGACCGCCTGCTGGCCGAACTGGAGACCGAGACCGGCGCGGAGCTGGACTACCCGGCGGTCCGGGCGGCGGCGCTGGACGCCTACCAGTGGCTGATCCACACCGTCACCCCGCACCGCCAGGTCAGCGCGATCGCCGAGGCCCACCGGGGCCGGGTGCCGATGGCGGTGGCCTCGGGAGGGGCCCGCCAGGCGGTGGAGGAGACCCTGCGCGTCACCGGCCTTCGCCCGCTCTTCGACGCCGTGGTGACGAGGGACGACGTGCGGCACGGCAAGCCCGCCCCGGACGTCTACCTGCTCGCCGCCCGGCTCCTGGACGTCGACCCGCACGCCTGCGTCGCCTACGAGGACACCGACGAAGGAGTGAACTCCGCGCTGGCCGCCGGCATGACGGTCATCGACGTCCGCCCCTCACTCCTCGGTGATACCTGAGCCGGGATCATCATGGGCCGATGATCCCCTAGCATCTCCACTAAGTCTGATCAAGCAGACATAAGGAGAGCGCCGTGCCCGAGGAGCAGCTGCCCCAGGGAGTCGATCCCACGGTGCCGAGCGTGGCCCGCATGTACGACTACTACCTCGGAGGCAAGGACAACTTCGCCTCCGACCGCGAGGCGGCCGAGAAGTTCATCGAGGTCGTTCCGAGTATGCGGATGATCGCCCAGGCCAACCGCGCCTTCCTCCGCAGGGCGGTGACCGAGCTCGCCGGCCAGGGGATACGCCAGTTCCTCGACATCGGCTCGGGCCTGCCCACCCAGGAGAACGTCCACCAGGTCGTGCATCGGATCGTTCCCGACGCCCAGGTCACCTACGTGGACAACGACCCGATAGTCCTGGCCCACGGCCGGGCCCTGCTGGCCGACAACCCCTACACCACCGTGATCCAGGCGGACATGCGCGAGCCGAAGGCCCTGCTCGACCACCCCGAGGTGCGGGCGACCATCGACTTCGACCGGCCCGTGGCCCTGATCCTGCTGGCGATGCTGCACTTCGTCCCCCAGGACGACATCGCCGACACCATCGTCACCTCGGTGCGCGAGGCGCTCTCGCCCGGCAGCTACCTGGTCCTGTCCCACGGCTTCGCCGGCTACTCCGGCCAGGAGACGCAGGAGAAGGCGCAGGAGGTCTACGTCTCCACCGCCACCGGATCGATCACCTCGCGCAGTCCCGCCCAGATCGCCGCCTACCTGGAGGGGCTCGACGTGCTGCCCCCGGGGATCGTCCCGGTCGAGGCCTGGCGCCCGGAGTTCGACGAGGACGTCCCGATCGACTTCACCCAGCCGAGCATCCTCGGAGCCGTGGCGCGACTCCCCTAGCATTTGGCTAGCTGTACTATCCAATGATGCGGATATCCCAGCTCAGCACCGCATCGCGCGTGCCCATCCCCACGATCAAGTACTACCTGCGCGAAGGTCTGCTCCCCGCCGGGGAGCAGACCTCGGCCACCAGGGCGGAGTACGGCGAGCGCCACGTGCGGCGGCTGCGGCTGATCCGCGCCCTGCTGGAGGTCGGCCGGCTGCCCATCGCGTCCATCCGCAAGGTGATCGCCGCCGTGGACGACGAGAACCTGAGCATGCACCACGTGCTCGGCACCGCCCACTACGCCATCGCCCCCGTGGTCGAACTCCACGCGGCCGACGAGGAATGGACCCGCGCCCGCGCCGAGGCCGACGGCCTGATCGGCGATCTCGGCTGGCAGGTCGATCCCGACGCCCCCACCCGGGACGAGCTCGCCCAGGCCATCCTCACTCTCAGCCAGCTCGGCATGCCCGCCACGGGCGAGGTCCTGCGCTCCTACGCCGAGGTTGCCATCGGCCTCGTCACCGAACATGAGATCAACAGCATCCCGATCGACGGCCCGCGCGAGGCGGCGGTCGAAGCCCTGGTGATCGGCACCGTGGTGTACGGCAGGGTCCTCGACGTGATGCGCCGTCTCGCCCAGGAATCGGCCTCCGCCCGCGTCTTCGGCATCTCGTACGACTGACGCCGCGGAAGGAACGGACGTCCCAGCCGGGATGATCGTCCTCTTCCGCTCCGCAAACGGCCGGTTCACTGCTTCTGCTCCGCAAACGACCAGCTCACAGCCCAAAAACAGCAGTGTGCATTATTTTCACAAGGCTCCTGCCTGCCCAAACGACCCGGGGTAACATCCTGTTCACATACGGGCAACAGTCGCGAAATCGCGACTTGCGATTCTTGACGGGCAGCAGCCCCTCCATCTCAAGGAATCCGCCGATGAGCTTCAAGGCCGAATACATCTGGATCGACGGCACCAAGCCGACCGCCAAGCTTCGTTCGAAGACCAGGGTTCTGGCCGATGGTGTCGAGCTCCCGATCTGGGGCTTCGACGGGTCCAGCACCAACCAGGCCGACGGCTCCTCGTCAGACCGCGTGCTCAAGCCCGTTTTCACCTGCCCGGACCCGATCCGCGGCGGCAGCAACGTGCTGGTGCTGTGCGAGGTTCTCGACATCGACATGACGCCGCACGCCAGCAACACCCGCGCCGCCCTCGTCGAGGTCGCCGAGAAGTTCGCCGACCAGGAGTCGTGGTTCGGCATCGAGCAGGAATACACCTTCTTCAAGGAGGGCCGCCCGCTCGGCTTCCCGCTCGGCGGCTTCCCCGCCCCGCAGGGTGGTTACTACTGCGGCGTCGGCGCCGACGAGGTCTTCGGCCGCGAGATCGTCGAGAAGCACCTCGACTACTGCATGGCGGCCGGCCTGGCGATCTCTGGCATCAACGCCGAGGTCATGCCCGGCCAGTGGGAGTTCCAGATCGGCCCGGCGAGCCCGCTGGACGTCTCCGACCACATGTGGGTCGCCCGCTGGCTGCTCTACCGCACCGCCGAGGACTACAACGTCGCCGCCACGCTTGACGCCAAGCCGGTGAAGGGCGACTGGAACGGCGCCGGTGCGCACACCAACTTCTCCACCAAGGCGATGCGCGAGGGCTACGACCCGATCATCACCGCCTGCGAGGCCCTGGCCGCCAACGCCGCCGAGCACGTCAAGTACTACGGCGCCGGCATCGAGGACCGCCTGACCGGCCAGCACGAGACCGCCCCCTGGAGCGAGTTCAGCTACGGCGTCTCCGACCGCGGCGCCTCGGTCCGCATCCCGTGGCAGGTCGAGGTCGAGAAGAAGGGCTACATCGAGGACCGTCGCCCGAACGCCAACGTGGACCCCTACCTGGTGACCCGTCTCATCGTGGACACCTGCTGCACCGCCCTGGCGGCGGCCGACCAGGTCTGATCCGGCCTACGGCCGACCCACAGCGAGGCTCTGCACGAGGCCGCGAACACCCTGCCGGGGGTGTTCGCGGCCTTTCGCGCTCCGCCACCCAAGATCGTGATTAGCGAATCCGATTCGGTTTCTGTAAAAATCGGAAAACGCTCTCCGCGATCGGTTCATCCGGCCGAGACAACCCTTCACGTCCCCGAAGAGAGCGGTTTCTCGTTTCCCTCCGGCGGGGTGGGCGACGGTCGGCCCGACCGGTTCGACGGAAACGTCCATAACGGGAAACGATTTCCGACCGGGCGACCGGAAGCTCCCCACCAGCTCCGATGGCATGTTCACGCCCCATGGCGTGAGATGGCGCAAATGAAGTTAAATCAGGTGCTTTAGGACAGCACTAAAAAGCCACCGAGAGCCGTACCATAACTGCGATGCGGGACGTGGTGGAGCAGTTGCAGCGCCTGGGCATGTCGGGTTACGAGGCCAAGGCCTATGTCACCCTGGTCGGCGCCGGAAAGCCACTCAACGGCTACGAGGTCGCCAAGCGTTCCGGCGTGCCACGCAGCACGGTCTACGAGACGCTGGGCAAGCTGGTGGCCAAGGGCGCGGCCTACGAACTACGGGGTTCCGACGACGCCATCGACTACCTGCCGCTGCCGCCCCGGTCTCTGCTGGAACGCCTGCGCCGGGAGTTCGACGACTCGATCGAGTCCCTGGAGTCCTCGCTGCCGACGATTATGGCACCCCCCGAAGCTCACCTGACCCACAACCTCAAGGACGCCAGGGCCCTGCTCACCCGGGCCGAGGACGTGGTGGCCGGATCGCACACCGACCTGTTCCTGTCGATCTGGCCCCAGGAGATGGAGCGGCTCTCCTCCCTGACCAAACTGGCGGTCGAGCGCGGGGTCGACACCTCGGTGATGCACTTCGGACCCGCCCCGGACCCGGTCGGGCACCTTTACGAGCACCGGTTCCCTCCCCCGGCCGTGGCCCTGGAACACCTGGGCTACCGTCTCCTGGTCATCGTCGGCGACCGGCGGGAGACCCTGATCGGCGGATTCGTGGACGACTCCGCCTGGGGCGTCTACACCGAGGACCCGGCCGTGGTCCTGATGGCGGCGGAATACATCAGGAACGACATCACCATGGAGATCATCGCCGACCGGATCGGGCACGACTCCTTGCGCGAGATCTGGGCCGGCGACCCCGAGCTCAAACGTCTGCGCGCCGGCCACGGCCGCCCGGCCGCCCTGCTCCGCGCCGTCGGGGGGCCAGATCTTAACCAGCCGCTCACCTACTGATGGCAGGATTGCTGGAAAATAGATATGACATTCTTTCAAGGAGACTGTCGCATTTTGGGGGAGACAGCATATGGATAAGCCGGTCATCATGACGATCGACGACGATCCGGGCGTCTCGCGTTCCGTGGCACGTGACCTACGGCGCCGCTACGGCCAGTCCTATCGCATCGTCCGGGCCGACACCGCGGCCGAGGGAATCCAGAGCGTCCGTGACCTGCGGCTACGAGGCGACGACGTCGCGGCGTTCCTCGCCGACTACCGCATGCCGCAGATGAACGGCGTGGAGTTCCTGGAGCAGGCCATGGACCTGTATCCATACGCCCGTCGCGTGTTGCTCACCGCCTACGCCGACACCGAGGCCGCGATCCAGGCGATCAACGTGGTGGACCTCGACCACTACCTGCTGAAGCCGTGGGACCCGCCGGAGGAGAAGTTCTACCCCGTGCTGGACGCCCAGCTCGACGCCTGGCAGCGCACGGATCGGCGTGAGACCGACGAGCTGCGGGTGGTGGGAGCGCGCTGGTCGTCGCGGTCCTACAAGGTCCGCGACTTCCTGGCCCGTAACCAGGTGCCCTACCGATGGCTGCTGGCCGACACCCCCGAGGGCGGCGAGCTGCTCGCCGCGGCCGGTGAGGCGAGCAACATCAGCCCGGCCAAGCTGCCGCTGGTCATCACCGCGGAGGGCAGGAAGCTCATCGCGCCGAGCACCTCCGAGCTGGCCGAGGCCGTCGGCCTGTCCACCGCTCCCGCCACCGACTTCTACGACCTGATCGTCATCGGCGGCGGCCCCGGCGGACTGGGCGCGGCGGTCTACGGCGCCTCCGAGGGCCTGAGCACGGTGATGGTCGAGCAGCACGCCTCGGGCGGGCAGGCCGGTCAGAGCTCCCGCATCGAGAACTACCTGGGCTTCCCCGACGGCGTCTCCGGCTCCCAGCTCGCCGACCGCGCCCGTCGCCAGGCCCTGAAGTTCGGCGCGGAGCTGCTCACCGCCCGCAAGGTCACCAGCCTGGAGGTCAAGGGTCAGACGAAGGTGGTCGGCTTCGCCGACGGCGGCAGCATCGCCGCGCACACCGTCATCCTGGCCACCGGCGTCTCCTACCGGCGGCTGAACGCCCCGGGCCTCGACGACTTCATGGGCAGCGGCTGCTACTACGGAGCCGCCATGATCGAGGCGGCCGAATGCCGCGACCGCGAGGTCTACATCGTCGGCGCGGCCAACTCGGCCGGACAGGGCGCGGTCTACCTGTCGGGGTTCGCCAGCAAGGTGCACCTGATCGTCAGGAGCGACGGCCTGGAGAAGACCATGTCGCACTACCTGATCGAGCAGATCGCGCAGATCCCGAACATCGAGATACACACCGAGACCCAGGTGGTCGGCGCGGAGGGCGACGGGCACCTGCAACGGATCACTCTGAAGGGCCCGGACGGCGAGCGGACGACGGACGCCGAGTGGCTGTTCGTCTTCATCGGCGCCCAGCCCTTCACCGACTGGCTCGGTGACACGGTCGAGCGCGACGCCAGGGGATTTGTCCTCACCGGGCCCGACCTGACCGCCACGGAGAGCCGCCCCCGCAACTGGCCGCTCCGGCGCGAGCCGTACCATCTGGAGACCAACGTGCCGGGTGTGTTCGCCGCCGGAGACGTCCGGGCCGATTCGATCAAGCGGGTCGCCTCGGCGGTCGGCGAGGGTGCGATGGCCGTGGCACTCGTTCACCGTTACCTGGAGAAGACATGACGGAACAAGACGGCGTCTCCGGCCGCCGGATCGGCCAGGGAGGCCGCCCGGTCGAAAAGGATCTGCTCCGGGGGCTGTTCCTCTTCGAGAAGCTCGAGGACGAGAAGCTGGAGGCGCTCGCCGGCTACGGCACCGAGCAGGACTTCGACGCGGGCGAGCAGATCGTGAAACAGGGCGACCCCGCCGAATTCTTCGTCGTCCTCATCGAGGGCGAGGTGATGATACTCGTCGAGACCCCCGCCGGGCCGGTCCCGATGAGCCCTACCTCCCAGCCCGGGGTCTACGGCGGCGCCATCTCCGCCTACATGGGCGACCGCGCACCGCAGACCTACCCTCACTCGCTGAACGCGACCAAGCCCTCCCGGTTCTTCGTGCTTCCGGCCGAGAGGTACGGCCAGATCCTCAACGAGTGGTTCCCGATGGCGGTGCACCTGCTCGACGGGGCGCGCATCGGCGGGATGGCCCAGCGCGAGCTCGTCGACCGGCGGCAGCGGCTGACCGCGCTCGGCACGATCACCGCCGGGCTCACCCACGAGCTCAACAACCCGGCGGCGGCGGCCGTGCGAGCGGTGGGCGAGCTGCGCGAAAAGGTGAAGACGTCGCGAAGGCGGCTGGCCGGGCTGATCGGGGCGGGCATCGACCCCGAACGGCTGCGCACGCTGATCGACATCCAGGAGAAGTGCGCGGAGAGCGCCTCCGACACCTCCAGCCGGTCCCCGCTGGAGATCTCCGACGCCGAGGACGAGCTGTCCGACGCGCTGGAGGAGGCCGGGGTGGAGAACGCCTGGGAGATCGCGTCGCCGCTGGTGAGCGCGAGGTTCGGCGTCGACACCCTGGAGCAGGTCCGCGCCCTGGTCGGGGATGAGTTCCTTGACGGAGCGGTGCACTGGATCTCCCAGGCCACCGAGATCTCCCAGATGCTGAACGAGGTGACCGACGCGACCGAGCGGATCTCCTCGCTGATCGCCTCCGCCAAGCAGTACTCCCAGATGGACCGCACGCCGTACCAGACGGTGGACGTGCGGGAGCTGCTGGACAGCACGCTCACCATGTTCCGGGGCAAGATCCCGCCGGGGATCAGCGTGGCCACGGACTACGACCCCGATCTGCCGCCGCTCCCCGCCTACGCCGGGGAGCTCAACCAGGTGTGGACGAACCTGATCCACAACGCCCTGGACGCGATGGCCGGCACCGGCAGGCTCACCGTGCGCACGGCCGTCGAACACGACACGGTCGCGCTGATCGAGATCGGCGACACCGGTCCCGGCGTGCCCGAGAGCCTGCGCGAGCGGATCTTCGAGCCGTTCTTCACCACCAAGTCGGTCGGCGAGGGCACGGGTCTGGGCCTGGACATCTCCTTCCGCATCATCGCCGGCCGTCACGGCGGTGACCTGCGGGTGGAGTCCGAACCGGGGAACACCCGCTTCCAGGTACGGCTGCCGCTGATCGAGGCACCGCCCACCTGAGCAAGACCCCGCCGGCCGGTTGACCGTTCTCCTCGCCGGAACCCGCGGGTGGCGCGGTACGGCATGCGTATCGTGCCACCCGCGAGGCACTCCGCGTCGCGCTTTCCCCGGCCCCTGAAGGGACACGAGGGACCGTTCAGCCGTGGACGCCGTTGATCATGTCCATCAGGCGGGCGAGGACCTTGCCGTCGGAGACGCGGACGCCGTCGTGCTCCCACTCGTTGGTCACCCAGGCGCGCACGTTGCCGACCCTGCGGGCGGTCTCCATGGACAGGCCCTCGTCGACGTACATGTCGTCGTAGTAGACGGCGGCGGCCACCGGGACCCGGTTGGCGGCCAGCCGTACCGGATCGTAGAGATCGGGCCAGCCGGAGTCGGCGGCGATGATCTCGGCGGCACCCCTGAAGGGGCGCAGGGCCGCGATCTCGTCGAACATCCAGGGGTAGATCATCTCGCCGGTGGGCAGCAGCGGCTCGACGTCCTCGCGGAACTCCTCCGGCAGCAACCGGTGCGCGGCCCACTCGGTGGCGGCGCCCTGGGCGTAGATCGACTCGTGCAGGACCGCGTAGAGGGGGTTGCCGACGAAGCCGGTGGCCATCATGACCTCGTACAGGAACAGGTCGGAGAGCTTGCCACCGGTCCACGCCTCGTCGAGCACCCAGTGCAGGTATCCGGCGCCGTCGCTCATCCCCAGGCACATGCCCATGCTCTGCAGGCGGCGCACGGTCAGCAGGTCGCCGTCCGGAAGCAGGACCTTCTCGCGGCGCAGGTGGTCGGCGATCTCCTTCAGGCGTCCCGCGTCCGCGGGGTGGCGGGCGAAGTAGCGGTCCACCTTGGCGCGGACCCGGGGATAGGTGCGGGAGTAGACATCGTCGGCGGTGGCCTCGAGCCCGGCCAGGCCTCCGGTCACGTAGCAGGCCTTGAGGCCCTCGGGAGCCCGGGAGAGGTAGGTCAGCGTGATGAACCCGCCGTAGCTCTGCCCGAGGGTCTCCCACGGGCGGTCGCCGCAGAGCTCACGCCGGATCAGCTCGGCGTCGGCCACGATCGAGTCGGCGCGGAAGTGCTTGAGGTGGGCGGCGCGCTCGGCGTCCGTGCCGGTCACCGTCTTGGCGGTGAGGGGGGTGCTGCGACCGGTCCCCCGCTGATCGAGCAGGAGCACCCGGTGGGTCTTCAGCGCGTGTCCCAGCCAGCCGTCGGCCTCTGTCGGCCTCGGTGACTTGCCACCCGGACCGCCCTGCAGGAAGACCAGCCACGGCAGGTCCTCGCCCTGCCTGGCCGGGTCCACCGCCTCCCTGGCGAAGACCTCGATCGTCGCACCGTCCGGATCGGCGTGGTCAAGAGGGACGGTGAACACGTGGTCGGTGAGCGCCACACCGGGCAGAAGGACAATCACTCACGAGAACCTACCCGACCTCGCGGACCCGTCCCGTAAGTGACCGGCAATCGGTTTGTAAGCAGGCTTCGGCACGATGTGGACATGACGAACCACCCGGTCGCCTCCGTGACCGTCGCCCGCGCCGCCCGTCTGCTGGGCGTACCGCTCATCGCCGTCCTGCTCGCCGGATGCGGCGCGCTGGGCGGCGGAGGTGACGCGACCGCCGCCTCCGCCGCCCCCGTCCGCGCGACCTCGGAAGCGAGTGTCCCGCCCGCCGCGGACGCCCAGCCGTCACAGGAACCGCCGACGCAGGACCCCTCGGCCGCGCCGGACGACTCCGGCCAGGGTTCCGGCGGCTCCGGCGGCTCCGGCCAGGCCAGGACGGTCGCCCCCGGCGGCACCCTCGCCGACGGCGACACGGTCTCCGCCGAGCTGACCCGGGCCGGCCAGAAGGACACGTTCACGCTGGACCTGGGCGGCGCCCGGGAGTTCTACGTGGCGGACATGCGGTGCGACGGCGGCATCAAGGTCCAGGTCATCGCGGAGATCGACGGCAAGCCGGAAGGCCTGGACAACCTCTCCCTGTGCGGCGGCAACTGGGTCTTCAAACTGAGCAAGGCCGGCGGGCACCGGCTTGAGATCACCGGCGACACCAACGTGATCGGCCCGTACTCCTTCCGTCTCGCGACCGTGAAGGTCCGCTCCTTCCCCGTGAAGCTCGGCCTGAAGATCGGCGAGGGCAGCCCCGCGGGGGCGGGGAGGCTCGCGGCCGGTGGAGAGGTCCACCGGTTCGAGTTCGACGCCGACGGCGCCTCGGCGATCAAGGTGCTCGGTGGAGCGGGCTCCTGCCTCGCCATCGAAATGGAGTTGGTCGACGCGGCGGAGACGAGCGTCGCGACCGCCCGGCAACCGATCCCGCTGTGCGGGTACGAGCTTCCGATAGCGCTGTCCAACGGCGACGGCCGCTACGCGCTCGTGATCCGCTCGGCGGCCGCCAAGACCGGCCCCTACTCCTTCCAGCTCGTCCGCTCCGACTGATCCACCGTCACGGACCGGCCATGGCGGTACCTGGCCGCCCGAAGAAGCCGCGACCGTACGGCATCCGCTGACGACGCCACGGCCGGTGTCAGCCGCGCGACACCCGACGGCGCCTCGGTGGTGTCAGCCGCGCGACGCCCGTCGACCCGCCGGCGGCGTCTCGTCCGGTCAGGACCGGCGCAGTTCCCCGCGGTAGTCGATGGAGCTGCCGCCGTCCTGGCCGATGAAACCGAGCGTGCCCGCATCCGTCAGGGTCAAGGTCATGTCGCCGCCCAGGCACAGGTCCTTCTGCTCCAGGGTGAGGTCGAGCGCTTTCCCGTCTCTGACCTTGGTCAGCGTGGCCCGCTGCTTGCAGCCGTCGGCTCCCTGCCAGACGGCCTCGCTCTCGCCCGGCGTCAGAACGACGGTGGCGGCATAGGCGCGGCCGTCCTGAGCGGTCACGTCACCCGACCAGGTGCCCGCGAAGCCCTCGGGCACCTGTACCGTGCCGCCCGCCCGGGACTCCCCGCCCGAGGAGCCCGAAGCGCTGGGGCCGGGGACGCCTCGGGTGCTCGGCTCGGGGTCCGTACTCGGCCCGGGAGCGCCCCCGGTGCTCGAATCGGGGTCCGTGTTCGTACCTTCCGCACCGGCGACACCGCCCGGGTCGGCGGAGACGCCCTGGCTCTGCGATCCCGTCGAGATCGTGTCGCCGTTCACGGCACCGCCGCTGCCTCCGAGCGCGCCTCTCACGAGCAGCGCGCCGGCCACTCCCAGGACGACGATCACGGCGGCCAGCCCGGCCAGCACGCCGCTCCGCACCCTGCGGCGCCCGCCGGCAGGGCCATGATCGGGGATCGGGCGGGGCGGGTCGAGGAGCGAGGTCGAGCCGGGGGCGGAGGGCGAGGTCGGAACGGAGGTCGAGCCCGGGCCGAGGAGTGCGGTCGCGGCCGGGTCCGGGGACAAGATCGAGGTCGGGGACGTGGCAGGGGCGAGGGGCAGGGTCGAGGCCAGGGGCGGGGGCGAACCGGTGGAGACCTGCCAGTCGGTGGGGACGTAGGCGCGAGGCACCGGGCCGACGCCGGGCACCGCGACCGTGGAGACGCTCGGGTCGACGAGACGGATCATCAGGTCACGGGCGGACGGCCGACCGGCGGGGTCCTTGGACAGACACGCGATCACGGGCTCCAGGAGCCCGGCGGGGACGCCCGCCAGATCGGGCTCATGGTTGAGGATGCGGTTGAAGACGGCGGCGATCACCTCGTGACCGAACGGGGCGCGGCCGGTCGCGGCATAGACCATGGTCGCGCCCCAGGAGAACACGTCGGCCGCGGTCGAGGCGTAGACGCCGTTGAGCTGCTCGGGCGCCATGAACGGCGGCGTACCGGACATCACCGAGGCGGCCGTGCCGGCGTCCAGTGGCCGGGCGATGCCGAAGTCGACCACGCGCGGCCCGTCCGGGCCGAGCAGCACGTTCGCGGGCTTGAAGTCACGATGCACGACTCCGGCCCCGTGGATGGCGGCCAGGGCGGAGGCGGTGCCGATCGCGAGCCGGTCCAGGTCGCCATCGCGAAGCGGGCCGCTTCCGCGGACCCGTTCGGCGAGAGACGGGCCCTCGATGAACTCGCTGACCACAAACGGGTCGGGGCGGTCGAGGTCGGCCGCGAGCACCTTGGCCGTGCAGAAGGGGGCCACCCGCTGGGCTGACTCGATCTCGCGGGCCAGCCTCGCGTGGGTCTGCGGGTCGGCGCCGTTCTTGAGGACCTTGATCGCGACGCGGTCACCACCGGCCGCCCAGCCCTCGTAGACGATCCCCTGACCGCCCTCGCCCAGCCGTGCGACAACCTGGAAGTCTCCCAGCGTGCGCGGGTCTCCGGGCTGCAGGGGTCCGCCTGCCATGGGCTCCTCCATATCGCGCGACATCGCCCACGGTATCGGGATCGCGCCCTCTCTCACCATGCCGCGAACCAGGCTATGCCTCCCCGGAGAAGGCCGCTGCCCCGGTACCTGACGAGGTCGTCCCGGCCGGAGAAGGCGGCTGCCCCGGCATCTGGCAAGGTGGTCCCGGCCGGAGAGCCCCGAGATCATTCCCCCAGCATCTCCGCGAGGGCCGCCTCGAAGGCGTCCATCTGGAGCTCGACGCGGCTCAGGCCGGCCGACGGCAGCGTCGACAGCACGGTGCCGACCCCCGCCCGCTCGCACGCCTCGATCACCTTGGGATCCGAGGGGATGGCCATCATCACCACCCGCACCCGCTTCCCCTCCTCCTCGGCGCGCCGGATCGACCCCGTGGTTGCGCATCTCGGGTTCGTTCCAGCCCGCCCCCACGCCGAACTCGAACCGTCCGCCCGTGAGAGCGTCGACGCTCGCCACCGATTTGGCGAGGCTGATCGGATGGTGCTGGGAAACCAGGCAGATGCCGGTCCCCACTCGCAGTCGCGTCGTGGCGAGACCCGCGGCGGTGCACGAGACCAGGGGGTCGTAGGTGTGCCGCGGCGGGTGGGTCAGAAGCGATCCCGCAGGATCCGCTCGGTGTCGGAGACGAGTTCGTCGAAGTAGTCCTTGGCGGGACGCGGACGGGCGAGCGCGGCCGCCTGGCCCGCCAGCAGGCTGGAGTGGTCCGCGGTTCCGGCTCGGCGGATGGGCTGCATGAGCGCGTTGTGGAAGGGATATCGCGGGACCTCGGCCTCGAACGCCGCCATCTCCCGGACGAACCGGTTGGGGATCACTCGGAGGTGACGCCCGGAGAACAGCCGGGTGAGCACGGTGATCCTCGCCTCGGGACTGTTCAGGACGGCCCTGTGCACCGGGCTCGCGCTGGACTCGGCGGTCACCAGGAAGCCTGTTCCGATCTGCACGCCGTCCGCGCCGAGGGTGAGCGCGGCCGCGACACCCCGGCCGTCGGCGATCCCTCCCGCCGCGATGACCGGAACGGAGACGGCGTCGGCCACCTGGGGCACGAGGGAGAACGTACCGACGAACGACTCCTCCGCCGGGCGCAGGAACGAACCCCGATGTCCACCGGCGTCGTTGCCGGAGGCGATGACGGCGTCCAGCCCCGCCTCCTCGATCGCGACGGCCTCGTCAACCGTCGCGGCCGTGCCGATCGTCACGATCCCGCGTCTCCGCGCCTCCGCGATCACCCGCTCCGGCGGCACTCCCATGATGAAGCTGATCACCGGGGGCTCCGCCGCCAGCAGCGCCTCGATCTGGGCGTCGAAGTCCTGGCCGAAAGGCCCGTCGAGGTCCGGCGGGTCCACGCCCAACTCCTCGTAGTACGGCCGCAGCCGCTCGACGTGCCTGGCCAGGTCGTCGGGCCGGTCCCGTTCCCCGGGCTGGGGCACCCACAGGTTGACCGCGAACGGCCGGGCGGTGGCGGCTCGCAGCTCTCCGACCACCCCGGTGATCTGCTCCGGTCCGAGATTGTTCGCGCCGTACGAGCCCAGCCCGCCGCTCTCGGACACCGTGGAGACCAACGACACCGTGGACAGTCCCCCGCCGAAGGGGCCCAGGATGATCGGATGCTCGATGCCCAGCAACTCTTCGAGCCGTCGTGCGCGCATGGTCGTCTCCTTTCGTCCACCGCGAGGTCGCGGCGGCCACAGGTCAACTCTGCCCCCGGCCGGATCACCTCGCACACGGCCCCCTGAGACCCGCGCGGGCCTGCCTCGGCTCGCGTCCGCCAGGCGCGCGGGCTCTCTCAACGACGCGGATCAGATCATGCCCGCGACGGTCAGGGGGTGAAGATCTCCTGAACCTTGACGATCTCGCCGCGATAGACGGTGATCAGTGAGGGCTGACCGCTGCGGGCGTACCGCTTGAGCAGGACGGTCCGCGAGCAGCGCTTGGCGCCGAGCCCGGTGCTCCGGGCCAGTGTGGGTTCGCCGCCGGACACCTTGCACCCGGACGCCGACAGGAAGACGACATCCTTGGCGACGCGCGACGAGTAGGCCATCGCGTCGTTCTTCGGCGGGCCGACGAACCAGCCCTCGGTCTGGGTGCCCTTCTTCCATTTGATGGGCTCGTACTCGACCGTGGTGCCGCTGACGTAGGTGACCCAGCCGCGCAGGACGCCGTTGTGGCGGGGGCTGATGTGCTTGGTGAAGTCGTGCCCGGGATCGGCCTGCAGGGTCGTGCCGAAGGTCTTCGGGGCCGGGTAATTCGGATAGCCCGCGGCGTTGGCGGCAACGCCGGACGACAGGACGACGGTCGTGGCCACGCCACCGGCGAGCAGGAAACGCTTGAAGTTGTTCACATCCTTGAGATCCACTCGCATCCGGAAAGGTTCGCCGCACCCGGTGTGATCCAGAGCACACCGGAACGATGCCACGTGACCGAGGTGGACGGGGATCTCAGCGCGTCACCGGCCGCCCAATAGGGCATTTATGGGCTATATATAAACGCTTGTCCCTTTCGCGGGGCGGGTATTCACCCTCCATGAACGATAAGAAAAAGCAGGGCCAACCAGCCGTGGGTGACGAGGTCACCTGGAGAAGCCACGGTTCTTCCGTCTCGGGCAAGGTGGAAAAGAAGATCACCGAGAGGACTGAGGAATCCGAGCGCACCGTGGACGCCTCGCCCGAGGATCCTCAGTACCGCGTCCGCAGCGACAAGAGCGGCAAAAGCGCCGTGCACAAGCCGTCGGCGCTCCGCAAGAAGGACCGCCATGACTGACGACAGAGAACAGACGGCCAAAGATTTCCACCTGGCGGTCAACATGACGGCCGCGGAGCTCGACCGCTGGCTCGGCACGCGGGAGTCAAAGGCCGTCGGAGACAAATCCGGCGGCGGCGAGTCGATCGGGCACGAGTCCGGCCGCCGGATCGCCAAGATCCTCAAGAAGGGGAACAGAGACCTCAGCGACGATGACTACGCCCACATGCGGACGGTCACCGGCTACATCCGCCGGCACCTGGCGCAACGACCATCCGGCGACGTCCAGGCGACCCCATGGCGTCACTCCCTGATGAACTGGGGGCACGACCCGCTCAAATAGATCTCTACCGACTGATCCCCCCGGAAGGGCGGCCGTTTCAGCACAGGCCCCGCCTGAGGGTTGCGAGGCATGACGCCAGGGGCGCGCGACGCCGACGAGTGGGCACGAGGCTGTCTTCGTACGGCTGCGCCGGAGACCGGGACTCCGGCTCCCGCCTCCACGGCCCGGGCGGTCGCGCTCCCCGGCTGGTGGGTGCTGTAGCCCCGCACCCAGGGCGTATCCCTCACGTGGGGTTCCCGAGATCGACATGGAACCCATCCTTCATCTGAGCGGTCGCGGCTCCCTGCCTATTGACCCTCTTGTTTCCTATGAGTTAAATTAAATAGCAAAATAAGGTATGTATTACAGCGTGTCGTAAGTCGAGTTTCTGCCTGCCGTTAGACCCCTTTCACCCCCCGGATCCTCTGTGGAGACAAGCATGAGAGGTCTATTCCGTCCTGCCGTTTTATGGACCGCGTTAGCGGTCCTGGCAGCTCTGATCGCAGTACCGTCCACTCCCGCCTTCGCGGCCACGCTTCTGTCGCAAGGAAAGACCGCGACCTCCTCATCGACCGAGAACGCCGGCACCCCGGCGAGCTACGCCTTCGACGGCAACCTCGGCACCCGCTGGTCCAGCGCGAACACCGACTCCCAGTGGCTCCAGGTGGACCTGGGGGCCTCGGCCACCATCAGCCAGGTCGTCCTGAACTGGGAGGCGGCCTACGGCAGCGGATACAAGATCCAGGCATCCGCGAACGGAACCACCTGGACCGACCTCAAGACCGTCACCGGCGGCGACGGCGGCGCGGACACCTGGGACGTCACCGGCAGCGGCCGGTACGTCCGGATGCTCGGCGTCACGCGGGCCACCGGCTACGGATACTCCCTGTGGGAGTTCCAGGTCCTCGGCACCCCCGGCGGCACCGACCCGGGCACCGGAGGCTCGTGTACGACCACCAACGCCGCGCTGAACAAGCCCGCCAGCGCATCGTCGGTCCAGATCGCCGGCACCCCCGCGAGCGGCGCCTTCGACGGCAACAACGGCACCCGCTGGTCCAGCGCCGCCGGTGACCCGCAGTGGGTCCAGGTGGACCTCGGCTCGGCACTGAACATCTGCAAGATCGACCTGAGGTGGGAGGCCGCGTACGCGACCGCCTTCAAGCTCCAGGCATCGACCGACGGCACCACCTGGACAGACCTCAAGACCGTCACCGGCGCCACCGGCGGCAACCAGTCCTACGACGTGAGCGGCTCCGGCCGGTACGTCCGGATGAACGGCACCGCTCGGGGCACCGCCTACGGATACTCGCTGTGGGAGTTCGCCGTGTACACCACCACGACGGGCGGTCCGACGGATCCGCCGCCGACCGGCGGCGGAGGGGACCTGGGCCCGAACGTCCACGTCTTCGACCCGTCCATGTCCACCGCCAGCATCCAGAGCCAGTTGGACACGGTCTTCGCCCAGCAGGAGTCGGCCCAGTTCGGCACCGGGCGCCACGCCTTCCTGTTCAAGCCCGGCACCTATAACGTGAACGCCAAGGTCGGCTTCTACACCTCGATCATGGGCCTGGGCCAGAACCCCGACGACGTCACCCTCAGCGGTGTAACCGTCGACGCGGGCTGGTTCGGCGGCAACGCGACCCAGAACTTCTGGCGCTCGACGGAGAACCTGTCGGTCCAGCCTCCCGGCGGCACCAACCAGTGGGCGGTCTCCCAGGCCGCGCCGTTCCGCCGCATGCACATCAAGGGCGCGCTGAACCTGGCGCCCACCGGCTACGGCTGGGCCAGCGGCGGCTACATCGCCGACAGCAAGATCGACGGTGCGGTCGGCCCGTACTCACAGCAGCAGTGGTACACCCGTGACAGCTCCGTCGGCGGCTGGGTCAACGGCGTGTGGAACATGGTCTTCTCCGGAGTGACGGGCGCTCCCGCCACCAACTTCCTCGACCAGTCCTACACCACGCTCGACAACACCCCGATCAGCCGTGAGAAGCCGTACCTCTACGCGGACTCCAGCGGCTACCGGGTGTTCGTCCCGTCCAAGCGGACCAACGCGCGGGGCGTGAGCTGGGCGAACGGCTCCACTCCCGGCACCTCGCTCCCGCTCAGCCAGTTCTTCGTCGCCAAGCCGAGCGACTCGGCCGCGACCATCAACGCCGCGCTCGGCTCGGGCCTCAACCTGCTGCTCACCCCCGGCATCTACAACCTCAGCCAGCCGATCAACGTGACTCGCGCGAACACCGTGGTCCTGGGCCTCGGCCTGGCCACGCTGATCCCGGGTGGCGGCGTCAGCGCGGTCAAGGTGGCCGACGTGGACGGCGTCAAGCTCGCCGGCTTCCTGATCGACGCGGGCACCCAGAAGTCCGACGTGCTCCTGGAGATCGGCCCGCAGGGGTCGAGCGCCGACCACGCCGCCAACCCGACCACGATGCAGGACGTGTTCGTCCGGATCGGCGGCGCCTTCGCCGGCAACGCCACCACCAGCGTGGTCGTCAACAGCGACGACGTGATCATCGACCACACCTGGCTGTGGCGCGGCGACCACGGCGCGGGCATCGGCTGGAACGTCAACACCGCCGAGACCGGCCTGATCGTCAACGGTGACGACGTACTGGCCACGGGCCTGTTCGTCGAGCACTTCCGCAAGTACGACGTGGAGTGGTACGGCGAGCGCGGTCGGACGATCTTCTTCCAGAACGAGAAGGCGTACGACCCGCCGAACCAGGCGGCCTTCATGAACGGCACCACCAAGGGATGGGCGGCCTACAAGGTCGGCCCCGCCGTCAACACCCACGAGGGCTGGGGTCTCGGCAGCTACGTCTACTTCAACGTCGACCCGACGATCGAGGTGGAGAACGGGTTCGAGGCGCCGGTGAAGCCGGGCGTCAAGTTCCACAGTCTGCTCACCGTGTCCCTCGGAGGCGCAGGCAAGATCAACCATGTGATCAACGGCGTCGGCGGTCCCGCCCAGGGCACGGCGACGATCCCGTCCAAGCTCGTCTCCTATCCCTGAGGTTCTGAGCCCGCCTGATCGGCGGTAGGCGCCGATCCTCTCGCCGATCAGGTGCACCCCAAGGCCGTGGGCCTCCGCTGACACAGGGAGGCCCACGGCTTCTTTTCCGACCGACTTCGCCGACCGGAAAAGGACGCCCGCGGCCCGTGGAATCCCATTCATCTGGGACGACGGCCGGACCGCCCGGGAAACGAAACGCGGGGCGAGCCTCACAGCCCGGAAACAGCGTGGACGGGCATTCTCAGGCCTCGGTTGAGCTGCTCACGAATCCCGCATGACGGGTCGGGTCAACGAGGTCGGCAGAGACACCCTGCCCGTCCTTCGTGAACATTCCGCTATACGGTCTACGCGGCGGTTCGATAGATCGTCCGAAGCACTCCGCGGTGAGAAGAGCAGGCTCCCTCTATTCCACCCGACAGGCTTACCATCTGGTCATTGCACATGACCAGGTAGCCCTCCCCATCGTCAAAGCTTGCGATGCAATTAAATACATCGCAGGCGTTTTGCGCGGGCGCGGGAACCCCGTTCCCCGTGCCGCAGAACGTGAATCCGTAGGAATTGGTGGGCGCCCCGCACAGGGCCTCGCTCCCCGGTGCCTGGGTCACCGTCACGGTGACCGTGGGGGTGGCGGTGGGCGTGGCGGTGACGGTCACCGTGGGCGTGGCGGTCACCGTGGCGACGGTGGTCACCGTGACCGTCTCCGTAACCCTGATCGTGGCCGTCGCGGTGGGCCGGGGCGCGGAGGCCGACGGCGCGGGCTTCGGCGTCGTCACCGACACCGAGGGGACACCGCTCTTCTTGTATGTGCCGGTGCCGAGGTAAATCCCCTGCCATGCCGTCCGGCCGGCCTTTATCGAAAGGGCGGATGTGACCGTTCGGCACGCGCTCTTCACACAGACGCGCTGCTTCACGGTAAATTTCTTGCTGGTGCCATACTTGCTGGTCACCTGCACCCTGAGGTAGGACTTTCCGCCGACCTTCGTCGTGGAAGTCGTCACCGCGTGCTTGCTGGCGCTCACGGCGGAACTCACGGAAGCGGAGAGAGCGACTCGGGGAGTGAGGGCGTTGAGACCACCGATGACAAAACCCAGGGTGACGGCGGCCGCCATGGCCACCGTGAAAAACCTTGCACGACCACGAATAGTTTGCATACCAAAATTTCCGTCGGCGAATGATTTCTAGCACTTATATCACGCTGAAAGTTCGGCAGACGCAGATGTATCGGGGGCCGGAGACAACCGGGCGCGCGGTGCGGGACGACTCCGGGTCGAAAGAAAACGGGAGAGAAAAAGGCACCGCCAGGGTCGAGGTGAAACGCCGGTGAGGGTTTCCCCTGGTCAGCGCCTCGACCATGGCAGTGTCAGCTACGTCGGCTACGTCAGTTACGTCAGCTATCCGGCGTCGGCAGGTCAGCCGCCCGGTGCCGGCCAGAAGTCGAGGTTGTGGTCGGCGGCGTAGTCGACCGGTTTGACCGCGTCCGGCTCCAGGGACCGGGTGTGCGGGACGGAGGCGGCGCGGTCGAAGCGCTCCCAGCGGAGCGGTCCTTCCCCGTTGGGGTCGCCGGTGCGGGCGAAGTTCGTCCAGCAAGGTTCGCGCCGTAACCGGCGGGACCCTCCCACCTGGAGACGATGTTGATCCGCGCTCCAAGGGAGCCGGGACGACCTCGGTTGTTAGGCTCGACTGCCAAGCAAGTGCTCACTTTCGTAAGGATGGGTTATGACGACGGTGCACGGGACGTGCGACCCCCGGTTCTCCCGGGTGCGTGAGGTGTTCGACCGGCATTTCGCCGACGGAGAGGAGCTGGGCGCGGCGTTCGCCGTCTTCCTGGACGGTGAGCCCGTCGTGGACCTGTGGGGTGGGGTCGCCGACCGGCACAGCGGGCGGACCTGGGAGAGCGACACCCCCGTGCTGACGTACTCGTGCACGAAGGCGGTGACCGCGACGGCGGCGCTGCTGCTGGCCGAGCGCGGGCTGCTCGACGTCACCGCTCCGGTCGCGGAGGTCTGGCCGGAGTTCGCGCGGGGCGGCAAGGAGCGCGTCACCGTCGAGCACCTGCTCACCCACCAGGCCGGGCTGCCCGTGATCGAGGAGCAGGTCCCGCTGGAGGAGTTCGAGGACCAGCCCGCCATCGCCGACCGCCTCGCCGGGCAGGCTCCGATCTGGGAGCCGGGAACCGCGCACGGCTACCATGCGCTGACGTACGGGTTCCTGGTCGGCGAGGTGATTCGCCGAGTGTCGGGCAAGACCGTGGGCGAGATCGTGGCCACCGAGATCGCCGGGCCTCTGGGACTGGAGCTCTGGGTCGGCGCACCGGACGACGTGGCGGCGCGAGCGGCGCGGCTGTCCGCCGGAGAGCGGAGGAAGCCCGCGACGGACAGCGGCTCGGGCAACGGCTCAGGCAGAGGGCCGGACGCCGATCCGGACGACGCCGGAGCCTCGGCCGGGCTACCGGGGCAGGGCCCCGGAGACCCGATCTACGAGATGTCCCGGGCCTCCCTGGACAAGGACAGCCTGATGAACCGGGCACTGGGCAATCCGCCGATCCACCGGCTTCAGGGAGGCGGCAACAACCCGGTCGTCCTCCGTGCGGGCTGGCCGGCGATGGGCGCCGTCGCCACCGCCCGAGGCCTCGCGGGCTTCTATCGCGACCTGGCGGCCGGGCGGATCCTGCGCGCGGAGACCCTGAGGGACGCGACGCGCAGGAGGGTCGACGGCCCGGACAGGGTGCTGTTCATCGACAGTTCCTTCGGCCTCGGCTACATGCGCCCGTCCCTGACCTTCCTCACCCCGGCAGGGGGCGTGGAGTCCGCTTTCGGCCATACCGGCATGGGTGGATCCCTGGGCCTCGGCGACGTCGAACACGGCCTGGGCATGGCCTACGCGATGAACAAGATGGCGGGCGCGGTCTCGGGCAGCCTCCGCGCCTACCGCCTCGCCGAGGCCGTCTACGGCTCCCTGCAGGTTCGGTAGGTCCAACGGCTCCGACACGTCGCGATACCGCTCCGGCCTTCCTGAATCCCAGCGCTTGCCTGACCGCCGATCAAAGCTCACTATGTGGCCAGACCGGCTACTTGGCATGTTTTTCATATCACTCTCCGCCAAATTTCTCGGATCGTGACAACCAAGCGTATGGGTGAGACCGTCAAACAAGGCGACGGCACTCGGAAGGGGACCGAATGGTTCCGGGATATCGCGAGATTCGGGAGCTCGGCGCCGGCGGCGGCGGACGAGTGGTTCTGGCCACGTATGCCGCCACCGGCGCCTACGTGGCCATCAAATATCTGAACGCGGCCTTGAAGGACGACCGCGGTTTCCTGGCGCGCTTCCGCGACGAGGCGCACGTCATGGTGGAACTGCGCGACCCGAACGTGGTCCAGTTCTACGAGTACTACGAGGACGTGCTCGAAGCCGCGATCGTGATGGAACTCGTGGACGGGGTCGCGCTCAGGAAGATCCTGGCCGAACACGGCAGCACGAGCCCCGAGGCGGCGCTGACGGTGCTCAAGGGCTCGCTGCTCGGCCTGGCCTTCGCGCACTCGGCCGGGGTCGTGCACCGCGACTACAAACCGGAGAACGTGCTGATCCAGGCGGACGGCACCAGCAAGCTGACGGACTTCGGCATCGCCACCCACGTCGGAGAGTCCGACGCTCCCGCCGGCACCCCGCCCTACATGGCTCCCGAGCAGTGGACGGGTGCCCCGGCGAGCACGGCGACCGATGTCTACGCGGCCACGTGCGTGTTCTTCGAATGCCTCACCGGGCGCAGGCCGTACCCGGCCGACCATCATGCCGCACTGATGTACCAGCACCAGAACACACCGGTGCCGGTGGAGCACGTGCCGAGCTCGGTCAGGGGACTGGTCGCGTGGGGCATGGCCAAGGCCCCGATGGACCGGCCGTCGACGGCGCGGGCGTTCCTCTCCGAGCTGGAGCTGGCGGCGCTGTCCGCCTACGGGCCGGAGTGGGAGCAGCGCGGGCGGCGGCATCTGGCCGAGCTGGCGACGCTGCTGGCGCTGGCGTTCCCCCTGGCCAAGCCCACGCCGAAGGCGAGCACCTCGGTCGCCCAGAGCGTGATCGGTCGGGTGGGGAGGATGCGCCGCCCCCGGCTGGGTCCCCGGATGCTGGCCGGAGCGGGCGTGATCACCGTCGCGGTGACGGTCGGGCTGGTGGCCGCCAACCAGGCCCCCGACCGGCTCGCCGCGGACACGATCTTCACCCCGTCGAGCCCCTCCGTGACCGGGGACGCCCCTGCCGGGCAGAGCCAGGACGTGGAGTCACCGCCGGAGCCGATCATCAGCCCCCGGCCCGGCTCCACCAGCCGTGCCCAGCTGCCCGCGGATTCCACGGATGCCGACCGTCCCGCACCGGCCCCGTCGAAGAGCCAGGTACGGGCCCCGGTCCCGATTCCGGTTCCGTCGAAGAGCCAGGCGCAGACGCAGAGCCCGGTCCCGTCGAAGAGCGCCACGAACGCACCGACCCCGACCTCGGCCCCGACTCCGACCGGCTCGGGAGCGCCGCCCGTACACACGGTCAACGGCCTGTCGATCATGGGGATCGACGCGAACGGGACCACGGTCGACCTCCGTGCCTCCACCTCGGCGAGCGTCGTGCTGACCGTCGGGTTCGCCGAGGGGCAGAACCCCGATCGGCTCAGGGAGACCCCGCCGCGCACCTTCACCCTCGCCGGGTTGAAGACCTACTCTCATACCGTCCCGCACACCTTCACCGCTCCGGCCTGCGGGCAGACCCTCTATCGCCGGGTCACGGTCTCCACCTCGCCCCAGGCCGCCGAGGGCGTACGGAGCCGCACGATGAAGGTCAGCGGCGAGCCGTGCCCCGCGCCCTCGGTCGAAACCGTGGACATCGCCACCTGGAACGGTGCCGAGGCGACCGTCCGGGTCCGTGCGGACGGCCCGGGTGAGGTACGGCTCACCGCCACGTTCACCCGCAAGGAGAGCAGGGGCGACGAGGGCTCTACCAGGACCCTGGGCACCCGGGCCAGAACGCTGTCCGGAAAGACCGGCTACAGCGTGAACCTCTCCATCCCGGCCTCCAAGGTCGCCTGTGGCGAGCGGGCGCTGTTCGGGATCACCGTCGTCACCGACCGGCCGGCGGCCAACGGCACGCAGGTCAAGGAGGTCTCGGTGGAGGGACCGAAGTGCGCGCCTCCGACGGTCTCGATCACCTCTTTCAACGGCGCCACGGTCTCCTTCCAGGTACGGACGCCCGACACCTCGGCGGTGACCGTACGGCTCGGGTTCGCCCAGAATGCCGGCGGCAGGCTGACCGACAGCATGCGGGTTCTGCGGCTGTCCGGTGACACCGGATACACGCGGAGGGTCGCCGGGGAGTTCGCCGCGCTGCCCGAATGCGGGGAGCCCGTACAGCGGCTGGTGACGATCGTCACCGTCCCCGCGGGCGAGACGCAGTCCCGGGACGTGAAGCTCGACCTGCCTCCCTGCGAGCCGGATCCCAGCGTCTCCCCGTCGGAGGGGACCGGCGACGGGGCGCAGGTCCCGGACGAACCCGCGCTGGACGAGCCCGCGCCGGACGGCATCTTGTGAGCCGACCAAGCGTTCGCTAGCTTGACGATCAGTGGCCGGTGACACGCTCACCCAACGGGGAGACCCGCCGTCGCAGCGAGTGATCCGAGGAGCTTGAGATGGGCCTTCTGGACGGAAAAGTCGCGCTGATCACCGGCGGGGCCAGGGGCATGGGCGAATCCCACGTGCGGCTGTTGCTCCAGGAGGGGGCCCGGGTCGTCTTCGGCGACGTGCTCGACGAGGAGGGCCAGGCCCTGGCGGAGGCCACCGGGGCGCTGTTCGTTCATCAGGACGTGACGAAGGCCGAGGATTGGGAACGCGCGGTCGGCACCGCCGTCGAGACGTACGGCAAGCTCGACGTCCTGGTCAACAATGCCGGGATCATGAAATTTCGCCGGATCACCGATATGACGCCGGACGAGTTCGACCACGTCCTCAACGTGAACCTCAAGGGCACCTGGCTCGGCGTCAAGTCCGTGATCGCGCCCATGAGGGCCGCCGGCCGGGGCTCGATCGTCAACATCTCCTCGATCGAGGGCTTCATCGGCGCGGCGGGCCTGTCCGCCTACTCCGCCTCCAAGTTCGGCGTGCGCGGCGTGACCAAGGCCGCGGCCCGCGAGCTCGCACAGTTCAAGATCCGGGTGAACTCCGTGCACCCCGGTGCCATCGCCACCTCCATGGCCCTGGATCCGGATCTCATGGCCGAGGTGGACGGCGAGGCGTTCATGAAATCCATGGTCATCAAACGCTTCGCCAAGCCGGTCGAGGTCTCCCACGTGGTGGTCTTCCTCGCCTCCGACCGGGCGAGCTACTGCACGGGCAGCGAGTTCACGGTGGACGGCGGCATGCTCACCGGCGCGGGTTACTGAGCTCCGGTCATCTCTTCTTTCCAGACCCGGGGCGTGATGAACAGGCCGGTGGCCTCGACCAGGGGCGTACCGTCGGGGAGGGCGATCCGGCCCTCGGCCCAGGACTTGCGGCCTTCGGACCGCACGTACTCGGCGGTCGCCACCAGCGGCTCGCCGTACGGGACCCTGCGCACGTAGCGCAGGGTGAGGGTGCCGGTCATCCCCGCACCGCCCGCCACCGCGACGGCCTGCCCCAGGACGTGGTCGAGGATCATGGCGCTGACGCCGCCATGGACCGAGGTGGGCGGGCCCTCGTGGACCTGGCGGAAGCTCAGCTCCGCGCGGATCGTCCTGTCCGGGGTGACCTGGGAGACCAGCGGGAGGGCGTACGGGTTGGCCGAGCCGGTGACCGCGTTTCCCGCGTGCCGGGGCACGCCCTCGGGATCGAACGCGAGGGGGTGCCGAGAGGTCCGCCGCAGAGCGCGCAGCCGGTCGGTGAGGACGGCCAGCTCGGCGGTGATCTCGACGATCTCGTCTTGCGGAGCCCCCGTCAGCACGACGGCGTCGACGAGGTCACGGACCTGCTGGGCGAGCAGGTCCAGCGCGGCGGACCCCTCCCCGGCGGCCGACGCGCCCGTTGTGCCCTCGGCGGACCCGGTGGACCCGGGATTCTCGGCGTTCTCGGCGGAGGCGAGTTCGATCGTCATGGGCCCACTTTAGAACACGTTCTATAGAATCCCGTTCGGGCGACCGGGGGCGCCCACCGCCCTCGACCGGCTCCGCGCGGGATCTCAACCGCGCCCGGACCCTGCCGCCGTCGGGCACCGGCATGCGGTCAGAGCACATGTTGATTTACGGCCATAATGGCAAATGTCGCACCCAGTGCTAACCAAGTGCGACATTTTCCACTTTTCGCGATCCCCCACCTCGGCGATACGACTCCGAGAGGGGAGACTCCGATCGCCCGTTCGAGCGATCTTACGAGATATTGATTTCAAGGTGGGGCGCACGGAAGCCTCGAATGAATAGCTTTGCCCCCATTTCGATATATAGCTGATTTACCGCCGAGCCGAAAAACGCATCGATTCGCATGACGCCTCTTCGGACCGAAAGGGCCCTATCTGCAGGGCACGCAGCTGGTTTCGAGGCAGCCGGCACCCAGGGGAAACACAGGGACCGCGGAGACCAGAGGGACCGCGGCGCTCGCGAAGGACATCGCACAGAGAGGCTGCGGGGCCGCGAAAACGCTGACACCGATGCCGCCCGCCGAACCTCTGGGACCGGTGGCACCCACCGGACCCTTGGAACCGGCAGGACCCGCCAGGCCCACGGCACCGGCCGGACCCTTGGCACCTGTCGGACCCACGGCGCCGGTCGGACCCTTGGAACCGATCGGACCCTTGGCACCCGCCGCACCCAAGACACCGGCCGGGCCCTTCGGACCGGCAGGACCCACCGGACCTGCCAGGCCAATCGGACCGGCAGGACCCGCCAGACCCACGGCACCGGCCGGACCCTTCGGACCGACAGGACCCGCCAGGCCAACCGGACCCTTCGGACCGACAGGACCGACAGGACCCGCAGGACCCGTGGGGCCGGGAGGACCAGGAGGACCGGCAGGACCCGCAGGAGCGGCGAAAGGGCCGGCCTTAGGGCCAGGACCGGCGACAGGAGCGACCGGAGGATCTACAGCGGCCATCGGAGCCGCTCGACGGCGACGGCTCTTGCCGTTTGTGTCGTTGTTGTTGAGATTGACATCGAAGGTGTGGTGATTTCTCCTGCACGTGCAGTGTCCCCTTGAGCACGTGCAGTGATGCCTTCTCCAGCACCTGCAGTGCCTTCCCCGGCAGCCGCAGTGGCCGCCCGCTCGGAGGGCATTCCCCCCGGGGAGGTACGTGAAGGAAGCGGGAAGCTGACCACTGCTGCCGGCCCCGACGCGGGAGGTGGTCGCTCCCGCCTGCCCGGCAGCCTCTGCCGGAGCCTCGGTCGATGAGATTACGAAGGCGCTGGCCATGGCCGCTACGGCCAGGGCTTCGACGTATTTTCCGGAGATGGGACTTGATGTCCATCTACTTCTCCGATAAAGCACTTAATTCCCCCGATGATCCTAATGACGGGAAATCCCGATCAGTCGCACCACTACAGTGGCGATCAGCCAGAAAGTACCCTCAAAACATGGGACATCACCCGTTAGCACAGTTGAGAAAAAGCAAATAAATACCATGAAAACGAAATCTTCACACCTCTTCATATGATTCGCCCCTCTTGTCGGGATTCAATGTGAAATCAGGTTTTATATAGGCTCGGCAAGAAAGCACACCTGGATGAAATATCTCCGCCGGATGTCATCACGGAATCCGTGAACGGTCGCGGGCTCAGCGGCCCCTCAGCAGAGGCGGAGCGCTCCGCGGCCCACCGGGGATCGTTGGCACTCCGGCGACATTTGAGATCGCGGTTGAGATCCATGCCGGGAGCGGGCATGCCGGGCACGGGTTTGATGCCGGCGCCATCACCGCGACCGGCGCCGGATCCCGGTAGTCGACCGGACCGGCCCGGGGGCGGTCACAGCGAGCGGGACCGGCTCTCGGGAACCGTCAGAGAACCGCCGGAGATCTGCCCGTCATCGACCGGGCTCCGAGCCGCGGCAACGGCGGCGAAAAAGGCCGACCGGCCCGTGGCGGCGTTGCGGCGTTGCGGCGTTGCGGCGTTGCGGCGGACCAACGGCCGGCGGCATCCGCTCTGACCGGCGTTCGATTCGAGCCCGGGTTCTCCCCATCACAGGCGGTTTCGAGCCCGGGTTCTCCCCGTCACCGGCGGTGCGGTGCTTTCACGCCCCGGCCGGGCACTCGTCGGAGATCTGGTGTCGAGTCGCCACTCGTCTTCAGGATTCGGAATCGACAGGACAAGAACGCACCTGTGCTCTCATCGCGGGCCGACCGCTCTTCGGGCGCAGAAAGCACCCGGCCTTACCTCTACGTCATGCAACGGCCTACCCGGACCGGAGCGTCATGGCGAGACATACCGCATACACAGCCATGACGCCCCAATCCGGGACTATCGCGCGATGCCATCGCATCAGATCATTGGTCGCCTTGCTCGCCATTGCCCGGCAAGGCCATCTGATCTTCTCTCGTCTGGGCCGGCGGCTTCCCGCCGACCCAGACGTCGAGCATGCGCGATCAAACGAAGTGAACCGCCCGACGATTCACGGAAAAAGGCGCTAGAAGGAAAAGACCACACTGGTCGCGTTGCGCATCACGCACGGGTTGCTGAAGGTCTGCTCGTATCGGATGGGCCGCCTGTTCCAGACGCCGGTCGCGGTCGCTTTGACGGGGTCGTAATCCCTGCGGCAGAACTCTTGCCGAGCCCTGATCCTGTCGGGATCACCCTGGGCCCTGTTCAGCAGGGCGCACGCCTCGGCCGCACGAGGGTGCGATCCGTACGGCGGGTCGCACCTGAGCCGGACGACCCGCGGCCTGAACGGCGGGACCGCCGTCTTCGCGACGGTCAGCGTGAGCTCCTTCGGCCAGCCCTGCGTCGGACCCGGGTGCGGCGGCCACGGCGGTCGCGGCGGTCGCGGGTCCGGCCACGGCGGTCGCGGCGGGTCCGGCCACGGCGGTCGTGGCGGGTCCGGACGCCACGTCGGACCCGGGTGCGGCGGTCGCGGCGGGTCCGGACGCCAGGTCGGACCCGGCCGTGGTGGGTCCGGGCGCCATGGCAGACCCGGCTGCGGCGGAGGCGGGGGCTGAACGAGATGGCCGGGCTGAGCCCACTGCGGGCTGGATGGAGACTGTGGTGAAACCGATGTGCCCATCGACCAATTGGGTTCGTAAGCCGATGACTGGGTGGCTGCGGCAGCCGTACCGCCGGCGAGGAAAAGCCCGGCGGTGGTTAGGCATAAGAGACGTCGCATGAAATCCCCAATTAATACGCTTTGCTCGAATGACCGAAAAGAGACTTCCGACCTTTTCGGGGGGATGGCCTACGTCCTGAACTGTGGAAATACTATAGAGGCTCACGACGAGATGTCTCTCAGCGACTCACCATGGAATGCAATCAATCCGCCGACCGGATCCATGGATTCCGCATCCTCGGTATTCATAAACACCGAATTCGCACCCGTGGCGTGTCGGCGATTCGAACGAGCCGACCGTCAATCGCCGGGAGGGTTCTGCCCCGGGATCATCGGCGCAGAGCCCGTCGGGCTCTGCGGGCCCGCTGAGCCCGGCGTCGCGGTGGACTGACCCGGGCCTGACCCAGGATCCGGCCCCGGCCCCGGCCCCGGCCCGCTCTGGCCCTCGACGCCGACCACGATGGCGACCGTGGCACCCGGCTGCGCGCAGGTGCCGGGCGCCACGTTCTGCGACAGCACCACGCCGGCCTTCGACGGGTCGTCGACAAGCCGAGGTCGCGTCCGAACCGCGAACCCGGCCCCGCTCAGCGCGCTCGACGCCGCCGCCGAACTCTGACCGATGACCGAGGGCACCTCGGCTCCGCGCTTGGACACGACGAGCGCGACCGCGCTGCCGGAGGAGACCTGGCTGCCCGCCCCCGGGGTACTGGCGAGCACCTGCCCGCCCGGCTGGGTCGAGCAGCGCACGGTCACCCCGCCCGTGGTCAGTCCCGCCGCGGTCAGCGCCGCTTCGGCGGGCCGCCTCCTGAGACCGGCCAGCTCGGGCACCCGCACCCCCGCTGAGAACTCAAAATCGACCCTGGTCCCCCGCTTCACCGTGGCTCCCGCCTCCGGCCGGCTGCTGAGCACCTGCCCGACCCGCTGGTCAGAGTCGATCGACGTCGCCGTCCCGGCGACCAGGCCGGCCCGCTTGATCAGACGCAACGCTTCAGAACGATCCAAACCGACGAGCACGGGCACGGGCACCGACCCCGGGGACGGTGCCGGTGCCGAGGTCGCGGGAACAACACGGGGCGGAAGGAGCGCGGACGGGCCCTCGGCCCTCTGCGAGGGCCTGGCCGGGCGGGTCGCCCTGTCCGTCGGCGGGGTGGTCTCGGCCTCGGCGCTGGTCTCGACGACCGGCAGCGTCTGTCCGTCCCCGACCACGCCGCCGTCGCCGCTCAGCGCCGGGACCAGCACGCCCACCAGCACGGCCGCGCTCACCAGCAGCGCCCCCGACACCGCGACCGAGGCCCTGGTGGCCGCCCGCCCCGGATAGGTCCGCGGCTCGTTCGACTCGCCGGATCGGGCGAACTCGGCGGACCTGACGGACCAGGCCGACCGGGCAGACGTGGCGGACGCGGCGGGCGCGGCGAACCGGACGGATTTGGCAGACCAGGCCGACTTTGCGAGCCGTACAGGCTGGGAGGACGCGGCGGGGGTGCTCCGGGCGGGCGGCACGGTCATGTCCGCGATCGAGGGGCTCGACGGGGACCGGAGCCCCGCCCACCGTCCGTCGTCGTCATCGAGCAGCGCGAGCAGCAGTTCCCTGCTGGTGGGGCGATTGCGAGGATCCTTGGCCAGGCAGTCGGCGACCAGCAGGCCGAGCAGGCCGTCGAGGCGGCCCAGCTCCGGGGACGCGGTGAGGATGCGGTGCAGGACGGCCGCGATCGAATCCTGCCCGAAGGGCGCGTGCGCGTTGGCGGCGAAGCACATCGTGGCGCCCCAGGAGAAGACGTCGGCCGCCGGGTTGATCTCGGCCCCCTTCACCTGCTCGGGCGCCATGTAGGCGGGGGTGCCCGCGCCGCGCCCGCTCTGTGTGGCCGCCGCGTCCAGTGCCCTGGCCAGCCCGAAGTCGATGACCCTCGGCCCGTCCGGGCCGAGCAGCACGTTCTGCGGCTTGAAGTCGCGGTGCACGATTCCCGCACGGTGGATGGCCGACAGGGCGGTCGCCGTGCCGATGGCCAGGCGCTCCAGCGCGCCTCCCTCGCGGGGCCCGCTGACCGCCACCTCGCGGTGGAGCGAGGGCCCGTCGACGTATTCGCTGACGATGTAGGGCCGATCACCGTCCAGCCCGGCGTCGATCACCTGGGCGGTGCAGAACCGGGCCACCTGCTTGGCCAGCTCGACCTCGCGCAGGAAGACCTCCTGTTCGTCCCCGACCGGGCCGTGCAGCAGCTTGACCGCGTACGGCTCCGGACCCGTCTCGGGACGCACCCCTACATAGACCACCCCCTGACCGCCCTCACCCAAGCGGCCGACGATCTCGTATTCACCAAGTCTTGCGGGATCCCCCGTTTTGAGCGGCTGCGCATATGGCACGCGAGCCTCCCCTCACCGCCATCCCTCTTACTCAAGAAGACCTATCCCCAACAGTCAACGGCAATGAAGCCCTTGTGCCCCTCACCGTGACACTGATGTGATGCTCAGGTCAGGAAAAAGAGCAGTACATCACCCGAATGGCAAACTCCTTCTCCTTCAAACTGATCATGGAGCCCGGCCGCGACACGCCCCTCCCCGCATCCCCCTCCTGAAGCGTGACGGATCACGTCCTCCCCGCCGTCGCCGTCTGCGACAGTGAGGACGGTGTTCTTCTCACCGGGCGAATCCACTGCTAGACCAAGCGATTGCTCGGTTATCATTCCTGGAGCGGTCTGCCCGCGTCACCGATGACAAAGGACAGGGCGTTCGCGACGCGTACCGGGTGCAGAGCCACCCGACGAGCCCCGATCAGTACGGCAATCCTCACGGAAGGGTGCTTATGGCGTTCACGGACTTGGGCGACGTGCGGCTGTTTCACACCGACGACGGTTCAGGAGACACGACGCTGCTGCTCGTCCACGGCCTGGGATCGGATTCCCACGAGTGGGTCCACCACATCCCCTCTCTCGCCAGGCAGTACCGGGTGATCGCGGTGGACGTGCGCGGACACGGTTACTCCTCCGCGCCGGAGTCCGGCAACACCCCGACGCAGATGGCCGACGACCTCGCCCTGCTCTGCGCCGCCCTCGGCGTGGAGTCGTGCGTCGCGATCGGTCACTCGATGGGCGGCCAGATCGTCTCCCATCTGGCCGTGGAGTACCCCTCTCTGATCAAGGCGCTGGTCACGGTCGACCCCGGGTACGGCTTCGCGGGCGCGAGGGCCCGCAACCTCCCCGCGATCATTGAGCGGATGCGCGAGGACACCCTGGCGGTCTGCCTGCGTAACGACGAGTGGACCTACTCCGCGGCGACCCCGGAGTGGTTGCGCGAGTGGCATCGGCGCCGGATCATCGCCACGCCCCCGCACGTGCTGCTCCAGGCGTTCGAGGCGATGTTCGACGGCCCGGACGCGCTCGGCCTGCGTCCCAACACCGAGGAATACCTGTCGCGCCGGACCTGCCCGGTGCTGACGTTCTGGTTCGACCCCGTCCAGGCGGCGTGGGAGGCGAGCCTGTTCAAGGATCCGCACTCCAAGGCCGTGGCCTGGGAGGGCAGCGGCCACCGACTGCACGAGGAACGTCCGGGGGAGTTCCTTGCCGTCGTCACCAACTGGCTAAGGAGACTGTCGTGAAGTTCTCGATCTTCCTGAACCCGCAGATCCCCGGTTCCGGATACTCCAGCGAGGAGAACGCGGTCGCCAAGCGGCCGATCGGGCGCGACGTCGAGTCCTATCAGGCGCTGCTTCACGAGGTCCGTGAGATCGCGATCCACGCCGACCGGATCGGCTTCGACGCGCTCATGATGACCGAGCACCACTTCCACTCCGAGGGCTTCGAGTTCTCGGTCAACCCGCTGATGTTCCTCACCGACCTGGCGGCCAGGACCGAGCGCATCCTGCTGGCCCCCCTGGGCATCGTGCTGCCTGCCTGGGACCCGATCCGGGCGGCCGAGGACGTGGCGCTGCTCGACCACTTCAGCAAGGGACGGCTCCGCTTGGGCGTGGCCCGCGGCTACCAGAACCGGTGGATGAACGTGCTCGGCCAGCGCTGGCAGGCCACCGCCGCCCGCTCCGACGGCTCCCGAACCGACACCCGCAACTTCGACGTCTTCGGCGAGGTCCTGAAGATCATGAAGATGGCGTGGACCCAGGACACCCTCCGCTACAAGTCCGACGTGCTCGACTACGAGGTGCCCGCGCCGTTCGACGGCATCGAGGGCTGGCCGGCGCTGGAGTGGACCCGGAAGTTCGGCGCGCCGGGCGAGGTAGACGACCAGGGCAGGATTCACGCGGTCTCGGTCGGGCCCAAGCCGTACCAGAATCCGTATCCGGAACTGTGGCAGCCGTTCACCATCTCCGACCGCTCGGTGATCCGGGCGGCGCAGGAGGACATCCTGCCGTGGATGTTCACCCCGAACCCGGACGAGCACGCCGCCAAGGCCAGGCTCTACCAGGAGGAGTCGGCCAAGTGCGGTCGTGACTACAAGCTGGGCGAGCACACGGGCATCCTCAAGATCATCGGCATGGCCGACACCCGCGAGGAGGCCATCGCCACCTACGGCAAGGGCATGCAGAAGGACTTCGCCGCCTTCTTCGGCCCGTTCGGCTACCTGGAGGTCCTCCGCAGGGAGGAGGACGACAGCCACAAGCCGATCAGCCCGGAGAAGGGCGACTACAAGCGCATGAACGAGGTCGAGATGGCCCTGCTCGGCAGTCCCGACGACGTCAAGCGCGGCATCCAGCGCATGCTCGACCGGATGCCCGACCTGGAGTGGTTCGGCCTGTTCATGCAGGGACAGCAGGGCGTCCTGCCGCTCGACACCGTCAAGCGGAACCTGGAACTGTTCGCCACCAAGGTCATCCCCGAGTTCTCCGGCTGATCCCCACCCCGGCCGGCCGTCCCGCGCAGGCGTCCGGGATCGGCATCTACCGGCCCGGCGTCCGGAGATGTCCCCCGGCTGCGCCGAGTGACATCTCTCGAAATTTCATCATTTCCAGGCTCGCGGAGGATCCATGCAGTTCTGGCTTGGAGCGTCGTTCGTCGAGACCGGCCAGTTCGTCGAACTGGCCAGGGCGTCGGAGCGCTGCGGCATCCACACGCTCACGTTGTCGGACCACATCTTCTACGCCGACTTCGACTCCCCCTATCCCTATTCGAAGACCGGCGTGCCCCGTTGGAACGCCGACACGCACTGGCCGGACGTGTGGGTGACGATCGGCGCGATGTCCGCGGTCACCTCGACCCTGCGCTTCGCCCCGAACGTCTACGTCGCCCCGGCCCGCGACCTGTTCAGCGTCGCCAAGCAGGTCTCCACGGCCGCCGTACTGTCCGGGGACCGGGTGACGTTCGGCGTCGGGGTCGGCTGGTGCAAGGAGGAGTTCGTCCAGACCGGCCAGGACTTCCACACCCGGGGCCGCAGGCTGGACGAGATGATCCCGGCCCTGCGCGAGCTCTGGGCGGGTGGGTCGGTCGAACACCACGGCGCCCACTTCGAGTACGGCCCGCTGTCGATCTCGCCCGTCCCCGCGGAGCCCGTGCCGTTTTTCGTCGGCGGCGACAGCGAGGCGGCGCTCCGCCGCGCGGCCCGGATCGGCGACGGCTGGATGGGCAACCGCGTCTATCCCGAGGAGCGGCTCGACGCGGTCATCGCCGACCTGCGGCGCTACCTGAGGGAGTACGGCAGGGCACAGGACGATCTGGACATCATCGCGCCCCTCGCGGTCATGCCCGACGCGGCCACCTACCGCCGCTTCGCCGACAAGGGCGTCACCGGGACGCTGATCGCGCCCTGGTGGCTGGCGACGCCGCAGGAGAAGGCGGAGCACGGCGACGGCATCGAGCTGAAGGTCGCCACCGTCGAACGATTCGCCGAGGAGGTCATCGCCAAGATTTGACGATGACCCGGCGTCTCATCGAATGAATCTTCACTGTGCGGTGACCGTGAGCCCGGGTGATGGGCAGCCGGTGCGCTCCACCCGTCCGACACCAAGGCGGCACCAGAACGACGCGGTAGCCTGGCGAAGTGCTGGAAGAGATCAGGGCCACCCGTTACGTAACGCCGCTGCGCGAGGGCGGGTCGCTTCCCGGGGTGATGGAGGCGGATGACCTCGGCACCTACGTCGTGAAATTCCGGGGTGCCGGGCAGGGCCGCCGGGTGCTCGTCGCCGAGATCGTCTGCGCCGAGCTGGCCAGGCGGCTCGGCTTTCGCACCCCCGAGCTGAAGGTGATCGACGTCGATCCGCAGCTCGGCGCCCGGGAGCCCGACGAGGAGATCCAGGATCTGCTCAAAGCCAGCACCGGACATAACCTGGCGATCGACTTCCTGCCCGCCGCGCTCGGCTTCGACCCGCTCACCTGGCCCCCCGACCCAGACTTCGCCTCCCGGCTGCTCTGGTTCGACGCGCTGATCCACAACGTGGACCGGAGCTGGCGCAACCCGAACCTGCTCCTCTGGCACGGCGACGTCTGGCTGATCGACCATGGCGCCGCGCTCTGGTTCCACCACAACTGGCCCACCGCCGACCCGCTGCGCGGCTACGATGCGAGCGATCACGTGCTGGCCCCCTTCGCCACCCGGGTGGCGGAGGTCGACGCCGAGTTCAGTGAGTTGATCACCCGGGATCTTCTGGACGGGGTGGTCGACGAGGTCCCCGACGAGTGGCTGGAGGACGAGCCGGGGTTCGACGGGGCGCAGGCCGTACGGCAGGCGTATGTCGAGCACCTGCTCGCCCGCGCGCAGGGGCCGCGCACCTGGCTGCCCGAGCCCTCGGTCACGCCCAGGCAAGAGAAGAAGACCGGCTCCGTGGGCGCGTTCTGGAAGGGCAACCGGTGAGAGACGTCTACGAGTACGCGGTGATCCGGGTCATCCCCCGCGTGGAGCGGGGCGAGCTGATCAACGCCGGGGTGCTGCTCTACTGCCAGCCACGGAGTTACCTGTGCGCGCGGGTGGAGCTGGACGAGGTACGGCTCCACGCGCTTGACGCCGGGGTGGACGTCGACGGGGTACGGCACGCGCTCGGTGCCTACCAGCGCTCTTGTACCGATGACGCGGGACCGCTGACCGGGGAGCCGCTGGGCAGCAGGTTCCGCTGGCTGACCGCCCCGCGCAGCACGATCGTGCAGACCGGCCCGGTTCACGCCGGTCTCACCGCCGACCCCGAGGCCGAGCTGGAACACCTGGTCACCCGGCTGGTACGCAGCCTCTAGACGAGAAGTTCCGAAGTATCGGCGCGGCTGATGGCTGGCTGCGCCGGGTTGACCGCTTGCGGCCCGCCCGTGAAGCGGACGCTTCGCTGGTGCGTCCGAAGCCCACCCCTGACCGCGTCCCCGAAAACCGCGAAACCGGCCACCGAACAAGACGAGGATGTCGAAGATCAGTTTGTGACGACCGACCTGGACACCCTCGTGACCGCACGCCACCTCAAGATCGACGACAAGATCGGAGGAACGCGACATGCCACACGTCTGTCTCACCGGCTCTCCTCGGCCACCGCCTTCGACAGGGCCGTCTCGAGGTCGTCCGCGCCGGCCAGTGACTCGGTCAGCCGTTCCCCTTCTGCGACGTCCGGGGACATCTCACGGACGCGGGTCAACAGCTCGCCCGCCCGCTCGCGGTCGGAGAGTACCAAGGCTATTTCCGCGCGGTAGAGGAGCGCTTCGATGAGGTCCACGCTCGGCGTGTCCTGCGCTCGTGCCAGCGCGCCGTCGAGGATCTTGGCGGCCTGCCGGTGATCGCCGTGGGAGTCGCCCATGACGACGGCGTTCTGCAGTGCCGTGGCGAGTCTGCCGGTCGGGGGTTCCTCCTGGATCGCGTCCTTGGACGAGGGGAAGATCCGGATCCAGTTCCCTCCCGGATCGACGATCGTGAACCCGGCGAGGTTGTCGGAGTTCTTCCGTTTCCTGGGCCTGGTCATCCTGGGGATCCCGGAGATCAGGAGCTTGCCGTACGTGGATCGCATGCCCTCGGCGAAGGCGCTGAAGAGAGCTCCGGTATCGGGGACGGTGATGATGCAGGTGCCGTAGGAGTCTTCCGGGTTGAAGCCCGGCATGGTGAAGAAGTGCAGATGGATGTCCTCCCGCCGTAGGGCGAGGTACGGGTTCGGGCGAACCTGGTGGTAGGTCCTGGTGAAACCCAGCGCGGTGTAGAACTCCTCGATCTCGTCGATCGATCGGCAGGGCAGTGCCGGCACGGTCGTCTCGTTGGCCATGTCACTCTCCGGATGAGCACTAGTCAAATTGTACTATTGCCGGATTCGAGTGTATCGGCGAATGAACGGCGGCGCTCTCCGAATTATCGTGTATCCGCGCGGGAACCCCGGCGAACGAGGATCCGTGGCCGGCCGCGCCGGCCACCCGCGCCAGGGGCGGGCCGGTGGCCTCGTGGGAGCCGACGGCGCGACGCGGCCTCCCTTAGGAGGTGTGTGCGCCTCTTTCCAGGCGTTCGATCAGGCCGCGGGTCCACTCGGCGCCGCTGCCGGAGAAGTGCGTCCAGAGCCGCATGATCTCGGTGATCGGCTCCCCGTCCCGGGAGTCGGCGCCGTCGGGCGTCCAGTGGCGAGCGACCTCCGCCCGCCAGCCGTCGAGTGCCGCCACCCGTTCCTTGAGCAGCGCGATCACCTCTTCCCGGGGCAGGCAGGTGAGGAAACCCACCCCGGCCGTCAGCTCGTCGATCTTCTGGTCGTGCCTGGCCAGGGCCGTACGCAGCAGGCTCAGGAACTCCGCGTCACCTTCATCGGTGAGCTCGTACTCCGTTCGCGGCGGTCCGCCCGCGGCGCTCGGCGCGATCTCGTGGGCGCGCAGCAGCCCTTGTTTGGCCATCTGCCTGAGCGCGTGGTAGATCGAGCCGGGCTTGGCCGTGGACCACTCGTGCGCGCCCCAGCTCTCCAGGTCGCTGCGCACCTGGTAACCGTGCGCCCGGCCGCGTTCGCGGATGGCCCCGAGCACCAGCAGCCGGATGGCCGACACCCCTGCTCCCACCTCCGAACGATCGGTAACCAGATTTTACTGGACGAGAAGTTCCGAAGTGATCAGTGGTCGGGTGATCGGTGCGCCGGTCTTGTTGTCGTGCCAGATCGCCGCGGCCATCGCGAGAATGCGCTGGGCGACGCGGACGGCGACGCCCTCGAAGGTCCGCCCGCCATGCTGTTCCAGGTCGGGCGGGCCGCAAGCGGTCAGCCCGGCGCAGCCAGCCATCAGCCGCGCCGATGCTTCGGAACTTCTCGTCTAGGGTCTGTTCCGAGTTGAGATCACGCGGTGGGTTGGAAGCCGTCCCCAGCCACCTGACACCTCACCTGGTCATCTGGGCGAGTCCGTGGCTTGACCACCGAGCGGGTCACCTCGGCTCGGGCGTGACGCGGAGATGTGCGACCACCGGTGGAGGGACGCCGCTTCTCGCGTTGTCCCTCCACCGGTGGGGATCAGGCGGACTCGATGGGCAGGCCGGCGCCGGCCCAGTCCTCTATGCCCTCGCGGTACTTACGGACGTTGGTGTAGCCGAGGGCGGTGAGCCGGTCGGCGACCTGTCCGCTGTTGGGGCATGCCGGGTTGGAGCAGTAGGTGACGATCGCGGCGTCGAGGTCGGGGAGCAGGGAGGGCGCCAGGTTGTCGACCTCGTCCCTGACCAGCGCGAGGGCGCCGGGCAGATGCTGCTGTGCGTAGTAGTCGCCGCCGAGTGCGTCGACAACGGTCACGGTGCCCGCGTCGATCTCTGCCTGCAGCTCGTTTCGGGTGATGAGTGCGGTCATGCCACTGCCTCCAAGACAATTGGACTATAGTCCGGTTGTGGCTCATGACAATAACGGACCGCAGTCCGATTCTGCAATGCCGTTGGAACTGCTGCGCACACCACCCCCCAAGGAGCGGGTGGACGCGGCACGTAACCGGGCTGCGGTGCTGAAGGCCGCAGCCCGGCTGTTCGCCGAACAGGGCGTAGAGGCGGTGTCCATGGACCAGGTGGCCGCGGCCGCCGGCGTCGGCAAGGGCACCTTGTTCCGCCGGTTCGGCGACAAGTCCGGATTGGCCGCCGCTCTGCTGGACGCCCGGGAGCGTGTGCTGCAGGAGGCGATCCTGCATGGACCGCCACCACTCGGCCTCGGAGCAGCAGCCGACGAGCGGCTCGCCGCGTTCGTCGACGCCTACTTCGACTATCTGCTGGAGCACCTGGATCTGATCCGGATGTCGGAGACCGCGGCCCCCGGGGCCCGATACCGGATCGGGGCCTACCGGTTCTGGCACCGCCACCTGGCGATCCTGCTCAGCGCCACGCCCGACCCCGAACACGCCGCCCATGCCGTGCTGGCCGCCTTGTCGGCCGAGCACATAACCGCACTCCTGCCGGAGCTGGGTGAAAAGCGGATACGCGCCGGCCTTCTCCGCCTCGCGCGTTCGGCGATGCAACGTCCCGGACGGTGAGCCAAGGCCCAGCCCACCCCGCGAACCCGCGCGAATCCTCAGCGTCTCGCCCGGGTTCGCCGGCAGGTCTCGTTCGGCTGCCGGGCCGTTGACGACCATGAACGGCCGGACATGCGAGAACGGCCCTCGCACCGCGTTTCCACCGGTGAGAGAGCCGTTTCTACCGGTGTGTCAGGTGCGGGATCTGAACCCGCGCAGGCTGAGCCGACGGTTTTATGGGCCGTGTCCGCCCTTGGGCAGGGTCGGCCGGCGCCGAGGGCTTCAGAAGAGCACCGACATGAAGGTACCGACCTCTTTGAATCCGGCCTTGCGATAGGCCGCCCTGGCCGGGAGGTTGTAGTCGTTGACGTACAGCGAGACCACCGGCGCGAAGCAGTCGAGCGCGTGCTTGACCACCGCGGCCATACCGGCCACCGCGTGTCCACGGCCCCGCAGGTCGGGGTGGACCCACACGCCCTGGATCTGGCAGGCGAGCGGGGTCACCGCGCCGATCTCGGCCTTGAAGACGACACGACCGTCCTCGATCCGCGCGTAGGATCTGCCGATCCTGATCAGCTCGGCGACCCGGGAGCGATAGAGGGCGCCGCCGTCCCCCGCGTCCGGGGAGACGCCCACCTCCTCGGTGAACATCGCCACACAGGCGGGGAGCAGGGTCTCGAACTCCTCGGGCCGGACCCTGCGGACCAACGGGTCGATCGGGACCGGGGAAGGCCCGGTGGCCACCATCACCGGTTGCGCCCATCGGATCGCACGGGCGGTGCCCCAGTAGGGTGCGAGCCGCTCCCAGAGCAGCTCCACCACGTCGGACGGGCCGACGATCGAGGAGCAGCGGCGGCCCTGCTTGCGGGCGCGGTCGGCGAAGGCATGGACGGCGTCTGGGCCGGCGTTCACCGGGACCAGGTTGGCCCCGGCGTAGCAGAGGGAGGTCAGGCCACCGCGCGGCCCGAATCCCCACATCTGGCCACCAAGCCTGGCCGGATTGAGCCCGACGGAACGGACCCTGGAAGCGACGAAGACGTTACCGACGGGATCGGCGTCGAGAAGCGCCAAAACCTCGTCACGATCGTTGTCGTCGAGCACGCGCGACGCCGTTGTGCGCAGCATCACCCGTTTAGCCTACGCGACCCCCTCGATTTTGGCAGGAACCAACACAGAGCCTCTCATCTACCCGTTAAACCCGGATCCCGCCGTCATGGCTTGGAGAGCGCGGGAACGGGCACCGGCGCGGGAGTGCCCGCACAGCGGGCGTCCGGGCCTTTGGCCGCGTGTCCGGCCGCACCGGGCAGGGTGCCGTCCTTGAGATAGGCGGCCAGACGCCGGTCCACGCAGCGGTTCCCCGCGAGAGAGACCCCGTGGTTACCGGTGGGCACGACCAGCAACCGGGCGCTGTCGAACAGCTTGCGCATCCGCACGGCCCCGACGTACGGCGTGGCGGCGTCACGCTCGGCCTGGACAAGCATGATCGGCGGCAACTTCTTGCTGCCCTGGATCTTCACCGGTGTGCCGGACTTCTCGGGCCAGAACGCGCACGGCGCGTTGTACCAGGCGTTGGTCCAGGTCAGGAAGGGCGCCTTGGCGTGCAGCTTGGTCGTGTCGGTCCGCCACCGGGCCCAGTCACGCGGCCAGACGGCGTCGTGACACTGCACTCCGAGATAGACCGCGTAGTTGTTCTCGTCGTCGGCGTCGTTCAGAGCGTGCTGGCGGTAGGCGCTGAGCAGGAGGGCCGTCTCGTCCTTCTTCACGTAGGCGGAGAACGCCTTGGCGAGTTGCGGCCAGATGACGTCGGAGTAGCCGCCGACGGTGTAGACGTCGTCCAACTCGCTCGGGCCCACCACCCCCGCGGCCGGGCGGGTGCGCAGCCGCTCCCGCATGGCGTACCAGGCGAAGGAGACCGCCTTCTCCGTTGAGCCGAGCCTGTAGACCCGGTTGTGACGGGCCGTCCACCTCAGGAAGTCTCGGTGCCGCCGGTCGAAGGTGGCGTCCTGAATGAGATTGGAGCCGTACCAGACCTGCCGGGGGTCCACCACGCTGTCCAGGACGAGTCGCTTGACCCGGTCGGGGAAGAGCGTGGCGTAGACCGCGCCGAGGTAGGTGCCGTAGGAGTAACCCAGGTAGCTGATCTTGGACTCGCCCAGTGCCGCCCTGATCGCGTCGAGGTCTCTGGCGGAGTTCTCGGTGCTTATGTGGGGCAGCAGCCAGCCCCATCGGTCACCGCACGCCGTGGCGTACTGGCGGGCCCGGTCGATCAGGGCGGACTCCTCCTGCCTGTTCGCCGGCACGTGGTCGAGACCGGGCGCCCTGTAGTACGTCTCGAAGTCCATGCACTTCATCGCGGGCTCGCTGTGCCCCACCCCGCGAGGGTCAAAGCCGATCACATCGAACCTGTCGGCCAGGTTGGCGGGAAGGCCCGCGGCCACCGTCTTGGCCAGGCTCCGGCCGGACGCCCCGGGGCCCCCGGGATTGACCAGCAGCGCGCCCAGGTGGTCTCGCGAGGTCTTTCCCTTGATCCGATTCAGGGCGATGCCGATGGTCTGATCCGGGTTGCTGTAGTCGAGCGGCACCCTCAGGGTGGCGCACTCCTCCCTGCTGCCCGCCGACTCGGCGGGGGCGGGCGAATTCCCGGGCGACGCGGACTTGCTCTCCTTCTCGCAGGGCCCCCAGACCAACGCGGCCCGTTCCTGGGCCGTGGCTCCCTGTGGAACTCCGGCGACGGCCAGCATCCCGATGCCGACGACAATTCCGACAAGCCTCTTCACGGTGGAATCCCCCCTACTTATACGGCAGAGGCGATGGTCTCCCGTGCGATGCACGACCCACCCGCGACACAACCAGATGCTTACCAATGTGTAGTCAAGTGATTGCCATGTGTAAGCATACGGCGATGGCCACGGCAAACGGTTTCATCGAAAGACCTACCGGCTGCAGGTAACAACAGTGCGGGCCCGCGCAGAGGCGCGGGCCCGCACTGTGTGGAATTCTTCGGATTCGCCCGCGGGGAGCGCTTCACCTCGGAGTGTCACCGGAGGCGCCGTCGACCAGCGGTCCCCGACGGGGCCTCCGAGCCTTGACCGGGTCGGCTCAGGGGCAGGTGCTGCTCCTGATCGCGGAGAACCCGGTCGGCCTCGGGGCGGAGCCGCTAACGGACGATGACCTGGGGACCGGGAGCGTCGTCGTCGTCCAGGTCGACGTCGACGCCCATCTTTTCGGCCAGGCGCAGGGCCTCCTCGATCAGGGTCTCGACGATCTGGGACTCGGGAACGGTCTTGATGACCTCACCCTTGACGAAGATCTGGCCCTTGCCGTTGCCCGAGGCGACCCCGAGATCGGCCTCACGGGCCTCGCCGGGACCGTTGACGACGCAGCCCATCACCGCGACGCGCAGCGGCACCTTCAGTCCCTCAAGCCCGGCCTGGACCTGCTCGGCCAGCGTGTACACATCCACCTGGGCCCGCCCGCAGGAGGGACAGGAGACGATCTCCAGACCACGCTCACGCAGGTTCAGCGACTCCAGGATCTGGTTGCCGACCTTGACCTCCTCCACCGGCGGCGCCGACAACGACACCCGGATGGTGTCGCCGATCCCCTCGGCCAGCAACGCACCGAACGCCACCGCGGACTTGATCGTGCCCTGGAAGGTCGGGCCCGCCTCGGTGACGCCGAGGTGGAGCGGGTATTCGCACTGGGCCGCCAGCAGCCGATAGGCCTGGATCATCACGACCGGGTCGTTGTGCTTGACCGAGATCTTGATGTCGCGGAAGTCGTGCTCCTCGAACAAAGAGCACTCCCACAGCGCCGATTCCACCAGCGCCTCGGGGGTGGCCTTGCCGTACTTGGCCAGCAGGCGGGGATCCAGCGAGCCGGCGTTGACGCCGATCCGGATCGGCACCCCGTGGTCGGCGGCGGCCCGGGCGATCTCCCCGACCTTGTCGTCGAACTTCTTGATGTTGCCCGGATTGACCCGGACCGCCGCGCAGCCCGCCGCGATCGCGGCGAAGACGTACTTGGGCTGGAAGTGGATATCGGCGATCACCGGGATCTGCGACTTGCGCGCGATGGTGGCCAGCGCGTCGGCGTCGTCCTGGGTGGGCACGGCCACCCGCACGATCTGACAGCCCGACGCGGTCAACTCGGCGATCTGTTGGAGCGTTGCATTGATATCGGCGGTGACCGTGGTGGTCATCGACTGCACGGAGACCGGCGCGTCCCCACCCACCGGAACGGAACCGACCATGATCTGACGAGATTTACGTCGCTCGGCGATCGGCCTGGTCCTGACGGACGGGATCCCGAGAGCAACAGAAGTCATTTTCAACCCTTGAGAGTCGGAGACGCTCCCAGTCTAGGCAGTCATGGTGAGCTCCCGTGCCCTTACCCGTGCCCAAGTGTCCGCATCGAGCACCTCGGCGACCGAACCGGCCGCGGTGACGGTGTGTTCGGAGACCACCGCGGCCACGGTGTCCACGATCGCGAGGAACGGCAGCCGACCGGCCATGAAGGCCTCCACGCAGACCTCGTTGGCGGCGTTGTAGACGGCCGGGGCCGTTCCGCCCGCGGAACCGACGTGGCGGGCCAGCGCGACGGAGGGGAAGGCCTCGTCGTCGAGCGGTTCGAAGGTCCAGGTGTGGGCCCTGGTCCAGTCGACCGAGGGGGCGGCGTCGGCGATCCGCTCCGGCCAGCCGAGTGCGAGCGCGATGGGCAGCCGCATGTCGGGCGGGCTGGCCTGGGCGATGACCGAGCCGTCCACGAACTCCACCATCGAGTGAATGACCGACTGCGGATGGACCACGACGTCGATCCGGTCGAAGCCGATGTCGAAGAGCAGATGCGCCTCGATGACCTCCAGGCCCTTGTTCACGAGCGTGGCGGAATTCACCGTGATGACCGGGCCCATCGACCAGGTGGGGTGGGCCAGGGCCTGCTCCGGGGTCACGTCGCCGAGCTCCGAACGCGATCTGCCGCGGAAGGGGCCGCCACTCGCGGTGACGAGCAGGCGGCGCACGGCCGACGCGGCGGGACCGGTGGGGCTGGCGGCCCACAGGCACTGGGCGAGCGCGGCGTGCTCGGAGTCGACCGGGATCAGCTGCCCCGGCTTGGCCAGGCGCTTCACCAGCGGCCCCCCGATGATCAGGGACTCCTTGTTGGCGAGGGCGAGCACCCTGCCCGCTTCCAGCGCGGCCAGCGTCGACGTCAGCCCCAGCGCGCCGGTGATGCCGTTGAGCACGATGTCGGACGGCCAGGCCGCGGCCTCGGCGACCCCTTCGGGCCCGGCGAGCACCTTGGCGGTCACGCCGTGCGCGGCCAGCGCCGCCCGCAGCGCGGGCACGGCGTCGGCGTCGGCGACGGCGACCGCGTCGGGCCGGAACTCGGCCGCCTGGCGAGCCAGCAGGTCGATCCGGCCACCTCCCGCGGCGAGCGCCGCCACCCGGAAACCGCCGGGGTTACGGGCGATGACATCAAGGGACTGGGTCCCGACGGAGCCGGTCGAGCCCAGCAGGACGACGGAACGAACGGTGTCTGACTGCACCGCACCATTCTCTCGGCTGACGTCCAGCTGTCCAATCGGACCAAAATCTGTAAGGCGTGGAACGCGCGATGAAAGGCGCTATTTAAGTCCGAATCTACCTATATCAATAGTTGTAAAGCCGGAGAAATACGGATACGTAGCGCACTAGCTTCCCGAAACAGCATCAGGTCTCGGGAGGTACAAATGCGTCGCACGGCACACTTGGTCCCCATTCTCACCCTCGTCGCGGGCAGCGCTCTGCTCTCCACGGCGGTCGCGCACGGCGCCGGCGCGAGCACCGTCGGCACCGCCGCGGGCACGACCACGGGCGCCGCCGCCGCGCCCGCCGCCCCCAAGCCGGTCGAGGAGGAGGCCGCCGACACGAAGACCGAACAGAAAACGGTCCAGCACTACTGGACCGAGGCGAAGATGGAGGCGGCCCAGCCGCTCGACACCCTCGCCCCCAAGAAGGAGGGCATCCGGCTCGCCGCGGCGGCGATCGCGGCTCAGACCGCGGCCGACCCCGTCTCCGTCCCCGCGACCTCACCGGACGGCGACACCGTCGCGGTCGCCCGGGGATCCGCGTTCGCACGCGCCTCCACCGGAGCGCGGTGGACCCGCGGTGGAGCGATCGCGAAAACCGTCGGGCGGGTCTTCTTCGTCTATCAGGGCCGCAACGCCTCTTGCTCCGCGAATGCCGTGACCAGCGAGAACAAGAGCACCGTGATCACGGCCGGGCACTGCGTGAGGATGGGCGGCGCCTTCCACGACAACTGGGTGTTCGTGCCGGGTTACCAGGACGGCGACCGTCCGTACGGCACGTGGGTGGCGACCACCCTCTACACCACCCCGCAGTGGAACAACAGTGAGGACATCAACTACGACGTGGCCGCCGCCGTGGTGGCGCCGCTGAACGGCAAGTCGCTGACCGACGTGGTCGGCGGCCAGGGCGTCTCCTTCAACCAGTCCCGGCGGCAGCAGATGCACTCCTTCGGCTACCCGTCGGCCAGTCCCTACGACGGCTCCAAGCTGATCTACTGCAGCGGGCGGGCCTTCGACGACATCCTGATGTCCCGTGACATCGGCATGAACTGCAACACGACCGGCGGATCAAGCGGCGGGCCCTGGTTCCTCAACTTCAACGAGAGCACCGGCCTGGGCACCCTGAACTCGGTGAACAGCTTCAAGTACAACTTCGCCACCGGATGGATGTTCGGCCCCTATTTCGGGACCGACGCGCGAGCCGTCTACCAGGCCGCGCAGAGCACCGGCACTCCCTAGAAGATTTACCTAAAGTAGTCGCAAGAACACATGCGGTAGTGCAAACTCGGGATTCATGACCCCGAGCCTCCCCCTGCTTGCGACTGCTTCGCTCGTCGCCGGGTTGCTGTGCGCCCCCATGATCGGCGCCACGGCCACGGAGCACAGGCAGCAGGCCGCAGACACTCCCACCCAGCCCGTCCAGCCCGCGGGGAAGGCCTCGGTCGCCGTCCCCGGCAGACCAGACGTCGTCGAGCACATGACCGCCCCCGGCACCTCGGACCGGCGTCGTGTGCTCAGCTACTGGACCCCTCGCCGGATGGCGGGCGCCGTCCCGATCGATCCGCTCGGGACGGTGACCGGGATGCTGGGGAGACTCACCATCCCGGCCGGTCCGCCCAGGGCGGCGACCGGGATGTCAGGGCGGCCCACCAGACCCACCGCCCCGGCCGGTCCGCTCGGGCTCACCGCCGGGATTCCCCGACAGCCCACCGTCCCGAATCGCCTGTCCAAAGCGGCGATCGAGATGGCCAAGTGGCCCGCCGTCCCGGCCGGCCACCGGGTCGCCCCCGCCGGAGAGGCCCGCGGACACCTGCGCGGTTCCGCGGCCCGCATCAGCGGGGCCCGCTGGAACGCGGGCGGCTCCGTGGCCCGCACCACGGGACGGGTCTTCCTCACCCTCGGCGGAACGGACTTCGTGTGCTCGGCGAGTTCGGTCAAGGGGGCCAACCGGGATCTCGTGGTGACCGCCGGGCACTGCGTCAAGGACGGCACCGGTGCGTGGGCCGACAACTGGATCTTCGTCCCCGGCTATGACGCGGGGCGTCAGCCCTACGGGCAGTTCACCGCGCGCCGCATGTTCGTCGCGGGTTCGTGGTCGCGCAGCGCGGACGACAGCCACGACGTCGGCATGGTGGCGGTCAACCCGAGGAACGGCACGCACCTGGGCGACGCCGTGGGCGGCCAGGACATCACCTTCGGCGCGCCCAGGGGACGCCAGACCTACGGCTTCGGCTTTCCCGCCGATTCGCCCTACAACGGCGAGCACCTGGTCTACTGCGCCGGTTCGCTCCGCGACGACCCCAACGACCAGACCAACGACCAGGGCCTGCGCTGCGACATGACCGCCGGGTCCAGCGGCGGCCCCTGGCTGAGCGGCTTCGACCCCGCCACCGGGCGCGGCACGCTCACCTCGGTGAGCAGTTTCAAATACAGCGACGACCGCCGCACCATGTACGGGCCGTACTTCGGCGAGTCGGCCAAGCAGCTCTACGCCACCGCCCAGAACTCGTAACCCCACGGGGGCGGCAGGAGAGGGCGTGGATCAACGATTCGCAAAGCGGGATGATCAGGTTTTCAAGGATCAAGACGGCGCCTCACGGAGTGGCACCACATAAACCGGGGCAGGTCATCACGGGGGGAGTCGACGATGTCGGCTGCAGGATTAACGATCTGCACCATCGGCTCAGAAACGCCCCGATCGTTGACCGCAGCCGTCGTTCGGATGCAGGTCGTCTGGCAAGGTGACCACCTTTCATCAGGCGGTCCCAGCGACCACCGTCAGCGGTCTTCGGACATCCGTGATCCTCAGAAAGGCATCACCATGAAGATTGAGAAGAGCAAGATCGTTGAGATGCTCCGCTCCCGTGGCGACAACGCCCTGGCGCAGCAGGCCGACAAGCAGCTGCCCCCGCAGATCGACACCGACCAGCACATGGAGCAGCTGAGCAAGCTTGGCCTGAACCCTCAGGACCTCACCAAGCTCGCCGGTGGCCTGCTCGGGCACTGATCCTGGATCTTGGGCAGAGTCACCCCGTGACCACGGTGGTTCACAGGCGAGCCTGATGAACCCGGTCCGGTGGTGGAGCCCGCTGGCACCGGACGGGCTGCAGACCGTCCGGTGGCTCATCGAGGATCCCCGGCACCGGCCGGGGTGGGCACGCAGGACAGGACCCACCCCCGCTCAGTGATCGGCAGCGGTTTTTCAGAGAGCTCAGAGGGTCAGGCCGGTGAGGACCATGACCTTCTCGTAGGTGAAGTCGGCCATGGCCGAGCGGAGGCCCTCGCGGCCGGATCCCGACTCCTTGACCCCGCCGTAGGGCATCTGGTCGGCGCGGTAGGACGGGACGTCGCCGATGATCACACCACCGGCCTCGATCTCCCGGTTGGCCCGGAAGGCGTTGTCCAGGCTGCGGGTGAACACCCCTGCCTGCAGGCCGTACCTGGAGTCGTTGACCGCGGCGAACGCCTCGTCCACCCCGGACACGGTCTGAATGATCATCACGGGGCCGAAGACCTCCTCGCGGGAGACCTTGGCGTCCCGCGGCACGTCGGTGAGGACGGTCGGCGCGACGGTGGCGCCGTCGCGGGTGCCGCCGGTCAGGAGGCGGGCGCCGGCGGCGACGGCCTCGTTGACCCACTGCTCCACCCGCTCGGCGGCCGCGACCGAGACCAACGGCCCGACCTGCGTCTTCTCGTCGGCGGGATCTCCGGTGACCAGGGCCTCGACGGCCGGAACCAGTCTGGACACGAAGTCGTCGTGCACGGACTCCTCGACGATCACCCGCTGGACCGCGATGCAACTCTGTCCGGCCTGGTAGTTGGAGAACAGCGCCACCCGCGAGGCGGCCCAGTCGAGATCGGCGTCGGCGAGCACGACCGCGGCGGCGTTGCCGCCGAGTTCCAGGGTGACGTGCTTGCGCGGGACGCGATCCATGATCGCGTAGCCGACCGGGCTGGAGCCGGTGAAGGAGACGACCGGCAGGCGCGGGTCGTCGACCAGGTCGGCGGCACGGTCGTTGGGCACCGGAAGCACGGAGAACATGCCCTCGGGCAGTCCGGTCTCGGCCAGGATCTCACCCAGCACCAGCGAGGAGATCGGCGTCGCCGGAGCGGGCTTGATGATGATCGGGGCGCCGACCGCGATGGCCGGGGCGACCTTGTGGGCCACCAGGTTGAGCGGGAAGTTGAACGGCGCGATCGCCAGGATTGGGCCGTGCGGGACGCGCGAGATGTAGGCGAGGCGGCCGGTGGCGGCGGCCTCGGTGTCCAGGCGCATGGTCTCGCCACCCTGGCGGCGGGTCTCCTCGGCGGCGAACCGGAAGGTGGAGATCGCGCGGTTGACCTCACCGCGGGCCCAGAAGATCGGTTTACCGTTCTCCGCCGTGATCAGGTGGGCAATCTCGTCGGCGCGCTCGGCCAGACGGCGCGAGACGTGGGCGAGCGCCTCGGCCCGCACGTGGATCGGGAGCGCGGCGGCCTCCTTCCGCACGGCCGCGGCGGCGGCGACGGCCTCGGCGACCTGACTCTCGGTCGGCACGGAGCAGACGGCGACGACACTGCCGTCATACGGGTTGGTCACGGTCAGCTCGGCGTCCCCGGAGGTGGGGCGACCGGCGAGCCAGAAGGGGCGCACGTCCATGGCCCCGACGGTATGCCACGTGCCCGGACGTGGCGTTGCTCCACTTCGCATAAGAGATCTGCACCGGCGCGCCGTTACGCATAAAACAGCCTCCCGCCCGGCCCTGTAACAAAAACATGGGCATTAGGGGATATTCCTTACACGGCGCCGGTTTGAATCATCTCCAGCGTGGCTAAGTCATCGAAGGAACTTTGAGACGGAAGGGCGTGGGCGCATGACCTCCTCGGCGCCGCGCGGCCTTCAGGGTGCCTATCTACTGGGCGAACGAGCCTCGCAGGACGAGCTCCGCGGAAAGCTGCTCGACGTCGCCAGCCAGCTTCTCGTCACCATCGGGCCCGAGAGCCTGTCGATGCGCCGCATCGCCACCGAGGCCGGATGCTCGACGACCGTCATCTACACCATGTTCGGCAGCAAGGAAGGGCTCGCCGAGGCGCTCTACCTGGAGGGCTTCGAACGGTTCCGGCGCCGCCTGGAGGCCGTGCCCCCGCGTAAGAACGCCCTTGAGCACCTCAGCGCGCTCGGTCCCGCCTACCGGGACGCCGCTCTGGCCGAGCCCGGCTACTACGCCCTGATGTTCGAGCGGGCGATCCCGGGCTTCGCGCCGAGCGAGCGGGCCAGGACGCTCGCCCGTGCCGCGCTCAACGTCCTCGACCGGGTGATCGCCGACTGCATCTCGGCGGGATACATCATCCCGATCCAGCCCAGGAAGATCGCCGACGCCCTGTGGGCCGCAGCCCAGGGCGCGATCAGCCTTGAGCGCGCCGGGCACCTGCGTGACAGCGGCACCTACGACGCGGTCACCCGCGCCACCGTCTCCCGCTACCTGGCCGACAAGTCCTGATTCGGCATTGGGCTCGCCGAGACGCTCTGTCCCTCCCGCGCGCCTCGATCTGCCGTCCGGCGCGGGCCGCACCATCGTGATCCGTTCGCCCCGTCCCGGCCCCCGAGCATCCCGATCACGCCTCAGACCCCGCGGTCTGCCCCGGTTCGTGGCGTGAGGACCGTTCAGTCCGCCACGGCCAGCGCGACCCACAGCTCGGCGCGGACCGCCGGATCGTCGAGGTCCCGGCCGAGGAGTTCGGCGGCGCGGCGCATGCGGTAGCGCAGGGTGTGCCGGTGCACCCCGAGCCGTTGGGCCGCCGCGTCCCAGTGGCCGTTGCATTCCAGGTAGGCGCGGAGAGAGGCCAGCAGGTCCGCGCGGGAGCCGTGCTCCCTGAGCGGGGCGAGCAGCGCGGAGGAGAACGCCGCGGTCACGTCGGGGTCGAGCAGGGACATCAGACTCTGTCCCGCGAGGTCGGCGAAGCGCATGACCGGCACGGCCCCGCGTCTGGCCGAGGCGAGTGCCCGATCCGCCTGCTCGAGTCCGGTGCGCAGGTCTTCGGGACTCACCGTGGCGCCGACCCCGAGCGGGCCGTGATCCCGGAGCGCCGAGACCACGGTGTCAGCCCTGCCCGCCGGGACGACGAGGACCACCCTGCCCTCGTCGGCCGCCGCGAACTCGTTGCCCCCGGCCTCCAGAACCGCCTCCCCATCCCCCCCGGCGGCGATCACCACCAGCGGCCCGCAGGGGAAACCGTCGCCCAGCCGCTCCAGCGTCTCCCTCCCGGCCTGCACCTGCCCGGCCAGCAGCAACCGGAGCACCGCGGAGCGGACCCGGCGCTCGGCGGCCAGATGTTCCCCGCCGTGCTCGATGGCGAGCGTCAGCAGGGACCCCGCGGCGTTGACCACGGTGTGCGCGACCGGCGTGAAGGGCCGCTCCAGGCCGACCGCGAAGAAGCCCCTGATCCGGCGGGCTCCGAGCGGCTGCACGATGACGTGCTCCAGCGGCGTGGAGAGCGCCAGGCTCGTGGGCGCACCCCTGCCCTCGGACTTCCTCAGACGCTCCAGCTCGGGACGGAGGCCCTCGGCGGCGACGGCCGCGCCCCTGCCTGTCGCATGCCGTACGGCTCCCGCCTCGTCGAGCAGGAGCGCCCAGCCTCCGAGCTCGCGGGCAAGACGGTCGATCACCGCCTGCGGACCCTCGGGGCGGAGGGCGGCGCGGGTGAGACGGCCCTGAGCCGCGAAGGCGCGGCTGATCTCGTCGTACTGCTCGGCGGCGAGCAGCTCGCTGACCACCTTGCCGATCGCGACGAACGGGGTGTCTCGCGGTACCTCGATCAGCGGCAGCCCGGCCCGCGCCGCGGCGTCCACCAACGCGGCCGGGATCTTCTCGTGTCCGAGGCCGATGCCGAAGCCGAGCCCGGTGACCTCCCTGCCGACCAGCCGGTCGACGTAGGATCCGGCGTTGCGGGCGTCGAGGCGCATGCCCGTCGTGAGGACCAGCTCGGCGCCCTCCAGGAACGGGGTCGGATCCTCCAGCTCGCTGACCGCCACCCAGCGCACCGGCCGGTCGAGCGCGTCCTGTCCCGAGAGCACGCCGAGCTTGAGCGACAGGCGTCGTACAACGGTGCGGAGCGTCGGTGCCACGACCACCCCCGTTTGTACGTTACGGCCAGTGTGTTCCCTACAACTTTGCCATAGTGCAGCATCGGCACACCGACACGCGCGACATACCGTCACACCATGAGCACCGTCATCGCGGGCGGCCCCTCGCTTCCTCAGGAGCGCCGCGTCGTCACCGAGATCCCCGGCCCGAAGTCTCGCGAACTGTTCGCGCGTAAGCAGGCCGCCGTCCCACCCGGCATCGGCACCACGCTGCCGGTCTTCGTGACGCACGCCGGCGGCGGTGTCGTCGTCGACGCCGACGGCAATTCGCTGATCGACTTCGGCTCCGGCATCGCGGTGACCAGCGTCGGCAACTCCGCCCCGCGCGTGGTCGAGCGGGTGCGCAAGCAGGTCGCGGACTTCACCCACACCTGTTTCATGGTCACCCCGTACGAGTCCTACGTCGAGGTCTGCGAGAAGCTCAACCGGCTCACCCCCGGCGACCACGAGAAGCGCACCTTCCTGCTCAACAGCGGCGCCGAGGCCGTGGAGAACGCGGTGAAGGTCGCCCGTCACGCCACGGGCCGTCAGGCGGTCGTCGTGTTCGACCACGGCTACCACGGCCGGACCCTGCTGACGATGTCGCTGACGGCCAAGAACATGCCGTACAAACACAGGTTCGGCCCGTTCGCCCCCGAGATCTACCGGGTACCGCTGGCCTACCCGTTCCGCTGGCCCACGGGCCCGGAGAACTGCGCCGAGGAGGCCGCGGCCCAGGCGATCGACCAGATCACCAAGCAGATCGGCGCGGAGAACGTCGCCGCCGTGGTGATCGAGCCCATCTCGGGCGAGGGCGGTTTCATCGAACCCGCCAAGGGCTTCCTGCCGAAGATCGCGGAGTTCTGCCGGGAGAACGGCATCGTCTTCATCGCCGACGAGGTGCAGACCGGCTTCTCCCGCACCGGCGACCTGTTCGCCTGCGAGGACGAGGGCATCGTGCCCGACATCATCGTCACCGCCAAGGGCATCGCGGGCGGCCTTCCCCTGGCCGCCGTCACCGGCCGCGCCGAGATCCTCGACAAGGTCCACGTGGGCGGGCTGGGCGGCACCTACGGCGGCAACCCGCTTGCCTGCGAGGCTGCTCTGGGCGTGCTGGAGACCATCGAGGCCGACGACCTGACCGGCAAGGCCCGTCGCATCGGCGAGATCATGCTCCCCCGGCTGCGCTCCATCGCCGAGAAGACCCCCGCGATCGGCGACGTGCGCGGCCGCGGCGCCATGATCGCCATTGAGCTGATCGTTCCCGGCACCAAGGATCCGCACCCCACCGCGGCGGCAGAGATCGCCAAGAAATGCCATGCCGAGGGACTGCTGGTTCTGACCGCCGGCACATACGGCAACGTCCTGCGATTCCTTCCCCCATTGGTCATGCCCGACCACCTATTGGAAGAGGGCCTGGCAATTCTGGAGAAGGCGATCAGCGAGGTATGACGGTTTAGACCCCCTCGTAAGGGGCACCCGGCTTGTGCCGAGTGCCCCTTTTTGCCGTTGTACGGCACCGATAAAGGAAGCAATTTAACCACCGCTTGACACCCACCAAAGCGATCACACGCCCTATCGGCGTTATAACGGTTCCGATACGAGAGTGCGCGATCAGGACGGGAAGCGTGATGAACTGGGGGCCCACGAGAACGGCACGAGGCATGATGACGTTCGACCCTGAGGGGCTGAGCCGCACTCAGTGCGAGGGTGACGCCTGCGTGGCCTGCCACAAGAAATGGCCGCGTCCGCGGATCAGGATCGGCCGTCTACCCGACAACAGAGCTCTGTTCGCCTGCCCGGAATGCGCGGACGCGCTCCTCCCGGAGTCACAGACGAACGTCCATCCCTTCCCCCGGCGCGTGGCCTTCTTCTGAGACGACCTTTCAGGGAAACGGCAGAACGCACAAATAGTAGAAGACATAAGAAAAAGAGCAGGAGAAGACAAATGTGCCCTCCCCCGCCGGAGAGGGGAAGGGCACGGAGCGTTCCGGCGGCTACCCGGTGAAACCGATGGCCGTCCGGTCCTTATCCGCGTGTCCGGATCACGGATGACCGGCTCCGCTCGGAGTCGGAGACGATCGGCCCGAGCCGGTCTGCCGATGATCGGGCCAGACTCCCCGAGCCGATCCGCCGGCGAGCGATCCAAGTCGGTGAAGGCTTCAAGCCGGTGGTCGATCCAAGCCGGTGAACGCTCCGAAAGGCACGGTCAGGCGGAGAGAAGGACCTCCCGGGTCTGGTCACGCATGCCCCACGGCGAGCCGTAGGCGTTGAGCAGCTCCAGGAAGGGCACGGCGTCGAACGCCTCCGGCCCGAGCACTCCCGTGCCCGACCAGTCGCCGTTCGCCAGCAGCTCCAGTGCGACCACCGGGTGCACGGCCGTCTGCCAGACCACGGCCTGGCAACCGTACTCCCGCATCGACCACTCGTTGTCGACCACGTGGTACAGGTAGACCTCGAGCGGCTGCCCGTCCTTGCCGATGCCCTTCACCCAGGTGCCGGCGCAGGTCTTGCCGCTCATCCGGTCGCCCAGCGTGGCCGGATCGGGCAGGCTGGCCGCGACCATGTCGCGAGGTGAGGCCTCCACGCCGCCGACCTGGATCTTGCTCGCGCTGTCCAGGCCGAGCTTGTGCAGGGTCTTCAGGACGCCGATGAACTCCTCGCCGAGGCCGTACTTGAACGTCACCCGCTTGGCGTCGATGTAACGCGGAACGAGCAGCACCTCCTCGTGCTCGACGTTCACGCACTCGACGGGACCGATGCCCTCGGGAAAGTCGAAGATCTCCGGCTCGCTGAACGGCTCGGTGGTGTGCCAGTCACCGTTCTCCCAGATGACCGGCGGGTTGAGGCACTCCTCGATGGTCGTCCAGATGGAGAAGGTCGGCGCGAAGTCGTAGCCCTCGACCACCAGGTTCGACCCGTCGCGGATGCCGATCTCCTCGATGCTCTCGAAGAGGTGCTCGGAGGCGTACCGCGCGAACACGTCGGCCAGGCCCGGCTCCACCCCCATGCCCACGAGCGCCAGCTGCCCCCCGCCCCGCCAGGCCTCGGTCAGCTCGAACTGCTCGTCGCCCAGTTTCACACCGGTCAGCTCGTACGGCCTGCGGGGGTGGGGCCTCGACAACGACATCGCCATGTCGAGGTAGTGCGCCCCGGCGTTGAGCGCCGCCTGGAACAAGGGCATGGTGAAACGGGGGTCCACGGCGTTGAAGAGCACGTCGCAGCGGTGCTCGGCGAGGGCCGCCTCGACCGCGACCCGGTCGGAGGCGTCCAGCCCGATGGCGCTGAACCGCGGATCTCCGATCTTGGCCACCACGTCGGCGGCGCGGCCCTGTTTGGAGTCCGCCACCACGATGTGTTCGAAGAAATCTCGGCGCGCGGCGATCGGAACCACGGCCGAACCAACGCCGCCCGCTCCCACAAGAAGGATTCTCATGAGGGAAGACTACCCACTGACTGGTCGACCAGTCGATAGTCGGAGCATGATTTTGCCATGGAATCCATCGTCAAACGAGACGATCACTACGAAAATCGTTGTGTTTTCGCGTAAAGGCAGACCCGCCTCGGGGAAAGACGAAGCGCTCCGGGGTCGGGGGAACACCCGGAGCGCCCCTGACGGACCCTCACCCGGTGAGGGGGGCGGGTCCGCAGCTCGTCAAACGTGGGTCTGGAGACACCCGCTCATTTCACGAGGTTCTTCCAGCGTTCGGTCCAGTCGATGTAGTCAGTGCATTCCCCGCCCTGGCCACCGCAATCCTTCGTCGGGCGGACGGCAAAAAAGACGCGCCGGAGCCAGTCGTCGTCCTTGGCGTGGTAGATCTCGCACATGCGCTGGGCACGCCCGGTACAGGCCTCCGGATTGGCCGGTGCGAGCCCCGTCCAGGCGGCGGCCGCGCGCTGCGCGTCCGCCGAGCTCATCCAGTTGAGCCACTCGTAGGCGCAGTTCGGGCTGGTGGGCTTGGCCGTGAGCATCCACGAGTCGACCCATCCGGTCATCGGCGCCCTGGCCGGGGTCTTCACCGGACGGCCCGCGCGCCGGAAGAGATCCAGGTGGTACGGCAGCGCCTCGGCGAGCCGTATCGTCCCCGCCGAGAAGGGCCGGATCACATCCAGGGAGTCCTGCCAGTAGACCCGGTCGGGACCGTCATGCTCGGTGAGCAGGTTCACGGCGGCGTCGAGCTGGACGGGGGTGAGCTGGAACGGATTCTCGATCTCCAGGTCCGGCTGGGTTTTTTTGAGCACGAGTGCGGCGTCGGCGATGCTCAGCGGGGTGTCCCTGATCGCCACGGAGGGTGCGCCGTAGAGGGCTTCCGGCCCCTTCTGCCCGCCCCCCTCATAGATCATCTGGTTGACTCCCCAGAGATAGGGGATGCCGTAGACCTTGTGGTCCCGCTGCATGGCGGGCAGTTCACGCAACCGCTTGGGGATCTGTTTGTAGGGCTGGACCAGCGACGTGTCGATCGGCGCGACCTTGCCCTCCGCCACCAGTTGCCCGGCCAGGTCGGGAGAGGGCGAGACGACGTCGTAGGTGCCGCCGCGGAGCTTGGCGGCCATCTCCTCGCTCGTCCGGACCCGGTCGAGCTTCACGACCCGGCATCCGCTCTCCTTCTCGAAGGGCGTGACCCAATTGACCCGCGTGCTGGTCCCGCCGTACTCGACATGCCCCTGGAACGTCAGCACCTGAAGCGTGCCCTCGCTCTTGCCGATGGACGCCGAGGGAGTCGGGGTCGGAGTGGACGGGGTGACCCCAAGTGTGGCCGAGCCGGCTCCCGGCGTGGCAGTGGTCGTGGCCGAAGGGCTCCCCGGCGGCCGGACCACGCTCGCGGCTCCCGCCGAGGCGCAGGCGGCGAGCGCCAGGCCGCCCACCCCCAGCAGCGCTCCGAGACGTGTACGGCGGAGCCTGTCCCTGCCCACGAAGTCCCCTCACGACGTAGCCGCCAACCTGACCGGAGCTTACCGGCCGCCCCCGTTCGGGAGGGTCGCGAACGCATCCGACCCGGCCGCTTTCCGCGCCGGTGTCTCACGAGAGGGCTCTCTCGCGAGGCACCGGAGCCGCCGTGCCGGGAACCAGCCGTGGGCCAGTGGTCTGCTGCCGGCCGGGGACCCTCGGGGACCGCCCGCCGGCCAGGAATCCCTGGAAATCACCTGCCGGCCGGGCCCCTCGGGGGGACTACGTGTCGGTCGGAGGTCCCTGGAAATCATCTGCCGGCCGGGATCCTCGGGGGGACTACGTGTCGGTCGGAGGTCCCTGGAAATCATCTGCCGGCCGGGATCCTCGGGGGGACCACGTGTTGGTCGGAGGTCCCTGGGAACCGCCTGTCGATCGGGATCCTCGGGGCTACTTGTTGGTCGGGAACCCGAGGTTGACGCCGCCGTGGCTCGGGTCGAGCCAGCGGGACGTGACGACCTTGCCGCGGGTGTAGAAGTGCACGCCCTCGGTCCCGTGGACGTGGGTGTCGCCGAACAGCGAGGACTTCCAGCCGCCGAAGCTGTAGAAGGCCATCGGCACCGGGATCGGCACGTTGATGCCGATCATGCCGACCTCCACCTCGTTCTGGAAGCGCCGGGCGGCGCCACCGTCGTTGGTGAAGACGGCCGTGCCGTTGCCGAACTCTCCGCCGTTGATCAGCTCGACGCCCTCCTCGTAGGAGGAGACACGCACGATCGTCAGGACGGGGCCGAAGATCTCCTCCTGCTGGACCCGGGAACCGGCCGGCACATGGTCGAGGACCGTGGGGCCGAGCCAGAAGCCGGGGGTGTCCTCGGCGGCGGTCCCGCCGAGGACCGGGGTCCGGCGGCCGTCCACAACGAGCTTCGCGCCCTCGGCGACACCCACATCGAGGTAGGAGACGACCTTGTCGCGGTGGACCCGCGTGACGAGCGGGCCCATCTGGGAGGCGGGGTCGTCGCCGGGGCCGATGGTCAGCGCGGAGACGCGGGAGACGATCTTGTCGACCAGCTCGTCTCCGACCGGGTCAACGGCCAGCACGACGGAGATCGCCATGCAGCGCTCGCCGGCCGAGCCGAAGCCCGCCGACACCGCGGCGTCGGCGACGAGGTCGAGATCGGCGTCGGGGAGGACGAGCATGTGGTTCTTGGCGCCGCCGAGGGCCTGAACCCGCTTGCCGTGGGCGGTGCCGGTCTCGTAGACGTATCTGGCGATGGGCGTCGACCCGACGAAGGAGACGGCACGCACGTCCGGGTGCTCCAGCAGCCGGTCCACCGCCACCTTGTCACCCTGGACGACGCTGAAGATGCCGTCCGGCAGCCCGGCCTGCTTCCAGAGCGAGGCCATCAGCAGTGACGCCGAGGGGTCCTTCTCCGAGGGCTTGAGGATGAAGGCGTTGCCCGCGGCGATCGCGATCGGGTACATCCACATCGGCACCATGGCCGGGAAGTTGAACGGGGTGATCCCGGCGACGACGCCCAGCGGCTGCCGGATCGAGTAGGAGTCGACCCGGGTGGAGACGCCCTCGGAGAACCCGCCCTTGAGCAGGTGCGGGATGCCGCACGCGAACTCCACGACCTCCAGACCGCGAGCCACCTCGCCCAGCGCGTCGGAGTGGACCTTGCCGTGCTCCTCCGAGATGAGCCTGGCGAGCTCGTCGCGGTTGGCGTACATCAGCTCGCGGAAGCGGAACAGCACCTGCGACCGCTTGACCAGCGAGGAGTCCCGCCACGCCGGGTAGGCCGCCACGGCCGCGGCCACGGCCGTGTCGACCTCGGCCACCGACGCCAGGTGGACCTGCCCGCTGACCTCTCCGGTCGCGGGGTTGAAGATCTCGGAGGTACGGCCGGAACCCTCGACAGGGTTACCGGCGATCCAGTGGGTGACGTTCTTCACGACGAAACGACCTCAGCGTTGATGACTTCGAGCACGTTGACGATGATTGCGAGCCCCTCGGCGGCCTCCGCCTCCGTCAGGGTGAGCGGCGGGGCCATACGGAGCACGTTGCCATACAGGCCGCCCTTGCCGGCGAGCAGGCCGGCTTTTTTCGACTCCTCCATGAACCGGGCCGTGAGCGCGGTGGAGGGCTCGCCGGTCGCCGGGTCGACCAGCTCGACGGCGAACATCAGGCCCTTGCCACGGATGGCGCCGACGATCGGCAGGCGCGGCGCGGCCTCGCGAAGGCCGTCGATGATCAGGGCACCGGTCCTGGCCGCGTTCGCCTGCAGGTCGTGGTCGAGCACGTAGTCCAGGGTGGCGTTGGCGGCGGCCATGGAGATCGGGTTGCCGCCGAAGGTCGCCAGGCCGACCGCGGGCAGGCTGTCCATCAGGTCGCCGCGGGCGACGACGCCGCCGACCGCGAAGCCGTTGCCCAGGCCCTTGGCGAAGGTCATCATGTCCGGCGTGACGCCGTGGTTCTGGATGCCGAAGAACGCCGAGCCGGTACGGCCCCAGCCGGTCTGGACCTCGTCGGAGATGAACAGGATGCCCTCTTCGTCGAGGACCTCCTTGTAGGCGGCGAGCAGTCCGTCGGGGGCCATGGTGAACCCGCCCACGCCCTGGATCGGCTCGGCGATCAGCGCGGCCACGTCATTGGAGACGGCGGTGGCGAGCACGTGACGCAGGTCGTCGACGCAGGCCTTGATGTAGTCGGCGTCCGAGAGCCCCCTGAACTGGGTGAGATGCCGGTCGGCGCCGTGCAGGAAGTGCACGTTCAGCGGCGACAGCGAGTTGTTCTTCCAGCTGCGGTTGCTCGTGACGCTGATCGCGCCGAAGGAGCGGCCGTGGTAGCTCTGCCGCATGGCGAGCACCTGGTCGGACTTGCGCGCGTAGGTCGCCAGCAGCAGCGCGGTCTCGTTGGCCTCGGTGCCGGAGTTGGTGAAGAAGACCTTCGCGTCCTCGATGCCGGACAGCCTGGCGATCTTCTCGGCGAGCTCGATCTGACCGCGGAGCAGGTAGACCGTGGAGGTGTGCACGACGCCGGTGGCGAGCTGGCGCTCGACGGCCTCACGCACCTCGGGCACGTCATACCCGATCATGTTGGTCAGGATCCCCGCGAAGAAGTCGAGGTAGCTCTTACCCGCCGCGTCGACGACCCGGTTGCCCTTGCCTCCGACGATCTCGATGGGCTCGTCGTAGTAGATGGAGAGCCAGTTGGGCATTACCGCGCGATGGCGCGCAAGGAGATCCGACATACATCAATTATCGCGGTTTCGGGCTACTGCTCCTACCGTCATCCTGTCGGAAGATTGCCACCCAACCCGTCACACTGTCAGATCCTGTCTTTCACGTCACACCTGGGGATTCCCCGACGACGGATCAACCAGGCCATCCTCCCGGAATCGATCCCGTCCCGGCGAGATGAACGCCCCCGCAAGCCCCGCCGGACAAGGCCTGTACGGCTTGCGCCCTGCGACGGAGGGCGCAAGCCGTACAGGAGCTCGAGCGAAGCACCCCCCAGGTTCCTCGCCGAGCATCGGCGGTCATCCGACCTCGCCATCTTCATCGTCACTCATATTTCCTATTAAAACAACCTGAAATACATGAATAATTCGAGGCTTCGACGAGCCACCCCGGCCCCGGCGCCCCGTACGGTCATCCGCGTCAACGGCCGACCTGCTCGGCAGGTCGGCCGTTGACGGAGCGGACACGCAGGATCGACGACTTCGGGAGCCCTCAGCGCCCCGCTTCCACCAGGTCCGCGTCCGCACCGGCCCGAACCCGGGGAGCGGGCCGCAACACCACGAACGCCAGCAGGGCGGCCGCGAGGGTGAACCCGACGCCCACCCAGGAGCCGAACGACATGGCCGAGACAAACATGTCCCGGGCGGTCCTGATCAGTCCCGGATCCCCGAGCCGAATCGCGCCCGCGATCGACTCCCGCGCGACGGCCGGGGCCTCCGGAGGCATCGACGAGGTGTAGGTCGCGGCCAGCACGCTGCCGAGCACCGCGACGCTCAGCGCCATTCCGACCTGCTGGACGGTGTCGTTGAGCGCCGATCCCACACCGGCGTGCGCGGGCGGCACCGCTCCCATGAGCGTGGCGTAGGCTGCGGGGCCGGCCAGACCGCCGCCGATCCCCATGAGCATGAGAGCGGCGATCAGCATGCCGTACCCGGTCTCGCCGGTCATGAAGGCGAGCACGCCGAAGCCGAGCGCCATCACGCTCAACCCGATCGCGATCAGCACGCGGTTGCTGATCTTCTGCCCGAGACCGGCGCCGACCCCGTTGAACAGCGCGGCGGCCACGGCGTACGGCAGCAGCGCCAGACCGGCCTTCATGGGGTCGTACCCCAGCACGAACTGCAGATACTGGGTGAGCATCAGCAGCAGCGCGCCCGTGCCGAACGACATCAGCACGATCGAGAACGACGATCCGCTGAAGTTGCGGTCGCGGAACAGCTCCAGCGGGAGCATGGGGTGGGCCGACCGCAGCTCCCAGAGCACAAATCCCCCCAACGCCAGCACGGCCAGCGCCGCGGCGACCAGCGTCGCGGACGCGGTCAGGCCCGCGCCCGGCACGGAGATGACCACGAAGACCAGGGCACTCATGCCGACCGTGGACAGCAGCACGCCGAGCGGGTCGAGCCGCCGGGCCGGACCGCGAGACTCGGGCATCAGCAACGCCGCCGCGATGATCGCGACGACCGCGATGGGCACGTTGAGCAGGAAGATCGAGCCCCACCAGTAGTGATCGAGCAGGAAACCGCCCAGCGTGGGACCGGCGATCACGCCGACCATGGCCACGGCGCTCCACGCGGCGATCGCCTTGCGGCGCTCCTCATCGTCGAAGACGGTGATCAGGATCGACAGCGTGCTCGGCATGAGGATGGAGCCGCCGACGCCCATCAGCGCGCGGGCGGCGATCAGCTGCCAGGGCTCGGTGACCAGCAGGGCGATCAGCGAGGCACCGCCGAACAGTGTCAGGCCGATGATCAGGAAACGTTTCCGGCCGTAGCGGTCGGAGAGGCTGCCGGCGGTGAGCAGCAGGCCGGCGAAGACCAGGACGTAGGCGTCAATGATCCACTGGATGTCCGACGGGCTGGCCCCCAGGTCGGTCATCAGGGCGGGGATGGCCAGGTTCAGAACGGTGTTGTCCACCACGAGGACCAGCAGGCTCAGACAGAGCACTCCGAGGATCCACCAACGCCGGGGGTCACGTTCTACTCGCACAGTGTTCGATGTCACTCGCACAGCGTACGACAAGCTCGTACGTCGTGCGAGTGAATTTATACTGGAGCCGTGAAACAGCCCTTCAGCTCGGTCTGGACCCGCGAGCCCCGCACCAGCAAGAGTCCGACGCTCAGCAGGACACAGATCGTGCGCGCCGCCGTGGAACTGCTCGACGCCGAAGGGCTGAACGCGCTGAGCATGCGCCGCCTGGGCGCCAAACTCGGCTCGGGGGCCACCAGCATCTACTGGCACGTGGCCAACAAGGACGAGCTGCTCGAACTGGTCCTGGACGAGTTCTACGGCGAGTTCAAGCTTCTGGAGACCCAGGAGACGACCGACTGGCGGCACGCCGCGACCCTCTTCGCATACGGGATGCGGGAGGCACTCTTCCGGCACCCCTGGGCGATGCCCCTCGTCGGGACGATGCCCGCCGTCGGCCCCAACGCGATGCAGCTCATGAGCCGGCTGAGCGGCACCTTCGCGCGGGCCGGGTTCCAGGACTTCGAGCGCGACTACGCCGCCTCGACGCTGCTGTCCTACGTGGCAGGCATCACCGTGCCGGAGATCTCCCTGCTGAACGCGCTGGCCGGGTCGGGCATGACCATCGCCGAGTGGCACGAGACCACGCGGCCGACGGTGGAGAAGGCCGCGGCCGACTATCCCGAGCTGCGCGCCCGCTATGCCGCGATAGACATCAACACCTCCATAGCCCTCGGCTTCGAATTCGGCCTGAGCTGCATCCTCGACGGCCTTGAAGTGCGCCTGAACCGCCGTGCCCGGCCCGCGGCGGCGTCGCCGTTGCGATCGCCCGAGGCGTCCCGTGACGACGAGCACGTCAGCGCGGAGTGACTCTTCCTGCGAGGGCTGCCGCGATCGACCGGACCACCTCTCCGGCGCCGCCCGGTCTGCCGGACGGGCTCGCTTTCGTACCAACTTCCTGCCAGTCGTGACGTCACGCCTTGCGGCCCAGCGTCATGCGATGCTCCGCCGACCTGCGGCGACACAGTCCAATGTAAACAATATGTAAATCAAGTGCAGTTCATACTTACAATCTGATCAGATATTCTCGGGGTGTGCTCCCTACAATCGCCGATGTTCTCGCGCTGGACAGCGTCCGCCGAGGCAACCCCCGAGTCGTCGCGGGAGCCGATCGGCTGGGGACCCCGGTGCGCTGGGTCCACGTGGGCGAGGTGACCGACATCGCGCACCTGCTGCGCGGGGGTGAGCTGGTGCTCACCACGGGCATCGCCCTTCCGGACGACCCCGGCAAACTTGCCGAATACATCGCCGAGTTATCCGCTGTGGGCGTGTCCGGACTGATCGTGGAGATGGGCCGCAAATTCATCGGAGAGTTACCCCACTCCGTGGTCAGGTCCGCCGAGGAGCACGGCCTGCCTCTGATCACGCTGGCCCGTGAGACACCGTTCGTGCAGATCACCGAGTCGGTGCACGCCCGGATCATCGACATCCAGCTGGAGGAGCTGCGCGCCTCCGAGCACCTCCACGAGGTCTTCACCGAACTGTCGGTCGAGGGCGCGTCCCCCGCCGAGGTGCTCAGTCAGGTCGCCCGGCTGTCCGGGCGGCCGGTCCTGCTGGAGAACCTCGCCCACCAGGTCCTGGCCTGCGAGACCGCCGGACGTGACACCGGCAACCTGCTCGCCAGCTGGGAGACCCGCTCCCGCGCCGTGGCACCCGACCTGCGCACCGCCTACGACGCGACCTCCGGCTGGCTGGTCACCATGGTCGGCGCACGAGGACAGGACTGGGGCCGGCTGATCCTGCTCTGCGACGCCGAGCCCGGCCCCCGCGACATCGTGCTCGCCGAACGCGCGGCGACCACCCTTGCCCTGGGCCGCCTGTTGGAGCGCCACCAGGAGTCACTCGAACGCCAGGCCCACGGCACGATCATCACCGGTATCCTGACGCACGCCTACGCCGACCCGGAAGAGGCCGCGGCCCGTGCCCGCGCGGTCGGCGTGCCACTCACCGGCCGCAAATTGATCAGCGTGGTGCTCCGCCTGGCCGAGGCGTCGGAGAGCCTGCTGGACGGCCAGGAGCAGCTCGCCAAGCTCGGCGAGCTGGCCGAGGCCGCCGCCGCGGCCTGCCGCGAGGCCCGCCTTCCGGCCCTGATCGGCGCTCTGGACCAGAACCGCGTCGGCGTCCTGCTCCCCCTGCCTCCACGCACGTTCGCCGAGCCCACCCTGACCGCGCTCGCCGATCACCTGCGCAAGACCTTCACCGCTCCCTTCGTCCTCGCCGCGGGTTCGGTGGTCGAGTCGATCCGCGACGTACGGCGAAGCTTCCTGGAGGCCGAGCAGGTCGCCGACGTAGCCGTCAGGCAGCCCGACGGCCGGGCCTTCTACCGCCTGCCCGACCTTCGCCTGCGCGGCCTGCTTCATCTGTTACGCGACGACGCCCGCCTGCAGACCTTCGCCGAACGTGAGCTCGGCCCCCTGCTGGCCCACGACGCCCAGCGCGGCGGCGATCTCACCCGGATCCTGCGCATCTACCTGGACGCCGGCCGCAACAAGGCCGTCTCCGCCCAGAAAGCCCACCTGTCGCGGCCCGCCTTCTACGACCGGCTCCGCAGGCTGGAACGTATCCTCGACACCGACCTGGACGATGTCGAGTCCTGCCTCTCCCTCCACGTCGCCCTCCTGGCGCTGGAATCCTTCCGGAGAGACAACCCCCGCTGAAAGGCCCTCATGCCCGAGATTCTCGTCCCCGAGACCGCCGACCTGGCTCGCATGGTCACCGCCGCCGGGGCGTTCGCCGTCCCGACCGGCGACGTGCGGTTGTCACCCGACGAGCTGGACCCCGCCCAGATTCTCGCGGGCTCACCGCGCGTCTCCTCGATCGAACTGTGGTCCTCACCGGACGGCACGCAGAGCCGGGGCATCTGGGAGATCACCCCGGGAACGGTGACCGATGTGGAACGCGACGAGATCTTCGTGGTCCTGTCCGGCCGTGCCACCGTGGAGGTCGAGGGAGGCGCGACCATCGAGCTCGTCCCGGGTTCGGTCTGTCTGCTCGCCGACGGCGCCAAAACCATCTGGATCGTCCACGAGACTCTCCGCAAGGTGTATCACTCCACGGCCTGAACGGGCTGGGCAGGAACTGCGGTGCGGGCCGTACGGAATCTGGATTCCGTACGGCCCGCACCTGCGACTACCTGGGTGATTTCCTGCGCGTGTCATTCGCGCCTGACTAACCGTGTCTGTCGGATGCCGGGTCCATGTGAACGGTGTCACCTGCACAGATGTGAAGATCCCAGCGGCGCGGACGCGCCAGGATCACACCGAAGATGAAACCGAGGACCATGCTTGCGATGATCACGATGAGAATGCTCAGCCCCATGACGGCTGCCTCTCGGAAAGATGTGCCGCTTGATGTGAAGGGACGCGGCCTACTGCACCGTAACGCCGCGCTCTCGCCCTCGCAGCGAAACGGCGGGGACTAACCCCTATTGACCAGGACGGATAGCCCGGCTGGGTCCGTCATGGATCACGCGGGTTCCACTTTTTTCGTATGATCTTGCATGGGGAACAACACTTTCTTGGGTCGTTTCGCGTGTTTCGCTCCCCTTGGCACGTAGATCTCGACACGATAGTGCACCGAAGTCAGGTCACTTACGGGAGAGATATACATGTCGCGACGCATCGTCATCGGATTTACAGTCATGGCGCTCGCCGCCACAGCGATTCCAGCCGAAGCCGACCAGGCGAGTTTACGGTTTCCCTCATCGGCGTTCCCGCTCGGCACGGGCATGGTTCCTGTCAAAAAGCAACGCAGCGTGGTTCCGGGAATTGACCTTTTCAACGTTGTACACGGCAAATCCACCCAGGGGTGGACGGTGTCGGTGATGATGCCCAACGGACACGATGCCGGCGGCCTTGCCACCGCGCAGGCGCAGGCCGCGGCCGTGGAAGCCGCGGGATTCGCCCCCGGCATTGTGCAGGTTGTGCAGCCCGCCGCCGCGGACGCCCCGGCCGTGGAGCGGTACATGGTCCGGCTCGGACTGTGGACGCTCAAGCAACGGGCCAAGGCCGACAAGATGGTGAAGGATCTCAAGGAGTACGGCATCAAGGCCAAGGCCGACTACCTCGGTGACGACGGCACGGAGACCACAGGCCCCTGGGACATGCGCGTCCTCATGGTGGACCCGAAGGTCTTCAAGGGATCCTTCAGGACCAGCGTCGGCAAGAGCGTGGCGGCACGCGAAACCGTCAGCTCCATGTCCAAGCTCACCCACGCCATCGCCGGAGTCAACGGCGGTTTCTTCAACATCCACACGGCCAAGGCACTTCAGGGTGACCCGATGGGCGTGTCCGTGGTGGGCGGCAGGCTTCTCAGCGAGGCGGTGCCCGGCCGTACCGGTCTGGTCATCACCGAGGGACGCAAGGCCCGGATCACCGAGCTGAAGACCGCGGTCACCGCGATCTCCTCCGACGGGACGAAAACCCCGATCCAGGGCATCAACCGGGCCGCGGGCCCTGACGAACTCGTCCTCTACACCGAGGAGTTCGGCGCCAAGACGTTGGCCGACGGGGGTATCGAGGTCGTGGTCAACGCCGCCCAGGGCAAGGTCGTCAACGTCCGCCAGGCCGGCGGCGTCGTCGCACGCGGCAACTACGTGCTGCACGGCACGGGCCTCATGGCCCTCTGGCTCCAGGAGCACGCCCTGGAGACCTGGACGATGAAGGTGGACAACAAGGTCATCGACCTGCGGACGCAGAAGGCCGTGCCACTCGCTCCCGACACGTACGTGATGGGGGGCGGGGTCGGGCTGGTCAGGAACGGCCGGGTACGGATCACCGCGCTGGCCGACGGGCAGGCCTCGCTCAACATGATGCTCCGCCGCCACCCGCGCACGATGGTGGGCATCACCAAGTCCGGTGGGTTGATCCTGGCCACGGTCGACGGCCGCAACCCGGGTGTCACCGTGGGCGCCTCAATGGTGGAGGCGGCCCAGTTGATGCGCTGGCTGGGTGCTAAGCAGGCCATCAACTTCGACGGCGGCGGTTCGAGCGCGATGGTCATCGGGAACAAGGCTGTCAACCGGCCATCCGACGGCGCCGAGCGGACCGTGGGCGACGGTCTGTTCATCACCACTCCCTGACCGTTCCCGCCGGCCTCGGCTGAATTTCAGCCGACCCCCTGCGATTCCACTCCACGAGTCCTGGCTCGGGTGGGCCGGGACTCGTTCCTGTTCAGCCTGGTCAGGCTCGTAGCGGGCGGAAGAACTCGCGGATCTCGGTGACCAGCTCTTCCGGCCGCTCCAATGCCGCGAAATGGCCGCCCCGGTCGAACTCGGTGAACCGAATCAGGCGGTAGCAGCGCCGCACCCACTCCTCGGGCGGCGTGAAGTTGTCCTTGGAGAAAGAGGCGAAGCCGGTCGGCGTATCGACGTAACCGGGCACGAACCTGCCAAGCATGCCCTCGGTGTGCATGGTCTCGTAGTACAGGCGGGTGGAGGTGGCGATGGAGTTGGTCAGCCAGTAGAGGGTGATGTGGGTGAGCAACTCGTCCTTGCTGAACACCGACTCGACGTCGCCGCCGCAGTCGCTCCACGCCCGGAACTTCTCCACGATCCACGCGGCCAGCCCGGCGGGAGAGTCGGACAGTCCCGCAGCGAGCGTGGACGGCCGGGTGCCCTGGATTTGGGCGTACCCGCCCTCCTCGGAGAAAAACTGCTCGGCCTTGGCCACGAACGCCTCTTCGGCGGGCGTGAGCGGGGCCGAGTTCTCGTCCAGCACCGGCGTTGCCCCGATCAGGTTCAGGTGGATGCCGGCTACGGTGTCGCCGTGGTCGCGGCCGAGGCGGCTGGTGATCTGCGCGCCCCAGTCACCGCCCTGCGCCCCGTAGCGCGAATAGCCGAGCACCTCGGTCATGAGCTGGTTGAACAGGGTCGCCATGGCCGTCGGCGTCATCCCGGGCACGCCGGGATGCGGGGAGAAGCCGTAGCCGGGCAGGCTCGGCGCGACCAGGTCGAACGCATCGGCTGGGTCCCCACCGTACGCTGCCGGGTCGGTCAACGGCCCGATGATCTTTTGCACCTCCCAGAACGAGCCCGGCCAGCCGTGCGAGAACAGCAGCGGGAACGGGCTCGGCCCCACTCCCCTGGCGTGCACGAAGTGCACGGTGTTGCCGTTGACCTCGGCGAGGAACTGGGGGAGCGCGTTGAGCCGCTCCTCAGCCGCGCCCCAGTCGAACTCGGTGCGCCAGTACTCCAGCAGCTCGGCGAGGTAGCCGGGTGGCGTGCCGTGCGTCCAGTCCTGTCCTGACAGTGCCGGCGCGAACCGCGTTCTGGCCAGCCGCTCCCGTAGGTCGGTGAGCTGTTCGGGACTGGTCTCGCTGCGGAACGGATGTATCTTCGCCATGTGATCCTCTCCCTGGACGCCGAAATGCCTCGTGTTCGGCATGCCAGCGCGCCGGCGTGCGCGCGGTCCATGGGTCGCGGCCGATGCTGCGCTGGGCAGATGCCCCCGGGCGTTTCTTCGGGGACACATCCAGGTTTACGCCGACTGCGCGAAGTTACCCAGACCCCCGCTCCGCCTACGTCCCGTGTGACTACCACCAGCAAGGACAGGCTGACGAGCCCAATCGGGAACGCCCCGACGCAATACAAAACGAAAAAGGGGGCCGTGCCCCGCGGTGCGGGCCCCTCCCCGGACACACAAAAAAAGGGGGGTTCGCACCGCATGGTGTGAACCCCCTTTTCGTGCATGCGGGTGGGTGAACGCAGAAAAGGCCACCCCTGACGGGGTGGCCTTCTCCGAAAAGATTGTCCGGCGGTGACCTACTCTCCCACACCGTCCCCGGTGCAGTACCATCGGCGCTGAAGAGCTTAACTTCCGGGTTCGGAATGTAACCGGGTGTTTCCCCTTCGCCATAACCGCCGTAACCCTATTAAACAATCAACCACACACGGCGCGAACGCCAGCGGTGTTTGCTGTTTCAGAATCACATAGTGGACGCGGGCAACACAATCTCTTTGACGGGCCAC
>NZ_FZOD01000127.1 GCF_900188345.1 Streptosporangium subroseum | reverse complement strand
AAGGGCCTTTCCGCTCGACTTGCATGTGTTAAGCACGCCGCCAGCGTTCGTCCTGAGCCAGGATCAAACTCTCCAAACAATGTCTGAGAAAGTTCACCCCAGCTGAAAGCACCCACCCCTGCCGTTCCCGGCGCCGCAAATGGCGTCGGGAAGTCAGGGCGGATGTATCAACCAAAGGAATCCGTCCCCCACCAGAAGATGGGATGAACGGGGTTGTGCATCATGCACTGGCTTTTAACACACTGTTGAGTTCTCAAGAAACGGACGCGTACACCCTTTGCCAGACCCGCGGGCCTGCCATCAGGGGCGTTCGTTTTTGTTTTATTGTGTTCTTTCGTTGTGCCCTTATTCTTTCAGACCCGCTTTTTCGTGTCAAACCGGCTCATGTTCAACCATTTGACTCGATCTTGCTTGTCTTAAAGAAATTCGGGCCGCCCCGTTTCCAGGGCAACCCCTCAAACTTACTCCACCACCCGATTCATGTCGAATCAGGCCGCCTTAGGACACAAGTGTCCCAAAAGAGTGGAGATGATCAGGGAGGGTTCCGGGGACCCGGCGCTGCCGCCGTTTCCCTCGGGCTTGGTGGACTTTATGGATCCCCGGCTACCTCGTCAAATCAACCGGCCCCACCACGGTGGTTCATCCGAACCTGTCCGGCCGTCTACCTGGTCCAAGGTTGCCTTGACATCCTTGTTGCTCAGTTCTGGCTGGTTGGCTGCGGGCAGCTACTTCGGCTTCATCGTCGACGACAGGCACACGTGGCGTCCCCGATCTAGCGATCATCGACATCCGATCCCACCGACGGTGGCGTCCGGGCGGCCAGGCAGATCCGCGGCACTCACCCGAAACCCGGCGTTCTCCTGCTCTCCCTGGATCCGCGACGGACGATTGAGCCGTGTCAGGGCGACTCCCGCGCTTCGGGGGTGAGCAGTCGCCGGTTGAACGCCTCGGCTACGGCGGCGGCGCGGTCCCCCACGCCGAGCTTGGCGTAGATGTTCAGAAGGTGACTCTTGACCGTGGCCTCGGTGATGAACAGCCGGGCGGCAGCCTCACGGTTGGTGTTCCCGGCCGCCACGAGTTGGAGGACCTCGAGTTCCCGCTGGCTGAGCAGTTGCGGGGCGGGCGTTCTGACCCGGTTCATCAACCTCGCCGCCACCGAGGGGGACAGGACGCTCTCGCCCTTGGCGGCGGCCCGCGCACCTCGCAGCAGATCCTCCCGGGGAGAGTCCTTGAGCAGATAGCCGGTCGCGCCCGCCTCGATCGCCGGCAGTACGTGGGTGTCGTTGTCGTAGGTGGTCAGGACCAACACGCGCGCGGTGACGCCGAGCCTGGTTAGCTCGGTGATCGCGGTCAGCCCGTCCATGCCCGGCATGCGCAGGTCCATCAGGATCACATCGGGCCGGAGCTCCTGGGCGAGCCGTACGGCCGCGGCGCCGTCCGCGGCCTCGCCCAGCACCTCGAATCCGGGCGCGGAGGCGAACATGCTGCTCAGGCCGTCCCTGACGATGGGATGGTCGTCCGCGATCAGCAGCCGGATCGGAGTCTCGGCTGCCGGCGTGGTCGTGCGATCGGTCATGCGTGGCTCCCGGCCGGCAGGGTGGGGACGCAGGCCGAGATCCCGGTGCCGACGCCGGGCTCGGACTCGATCCGCAGACTTCCCGACAGCCCTTCGACGCGCTGTCGCATGATGGCCAGGCCGAACCCGCCCCCGCCGGACGGTGGCCGCGACACGCCGTTTCCGGCCGTGCCGGCTTCGAGACCCGCGGGATCGAAGCCCCTGCCGTCGTCACGCACGTCCAACGCCACCTCGTGTTCCAGATAGGACAACGTCACCCCGACTCTCGTCGCGTGCGCGTGCTTGGCCACATTGGCCAACGCCTCCTGTGCCGTGCGCAGCAGCGCGAACTCGGTCTCCGGTGCCATCGGCCGCACCGTGCCGGTCGTCGTGACCTGGACGGCGAGCCCGTGCAACACCGACCACCGGTCGGCGACGTCGGTGAGCGCGTCGCCCAGGCGCGCGGTTTCCAGTGGCTCGGGCCGGAGCGCGTCGACCGAGCGCCGGGCCTCCGCCAGACTCTCCCTCGCCAGCCCCTTCACGGCGTCGAAGGGGCGGCGCCACGGCGCCGGGACCTCGTGGATCTGCTCGGCGGCCTGGAGTTGCGTGATGATCCCGGTGAGCCCCTGCGCCAGGGTGTCGTGGATCTCGCGAGCCATCCGCTGACGCTCGTCGAGGACCCCCGCCTCCCTGGCCTGGGCGAGCAGCTGGGCGTGCAGGCCGGCGTTCTCGGCGAGACTCGCCTCCAGCAACCGGTTCGTCCGGCTCAGCTCGGCGAGGGCCTGGACGCGCTGCTCTCTCTCCTTCTCGGCGAACTGGAGGAACCAGGCGGTGCCGCACATCATGACGATGTTGACGACAACGATGAGCACGGAGATCGTCACGCCGAGAGCGGTTGTCTTGGGCACGTCGGATGCCTGTGCGGTACCGGCCACGACCGCTGTGGTGGCCACGCCCAGCAGCCGCCACGGCCAGCGGAGGATGGTGAAGGCGTAGATGTAGGGGGCAGGGGTGAACAACGCGAACGCGGGGTCCCGCGCCACCAGGACCGCGGTGATCGTCAGCAGTCCGGTGAAGAACACCCCCATGATCAGTGGCCGCTCCCACCAGGCGGGCCGCAGGGTGAACATGACGAGTATCCACCCCGTGGCCAGCCCGCACAGGCCGAGGTCGATGAGCAGGGAGTCGCCGCCCGCCGGCTGTTCCGCGATCACCTTGAAGACGACGAGGGCGGCCAGCAACGCGTACGGCACCACGGTCACCAGCAGAAAGGGGGGTCGTCCCTGCGACGCGATCCAGGGTCTTGGCATCTGCCCGCTCACATCCCCTCCTTCCGCCCCGCGCCTGTTACCAACGGAACCAGCGGACCGCGGCAACCGAACATATGATCGCGTAGCCCGCCAAGGTCAACAAGGGCTGGGCGGACGGGAAATGGCCCTGGTAAGAAGCCTCCTGGAACACCTGCATGCCCGCGCCGAGGGGGGTGTAGGGGCTGATGTTCTGCAGCAGCGGGGGCATTTGCGCGATCGGCACCCAGAGCCCGGCGAAGAACATCATCGGGAAGAACAACACCGTGCCGATCGCCGTGGCCGGGCCACGCCCAGGGGCCAGCGCGGTGATCAGCAGGCCGATCGAGAGCAGCGCGGCGGCCGCGAGCAGCCAGCCGACGGCGAAGCCGGCGAGATTCTGCGGCAGGCGGACGCCGAAGCCGAGCCTGGCCACGGTGAGAAACAGGACCACCGCGACGAGCGCGATGGCGAGGTTGGCCACGAGCTGGGCGGCGAGCACGCGGGCCGGGCCGATCGGCGTGGTCCGCATGCGCCGTAGCACGCCGTTCTCACGGTATCCCGCGAGTATCGTCGGCAGGGCGGTCAGGGCCAGGATGGCCAGGTTGAACAGGATGATGACCGGCACGTAGAGGTCGAAGTACGTCAGATCGCCGTTGGCTTCCACGGGCTCCCCCAGGGCGGGGACGTTGCCGAGGATGACCAACAGGATCAGCGGGAAGCCGACTCCCCAGAGGGGGCCGGTCTTTTCGCGGATGCAAAGCTTGATCTCGGCTTTGGTGAGCCTCCACGTCGCGGAACCGCGGTTGGCGGCGACGGGGGCGGCCGTGTTCAGGATCGACATGAGTATGGCTTCCTTTCCATGGGCGGGCTGCATCGGTTCGGATCACTCGGAGTGCTCGGATCACTCGGATCACGAGGTGGCATCGGGGCGTTTCCCGGTCAGCTCGACGAACGCGTCCTCCAGGCTCGCCTGCTCGACGCGCAACCGTTCGGCCACGATCTGATTGCGGGCCAGTACGGCGGTGACCGCGTTGAGCGCGTCGCTGTTGCCGCTGACGATGACCGTCTCGCCCCGGCGGGTGACGCTGGAGACTTCGGGCAGGCTCGTCAGCAGTCCGTCGTCCAGCTGCCTGGACGGGCGGAACTGGATCCGTTGCTCGATACGGGCCCGCTCGGCCAGGCCGGCCGGGGTGTCCACCATGACAACGCGGCCCGCGTCGATCAGCGCCACCCGGTCACACAGCCGCTCGGCCTCTTCCATGAAGTGGGTGACCAGCACGATCGTCACCCCGCGGGAGCGCACGTCCTCGATCAGGTCCCAGGTGTCGCGCCGTGCCTGCGGGTCGAGGCCGGTGGTGAGCTCGTCGAGTATCGCCACCTGGGGGCTGCCGACGAGCGCCAGCGCGATGGAAAGCCGCTGCTTCTGGCCACCGGACAGCTTGGCGTACCTGGTCTTCGCCTTGCCCGCCAAGCCGAGGCCGTCCATCAGCCCGCGCCAGTCGGCCGGATTGGGGTAGAAGGAGCTGTAGAGCTCCAAAGCCTCGGCGACCTCCAGCCGCTCCTGGATCTGCCCTGCCTGCAACTGCACGCCGAGCCGCCGGGTCAGCTCGGCGTGGTCCCGGTGGGGATCGAGCCCGAGCACCTTGATCTCGCCCCGGTCCGGCACACGGAGGCCTTCGATGCACTCCACGGTCGTCGTCTTGCCGGCGCCGTTCGGGCCGAGGATCCCGAAGATCTCGCCCTCCTGAACGGTGAGCGAGACATCGTCGACCGCGACATTGTTCCCGTAGCGCTTGTGGAGATTGCGTACCTCGATGACCGGTGGCATGCGCGTGTCCTCTCGGGCTCAGACCCTGGTGGCTGGCTATGTCCAGCCTTCTATGCCGGCACTCATTCCGACATTGACCGGTGGACGGGACCTGACTGTCGTCCGGTGGTGGAGTCGGCCCCACCGAGTGGTGGTCGCGATCCACCGATCGGTGGATTGCCACCCGGACGAGGGGAACGGAGAGTCATGGAACCGGTCTCCCCGAAGGCGACGAGTTCCGGCGCGTTCTCCCGAGGAGAGAGCCGGCTGGAGTCGCTCCTTGTCAGGGTCGCCTCTGAACGGAACCTCTCTGATCGTGACCGCACCCCCTTGGGCTGCTTCCGTCAGGGCTTTCAGAGCTCTCGTGAGGCGATCCGGAACAATGCGGAATTCGGATCCCGGCGTGGATCGGAGGACCATTCACCTCGGCAGGGAAGGACTGCTTCCTGAATATGCGAGGCCGCTGCTGTCACTGGAGATCAAAACGCCCCGAGCCGTGATCGGCTCGGGGCGTTTGTGCTGCTCAGATGAGACGGTCACTTGTGTACCCCACGGCCTCGGCTTTCCGAGCCGCATCGACGATGTCCAGCTGAAGGTTCGCGCCCGTGCGCTGCGGGAGCCGAGGGCCGAGCTTCGTCCGCTCAGCTCCTCGATCAGGCGATCTTCAGCGCGGTGACCACGGGGACAGGTCGCGCCAGCGTATCCCGCACGGGCGATCGCTGCTCGACAGCGGCTATCAGCTCGTGCAGTTCCGAAGGGTCATGACCTGGCGCATCCAAGGTCACCAGCACACGGACCTCGCTCGCCCCCACCGGGGTGTCGCTCTCCATCCCCAGAAAGCGCCGCAGGTCGAAGTCCACCTCGACCTCGAGCGCCAGCGATCGCACCTCGATTCCCCGGACCGCGGCGTTCGCGGCCAGTGTCACCGCGTAGCACCCCGCCAAGGCCTGAGCGATGTACTCGCCCGGCGAAACCGCCGTGTCCGTACCAAGCAAGGACGTCGGTTCATCGCTGGACATACTGAACCGACCAACGCGCGACTCGTCGATTTCTTCGCCCTGACGAAATGCCCCCGTCGTAGAGTCGAGCCGAAACTCTCCGGCCCATTCCCCCACAACCGAGAACGTAACCTGAGCCGTTCTCGGGTTTCTTTCAACTGCCTCGACGGTTGCCTTGAGAGCGCTCAGGTCGGGAATTTTCGATCTATTCATATTGGCCTTTCCGTGTTCGCGATCAAGCATTCCTTGATGTCGGCGACATCAAGAAAACCGTCTCGTCAGAACCATTTCGGCGAAACCGAGATCGCGTCACTAGGAACAACCCAAGGATTTTCTCCGACAGACCGTGCGATCCCACATCCCGGTCAGCCGCCCGCACCACCACTCTCACGGTGGCGACGAGCGCCCTTGAGACGACACGAGCGGTGCCGGCCGGGGCCGACCGGAGAGTCGCAGCACGGCCGATGGGCCGACCGGTGCGATACGGGCCGCCTCGAGGACGGAGAGAAAGTCATCCTCCGGAGTTCCAGGATACGAGTCCGCCATGACCTGCTGAAAGGTGGTCCATCGGTCTGCCGCTGAGCCACCAAGAGATGCGGCCGACGGCCCGGCGGAGACGTGCGGCGGCCCGGCGGCGTGACGGCCTCCGCGGGTGCGGCCCGTACCCGTTCGGACCGGTGCAAATTTTGCCCGGGCTTTGCCCCCCCGGGGCACACGCTGACTCGCTGATTTCCCCACCCGTCGGGCGACCCCCATGGCGGCCTCGCACAGCACCTCGACCGGTCATATGACGGCGTGTGACGGAACCCGTTTAGGCGACGGACTCTGCGATTTAGGGTTTGTAGTATCGAGAGATGCCCAATTTTCAATTCGATGAATACGGCGCCCAGGACATCGACCGCACCTATGCGGGTCCTGATATTGCGGCACAGCGGGAATACGTGCTGTCATTGCTCGGCCTGCGGCCGGGAGAGCGCGTGCTCGATATCGGATCCGGGCCAGGTTATCTGGCGGTGTCGATGGCACAGGCGGTGGGCCCAACGGGGGCGGTACACGGGATGGATCCGAGCCCGGCGATGAACGCCATCGCCAGGGCTCGTGGCGCGGACATACCGTGGCTCCGTATCGACGACGGCGATGCCCTCGCGCTGCCGTACAGCGATGACACGTTCGACGTCGCTGTGTCGACGCAGGTCTACGAGTACGTGGCCGACATGCCGCGGGCGCTCGGCGAACTGCGGCGTGTACTGCGTCCGGGTGGGCGTGCCTTGATCCTCGACACGGATTGGGACACTCTCGTGTGGCACACGGCCGACCGAGAGCTGCACCAACGCGTGATCAAGGCGTGGGAGGAACACCTGGTACACCCGCGCCTGCCACGGACGCTGGCCGGCCTGCTGCGCCGTGCCGGATTCACCGTCACCGGGCAGGGGGTGCATGTGTTGTTCAACCCCGAGCTGACGGAGGATTCTTTCAGCGCGAGCAGCATGAAGACAATCGCGGAGTTCGTTCCGGGCAGGCAGGGCCTGAGTGAGGCGGACGTCGCCGCGTGGCTCGCCGACCTGCGCGCGCGAAACGACGAGGGCGACTGGTTTTACAGCGTCAATCGGTACGTGTTCATGGCGACGGCACCGTGACCTTCTCTGCCGCAGGCTCCCCACACCGAGGCCACTGAAGTGCCCCCAGCCTCGTCCAGAACGACCGCGAAGCTCCGAGACGCCTCACTAGCAGTCATCACCTTCATAAATCAGACCGATTGATTTTTGGTGGGGATGCCTCGATCACACTTACCGGTCGCCGGACACCCTGGCAGCACAGGATGAGAGCCTCACGCGGTGTTTCCCCGTTTCCCCGTCCGGAGGAACGGCCCGTCGCTTCCGGACCATGTCTGGTGGAGTGGTGTCGGCCGGTGGAAGGATCGGCCGGATTGCTGATCCTTCTGCCGGGGCGTTCTTGGGATGTGGCGCGCGTCGCACCGTCACCGGGGTTCAGAAGGAGTGGCCGTAGTAGTTGCCCCAGTCGAAGTCACGGTTGTTGCCCTCGCCGATGTGGGTGCGGAAGCCGTCGAAGCCGCCGCGGGCGCTGATGTTGAACTTCCACTCGCCGTGACCGCCTGTGGAGAACCGGCGGGTGTGCCAGCCACCGTTGTCGTGGTAGCTGAAGTCGACGTAGGTGTTCTGGCGGTCACGGTCGTGGTCGCGGGCCTCGATGTCGAAGTAGTAGCGACCGCCGGAGTAGTACCAGTAACC
>NZ_FZOD01000041.1 GCF_900188345.1 Streptosporangium subroseum | reverse complement strand
TGACGAGGGAAGCTCGCCGGGTAAGAGCGTCCGAACCGCGATGCGCAGCGTCGCCATTGATGCAGCGCGGAGCGGACGCGTGACGAGGGAAGCTCACCGGGTAAGAGCGCCCGAACCGCGACGCGCAGCGTCGCCATGAGAATAGACGGCATGAGCGCACGGGTCTTCCTCGAGTTATTGGCCAGAGAAGCATCGGCGGTCGAGTTCGAGGGGCCCATCCTCGCCGCCAGGACCGGCGGGGCCGACGCGGTGACGCTGGCCGAACTGGAGGAGGCCAAGCTCACCGCGTTGAAGGTGCGGGCGCTGCTGCGGCGCAGGGCCAAGCGGGAGGCGGAGCTGTCGGCGCTGTTCGACACCGCGGGCGACCTGGCCGGGCTGCGGGATCTGGACGCCGTCCTGGAGGCCATCGTGCACCGGGCCAGGCAGTTGCTCGGCACCGACGCCGCCTACATGACGTTGCACGACTCCGAGCGGGGCGACACCTGGATGCGGGTGACCGACGGCTCGGTGTCGGCCAAGTTCCGCGCGCTGAGGCTGGCCATGGGCGCCGGTCTCGGCGGGCTGGTGGCCCAGACCGCCACGCCGTACTCGACGGCCGACTACTTCGCCGACGGGCGCTTTCGCCACAAGACCCACATCGACGACGCCGTGCTGGAGGAAGGCCTGGTCGCCATTCTGGGCGTGCCGCTCAAGCTCGGCGCGCGGGTGATCGGCGTGCTGTTCGCCGCGAACCGGAGCGTACGGCCGTTCAACCAGGACGAGGTGGTCCTGCTCGGCTCGCTGGCCGCGCACGCGGCGGTGGCGATCGACAACGCCCGGCTGCTGCAGGAGACCAGAAACGCGCTGGAGGAGCTCAGCGAGGCCAACCGGCAGGTGAACGCGCACAGCCAGGCCGTGGAGCGTGCCGCGCTCGCGCACGACCGGATGACCGGGCTGGTGCTGCGCGGCGGCGGGGTCGAGGACGTGGCCGCGGTGGTGACGGAGGTGCTGGGCGGCTCGCTGGCCGTACTGGACGACGCCGGACGGCCGATCACCGGGGACGCGGGTGAGCTGGACGCCGGGGTGTTCGACGCCGCCCAGTCGTCGCGGGCGCTGGGCCGCACCGTGAAGAAGGGAAACCTGCTGGTCGCCTCGGTGGACGTGGGGGCCGAGCCGCTGTGCACGCTCGTGCTGCGGGCGGACGGCCACGTGGCGGACACCGACCAGCGCATCCTCGAACGGGCCGCCCTGGTCACCGCGTTGCTGCTGCTGTTCCGCCGTACGGTGGCCGAGGCGGAGGGCCGGGTCAGGGGCGAGCTGCTCAACGACCTGATCTCCCGTCCCGCCCTCGACGGCCTGGCCGAACGCGCCAGGCGGGTCGGGGTGGACCTGGACGCCGGCCACGTCGTGGTCGTGGTCCGTCACGGCGGCCAGCGTGAGCGCGCCGCCTTCTGGGCCTCCTCCCAGGCCACGCTGAACCACGGCCTCGCCGCCCAGCACGGGGACGAGGTGGTGCTGTTACTGCCCGGCGACCGGCCGGGACACCTCGCCAAACGGGTGGCGTCCGAGCTGAGCGCCTCGCTCGGCCATCCGGCCACCGCGGGCGCCTCCGGCCCGGTGCGCGGGCCCGCCGCGGTCGCCACCGCCCACCACGAGGCGCGGCGCTGCGCCGACGCGCTGCTGGCCCTGGGCCGGGCCGGTGAGGGAGCGAGCCCCACCGAGCTGGGCTTCGTCGGGCTTCTCGTCGGCGACGGGCAGGACATCGAGTCGTTCCTCGGCTCGGTGATCGGCCCGGTGATCGACTACGACGCCCGCAGAGGCACCGCGCTGACCCGCACGCTCACCGCCTATTTCGGCGCGGGCGGCTCACTCTCCCGTACGGCCGACGCCCTGCACATCCACGTCAACACCGTCACCCAGCGGCTGGACCGGATCGCCCAGCTCCTCGGCACGGGCTGGCAGGAGCCCGAGCGCGCCCTGGAGATCCAGCTCGCCCTCCGCCTCCACCGCCTCAGCCGATAGCCCGAAATCCCCGTGACCGCAGCGGGCAGAACCCGGGCCTGTGAGCCTGTGACGAGGTGGAACTCCCGCGGTTCTCCGCCTGCCGCGATCACTCCGATGAGGGCCGGCGCCCGCCGCCGGTCCCGTCGTGATCTACGTCGTGGCCCGTATCGTGACCTCGCAGCCCACGACGTGGATCCACTTCATGGCCGTACCGTGGCCTGACAGCCCACGTCGTGACCCGCTTCCAGCGGTGCGGTCACCCGCTTCCTCCCGCCCCACTCGGATCGCTCTCCGCGGCAGTCGCACACATCCACATAGCCCTGCCATTCGGTATGGAGACCATCGCCATAGGAGTGACGCCGGTCACTACGTACCGTGAGCCGACATCCCCCCAACAGTTCTACCCATTGGTGAGTGAGATGGTAGAAAACACCCGCACCCCCATCGGAAGGATCGTCGCCGCCAGTCTCGTCGGCACGACGATCGAGTGGTACGACTTCTTCCTGTACGGCTCGGCCGCCGCCCTGGTCTTCCCCGCCCTGTTCTTCCCCTCGTCGGACCCGCTCACCGGCACCCTGCTGGCGCTCCTCACCTACGCGGTGGGCTTCATCGCCCGACCGGTGGGCGCCCTGGTCTTCGGCCACTTCGGCGACCGGCTCGGCCGCAAGAAGCTCCTGGTCCTCAGCCTGCTGATGATGGGGGGCGCGACCTTCCTGATCGGCTGCCTGCCGACCCACGCGGCGGTCGGCGCGCTGGCTCCGCTGCTGCTGACCCTGCTCCGGCTCATCCAGGGCTTCGCCCTCGGCGGTGAGTGGGGCGGCGCGGTGCTCATCGTCTCCGAGCACGGAGACCCGAAGCGTCGCGGCTTCTGGGCCTCCTGGCCGCAGGCCGGCGTGCCCAGCGGCAACCTGCTGGCCACCGCGGTGCTCGCGATCCTGGCCGCGGTCCAGACCGACGAGGCCTTCACGAGCTGGGGCTGGCGCATTCCGTTCCTGCTCTCCGGCGTGCTGGTGCTGATCGGCCTGTGGATCCGGCTGTCCATCGACGAGTCGCCGATCTTCCAGCAGGCGCTCGCGAACACCAAGCCCTCCCAGAGCATGCCGATCGTGGACGTGTTCAAGTACCACCGGCGGGACGTGCTGATCGCGATCGGCGCCCGCTTCGGGGAGAACGTCTCCTACTACGTGATCACCGCGTTCGTGCTGGTGTACGCGACGACCTCGGCGGGGCTGTCCAAGCCCGTCGTGCTCAACGCGGTGCTGATCGCATCCGCCGTGCACTTCGTCACGATCCCCATGTGGGGCGCGCTCTCCGACAAGCTCGGCCGCCGTCCGGTCTACCTGCTCGGCGCCGCCGGGGTGGGCCTGTGGGCCTTCGCGTTCTTCCCCCTGATCGACACCAAGAACTTCGCCGCGGTCACCCTGGCGGTGACGGTCGGGCTGATCCTGCACGGCGCGATGTACGGCCCGCAGGCCGCGTACTTCTCGGAGCTGTTCGCCACGAGAATGCGCTACTCGGGCGTGTCCATCGGCTCCCAGCTCGCCTCGATCGTCGCGGGCGCCCTGGCGCCGCTGATCGCGGTCGCCCTGCTGGACGCCTACGACTCGGCCTTCCCCGTCATGATCTACATGGCCGTCGCCGCCGCGATCACCCTGGTCACCGTGTACGTCTCCCGTGAGACCAAGGACCGCGACCTCGCCACCCTCGGCACCCCCGAAGAAGTATCGACCACTCGCTAAGCCGTACGGAGATATCTGATGGACCTTGAGAACCGGCCGGTCCCCACCGCCCGGATCACGCAGAACGTCCTGTCGACCGGTCAGACCGGAGGCGAGGCGGTGCTGTTCGTACACGGCAACGTGTCGAGCGCCGCCTTCTGGCGGGACACGATGATCGCCCTGGCGGACGACTACCGGCCGCTCGCCGTCGACCTGCGGGGCTTCGGCGACACCGATCCCGCGCCCGTCGACGCCACCCGCGGCCTGCGCGACTACTCCGACGACGTACTCGCGCTGATCGACGCCCTCGAACTGGACGGCGTGCACCTCGTGGGCTGGAGCATGGGCGGTGGGGTGGTCCTGCAGGTGCTGCGCGACCGGCCGGCCGTCGTGCGGAGCGTGACCCTGGTCAACCCGATCTCGCCGTACGGCTTCGGCGGCACGCACGGGGCGGACGGCGCGCTGAACCACCCCGACGGGATCGGCGGCGGGGCCGGGGCGGCGAACCTCGACTTCGTGAAGCTGCTCGCGGCCGGGGACACCTCCGCGGACTCCCCGGTGTCTCCGAGGAACGTGTTCAGGACGACGTACGTCAAGCCCGGCACGGTGATCGAGGACGCGGACGAGGACGCCTTCGTCGCCTCCATGCTCTCCACGAGGATCGGCGACGACCACTACCCGGGCGACGCGGTCGGCTCCGACATCTGGCCCGGGGTCGCCCCCGGCACGCGAGGCGTTCTCAACTCGATCGCGCCGACGCACTTCCGGCTCGACGACCTGCACACGATCGACCCCAAGCCGCCGATCCTGTGGATCAGGGGCGAGGCGGACGTGATCGTCTCCGACACCTCGCTGTTCGACCTGGCCCACCTGGGCGCCCTCGGCGCCATCCCCGGCTCGGACGGCACCCCGGCGCAGCCGATGATCTCCCAGACCCGGGCCGTGCTCGAACGGTACGGCAACCACACCGAGGTCGTCCTGGACTCCGGCCACAGCCCTCACATCGAACGCCCCGGAGAGTTCCGCAGCGCCCTCTCCGACCACCTGAAGCGGAGCTGACCGATGCGTAAACCCTCAAGCCTGCGTCTGTGGCCGCGCCCCACCCCGGACATGCCGGCCCAGGCGGGACCACGCGAGGCCGCGTCCGCGGGGCCGCGCAGAGCCATGATGGCCGCCGGACTCACCATCGCCACCGCGGCCGCCCTGGTGACGGGTGCGCCGGCCGCGGGCGCCGGAGTGGCGGGAGCCTCGTCGAACGGGCACTGCGCGCGGGTGGACCGGGTGAAGGTCCCGGGGGCCGAGCTCCAGGTGAAGGCCTGCCTGGACGATCTCACCACGGCGGGCACCACCGTCTCGGGGCACACCGACCCCGCCGACTGGGCGGGGCTGCACCCCGCGGGGGCGGTCAACCCCACGGGCGTCCCCGGCATCCAGATCGACGGCTACTTCCCCGACACCTCGACCTTCAACACGAGCCACGGCTGGAACCACGACTCCCAGTTCGTGCTCCGGCTGCCCGACCGATGGAACGGCGGGCTGGTCGTGACGGGCACTCCCGGCAACCGGGAGCAGTACGCCAACGACTTCACCATCTCCGACTGGGCCCTGGCCAAGGGCTACGCGTACGCCGTGACGGACAAGGGCAACGTCGGCGCCACCTTCTACCTCGACGGCCGCAAGCCAGGCGACGCGGTCGCCGAGTGGAACGACCGGGTCACGCAGGTCGCGATCGCGGCCAAGGCCGTCGTCGCGCAGCGGTACGGCAAGGCTCCCCAGCGGACCTACGCCGCGGGCATCTCCAACGGCGGCTACCTGGTCCGCTGGCAGCTGGAGAACCAGGCCAAGCTCTATGACGGCGGGGTCGACTGGGAGGGCACGCTCTGGCGGACCGAGGGCGACAACCTGCTCAACTACCTGCCCCCGGCGCTGCGGGCCTATCCCAAGGGCGACACCCAGGGGATGTACGACGCCGGTTTCGCCAAGGGCTCGGAGTTCCTGTGGCCCTACCACTACCAGTACTACTGGGACCTCACCCAGCGCGTCTACCGCGAGGAGCTGGACCCCTCCTTCGACGGTGACACGGTGGCGGGCACTCCCTTCTGCGCCTCGGGCACCCCGGCGTGCGACGCCGACTACGACTACGACGCGCGCAAGCCGTACAAGGCGATGAAGAAGATCGGTCTCACCGGCAAGATCGGCAAGCCGCTGATCACGATCCACGGCACGCTGGACACGCTGTTGCCGATCTCCCGTTCCAGCGACGTCTACGCGGACATGGTCGGCGACCGCAGGCCGTTCCGCTACTACCGGATCACCGACGGCAACCACGTGGACGGCCTCTACGCCACCTACCCCGACAAGCTCAGGCCGCTGCTGCCGTGCTTCCGCAGCGCGTTCGAGTCCCTGGAGGGCTGGGTGGAGCGGAAGAAGAGCCCGCCGCCGAGCGCCACCCTGCCGCGTCCGACGAGCGGGGACCTCGCCAACGAGTGCCGGCTCGGCGGATGACCTCCTCTCCGGCACCGGAGAGGCCCCCCGCCGGCTGAGGCGCTAGCTCACGTCCTGGTAACGCCGCCGCACGGTCCGGATCGCCCGGACCGTGCCGCGGGCCCCGGGAATCCACAGCCCGACGCGCCTCAGCGCCGAATACCAGGGCCCGGGGTTCCGGGCGGCGGTGGACTCGCGGATCTCCACCCGTCCGCCCCGCCTCATCTCCACCGTGAAACGGAGCCCGACCTCCTGGTCGTCCACCCGCAGGAACGGCGACCAGTCTCCCGGGGTCAGAAAGCCCTCCCCGCGCACCCGCCGGACCGGAACCTTGGCGATCAGCCGTCCGGCGAGCTCCCCCGGGACGCCCGGCTCGACCAGGGCGGGCACGCAGACCTCGCGTTCCCTGCCCGTGGGCCGGCGTAACACCAGCTCAGCGGGCGGCCCTCCGCTCGGCGGCACGTACGGCACGGGCACGACGACAAAAACGTGCCCGCGCTGCTGGGTGATCGTCGTCCCCGGCGAGACCAGGACGATCGATTCGGAGAACGAGCGGGGCTCCACGCAGATGCCCAGCTCACCCTGGTCGGACCACCAGGGGATGACCAGCCGCTTGGAGTAGTCGGCCAGCGTCCCCGTGCAGTTCAGCGGTGATCCGGTCACGCGGGTGCGCGCCTTGTGCGTCCCGGCGTACATGCGCACGTGGATCTCCCAGCGTCCCGGCGACAGCGGACGGCCGAGGGCCGCGGAGTTCACGTCCAGCCGGGCCGTCCCCGTGACCTGCAATCTGACCTTGACCCCGTCGCGCTGCCGGATGCGGGTCATCGAGCAGCTCACGGGCAGGAAGTAGACGACCCCGGTGCCGGAGTGCCTGATGTAGACCTCCAGCCGGGCCCGGGAGGCGGCCTGGCCGACGTCGGCCAGTTCGGGCGGGAGGCGAATCCCGTCGAGGGGCACCGGCGGCTCCCAGAGCAGGCCGTCCTCACCGTGCGGGAGGAAGCGGATCGGGGTGCCGTCGGCCTGCATGATCTCCACGGTGAGCCCCATGGTGAACACGCCGTCGTCCCAGAGGACCTCCTGGAGGTCGGCCCGCAGGCGGGTGCCGCGCATGGCCTTGTCCAGCACGAGGAGCTGGTCGAGCCTTCCCGCGCGAAGCAGCGCGGCGCGGGCCCGCAGATGCACGGGCACGTAGTGGTCCAGACGCTGGGGGAAGCGCTGGACGGCCACCTCGCGCAGGGTCGTGAAGACGGCCGCCCGGTTCCGGGCGGACGAGACGAACTCGGCTCCCCCGAGCCGGCGCAGCACCGCGGTGCGGAACCAGTGCGCGTACATCCGGTCCCGCTGGCGTCCCTCGGGGACCTCTCCGTCGATGATGTCGAGCAGTTCGCGCAGCTCGGCGGCCCACACGTAGGGGTCGGCGGGCGGCTCGGGCTGCTCCTCGACGTGGCAGCAGACCTGGTCGGCCAGAATCGTGATGACCTTGGCCCGCAGGTAGGCGCGGACCACGAACGCCTGTTCGGCCAGGCGTCCGCCGGGGTCCGCGAAGTTCAGCGCCTCGGCGTCCAGGAACGCCCTGCGGAAGAGCTTGTGCGGCGTGAGCAGCGACAGCAGCCGGTCCTTGACGATGTCGGCGCGCTCGCGGTTGGCGTCGAAGATCGTGGACGGGGGTGCCTGGTCGTTGACCAGCCGCCCGATGAGGATGTCGGCCTCGGTCTCGACGGCGCGCTCGTACATCTTCTCCAGGGCGGTCCGTTCCAGGCGGTCCGTCTGCCCCATCATGTAGACGTACTCGCCCCTGGCGACCACCAACGCGACGTTGCGGCCGCGCATCGGCGACCCCGTCGGCGTCAGATGGAGCACCCTCACGTTCGAGCGCACGGCGGCGACGGCGTCGAGACGCTGCTGGATCCCGTCGTCCGATCCGTCGTCGGCGAAGATGACCTCGTATTCGTCCGAGGCCATCGACTGTTCCAGCACCGACCGGATACAGGTGTCGGCGCCATCACCGGGGTTGTGCACCGGCACCACCACGCTGACCTTCACATTCATGCGGCCAAGGGTGCGACGCCCGCGCCCGGGACGCGGTAAGACTTGCCGACTCCTGGCCTCTCAGTACCAGCCCTTGGCCTGGGAATGGCCCCAGGCGCCACAGGGCGTGCCATAGCGGGCCTTGATATAGCCGAGCCCCCACTCGATCTGGGTGGCCGCACTGGTCTGCCAGTCACCGCCCGCGCTGGCCATCTTGGAGCCGGGAAGCGACTGGGGGATGCCGTAGGCGCCGCTGGAGGTGTTCATCGCACGCTCGTTCCAGCCGCTCTCCTTCGTCCACAGCGACTCCAGGCAGCCCCACTGGTCGGACCAGCCGCGCGCGTCGAGCATCTGCTTGCCCAGCGCCTTGTTGCCGGTCGGGTTGGACGTGCCGGGAGGAAGCTTCTGCGGGGCGAATCCGTCGCCGCCCGGCGCCTCTTCGACGATCTTGATCGGGTTGAGCACCTTGCGATGATCTCTCTCGGCCGCCAGCGCGTCGGCCTTGAGCGCCTGGGCGGCCTGCTCCTTGAGCATGTCGGCCTGAAGGTCGGGGCCGAACGGGTCGCCGCCGAACATCTTCGCCATGTCGTCCAGCGAGACGGGCGGTCCCTGCGGGGCCGACGCGTTCTGGATCGCGGTGTAGGCGGTGAAGGTTCCGCCGCCCACGAAGATCACGATCAGGGCGCCGGAGATCATGACACGCTTGGGGGTCAGCCAGCCCGGTGTCTTGGCCTTGGCCGACCTTCTGGTCGAACGGCGGGCACGGGGAGCTGAGCGCTCCTTCAAGTGTGGCGATCCTGGACTCACGACCTATGAGCTTGCCGTGCACAGGGGGGTGGTCCGCAACCGAAACCAGAGAGTTGGTTGGTGTTACCTATGACGTTTCCCGGCTTTTTCATGACTTAAGCGCCAGGTCACATGCGCTTTCATGGCATTTAGCATACCAATGTGACTTTGCTCACAATTTAGGAACAAGCCTGGTCTTAAGCACTTTTATGGCGAAAAGAAGGCCTCATGAGCCCTCTGGTGCCCCATGAGATCCCGTCCGCCCCATGTCACGGTTCTGTGTCGAAGCGGTCATTAGTGGACATTGGCAGAATAATGTCCGGGTGGCTGGCATCCTCCTTGTTGAAGACGATCTTTCGGTCCGAACCGGACTGGAGCTCGCGCTGACCCGTCAGGGCCACACCGTCACCTCCTACGCCACCGGCGAGGAGGCGCTCGAGCACATCCGCTCGCGCCGTCCCGAGATCGCCATCCTCGACGTGATGCTGCCGGGCATCGACGGAGTCGAGGTGTGCCGCCGCATCCGCAAGATGGACCAGCTGCCGGTGATCCTGCTCACGGCCAGGGGTGACGACCTCGACGTGGTGGTGGGGCTGGAGGCGGGCGCCGACGACTACGTGGTCAAGCCGGTCGAGCCCCGCGTGCTGGACGCCCGGATCCGCGCCGTCCTACGCCGGGCGGAGTCGGTCGCCTCCGACCGCATCACCTTCGGTGAGCTGGTCATCGACCGGGGGGCGCTCAAGGTGTCGCTGGAGGGCCGGGAGGTCCACCTGACCCCCACGGAGCTGCGGCTCCTGCTCGAACTGGTCCGCCACCCCGGCCAGGTGCTCAACCGCAGATACCTGCTGCGGGCCGTCTGGGACCACACCCACGTCGCCGACTCCCGGCTGGTGGACGCCTGCGTCCAGCGGGTCCGGGCCAAGATCGAGGCAGTGCCCGCCGAGCCCGAGTTCATCCACACGGTCCGCGGATTCGGCTACCGTTTCAGCCCGCCGTGAAGCGGATGTACGTCGGGCTGCGCGGACGTCTGGTCATCATCTTCACCCTGATCGCCATCACGGCCTCCGCGTTGGTCGCGGGGATCGGCTACGAGCTCGTCAAGCGCCGGGTGATCGACCGCGCCGAGCAGGTGGCCGTGAGCGACGTGCGCGACACGCTCGAAGGCATCAGGGTGCCCATCGGCGCGCTCTGGCCGGGCGACAGCCCGCCGACCAACGCGCAGATCAGCGCGTTGCAGAAGAGTCTGCGCTCGCCGGGCGGCAAGGTGGTGGTCCGCTACGAGGACTACCTCTACCCCGACGGGGACTTCACCATGAGCGACGTCCCCGTCGACGTCGCCCTCCGGGCCACCCAGCGGATGGTGGCCAAACGCCAGATGATCAAGGGGAGCATGTGGCTGATCGTCGCCACCCCCGTCTGGCGGATAGAGCCCATCCACACGGCCCAGCCCACCGGGATGAGCGTCTTCGTGTTCGTCCCCCTCTCCGAGGAGGAGCATCTCCTGACCGGGATGCGGCAGCCGCTGGCGGCCGCGGGGGCCATCATGCTGATCATCGCCCTCGCCCTGGCGCTGGTGTCGGCCCGGCAGGTCCTGCTGCCGGTCAGGAGGCTCGGCTCCGCGGCCCGCGCGCTCGGCGCCGGTCACCTGGACACCCGCCTGCCCGTGAACGGCCAGGACGAGCTCTCCGAGCTCACCGCCACGTTCAACGACACCGCGGCGGCCCTGGAGCGGAGCGTGTCCGAGCTGCGCTCGCTGGAGGCGATGTCCCGCCGGTTCGTGGCCGACGTCTCCCACGAGCTCAGGACCCCGCTGACCGCGATGACGGCGGTCACCGACATGCTTTCCGAGGAGGCCGATCGGCTGCCCCCCGAACCCGCGGCGGCCGTACGGCTGGTGCTGCAGGAGATCAAACGGCTGCGGACCCTGGTGGAGCAGCTCATCGAGGCGAGCCGGTTCGACTCGGGCACGGCGACGCTGAACGTGGACACCGTGGGCATCGCCGATGCGATCTGCGACTGCCTGGAGGTACGAGGCTGGTCGGAGCGAGTACGGGTGAACGTGCCGCAGGGACTGACCTTCTCCGTCGATCCCCGGCGCTTCGACGTGATCCTGGCGAACCTCGTGGGCAACGCCCTGCGCCATGGTGAGCCTCCCGTGGTGGTGACCGCCAGGAGCACGCCGAACGGACTGGAGGTAAAGGTGCGCGACCACGGCAAGGGAATCCCCGCGGCGGATCTGCCCCACGTGTTCAACCGTTTCTACAAGGCGGGCGCCCGGGGCGACGGCAGCGGGCTCGGCCTGTCCATCGCGCGGGCCAACGCCCACCTGCACGGCGGCACGATCTCGGTCCGCTCACAGGAGTTCAACACCCTGTTCACGGTCTGGCTGCCCCCGGCATGAAACGGCTCGCCTGCCTGCTCGCGGCCATCCTGACCCTCGCCGGATGCGGCATCTCCCCCAGCGAGGTCCAGGACCAGGGCCGCCCGCCGGTGATCAGTTACAGCCCCACCTGGGTGACGGTCTATCTGCTCCGCGACGGCCGGCTGGAGCCCGTCAGGATCCCGGTGAGCTCCGACTCCGTCAAGAACGTCGTCGACACCCTGTTCCGGGCCGGGAAACAGCCGCCGAAACCGGGCCTCACCAGCGCGCTCAACGGTTTCAGCGCCTACGACACCAAGACCACCAGATACTCCGACGACGTCAGGAACAAGCAGAACGATCTCGAGGAGAATCTGGGCTACCGGCTGAACGTGATCATCACGGGCGAGGGCAGGATCTCCACGGCGGGGCTCGCCCAGATCACCTGCACCATCCGGCAGAACAAGCAGGAGAGCATCTGGAGCGTCGAGGTGACCCGGCTGTTCCCGGGAACCCCCGACTCGATGGGGGAACACACCTGCTTCGAGTACCGCGGGCTCGCGGCCCCGGGAGTGCGGCTCCCGCCGTAAGGGCTCTCCCCAGACCGGAGAACCGACGGCCGAAGGTCAACGGCCGAGACCCGGCGACTGAGGGATGACTGAGGATCGACGGCCGGGGACTGCGGCCGGGATCGACCGCCGGGGGCTGACGACCGGGGATCGACGGCCGGGGATCGACCGCCGGGGACTGACGGCCGGGGATCGACCGCCGCCACCCGTGGGCCGGCGCCCGGCGAACGCGCGTTCGCCGGGCGCCGGTCTTCCGACGGTTAAATCGTGACGTCTTCCAGCATCTCGGTGACCAGTGCGGCGATCGGCGAGCGCTCCGAGCGGGTCAGCGTGACGTGCGCGAACAGCGGATGGCCCTTGAGCTTCTCCACCACCGCGACCACACCGTCATGCCGGCCCACCCGCAGGTTGTCCCGCTGGGCGATGTCGTGGGTGAGCACGACCCTGGAGTTGGCGCCGATTCGGCTCAGCACCGTGAGCAGCACCCCGCGTTCCAGCGACTGCGCCTCGTCCACGATGACAAACGCGTCGTGCAGGGAGCGACCTCGGATGTGGGTGAGGGGAAGAACCTCGAGCATGCCCCGATCCATGACCTCCTCGATCACCTCGGGTGTGGTGACCGCGCCGAGGGTGTCGTAGACGGCCTGCCCCCACGGGCCCATCTTCTCGCTCTCCGAACCGGGCAGGTATCCCAGATCCTGGCCGCCCACGGCGTACAGCGGGCGGAAGACGATGACCTTGCGATGCTGGCGGCGCTCCAGGACCGCCTCCAGCCCCGCGCAGAGAGCCAGCGCGGACTTGCCGGTGCCGGCACGACCGCCCATCGAGACGATGCCGACCTCCGGGTCCATCAGAAGGTCGAGCGCGATCCGCTGCTCGGCCGAACGGCCGTGCAGTCCGAACACCTCTCGGTCTCCGCGCACCAGCCGCACCGATTTGTCCGGCAGCACCCGTCCCAGCGCCGAGCCCCTGCTGGACAGCAGTCGCAGGCCGGTGTGGGTCGGCAGGTCACGGGCGTCCACCAGGTCGGCGGTGCCGTGTTCGAAGAGCGTCTCGACGTCCTCCGTGGTCACCTGCAGCTCGGCCATGCCGGTCCAGCCGGACTCCACGGCGAGTTCGGCACGGTATTCGTCCGCGGTGAGTCCGATGGAAGCGGCCTTGACGCGCATGGGCAGGTCTTTGGAGACCAGCACCACGTCATGTCCCTCTGCGGCGAGGGTACGGGCCACGGTCAGGATGCGGGTGTCGTTGTCGCCGAGCCGAAAGCCTACGGGCAGGATCGACGGGTCACTGTGATTGAGCTCGACCCGTATGGTGCCCTCGCCGATCGGCATGGGCTCGTCCAACCGCCCGTGTGTCACCCGGAGGTCGTCGAGGTACCTCAGCGCTTTGCGCGCGAAGTATCCGAGCTCTGGATGATGGCGTTTGCCCTCCAACTCGGTGATGACGACGATCGGGAGGACGACCTCATGCTCGGCGAAGCGGCCCATCGCCGCCGGATCCGCCAAAAGGACTGAGGTGTCCAGGACGTACGTACGCCGCTTGGTGACCGACGACGTAGGTGAGGACGAAGGGTTTGCCACGCGTTCTCCCCCGGGCGCCATGGGAGGCGCCCTGCCATGAGCTGGGATGCGGACCGGCCCCGGGCCCACGCTCGCGACTGTCGAGGAGGCACCGTTGACCGGCCCTCCTTGGCAGGTCGTGACGCAAAGGCGGGCCCTCTTCCGGCGTAGGTGAGCTGCGCTCTCCTACTTCTTACGGTACGTCCTGAATGCCCGTCTTCCAATGGTCCAAGCTTGACCGAAAGATGGTGTTCATGTGGTATTTCAGGAGCCGTACCGTCGGTTTCGCGCGGCATATGAGCGGAGAGCCCGCAAGAAGTCGACTCTGCGGAAGTCAGGCCAGTAGGCCTCGCAGAAGTAGAACTCGGAGTGAGCGCTCTGCCAGAGCAGGAAGCCGGAGAGGCGCTGCTCTCCCGAGGTCCGGATGACCAGATCCGGGTCGGGCTGACCGCGCGTGTAGAGATGCTCCGCGATGTGCTCAACATCGAGGACCTCGACCAGGTCCTCGATGCTTGCGCCCTTGCTCGCATGCTCCTGAAGAAGGGAGCGCACCGCATCAGCGATCTCACGCCTTCCTCCATACCCAACGGCAACGTTCACAATCAAACCCGGACGATGTGATGTTGCTTCTTTTGCATTTTTCAGGACATGGGCCGTGTGATCGGGCAGAAGATCAAGCGCTCCCATGGGCTTGATGTGCCATCCATCGGCCACGAGTTCCTGGACCACGTCCTCAATGATCTTCATCAGGAGGTCCAGCTCGTCCTTGGAGCGGTTGATGTTCTCGCTGGACAGCAGCCAGACCGTGACAACCTCAACACCGGCCTCCCGGCACCAGCCGAGCAACTCGGAGATCTTGTCGGCGCCTTTTCTGTGGCCTCGGCTCACATCGTCGATGCCCATCGAACGCGCCCAGCGCCGGTTACCGTCGACGATGACGCCGACGTGCCGGGGAGCGGTCTCCTTCTGCCGGGACAGCTTCGCTTCCAGCCTTCGTTCGTACAGCCGGTAGACGAGATCGCGCACGCCCATTGGAGTCCTCCCCCTCAACGCCCGCCGTCGAAGGGCGCTGACAGGCAATTATCACCGCCCCGCGGACCCCTCTGCCCCCTCTACAGGGTTCTGACGGAGTTACTACAGGGATCTGGCGGAGTTGCCGGACTTCTGCGGGCTCAGGCACTCCTCGGCCTCCGCGACGAGAGCCTCCACGAAGACACCCAACTCCGCCGAGGTCAGAACCGCTTGCAGATGATCTGCCCCGTCACCGTCTCCGGCCTCCACAAAGGCTCTCCTCGTGAGCCGCCACTCCCCGCCCGGCCCTCGCCATTCGGGAATCCAGGTCGGAATCGTCCGCAACCGGCACCGGAGTTCGCCCTCGCCGACGACCCCGTTCCTGGTCCGATAACGAAAGGCGAACAGTTCTCCGTCGTTGGGGAAGTGGTCGTCGGGGAAGCGGTCGTCGGGATCGGGCCAGTGCGCCTCATGGCCGGCGCGGGCCTCGGCGACCCCCTTGGCCAGCCGGGTGAGGAGCCGGCCGCACCGCTCACCCACCGTTCCGTACAGCGCGCCGTCGCGGTGGAGTTCAAGCGTGATCTCGTACGGCGAGCCGGCACCGTCCCGGCACGCCACCGGCGTAACCGTCAGATATGAACCATCAAGACAACGCAGTCCCCCCACCTCAGAGAGGTTATCCCTGACGAAGGCCGCCAAAACATGATCAACGCCACTCATGCCCTCGCCACCCGGGCGGCTGGTGCCATTCCGTCCAGCCGTGACCCGAGCGGCCGTCGGCGGCCTCGAAGCGGCACAGGGCCCGGGGAAAGTGCGCGATCGCACCGTCCGGGGAGGTCATCGCGACCGGGGCGAAACTGACGGGCACGACCGTCAGCGGGGCTCCCGGCACGGCCAGCCACGACTGGACGGGGAAGCCGTTCTCACCGAACTCGCTGGTCGCGGTGAAGCCCTCGCGGTGGTCCAGCACGCCGTCGGGCGGGACCGTGAAGCACGGCCAGGGCATCTCGAAGCCGACGTTGGCCCGCATGCCGTGGAAGAACGTCCCGTCGTCGAGACGTCCGGAACTCCACAGCCACGAGACCTGCCACCAGTCGCGCTCACCCCAGCTGTGGTCGCGCTCACCGTGCCCGGAGAAGGGGATCTCCTCGTCACCGACCCTGATCACCCCGGCGACCTCACAGGGGATCTCGTAGCGCGGGATGAACCCGTAGGGGTAGACCCCGCCGACGGTCTTCCACTCCAGGTCGAACTCCAGCGAGGTCGTCCGGGCCCCGGCCGTGTCCGCGTAGGCCTGCGCCGGGTCGTCCAGCACGGCCGCCGCCTCGGCGTTCAGGGTCAGCCTGAAGGAGCGCATGGGGAGCGTCACCTCGTGGGTGGCCCGGTATCCCTCGCCCTTCACGACGAGGTCGGGCCCGGGAAGCGTGGCGTGGTTGTCGGCCAGCAGCACCGTCTGCCGGTCCTTGCCGACCAGGCATGCCCAGTACCAGGCGCGATTCCAGTTGGGATACAGCCCCAGCCGGATATATCCGGCGATCGAGCCGTCCTGGGTCGTGAAGTCGAGATAGACGGACTCGCTCCACAGCGGCTCCACGCCGACCGGATGCGCCCCCTCGTCCTCGTCCCGCAGGGGCCACGTTCCGTGATCCACGATTTTCACCACGGTCACTCCGATGCAAGCGCTTGGTTAGATATCGGCTCAATTTAGCCGACCGCGCCGCGCGCGGACAGTCCCTCAGTGCCTGCCCGCCCTGGCCGGGCCGGACGACGGCAACACGCCGCTCGTGGAGAGCACCGTGGCCAGCTCGCGGTCCACCACCTGGCCCAGGCCGTACAGGGCGACGCCGAAGAGGTTCGACGCGTCCACGGTGACGTGATCCCGGGAGCGGGGCGGCAGCGATCTGCCCTCGCGGTGGCGCAGACGGTAGTGGGCCAGCGCGGCCTGCCCGGCACGCGTGGGGACGACCTGCCTGGAGTCGTCGCCGGCGGCGACCAGCCCCAGCTCCTCCAGCCGCTCGATCAGCGCGGTGACGGCGGCCCCCTGGACCAGCGCCGCCTTGATCTCCCAGACCGGCAGGCCGTCGCGCCGGCCTTCGAGCAGCCCGAGAACCTCGGCTTCCACCGGCTCCATGACCTTCGCCGGATGCGCGGGGTCGGTGGACGTGGTGCCCGCCAGGGTCAGGATCCCGGTGGGCGGGATCCTGACCCTCTTGTCCGCCGCCAGGGACGCCAGGGCGGTGTTCAGCACCCGGAATCGCCCCGCTGCGAGCAGGGCCAGCTCGTACGGACCCAGATCGGGGCCCGCGTAGCCCCTCGGCGCGTGCATGGCCAGCCGCAAGGCGATCAGCCCCGCCACCATCAGAAGCGCGACGGTCACGACAACGATCAGAACGGCGACCATGACGACCTCCGTAAACGCATGTCTCCCGCAGGACTTCTTTACCCGTTCTGACGAATATCAGTGGCTGGAGAGGCAACGATCGCCGCACGTGGCCTCCGCCGGCGGCGGACATCGTGATCGCCGCACCAAACGCCGCCACCGGCGAGGCCACGATCCACGTCGAACACGACCGCCACAGACCTCGCGATCACCGCACCGGACACCGCCACCGGCGGACCTACACGACCCATGTCGAACGCGACCGTCAAAGGCCTCGTGATCGCCGCGCCGGACATCGCCGACGCCAGACCTCACGACCGCCGGAAACGCCACCAGCGGGACGCGGGAGACGGCTCTGGCTCCTCGGTCTCCTCGGGCCGACCGGGCAGGCGCCCCATCGCCTCAAGCCTGCCCGCGAAGTCCCGCGCGTCGGCGCGGGAGCCGCCGGGCGGCTTGGGACGGCCCCGCGCGTAGGACTCGAACTCCCCGGCGAAGTCGCCGCCGAGCAGCGCGACCAGATCAGGACGGAGCCTGGCCACCGTCCTCCTCCGCTTGGAGATCAGGCTGAACTCCTGGATGCGCAGTCGTTTCTCGTCGAACCCGGGAGGCGTCTCCCCACCGGCCACCAGGGCGGCCAGCAGCCCGGACTGCGCCCTGGCCAGAGCCTCGCGAGCGGCGTCGTCAGACACGGGCCATCGCGCCGCGGATCCGGCCGAGCTCCGCTTCGAGTGCGGCGTCGCTGGGATAGTCGTCGTCCCATTCGAGCAGCACGCCCGGCGGATCGACCCGGACGCAGAGCTCGGACAGGATGTCCAGCACGTCGGCGGGGACGTGCGCGGTGTGGGTGTCGTGCCAGACGCCGTCGCGGGAGTGACCTCCGGCGACGTGGACGTACGCGAGCTCGGACAGCGGCAGGCCGTCCAGCGCGCCGATGGCCGGCAGCCCCAGGTTGACCTGGTTGGTGTAGAGGTTGGCCACATCGATCAGGAGTAGGACACCGGTCATCTCCACCAGCTCGCCGAGAAACTGCGCCTCGGTCATCTCGTCCTCGGGCCAGCCGAACAGGGCCGCCACGTTCTCCAGGGCCAGCGGGACGGGAAGCGCCGCCTGCGCCCGCCGTACGTTGTCCGCGACGACGGAGAGCGCGGCCCTGGTGCGCGGGACCGGGAGCAGGTGACCGGCCTCCATGCCGCCGGCGCGCACGAAGGCCAGATGCTCGCTGACCAGGGGCGCGTCCAGAGCCCGCGCGCAGGCCGCCAGGTGCGCCAGCCGTGCCGGGTCGGGCGGTTCGGCCCCGCCCACCCCGAGCCCGACCCCGTGCGGGATCACCGGCACCCCGCGGGCGCGGAGCACCCGCAGGGACTCCGGGAGCCGGTCGGGATGCACGTTCTCCGCGACGACCTCGACGAAGTCCACCCCGGGCAGCCGCTCCACGGTCAGATCGATCTCCGACCGCCAGCCGATGCCGACACCCAGCGATCCGGCCACCGTCACACCCCCGTTCCGGTCGCCCGCACGAGCCGACCGGGCACCATCGAGACCATCTCGACCTTCCTGAGGAACCGGTCGGGTACCACGACGACCATCCCGATCTCCCGCACAAGCCGACCGGGTGCCGTCGTGATCGCCCTGAGGAACCGGTGGGGTACCACGACGACCATCCTGATCTCCCGTACAAGCCGGCCGCGTGCCTCCGTGGCCGTCCCGGTCTCAGCCGCCACCGCAACCGCCCCCTCCACAGCCACCGCCACCGCCACAGCTCGACCCGCCACCCGAGTCGCCTCCCGAGCCGCCTCCCGAGTCGCCCGAGCCTCCGGAGTCGCCGCCCCAGCCTCCGGAACCGAAGGAGCCGTCCCCCGAGCCGAAGGAGCCGCCTCCGCAGGAGCCGGCGGCGCATCCGGTCGTCGAGGTGTATCCGCTGTCGCGCTTGAGCTCCTCCTCCAGGGTCGGGTCTCCGAGCTCGCCCAGGCCGTACAGGGCGACGGGAACACCGACCGCGAAGGCCAGGTCGGGGGCCATGGGGCGGGCGCCGCGCACGTGGAGCCGCCGGGCGGAGTCGAGCGCCTCGCGCCCGGCCTGGCTCAGGATGCCGCGCAGCGCCCGCTTCTCGTTGGAGTAGGTGACCAGGCCCCTGAGTGCCATGAAGGCGCCGAGCAGCGGCACCACCACCCCGGGGAAGCTCGTGAAGATGCCTGCCAGCAGCATGCCCACGTTGACGACCAGGGCGAGCACCGAGAGGATCAGAAGCCGGTTCAGCAGCTTCCACGCGTGACCGAGCGCCTCGTCGGGCACGATCAGGCCCAGGCCCATCAGGCGGTAGCGCAGCCCGCTCATGGCGTCGCCGTCGGCCACCGTACGGCGGAGCTCCCCCACCGAGCAGGAGCCGCCACGGACCTGGAGGGCCTCCAGGAGGGCGTGCTCGACCGGATCGGGGGAGATGCGGGTCCCGGCGACGAGACTGACCTGGCCGCCTCGTGAGACCCGGATGGCGCCGGTCCTGGCCAGCATGCCGAGCGCGGTGTTGAGCACCCGGCGCGGCCCGCCCGCCAGGTAGGCGAGCTCGTACGGGGTCATCTCACCGCGGTGGTGGGTCACGGCCGAACGCACCCGGCGGTGCTCACGGCGCAGCGCCACCCTTGCGAAGCCGACTATCAGAATGAGGACGATTACTACGACGTACGGGATCGCCTGCATACCCGTCTCCCCAGGGGAAAGAAGGGCTCGCGCCCATCTTGTCCTGATAGACGCTCACAGACCCCGGGAAGTTTCCCCTCAACCGCCACAACTATCGCGAGCCGTCCCGGGCGACCGGGGTCACCGGTCGTGACCCGTGCCGAAGGGCCGGTACGGAGTCAGGGCGGAAGCCGGCCGATCGCCCTTCTCTCCTGGCCGGGAGGGCACCGCCTCTCATGGCTCTCTTGACCGAGGAGCACCGCCTCTCCTGTCCATGCCGGGGAGGCACCGCCTTTCATAACTTCCCAGCCCGAAGAGGCATCGCGCGGTCGCCGTGCCCCCCGGGAGCGGGGCACGGCGACCCCGGGATCAGCCCAGCCGTTCGACGAGCGCGTTGTACTCGTCCCAGAGTTCCCTGGGGAAGCGGTCGCCGAAGGTCTCGAAGAAGGCGGGCATCAGCGACGCCTCCTCCTTCCAGGTCTCCCTGTCGACGCTCAGCAGGGTCCGCAGGTCCTCGTCGGAGATGTCCAGGCCCTCGGTGTCGAGCGCGGCGGGGAGCAGGCCGATCGGCGTGCGCACGGCCTCGGCCTCACCGTTGAGGCGCTCGACGATCCACTTGAGCACGCGGCTGTTCTCGCCGAAGCCCGGCCAGATGAACGTGCCGGCGTCGTTCTTGCGGAACCAGTTCACGTAGTAGATGCGCGGCAGCCGGACGTTCTTCCGCTGGCCCATCTTGATCCAGTGGGCGAAGTAGTCGCCCATGTTGTATCCGCAGAACGGCAGCATCGCGAACGGATCGCGGCGCAGCTCGCCGACCTTGCCCTCGGCCGCGGCGGTCTTCTCGGAGGCGACGTTGGCTCCGGTGAAGACGCCGTGCTGCCAGCTCAGCGACTCGCTCACCAGCGGGATCGCGCTGGCGCGGCGCCCGCCGAACAGGATCGCGGAGATCGGCACGCCCTTGGGGTCCTGCCACTCGGGGGCGATGATCGGGCACTGGCCCGCGGGGGTGGTGAACCGGGAGTTCGGGTGGGCGGCGGGCTCGTCGCTGTCCGGGGTCCAGTCGCGGCCCTTCCAGTCGGTCAGGTGCGCCGGGGGCTCGTCGGTGAGGCCCTCCCACCACACGTCGCCGTCGTCGGTGAGGGCGACGTTGGTGAAGATGCTGTTGCCCCAGAGCGTCTTGATCGCGTTGGCGTTGGTGGACTCGCCGGTGCCGGGGGCGACGCCGAAGAAACCCGCTTCGGGGTTGATGGCGTACAGGCGGCCGTCGTCGCCGAAGCGCATCCAGGCGATGTCGTCGCCGATCGTCTCGACCTTCCAGCCCGGGATGGTCGGCTGGAGCATGGCCAGGTTCGTCTTGCCGCACGCGCTCGGGAACGCCGCCGCGACGTAACGGGTCTCTCCCGAGGGCGGGGTGAGCTTGAGGATGAGCATGTGCTCGGCGAGCCAGCCCTCGTCGCGGGCCATCGTGCTGGCGATGCGCAGCGCGTAGCACTTCTTGCCGAGCAGGGCGTTGCCTCCGTAGCCGGAGCCGTACGACCAGATCTCGCGGGTCTCGGGGAAGTGGCTGATGTACTTGGTGGAGTTGCACGGCCATGGCACGTCATCCTGGCCGGGCTCCAGCGGGGCGCCGACCGAGTGCACGGCCTTCACGTAGTCGCCGCGCTCCTCGATGAGCCGCAGGGCCTCATCTCCCATGCGGGTCATGACGCGCATCGACACGGCCACGTAGGGCGAGTCGGTGATCTCGACGCCGAGCTGGGAGATGTCACCGCCCAGCGGGCCCATGCAGAACGGCACGACGTACATGGTCCGGCCGCGCATGCTGCCCTGGAAGATCTCCCCGAAGGTCCGGCGCATCTCGGCGGGGGCGATCCAGTTGTTGGTCGGCCCCGCGTCCTCTTCGCGCTCGGAACAGATGTAGGTACGGTCCTCGACCCGGGCGACGTCGCTGGGATCGGAGGCCGCGTGGAAACTGTTCTGCCGCTTGGCCAGACGCGTGAAGGTTCCCTGCTCGACCAGCAGATTCGTCAGGCGGGTCCACTCGGCCTCGGAGCCGTCACACCACTCGATCCGATCCGGCTGGGTCAGCTCGGCGATCTCTCTGACCCACGCGACCAGCTCGGTATGGGTGGTCGGGCTCAGGGCGGTCACGTCCATGGTAAGAGACACTGCTGGGGCTCCTTTGCATTTCTCAGGGCCAAAACATCATTGACCACCAAACCGCACACAATCCAATTGGCATAGACCAGTGAATTTGCAGGATTGGCGTCTCGGCGTTGCCAATCCCCCTGCCCTGTCGGGCATACGGGCTGGCAGTGGCCGCGATGTTGAGGAGACCTACCCAAAAGAAGTGCGATTAAAAAAAGCCGTCCCCGCAGTGGTATAGGCCAATCACAAAGGTCTAAACCAATCAATCAACAGGTTCAGACCAATTGCGCGGCTATTTCCCCTGCCCAGACTCAGGAATTCACGTCGGGGCCCGCGGCGCGAACGCGGTCCACGTGTTGAAGCGCGTCCCGCAAATCGGTGAGCCAGGTGTCGGTGTGGTTGCCCACCAGGCGCACGCACCAGGCGAGCGCGTCGCTCCGACTGCGGGCCACTCCGGCGGCGACGAGCGTGTCCAGAACCCGGCGCTCGGACTGGCGCAGCCGGGTCATGACGGGGATCGACAGTGTGGTGAACATCACCGTCTCCTCACCGACGGCGATCCCCCAGGAAACCTTCCTGCGAAAGCGGTGTTCCGCCTCCAGCGCGATCTCGATGCGGCGCTCCCTGGTCTCCTCCCGGAAGCGCTGGATGCCGCCCTCCATGGCGGCGGTCCGCTCCACCTCGGAGGCGTCCTCGCCGAGCACGGGCGCCTGGAGCCTGCCGACCACCGTGATCTCCTCACGGTCCAGCACGATCTCCGGCTGGCCTTCGAACCACTCCTCGGGCAGTCGCCCCAGGAACCAGCCTCGCAGCTTCGCCGCTGCTTCATCGTTTTCCATGTAATTTAGATTACAACGCTTTAGTTGAAGATGCCAGCATCGTGTATCGGCGATGACGTGAGTACGCGCGGCGGTGTTCATGAGCGTCGCCGAGCGCGAGAATCAGCGCATGAGCTCACCTCCGCGCGCCGAGGGACTGCGCGAACGCAAGAAGGCGAAGACCCGCTGGACGATCCAGGAGCACGCGTTGCGCCTGTTCGTCCAGCAGGGCTACGAGGCCACGACCGTCGAGCAGATCGCCGAGGCCGCGGAGGTGTCGCCGAGCACGTTCTTCCGTTACTTCCCGACCAAGGAAGACGTGGTCGTGCAGGACGAGTACGGCCCCCTGACCCTCGCCCTGTTCCGCGAGGTCCCTCCCGGCACACCGCTGATCGGCACCTTCAGGCAGGCCGTACGGACGGCGTTCGGCGGATTCACCCCCGCCGAGTTCGAGAAGGTCTCCATCCGGGCACGGCTCATCTTCTCGGTGCCCGCGCTGCGCGCCAGACAGCTCCAGAACGCCGTCGACACGCACGCGATGATCTGCGCGGAGGTCGCCTCCCGCACCGGCCGCGACGCCGGCGACTTCGCGGTCCAGACCTTCGCGGCGGCCGTGATCGGCGTCATGATCACCGCGATCACCCGCTGGGCCGGGAATCCGACGGAGAACCTGCCGGAGCTCATGGACACGGCCCTCGCCCACCTCGCGGCCGGTCTGCCCCTCTAGGCCGCTCCTAGCGGACCTGGGCGGCGACCCCGGGGCTGATCCGCACGACACCGGCGAAGTTGCGGGTGCTGACGGGGACGATCTTGACCACGTCTCCGGTCCTGGGGGCGTGCAGCATCTTGCCGTCACCCCAGTAGATCGCCACGTGAGAGACGTAGCCGGGGTTGGTGGGGTCGTTCCGCCAGAACAACAGGTCTCCCGGCTGGGCCTGGTCGAACGGAATCTGCGGACCCGAGACGAACTGCTGGTGCGTCACCCGGGGCACCGTGATGCCCGCCTGGGCGTAGGCCCACTGGACCAGCCCCGAGCAGTCGAAGGAGTCGGGTCCCTCGGCGCCCCACACGTAAGGACGGCCGAGCTTGCTGACCGCGGCGGTGAGGACGGTCTTGATCTGCGGCGCGGCCAGGAAGGCGTCCGCCGGCCACACCGTGCGGCCAGGATTCACCGCCTGGCCGGGAGCCTCGGGAGACTTCAGCACGGGATTGATCACCGCGATCTGACCGCCCCTGGGCAGGATCCTCAGCAGGGTGCTGCGCAGCGCGCCGGAGTCGACCTGCGGAGCGCTCACCACCAGCGCGTTGTTCTCCGGGATGCCCAGCGCGCGTGCGGTCGGCTTGGAGACCACCGCGTCGATGGAGCCCATGCCCATTGTGGCGTAGGCCCCCACCCGCAGCGTCCGCCTGGCGGTGGTGAAGGTCTTGCCCAGCGGCATGCCGCCGTCGTTGCCGAGGACGAAGGAGACCGCGACCTCCCCGGCGGAGACGTTGCGCCAGAGCCTGTCGGACCCCGCGGTCGGCTTGGGGGTGTACGCGCGGAAGGTCGAGGGGTTCACCCCGAGCGTCTGCACCCGCTTGCCGTCCAGCGTCACCTCGGCGGCGTCGGCGCGCTCCACCGACCGCACCCCCCTGGTCTTGGTGATCTTCGCTACCACGGCCGGGCTGAGCGGCTTGTTCGCGACGATGAACAGGTGCGGCCGCCGGATCGCGGTCAGCGGGGCCACCGGCGGCGGAGCGGCGGCCTGCGTGGGCCGGGTCTCGACCAGGCCGTCCTGTGCGCGTCGTACGGGCTGGGCGGGCCCGGTGGGCTGAGCGACGACGGAACGGCGCAGGGCGACCGCCTCCGAGCTCCGCCCTGACAGCTGCACCAGGATCATCAGATCGGCGGCCAGCACGGTGACGACGAGGACCGAGATGACGGGGACGGCCCGTCTCATGATGTGGATGGCGCGGTGGCCGTACTTCACCCGGGGGCGATATGCCAGATCCTGGCGGGCCTCACGGATCAGGCCGGAGACACGCGTCCGCCGATCGAACACGATGTCTCCCCTTCCCGTCCGGAGTCAGCCATACGAGGGTGCCGTACACCGAGCCATAATGCACGCGAATCCACCGAAAAGCGTCTTATCTTCGACACGATCACACGCCGGATGAAGCCCTTCGGACACACGACGATCCGCCGGGACCAGGGCCCCGGCGGATCACTGGATTCGGGTGAGGTCAGTTACCGATGTACGGCACGGCCTCAAGAATCTCGACCGTGTTGGAGCGGCCGTTCGGCATCGTGTAGGAGGCCTTCTCGCCGATCTTCTTGCCGTTGATCGCCGCGCCAAGCGGCGACTTGGGCGAGTAGACGTCGATCGGGGCGCCGCTCTCCTCACGGGAGGCGAGCAGGAAGGTGACCTCTTCGTCGTCGCCCTGGAAACTGACGGTGACGGTCATTCCGGGGCCCACCACACCTTCGGTGCGGGGCGCCTCGCCCACCCGGGCGTTCTCGATGATCTGATGGAGATGGTAGATGCGGGCTTCCATCTTGCCCTGCTCGTCCTTGGCGGCGTGGTAGCCGCCGTTCTCCTTCAGGTCGCCCTCTTCGCGGGCGTCTTCGATCTTCTTGGCGATGTCGGTGCGCCCGGGCCCCGAGAGGTATTCGAACTCCGCCTTCAGGCGGTCGTACGCCTCCTGAGTGAGCCAGGTGACGCTCTCGTTGTGGGAGTCGGCCACGGGTTCTCCTTGCTTCCTCTTGGGGGCTTCGTTCTGGTGTAGCGGATGATCTGGGTAGCGGGCGGTCGAATTTCGAAAGGCTAACAAGTTAACCGCTCAAACGCTTCCCCAAATGTCTCACTATACGAGATAGCAGTAGTGCACGGCACCCGAAGTAGCCGGGGCACTGGTCTCTAGCCGTTCGGTAAGCCGAACATATCCCTCACCAGGTGGAATATTGACCTCACGGCTCCCCACCTCCACGTGGTTGACATCCGTGGCCTGGAGCTGGCACAGCACAGCCCGGTCGGTTGGCTTGCTCACTTCGAAGGTGATTTGCACAGAATCACCGCTGCTGGCATCAAAAGCAATGACTTGGTTGCTGACTTCAGTGTCACCTCCCGCCGCCCACATCACATAACCCCACCCACCTGCGCACACGGCGCAGAGGATCGCGATCACGACGTGCACGACGAAGCGCCCCTTGCGTTCCGGACGATCGGGGAAGTCGCCCGGGGTGCCAAGGATCGGGCCGTCATGACGGCCCTTCTCGGCCTCGCTGGTGGCCATGACGGAATCTCCCTGCACTACCTCGGTGTTGTCCGAGACAATTGTCCCTCGCGGGGGCCTCGCCCTCGCGACCGCCCAAGAGAAACTAACCTCTTCCTAGAGTGACTTAAGCCCAGGGAGCGGTGCGGCACGAGCGAGCGAGGCGAACGGCATGTCGAGACATGACGTCCGCGAGGCAAGCGAAGACCCGAGCGCAACCGACATAGAGGAGACATCGAGCCCGTGAGTGCACCGCTGAGGCTGATGGCCGTTCACGCGCATCCCGACGACGAGTCGAGTAAGGGCGCGGCCACCATGGCGCGCTATGTCGCGGAAGGCATGGACGTGCTGGTCTGCACCCTCACCGGGGGTGAACGCGGTTCGATCCTGAATCCCAAGATGGATCGCCCTGACATCCTTGAGAACATCGGCGAGGTCCGGCGACTGGAGATGGAGCGCGCACGGGAGATCCTCGGTGTGCAGCAGCGTTTCATGGGATTCGTCGACTCCGGCCTGCCGGAGGACGAGAGCGAGCCGCTGCCCGAGGGCTGCTTCGCCGTCCAGCCGCTCGAGATCGCCTCCGCGCCGCTGGTCGCCGCCGTACGCGAGTTCAGGCCGCACGTCATCCTCACCTACGACGACGACGGCGGTTACCCGCACCCCGACCACATCATGACCAACCGCGTCTCGGTGGAGGCCTTCGAGGCCGCCGGCGACCCCGACCGCTACCCGGAGGCCGGGGAGCCCTGGCAGCCCCTGAAGCTCTACTACCAGATGGGCTTCACCAAGGAGCGGTTCGAGGCGCTGCACGAGGCGATGACCTCACGCGGCATCGGCTCCCCCTACGCCGACTGGATCTCCCGGTGGGAAGACCGCCCGCAGAAGTGGCCGGTGACCACCAAGGTTCCCTGCGGCGACTACTTCGAGGCCCGCGACGAGGCGCTGCTCGCGCACGCCACCCAGGTCGACCCCGACGGCTCCTTCTTCGTCTGCCCGCGTGACCTGCAGCGTGAGATCTGGCCGACCGAGGACTACCATCTGGCCCGATCGCTCGTGGATGTCGAGCTTCCCGAAGACGACCTGTTCACCGGCATCCACGCGGACAACGTCTCGCACGCCTGCCACTGACACGACTGTGGGGGGTCGGTGGCAAACTTGAGATGTGATTGCATTTGACAGCGCCATCAAAGGTGAGATCGGTCCCGGCCTGGTGGGATTCCTCGTCGTCGCGGCATTGGGCTTCGCCCTGTTCCTGCTCGTGAAGTCGATGAGGAGACACGTCGCCAAGATCGAGGTTCCGTCCGAGGCGGAGCTGCGGAAGCAGAACGACACCACCCCCACCTCCCCCTAGCCGATCTCCCCCGGAAGATCCGGCGCAGACCCCTCTGAGGACGGGCATGCCTGAAAACATCGAGGTCTCCGACCATCCGGAAGCCTCTCGCTTCGAGATCCTGGTCGACGGCGAGGTCGCCGGGTTCGCCCAGTACCGGCGACGCCCCAATAAGATCTTTTTCACGCACACCGAGATCCTCCCCAAGTTCGAGGGAATGGGCCTGGGTAGCCGCCTGGTCGTCGCGGCCCTGGACCAGAGCCGTACGGCAGGCCTGCCGGTCGTGCCGCTCTGCCCCTTCGTCGCTCGATACATCCGGCGACACCCCGAATACAAAGATCTGGTGCATGAGGACTACCTCGACCTGGTCGAGGACGGGGAGTGACAGCGGGGCGGCGCGTGTAGGCCGTACGGCGCACCGCCCTCACCCTCGGAGGCCGCACCGTCCTGGGCTCCGAGCCGCACCGCCCTCACCCTCGGAGGCCGCATCGTCCTGGCCTCCGAGCCGCACCGCCCTCACCCGCTAGTCGCCGAGCACGTCCGTCGACGACCAGGCCCGCTCCAGGGCCCTGGGCAGGCCCCAGCGGCCCAGCGGGGTGAGCACCTCGGTCCTGTCGACGATCCCGAGGCACGCCCACAGCGGTGTCACCGAGCTGAAGAGCGTCTCCGCCGCCTCCAGGTCCTCCGGCTCGTCCAGCGCGACGTCGATGTCCTCGGACTCGGCGATGAGCCGGGCGATCCGCTCGGGCGAGGCCAGGACCCCCGGCCCGCGCCTGGCCAGGGCGGCGACCACGGCCAGCCAGTCCGCGTGGTGGATCGCGCACAGCGCGGCCAGCACGGAGTCCTCGTGGCTGAGCTCGTTGTCCAGGTTGGAGAACTCCTCAGCGCTGTCGTCCTCATCGGGCAGGTCCGAGATCGGCCCGGCGATGCCCGCCGTGACGGTCAGCCAGAGGTCCTCGTCGTCGGCGGGCAGCGGCTGCCCGTCGTATCCGGCGCACGCCCGCAGCACGTTACCGGGGTAGCCGGGCTCGGCCAGCACCTCGCGCAGCCGCGTGGCGGCGGCCTTCAGCTCCCTGACGGGCCGTTCGGGATCGGGCAGCTCCGCCAGGATGCGGCGCAGCTCGCTGAGGGCGAACGCCTCCTCCTCGTCCCAGGCGGCGAACAGCTCCTCATCCTGCTCGTCGCTCACCGCGGCTCCCGGCACCCTCCCGTCGGGCAGCGGGCTGGTGAGCCAGCGCTCCTGCAGGTCCGCGTAGACCTCCCTGGCGTCCTCGTCACCCTGGGCGAGCGCGTCGGGATCGATCTCCCCGGCGGCGACCCGTTCTTCCAGATAGGCGACCAGGCCGCGGAACATCTCCGCGCCGATCGGTCCCCGCTCGTCCTCCTCGGGCCAGACGAAGAAGCTGCGGGTGAGCAGCAGCGGCTCGGTGCCGGTGGACTCCAGCCACCGTTGCACGTCGCCCACCGTCGCCCCACCGGACTCGATCGCGCTGAGCGTCGTCTTGGCGGAATCCCAGAAGGGCAGTGACAGCGGGTTGCCCACCGCCATCAGCGCTCTCCTCAGATCGGGGATGGCCACCAGCGCCACCCCTGAGGGCACGGCAAGCAGCGCGCGAGCCACATCACGCCGGGTCAGCTCGGAGGCTGTCCTGCCGGCGTGCACACAGACGAAGTCGAGATCCACGCCCAGAGAGCCTACGCCCGATGCCGCACCAGCACATCTCCCCAGCTCAGTTGGGCGCGAGCCGCGTCGGGTACGACCCCGCATGTTCACGGTGTGGCCCCGTGTTCGGTTTAGTGTGAGGTGAGGCCGTGGAGGTAGAACGAGTACGTGCGATCCGAGCACGTCTCGCGCGACGAGAACGCACGCACCACTTACGCAGGAGGGTCTCGATGAACAGGTTGAAGGACGCCACCAGTCCCTATCTGCGGCAGCACGCTGACAACCCGGTGGACTGGTTCGCCTGGGGGGACGAGGCCTTCGAGGAGGCCAGGCGGCGGGATGTGCCCCTGTTGATCAGCGTCGGGTATTCGGCGTGTCACTGGTGTCACGTGATGGCGCACGAGTCGTTCGAGGACGGCGGCACGGCCGCGATGATGAACGAGCACTTTGTCAACGTGAAGGTGGACCGCGAGGAGCGTCCGGATGTGGACGCGGTTTACATGGCGGCCACCCAGGCCATGACCGGCCAGGGCGGATGGCCGATGACGGTCTTCGCCACCCCGGAGGGACATCCCTTCTACACCGGCACCTACTTCCCCAGGGAGCAGTTCCAGCGGCTGCTGACCGGGGTGTCGAACGCCTGGACCGGCGACCGGGCCGCGGTGCTGGAACAGGGATCGAAGATCGTGGAGGCTCTGAACGAGCGGTCGGCTCTGCCGTCGGGGCCGCTGCCCACCCCGAGCACGCTGGCGCGGGCCGTGCACGGCCTGGCCGAGTCCTTCGACCAGGTACGCGGCGGATTCGGCGGGGCGCCCAAGTTCCCGCCGTCGATGGCGCTGGAGTTCCTGCTGAGATATCGCGGAGCTCCCGTGATCGAGAGCGGGCAGACGAGCCCGGAGCCGAAGGAACCCCGGGCCACCGCGAGCGCGGCGAGGTTGATGGCCGACCGGACGCTGGAGGCGATGGCCAGGGGCGGGATCTACGACCAGCTCGCCGGTGGATTCGCCCGCTACAGCGTGGACGCCGGCTGGGTGGTGCCGCACTTCGAGAAGATGCTCTACGACAACGCGCTGCTCCTGCGGGTCTACGCGCACTGGTGGCGCTCGACCGGCTCGGTGCTGGGCAGGCGGATCGCGCTGGAGACGGCCGACTGGCTGCTGGCCGAGATGCGCACCCCGGAGGGGGGTTTCGCCTCCGCCCTGGACGCCGACAGCGAGGGGGTGGAGGGCAAGTTCTACGCCTGGACCCCCGAGGAGCTCCACAAGGTCCTCGGCGAGGAGGACGGTGCCTGGGCGGTCGACCTGTTCGAGGTGACCGGAACGTTCGAGCACGGCACCTCGGTGCTCCAGCTCCTGGCCGATCCCGAGGACGCCGAGCGGTTCGCCCGGGTTCGCTCCGCGCTGCTGGCCGCGCGGGCCCATCGGGTACGGCCGGGCCGCGACGACAAGGTGGTGGCCGCCTGGAACGGCCTGGTCATCGCCGCCCTCGCCGAGACCGGGGCGCTGTTCGACCGTCCGGACCTCGTTGAGGCGGCGCGGGCCGCGGCCGTGCTGCTCGACGAGCTCCACATGGACGGCGACCGCCTGCTGCGCACGTCACGCGACGGCCGGGCGGGTGACAACGCCGGAGTCCTGGAAGACTACGCGGACCTCGCGGAGGGCCTGCTCGCCCTGTACGGCGTGACCGGGGAGGTGCGCTGGTTCCATCGGGCCGGGGCGCTGCTGGAGAACGTGCTCGACCGGTTCTCCGACGGGTCGGGAGGGTTCTTCGACACCGCCGACGACGCCGAACGACTCTTTCAGCGCCCGCAGGACCCCACCGACAACGCGACCCCCTCCGGCCAGTTCGCCGCCGCCGGGGCCCTGCTCTCCTATGCGGCCCTGACCGGTTCGGCCAGGCACAGGGAGGCGGCCGAGGCGGCTCTCGGCACGGTGACCGTACTCGCGGACAAGCACGCGCGGTTCGCCGGGTGGGGCCTCGCGGCGGCCCAGGCGGCCGTCTCCGGCCCGATCGAGGTCGCGATCGTGGGCTCGCCGGATGATCCGGCGACGGCGGCGCTGCACAGGACCGCCCTGCTCTCGTCTCTGCCCGGCCTGGTCGTGGCGCTCGGCGAGCCCGGTTCCGAGGAGGTCCCGCTGCTCTCCGGCCGCGGCCTGGTGGGCGGCCAACCGGCGGCCTACGTGTGCCGCCGCTTCGTCTGCAAGCTGCCCGTCACGACCCCCGCGGGGCTCCTGGCCGAGCTGGAGAACGGGAGCGGAGGCGACGACTAGACGGAGGGCCTGACGCCCGGGGCCGGCGGTGACGCGTCGGCCCCGGTCCTGCCCAGGGCCCTGGCCGTTGCCCTGATCCCGGCCCTGGCGGCGCTAGCCCTGGCCGTTGCCCTGCCACCGGCCCTGGCCTTGGTCCTGGCCGTTGTCCTGCCACTGCCCCTGGTCCTGGCCGTCGCCCTGACCTTGGTCTTGGCCGTTGCCGCCGTTGCCGCCGTTGCCGAGTTCGTCGCCCGTCCCGTCGCCCGTGCCGTCGGGAGCCTGGTTCTGGTCGGGGGACGCGGGCTGGTCGGGGACCGAGTTTCCCGTCTCCTGCGGGTCGGGGGCGACGGGGTCGCCGTTCTGGTCGAGCCCGTCGCCGTAGTCCTGGCCGTAGGGTCCGTCGGACGGGCCGTCGGACGGGTAGTCGCCGTAGGGCGTGGAGTAGCCGTAGTTGGACGGCTCGGGGAAGTCCTTGACCGGTTTGCCCGCCATCGCCTCGGTCATGAAGGCGTGCCAGATCTGAGCCGGGTAGCTCCCGCCGAACTGGGCGCTGCCGCCCACCACCACCGGTTTGTTGTCGTCACGGAACATGTCCACCGCGGTCGCCAGTTGCGGGGTGAACCCGGCGAACCACGCGGCCGCCGACTCGTCGGTGGTGCCGGTCTTGCCCGCCACCGGACGGTCGTAGAGGCGGGCGGCCGAGCCGGTTCCGGCGTTGACGACCTGGGTGAGCGCGTAGGTGGCGTCGATCGCGGCCTGCTCGCTGAAGGCCCGCTTGCCCTTGGTGGTGCTCTTGGTGACCTTGCCCTGGGCGTCGGTGATCGAGCGGATCACGTGGGCCTCGTGGTGGACGCCCTCGGCGGCGAACGCGGCGAAGCCGGAGGCGTTCTGCACGGCGCTCACGGACGCCACCCCCAGCGGGAGCACGGCCGCGGCCTTGTGCGGGGTGAGCTGCGCGGCGGGGATGCCCGCGTTCTCGGCGAGCTTGACCACCTTGTTCAGGCCGACCCTCTGTCCGAGGTCCACGAAGGCGGTGTTCACCGAGTTCTGGGTCGCGGTGACCAGGTTGATCTCGCCGTACGACTCGCCCTCCGAGTTGGGAATCGGATGCTCGGGGTCCGAGGCGACATGCATCGGCGAGTTGCCGTTCACGCGGGTGTCGAGGCCGAGGCCGTCGTCCAGGGCGGCGGCCAGGGTGTAGGCCTTGAACGTGGATCCGGCCTGCACCTTGGCCGAGAAGGAGTTGTCGAACTTGTTGGCGGTGTAGCTGCGGCCGCCGTAGAAGGCGACGACCTCGCCGGTCGCGGGGTCCACCGCGGCCAGGCCGGTGCGGACCTTCTTGGAGGTGTCTTCCGGCAGCACCGAGGTGACGGCCCGTTCGGCGGCGGCCATCAGGTTCTTGTCGAAGGTCGAGACGATCTTCAAACCGCCCTGGTTGATGACCTCGTCGGTGTAGCCCCTCTGCTTGAGCTCGGCCGCCACCTGGTCGAGCATGTAACCCTCCTGGCCCTTGGGCTCGAAGATCGCCTTAGGTGCCTTGAGGGTGGGGAACTTGACCGCGGCGGCCTGTTCGGCGGTGATCGCCCGGGTCTCCACCATTCCGTCGATCACCGATCGCCAGCGTGCCTTGGCCGCGTCGAGGTCGGCGCCCTTGGGGTTGGCGAACCGGGAGGGCTGCTGGATCACCGCGGCGAGGTAGGCGCTCTCGGCGAGGGTCAGCTTGCCGACGTCCTTACGGAAGTAGGCGTTGGCCGCGGCCTGGACACCGTCGGCGCCCCGGCCGAAGTAGATCGTGTTGAGATACTGCTCCAGCACCCATTCCTTGGACTTCGACTGGTCCACCTTCAAGGAGATCATGACCTCCTTGAGCTTGCGGACGACGGAACGCTCCTGGCTGAGGCCGCTGTAGTAGTTGCGGACCATCTGCTGGGTGATCGTCGAGCCGCCCTGGAGCTGCTGACCGCTGACCGTGGACCACATGGCGCGGAAGGTGCCCGACACGGACACGCCCTTGTCGTCGTAGAACGAGCGGTTCTCGGCGGCGATGACCGCGTTTCTGAGCGTCTCCGGCACCTTCTGCAGGGGCACGCTCTTGCGGTTCACGCCCTGCTTGGCGAGCACGGTCTTGCCGTCACGGTAGTAGATCACCGAACCCTGCGCGGTGGCCTTGGGCTGCGTGCTGTCCGGGATGGGGGTGACGGCCCACACCACTGCGAGCAGGCCGATGACCGAGAAAAGACCGATGCCGAAGACGATGAGTGTGATCCGCAGGAGTCGTCTCCCGGGTCTGCCCTTCCCGCCGCCCATTCGCACGCGTGCCCCCGATCAAATCCGCACCAGACCCCCGTCGGTTGTGCGGATCGTTAAGGTTAAACGATGGATAACGGTGTCTGGACCCTCCTTGGGATGGTACGGCTAGCCGCTCCCCTGGCGTGGGACATCGGCCACCAAAGGCAGAACCCGGTATGGCACGGGAGTGTCCAGTGCTATCACCGTTGAGGTCCTGACAACACCGTGCACGTCAACGATCAGGTCAATGACCCGCTGCAGATCGGCATTGCTGCGTGCCACCACCCGGCAGTGCATGTCGTCACCCCCGGTGATCGTGTGCACCTCCAGGACCTCGGGGATGGCCGCGAGCTGGTCGGCGACCGGCTCGTGCCCGCTGAGCTGCCGGATCTGCAGGGTCACGAACGCGGTCACGTCGTAGCCGAGCGCCGCGGGGTCGACGTCGGGACCGAAGCCGGTGATCACTCTCCGTGCGGCCAGCCGATCGAGACGCGCCTGCACGGTCCCCCTGGCCACCCCGAGCCGCCGCGAACACTCCAGCACGCCGAGTTTGGGCTCCGCGGCCAGAAGGGCGATGAGCCGGGCGTCGAGTTGATCAATTGTCATGGTGTACAGGCATCCCGATGTCACGCGCGAATAGCTGTACATATTGTCTACCCATTTTAGTGGCTGTTGCACAAAGCGCCCATTAAAACGGACAGTATCCATATGAATGACACCTTTCCTGTGAACGGTATGGACGCCGTGGTCTTCGCCGTGGGCAACGCCAAGCAGACCGCCCACTACTACTCCAGCGCTTTCGGCATGCGGCTCGTGGCCTACCGGGGGCCGGAGAACGGCAGCCGTGACGAGGTGGCGTACGTCCTCACCTCCGGCAGCGCCAGGTTCGAGTTCCGTGGTTCCGTACGGCCCGGCACCGAGATCGCCCGCCACGTGACCGAGCACGGCGACGGTGTGATCGACCTGGCCATCGAGGTCCCCGATGTCGAGGCCGCCTACGCCCACGCGATCGCCCGGGGCGCCAAGGGCCTGGAAGAGCCGCACCTGTTGGAAGACGACCACGGCAAGGTGATGTCCGCGGCGATCGCGACCTATGGCGAGACCCGGCACACCCTGATCGACCGGTCCGCCTACAGCGGCGCCTACCTGCCCGGCTACGTCGCGGCGGAGCCTCTCCTCCCGGCCCCCGACGTGCGTAACGGCCGTCTGTTCCAGGCCATCGACCACTGCGTCGGCAACGTGGAGCTCGGCAAGATGGACGAGTGGGTGGAGTTCTACAAGCGGGTCATGGGCTTCACCAACATGGCGGAGTTCGTCGGCGACGACATCGCCACCGAGTACTCGGCGCTGATGTCCAAGGTGGTCGCGGACGGCACCCGCAAGGTGAAGTTCCCGCTCAACGAGCCGGCGATCTCCAAGAAGAAGTCGCAGATCGACGAATACCTGGAGTTCTACGGCGGCCCCGGCGTGCAGCACATCGCGCTGGCGACCAACGACATCCTGAGCACCGTCGACCACATGCGCGAGGCCGGGGTGGCATTCCTGGACACACCCGACTCCTACTACGACGACCCGGAGCTGCGTAGCCGGATCGGTGAGGTCCGCGCGCCGATCGAGGAGCTGAAGAAGCGCAAGATCCTGGTCGACCGCGACGAGGACGGCTACCTGCTGCAGATCTTCACCAAGCCCGTGCAGGACCGTCCCACGGTGTTCTTCGAGCTCATCGAGCGGCACGGCTCGCTCGGCTTCGGCAAGGGCAACTTCAAGGCGCTCTTCGAGGCGATCGAGCGCGAGCAGGACCTCCGGGGCAACCTTTGACCAGGATTTCATGGAGAGTCTTTAACAACGCTTGACTTTGAGCTGGCCGGTCCATGGCGATCAAGGTCACATGGCATCACCACCACCGCCGGACGAGCCGCGATCGAACCCCTCGCCCCCTCCCCCGCCCGACCCCCCTCCCGGCCAAGGTCGCCAAGGGCCGGGTCACGGCGCGTCCGGCGGTGGAACCCCCGGGTACGCCGCACCTGAGCACGACTCCGGTCCATCCGGCCACGGCGCACCGGAGTACGGCCCCGGCCCGATCGGGCCGGGGCCCTGCTTCGGGCTGCCCGGACCGATGCCCGCCAGGCTGGGCGGACGCTGGCGCCGCCTGTTCGCAGGCATCCTCGACATCATCATCGTCAGCCTCATCTCCTCGCCGTTCACTTACCAGACATACGGCACTATCTTGGACATCGAGTCGGGCGTCTTCGTCCGGATTCCCATCCAGCACACACTGCTCGCGGCCGTTGTCGGTTTCCTCTACTACTGGTTGCTGACCGCCTTCTGGAACGGCCAGACCCTCGGCAAGAAACTTCTCCACCTGCGAGTGACCGACGTCAGCGGGCAGAGGGTCGGCGTCGGGCAGGCCGCCCTCCGCGAGGTGGCGACGTGGGTGATGTACGCCACCTGTTGCCTGGGCTGGATTGACCTGGCATTCATCCTTTTCAACCAGCGCAAACAAGCTCTCCACGACATGGCCGCCAAGACGCTTGTCGTAGATACCTGATGGTCAGAGGCCGTTCGCGTAGTCTGCCGTCGATGCGGCCCGGTGAGACCCGGGCCAGAAAAAGGGGGGCTTCAGGACATGACGTCCAGTCGGCTTATCGTGGTAACCGCTACTCTTCTCGGCACATTCGGGGCAGTTGCCTGCTCGGCGTCGAGCGGGGAAAGCGTCCCCGCCTCAGCCGTCGACAACCCGGCGCCCCCCGACGGCACGCGCACCGTCGCGCAGCATGCGGGCAGGGCCGGCGCCCCGGGAATCGGCGATCCCGACTTCCCGACCGACGGCAACGGCGGCTACGACGTCGCCCACTACCGGCTCAAGATCGACTACGACCCGCCCACCAAACGCCTCTCCGGCGTGGCCGGGATCGAGGCCACGTCCACCCAGGACCTGTCCAGCTTCAACCTGGATCTGGCCGGTTTCGACGTCAGCAAGATCACTGTGAACGGCAGGCCCGCGACGTTCGAGCGGGCCAAGCAGGAGCTGACCGTGACCCCGGCCGCGTACATCCCCGACAAGACCCCGTTCAAGGTCGAGGTCTCCTACGCCGGAGAGCCCAAGCCGGTCCAGCACTCCACCAACCTCGGCACCTACGGTTTCATCCCGACCAAGGACGGCGCGTTCGTCGCGTGCGAGCCCAACGGCGCCAGGACCTGGTTCCCCGGCAACGACCACCCGGCGGACAAGGCGAGCTACGACTTCGAGATCACCGTTCCCAAGGGGACCACCGCACTGGCCAACGGCGAGCTCGTCGGTGAGCCGAAGACCGGTGACGGCAAGACGACCTTCCTCTGGAAGGAGAAAAACCCGATGGCGAGCTACCTGGCCACCATAACGCTGGGCAAGTTCGAGCTGCGCCAGGGCAAGACCGCCGCGGGGATCAAGAACCTGGCGGCCGTGGATCCGAAGTTCCGCGGCACGCTGGACAATCTGTACACGGAGTCGGGGAAGATCACCGACTACTGGAGCACCGTGTTCGGCCCCTACCCGTTCTCCTCCACCGGCGGCGTGGTCGACGACTTCTCCGCCGGCTACGCCCTGGAGAACCAGACCAAGCCCCTCTACGGCGGGTTCACCCCGGACAGCGCGATCATCGCCCACGAGCTGGCCCACCAGTGGTTCGGCGACAGCCTGACCATCAGGCGGTGGAGGGAGCTCTGGCTCAACGAGGGCTTCGCGACCTACGCCGAGTGGCTCTGGTCCGAGCACAACGGCGGCAAGACCGCCGAGCAGCAGTTCCAGAAGGAGTACGCGGCTCCGGCGGACGACGCCATCTGGAAATACCCGGCGGGCCACGCCAGGCCCGACGACCTCTTCAACAGCTCGGTCTACACCCGCGGCGGCATGACGCTCCAGGCGCTCAGGCAGCGGATCGGCGACCCGGCGTTCTTCAAGCTGCTGAAGACCTGGACCGCCGACCACAAGTACGGATACGTCACCACCGAGGAGTTCATCGCGCTGGCGGAGAAGATCTCCGGCAAGCAACTCGACAAGCTCTTCGACGCCTGGCTGTTCACCCCCAGCAAGCCGACGACCTGGTAATCCTCGACGACCTCACGGCACTCAGGCCCCATACCGAGGCGGTTATCCCGATGGAGGGGTAACCGCCTCGGTCGGTGTGGACACGTCTCCCGACCATCCTCGACCGGTTGACGACCCCGGTCCGAAGAGCCAGGGCTTGAGGTGCCACACCGCGCACCGATGGCCCCAGGCCGATGACGAGCCCTTCGGTCACGTCAAGGCAGCCACCTCGGCCGATGCGGACAGGGTTCTCCGCCACCCCGGGACGGTTCCCCAATTGCTGCGGGAAAGGTCTCTCCGGAGGCGCAATTTGACCATACTTCGCCGGGCGAAGTATGGTCCTCCGCATGGCTAAAGGATCAACCACGGTCAGCGAGCCGACCTACTTCATCCTCGCCTCACTGCTCGACGGCCCCCTTCACGGGCACGGCATCATCAAGCAGACCCTGAAGCTCTCGGAGGAGCGGGTCAGGCTCCCGGTCGGCACGCTCTACGGCGCGCTCGACCGGCTGGCGGCGGGCGGGCTGATCGCCGTCGACCGCGAGGAGATCGTCGAGGGGCGGCCGAGGAGATACTTCGTGCTCACCGACGAGGGGCAGAACCTGGTCTCCGCCGAGGCCCTGCGCATGCAGCAGGCGGCATCGGTCGTGACCAGCCGGGTCCTCCGTCTCGGATCGGCGTTCTCATGACCGTCGCCACGGACCCGAACGTCCCCGCAGGGGCGGGCACCAGCACAGGTCCGGACGCTCGCGCGGGAACGGGCGCCACCACGGACCCGAGCTCCTCCGCGGAGACGAGCAGCGGAACCGGCCCGAACGCCACCATGGGAGCAGGCCTCATCGCGGAGCCGAACGACGTCACCACGGGCCCGCGCACCGCCACGGGGGCGGGCGCGGGGGTCCTGGAACGACGGTATCGCCGGCTGCTGCGGGGATACCCCCGCGGCTACCGGTCCGGATACGGCGGCGAGCTCATCGCCACCCTGCTCGACACCGCCGAGCCGGGGCGCACCCTGCCCTCGGCCCGGGAGTCCTTCGCGCTGATCGTCGGCGGACTGCGGACGAGAGTGACCTACGCGACGGAGCGGCCCGCCTGGGTCGACGGGGTTCACCTCGGAGTCCTGGCGTTGTCGGTCGCCCAACTGGCGATGCTGGTGCCGTACGCGACCACCGTCCCGCTCTGGGTGGGGCTGTCGGCGCTCGCCGTCGCCCTGATCATGCGCGGCCGGGTGCGTACGGCGCTGCCGGTGGTCGTGCTGGTCGCGGTCAAGGTCTGCTCGATCACGCTCGGCCGCACCTGGCTGGATGTGACACTGCTGCCGGTCTATCCCGACCCGGTCTGGGGCGGCGGAGCACTCTACGGGAGCGGCGGCCCGGTGGCGCCGATGGTCGGTTACGCACTGATCGCGCTGGGCCTGCTGGCGCTGGCCGCCCGGGAGCCTCGGCCCGTCGGAGCACGATCGTGGCTGTGGTGGGCGGCGATCCCGGCACTCGCCGGTGCCAACCCGGCCGGGCTCGACTTCACGGCCGGGCCCGGCCCCCTCACGGTGGCCAGGGTCGCCGTGGAAATCGGGGTCCTCGTCCTCGCGATCTGGGCGGGCCACGTGGCCCGCGACCCGCGCTGGGCCATGGCCTCCGTCATCTATCTCATCCCGGTCTGCGCCGTCTACGCCGAGAACCTCGGCGCCCAGTCCAGCCAGGACGTGGCGCACCTGGCCCTGCTCGTCTTCCTGACGGTGCTGGCCGTGATCGTGCCGTACCGCGCGAAGCGGCACGTCCTCCTCTAACCTGCCCGATCGAATCGCGGGTGGCAGCCACCGCCCCCTGACCATGCCCGCATGCCGAAACGGAGTCACCCCGTGTCACGCGTTCTCACAGCCATGCCCGCAGCCATCCTGGCCCTGGCCGTACTGTCCGGTTGCGGCGGGAATTCGGCACCCGGGGCACCCGCCGCCGAGAAAGCCTCCGCGACCGCCGATTCGCAGGCCAAAAGACATCAGATCGAGTCGGTCCGCGCCGACTGCATGAAGCAGAAGGGCTTCACCTACATCGCGTTCGTCCCCGCGCCGCACAAGATCGGCGAGGAGGAGCGCAAACGAGACTCCGGCGACTACACGGCGATGAAAAAATGGCGAGAGAAGAACGGATACGGCGTCTTCGCCTTCTACGTCTATCCCCAGGAGTACGCGAACCCCATGGTCGAGCCGGAGGGCGGCATCCCGGAAGACCCCAATCCGAACAACAAAATCCAGATGTCGTTCTCCGACACCCAGCGCGAGGCGTACAACGGCGCGGATCGCACCTGTTACCAGCGGGCGGTGAAGGACGCCACCGGTAAGAAGATCGACTCGGTCGACGACTACTACGAGCAGGCCAACGCCAGGAGTGAACAGCTGGCAACCCGCGAGCTCGACGGCGATCCCCGGCTCGTCGAACTCACCGTCTCCATGGGGAACTGCCTCAAGAACAAGGGGTATCCCATCGGCTCGACCAAGCCGTCCGCGCTCGCCGACCGCGGCCGGCTGAAGTTCGAGGCCGAGAAGAAGCCCCTGGGCGAGCGGATCCCCGAGTCCATGCTGAAGAAGATGGACATGCCGGAGGGCGCGCGCTGGGAGCCCAACCTGACGGCCGATCAGGCCAGGCCGTACCTCGCCAGAGAGATCAAGGACGCGCTCGACGATCTGAAGTGCGGCAAGGACTTCTATCCCGCCTTCACCCCCGGGCAGATCGAGGTCCAGCAGCGGGCGTACCAGGAGTTCGGGCTATGAGATCACCCCGGCGGGTGCCGGGGCTGTACCGGCCGGGGTCATCGTGATCGCCGGGGGCGGGGACTGTCCGCACACGGCTGCTTTCCCCCGCTGAAGAGGCCGCGCTCCGGCAACCGCCCAAGCCTTCGCTGATCATCTCTCTCGAGCATGCCCCCACCCCGAAACGGAGTCACAGTGTCACGAGTCCTCACCGTCATGCCTACGGCAACCCTCGCCCTGGCCCTACTGACCGGGTGCGGAGGCGATCCGGCGCCGTCCGCCGGAACCGTCGCCGCAAAGACGGCCACGGCGGCCGATCCGCAGGGCATGCGCCGTCAGACGGAGGCGGCGATCGGGGACTGCATGAAGCAGAAGGGCTTCAAGTACAGCCCGAGCCTGCCGCCGGACCAGAAGACCGACGAGGACGTCGAACGGGAGACGGGCGACTACCAGGCGATGAGGAAACACCGGGAGAAGTACGGCTTCGGCATCTACTCCGCATATGTGTATCGCGAGGACAGCAAGAGCGGGGAAATGAGCTTCGCCGACCAGGATCCGAACAACCCGATCATGATGGCGCTCTCCTCCGCGCAGCTGGAATCCTGGCGGACCACCCGCGACAGCTGCTATTCGGAAGCCGTCAAGAAGCTCACCGGCAGGACCGTGAGCTCGGAGATCGATCTGTCCAGGCAGGCCGGCACGATGCTCGAACAGGTGGAGAGCCGGGAGCTCGACGGCGACGCGCGGCTTCTGGACCTGGCCGGGAGGTTCGGCGACTGCCTCAAGGCCAAGGGCGCCAGGGTCCGCTCGCTCAAGCCCACCGCGATCGACGGCGCCGGCACGGCGGTCCTCCGGGATGAGATGCTCGCCCTCGGCGAGAAGCAGCTGCTCGACAGAGTTACCGACTCCGCCATCCTCAGGAAGGCCCTCGCCTCAAAGCAGGGCGGCGAAGGCACCCTCCGCCAGGGCGGGTTCCTGCCTACCCTGACGCCCGACGAGGCCAGGCCGTACCTGGCCAGGGAGATCAAGGCCGCGCTGGAGGACCTGGAGTGCGGCAAGGACTTCTACGCCGTGTTCAAGCCCATGGAGCGGCGGATCCGCGACAGGATCGACCGGGAGTTCGGTTACTACGCCGGGCTGACGTCGTGAAACACGCTGCGGCGTTCAGAGCGGAACGGCCATGGTGACCTCGAGGCACCGCGTGCTGGGCGGCCTTCTGGCCGGGGTCATCGTGATCGCCGGGGGCGGGTGGGCTGTCGGCACGCGGCTGCGTTCCCCCGCCGACGAGGCCGCGCTCCGGCAGCCGCCCAAACCGTCGCTGATCACCTCTCCCGTCGTACGGCGGAAGCTCACCAGCACGGTCGCCGTCAGCGGCACCCTGGCGTACGGGTCGCCGCTGCCCGTCACCCTCGCCGGTGTGGTGGGCGGCGCCGCGGAGGCCCAGCGGGTCACCCGGGCCCCGCGCCCCGGAAAGATCGCCGAGGGCTCGGTGCTGATGGAGGTCAACGGCCGCCCGGTGTTCGCCCTGCGCGGCAAGGTTCCCATGCACAGGACCATGACCCCCGGCGCCACCGGCACCGACATCAGGCAGCTCCAGGCGGCGCTGCGCCGCCTCGGGTTCGGCGCGCCGAGCAGCGGCGTCTTCGACTCCGCGACCACGGCCGCCGTCCAGCGCTGGTACGCCAAGCGGGGATACGCGGCCCAGGAACCCGACCTCACCGCCAAACAGACCAGGGAGCAGTTGCGCCAGGCCGTACAGGCCGCCGAGGAGACCCTGCTCACCGACCGCAAGACCCTCGATGCCGGGCGCGACGTCCTGCCGCTGAGACTCAAGCTCGACAACGCCCGCGAGGACCTGCGAGCCGCCGAGGACGCCCTGGAGAAAGAGGACTCCGCGGACCTCACCCCCGAGGAGACACACCAGGTGGAGGACCTGCGCCGGGCCGTACGGGCCGGCGAGGAGGAGGTGCTCGCCGCCGAGCAGGCTCTCACCGCGGCCAGGTCCCCGCAGACCCTCCCCACGGCCAAACCCGAGGCGGCTCCTCCCACGCCCAAGCCCGAGGCGGCCCTCCCCACAGCCAAACCGGAGGACAGGCGACTGCTGGAGCTGAGGGTCTCCAATGCCCGGCAGAACCTGGAATCCGCGCGCACCGCCCTGGATGCCTTCGGGGACCAGGCGAGCGCGGGCAAGGAGAAACGCCTTGGAGAACTGCGCAGGGCCGTACGGCTGGGCCAGGAGACCGTGGCCGTCGCCGAGCAGGCGCTGCGCCAGGCCCGCCAGAACTCCCCGCTCCAGCTGAAGGTCACCAACGGCGGCAAGAACGTGGCGAGCGCCAGATCGATCCTGGCCGAATACCTGAAGACGTACGGCATCGGCATCCCGCCCGGCGAGATCGTCTTCCTTCCCGCGCTCCCCGCCCGGCTGGACAAGGCGGAGGTGAAGCCCGGCGACGCCGCCGAGGGCAAGGTCGCCACGGTGACCAGTTCGGCCTTCGCGGTGACCGGTTCGGTGGAGAGCCGGGAGGCGAAGCTGCTGCGCAAGGGTATGGAGGCCACGCTGGAGACCGCCGACGAGACGCGGTTCCCCGCCGTGCTGAGCGCGACCGGCGACGCGGCCAGGCCCGCCGAGGCCGAGGAGAAGGCCGGAGGCGCCGGGGCCACCGGGGTTTCCGACGAGGAGCTGGGCTCGGTACCGGTGCTGCTCACCCCGACGGTCACCAAGGGTTTGCGGGGGCTGGTCGGCGCGCCGGTCACCGTGAAGATCTCTGTCGGAGCCACCGAGAATGCCGTGCTCACCGTGCCGGTGGCCGCGGTCGTCACCTCGGCCAACGGCCGGCCCCGTGTCCAGGTGGAACTGCCCGGCGGCGACAAGACCGGCGACGTGGAGGTCAGGACCGGCCTCACCGCCGACGGCACCGTGGAGGTGACGCCCGTGAAGCCGGGCGCGCTGAAAGAGGGCGACCGGGTGGTGGTGAGCGGTGCCTGAGGAAACGGCTCCTCCAAGCGGCGAAACCCATCCACGGCGCACCGGGAACGGTAAGTGGTTATGAACGGTAATGAACTGTGAACCCCGTCATCCACCTGAACGACGTCAGCCGGGTGTTCCCCGCGGATCCGCCCGTGCACGCGCTCTCCAAGATCCGCCTACGTGTTGAGCAGGGGGACTATGTGGCCATCGTGGGCCCCTCGGGGTCCGGGAAGTCCACCCTGCTCAACACGTTAGGCCTGCTCGACCGGCCCACCGCGGGCTCCTACCTGCTGGACGGGATCGAGACGACCACGCTGAAGGACGGCGCCAGGACCAGGCTGCGGGGGCACCGGATCGGTTTCGTCTACCAGTCCTTCCACCTGCTCGACCACCGGACCGTGGCGGAGAACGTCATGCTCGCCGAGATGTACGGCCGGAGCGGCGGAGCCGGGGGTGAGAGAGCGAGGAAGGAACCACCAGGCGCGACCGGCGGCGGGTACGGTCGCCGGGGTCGCCGCAGGCGGGCCGAGGAGATGCTGGAGAAGGTCGGCATGAGCCATCGGGTCGACTTCGTGCCCGGCCGCCTGTCCGGCGGCGAGCGCCAGCGGGTCGCCATCGCCCGCGCGTTGATGGGCGGGCCGTCGCTGCTGCTGTGTGACGAGCCCACCGGCAACCTCGACAGCAGGAACACCGGAGCGGTGCTCGACCTGTTCGACGGCCTGCGCGATCAGGGCCTCACGCTCCTGGTCATCACCCATGAGGACGCGGTGAGCGCCCGCGCGAACCGGCGGGTCCGCATCAGCGACGGCATCCTCACCGAGGGGTGACACACACCCCACGTCACATGCGGTGCCGCTCTCCTGCGCACTCACATCCCACGCAGTGCCACTTCTGTCCCGTACGTCCCCATGCCCTCTGTTATGCGCCCATTCGCTCTCTCACTTGCCGGGCGAACCGCCCTGCCCGTTCTCCCGAAGGGATGTGACCGTGGATATCCGCGACCTCTGGTCCGAGGCCCTGGCGGGCATGCTCGCCCGTCCCGTCCGCTCCGCCCTGACCACGCTCGGCACCGTCCTCGGCATCACCACCCTGGTCATCACCCTGGGCGTCGCCGCCACCGCCGGAAACCAGATCGTCGGGCGGTTCGACGAGCTCACCGCCACCGCGATCACCGTCGAGGTGCCCGACAAGCCCGACCCGCTGGTCACCTGGGACGCCCACGCCTCCCTCACCCGGCTGCGCGGGGTCGTCTCGGCCGTCGCGCTCGCCCAGACCGACAGGAGCTCCAACCTCCAGGTCACCTCCAACACCCTGGTGGACCCCACCAGGGTCACCGGCCATACCCTGGCCGTGGTGGCCACCGGGCCCGAACTCCCACGGGCGGTCCACGGCCGGATGACCGGGGGCCGTTTCTTCGATGAAGGTCACGTCGGGCGCCGCGACCGCGTGGTGGTCCTCGGCGAGCAGGCCGCCAGGATGCTCGGCGTCACCCGCCTCGCGAACGCCCCCGCCGTGTTCATCGGCGACCGCGCCTACACCGTGATCGGCATTCTCGGTGATCTGCGCCGCGAGCAGATCCTGTCCACCGCCGTGATCGTGCCGTCCACGATCGGCGCCGACTTCGGCCTGAAGAACGTCACCCGTGTCCTGGTCAACACCACGCTGGGCGCCGCCGAGCTGATCGCCGGGCAGGCCCCGGTCGCGCTGAGTCCCAACCATCCCGACGAGCTCCAGGTCATCGCCCCGCCCAGCCCCAAACGCGCCCGCGACGGCGTCCAGGACGACGTCAACGGCCTGTTCCTGATTCTCGGCCTGGTCTCCCTGGTGGTCGGCGCGGTGGGCATCGCCAACGTCACCCTGGTCACCGTGATGGAACGCGTCGCCGAGATCGGCCTGCGCCGCTCCCTGGGCGCCGCCCGCCGTCACATAGCCGCCCAGTTCCTGCTGGAGTCCACGTTGATCGGTATGACCGGCGGCGTGATCGGCGCCGGCCTCGGTCTGGTCTCCGTCGTGGCCGTCTCCGCCACGAAGGAGTGGACTCCCGTCCTCGACGCCCGTCTGGCCCTGGCGGCTCCCGTCGCCGGTGCCCTGGTAGGCCTTCTCGCGGGCCTCTACCCGGCCCTCCGCGCCGCCGGCATGGAACCCGTCGACGCCCTGCGGTGACCGGAGCCGCCACCCTCGTTAACAAAAGTCGATATTTCATCACTCGTCTCTTTGGGAGTGTCGCCTACCACATCGACCATGACGGGTCCGTGATGATTTCCCTTTCTCGCGTGTCCCGTTCCGTCGGCACACCCTCCCCGAGCCCGCGAACGACGGCTCGGTCGAACGGACGGCCACATCCATATAATCGACGTAGCTCAATAGGTCCGTCATTTCATTACGCCGCCTCCCAGATACGCCGAAACGCATCGGCTTCGGGCGTCCGCACTCGCCGGCCCCGGCTCCGGCTCCAGAGGAAGAGCCAATCGACGGCGTACGACTGTCTCTTACTTTCAACGGACCCTCCACCCGCCGAATCAGCACGACGGGATCCTCTACGGAAGGCCGGCGGTCGCGCTCAAGACCGCCACGTAGATCTCACGTCGGCCATACCGTATGAATGAACTACTCCCGCCCCTTACGCATTGCCGTAGCCCAGCCCCTCCGGACTCCTACCGCGAGCACGGCCGAGGCGTGAAAAATCGCCATGCCGGTCGTGCGATCCTCACCGCGGCACATGTGCGATAAACCTCGGGTAACGCCATCCTCACTAAGAGTTATGGACTCTTTTCTGGATTGCCCCTAAGCTCGGAGAGTCCGCAACCGGATTTCCAGCTCAAACAAGTCCAGATAATGACGGCCGCTGGTTTTTCCCGACCTGGGTCCGGCATAAGCGCTCTGTCGAAGGCCCCCTTTTCCCCAATTCGTGGAGGTTGCGATGGGCACTGAGTCCCCCTCTGGCCCCGGGTCTCCCCGCGTGCGCTTCGGCGCCGAGATGCGTCGCCTGCGCGAGGCCGCGCAGCTGTCGCAGTCCGCCGTGGCCGCACGCCTGGGGTGCACGCAGACACAGGTGAGCCGCCTGGAGGTCGCAAAACGGACTCCGTCGAAGTACGACGCGGAGAAACTGGACCAGATCTTCGGGTTGACCGACAGCGGGCACTTCTCCGGGTTGCATCGGCGCATCACGTCCCGCCCGAGCGCGCCCGGGTGGTTCATGAGCTGGGTCGAGGAGATCGAGCCCACCGCCCTCGTCCTCCGGTCCTGGGATCCCCTCCTGATCCCAGGACTGTTCCAGACCGAGTCCTACGCCCGGCAGGTCTTCTGCCTGGAGCCTCGGATCACCCCGGAAGAGGTGGAGGACCGCGTTCAGGCCCGCATACGGCGCCAACGAATCCTCGACAAGGACGATCCGCCGTCGTTTCTGGCTCTCATCAACGCGTGCGTGCTGCGCCGTTCGGTCGGGGGCGGCGCGGTGATGCGAGAACAGCTTGATTATCTCCTCGAGGTCGCCTCACGACCCGCCGTCTCCATCCAGCTCGTCGCTCCGGAATGCCTGCCCGGAATGCTGGGCGCCTTCATGATCGCCAAACTTCCCGACGGAAGACCGGACACCATTCACGCGGACTCCTCGGCCGAAGGCCAGATCTCATCCGACCGCGACCTCGTGACCTCCGTCTGCAACCGCTATGAAGCGATCCGGCTCTGGGCCTATCCTGAACACGCATCACTCCGAATGATCGAGGAAGCGAAACAGGAATGGACCTGAGCGCCGCCGTATGGCGAAAGTCCTCTCGCTCCGGCGGGAATGGCGGACAGTGCGTCGAGGTCGCCGTCAATCTTCCGGGCGTGATCGCGGTCCGCGACGGCAAAGACCCCGACGGCCCCAAACTGCTCTTCGTCCCCACCGAATGGAACGCCTTCGTCAACGGCATTAAAAACGGCCGGTTCGACCAGTTCTAACCGCCCGGTTCTCACCATCTGGGAAACGGCGGGAATCAGGCGAGATTCGGCTGCCAGGAGACGCCGAAACGGTCGTCGGTCCAGCCGGGGCACTTGCCGAAACAGCGGGCGCGGCCACGCCTCAGCGGGATCAGGGGCCGTCGGCGGGCGTGCCGGAGGAGAAGACGAGCACGGAGGCGGTGAAGCCGTGCACGTGGTTGTGGCCGCCCACGGGCCCCACCTCACCGGCCGCGAAGAACCCGGCCACGCCGATGGGGCCGAGCGTGTCACGGACGGCGACGGCGTCGTGGTCGGCGCTGCCGAACATGGCCGAGCCCCGGCCGTTGCAGGAGAACAGCAGCGCGCCGTCCACCCTGCCGAACTCCTCGCGGTGCGCGTCGAGCAGCTCGTACAGGTCCTCGTCGGCGGTGGCGGCGTCGCGGACCTGGAAGCGGACGGTCCGGCCCACCTCGACGACATCGCCGATGGCCACGGCCTCCCGCTCGGGATCGATCCCGATCACGCCCCGGATCAGGAAGTCTCCGCGCTCGTGCCGTTCGGCGTACTCGTTCATGGCGATGCCGATCTGCAGCCCCGAGGCGACCAGGTCGCGGTCGTCCTCGTCCAGCGCGCTGACGATCTCCTCAAGCCGCGCCAGGGCCGGCTGGCCCGCGAGCTCCAGGAGCAGGTTGTCCTCGACCTCGGTGACGGCCATCGTCGGGCCGATCGGGCGGCAGCCCTGGCTGACCACGGTGCTGACGTTGACGGGGCCGCTGAGCAGCACCCCGACGGCTCCCTCGGAGTAGATCTCCCCGTCGGCGAACAGCCGGACCGCGCCCCGGCCCTGGATCGCGTTGGCCAGGCCTCCGATCAGGGGGAGGTCTCCCAGCACCTCCTCGGAGCGCTCGACGAAGCCGTCGGTGGGAAAACTGTAGGGATCGGCGAGCAGGATGGCCGCCTGGTCGTCGGGGTGGAGCTCGGGCAGGCCGACCACGACGAAGCGATCATCGGCCCGGAGGGTGTCGAGTGCGAAGGTCGTCAGCCGGGCACCGTCCAGGGTGGCGGCCCAGGCGCTCACGGAGGGGGTGGACTCGACGCCCTGCCCGTCACCGATCACTCCCGTGGCGCTGCAGCCGAGGACCGTGGCTCTGGGCGCCATCCGCATCGCCCGCAGGCCCGCACGGCAGACGTCGTCGGGATCATCCCCGCAGATGAAGAAGCAGAGCAGGTCGGCGGGTCCGGACAGGCCGGACAGGGCTTGGCGCACCGCGGTCTCGGCCGTGGCGACCAGGTCGGATCCCACCGCCAGGCCATCGGCGAAACGACTCGTCATCAACGCCATTCGTCTCGCCCCTCCCGTGCGACCGAGGCTCCGTCCGGGATCTTGTCCAAGCCCCCGAACGAAGTCTTACCTGAAGTTTGTCCTGACTTTCCGTCCGGAACTCGCCTACCGAGACCTACCCGAAATGTGGATCCGGGGACCTGCCCGAAGCCTTGCCTTGGAACGATTCTCCCCACTGCGGGGACAAGCACGCGCGCCGACCGTCACCCAATAGTCAAGATCCGAAAGTGGGATGAGAGTGCCGGATCGGGCGTTGGGGACGTAGGCTCGATCCCGTGCCTCAAATCCCAGAGCCACGTACTCTGCGCGAGCTCCGCGCGAGCGGCCATATTCACCGTACGGTAAAGGCCGAGATCCGCGAGAACCTCCTGGCCCGTCTGCGGGCCGGAGAGCCGCGGTTCCCCGGCATCATAGGCTTCGACGACACCGTCCTGCCCTACCTTGAGCGAGCACTGCTCGCCGGGCATGACCTGGTCCTGCTCGGCGAGCGCGGCCAGGGCAAGACCAGACTCATCCGCACCATCACGACCCTCCTGGACGAGTGGACCCCGGTCGTCGCCGGCTGTGAGATCAACGACCATCCCTACGAACCCTCGTGCGTCCGCTGTCGCCGCCTGGCCGGTGAGACCGGCGAGGAGCTGCCGATCTCCTGGAAGCACCGGGACGAGCGGTACGGCGAGAAGCTCGCCACGCCCGACACCTCCGTCGGCGACCTGATCGGCGACATCGATCCGATCAAGATCGCCGAAGGACGCACGCTCGGCGACCCGGAAACCGTCCACTACGGCCTGGTTCCGAGAAGCAACCGGGGCGTGTTCTCCGTCAACGAGCTGCCCGACCTGGCCGAGCGGATCCAGGTGTCGCTGCTCAACGTGCTGGAGGAGCGCGACATCCAGGTCAGGGGCTACAACCTGCGCCTGCCGCTGGACATCCTGCTGATCGCCAGCGCCAACCCCGAGGACTACACCAACCGCGGCCGGATCATCACCCCGCTCAAGGACCGCTTCGGCGCCGAGATCCGCACCCACTACCCCCTCTCGATCGAGAGCGAGCTCGTCCTCATCCGCCAGGAGGCCGCGCTCGAGGATGTGGGAGCCGACGTCCCCGACCACCTGATCGAGGTGATCGCCCGCTTCACCCGGCTCGTCCGCGAGTCCACCGCGGTCGACGCGCGGTCCGGCGTGTCGGCCCGCTTCTCCATCGCCGCCGCCGAGACCGCGGCCGCCTCCGCCGTACGGCGTGCGGCCCTGACCGGCGAGGAACACGCGGTGGCCAGGGTGGCCGACCTGCCGGGAATCGTGCACACGCTGCGCGGCAAGGTGGAGTTCGAGGTCAGCGAGGAGGGCCGGGAGACCGACGTCCTCGCCCACCTGCTCCGCAGGGCCGTGGCCGAGACGTTCAGGGGCACGCTCGGCGGCACGGATCTGACCGCGCTGCTGGACAGGTTCTCCGAGGGCGTCCAGGTCGAGTCGGGCGCCATGATCCCGGCCGCGGAGCTGCTTCGCAGGATCGGCCCGGTGCCCGGCCTGGCCAAGATCATGTCGCAGCTCGGCATCGGCGACGAGTCCCCGGGACACGCCGCCGCCGCTCTGGAGTTCGCCCTGGAGGGGCTCTACCTCCTGCGCCGGCTGTCCAAGGACGAGGTGGACGGCACGGCGGTCTACCGCACCTGAGGTGTCTGCATGAGCTATCGCTATGGCCAATACCGGGACGGGCCCGACCCGCTCGCCCCGCCGTACGACGTGCGTTCGGCGCTCGACAAGATGGGCGACTCCATCCTGTCGGGCTCCAACCCCAGCCACGCCCTGCGTGACCTGCTCAAGGAGGGTCTGCCCGGCGCGCAGGACCGGCGCGGCTTGGACGACCTGCTCCGCGAGGTACGGCGACGCCGGCGCGAGCTGCGCGAGCGTGGCCGCCTCGACGGGACCCTGGAACGGGCCAGGGCCCTGCTGGACAAGGCGATCGGCCAGGAGCGGGCGGAGCTGTTCCCCGACCCCTCCGACGACGCCCGGCTGCGCGAGTCGGAGCTGGCCGGTCTTCCCGACGACACGGCGAGCGCGATCCAGGAGCTGAACAACTACCAGTGGCGCTCGGCCGCCGCCCGGCAGACCTTCGAGGAGCTGCGCGACCTGCTGCGCAGGGAGGTGCTCGACAGCCAGTTCCGCGGCATGAAGCAGTCTCTGGCCAATCCCGACCCGGCCGCGATGGAGCGGGTCAGGGAGATGATGTCCGAGCTGAACGACATGCTCGACCGGGACGCGCGTGGCGAGCACACCCAGAATGACTTCGACCAGTTCATGTCGAAATATGGAGACATGTTCCCGGAGTCGCCGCGGAACCTGGAGGAGCTGGTCGACACCCTCGCCCGCCGGGCCGCGGCCACCCAGCGCCTGCTGGCCTCACTGACCCCCGCCCAGCGCGAGGAGCTTGAGGAGCTGATCAACCAGACCCTGCAGGATGCCGGGCTGGCCGAGCAGATGCAGCGCCTCGGCGAGTCCCTCTACTCCCGCCGTCCCGACCTCGCCTGGAACACCCCGGAGCGGATGGGCGGCGAGGAGCCGATGGGGATGGGCGACGCGGTGACCGCCCTGGACGAGCTCGCCGACCTGACCCAGCTGGAGGCCGCGCTCCGCCAGGACTATCCCGGCGCCCGGATGGACGACATCGACGAGGACGCGATCCGGCGCGCCCTGGGCCGCTCGGCCGTCGACGACCTGGAGGCGCTCAAGCAGATCGAGCGTGAGCTGGAGCAGCAGGGCTACCTCCGCCGCCAGCGCGGCAAGCTGGAGCTCACCCCCAAGGCCGTCCGCCGCCTCGGCGAGACGGCGCTGCGCCGCGTCTTCGCCTCCCTCGACGCGGGCCGCCGCGGAGATCACGACCAGGTCGACGCGGGCTCCGCGGGGGAGCTCACCGGGTCCTCCCGGCCCTGGCGGTTCGGCGACGAGCAACCCATCGACGTGGTCCGCACGGTGGTCAACGGCGTACGGCGCGGCGGGAACACCGGAACGGTGACCCTGTCGGTCGACGACTTCGAGGTGGCCGAGACCGAGAGCCGCACGGCCGCCGCGGTGTGCCTGCTGGTGGACCTGTCCTACTCGATGGCCCTGCGGGGCACCTGGGCCGCGGCCAAGCAGACCGCGATGGCCCTGCAGGCGCTGGTCGCCTCGAAGTTCCCCCAGGACTCGGTGCAGATCATCGGCTTCTCCAACTACGCCCGCATCCTGCAGCCCGACGAGCTGGCCGGGCTGGAGTGGGACATGGTCCAGGGTACGAACCTGCACCATGCGCTGCTGATCGCCGGGCGCCACCTGGACCGCCATCCCGACTTCGAGCCGGTCGTGCTCGTGGTCACCGACGGTGAGCCCACCGCCCATCTGCGGCGCAACGGCTCGGCCGCCTTCGAGTGGCCGCCCACGCAGGAGACGCTGGAGCTGACACTCTCCGAGGTGGACAAGATGACCCGGCGCAGGGCGACGCTCAACGTGTTCATGCTCGCCGACGACGAGCGCCTGAAGGAGTTCGTGAACGAGGTCGGCCGTCGCAACGGCGGCCGGGTCTTCTCCACCGGCGCCGACCGCCTGGGCGAATACGTCGTCAGCGACTTCCTGCGGACTCGCCGGACGCGTTGATCAACGTTCCGGGCCATGCTCGCCGGCCGGCACCGTACGACGTGATGAGGCCTCTCGGGAAACGCTCCCGGGAGGCCTCCTCTCAAGCGCCGACGTAGGCGACGTAGCCGTTGAGCGCGAGGTCGAAGCCGTCGCGGTAGTGGCGGTAGGACCGGTAGCAGGGCCGCCACGCCGTGCTGTTGCCGACACCCGCGCGGGCGTCGACGACGGCGGAGGGGAGACGCTCGGGCCGGAGCAGCAGGCCTCCGCCGAGATAGCGGGCGTCGGCGAGGACCGTACGGACGTCGCGGTCGCCGGACACGTAGCGGCCACGGCGCCAGCCGCTCTCCTCGTCCCACACCAGCGTGTCCTCGCCGGTCAGCCGGATCGTGACGGTGCGCGGGTCGCAGGGGCCCTGCCACCAGTCACGGACCTCGTCGCCCAGCGCCTCGACGACGCGGCTCGCGTAGAGGGCCGGCTGGTGTCGCCACTCCTCGGTATACGGCTCGACATGTTTCACAGCCACAACGGGCACTCCCTGTGTGCCTTCGCGCACGATTGGTTGATCTTGACGAACGTGGTTGGACGCGCGCCCGGCACGACCGCGGCATCACCGCCGACGGTCCCAACACACGGGAACACGCGATAATGATCCTACTCACCTCGCAGGTGTGCTCAGGGCGAATGTGAAGATCGCTTTCCACGCCCGCCCTTCCCCTTCCGTTCACCGCCGCCCGTCGCCCACCTCGGGACGGCTTTTGTTGGCCGAATTGTGACCTGATCTCGACAACTTCTCCGTCATCGACTTCGTCTCTCCAGTAATGGCATTTGCCATTGCGGAACGGGAGGAAGTGGGTCCGATGGTCGCGGGGATTCTCGTGGCGTTGATGCTCATCACCTGCGTTGGTTTCGAGTTATGCATGGCTCCGCGCGGTCGCGACGAGCAGGGCGTCAACGAAGAGGAGTAACGCAGCACTGGCTTGATGCACGGCGATATCCGGGAAATGCTTATTCACGTCGTCCCGGAGGACATCATGTGGATAGCGGTCGCGGTAACGGGCGCAATCATCGTCGTCTGCTTTCTGATCGCCCTCGTGGTCGTCGTGATCAGCATTCATGTCGAGGACAACCGCGCGACGATCACCAGTCGCGCACCGGGGGCGGCCGCCGCGCGAACGCGCAGGGTGCTGGGGCTGAAAGTCGACCACAGCGCCTGCCAGAAAGTGGCGAATCCAGAGCATGCGTGTCCGTTGTGCCGCCGCGGTCTTCAAAGGATCACTCAGGAAGACGCCGCCGGCCAATGACGCTTGCGCGAGCCGTACCCAAGGGAGATCACCGGGGACTAATGTCTGGCGCATGACAAACCTGCTGCTCTGGCTACACCTCGGTTTTGCGATCTTCGCCCTCGGGCCGGTCACCGCCGCCACCATGTCGACCCCCCGATTCATCCGCGCCAAGGACCTGAACGTCCTGCATTATCTGCACAAGACCACGCGCATATATGCCATTGCGGCCGTCGGCGTATTCGTGTTCGGAGTGCTGCTGGGACGCGACTACCTCGGCAAGCCTTATCTTTCGGTCTCGATGACGCTCTTCATCGTCGCCGCGGTGCTCCTGGTCATCGTGGACCGGGACCAGATCACCGCCATCCGGGTCCTCGGCAACGAGAACCCGGATGACGACGCCAAGGTTCAGACCGGGCGGATCGCCACGCTCTCCAGCATCGTCACGCTGATCTGGTTGATCATTCTGGTTCTGATGGTCTGGGGAAGTCCTGCCTGAGGCACCGCACCCGATCCGGTGCGGAGCCTCTGTCCGCGCCCGGTCCTTCGAACCGGAGCGTCGACCGGCCCTAGCCCAGCGCCTGGGTGAGGTCGGCGAGCAGGTCGTCGATCGTCTCGATGCCGACCGACAGGCGGACCAGATCGCCGGGGACCTCCAGCGGCGAGCCCGCCACGGAGGCGTGGGTCATCCGTCCGGGATGCTCGATCAGCGACTCCACCCCGCCGAGCGACTCGGCCAGCGTGAACAGCCTGGTCCGGTTGCAGATCTCGACCGCCTCGGCCTCTCCCCCGGCGACCCGGAAGGAGACCATGCCTCCGAAGCGCCTCATCTGCTTGGCCGCCACCTCGTGACCGGGGTGCTCGGCCAGCCCCGGGTAGAGCACCGAGGTCACCTTGGGGTGGGCGAGCAGCAGGTCCACGACCCGCTCGGCGTTGTCGCAGTGACGGTCCATCCGCACCCCGAGCGTCTTGAGCCCCCGCAACGTCAGCCAGGCGTCGAACGGCCCGGCCACCGCGCCCATCGCGTTCTGGTGGAAGGCGAGCTCCTCGCCGAGACCGGCGTCACGCACGACGAGCGCCCCGCCGATCACGTCGGAGTGGCCGCCCACATATTTGGTGGTGGAGTGCACCACGATGTCCGCGCCCAGCGCCAGCGGCTGCTGGAGGTACGGCGAGGCAAACGTGTTGTCCACCACCAGCAGCGCGCCGTTGTCGTGCGCGAGCTCGGCCAGGGCCGTGATGTCGGCGATGCCGAGCAGCGGGTTGGTGGGGGTCTCCACCCACACGACCCTGGTCTTCTGGGTCATGGCGGCCGCCACCGCGCGCAGGTTGCCCAGCGGCGCCGGGTCGTAGCGCAGGCCCCAGCGCTCGTGGACCTTGGAGAACAAGCGGTAGGTGCCGCCGTAGGCGTCGTTCGGGATGATGGCGTGGTCGCCGGGCTTGCAGATCGTACGGAGCACGGCGTCCTCGGCGGCCAGGCCCGAGGCGAAGGCCAGGCTCCGGCTGCCGCCCTCGACGGCGGCCATGGCCTCTTCCAACCCGGTCCTGGTCGGGTTGGCCGACCGGCTGTACTCATATCCGGCGCGCAGTCCGCCCACGCCGTCCTGCTTGTATGTGGAGACCGCGTAGATCGGCGGCACGACGGCCCCTGTGTGGGGATCGGGCTCCTGACCTGCGTGAATGGCCAATGTCTCGAATCCTTCGCTCATGAGGTCCACGTTACCGGGACGCGGGCCGGCCCTCGGGCTTTCACCCCGGAGGGTGAGAGTCCACGCGGGAGCACCCTCTGAGGCGCCGTCGCGCCCCGGACGGGACTCCGTGAGCGAGAGGGTCACACAGCGTACATATCAACCGTTGCAAGGCAAATGTTCTAAAACCAAGCGGTCGATGAGATCGCACGGTGATTTCTTCGCCCGTAGGGGACGAGGGATTGACTCAAACACGGACATATCCGCCGAACGGTCGATACAACATGTCGGCCGTTCGGCCTAGGCTCAACGGCCGTGGGGAAAACGCACCGGATCGTCCGCTGGGTCCAGAGACTCAGCGAGATCGCGATGGTCGGCTGGCTCCTGTTGCTGCTCCTGCTCGACCTCGTGATGGCGGTGACGAGCGGCTCGGCGACGCTGTGGCCGAACGTCGCGTGCGGCGTCGTCGGCGTTCTGGCGGTGCTGTGGCGCCGGACCCACCGGGTCAGAGGGTTCGCCGTCCTGCTCGTGCTCTCCTTCGCCTGCTCCCTGATCATCGGGATCATCGGGGTCACCGGCAGACCGGGCCTGGCCGAGACGGGGTCGCTGCTGATCCTCACCGTCGGCGGGCTGCGCTGGATGGAGCCGATCAGGCGGGGCGCGCTGTTCTCCCTGGCCTCGGTGATCGTGCTGGAGGCCTCCGCGGGACGCCTGCTCCAGGACGCCCCCTCCGTGGCCGTCGGTTTCTCCATCTTCGTCACCTGGTCCGCCGCCGCCGGGATCGGCGCCTACCTCCGTTTCCAACTGGAGCGCCGCAAGGAGGCCGTGCACTCGGTACGGCGCTCCGAACGCCTGGAGCTCGCCAGGGAGCTGCACGACCTGGTCGCCCACCACATCACCGGGATCGTGGTCCAGGCACAGGCGGCCAAGGTCGTCGCCGAGCAGAGACCGGAGGCGGTGGTCCCCTCCCTGGAGGCGATCGCCAACGCCGGATCCGAGGCGCTCACCTCGATGCGCCGCCTGGTCGGCGTGCTGCGAGCGGAGGACGAGGCCGCCCGCTCCCCCGGCAGCACGTTCATGGACATGCGCACGATGGTGGAGCGCTTCTCCGCCGGTGGTCCCAAGGTCGCCTTCGACATCGGCCAGGGCCTCACCGACGGCGTCCTGCCGCCGGAGGTGATGACCACCATCCACCGGGTCCTGCAGGAGTCCCTCACCAACGTCCGCCGGCACGCCCCGGGCACCGGCTGGGTCGAGGCGGACCTGAGGCTGACGGACGGCTCGGACATGCGGGCCTGGGCCGAGGGCATGCGCGCGAACGGCCGGCAGGAGCCCCGTGGCCAGCGAGGCTCCTCGGCGATCACGGCCACGGTGCGGCTGCGGGTCCGCAACCACGGCTCGACGGCCGACATCAGGGTCTTGCGCCTGGGGGGCGGGTTCGGCCTGGTGGGCATGGCCGAGCGCGTCGAGGCGCTCGGCGGCCGCCTCACCGCCGGCCCCGTCCCCCCGGGAGCCTGGGAGGTGACGGCGGAGTTTCCGCTCAGGGACTCCTAGTGGTTGACCAGGAAGGCCAGCAGGTCCTGGCGGGTGAGCAGGCCGACGGGCTTGCCGTCGTCGAGGACGACCGCGGCGTCGGCCTTCTCCAGCGCCTCGACCGCGGTGGCGACCGTCTCGCCCGCGCCGATCGTCGGCAGCGGCTGGGACATGTGCTCGGCCAGCGGGTCGGTCGGCCGTACCCGGCCGCGGTAGAGGGCGTCGAGCAGATCGCGTTCCAGGATCGAGCCGACCACCTCGGCGGCCATCACCGGCGGCTCCTCCTTCATCACCGGGAGCTGCGACACTCCGTACTCCCTCATGATGGAGATCGCCACCTCCACCGACTCGTGCGGGTGGGTGTGCACGAACTCCGGCAGTCCGGAGCCCTTGCGGCTCAGCACGTCCTTGACCAGTCCCTCGTCGGTGGAGGTGGTCAGGAAGCCGTAGTCGGCCATCCACTCGTCGTTGAAGATCTTCGACAGGTATCCCCGTCCGCCGTCGGGAAGCAGCACCACCACCACGTCGTCGGGGCCGGCCTGCCTGGCCACGCGCAGGGCCGCGACCGTGGCCATACCGCAGGAACCGCCCACGAGCAGGGCCTCCTCGCGGGCCAGACGGCGGGTCATCCCGAAGGAGTCCTTGTCGGAGACCGCGATGATCTCGTCGCAGACCGTGGTGTCGTACGTGGCCGGCCAGATGTCCTCGCCGACGCCCTCCACCAGGTACGGGCGGCCGGTGCCGCCGGAGTAGACCGAACCCTCCGGGTCGGCCCCGATGATCTTCACTCGGCCGCCGGAGATCTCCTTGAGATAGCGTCCGACGCCGCTGATCGTGCCGCCGGTGCCGACACCCGCCACGAAGTGGGTGATCCGCCCCTCGGTCTGCTCCCAGATCTCAGGACCGGTGGAATGGTAGTGACTGTCCGGGTTGTTTGGATTGGAATACTGGTCGGGCTTCCAGGCGTTCGGCGTCTCCCTGGCCAGCCGGTCGGAGACGGAGTAATAGGAGTCCGGGTGGTCGGGCGAGACGGCGGTCGGGCAGACCACGACCTCGGCGCCGTAGGCACGGAGCACGGCGACCTTGTCCTGGGCCACCTTGTCGGGCACCACGAACAGGCACTTGTAGCCGCGCTGCTGGGCCACGATCGCCAGGCCGACCCCGGTGTTTCCCGAGGTGGGCTCCACGATCGTGCCCCCCGGAAGCAGCGCTCCCGACTTCTCCGCCGCATCGATCATGCGCACCGCGATCCGGTCCTTCACCGAACCGCCCGGATTGAAATATTCGACCTTGGCCAGCACCTGGGCCGGCAACCCCGCCGTCACCTTCTGCAATCGGACGAGAGGGGTGTTACCCATCAGCTCAACCAGCGAGTCATAAACGCGCACCGCGATGATCACCTCGAAATACCAAAGCTCTGTCAGCTTGTTTTGTGGAACGCCGTGATCCCATAGGGGTGGCGGGTACTCAGCTAGCTTTCTAAGACAACGCTACCGCCGCACCGTGTAAGGGAGGCAACGCCACGTGATCTGGACTCCCGGGGTCGCACGGGCGGCACGGCGCATCGCGGCGGCCGCGGCCGTGGGCGGGGGCGGACTCACCGCGCTGGGCGCGGCGACCTACGGGTTGCTGTTCGCCGAGGGCGTGCTGGCCCGCCGCATCGTCGGCCGGCCTCACGGCATGGAGGGCCCTCCGTCGGACGGGGTCTACGGGAACTTCGACGGCGAGCCGATCCGGATGGTCATGCTCGGTGACTCCCTCTCCGTGGGACTGGGCACCACGGATCCGGCCGAGACTCCGGGCGCTCTGATCGCCTCCGGGCTCGCGATCATCGCCGAGAGGCCGGTGCGGCTGACCGTGGCCGGCAAATCGGGGGCGGTCTCCGCCGAACTCGGCGACCAGGTGGATCAGGCGCTCAGGAGCCGGCCCGAGGTCGCGATCATCTTCATCGGCGCCAACGACGTCACCACGCAGACGATGCCCGCGCGGGCCGTACGGCACCTGCAGAAGGCGGTGTGGCGACTGCGGGTGGCGGGGGCCGAGGTGATCGTGGGCACCTGTCCCGACCTGGGCACGGTCCGGCCGATCGCGCAGCCGCTGCGCTGGGTGACCCGGCGCTGGAGCCGCCAGCTGGCCGCGGCGCAGACCGTCGCCGTGGTCGAGGCGGGCGGGCGGACGGTGGCCTTCGCGGACCTGCTCGGGCCGGAGTTCGACACGAACCCGACGGAGATGTTCGGCCTTGATCGTTTCCACCCATCCGCCCAAGGCTATCTACAGGTTGCTTACGCAGTGCTACCTTCTGTATGCAGTGCGTTGGAGCTGTGGCCCGAGCCACGACCCCTGCGCAGTGAGCCGATCTACCTCGCGGCAGCCATGGCCGCGGAGGAGCCCGGGGCCGAGGTCTCCGCAACCCGCGTCGCCGGTCGAGCAACCGGGGTCCACGGACGGTGGGCGACCCTGCTCCGCCGGAGGCCAGTGGTGATGCCTGACGACGCCTGAGCACGGTCACCCTCCGCGGCGAACTCATAACCCCTCGCCCATTGGAGTGGAATACCCGTGATCCGGCCCCACGCGAAACTGGCTCTGGTGCTCGCCGGAGTCCTGACCCTGGCCGGTTGTTCCGGCGGTGAAGCCAGTGAAGCGGCCACACCGGCCTATCCGGCCTGGCACAACACCGAAATGAACGCGGTCAGCCGCACCACCGTCGCCGGCGATGTCGCCACGACGACCTCGATGAAGCCCGACGGCACGCTGGAGACGGTGGCCGTCGACCTCGCCTCGGGCAAAAAACTGTGGGCCCATCCCACGACCATGGCGGGCCGCCTGCCGGGGATGGGGGTGCCCCCTCCGGCGATCGTCGAGATCGGCGGGGGCCAGGCCGTCACGGTGACGGTCGGTCCCGTGAAAGCCGGTCCCGCAAAAGCCGGTCCCGCGAAACAGGGCCGCTGGAAAGCCACGCTCATCGGCCTCGACGCCAGGACCGGGACGCGCAGGTGGACCCGCCCGGTGCACTCCACGTTCGGCCCCCAGAGGTGCGGGCCGTACGTGTGCGTGTCGGAGAACACCGCGCTCACCACCGCCCGGGTCGTCGTGCTCAGCCCCGTCACCGGCAAGGTGATGTGGAAACTGCCCGGAATCGCGGAGGTCGAGTGGTCCGACGCCTCCCGGGCGGTGTTCCTCCGGCTCGCCCAGCACCCCGTCCTGGAGTCGTACGATCTGAAGACGGGGAAGGTCGGCTGGCAGCTCCCCATCGAACGGGCACTCGGCATGGGGGTGGACATGTCGGGCGGCTGGTCGTTCGGCGCGACGACCGGCAACCTCGTCGGCTACATCGCCCCGTATACCAACCCCAAGACGAAGAAGGTCTCCGCCTTCGGCATGTTCTCCGCCAAGCTCTCCGACGGCACGGTCAACTGGATCCGTCCCTCGGTGGTGCGGGTCTATCCCAGCGGCAGCCCCGGCTTCGCCCCGGTGGTCCGCCCGGTCGACCCGCAGGGCCAGTACGGCGGATTCGCCCGGCTGGACGCCGAAAACGGCCGGGTCCTCGGCCAGATCCCGGTGGCCCAGGTTCCCAGCGCGGGATGGTGGCTGTCCTTCCCCTCCCGGATGGAGAAGGTCGGTTTCCTGCGGCACGACAAGCCGGGTAACTCCTTCGACCTGGCCACCGGCCAGGCCGCCGAGGTCAAGAACGAGCGCGGCTGGTCCTTCTGCGTCACCGACCCCAAACCCCTTCCGCTCAAGAACCAGAACCCCGGCTTCTACTCCGTGGCCTCGCTGTGCGAGTTCAAACTGGCCGACGGCAAGCGAGTGGCGGGCTCGGGCATCCCGCCCGTCTGGTTCACCGGCAGCCAGGACGGCTGGCGGACCTGGCGTGACGAGAAGGGCGGACTGCGCGCGATCAAGGACGGCTCCGGCCCCACTCCCGGCATGTACGGCTGAGCCCCGCGCCGTGTCCTCGTGACGGGGGTCCCATCTCGGGGTGGGACCCCTGTGCATGCCGTACAAAGTTCTGTTTCCTCGTCCCCGGGGCGTGGCTTCCGGCATACCGCGCGGTACGCTCCGCAGGAGGAGCGAGTATCGAGAACCCAGGAGAGCCACATGCCCGAGGCAGTCATCGTCGCAACCGCGCGCTCGCCGATCGGACGCGCCTTCAAGGGGTCCCTCAAGGACATCCGTCCCGACGACCTGACCGTACAGATGATCCAGGCCGCGCTGGCCAAGGTCCCCCAGCTCGACCCGACCACCATCGACGACCTGATGCTGGGCTGTGGCCTGCCGGGCGGTGAGCAGGGCTACAACATGGGCCGCGTGGTCGCCACCCTGCTCGGCCTGGACAGCGTGCCCGGAACGACCGTGACGCGCTACTGCTCGTCCTCCCTGCAGACCACCCGGATGGCCCTGCACGCGATCAGGGCGGGCGAGGGAGACGTGTTCGTCTCGGCGGGTGTGGAGTGTGTCTCCCGCTTCGCCAAGGGAAGCTCGGACTCATGGCCCGACACCCGGAACGAGCTGTTCGGCGGTGCTCACGACCGTTCGACCAGGGCCGCCGAGGGCGGGGGCGGAGTCTGGCACGACCCGCGCGAGGATGGCGAGCTGCCCGACGTCTACGTCGCGATGGGCCAGACGGCCGAAAACCTCGCCGGGCTGAAGGGCGTTTCCCGCCAGGAGCAGGACGAGTTCGGCGTCCGCTCCCAGAACCTGGCGGAGAAGGCCATCGCCAACGGCTTCTGGGAGAAGGACATCACCCCGGTGACCCTGCCCGACGGGACCGTGGTCAGCAAGGACGACGGCCCCAGGGCCGGCACCACCTACGAGGCGGTCTCCCAGCTCAAGCCGGTCTTCCGCCCCGACGGCACGGTCACCGCGGGCAACTGCTGCCCGCTGAACGACGGCGCCGCCGCGGTGATCGTGATGAGTGACATCAGGGCCGCCGAGCTCGGCATCACGCCGCTCGCCCGGATCGTCTCCACCGGTGTGACCGGCCTGTCCCCCGAGATCATGGGCTTGGGCCCGGTTGAGGCCTCCAAGCAGGCCCTGGCACGGGCGGGCATGTCCATCGGCGACGTGGACCTCGTCGAGATCAACGAGGCCTTCGCCGCCCAGGTCATCCCGTCCTACCAGGACCTCGGCATCGACCTCGACCGGCTCAACGTCAACGGCGGCGCCATCGCGGTGGGCCACCCCTTCGGCATGACCGGTGCCCGGATCACCTCCACGCTGATCAACAGCCTCGCCTTCCGCGACAAGTCGATCGGGCTGGAGACCATGTGCGTGGGCGGCGGCCAGGGCATGGCCATGATCCTGGAGCGCCTCAGCTGATCAAGGGTATGGCCGTCGTTCTGGAACGCCTCAGCCGATGCTGATCAGCCGTGAACGTCAGGGCCCGCGCGGGTGATCCCGATCCTCAGGATCACCCGCCGTTCCCGCTCCATGCTCGCCCGATAGTCGTCCCAGTCCGGATGCTCGCCGGAGATGTCGCGGTAGTAGCCCACCAGGAGTTCCATCGCCTCGGGCAGCGGGACGATCTCCGCGGTGCCCTCGACCTGGATCCACGAGCCGAAGAAGGCGTCGGTCATCACGCAGAGCGTCACCTTGGGGTTCTCGCGGAGGTTGCGGACCTTCGCGGCGGTCTCCCTGGTGCTGACGATCGCGTTTCCCTCGGCGTCCAGTCCCACGACGATCGGCGACATCTGTGGTCGCCCGTCGGCGTGCGAGGTCAGCATCACCGCCCGGTGGTTGTTGCGAATGAAGTCACGTGCCTTGTCGAGATCCATGAGCCCATCATGCTCGATCATGCCCGCGCACAGGAAAACCCGCGCCACCTGAGCGGTGACGCGGGCCTCACAGAGATAGACGGTGTGAAACTCAGCGGGTACGGCGGCGCCGCTCGTGCTCCTGCACGATGGCGGCGGCGTAGCCGTGGGTCAGCCCGTGCTCGTCGGCGAGCCAGTTGGCGCGCTCTTCACAACGAAGGAAAGCCGGGCCGTTGTCGATTGCTTGGAACCACTCTGGGAGTGCGCGTCCTGTGATGACAGAGACCCTTGCGATCAGCTTGCTCTGCGTCTCCAGTGAGTGGTTCAACGACATGGGCACCTCCACGGATAGGCTCCTTTGCTCGACAGTGCATCACGAATCCCCAGATGGCAAGCCCTTACACCTGGCCGTCGATGTCACTTCGTCGATCATCGGTTGCCCTGCGTTCACCTGAGCGCCGCCGTACAAAGGAAAAACCCCGCCGAAGTCGCTCCGGCGGGGTCCTTCTGCTCGCGATGAGTTCCTACTCGCGGAGGTAGCTCAGCAGGCGCAGGATCTCCAGGTAGATCCAGACCAGGGTGACCGTCAGGCCGAAGGCCATCAGCCAGGAGTACTTCTCCGGGGCGCCCGCCTTCACGCCCTGCTCCACCTCGTTGAAGTCGAGCAGCAGGAAGAAGCAGCCGATCAGGATCACGGCGATGCTGAACACGTAGGCCAGCGCGCCGCCCGACCGGATGCCGATGCCTTCCGGGATGAAGAAGCTGGCGACCAGGTTGACGAGCACGAGGCCCATCAGGCCCAGAGCCGCGGCCACGACGAACTTGGTGAACTTCGGCGTGACACGGATGATGCGCAGTGAATACACGGTGAGCATGGCGGCGAAGGCGAGAGCCGTGCCGACCACCGCCTGGAAGACGATGCCGTGGTACAGATCGTTGTACTGGTGGCTGACCACGCCGATGGCCACACCGTAGGCGACCGCGTAGCCGAGGATCAGCACCGGGTTCGTGCTCTGCTTGAACGAGACGATCAGGCCGAGAATCAGGCCGACGATCACACCGATCAGCAGTGCGGCCGTACCGAAGTTGAGTGTCCAGGCCACCGCCGCCGAGACGGCCAGCGTGCCCAGAGTGATGAACCCGCGCACGACCACGTCGTCGATCGTCATCGTCCGCTGCGCGGTGGGCGCGTACGACGGCGAGTTGTACATGCCCTGAAGCTGTTCAGCTGTCGGAGTCGGTGTCCCCCAGGCCTGCTGGCCATTGGACTGCCGACTGAAAATCGGGTTCTTACTCTCCATCGGTGCCTCCACGCTGCGACCTACGCGATCAGCGTATTAGATCGGTTGTCACATGGCCGTATCGTGCTGATATCCATGGTGTTCAAGTTGCCGTACGGCTACCGCCGATGTGCCCAACGAATGGCCCACAGGTCTGGTTCCCGGTTTTACGGCGCTCCGTCGATCGCTTCCGAAAAAGGCGCCGGGACGCCTCGCCGCGTGCGCCACACGCACCGGCCGAGCCCCTCCGCACAGGCCCATTGAGCCGTGGGAACCCCGGGCCTCGTGCCCCGGAGCGGCGTCACCGGCGGTGATCGCCCACCCCGACGCGGCCTGGCGCCCGCCGATCGGGTGTGTCGCCCCCGAGCGTCGGATCGGGACCCGTCTCTTCCCTCACGGTTACTATTTTATACCGGAGACCCGTTGAATCCCAGGTCCGATGGGAAATCCGTCCGTCGGCCGTACTCTCACCGGCCGGGAGCGCATTCATAAAGAATGGAATAGGGAATCCCGGAACAGCCGGGCCGGCCTCTGCTTGGGTGCCTGTTTCCTCCGCCCGCTGTATCTTCGCGTCAACGCCTAACGCCGCTGGAACGTGACATCACGGTCGCCTAAACCTTCGGAGAAGGGAAGCCGAGGGCCGAGTCAGTCGGGGGCGCACAGACTGTTAGCCGCTTGTAATAAAGTCGAGTCCACATTCGGCGCGGAGCCCTTCCTGCGGGCCATCGACCGCCATCGGCCGCGACAGGCGGCCGGATGGCGAGATGAGGTCGTTGAACAGCGTTTCCGCAGGTCAACGACCTCATCTCGGAAGTGGCAGCAAGTGCCCCCGGAGGGACTCGAACCCTCACTCGAACCCTTTTAAGGGGTTTGCCTCTGCCTTTGGGCTACGGGGGCGCCGTAATCATACGGAACCGACCACTCATACGTAACTGTTCAAGCCATCCGTCACACGACTCTCTGCTCTAAACGACGGATCGTCCAAGCTCCTGGTACTGGATCCAGGAATAGCACACTGCCAAGGTGATCCAGCTGATGCTGGATGGGTCGGGCTTCGAAGGCCGCGACGAGCCGGCCGGATGGCCGCATGGCCGGGGCGGCCCGGGCGTCCGGGTCTTCAGGAAGGGCCTGGGCGTGCCGGGGCGGGCTCGGGAGTGCCGAGCCCGGCGTCGACGGGGCCGCCGGAGTCACCTGCCATGCCGCATCCGAGTCGCGGCGGAGATCTACTCCTGCGACCTCGGCGGCCGTTCCATGCCGTCGGCCCCTGGTGCGGCCGTCACGGGCAGACGCCCACGACCTCCTCCCGGCCGGAGCCGGCTTTCACGGGAAGGTCGTGAGAATCAGCGACGTACCCGGACGGGAACCGGGCAATCATCTATCTCGGGTATCGAGAACTCAGCTCGTCGTCGCGGCGCGGAACTCGTTGTGCGGCGCCTCGAGCTCTCCGAGCGACACGGTCTCCCGCTTGAAGAAAAGCGCCAAGGTCCAGTCGGCCATGACACGGACCTTGCGATTGAAGGTAGGCACTCGCGACAGATGGTAGGTGCGGTGCATGAACCAGGCGGGAACTCCGCGGAGCTTGATCCCATAGACGTTGGCGACGCCCTTGTGGAGGCCGAGACCGGCGACCGATCCGACATACTTGTGCCGGTAGTCGACCAGCTTCTTCCCATGCAGTTGACGGGTGATGTTGTCGGCGAGGACCTTGGCCTGCCGTACGGCGTGCTGGGCGTTGGGCGCACAGTACTGACCGGGGTTCGTCACGTCGGGCACGCCGGCCACGTCTCCGGCGGAGAAGGCGTCCTTGACCCCGACCACCGTCAGAGCGGCTGTCGCCTTGATCCGGCCGCGCTCGTCCAGGGGCAGGTCACCGGCGTTGACCACCGGGCTGGGCTTCACCCCGGCGGTCCACACGATGGTGGCCGACGGGAACTCGTCACCGTCGGAGAGCTTGACCAGACCACCCACGCACGAGTCCAGGCGGGTGTTCATCTTGACCTCGATGCCGCGCTCGCGGAGCTGCTCGGCGGTCCACTTGCCCATCTCCGGGCCGACCTCGGGAAGGATGCGGTCGGTGGCCTCGACGAGGACCCAGCGCATGTCCTTGCGCGAGACGTTGCGGTAGTAACGGGCGGCGTCGACCGCCATGTCCTCCAGCTCGGCGAGCGCCTCGATACCGGCGAAACCGCCGCCGACCACGACGAACGTCAGCGCCCGCCGCCGCAGCTCCTCGTCCTCGTCGCTCTCGGCTCGGTCGAGGAGCTCCAGCACCCGGTTGCGCAGCGCGATCGCCTCGCCGACCGTCTTGAAGCCGATGGCGGCGTCGGCGAGACCGGGGATGGGAAGCGTGCGGGAGATCGAACCGGCGGCCATGACCACGATGTCGTAGCCGATCTCGTGAGGGGTGCCGACGTTCGGCGCGAAAGTGACGGACTTGGCCGCGTGGTTGACCTTGGAGACCTTGCCGTTGAGGATCGTCGCCGAGCGCAGCACGCGGCGGAGCGGCACCACCACGTGCCGGGGCGAGAGGTTCCCGGCGGCGGCCTCGGGGAGGAAGGGCTGGTAGGTCATGTGGGATTCGGGGGTAAGGACAGTGATCCGCACGCTGCCCTCGCGCAGCTCCTTGCGGAGCGTGTGCTGCAGGCGCAGCACGGTGTAGAGGCCGACGTATCCTCCGCCGACGACTACGATGTGCTTCGAGTTGGGGTTCACTACGACGCCATCCTTAGGTTTGAGGCTTGTGAAACCTTTCACAAGCATACGTCCCCCTCGCCGATCGCGCCATGTCCGGGTCAGCTAATTTGCTCGATGGTTCCCCAAACTGGGATAAAACGCCCTTCTTGCCGGAAATTTGTGCCGATTTTCTCTTTGTCGGCGGGGCTCACGCGCCACGGAGGGCGTTCGCCCTGGTGAAGAGCCGGTCAAGCATCTCGGCGGTCACCCGGCCCGTGAAGGTGTTCTGCTGGCTCGGGTGGTAGCAGCCGAGAAGGTACACCGGACGTCCGTGATGGGAGATCTCCACCTCGGCGCCGTGGCCGAAGGCCGGCCTCGGACGCGGCAGGACGTATCCGGCGTCCTTCAGCGCGGGCCAGATCGCCTGCCAGGCGAAGCCTCCCAGGGCGACCACCACCTGTACGCTGCCGGCGACCAGCGCGACCTCCCTGGTCAGCCAGGGGAAGCAGGCGGCTCGTTCCGACGGATCGGGCTTGTTGGCCGGTGGGGCGCATCGGACCGCCGCCACCATGCGTGCGCCGATGAGCCTCTGCCCGTCGCCGGCCCGGACGCTGGTCTCCTGCGCGGCCAGGCCCGTGCGGTGGAGCGAGGCAAACAGCCAGTCCCCGCTGCGGTCCCCGGTGAAGATTCGCCCGGTGCGGTTGCCCCCGTGCGCCGCCGGGGCAAGCCCGACGATGAGCACCTCCGGCTTCTCCTCGCCCCACCCGGCGATGGGCCGCCCCCAGTAGGTCTCCTCGGCGAACGCCCGCCTCTTGACCGTCGCGACCTCCTCCCGCCACTCCACCAGGCGCGGGCAGGCCCGGCAGACGGACTGCGCGGCCGTGAGTTCCGCGAGAGTACGGCTCGCACTCGCCAGTTCCCGCACCTCGGCGGGATCGTGGGCGACGGGGGTGTCCGGCTGGGCGGGATCATCGGACCAGCCGGATCCGGGAGGAACATGGGTCATGCCCTCGATGGTGCCCGATCCGGAAGACCACCTGTTCCGAGGCCGTACGGTCCGCGGGTCCTGGGCTGGACGGGCGTCCTCGGCGGGGAGCGGAAACCCGGGCTGCGCGGGATCGCCGGGCAGCCCGGACAGGGCCGGAGAAACGAAAAAGCGGCGCCCGCTGGATGCGGGCGCCGCCTGTTCTCACTTCAGATGGAACTCACTACCAGTTGTTGCCAGGCGTGAGCGACGCGGCCGGCTCCGGGGTCTGAACCGGAAGCGGCTTCGGGGTCGGGGTCGGGGTCGGGGTCGCGCTCTTGCAGATGACCTTGGTCTCCGCGGTGGCGCTGCTCGGACCGTTGTAGACCTCGATGGAACGCTTGGCCTCGCCAGAGGCCGAGGTGCTCCAGGAGTCGCTCACGGTGCGGCTCTGCGAGCCGTAACCGCTGAAGTAGACGCTCTCCCAGCCACCCGCGACACCGTTACGGATCCAGCGGTACTTCACTTCACCGCGGTGCGAGGCGCTGATCGTACCGGTGAAGGTACGGGCGACCGGGCAGGAGCCGTAGTAGGTGCTCGGAGCGCTGATGGAGACCGAGACCCGCGGGGACGGGTTCCAGTCCTTGCAGTCGATCTTGAAGTAGTCGCGGTTGGACGAGGGTCCGCCCACGATCTTCAGGACAGCCCAGCCCCTGAAGTCGTCGTGCGTCCGGATCACGTGAGAGACCTTGCGCGAACCGTTGACGCGGACGGCGTCACTCTCGACGACGCGGCCGTTGACGACCCACTGGTAGTGCACCCAGCGGGAACCGGAGGTGCTGATGCGACCGATCAGGGTCGCCTGGCAGTTGCCCTCGTCGACCCACAGCTGAGCGCTGGTCTTGTGCTTGTGGGGCGGGTTGAGGACGGTCCAGTCGTTGCCACAGGAGACCGAGAAGTACTTCTTCCCGGAGGTGGCGGCGCGCGGCGACAGGACCTGGATGGCCTGCCAGCCCTTGGTGTCGCGCTTGAAGGTGCCGGTCTCCTTGACGGTGACGCTCTTGGTGCCCTTGCCCTTCAGGGTGAAGGACTTGACGCTGCTCTTGGAGCCGTCGCCGCGCAGCCACCGGTAGGTGACCTTGGTCTTGCTGGCGACCGTCTTCACCTTGACGCTGGTGGAGAAGGTCACCTTGACGGGACAGGCACCCTTGTACTTCGTGGCAGAGGCACTGGGGGTGTTGGCCCAGACCGCGGGCCGCGTCGTGGAGGCAGACGTGGCCGCTGCCTTCGACGCCTGGGTCGACCCACTGGCCGCCGCTGCGGGCGTGGCCAGCAAGCCGGTTGCCATCGTCGCCAGCATGGCCGCGCCGGCTCCCACTGCGGCTAGCCTGCGTGCTAGTCCGGAATTCATGAGGGGATGCTCCGTTTCGTTTGGAAGCAAAATGTGCTTCGAAGACGGTTGCCGCCCCGGCACCAGCTGTGCCCGGGTCCCACGGCAAAGTCTCACTAAAGCATGTTTACTTAACCATAAAACAGAAGCGGTCCTCAATACTCCCCAAATAAGCGAATTGTCCAGATATCATTAAGATTCGGAGACAGACCAGGCGATTCCGTCCAGAATGTCGTGTTCGCTGACAACCACCTCGGTGAAGCCGTACCTCTCGACGATCCGATCCAGGATGAGCGCCCCCACCCCGATCACATCGACTCGACCGGGATGCATGACGGGAATGGCAGCCCGCTCCTGGGTGGTCATAGCCAACAAACGCACAGAAATCCCATGTGTCTGATTTGCCGTAATTCGCGAATGGTGAATTCTCGCCGGATCGTATTCGGGCAGCTCAAGTGCCATTCCCGCGACGGTGGTGACGGAGCCCGCGAGTCCGACCAACGTCAGCGCCCGCTCCACCGGCACCTCCGCCGCGACCCGGTCGAGCGCGTCGTCGATGTCGGCGATCACTGCTTCCACCGCCTCGGCCCTCGGCGGGTTGCCCGCCTCGCGCAGATGCCGCTCGGTCAGCCGGACGCACCCGATGTCCACCGACAGCGCGGCCTCCACGTGCGTCGAACCGACCACGAACTCGGTCGAGCCGCCGCCGATGTCCACCACGAGGTACGGCGGGCGGGTGCCGTCGGGAGTGGGCAGACCGGTTTCCGGCGAGAGGCGCGTCAGGTCGCGGGTGGCACCGGTGAAGGACAGCTCCGCCTCCTCGGCGCCCGTGATCACCTCGGGATCCACCCCGAAGATCTCACGTACGCCGTCCACGAAGTCCTGCCGGTTGACGGCGTCGCGGGTCGCGCTGGTGGCCACCACACGGACCGCGGAGGCCTCGTGCTGGGCGATGAGCTTCGCGTAGCCGCGCATGGCGGTGAACGTGCGATCCAGAGCCTCCGGCGCCAGTCTGCCGGTCTTGTCCACCCCCTGGCCCAGCCGGACGATCTCCATGCGCCGTTCGACATCGGTCAGGGTGTCTCCGTTGATGTCCGCGATGAGCAGGCGGACGGAGTTGGTGCCACAGTCGATCGCGGCGACACGGGTCACTTGGTCTCCCCCTTGGGATTCGGTGCTCACGGTCGTGATCGGTTCCGGTCCTCCTCGGTGATCGGGCCCGGCCCTCTTCGACGCCTGGTCTACATCTGGATGCTCGATCTCAACGCTCGGTTCCGGTCCTCTTCGACGCCTGGTTTCGGGCTGGATGCCCGACCTCAGCATTCGGTTCCAGTCTGGATGCCCGATCTCAGCGTTCGGTTCCGGTCCTCGCCGGCCGGAGCGGCTCCGCGTTCGCACCGCCGCCTCCGCTCCCCGCGCCGGCCGTCTCCTCGGCCCGGCAGCACGGCCCCGTCGCCCACCACTCGCCGAGCGCGTCGAGGGCCTCGCGGCCGAAGGGGTTGCTCCCCGGCACCGCGAGCTCGTGACCGACCAGGGCGTGCAGGCACTTGACCCGGGTGGGCATGCCCCCGGTGCTCTGCATATCCCTGGGCAGCGGCTCCAGCCCACCCTCGGCCGCGGCCTCGTCGCGGCGCGCGATGTAGTCGGTGTGGGCGGCCAGGTAGGCCTCCGCCAGAGCGGGATCCTCGGCGAGCCTGGCCTGCATGCTCCGCATCATCCCGGAGGTCTCGAGCGTTCCGATGGCCGAGGCGGCCTTCGGGCAGGTCAGGTAGAAAAGCGTCGGGAACGGCGACCCGTCGGGCAGCCGCGGCGCGGTCTCCACCACGTCCGGCAGCCCGCACGGGCAGCGGTGCGCCACCGCCCGCAGTCCTCGTGGCGCCCGGCCGAGCTGCCGCTCCACCGCGGCCACGTCGCGATCATCGATCATTCGTGACACCCCCTGAAAGACGACATCCAGGTTATCCGCGTCACCCCGCGGCCTTGGCCGCCTTGGTGCCCTTCCCCGTGTCCGCCGCCTCGACCGACTCCCAGAGCGTCTGGTACCACGGTGGCCTCACGGCCTTCTTCTCCCCCGCCGTGCCCTTGCCCGGTGAGGGCTGCTCGCCCATGACGACGTAGCACTTCTGTCCGGGGTCGCAGTAGAACAGCCGCTCCCTGGCCTGCCGCTTGATGTAACCGGGGTCCTGGAGCTGCTTTCTGCGATCGTCCAGATCCTTGATCGCGGCGAGCTCCCTGGCCTTCTCCTGCTGAAGCTGGGCGATGGTGCGACGCTGGGCGACGTACTCCCTGATCGGGTAGGCGAGGCTCATCGCGATCGCGCACACCACGACCGCGAGGACCGCGGCCCGTCCCGTCAGCTGCGGTCGTTTCGCCATGTGCCCTTCTCCCGTCCGTGCTCTCCCCCACGCCGCCGTGCCGCGCTCGACGGCTCGGGCACCGGCCGAACCGGTCACCCACCTGTCTCCGCGACGCGGCGCCGGCGGACCGGCAACCTACCTCGCGACACGGCCGGCGACCTTCCTCGCCGTACGGTTTGCGCCCGGATAAGGGCGCAAACCGTAGGACGAAGCTACCGCTGGAAGCGCGGGAACGCCGCGCGACCCGCGTAACGGGCGGCGTCGTCGAGGAGTTCCTCGATACGGAGCAGCTGGTTGTACTTGGCCACGCGGTCGGAGCGGGCGGGCGCACCGGTCTTGATCTGGCCGCAGTTGGTGGCCACGGCGAGGTCGGCGATCGTGGTGTCCTCGGTCTCACCGGAACGGTGGCTCATCATGCAGCGGTACCCGTTGCGATGGGCCAGGTCCACCGCGTCGAGGGTCTCGGTCAGGGTGCCGATCTGGTTGACCTTGACCAGCAGCGCGTTGGCGGTGCCCTCGGCGATGCCGCGGGCCAGACGCTCGGGGTTGGTCACGAACAGGTCGTCGCCGACCAGCTGGACCTTGTCGCCGAGTGCCTTGGTGATGGCGTTCCAGCCCTCCCAGTCGCTCTCGTCCAGCGGGTCCTCGATGGAGACCAGCGGGTAGTTCGCGACCAGGTCCTCGTAGAAGGAGATCAGCTCGGCGGAGGACACGCCCTTGCCGTCGATGGTGTAGACGCCGTCCGAGTGGAACTCCGAGGCCGCCACGTCGAGCGCCAGCCCGATGTCCTCGCCGGCCACGTAGCCGGCCCTCTCGATGGCGACCAGGATCAGGTCCAGCGCGTCGCGGTTGGAGGGCAGGCTCGGGGCGAAGCCGCCCTCGTCGCCCAGCCCCGTGGAGTAGCCCTTCTCCTTCAGCACGGCCTTGAGCGTGTGGTAGACCTCGGTCCCCATCCGCACGGCCTCGCGGAACGTCTCGGCCCCGATCGGGGCGATCATGAACTCCTGGATGTCAACGTTGCTGTCGGCGTGCGCGCCACCGTTGAGGATGTTCATCATCGGGACGGGCAGCACGTGCGCGTTCGGCCCGCCGAGGTAACGGAACAGCGGCAGCTCGGCGCTGTCGGCGGCGGCCTTGGCCACCGCCAGGGAGACACCCAGAATGGCGTTGGCGCCCAGCTTGGCCTTGTTCGGCGTACCGTCCAGATCGATCATGACCTGGTCGATGCTGCGCTGCTCGGTGGCGTCGAAGCCGAGGATCTCGTCGGCGATCTCGTCGGTCACACCGAGAACGGCCTTCTCGACCCCCTTGCCGCCGTAGCGCTCATCGCCGTCACGCAACTCGACGGCCTCGAACTGGCCGGTGGACGCACCACTCGGAACCGCGGCACGCCCCTGGCTGCCGTCGTCCAGGAGGATGTCGACCTCGACCGTCGGGTTGCCCCGGGAGTCAAGGATCTCGCGGGCGGTAACGCCCTCGATGGAAGCCACGAAGCGCTCCTAAAGTCGCAGGACAGTTTGCCTCAGAAGCTTACCGAGGCCTACCAACCGGTACGGTGGCCGCCATCGGGGCGGCGAGCGAACTCCCGGTGTCCGGCGGCCCCGAAGACGACGGAGCCGGAGACCGAGCAGCTCCCCGTCAAGACTCCCGGCCGCGGACCCGGTCGCGGTAGACGCGGGCGACGGCGCGCAGCTCGGCCTCCGGGTCGAGGCCGGCCGCGTGCGCCTGCCGTACGAGCTCGAAGAGCCGCGCCCCGAGTCCCTCCGCGGGAAACTCGGAGGGCAGCTCGGCCGGGGCCCCCACGCGCTCGGCACGCCGAAGCAGCTGGGCGGCGAGGGAGAGGGCGGGCTGGCCCATCGGGACGCCGTCCACGACCGAGCCCGAGTCGCCGCCGTTCTTGGCCGCGCGCTCGGCTGCCTTGATGGTCTCCCAGTTGTCGCTGACCTCCTCCGCACCGTCGACCTTGGTCTCGGCGAACACGTGCGGATGACGGCGGACGAGCTTGGAGACGATCGCGTCGGCCACGTCGTCGATGTCGAAGCCGTCGGGGCGCTCATGGGCGACCCGCGCGTGGAAGGCCACCTGGAGGAGCAGGTCGCCCAGCTCCTCCCGCAGGGCGGCGTGATCGCCCTCCTCGATGGTCTCCAGCACCTCGTAGGCCTCTTCGAGGAGGTACGGCGCCAGCGACTCGTGGGTCTGCTCGGCGTCCCACGGGCAGTTCACCCTGAGCCGGTCCATCACCGAGACCAGGTCGAGCAGCCGCGCCCCCGGCAGGTCGTAGGAGCCGGGCACGACCTCGATCACCGGCGGATCGTCGAGCGCCACCGCGGCGTAGCCGATGGAGCGCATCATCGCCTCGTCGGCCTCCAGCCACACGACCGTCCCGGCCTGGGCCTCACGGACCAGCGCGGCCGGGTCCGGCGTCACGACCTCCACCCTCACCCCGGCCTCCGCGAGGTAGGGCAGAAGCGGATGATCGACGGCCCCGGTGCGCACGGGGCCGTCCTCGAGGACCTGCCACGCGTGACGGCTGAGCAGCCCCGGGGCGACCCGGGGCGAGGTGGTGACGACGATCAGCGGCATGTCCCCGACGTTACTGCTGCGGAGGAGCGGCAGGAGGAGCGGCGGGCACCGCGCCGAAGCGGGCGCTCTCGACGAAGAGGTTCGGCTGCTGCTCGCTCCGCTGCTCGTTGATGGTGCCGTAGCGCGGGTTCCAGGTGATCGGCACGGACTGCAGATCCTTGATCACCTGAACCTGGCCCTTCTGGATGGCGGCCTCGTCGGTGCCGCCGCCGTACTTGGCCATGAGCTTGGTGATCAGCAGGCTGGCCCGGGTGAACTCGCGCGTCTTCGAGGGAGCCACCGCCTGCTGGAGCATCTGCTGCTCGTACTGGGCCGCCCCTCCCCCGCCGGAGATCACCTGGTCGATCTCGGCCTCGGTGACCGTGATGCCCTTGCTCTCGGCGACCTTCGCACGCTGCGCGGAGGTGGCGAGCTGGAAGAGCACGACCTGCGGGATGCTGCCCGGGAACTGCAACTGGGAGGCGGAGACGTTGGCCTTGGCCAGCGCGGCCTCGTACTCCCGCACGTTTTTGTCCAGCTCGCCGGCGCTGATCCGATCCTTACCCACGATGGCGGCGGCGCCGGCCTGCGACGGAGAGCAGGCGGTCAGCGCGACACCCGCGGCGGCGACCGCCAAGATGACACGAACTCGAGTCGACTTCACATGCGTTCCCTTCACGACAAACGTCGCTTACTTTACCGGCATGCTCTCGAGGAACATGGCCTCGACCAGATCGCCACACCACTTGAGCAGATCCAGGTCGCGCAGCGGCTGTCCGCCGAGCGGCCTGGTCTTGGGTACCGGCACCAGCAAGGTACCGGCTGCCTGCTTCAGCAGTGCTTTCGGGTACAGTCGTTCGAGTCTGACCTGCTGGGAGTCCCTGAGCGCCACCGGCGCGAACCTGACGTGCTGGCCCTGCAGGGTGACGTCGGTGAGCCCGCCCCTGCGGGCGCGGATCCGGAAGCGGGCGACCTCCAGGAGGTTCTCCACCTCCTGGGGCGGCTTGCCGTACCGGTCGACGAGCTCCTCGCGCACCGCGGCGACATCGACGTCGGAGCCGATCCCGGCGATCCGCCGGTAGGCCTCCAGGCGCAGTCGCTCGGAGGTCACGTACTCGTGCGGGATGTGGGCGTTGATCGGCAGCTCGACCTTGACGTCCGGCCGCTCCTCCTCCTGGTCCTCGCCCGACAGCTTGGCCTTCTGCTCCTGTACGGCCTCCGCCATCATCCGCACGTAGAGGTCGAATCCGACGCCCGCGATGAAGCCCGACTGCTCGGCGCCCAGAATGTTGCCCGCGCCGCGGATCTCCAGGTCCTTCATCGCCACGTACATGCCCGCGCCCATCTCGGTGTGCTGCGAGATGGTGGCCAGACGCTCGTGGGCGGTCTCGGTGAGCGGCTTCTCCGGCGGGTACAGGAAGTAGGCGTAGCCGCGCTCGCGACCTCGGCCGACCCGGCCGCGGAGCTGGTGGAGCTGGGAGAGTCCGTAGTTGTCGGCCCGGTCCACGATCAGGGTGTTGGCGTTGGGCACGTCCAGCCCGGACTCGACGATCGTGGTGCAGACGAGCACGTCGAAGTCGCGCTCCCAGAAGCCCACCATGATCCTCTCAAGCTGGTGCTCCTGCATCTGGCCGTGCGCGACGGCGATCCTGGCCTCGGGCACGAGCTCGTGCAGCATGGCCGCGACCTTGTTGATGCTCGCGACGCGGTTGTGGACGAAGAAGGTCTGGCCGTCGCGCATCAGCTCGCGCCGGATCGCGGCGCCGATCTGCTTCTCGTCGTAGGGGCCGACGAAGGTGAGGATCGGGTGCCGCTCCTCCGGCGGGGTGAGGATCGTGGACATCTCGCGGATGCCGGTGAGGCCCATCTCCAGCGTGCGGGGGATCGGCGTCGCCGACATGGCCAGCACGTCGACCTGCGTCCGCAGGTGCTTCATGGCCTCCTTGTGCTCGACGCCGAACCGCTGCTCCTCGTCGATGATGATCAGGCCGAGCTGCTTGAACCTGATCTCCGGCGAGAACAGCCGGTGCGTGCCGATCACCACGTCCACCGAGCCCTCGGTGAGACCCAGCATGGTCTCCTTGACCTCGCCGTCGGTCTGGAACCGCGACATCGGCCTGACGTTCAGCGGGAACCCGGAGAACCGCTCGGCGAAGGTGGACATGTGCTGCTGGACCAGGAGCGTGGTGGGCACCAGCACGGCCACCTGCTTGCCGTCCTGCACGGCCTTGAACGCCGCCCGCACCGCGATCTCGGTCTTGCCGTAGCCGACGTCGCCGCAGATCAGCCGGTCCATCGGAATCGGGCGCTCCATGTCGCGCTTGACCTCGTCGATGGCCTCCAGCTGGTCGCCGGTCTCGGCGTAGGGGAAGGCGTCCTCCATCTCCCGCTGCCACGGCGTGTCCGGCGCGAACGCGTGCCCCGGCGAGGCCATCCGCGCGGAGTAGAGGCGGATCAGCTCGCCGGCGATCTCCTTGACCGCCTTCTTCGCCTTGGTCTTGGCCTTGGCCCAGTCGCCGCCGCCCATCCGGTTGAGCGTGGGCGACTCGCCGCCGACGTAGCGGGTCACCTCGTCGAGCTGGTCGGTCGGCACGTAGAGCCGGTCGCCCTTGGCGTACTCGATCACGAGGTATTCGCGGGTGGCGCCCTGCACGGTCCGCTGCACCATCTCGACGTAGCGGCCCACGCCGTGCTGCTCGTGCACCACGTGGTCGCCGACCTTGAGCTGGAGCGGGTCGACCATGTTGCGGCGCCGCGACGGCAGCCGCCTCATGTCCTTGGTGGACGCCTTCTGCCCGACCAGGTCGAGGTGGGTCAGCACGGCCAGCTGCGGGGTGACGAAGCCGTGCTCGACCAGGCCGGTGGTGACGTGGACGACCCTGGGCTCCGGAGCCCGGTCGAGGCCGCCCTCCAGCCGCGCGGGCAGGTCCACGCCCTTGAGCAGCTCGACCATCCGCTCCGCGGGGCCGTGGCCCTCGCTGAGCAGGACGACGACCTTGTCGTCGGCCAGCCAGCCCTTGATGTCGGTCAGCGCCCGCTCGGTGTCTCCCCGGTAGGCCTCAGACTCCTGTGCCTCCAGGAGCAGCCCCCCGCCGAGGTCGTCGCCGCCGAACGGCGCGATCGACCACCAGGGCTGGCCGAGCTCGCGCGCGTGGTCGCGGATGTCCTCCAGCGTGCGGAACGCCGCCGCTCCCAGGTCGATCGGGGCCTCTCCCCCGGACGCGGCGTTGATCCAGGACGCCTCCAGGAACTCCTGGCTGGTCCGTACGAGCTCGTCGGCGCGGCTGCGGATGCGCTCCGGGTCGCACACGAACACCGCCGCCTGCCCCGGCAGGTGATCGACCAGCAGGTCCATCTCCCCGGAGAGCACCGGCGCGAACGCCTCCATGCCCTCCATCGGAACGCCCTCGGCCAGCTGCTCCAGGATCTCGGCCAGCGAGGGGTGCTCCTCGGCGAGCTCCCGCGCCCTCTGTCTTACCTCGTCCGTCAGCAGCATCTCCCGGCAGGGAGCGGCGAACAGGCCGTCCTCCGCCACCTCCAGCGACCGCTGGTCGGCGACCTTGAACCAGCGGATCTCCTCGACGGTGTCGCCCCAGAACTCCAGCCGCAGCGGGTGCTCCTCGGTCGGCGGGAAGACGTCCAGCAGACCGCCCCTGACGGCCACCTCACCGCGCTTCTCCACCATGTCGACCCGGTGGTAGCCGTTCTCCACAAGCCTGTGGACGACGCCTTCGAGGTCGATGTCGTCGCCGACGCGCAGCCGTACCGGCTGGAGGTCTCCCAGACCGCGCACGATCGGCTGGAGCAGTGCCCTGATCGGCGCGACGATCACGTGCAGCGGCCCCGCCGAGAGGTCGCCCTCGATCGGGTGGGCCAGCCTGCGCAGTACGGCGAGGCGCTGGCCGACGGTGTCGCTGCGCGGTGACAGGCGCTCGTGCGGCAGCGTCTCCCAGGCGGGGAAGACCGCGACCGCGTTCTCGTCCAGGAGGCTGGTGAGCGCCGAGGCGAGATCCTCGGCCTCGCGCCCGGTGGCGGTCACCGCGAGCACGGTCCGCGCCGTCCCCTTGGCGCCCTCCCTGGCCAGTGCGGCCACGGCGAAGGGACGCAGCGCGGGTGGCGCGATCAGCGCGACGTCGGAGGAGTCGCCCCCGCGCACGTCCTCGAGGACGCCAGCCAGCTTCGATTCCCCAACGACAAGGTCCAGCAGTCCGGAAAGGCTCATCAGATTCGCCCACAGCCCCACGACGGCAACACGACAGGCCCCGGCCGGAAAGGGCACGGGGGTACCGCCCAAGGTTACTTGCACTGGCGCTCTCACCCGTAAGGAGCCGGAAATGCACTACTAATCGTGAGTGATTGACTACTCTCGGTGGCATGTCTGAGGTGAGGTCGGTCGTCGCGCGAGACGACCTGTTAAGTCGGCGCGTCCGGGAGCAGCGGATCGGCCAGTTCGGCCGGCGGCTCGACGTCCTGATCGCCGGGTGCGGCTGGCCCAACGCGCTGGAGCCCGCGCAGTCGGAGACCCGGGTCATCGGGATCGACGAGGACCTGCCGGCGCTGCGGGCGTGCATGTCCGCCCGTAAGGGCCTCGACGCCTGGACGCTGGGCGACCTGCGGTCGGTGCCGATGCCCCCGCGGTCGTTCGACGTCGTCTACGTGTCGTTCCTGCTGGAGCGGATCGAGCATCCCGAGCTGGTGCTCGACCGGATGCTCACCGGCCTGCGGCCGGGCGGGCTGCTGCTGATCCGGATGCGCGACCGGGCGTCGGCCTACGGGACGTGCGACCGGCTGATGCCCTCCGTGCTGCGGCGGCTGCTCTGGCGCAGGTTCGTCCCCGCCGGCACGGTGGGCCCGTTGCCCGCCGTCTACGACCAGGTCGCCTCGCGTGAGGGGATGCACTCCTTCTGCCTGATGCGCGGGCTGATGGTGACGGACGACGTGTTCGCGACCAGCGGGCCGGCGCTGGGCGGGCCTCTCGGTAAGCTGGTCCGTGCCGCCTGCTCGGTGGTGGAGATCCTCTCCAGGGGACGGCGGCCCGCCTCGCACGACGAGATAACCATGGTGATCCGCAAGCCCCAGAATCACTTCGCCCGGTTGATCTGAGAGTCACCCGGTCGATGTGGGACAACTGGAGTAGGTAGAGTGACGAAATTCGACTAAGTCGATCGGGATTGTGGAGCAAATGACGGCGCCTTTCGAGTGGACCCCCGACGCCCGCGAGCTCGCAGATCTGGAGTTGCTGCTCTCCGGCGCCTTCCATCCGCTGAAGGGCTTTCTGAGCTCGGCCGACGCGCACTCGGTGGACGAGCACGGCACGCTGGCCGACGGCACGCCGTGGCCCGCGCCCGTCACGTTCACCCTTCCCGACGACCATCCGGCCGCCCCCGGTGATCAGATCATCCTCCGCGACCCCGAGGGCGCCGCGCTCGCCGCGCTGACCGTCACCGAACGGCAGGACGGTTTTGTCGCCGGCCCGGTGGAGTCCCTGGGCACGCCCGAGCACGGGCCGTTCGCCCGGCTCCGCCGCAGCCCGGCCGAGATCCGCAAGGAGCTGGGCGAGCAGGACGTCCTGGCGGTCACCATGCGCGGCCCGCTGGACAACCTGGACGAGATCACCGCGATCGCCGAGGAGCTGGAGGCGACGATCCTGCTGCTCCCCCTGGCGTTCGGCGAGGGAGGGCCCGCCGTGGTCCGGGCCGCGCTCAAGGCCCGTGACCGGCTGCCCGAGGGCACGCTCGTGGCGGCGGTGCCGCTGGCGCCCCGGGAGGAGCCCTCCATCGACCTGGAGCTGCGCGAGCACGTGGCCGAGGCCTACGGCGCGACCGAGCACCTGGCCGGGCCCGAGCCCATCACGCTTCCCGGGCCTCCGCACCGGCGAGGGCTGGTGGTCTTCTTCACCGGGCTGTCCGGCTCCGGCAAGTCCACCGTCGCCCGGGGGCTGCGTGACGCGCTGCTGGAGCGCGGGAGCCGTACGGTGACCCATCTCGACGGCGACGTGGTCCGCCACCTGCTGTCGGCGGGGCTGACCTTCTCCAAGGAAGATCGCGACCTCAACATCCGCCGGATCGGATTCGTCGCCGCCGAGGCCGCCAGGCACGGCGGGCTGGCGATCTGCGCGCCCATCGCCCCCTACGCCGCCACCCGGGACGAGGTCCGCACGATGGTCGAGGGCGTCGGCGCCGACTTCCTGCTGGTCCACGTGTCCACACCGCTGGAGGAGTGCGAGCGCCGCGACCGCAAGGGCCTCTACGCCAAGGCCCGCGCCGGGCTGATCCCCGGGTTCACCGGGATCTCCGATCCGTACGAGGAGCCGGAGGACGCCGACCTGGAGATCGACACCACCGGCATCAGCGTGGAACAGGCGGTCCACCAGGTGCTGGATCCGCTGATCCAGGGCGGCTGGATCCGTTGAGCGGGCGTCTCCCGGACGATCGTCTCTGCCGGGCGAACGGGGAGCGCTGAAGGCCGATGGGCATCGACATCCCTCTCGCCGTCGGGTCGTTCCCGGTGGCGATCATCATCGGGCTCGGGATCGCTGATCATCGTGGCGCTGCTCATGCTCTACCCGGCGCTGAAGGCCAACCAGCTCGTCGGGACCGACCTGGTCCAGGCCGTCCCGCTGGTCGCCTCGGCCGCCCTCGGTCACCTGCTGTTCGGCGACTTCAAGCTCGACGTCACCGTTTCGCTGCTGATCGGCTCGATTCCCGGCGTCTATCTGGGAGCGCGCATCTCCTCCCGGGCACCCGGCGGGATCATCCGGGCGCTGCTCGCGGTGGTGCTGCTGGCCTCGGCGCTCAAGCTCCTCGAGGTGAGCAACACCGCCACGCTCTGGATCCTGGGCGCCGCGGTGGCCGCCGGAGTCGCCGGGTGGTCACTTCTGCGGAACCGCGGCGGCGCGGAGGTAGGGATCGTCGGCGAGGTCACCGAAGGCTCTGAGCCCGCCGGGGGTGGTGTCGAAACGGGTGTCCCCTCGGGGGGCGTGCGGTGAGTCGAAGTAGACCAGCGCCTTGATCTGCGGGTAGTCCCGTATCTCCTGGCGCACCGACGTGAAGAACGACTCCTTGAACCGGGGCTGGTCGTAGCGCTCGAACACACCCCACTCGGCGACCATGACGGGCTTGCCGGGGAAACGCGCCTGCATCCAGCGGTAGAACCCGGGCCATTCGTCGAACCCCTCACGGGCCTTGTTGACCAGCCCGTCGAAGGACTGGACCTTGTCGTCGACATAGGGGTCCATGCCCACCCAGTCGACCACGTCGTCGCCGGGGTAGAGCTTCTCGAACCAGGGTTTGGCCGCCCAGTTGGGCGCGCCCATGTAGGTCATCACCGTGACCGCGTTGTCCACGCCCTTCTGGCGCAGGCGCAGCACCACGTGCCGGAACATCGCCGCGTAGTCGTCGGCGGTCATTCCCGAGGCGGGCCGCTCCCGCACGTCGTTCTCAGGTTCGTGATGAACGGTCAGGAAGAACCTCTGGGGGAAGTTCTTCCTGATGTGGCCGGCCAGCCGGTCGATCCGCTCGTCCAGCGCGCCCCGGGCGATCTCCGCCCAGGTGTGGTCGAAGGACGGCTTCCAGTTGATCAGCAGGAGCCTGTTGCCGACCTGGTCACGGGCGATCGCCCGCTCCTCGGCGGTCGGGAAGAGATCCTGCTCCCGGTGGTAGACGTGGACGATGTCGGCCGGGCGGCCCATGCGCTTCTCCGCGCGCTTCAGCGCCTGCCCGGGACGCCTCCCGGTGAAGACCTCGGGCGCGACTCCCCACCAGGCTCCGCACGAGGGGATGAGCTTGGCGGTGACCTCGCAGGCGGACGCCGTCGGATAGGTGCCCGGCAGGCCACCGATCTCGGCCGGGGCGGGTGCCGACGGCTGCCCCGGCACCCATGGACTCACCGATGTCTCCACCCCTGCCGAAACGGCCGGCTTCTCCGAGACGCCCGAGGCCCCGCTGCACCCGCTCAGTCCCGCCCCGCCCAGTGCGAGCGCGCCCAGTCCCAATGCCAGGACGAATCGCGATCCGCCGATTCCGGCTCCCCGCGAAATAAGTCTTAAATCGGTATTTGTCCGATACAACGGTTCCTCGCAGATGTTCAACGTGCACATTTTCCGGCTCTCCGGGACCACACCCTCCCACCCCCAGGACGTGCGATGTCGCAGACTTTGCCGGTCCGTTCCCGAGCCCCATGGCAATAGGTGGGAAATATCGTATAAACGATATTTATCTTGCTGTGATTGGCGAGATCACCACGAAGAAAATCTTGCATATCGGGCCGGGAAAATGGAAATCCAACCTATAGTTCTGAGGATTAGTTCGTAGGTTCCGACACCGATTCCGCCCGAGAGGGACCCCTGCGCATGAGCCCTTCGCCGGACGCCCTCGTTCACCGCTCCGGCGGAGATCTGGCGGACTACGCGTCCCTTCTCCGCCGTCGATGGCCGATCTTTCTGGTTCTTCTCGCGGCCGGAGTCGGCGGCGGCGTGGTCTCCCTGTTGGCCGCACCCTCCGCCTACACCGCGTTCGCCCAGGTCCTGGTCGTCGCGACGGGCCCGCAGGAGCAGACCAACCAGGTCACCAGCCGACAACGGGAGTCACTCAACCTCGACACCGAGGCCCAGATCGTCCAGTCCGCGGTGGTCGCCAAAAAAGCCGAGAAGGTCCTCAAGAGCATTCCCGGGCCCGTCGAGGTCTCCGTTCCCCCCAACACCTCGGTCCTGCAGATCTCCTACACCGCCGGTGATCCGGCAGCCGCGGCCGCCGGAGCGAACGCCTATGCCCGCGCCTACCTGGCCTACCGGAGTGAGTCCTTCACCGGCGCCCTGACCGCCCAGCTCAAGGTGCTCCTCATCAAGTTGAAGCAGGTCAACGCGAGTCTGGCCAAGGTGGCCGCCACGCTGCCGGGGCTGGCGAAGGGCACGGCGGAGCGGACCGTCGCCCTGCAGCAGCAGAACGTCCTGAGCCGCCAGAGCTACACCCTCACCGCCAAATACGACGCGTTCAAGACCGTCGCCGTCATTCCCGGATCGGTGATCAGCGGCGCGGTGGCACCCACCGAACCCAGCGCACCCAGCCCTCCCCTCCACCTCGGCGGCGGCCTCATGGCCGGGCTGCTCTCCGGGGTCGGCGCCGCGTGGCTCCGCGACCGCCTCGGCACCAGGCTTCGCAGGAAACCCCGTATCAGGCGACCGACCGGCACCGGCACCGCCGGTGACCCGGAGCCGGACGGGCCGGCGGGCGCGGCCACCATGCCCGGGGCGTCCTCACGCGAGGTGACGCGTGCCGCGCGCAGCCTGTACGAGCACGAAACCCCGGTGCTCGGCACCCTGATCACCGGTCGAAGCAAGGTCCCCACCGCCCCTCCCCACCCGGAACGGGACCTCATCCCGGCTCCCTCTCCCCACCCGGAGCGAGACAGAATCCCGGTCGCTCCTCCCCAACCGAATCGGGACAGGCGCCCGGCTGTCCCTCCCCACCCGGAGCAGGACAGGCTCCCGGTCGCTCCTCCCCATCCGAAGCGGGACAGAATCCCGGCCTCCGCCCCCTACCTGGAACGCGACAGCATGCCGGCCTCCTCTCCCTATCCGGAAGGGGACATGCTTCAGGTCACCCCTCCCCATGTAGAGCAAGCCCTTGGAGAGCAAGACAGGCTCCAGGTCGCCCCTCCCCACCCGGAGGCCGCCGAAGCGGCCCATGGAGCCGAGCCGCCCACCGGTCCGAAGGGCCGCAGCCGATCCGCGCCCGGCTCCCGCAGGGCGATTCCTCCGCAGGCACCGCCGTCGGCGGCCTCGCGGACGACTCCCCGGCCGTGACGGGCCCGCACCGGGCGGCCTGGCCGATCGCCGCGCTGCTGGTGGCGTATCCGCTGTGGTGGGCGCTGGGTTTCGGCGGCCTGGCGGTGATCGCGCTGGCCCCGTGGATGGCGCTGATCCTCCTGCGAAGACGACCGATCAGGGCGCCACGGGGGTTCGGGCTCTGGCTGCTGCTCCTGGCGGGATATGTGATCAGCGCACTCATGCTCGACGAGATGCCGCCGGACACCTACGGCGAGTTCTCCGCCGGACGGATGCTCGGCTACCTCATGCGCCTGGCCCTCTACGTCTCATTGATGATCATGGTGCTCTACCTGGGCAACCTGACAGAAAGCGAGCTGCCGCAGCTCATGCTGGTGCGCATGCTCGGCGCGATGTTCGTCGCGACCGTCGCCGGTGGCCTGCTGGGCGTGTTCGCGCCGCGTGTCGAGTTCACCTCGCCGATCGAGTGGATCCTGCCCGAGTGGATCAGCGGCAACTCCTTCGTCCGGAACCTGATCCACCCCACCGCGGCCCAGATACAGAAGGTCCTCGGCCACGCCTCCCCCCGCCCGGAGGCGCCGTTCGAGTGGGCCAACGCCTGGGGAAGCAACGTCTCGGTGCTGCTCATCTGGTTCGTGGTCGGCTGGTGGGTGTACGGCGGGCGGCGCAGGCGTCTGGCCGCGGTCCCGCTGGTCGTTCTGGCCGCCATCCCGATCGTCTACTCGCTCAACCGCGGCCTCTGGATCGGCCTGGGCATCGCATGTGCCTACCTGTTCCTTCGCCTGGGCGCGCGGGCCCGCATCGCGGTCGGCTCCGCCGTCGCCGCCGGGGCGCTGATGTTCTTCCTCAGTCCCCTTCAGACGATGGTGGCCCAACGGCTGGACAGCCCGCACAGCAACGACATCCGCGCCTTCACCGTGTCGGCGACCATCGCCGCCGCCGGCACCTCGCCGCTCATCGGCTACGGCAACACCCGCAACGCGATGGGCAGCCACCAGACGATCACCACCGGCAAGACCGGCTGGTGCCCCACCTGCGGCCATCCGCCTCTGGGCAGCGACGGCCAGCTCTGGCACCTGATGATCACCCAGGGATTCGCCGGGGCCGCCCTCTACGTGGCGTTCTTCGCCGGGGCCATCCGCCGCCACTGGCCCGACCGGAGCCCGATCGGCATGGCCGGGGTCCTGGTGATGATCCTCACCCTTCTCTACATGTTCGTCTACGACGGGCTGGTCACGCCGCTCAGCCTGTATCTCATCTCATTCGCACTGCTCTGGAGGAACTCGATGACGAGCAGGGAGGAACCGGCTCACGGACCCCGCGATGCGGTATCCGCCACGCGACACGGGTGGGAGGAGATCCAGGTGCCGGATCGTTCCCCGCTCCCCTCTTCACCTGAGCGACGGATCCACGGCCGGGGAGAGGGATGAACGACGCCCGCATCCGTCTGCGCTATCTCGACCAGACGATCAACCTGCTGTTCCCCGGTCCCGGCGAGGCCCGGCCCTACACCCTGCTTCCCCATCGCCGGCTCCCCCGCAGGCTGGTTCCCCGCACGTGGTGGCATCTCGGTGGAAAGGTCATGATCCCCTCGGGGGAGGGCTGCATCGAGACCTACCTGCGCGAGGTGCTCGGCACCCCCGTCCGCGTCGTGTTGCACGTCCGCCCGGCCAGGCGGGCCAACCGCAAGCCGCTCCTGGAGGTCCACGCCCCCGACGGGCTGGTCGCCTTCGTGAAGATCGGCGACACCGACCGTGCCCGCGAGCTCATCGCGAACGAGGCGCGGACACTCGACCTGCTCGCCGGCATGCCGCTGAAAACCGTCGTCCCGCCGGCCGTGCTGCACTACGGGTCCTGGCGCGGCCTGTCCGTGCTCGCGCTGGCTCCGCTTCCCGTACGGCGGGGTCCGATCCCCGAGAGTCTGCTCGTCGACGCGATCGCCGAGATCGCCCGCATTCCGGCCTCCCGGTCCCCAGGCCTCCGACCCCCTAGTGTCCTCCCGGCCTCCCGGTCTCCAGGCCTCCGACCCCCTAGTGTCCTCCCGGCCTCCCGGTCTCCAGGCCTCCGACCCCCTAGTGTCCAGTCCTCCGGCCCTCAGTGCCCAGGGCTCCAACCTCCCAGCCCACAGGCTCACGACCACCGGCCCCCCAACCCCGAACCCACGGAGTCCCGGCCTCCCCTGCCCCCCGGCCCCCAGCACGCGGGTTCCCCGTCGCGTGGCCGCCTGTTCGCCTGGCACGGGGACTTCTCGCCGTGGAACATCGCGCGAGGGGCCGACGAGCGGCTGCTGGTATGGGACTGGGAGCGGTTCGGCACCGGGGTGCCGCTCGGCTTCGACGCCGTCCACCACTTCTTCCATCGTGCCCTGCGCCGTACGGATCCGGCCGCCGCGGCCATGGCCTGCCTGGCGCAGGCCCTGCCGACCCTCGCCCCGTTCGGCCTGTCTGCCGCGGAAGCCCGGCTGACCGCGATCCGTTACCTGATCACTCTCGCGGACCGGCACGCGGCCGACGGCCACGAGCCCCTCGGCCCGCCCGCCCGCTGGCTCAATCCCGTCGTCGACCATCAGGAGGTTCTGGTGTGATGCCCGCATTGAAGTGTTCCGTCCACACCATGTCGCGAGCCGCCGGGCGCCTCACCGCCGGGAGCAGGGTCCTGCCCTCCTTCCTCATCATCGGAGCGCAGCGTTGCGGCACCACCTCCCTCTACCGGGCTCTGTCGCAGCACCCGCTGTTGCTCAAGCCCGTGCTCCACAAGGGCGTGCATTACTTCGACATGGCCTATGACCAGGGCCTGTCCTGGTATCGAGCGCACTTCCCGCTGCGGCCGCGAGCCTCCCGGCTGGCATACAGGTACGGCTACCGCCCCCACGCGTTCGAGTCCTCGCCCTACTATCTGTTCCACCCGCTGGCCGGTGCCCGGATCGCCTGGGACCTGCCCGGTGTGAAGCTGATCGTGCTGACTCGCGACCCGGTCGAGCGCGCCTTCTCAGCCCACGCGCACGAGCTGGCCAGGGGTTTCGAGACCGAGACCTCCTTCGCCAGAGCCGTGGAGCTGGAGGAGGAGCGGCTGGCCGGGGCCGAGGACGACCTGCGCGCCTTCCCGCACTCGACGAATCACGCCCACCGGCACCTCGCCTACCTCGCCAGGGGCCGCTACGCCGAGCAGCTCGCCCGGCTCGAACCGCTGGTCGGCCGCGAACGGCTGCTCGTCCTGGACAGCGGGCGGTTCTTCTCCGAGCCGGAGGTCGTCTACGACCGGGTGCTGGCGTTCCTCGGGTTGCCGCACATCGGCGACCCGGTGTTCGAGCCGCACAACGTCCGGTCCCGGCCCGCGCCGATGCCCGCCTCGCTCCGCCGCGAGCTGACCGATCGTTTCGAGGGCCAGGACTCCCTTCTGAGCTCATGGCTCGGCGCGGTGCCGTCTTGGCGGCGCTGATCTCCGCAGGCCTGTCCGGCCTGTCCAGATTGAACGGGTCGGCACGGGACGGGCTGTCCAGACTGAACGGGACGGCGCGAGGCGGGCTGACCAGACTGAACGGGACGGCGCGAGGCGGGCTGACCAGACTGAACGGGACGGCGCGAGGCGGGCTGACCAGACTGAACGGGACGGCGCGGAGCGGGCTGGCCGGCCTGGCCGGGGCGGCGGTCGGTGCCGTCGCGCAGTTCCTGATGGTCGTGCTGGTCACCCGGGAAGCGGGCCAGGAGACGGCGGGCGCCTTTTTCGCCGCGACCGCCCTGTGCATGATGGTCGCCTCGATCCTCCGGATGGACGCCGGCAACGGGCTGATCTACTTCATCGTCCGGT
>NZ_FZOD01000079.1 GCF_900188345.1 Streptosporangium subroseum | reverse complement strand
AGCCGGGAGATCTCATGGCCCAAGAAGATGTTCTCGGCCACGCTCAACCCGTCGACCAGGTCCAGCTCCTGGTAGATGGTGGAGATGCCCAGTTTGATCGCCGCGGTGGGTGAGGTCAGCCGGACCTGTTGGCCGCCGAGTTCGATGGTGCCCTCGTCGGGTTGGTGGGCGCCGGCCAGCACCTTGATCAGGGTGGATTTTCCGGCGCCGTTCTGGCCGAGCAGGCAGTGTACCTCTCCGGGTAATACCTCCAGGTCAACGCCGTCGAGTGCGCGAACGCCGGGGAATTGCTTGACGATCCCCCGCATCAACAGCAGGGGGGTGTCATCGGACATGGAGCCTCGCTGATCGTTCATGGGGCCGAGAAAACGTGGTCGCTGCTGAGCCGGGCCGCACCGATCACACCGGCGTCGGCTCCGAGCTCTGAAAGCACGATGGGGAGATTGCCCGTCGCCAGGGGCAGCGACCGGCGGTAGACGACACTTCTGATCTCCGCCAGCAGCACGTGGCCCAGCTTGGCCACGCCTCCCGCGATGATCACAAGTCCCGGGTTGAAGAAGCTGACGAGCCCGGCGAGCACCATGCCGACTCGGCGCCCGCCGTCGCGGATCAGTCGCACCGCCTCGGCGTCACCCATCTCGGCCGCCGCGGCGACGTCTTCTCCGGTGAGCGTGCCCGTCCGCCGGAGCCTTTCGCCGAGATACGGCGAGCGCCCGGCGATGGCCGTGGCCTCCCTGGCCAGGGCGGCCCCTCCGAAGTAGGCCTCAAGACAGCCGACGTTGCCGCAGGCGCAGGTGGGACCCTGGTCGTCGACGCGGATGTGGCCGATGTCGCCGGCACTACCGGAGACACCCCGGTAGATCTTGCCGTCCACCACGATCCCGCAGCCGATCCCGGTGCCGATCTTGACGAACAGGAAGTCGTCCACCTGCTTGGCCAGCCCCGCGTGGAGCTCGCCCAGAGCCATGATGTTGACGTCGTTGTCGACCGCGGCGGGACAGCCGAGCTCCTGGCCGACCGTCTCCCTGACGGGGTAACGATCCCAGCCGGGCATGAGCGGCGGGGCGACCGGCATTCCCTCCCGGAAACTGACCGGCCCGGGGACGCCGATTCCGGCCCCGTGCAGTTGGGTGAAGTACCCCTGGTCGCGCAGCTTGCCGACCATCTCCATGGCCTGGTTGAGCACGATCACCGGCCCGTCGCGCACGTCGCACGGCTCGCTCACATGGCCGAGGATCTTCAACTCTCCGTCGGTGACGGCCACATCGATCGAGGTGGCGCCGATGTCGATGCCGGTGAAGCGCAGGCTTCCGGCCAGCCGTACCATGCCGGACCTACGTCCACCGCGTGAAGCCGCCAGGCCCGCCTGCTCGGCCAGGTTCAGCTCGATCAGCCGGTCGATCTCGAAGTTGAGTTTGGAACGAGACAAATCGACCACATCACCGAGCTCGGCGCGTGACCAGGCTCTATCGCGCAGCAGCCGGAGCAGCGCAGCCTGATGGGCGGTTTCCGGCCGGGCGGTAATCCGCTTCACAACACCTCCGCGTTCGGAGTTGGATGAGCAGAAGTTAACCCACTTCTGCTCATCTTGTGAAGAGACTTTTAGTTGCGATTCGCCGACTTTTGCAGATTTCTGCAAAAGTCGGTTGACTCGGTGCTGCTCACGCTACTCGCACCTGCCGGCCCATTCGATGGTCCTCGGCGCTGTTCGTCGTCCGATCCGCTCGGTGATGCTCGGCGCCACCCGGTACGGCCGATCCGCTCGGTGAGTCTCAGCGATGCTCGATGCCACGGCGTACGGCCGAGCTGCTCGATGATCTCAAGCCGCTCGGCCGTACCCGTCTGTGCCCGTGGCGCTCAGCGCCGCTTGATGCTCAGCGCCACTTGGTGCTCAGCGCCACTTGGTGCCGTTCAGCTCACGCGGGTGAGCTTCCACTGCTGGTTGGTAGAGCTCCCGCAGGTGGCCTGGGTGAGTTGCGTGCCATCGGCGGTCGAGGCGCCAGGCACCTCAAGGCAGAGACCGCTGGCGGCCGAGGCGATCCTCCAGTTGCCGTTGGACCCGGCGGTGAACCTCCACTGCTGGTTGGCGGCGCTGTGACAGGTCCACTGGATGATCAGCGCCCCCGACGAGGTGGAGGCGCCGTTCACGTCCAGGCACTTGCCGCTCTGGACTCCGGTGAGGGTGAAGCCGCCGCTGGACACGGCGGCGAACCTCCACTGCTGGTTCGTGCCGCTGCCGGCCGTCCACTGGACCACCCTGGCCCCGTCCGCCGTGGACTGACCCTCGACGTCGGCCGCCTTGGAGCTGTGCGCGGCGACAAGCGTGTAGACGCCGCCGGCCACCGGCCCGCTCGAACCCCCTGAGGCGTTCAGCGTGAAGGAGTCGAGGTCGAACTGGTTGGCCCCGGAGGGCTTGAACACCAGGAACAGCGGGTGGCTGCCGGACAGCGACGACACGGATGTGGCGGCCGTCTGCTGGTAGGTGTCCCAGCCTCCGGTGCTCGGCACGGTCGTGGTGGACAGCAGCTGCCCGGTGGGCGAGTCGGCACGCAGCTCGATGGAGCCGCCGCCCGACGGCGAGGACAGCCGGTAGGACACCGACGCGACCCCCTGGACGCTCATCGGCGAGAAGGAGATCCAGTCGTTGCTGGAGATGTCGCCGATGCGCTTGCCGTTCTGCGCGCCGGACTGCTCGATGACCCGGATCCCGGACGAGCCGGTGAAGTACTCGGCCTGCTTCTGCCGTGGCTGCAGGATCAGGTTGGCGGTGTTGGACAGGCCGCCCGCGTCGGTGTAGGTCGCGGTGAGGACGTAGAAGGTGTTGGCGTCGGCGTCGTGTCCGGAGTTCGTGGTCACCACGGTCCCCGAGCACCCGGTGAACTGGCCCGTGTCATGGCTGTGGGTGTCGTGGCCGAGTGCCGTGATCACGGTGACCTTGGAGCAGTCGATCGTGCCGTCCTCGGGGTCGGTGACGGTCACCGTGTATTGGACCGAGTCGCCGAAGTTGATGGCCGTACCGTCGGGCGGCGAGCCGAACTTCACGACCGGCGCCGTGTTGCCGACCGTGATGGGCACCGTCGCCGAGCCGCTCTTGCCCGACGGGTCGGTGATCGTGAGCCTGGCGGTGTAGGTGCCGTTGGCGGTGTAGGTGAACGAGGGGTTCGCCGAGGTGGAATCGGTCGAGCCGTTGCTGGTGAAGTCCCACGCGTAGGTGAACGTGTCGCCGTCGGGGTCCGCCGAGCCCGCCGAGGAGAACTGGACGGTGAGCGGTGCCTGGCCGGAGGTCGGCGTCCCGCTCGCCTTGGCGACCGGGGAGCGCGAACCGTTGATGTAGTCGATGCGGTAGACGCCGTCGTCGGGGTTGGTGCCGCCGTAGCCGGCGCCCCACTCGACCAGGTACATCGCGCCGTCGGGGCCGAACTTCATGTCTATCGGCGACCGGAACCCGAGGTTGGACAGGAAGCGGTTGGTCTTCAGGACGTTGCCGCTGCCGTCCAGCCGCATCTCCATCAGGTAGTTGCGGCTCCACTCGTAGAAGAACGGGGTGTCGTCGAAGTACGCGGGGAACTTCGTGTCCGAGGAGCTGGCCGCGTCGTAGTGGTAGAACGGCCCGCCCATCGGAGCCGCGCCGCCGCCGGTGCCCATCTCCGGCCACTCGGGCACGAGGTGGTAGTTGTACCAGACGGTGGCGGACTTGACCGCGGGCAGGTTCGTCAGGCCCGTGTTGTTGGGCGAGTTGTTCACCGGCGCCGAGCAGTTGAACTTCGACCCCGAGGTGGACGTGGCGAAGTTGTAGTCGTTGAACGGGATGTTGTTGCCGACGCAGTACGGCCAGCCGTAGAAGCCGGGCGACTTGATCAGGTTCCACTCGACGGTGCCCTCGGGACCGCGGTTGGAGTTGGCCGATCCCGCGTCGGGACCGTAGTCGGCCATCGAGATCCAGCCGGTCTCGGAGTCCACCGAGAACCTGAACGGGTTGCGGAAGCCCATCGCGTAGATCTCCGGGCGGGTCAGCGCGGTGCCCGACGCGAACATGTTGCCCGAGGGGATCGTGTAGGTGCCGTTGCTCTCCGGGTGGATCCGCAGGATCTTGCCGCGCAGGTCGTTGGTGTTGGCGCTGGTCTTCTGCGCGTCGAAGTTGGCGCGACCCGAACGCTCGTCGATCGGCGCGTACCCGTCGGAGGAGAAGGGGTTGATGTCGTCGCCGACGCCGATGTAGAGGTTCCCGCCGGGCCCGAAGGTGAGATACCCGCCGGTGTGCCCCGGCTCGTCGGTCCTGGTGGCGGGGATGGCGAGAAGCTTCTTCTCACTGGACAGGTCGAGGGTGTCGCCGTTCAGGGTGAACCGGGAGACCTGGTTGATCGCCGTCGAACCGCTCGGCGAGTAGTTGAGGTAGACCCAGCGGTTGGTCGCGAAATTCGGGTCCAGGACGATGCCGATCAGCCCGTCCTCGCCGCCGGTGTAGACGCTCAGCGTGCCGGTGGTCACGATCTGGCCGTTGCTCTTGCGGACCAGCATGAGCTTGCCGGAGCGGGCGATGTAGTAGACGTCCCCGTTGGGGGCGATGTCCAGGCCCATCGGCTGGTCGGGCGCGCTGTCGAGCGTCACCTTCTGGAACCGGTTCCACATGGTGCCGCCGCAGTCGCCCGCGGCGTTGCCGGCCGCCCACTTGACGCCGCCGAGCACGTGCTGGCGGAAGTAGGTCTCGCTGTAGGAGCCGTTCTCGTGGCCCATCGCGGTCGCCCACACGCGGCCGCCCTCGGCGTTGCGGCACCAGGAGATCGGGTGGTCGGCGCCCATCTTGCTGCCGCCGGCGTCGTAGGTGGTCTCGTCGGCGGTGACCAGGACGTGGACGTCGCCGCGCATGTTCTTGTCGAAGTTGTACCACTCCTCCGTACGCGTCCAGCGGTCGGGCAGGCCCACGGTGGAGGGGTGCTTCTTGTCCAGGACCTTGGCGGTGCCCTGCACGATGCTGGAGTGCGCGGTCATGTGCGCGCCGCCCAGGACGAGCTGATCCCACCAGGGGAACTGGCTCTCGATGTTCATGTCGGTGGTGTTGTGGATCGCCACGATCCCACCGCCGTCGTTGACGAACTTCTGGGTGGCCTGACGCTGGGCGTCGTTGTCCCAGACCATGCCGGAGTTCTGCAGCATGATGATCGCGTCGAAGGTGGCCAGGTTCGAGTCGTTGAACACGCTCGAGTTCGAGGACTGGACGACCTCGAAGTTGTTGGCGGCGGCGAGTTGCTGGACCATCGTGACGCCGGACGCGATCGAGCCGTGCACGTAGTCGGCGGTCTCGGTGAACAGCAGCACGCGGAAGTCCGCCGCTGCCCGTACGGCTTGCGCGTTCGCCGTACTGATGGGTAACAGGAGCAGAGCCATAAGGGCGATGAGCAGGCGACGCATGGAATCTCCTGGGGGTGAGACCTGCGGAGCGGGCCGGGCGACTTCTGATCGGAGGCCCGAAGTGCCGGGAAAAATCGGAGGATGTTACTAACATTTGTCGATTTCCGACCGATTTCCTCCTTGTTTCCGGATAATAAAGACCAGTTATGCCGACGGTCAAGCAAAAGTTTGGCTGATTCAATCCGAACCCCACCGGAGGCGGTGAAGCGTCACGGCGCGAGGAATACCTCACGGCCTCGGACAGCGGATGGACAGCAGAAAGGGCGCCCTCACCTGAGAGGGCGCCCTTGAGCTCGGAAAAGTGTCAGATTCTCAGAGCATGGCCTTCATGGAGGCGGCCGCCTGCTGGCCGAGAACGATCGGGGACAGATAGGGCTGCTCAGCCATGATGGCCTCCCAGTTGTCCCGGATGTCCTCCACGGTGTGGTCGTCCTGACTCCAGCCGGGCCCCTCCGCCACGAACACCCGGGCGACCCGCCCGGCGCCGACGCTGAAAGTTTCACCGCTGGCTTCGCAGGACTCGTGCGCCAGAAACGTCACCAGGGAACTGACCGCCTCGGCGGTGAACTTGGCCTCGAACTCCGCGGGGAGGATCGACTCGGTCATCCGGGTCCAGGCGATCGGCGCGATCGCGTTGACCTTGATCCCGGCCCTGGCGCCCTCGATGCCGAGGGTCTTGGTCAGTCCGACCAGACCCATCTTGGCCGTGGAGTAGTTGGCCTGGCCGAAGCTGCCGAACAGGCCCGCGGGCGAGGAGGTGTTGATGATCCTGCCGTAGCCCTGCTCCTTGAGGTAGGGGAAGGCCTCGCGGCTGACCAGGAACGATCCGCGCACGTGAACGGCGAGAACCTGGTCGAACTCCTCGACGCTCATCTTGCCGAAGGATCTGTCGCGCAGGATGCCCGCGTTGTTGACGACGATGTCCAGCCGCCCGAAGGCGTCGATCGCGGCCTGCACGATCGCCTTCGCACCCTCGGGGGTCGCGACGTTGTCGGTGCTGGCGACCGCCTCGCCGCCGTTCTTTTTGATCAGCTCCACCACGTCGGCGGCCGGCCCGGCGGAGGCGCCGGTGCCGTCCAGCATCCCGCCCAGGTCGTTGACGACCACCTTGGCGCCACGCTCGGCCAGCGACAGCGCGTGCGAGCGTCCGAGACCGTGCCCGGAGCCGGTGATGACCGCGACCTTGCCGTCAAACCGCAACTCTGACATCCGCAACCCTCCCACGAGAATATAGTTCTAGTCTTCAGGAGAATAGCTCTCCCGGTGCCCCTTATGCCATCGAATGCAAGCCACATGTTGTCGGATCGTCGCGGATAGTCACCGAGCATATTAATTTCTGCTAAAGTTTTTGCCCCGCACCGGGCGAGGGTCAATGACGACACTCCTCACTTTCTCTCAGTACGCCCCCGCCCAAAAACCCGGGCTGGAGGCCCTGCATGCCCTCATCGCCGCCCCTTCGTGTGGTCCAATGGGCCACGGGCGCCGTCGGTCGATATTCCCTGCGCAATGTGATCACCCGGCCCGAGTTCGACCTGGCCGGAGTGCTCGTCTATGACCCTGACAAAGTCGGCCAGGACGCGGGGACACTCGTCGGCCTTCCCGAGGCCGGCATCGTCTGCACCGACGACGTCGACGAGATTCTCGCCCTGGACGCCGACTGCGTTCTTCACATGCCGCTGCCCGCCTCCTACTTCGGCGGTGACCAGCAGACCGACGTGGAAACGATCTGCGCCCTGCTCGCCGCGGGCAAGAACGTCATCACCACCACCGGATTCGTCTATCCCAAGTGCTACGGCCCGGGTGTGGTGGAGCGGCTGGAGGCCGCCTGCCGTACCGGCGGCTCATCCCTGCACGGCACCGGCATCAACCCCGGGTTCATGAGCGACCTACTCCCACTCGCCCTGACCGGCCTGTCCAGCCGGGTCGACCACATCTACGTCCGGGAGACCTCCGACTTCCGAGGTCACCCGTCCCGGCAGATCGTGGTGGACCTGTTCGGCTTCACCCGCTCGGCCAAGGACTACACCGCCGCGGTCCGCCCGTTCCGCGCCTTCCAGCGCTCGCTGTTCGCCGAGAGTGTCCAGTTCGTGGCCGAGAACCTCAACGTGGTCCTCGACGGGGTCGACGAGAGCGACGAGTTCGAGCTCGCCACCGAGGAGTTCGAGATCTCCGCGGGCCTGGTCAGGGTCGACACCGTGTGCGCGTCCCGCTGGACGTTCACCGGCCTGGTCCGCGGCCGTCCCTTCATGACGGTGGAGTGCGTCTACAAGGCCGACGCCACCAAGGTCCATCGCTGGTCCGAGCCCGGCTTCAGCATCCACATCGAGGGCATCCCCCAGATGACGCTCAGCGTCGGCGAGATCTCCCACGGCCTGGCCGGCGCCGCCGCGCACGCCGTCAACTCCGTGGCGGCGGTCTGCGCCGCGCCACCCGGCATCCACACCGCTCTCGATCTTCCTCTCGCCACCGGCCGGGGAACGGTTCGCATCGCCTGACGGCCGCGTAGCCCGGCGGCCCCGCCTCCGACCCCTCCCGGAGGCGTCCCGGCCTCTTCCGCGCCCATACATAAATTGTAATTGGTTTATCCTGTTTTAAAATGTAATTTCGCCATTCACATTGATTCTCATATCTTGCGCGCCATTTCATCTTAAGCAAGCCATTGGTCAACATAAATGACACGGCTTCACGACCGGCAAGAATATCCCGAGAAAGCCGACATCAACCTAAAATATCCTGATCAAGTCAAATGCACTTGTTGCGCGCACGTTTGTTTCGGCGCATCCTCGCCTGCCTTGGAAAATCCCCCCGCATCGGCGACAACAATCGGCCCTCAGGGGAAGCTAAATCACCTTTTATTGTGATATTTAGGCAGGATCAAAACTCGCGCATGTCGGAAAACGATGGCGGCGGCGGCGATTAGTAGACTCAAATGTCATGGCACATCATCAATAATGCGCCTTGACTGCGGAATACTAAAAGAAAAGGACGGCTTTATGTTAGACCTCATTCGTCCTCGCGCCGCGCGAAACACCCTTCGTTCCCAGCTGACAACGGCTCTCACCTGCATGCTGGCAACGGGAATCGTCGTCGCGGCACCGCAAACCGCGAGCGCGGTGGCAGCACCGGTGCCGCTCGGCGCCGCCGCCAACTTCGCGATCCTGGCCGGGACATCGGTCGCCAACACCGGTTTTACCATCGTCACCGGAGATGTCGGAGTGAGCCCGGGCACGGTGGTGAGCGGCTTTCCTCCCGGCGGCATAGCCGGGGCGGTCCACGCGAACGACGCCACCGCCATACAGGCCAAGACCGACCTGGCCACCGCCTACACCAACGCCGCGGGACAGCTTCCCGACGCCACCATCCCGGCGGCGCTCGGCGGGACCACCCGGACGCCGGGGGTTTACGCCTCCACCACGGGCGCCTTCGGGATCACGGGAACCCTGACCCTGAACGCGCAGGGAGACCCGAACGCGATCTTCATCTTCAAGACCACCGCCGCCGCCACCCCCTTTGTCGCCGCCGCGTCCAGCAGGGTGGTCCTCGCCGGGGGAGCCAGGGCCTGCAACGTCTTCTGGCAGGTCGCCGGTTCGGCCGCGGTGGGAGCCAACACCACCTTCACGGGGAACATCCTCGCGCTGAACTCGGCCACCCTCGGCACCAACTCGACCGTGAACGGCCGCGTCCTCGCGGGCTCCGGCACGGTGGTTCTGAGCACAAACGCCGTCGTACGGGCCGACTGCGGCCTGACCGCGGCTGCGGCTCCGGCAGCGGCTCCGGCAGCGGCTCCGGCAGCGGCTCCGGCTCCGGCTTCGGCTTCGGCTTCGGCTCCGGCTGCGGCTTCGGCTTCGGCTCCGGCAGCGGCCGCTGCTCCGGCCCCGGGGGCCACCAGGGTGACGCTGACCTCGTCGTGCGGCTCGGGAACGCGGGGCGGCCCGGTCGTCCTCACCGCGACGGTGAGAACGGATTCGAACCCGCCCATTCCCGTCGGTCAGGTCGTCTTCAGGAACGGGACGACCGTCATCGGCTCGGCTGCGCTCAACGCCTCCGGGCAGGCCGTCCTCACCCCGAACCTTCCTGCGGGCAGATGGCAGATCACCGCCGCCTTCCAGGGCGGCCCGGGGGTGGGTACCGGCACCTCGCGGGCGCTCAACCTGCGCGTCGGTGCCGGTAGCACATGCTGGGTGCGCGACCGAGGACGGAGGCACCACCACCACGGCGGTACCAACAACGGCAACAACAACAACAATGCGAGTGCCTTCGGAGGCGGAGGTGGGGGGCACCGCGGGGGGCACCGTCACTTCTGACCGCGTACACGCGGATGTGCCCGCGTCTCTCACGCGACCGGGGGTCCGGCCACACAGGTGAATCCGGACCGAAGCGATACGTCCTCGCGGGGGGCGTCCCATGACGGGGCGTCCCCCGCGGGAGTTTTTGGCGTGAGGGGTGAAACGGCCGAGGCGGCCCTGAAGGTAAAACCGCCGGGGCCGAGGTCGGTCTCGGTGACGAGGCCGGCGACCGGGATGTGATCCCCGATGTCAACGGTGGAGTGGGGAGCGCGGATCAGCCGGGCGCGGACGCCGCTCAGCAGGGAAGTGCCCTGGGGCGCCAGGCGATGGGGCGGCGAAGCGGTCGACTTCCGAAATAAAGCGATATCTCATTTTATTGCGAAATTTAAACGGTCCCAAAAATCGCGCATGTCGGAAAACGAGGCAGACGGCATTGGTTAGTAGGATCAAATGTCATGGCACATCATCAATAATGCGCCTTGACTGCGGAATACTAAAAGAAAAGGACGGCTTTATGATAAACGCCATTCGTCCTCGCGCCGGGCGACATCCCCTTCGTTTCCGGCTGGCAACGGCTCTCACCTGCATGCTGGCGACGGGGATCGTCGTCACGACGCCGCACACCGCGAGCGCGGTGGCGGCACCGGTGCCGCTCGGCGCGGCCACCAACTTCGCGGTTCTGGCCGCGTCGACGGTCACCAACACGGGCCCCTCCATCATCACCGGAGACCTGGGAGTGAGCCCGGGCACGGCGGTGACCGGCTTTCCGCCCGGCGTTGTCATCGGCGGAACCGTCCACTCGAACGACGCCGCCGCCATCGCTGCCCAGGCTGCCCTGACCACCGCGTACAACAACGCCGCGGGGCAGCCCGCCGACGCCACCATCCCGACGGAGCTCGGCGGGACCACCCGGACGCCGGGAGTCTACAACTCCGCCGCAGGCACCTTCGGGATCACGGGAAACCTGACCCTGAACGCGCAGGGAAACCCGAACGCGATCTTCATCTTCAAGGCCGCGTCCACCCTCATCACCGCCTCGGGCAGCACGGTGACCCTCATCGGGGGCGCCCAGGCGTGCAACGTCTTCTGGCAGGTCGGCAGCTCGGCCACGCTGGGAACCAACTCCAGCTTCGTCGGAACCATCCTCGCGCAGGCCTCGATCACCGCGACCACCGGCGTGACCGTGAACGGCCGTCTCCTTGCCCGCACCGCCGCGGTGACCCTGGACACGAACACCGTCACGCGGCCCCTCTGCCAGGTCCCGCCGCCGGGGACGACCACGATGACACTGATCTCATCCTGCCCTGTGAGACGAGGGGGGCCGATCGTCTTGGTCGCGACGGTGAGATCTTCGAACGGGACCGTTCCCACGGGTACGGTCTTCTTCAGGGATCGCGGAGTCGTGGTGGGTTCGGCTCCGCTCGTCGCATCCGGGGTCGGAACCGCGAGGGCCACGATAGCCCCCAACCTCCCCAGGGACAGGACCGCTCGCATCACCGCCACCTACACGGGCACACTCCTGGTGGGTCCCAGCACCTCAAACGTGCTCATCCAGAGGGTCGGCGAAGACGGCCGCTGCCCAAGCCCGAGGAAGCACAGGCCCGTGAACAACACCAACAACAACAACAATGCGGGACCTCGCGCATGAGGAGGGATCACCGTCCTCACAAAAGGCGTCATCACGTCTGATCACTCGCACTCGGACCGGTCCACCCTGTCATCCACGCCCACGGGCTCGGTCGCGGCGATGGGACCGGGCCTGTGAGCCGGAGCCGGTGAGTCCGGGCCGGAGCGCTGTGACCTCGCGGGGAACGCCTCAATGACGGGGTGTCCCCGCGGGGACTCAGGCGTGAGGGGTGAAACGGCCGAAGCGGCCCTGATGGTAGAGGAGCGGGCGACCGCCGGGACCGAGGTTGGTCTCGGTGACGAGGCCGACGACCAGGATGTGGTCCCCGATGTCGACGGTGGAGTGGGGGGCGCAGATCAGCTGGGCGGAGACCCCGCTCAGCAGGGGGATGCCCTGGGGGCCGGGGTTCCAGTCCGTGGGGGCGGCGAAGCGGTCGACGCCCTTCCTCGCGAAGCGTGAGGCCAGCTCGGCCTGGTCGCTGGCCAGGACGTTCACCGCGAAGTGGCCCGCCTGGCGGAGCGAGGGCCAGGTGGTCGACGACTGGTCCACGTAGAAGGAGACCAGGGGAGGCGCGAGGCTGACCGAGGAGAACGAGGTGGCCGTCAGACCGACCGGGACCTCCTCGCACTGAGCGGTGACCACGACGACCCCGGCCGCGTGAACGGCCAGTGCCTGCCGAAACCGCTCAGCGTCGATTGCCCGGCCGGACAGGGTCTCCGTCATGATCCCTCGCTCAACAGTTCGTCTGGTGCGACCAAGGCTCTTCGCTCGGTCACCTTTTCCTCCTTGGCGGCATTAACCACACTTAAGGTCGGTAACCCATTCACAACATCTTTTCTTCCCGATATCACGTGGAAACACCTTCCCTGAGTGCAGCGGCTACCTGAGGGGCGACCTTGGCGGCCCAGCGATCGAGGACGGGCTCCAGCTCCTGAAGCTCGGACTCCAGCAGCGCCAGGCCGGGGGTGGGAACCGTCGCGCCCAGCTCGACCAGGAGGGGCCGGAAGTGGACCTCCACCGCCAGGGCATGCCGCGCGTCCCCCATCACCAGCAGCGGGAGCGCGACGGTCGACGCCAGCGCGCCGCCCGGCAGCCGGTCGAGGAAGGCCTTGAGCAGGCCGGTGTAGGTGCCCTTGTAGGTCGGGCTCGCCACCACCAGCACGTCCGCCCCGGCGACCAGCTCCAGCGCGGCCTCCACAGTCCCCGACGCCTCCGGGGCGAACAATCGCGGCGCCAGGGCCGCCAGGTCGACGACCTCGGGGGTCGTACGGTCTCCGATTCGGCGGGCGACGGTCTCGGCGGCCCGGACGGCCACCCCGTACGTGCGCGACCCGGGCCGCGGGTTTCCCACCACGATCACGATGCTCATGAGGCCACCGGTACTTTCTGGTCGAAAATGGAGCCCGGACGCGCCAGGCCATAGTTCTGCCGCAGGGTACGGCCCTCGTAGTCGGTGCGGAACAGTCCGCGGAGTCGTAGTTCGGGGACGACGTGGTCGACGAAGTCCTCCAGACCGCCGGGAAGGACCGGCGGCATGATGTTGAAGCCGTCGGCGGCTCCGTTGACGAACCACTCCTCGATCTGGTCGGCGATCTGCTCGGGAGTGCCGGTGACCACGCGGTGGCCCCTGCCTCCGGCCAGACGGCCGATCAGCTGCCGGAGGGTCAGCTGCTCGCGCTCGGCGAGATCGGTGACGAGCTTGACCCGGCTCTGCTGGCCGTCGGTCGCCGGGGGCACCTCCGGGAGGCGCGCGTCCAGCGGATGGTCCGACAGGTCCACGCCGAGGATGTTGGACAGCTGGTGCACGCCGTACTCAGGGATGATCAGCTCTTCGAGCTCCCTCTCTAACTGAAGCGCCTCCCGTTCGGTGGAGCCGATGATCGGCGAGATGCCGGGGAGGATGAGCAGCTCGTCCTCGCTCCTGCCGTACCGGCCGAGGCGCGACTTGAGGTCGGCGTAGAAGTCCTGGCCGTCGGCGAGGGTCTGCTGGGCGGTGAAGACGGCCTCGGCGAAGCGGGCGGCGAACTCCTTGCCGTCCTCGGACGATCCGGCCTGGACCAGCAGGGGGTGGCCCTGCGGCGGGCGGGAGGTGTTGAGCGGGCCGCGAACCCGGAAGTGGGGGCCGATGTGGTCGAGGGTGTGGATCCTGTCGGTGTCGGCGTAGTTCCCGCTGTGGTGGTCGCCCAGGATCGCGCCGTCCTCCCAGCTGTCCCAGAGCTTGGTGACGACCTCCAGGAACTCGGTGGCGCGGGCGTAGCGGTCACTGTGCGTCGGGCGTTCGATGCCGAAGTTGTGCGCCTCGGCCTCGCTCGCGGAGGTGACGATGTTCCATCCGGCCCTGCCGCCGCTGATGTGGTCCAGCGAGGCGAACTTGCGGGCCACGTGGAAGGGCTCGTTGTAGGTGGTGGAGACGGTCGCGATCAGGCCGATGTGCTCGGTGACCGCGGCCAGCGCGGCCAGCAGGGTCAGGGGCTCCAGCCCGCCGAGCGCGTTGTGCCTGACGTTGCCCCGCAGGGCCAGCCCGTCGGCGAAGAAGACCGAGTCGAGCCTGCCCCGCTCGGCGACCTGGGCGAGACGCTGGTAGTGACGGACGTCGGTGACGTCGGCGGAGGAGGTGCGCGGGTGCCGCCAAGCCGCCTCGTGGTGCCCGACGCCCATCAGGAAGGCGTTCAGGTGCAGTTGCCGTGTTGGTCGCGTGGTCATCAGGTGGTCCTCCACGTCGAGAAACGGCGCTCCAGGCGCACGAGGAACTGGTTGAAGAGCAGCCCGAGAACGGAGATCGTGATGATTCCCGCATACATGTCGGGCACCCGGAAGTTGAACTGGGCGTAGTTGATCAGGTAGCCGAGGCCGGCCTTGGCGCCGACCATCTCGGCGGCGACCAGCACGAGGATCGAGTAGGCCCCGGCCATCCGGATGCCGGTGAAGATCGTGGGCACCGCGGCCGGGAGGATCACCTTCTGGAACAGCCGGATCGGGGGCAGCCCCATCGACCTGGCCGACTTGATCAGCAGCGGATCCACGCCCTTCACCCCGGCGATCGTGTTGAGCAGGATCGGCCACGCGCAGGCGTACAGGATGATCGAGATCTTGGAGGTCTCGCCGAGTCCGAGGATCAGCACGAACACCGGGAGCAGGGCGAGCGCCGCGGTGTTGCGGAACAGTTCGAGCACCGGGTTGAGCAGGTCGGCCACGGGCCTGTACCAGCCGATCAGCAGGCCGAGGGGAATGGCCACGATGATCGCCAGTGCGAGTCCCGACAGGGAGCGGATCAGGCTGGCCTGGGTGTGGTCGAGCAGCTCACCGGAGAGGAGCAGGTCCCACCAGGCCGCCAGGACCCCCGACAGCGGTGTCAGGAAGGTGGGGTCGACCACCTCCAGCCGGGGCAGGATCTCCCAGATCGCGGCGAGCGCGGCCACCGCGACCGTGCGCCGTCCCACCGATCCGGCCACCCGCACCGAGCCTCGCCACAGGCGCCGGCCCACGCTCGGGCCGGTGAGAGAGCTCTCCGAGGCTTCGGCGACCGCTTCCCGCAGGACGGCGGGGATCGGCGCCGAGGGGGCGCCCGCAACCGGGGCTCCGGCCGGGGAGGCGGTTGAGGCGTCGGTGGAGGGACGCGCCGGGAAAGCGGCCGAGGGGCCGGCAGGGGCGTCGGCGGAGAACCGGACCGGGGAAGCGGTCGGGGCGACGGCGGGAGCATCGGCCGGAGCGCTCACGGTGGGAGCACTGGTCGGGGTGCTAGCCAACGGAAACCGCCTCCTCGGCTCTGGCCGCCGCGACCTCGTCGCGGAGCAGCGTCCAGACCTCGTGCCGGTATTCGCCGAAGCGGGCGTCGGCCCGCAGATCGCCCTCGCGGGAGTCGAACTCCACGTCCACGACCCGCTTGATCCGGCCGGGGCGGGACGTCATGACCGCGACCCGCTGGCCGAGGTAGACGGCCTCGTCGATGCCGTGGGTGATGAACACGATTGTCTTGCCGGTCTTCTCCCAGATTCGCAGCAGCTCCTCCTGGAGCGACTCGCGGGTCTGCGCGTCCAGCGCGGCGAACGGCTCGTCCATCAACAGTACGTCCGGGTCGAACGCCAGGCTTCTGGCGATGGCCACACGCTGGCGCATACCCCCGGAGAGTTCGTGCGGATACCGGTTCTCGAACCCGCGCAGGCCCACCAGCTCCAGGTAGGTCCTGGCCCGCTCGGCGCGCTCCTTCTTCGACACGGCTTTCGCCTCGAGCCCGAACTCGATGTTGGACAGCGCCGTGCGCCAGGGGAACAGCGCGTACTGCTGGAAGACGATCCCCCGGTCGAGGCCGGGACCGTTCACGGGGGTCCCGTTCAGGAGGATCCGGCCGGTGGTCGGGGAGTCCAGCCCGGCGAGCAGGTCGAGGAGCGTGGACTTGCCGCAGCCACTGGGCCCGACCAGGGTGAGGAACTCCCCGGCCCGTACGTCGAGGGTGATGTCGTCGAGGGCGGTGAACAGCCGGTCCGCGTCGCGGACGCGGAACTTCTTGCCGACCCCCTGGATCTGGATCTTCACTGGGTGCCTCCGAACGGGTTGTACTCGTTGGTGAAGACGTCCTCTGCCTTGACCTGACCCGGTTTGATCTCGCCTTCGCGCTCCAGCCAGTCGATCCAGGTCTGGAACTCCTTGGCGTCGATCACTCCGCCCTTGTTGGCCACCCCGCTGCTCTTCCAGAACTCGATGGCGGTGGAGTCCTCGTTCCGCTTGCGCTTGGCAATGATCTCCTTCGATTTGGCGATGACCTCCTCACGAGAGTGGGTCTGCGTCCACTCGACGGCCTTGGCGAAGGCCTCCACGAACTTCTTGACGGTGGCCGGGTTCTGCTTGATGAACTTCTCGGTGAGCACGACGCTGCCGGCGGTGAAGGGGCCGAACAGGTCGATGTCCTTGAAGAGAGGGTGAATGCCGCCGCGCTTCAGCGCCTTGTCCCGGAGGATGCCGCTCAGCGCGGCCACGTCGATCTGACCCTGGCGGAGCGACTGCTCGGTGTTGACCGGCGGCACGACGACCAGCTCGACCTGCTTGATCTCCTCGGGGGTCAGGCCGCCGCGCTTGAGATACTCCTTGACCACGGCTTCCAGGTGGGCCCCGAGGGTGTTGACCCCGATCTTCTTTCCGATCAGGTCGCGCGGGCCCTTGATCGGTGAGCCGTCGGCCACGAAGTAGCCGACGTAGCTGTCCTTGTCGCTGCCGTAGTAGCCGATCACAGCCTTGATCGGGGCCTTGGCCGCGGCGAGCTTGACGATGGCGCCGTTGAACGCGCCGCCGAAGTCGGTCTGCCCGGTCGCGGCGGCCTGGATGTCCTGTGGACCGGAGATCGTGTTGCCGATCCACGCGAGTTTGAGGGGGCTCAGGTAGCCAAGCTCCTCGGCGAGCTCGGGAAAGGTGACGGCGCCGACGCTCCCCTGGTAGCGGAGCTCCAGGGTTTCGGGCTCACCGGGTTTCGCGGAGGTCTCCCCACCGCAGGCGGCGAGGGTGACGACGAGTGACATGGAGGTAAGGACATTTCTGATCGTGATCACGAGAGGCGTCCAGGAGAGTGGGAGGGGGGCGGTGGCGTCGGTTCGTGATCACGGACACTGAGCGCTGAACACGCGACAGAAGTCGACATGTGCGCACCTGGTCAGATAGAGGCCCATACCGGAAAAGCTACGCACGGATCCGCGCTAAGTCAATATTCCCTACCTGCTTTACATGAAATACCCCTTCTCCCACTATGATGGTGGCGTTAGACCCGAATCATGTTCTGTGCGGGTCCCGTACGGTTGACGCATGAAGCTGGGACGCGAGATTGCTGAGGGCGGACGCTTCGTCCGGCAGCCCAACCGGTTCACCGCACGGATCGAGGCGGACGGCGAATATCCGCCCGAGGCCGGCCGATATCAGCTCTATGCCTCCTACGCCTGCCCGTGGGCGCACCGATCGCTCATCGTCCGCGAACTCCTGGGTCTTCAGGACGTCGTCGGGGTGACGATCGTCGACCCGATCAGGGATGAGAAGGGCTGGCGCGTCCCCGGCGGCGATCCGGTCACCGGGATGGAATACCTCTCGGAGCTGTATCTGGCGACCGACCCCGACTATCAGGGCCGCTACACCGTGCCCTGCGTCTGGGACGTCACCACCAAGCGCCTGGTCACCAACGACTATCCGCAGATCACCCTCACCCTGGAGACCGCCTTCGCCCCGTGGCACGCCGAGGGTGCGCCCGACCTCTACCCGGCCGGGCTGCGCGAGGAGATCGACGCGTTGAACACGGTCATCTTCGACGGGTTCAACAACGGCGTCTACAAGGCCGGGTTCGCCACCTCCCAGGAGGCCTACGACGACGCGGTCACCACGGTCTTCGCCACGCTCGACCTGCTGGAGGAGAGGCTCGCGGGCCGGCCGTACCTGCACGGCGACGCGCTGACCGAGAGCGACGTACGGCTCTATCCGACGCTGGCCAGGTTCGACGCGGTCTACCACTCCCACTTCAAGTGCGCGATCCGCCGCCTGACCGACTATCCGGTGCTGTGGGCCTACGCCCGCCGGCTGTACGCGATCCCGGCGTTCCGCGACACCACCGACTTCGACCAGATCAAGCGCCACTACTTCATCACCCAGACGAACATCAATCCGAGCCAGATCGTGCCGCAGGGCCCGGAGATCGACTGGACGGCGGCCTGACGGCCTCGCCTCCCCCCACGGGGGAGGCGTCCTGACAGAGCAAAAGTCCCGTACGGCACGCCGTACGGGACCTGCCGGGGTGGACGGCGACCGCGACCCGCCGGGCGAGCAGGCCGCGGAGCCGCACGGAAGGTTCGCGGCTAGTCGGTGACGACGTCGTCGCGCGGGCCGCCGTAGACCGGGTTCCTGTCGTAACGCCTGTCGGTGACGAGCAGGCGGATCACCCCCGTGGGGGTCTCCTTCGCCCCTCGGACGACCTCCTCCGCCTCCCAGACGATCCAGTCGTCGCCGACGGGAGTGTCCTGTATGCGCAGTTCCCCGAAGCCCCCCGGGTTTCCCGGAGCGACGGCCATGATCAGATAAGTGACCTTCAACCCTCGCTTCCTGATCTCCGGCACCACCTCGCCCACGGTCTTCTCGTCCACCCGGAACCCCGCCAGCGAACGACCCTTGGTGGTCGCCAGGCGGGCGTCCGGGCGAACCGCCTTCGGCGCGGGGGTGTCGTCGGGTACGAGCACGCAGGGCGCCACCGGGTCGTTCATGAGGATGGTGCCGGTACTGCTCCCCCCGCCGGAGGTGGTCGTCATGGTCCAGACGAAGGTCTGACCGGGCTTGAAGAGTTTGGTGTTGATCTGCATCTGCCAGCCGGGGCCGTGCTCTTCACCCGGAATGTTCGTAGGCGGGTGGTACAGGCCCGGGGGAATGTCCGTCACGGGTGTCGCACGCGGTTCCCGGCACTTCTGTCCTTGGGGAACGTAGTTGACGACGGCGGGGACGCCGAGGTCCCGCAACCGCTCCGTCAGTCCTGCGGCGTCGCGGAAATCGCGGACCGTGATGTACACGATCCCGTTGGGGTCCTTGGTGACGGCGTAGGAGGACGCCGCGCCGCGGCCGTCCTCCAGCAGGCTCGGGCCGACCACGACACCCGTGGCGAGCACGGCCGCGGCCGCCAGGCCCAGGACCAGCCGCCGGGGACCGTAGCGGCGGGTCCTGCGTGGCTCGGCGACAACCGTGCCGGGCTCATCGGCCGTGATCGAGGCCAGCAGCGTCCGCGCCCCCGCGCCGGACGAGCCGCCTCCCGGCTTTCCGGGCTCGACCCTGGCCAGCGGTCCGACCGTGGCCTTGATCTCGTCGATGTTCTTCACAGCGACCTCCCCGCCGGAACCAGCCGGCTCTCTGACGTGAGCCGGACGCCCGCCTCGGTGAGCGCACGCGAAAAACGTCTGCGAGCGCGATAGAGCCTGATGCGTACGGCGTTGCGCGACAGGCCGAGCGCCGTGGCGATCTCCTCGCGGTCCAGGGCCTCCCAGGCGACCAGCGACAACAGCTCGCGGTCGTCCTCGGACAGGGTCCGGAACACCTGGGCGATCACGCTCAGCTCGACCCCGCTGTCGGGGGAGTCTCCGTAGAGGTCGGCCATCTCGGCGTCGAGCTCGACGCTGCGTGCCTGGCGGCGGACCTCGCCGCGGCGGTGGTTGGCCAGCACCTTGCGCGCCACGCCGTACAACCACGGCGTGGCCTCCTCCCCCGGCGGCAGTTCGTCGATCCGCCGCCAGGCGACGACGAAGGTCTCCGCCACCACGTCCGCCGCGTCCTGCGGCGAGTCACAGCGGCGCGCGGCGTAGGCCGTGATCAGGCCGTAGGCCTCCCGGTAGACGGTCTCGAATCTGGCCGGCCGTTCGTCATCCACGGGCGGTTCCCATGACCGGTCTCCTCTGTCAGCGCGAAATACGGGCATCCTCCCTATGTGCGGATCGGCCCCATCATTTCTCGTCGAACCGGGGAATCTTTGGCGTATCCGGCGTTCCCGAAAGTGCCGGCCCTTCGCGCAGCGGCACTCCTCCGGTCTCGCCCGATGGGGCGGGCGAGAAAGAGATGCCTCCCGATCCAAGCCGGGCACCCGGCTCACCCAGAAGACCAAGCGATCATCGAGGGGGGCACCGGGTTGATCGCTTGAAAGTTTCATCGGGCAAATCGGTCATTCGCCCGGTCAGTGGTCAACCGCCGGGGGCGGCTCATTGACGCTGGGGAAACCCGCTGGAAACATCGGCGCATCTCGGTGTGGGATCTCGGCGTGGGAGCGCTCCCACATGCGGACGCACCCTTCGCTCAAAGGACCCCCCGTGATCAGACCACCTGCCTGGCTCGTCCTCACCCTGGCCGCCGCCCTGGTGACCCTGACCCCACTGACACCACTACCCGCCGCCGCCGACGGCCCGGAACAGATCGTCAACGGCACCTTCGACACCGGTACGGCTCCGTGGTGGAGCACCGGCAACACCGCGCTCGAGGTCGACGGCGGCCGGCTCTGCGCCGACGTCCCCGGCGGCACCGTCAACCCGTGGGACGTCATCGTCGGCCAGGACAACGTCGCACTGGTCAAGGACGAGACGTACGAATACTCCTTCTTCGGCATCGCGACCCCCGGCCGCGTCGCCAAGGCCCTCATCCAGCTCCCGGTCGACCCCTACACCCAGTACCTGTCGGCCAACCCCGAGCTGAGCGTGTCCGGCAACGACTACGCCTACACGTTCACCTCGCCGGTCGACCTGCCGAACGGGCAGGTGGCGTTCCAGCTCGGGGGCAGCGCCACCCCCTGGAGGTTCTGCGTGGACAACGTCTCCCTCAAGGGCGGGGCCGAACCCGACGTCTACCAGCCCGACACCGGGCCGCGCGTCCGGGTGAACATGGTCGGCTACCTGCCCTCGGGGCCGAAGAACGCCACCGTGGTCACCGAGGAGACCGAGCCGGTGGGCTGGACGCTGAGGCGTGGGGGCGCGACCGTCGCCCACGGCGACACCGTCCCGCGGGGAGTGGACCCGAGCTCGCGCCAGAACGTGCACTCGATCGACTTCGGCGCGGTCACGACCCCCGGCACCGGCTACACGCTGGAGGCCGACGGCGAGACCAGCCGCCCGTTCGACATCGGCGCGAACCTCTACGAGGAGCTCAGGGCCGACGCGCTGAAGTTCTACTACACGCAGCGCAGCGGGACCCCGATCCTCGACGCCCTGCGCCCGGGGTACGGCAGGCCCGCCGGGCACGTGGGGACCGCCCCCAACCAGGGGGACGTCGCGGTGCCGTGCCAGCCCGGCGTCTGCGACTACACGCTCAACGTGAAGGGCGGCTGGTACGACGCGGGCGACCACGGCAAGTACGTCGTCAACGGCGGCATCTCCGTCCACCAGCTGATGTCCGCCTTCGAGCGCTCGAAGACCGACGGGACCCACAAGGACGGGGACCTGAACATCCCGGAGAGCGGCAACGGGGTGCCCGACATCCTGGACGAGGCCCGCTGGGAGCAGGAGTTCCTGCTCAGCATGCAGGTCCCCGACGGCAGGCCGCACGCGGGGATGGCCCACCACAAGATCCACGACGCCGCGTGGACCGGACTGCCGCTCCTGCCCCACCTCGACCCGCAGAGGCGCGAGCTGCACCCGGTCTCCACCGCCGCCACCCTCAACCTGGCCGCCACCGCGGCCCAGGCGTCCCGGCTGTTCGCGCCGTACGACGCCGCGTTCGCCGCGCGGAACCTGGCGGCGGCCCGGAAGGCCTGGGCCGCGGCGAAGGCCGACCCGGCCCGGTACGCCGACCCCGCCGACGGGGTGGGCGGCGGCGCGTACAACGACAACGACGTGACCGACGAGTTCTACTGGGCGGCCGCCGAGCTCTACATCTCGACCGGCGAGAAGGAGTTCAGGGACTACGTGCTCGCCTCCCCGCACCACACCGGGGACATCTGGCGCGACCGCGGATTCGACTGGGGCAACACCGCCCAGCTCGGCCGCCTGCAGCTGGCGAGCGTGCCCAACGCCCTTCCGGACCGGGCGCGGGTGCGACGGTCGGTGCTGGAGGGCGCCGACAAGTATCTCGCCGTCCAGAAGGCGCACCCGTACGGCCTGCCGTACAACCCGCCGGACTTCGACTGGGGCTCCAACAACCTGGTGCTGAACAACATGGTCGTGATGGCCGTCGCGCACGACATCGGCGGCGAGGCGAAATACCGCGACGGGGTGTTGGAGGGGATGGACTACCTCTTCGGCCGCAACGCCCTCAACCAGTCCTACGTGACCGGTTACGGCGAGGTCGCCTCCAAGAACCAGCACAGTCGCTGGTACGCCCACCAACTCGACGCCGCCCTGCCCAACCCGCCGCGCGGCACCCTGTCCGGCGGGCCGAACTCGAGCATCCAGGATCCGGTGGCCCAGGCCAAGCTCCGCGGTTGCGCGCCCCAGTTCTGCTACATCGACGACATCGAGTCGTGGTCCACCAACGAGCTGACCATCAACTGGAACTCCCCGCTGGCCTGGATCTCGTCCTTCCTCGCCACACCCGCCCCCGCGGGCGTCTGCACGGTGACCTACACCCTCCACGACCAGTGGCCGGGCGGATTCAACACCCAGGTCACCGTCGTCAACACCGGCAAGAAGGCGATCAACGGCTGGGCCCTGAAGTGGTCCTTCTCCGGCGGGCAGGAGGTCCGGAGTCACTGGAGCGCCGACCTGTCCCAGAGCGGCGCGACCGTGACCGCCAAGAACCTCGGCTGGAACAAGACCATCAAACCCGGTGACTCGATCACCTTCGGCTTCCTCGGCGCCGAGGCCCCCGGCCCCAACCTCAGGCCGGAACGGTTCCTCCTCAACGGAACCCTCTGCCGCTGACCTCTCGGGGCGGCCGCCCTCCTCGGCGGCCGCCCCGGGCGATCAGGCCCCTTCTGCGGGGTCCAGGCGGGGTGTGACGGCTTTGACGAGCCGGGTGGAGGCGGTCGTGGCGTAGCCGACGGCGGCCAGTACCTGTTCGCACTCCTCACGGGTCAGTTCGAGCCCCGTCAGCCGGTCGGCCAGGAGACTCATGTGGGCGGCGTACTCGGTGCAGACGAGGATGACCGCGGCGACCGGGTCGACGTCGTCCGGTCCTGCGTCGGCGGCGGGGTCAACGATGGGCGTCATACCGATCACGCTACGCCGATCGGAGCGGCGGGCATGGCGAATCCCGCTCGGTACGCGGCCGATACATGGCTGAGCGTCTGCGGATACGCAGTCTCGGCAATACGGACATCTGCTCGGCACAGGGTGGCTGACGTGCGCCATTGCGGCGTACCGAGCCCCCGGAGGTGCCTCCATGCGTCGTCCTGCCCGCCCACCGGGCGTGCCCGTCCCGGAGGCGATCACGCCGCCGCCCAGATCAGCCGATGGGCGCCCCTGGGCGACGCGCTGGCGAGACTCGGACGCAACACCCTGCCCGTCTACATCATCCACATGCCCCTGCTCGCACTACTGCACCAGGCGCTCCTGCCGGCCCTGTCCACCGGCATGGACGGCAGGCTACGGCTGCCGCTCACGGTCGCCGAACCGCTCCCGATGACCGCACTCCTGGTGTGGCTGTGCCTGACGCTTCGCCAGGGGCTCCTGAGATCCGGTGCCACCTGGCTGTTCGACCTGCCCGAAAGATGCGGCCCGGGTGTCCGGCACGCCCTCGAGGGCGAAGTCGCCCCCTTCCCGCCCGCACCTATTGCCGGCGGTCACACGGCCGAATTCCCGACGGTCCACGCACAATCAGTCTCTGGCCCGATGGGGCCGACCATCGCAAGGCAGGAGAGCCCGCCGGACACGGAGCGAGTGTGAGATCCGTCATAGCGCCGCGACAAATCCGCCCATCTCTCGCTTCAGTCTCACTGGTTTTGACGTACCACTGATTATATAATCGAATGCATATAGCTTCACGGATCGTGAGGCTATATGTCATCGAGATCGAGCCCGAGATCCAGTCTTGGCTCGAGTCGCTGTCCGAGCGCGACTACGTAAAGGTTGAAGCCCTGGCCGACCTCCTCGCCGAACAGGCAGAGACACTCGACGAGCCGTATTCCAAGCACCTTGGAGGCAGGCTACGAGAGTTACGTCTTGCGCTCACACGGCGCCAGGTAAGGATCACCTACTGGCTCGCTCCTGGCAGGCGGGTGATTCTCCTCACGGTCTTCTTCAAGACACGCCGCAAGGAAATCGGCCAGGTCGAGCGAGCCCGGCGGGCACAGGTGGAGTGTGAGATCCGTCATACCGTCGCCTCGGAGATCTACGACCGCGTTTGGAAGGACTAGTGACCACCGTGACACATGCCAAATGGGAGCGGACAGGCGCTGAGCGTCGTGCCGATGCCTATGAGGAAGCTCGCGAGGCGCTGCTTCTGGGACAGCGGGTATACAACCGCCGTATGGAACTCAGTCTCTCGCAGGCGGAGTTGGCGGAGCGGGCCGGCATGACGCAACCTCAGATATCTCGCCTGGAAACCGGAGGGGTCACTCCCACTCTGACGCTGCTGCGACGCCTGGCCAGAGCGCTGGAAGCCGAGCTGAACGTCACGTTCACACCTCACGCGGCCGCCTGACACGATCGCGAACCGGGCATGTATCCGGAGAGCCGGCTCCGTCGCAGTCGCAGGTAGGGAGACTCGCGCGACCTAAGCTGGGGGCGTGATCGAAGACATATGGGTGGACCCCGCGGTCAGCGCGCTCAGGCCGGACTTCGCGGTGCTGGTGATGGGGGTGTACGGCCTGCGCAACGGGGCGACCGACGACAGGTCGCGGAGTTGGCTGGCGGAGGCGGCGGAGAAGGCCGTGGCGGTCGACGACCCGAAGGTCGAGGCGTGGAGAGACGCCTACCGGGCGTTCGGCGCGAAGCCGCAGCGGACCAGGCCGTCGGTGGACGCGCTGGTCAGGCGTATGCCGCTGCCGGAGATCAACCTGGTGGTGGACGCCTACAACGCGATCAGCGTCAGGCACGGCCTGCCCATCGGCGGGGAGGACCTGGGCCACTACGAGGGCACGGCCAGGCTGATCCGTGCGAGTGGGGACGAGTCGTTCGAGGTCGTCGAGAAGGGCGAGCCGGCGATCGACCATCCGGAGATCGGCGAGGTGGTCTGGCGGGACGACAGCGGGGTCACCTGCCGCCGCTGGAACTGGCGGCAGTGCGTCAGGACCCGCATCACCGAGGAGACCACGGACGCGTTGTTCCTACTGGAACGGCTCGCGCCCATGTCCTTGGAGGAGCTGGACGCGGCGGGAAAAGAACTCGTCAAGATGCTGGAGGAGATCACTCCGGAAGTCCGCGTCGAGTCCCGTCTCGTCGGAGACGGTTGACCAGGACCGGAGTGGCGTAACAGATCTGCAAGGAGTGACCGTTTTAGACTGTGCTGAGAGGATCGACGCGGAAGCTGTGCTTCAGACTGGCGCAGGTTCCGGCCGAGGCGAGTAGCCTTGGACAGGTTCTCTTTCATCAACGCCGATCTGCGGAAGAGGCGATTTCCGCCGTGTCGTCTGAGTCGTCGCGGACAAACCCGCTGGCAGCCTTTGGTCAAAACGAATGGCTTGTCGACGAGCTGTATCAGAAGTACCTCCAGGATCCCGAGTCTGTGGACCGCGCCTGGTGGAACTTCTTTGCTGACTACACCCCTGATTCCGGGTCCGGCAGAGCCGCACCCCAGGGAGCGGCCACAGCCGCGCCCGCTAGCCCACCCGCTGCGACTCCGGCGACCCCGCCTGCCGCACAGCCGACCCCCGCGCCGAGGGCCAAGGCCGCCCCCGCGGCCCAACCCAAGCAGGAGACGAAGTTGCCCGCCGGCGCCGAGGAAGTCCGACTCCGTGGGGCGGCCGCCCGAACGGCGGCCAACATGGAGGCCAGCCTCGAGGTTCCGACGGCGACCAGCGTGCGCGCGGTCCCGGCGAAGCTGCTCGTCGACAACCGCATCGTGATCAATAACCACCTGTCGCGTGGTCGCGGTGGCAAGGTGTCGTTCACGCACCTGATCGGCTATGCGGTGATCAGGGCCCTCCATCTCCTCCCGGAGATGAACCACGCCTACGCCGAGGTCGACGGCAAGCCTGTCCTGGTGAAGCCGGAGCACGTCAACCTGGGCCTGGCCATCGACATCGCGAAGAGCGACGGCACCCGCCAGCTCCTCGTGCCGTCGATCAAGGCGACCGAGGACATGGACTTCCGCCAGTTCTGGGTCGCGTACGAAGACGTCGTGCGCAAGGCCAGGTCGGGCAAGCTCGGGGTCGACGACTTCGCCGGCACCACGATCTCCCTGACCAACCCGGGCACGATCGGCACCGTTCACTCCGTGCCGCGCCTGATGCCGGGACAGGGCACGATCATCGGCGTCGGCGCGATGGAGTATCCCGCCGAGTACCAGGGTGCCTCCCCCGAGACGCTCTCGCGCCTCGCGGTGAGCAAGGTCATGACGATCACCAGCACGTACGACCACCGGATCATCCAGGGCGCCCAGTCCGGCGACTTCCTGCGGCAGGTCCACCGGCTCCTGCTGGGCGAGGACGGCTTCTACGACGAGATCTTCGAAGACCTCCGGATCCCCTACGAGCCGATCCGCTGGGTCCAGGACATCTCCGCCACGCACGACGACGACGTGGCCAAGTCGGCCAGGGTCATCGAGCTGATCCACGCCTTCCGGGTCCGCGGTCACCTGATGGCCGACACCGACCCGCTCGAGTACAAGCAGCGCAAGCACCCCGACCTCGACATCAAATCGCACGGGCTGACGCTGTGGGACCTCGAGCGCGAGTTCGCCACCGGCGGCTTCGGCGGCCGGCCCCTGATGAAGCTGCGCGAGATCCTCGGCGTGCTGCGTGACTCCTACTGCCGCACCATCGGCGTCGAGTACATGCACATGCAGAACCCCGAGGAGCGCGCCTGGATCCAGGCGCGGGTGGAGCGTCCGCACGCCAAGCCCGACCGCGAGGAGCAGCTGCGGGTCCTGGAGCGGCTCAACACCGCCGAGGCGTTCGAGACGTTCCTGCAGACCAAGTTCGTCGGCCAGAAGCGCTTCTCCCTGGAGGGCGGCGAGTCCCTGATCCCGCTGCTCGACTCGGTGCTCAGCGCCGCCGCGGAGGAGGATCTCGACGAGGCCGTGGTCGGCATGGCCCACCGTGGCCGCCTCAACGTGCTGGCCAACATCGTGGGCAAGTCCTACGGCCAGATCTTCGGCGAGTTCGAGGGCAACCTCGACCCGCGCAGCGCCCACGGTTCGGGCGACGTGAAGTACCACCTGGGCTCGTCCGGCGACTTCGTCTCTCCCGACGGCTCCAAGCTCAAGACCTCGGTCGTGGCCAACCCCTCGCACCTGGAGACGGTCGACCCGGTCCTGGAGGGCGTGGTCCGCGCCAAGCAGGACCTGCTGGAGCGCGGCGAGGAGGGCTTCACCGTCCTGCCCGTGCTCGTGCACGGCGACGCGGCCTTCGCGGGCCAGGGCGTCGTGGCCGAGACCCTGAACCTCTCGCAGCTGCGCGGCTACCGCACCGGCGGCACCGTCCACATCGTGGTCAACAACCAGGTCGGCTTCACGACGAGCCCGGCGAGCTCCCGGTCCAGCGTGTACGCCACCGACGTGGCCCGGATGATCCAGGCCCCGATCTTCCACGTCAACGGGGACGACCCCGAGGCCGTGGTCCGGGTCGGGCGCCTCGCGTTCGAATACCGCCAGGCGTTCCGCAAGGACGTTGTGATCGACCTGATCTGCTACCGGCGCCGGGGCCACAACGAGGCCGACAACCCGGGCTTCACCCAGCCGCTGATGTACGACCTGATCGACGCCAAGCGCTCCACCCGCAAGCTCTACACCGAGGCGCTGATCGGCCGGGGCGACATCACGGTGGAGGAGGCCGAGGGCGCGCTCCGCGACTACCAGGCCAAGCTGGAGAACGCCTTCGCCGAGACCCGCGCGGCGGTCAAGGAGCCCACCGGCGAGTTCGCTCGCCCGATCGACCGGGAGAACGTTCCCTGGTCGCACGAGGACCACCCGACGGGCATCTCCGAGGAGACCGTCAAGCGGATCGTGGAGACCCAGCTCAACATGCCGGAGGGCTTCACGGTCCACCCGCGTCTGCTGCCGGTGCTGCAACGCCGTGGCCAGATGGTCTCCGAGGATCACATCGACTGGGGCATGGGCGAGACCCTGGCCTTCGGTTCGCTGCTGATCGACGGTCACCCCGTCCGCGTGGTCGGCCAGGACACCCGGCGAGGCACGTTCACCCAGCGCCACGCGGTGCTGGTGGACCGGGTGACGGGCGAGGAGCACACCCCGCTCAAGGCCTTCAACGAGGGCACCACGAAGTTCTACATCTACGACTCCCTGCTGAGCGAGTACGCCGCGCTCGGCTTCGAGTACGGCTACAGCGTGGAGCGTCCCGACGCGCTGGTCGCCTGGGAGGCGCAGTTCGGCGACTTCGTCAACGGCGCCCAGTCGATCATCGACGAGTACATCACCTCGGGTGAGCAGAAGTGGGGCCAGCGCTCCTCGGTCACGCTTCTGCTGCCGCACGGCCACGAGGGCCAGGGCCCGGACCACTCCTCGGCACGCATCGAGCGTTTCCTGCAGATGTGCGCCCAGGACAACATGACCGTGGCCCAGCCGACGCTCCCGGCGAACTACTTCCACCTGCTGCGCTGGCAGACGAAGTCCCAGCGGCACCGTCCGCTGGTGGTCTTCACGCCCAAGTCGCTGCTGCGGCACAAGGCGGCGGTCTCGGCGGTCAGCGAGTTCACCTCGGGGTCGTTCCGGCCGGTGCTGGGCGACACCACGGTGGATCCGAGCGGCGTCCGCAAGGTCGTGCTCTGCTCCGGCAAGGTCTACTACGACATCGCCGCGGCCCGTGACAAGCAGGGCCGCAACGACGTGGCGGTCGTCCGTCTGGAGCGGCTCTACCCGTTCCCGACGAACCCGCTCCTCGCCGAGCTGGACCGCTACGCCGGTGACATCGAGCTGGTGTGGGCGCAGGACGAGCCGATCAACATGGGCCCGTGGCCGTTCCTGACGCTGAGGCTGGCCGAGAACCCCAATGCGTTCGGAGGGCGTTCGATCAAGCGGGTCTCCCGCAAGGCGAACTCCTCCCCCGCTTCGGGCTCGCACTCCACGCACGATGCGGAGCTGCAGCAGATACTGGGCGAGATCTTCGGCTAGGGGTCGGAGACAGCGAAGCAGGCATCATCCCGAAGTCCCCCGCAGGGATCCCTGCGGGGGACTTCCCCGTTATGACAGGTGACGGCAGACGCCACCACGAGGAGAACGATGTACTTCACCGATCGGGGTATCGAGGAGCTCGTCGAGCGCCGCGGAGAGGAAACGGTCAACATCGTCTGGCTGGCCGAACGGCTACGCGAGTTCGTCGACCTGAACCCCGAGTTCGAGACCCCGGTGGAGCGGCTGGCCACGTGGCTGGCCCGGCTTGACGAAGACGAGGACGAGGACGAGTAACCGGAGCCACGAACCCGGGCCGGCAGCCCGAGCCGGCGGTCCACACCGCCGACCCGGACCGGAAGTCCACGTCGGCGGCTCGGACCGGTAGCGCGCACCGATGGCTCGAACCGGCGGTCGAGGCCGGCAGGACAACCGTCCAGGAAAGCAAAACACGATATATCTTGACCTCTCGCATGACGCGACATATCGTGTCCGATATAAGGAGGTCACGAATATGCGGCAATGGATCATCGAGAAGCCGGAGCAGCTCACCTTCGAGTCCGTGAGCAAGCTCAACGTACGAATCGTGGCGGGCAGGCTGGCGGTGCTGGCCAGCGACGGCCCTCCCACCCTTGAGGTCACCGAGGTCGGCAACCCACCGCTGATCGTCACCCATGAGGATGACGGGACACTCACCGTCACCTACAAGGACCTGACCTGGGACGGAGTGCTGGGCTGGCTGCGTCCCGGGAAGCGGGAGGCGACGCTGACGTTGACCGTGCCGAAGGAGTGCCCGATCAACGTGGGAGTGGTCTCCGCCTCCGCCGTCGTCGCCGGTTTCGAGGGCCGCACCTCGGTCAAGAGCGTCTCCGGTGAGATCGTGCTCGACGGGGTGAGCGGCGAGATCCACGCCGACACCGTCTCCGGCACCATGGAGAGCCGCAATCTGGTCGGCGACCTGTCCTTCAAGAGCATTTCCGGCGAGTTGACCGTGGCGCAGGGCACGCCCCGCCGCTTGCGTGCCACCACCGTCTCCGGCCGGATCACCGCCGACCTGGAGCTCCCGCCGACCGGTCACGTGACGCTGAACAGCGCCTCGGGCGACATCGTGCTCCGGCTTCCGCACGAGGTCGACACCGACGTCACGATCCGCTCCAACTCCGGAAAGATCAGTACCGCCTTCCCCAAGCTCGCCCAGGGCGGGAAGACGCTGACCGGCCGGATCGGTGGCGGCATGGCCTCCGTGACCGTGAGCACCATAAGCGCCGACGTCACCCTGTTGAAGGGAGAGCAGGTATGAGTCCGGTCTTCGGCCACGGACGGTTGCGGCTCTACCTTCTCAAGCTGCTGGAGGAGAGCCCTCGCCACGGCTACGAGGTGATCCGGTTGCTCCAGGACCGGTTCCTCGGCGTCTACTCCCCCTCGCCCGGCACGATCTATCCGCGTCTGGCCCGCCTGGAGGAGGAGGGACTGGTCACCCATGAGCTCGTGGACGGCAAGAAAATCTTCACCATCAGCGACCAGGGCCGCGCCGAGCTGAACGCGCGGCTCGACGAGCTCGCCGATCTGGAGCAGGAGATCTCCGACTCCGTCCGCGACATCGCCCGCGAGGTCAAGGAGGACGTGCGCGACACGGTCAAGTCGCTGCGCGAGGAGCTCACCCAGATGGCGCGCGACGTGCGCCAGGGCGCCAAACAGGACCAGCAGCACAGCGGGCAACAGGACCGGCAGGACCAGAGGCAGACCAAGCAGAACGAGCGCGAGTCCTGGCGTGAGCAGAAGGCCGAGTGGCAGCGTCAGAAGACCGAATGGCAACGCCAGAAGCGTGAGTGGCAGCGTCAGACCAACGAGTGGAAGCACGACTGGAAGCGCATCTGGGCCGGCACCTTCACCGGAGAGGGGTCACGTGCCAATGACGCCCGGCTCGGACAGATGCTGGCCGACTTCGTCGAGGAGGTTCGCGGAGACGCGGCGAACGCGCAGGTGAGCGAGGAGACCCTGGCCACCGCGCAGGACGCGCTCTACGACGCCGCCCGCCGTATCCGCGACACGCTCCGATAATCCTTTCTCGTACGGCCGAAGGCCGGGCCGTCATGGAACCGCCCGGCCTCGAAGCCGGTCCCCCCTGACAGGCCGGCCTTCTCGTATCGTGGCGAGCCCGCATCAAAGTGGCCGGCCGCCGCGGAAGTCAGTACATCCTCGCCTATGAGTGGCATAGCGATCCGTCAACAGGGTTGTTAAGGTGTGCCACGGCATGGAGAGGATCATTGTTGGCTGACAGCAGAAACGATCCCGTGGTGGTGATCGGGCTCGGCCGGTTCGGCAGTTCCCTGGCGCTGGAGCTCACCCGCAGGGGGACCGAAGTACTGGCCATCGACAGCCGGCCCAAGCTCGTACAGAGCCTGTCGGGCCAGCTCACCCATGTCGTCGCCGCCGACTCCACCGATCTCGAAGCGCTGCGCCAGCTCGGGGTGCCGGACTTCTACCGGGCCGTGGTGGCCATCGGCACCGAGCTCGAAGCCAGCATCCTGACCACCTCCCTGCTGGCCGAGCTGGAGATCGACGACATCTGGGCCAGGGCCGTCAACCACGAGCACGCCCGCATCCTGCAGCGCGTGGGCGCCCACCACGTGCTTTTGCCCGAGCACGACATGGGCGAACGGCTGGCGCACCTGCTCAACGGGCGCATGTTCGACTACATGGAAGTCGACGAGAACTACGCGCTGGTCAAGACCCGCCCGCCGCGCGAGTACATCGGCGTCCCGCTGGGAGAGTCCAACCTGCGCCGTAAATACGGGGTGACCGTCGTCTGCGTCAAGGGCAAGGACGAGGAGTTCACCTACGCCGGCGCGGGCACGGTCCTGAGCTACGACGACATCATCGTCATCGCGGGGAAGATCAAACAGGTGGAACGCTTCGCCGAACTTCCCTGACCTCCGGCCTGGTTCCGGGCGACCATTCCCACCGCGGGCAGCTACCGCGTCGACGTCTGGTATCCGGCCGACCCCGGTTACAGCAGCTCCGCGCCCTACATCGTCGCCACTTCCGGCGGTAACCAGACGGTGTACGTCGACCAGCGCTCCGGCGGCGGCGGTTGGCGCAGCCTCGGCACCTTCTCCCTCAACGCCGGTGACTACAACGTCGTCGGTGTGAGCCGGTGGACCTCCGGCGTCGGCTACGTCGTCGCCGACGCCGTCCGGATCACGCGGCCCTGAGACGAGTACGGCTCGCGCCTCGCGCGAAGGCGCGAGCCGTACTCCCCGGGAGATCACGCTGGAGCGAATCTCCGGCCGATCTCCCAAAACCCACAAGCCGCGTCCCACAGAGATCGCCCTGGAGCGAACCTCCCGGGAGACGCGATCGCGTACTCCGTAGGAATCACGCTGGAGCGGATCTCCGATCGGCCTCCGGAAAAGCGCGAGCCGTGCTCCCACAGAGATCGCCCTGGAGCGAATCTCCGGCCGATCCCTCGAAACGCACGAGTCGCGCCCGCGCGGAGATCGCCCTGGAGCGAACCGTCAGGGCAGGGTGAAAACGATCTTTCCGAACAGGTTGCCCTCGTGCATGGCGGCGAACCCCTCGCGGGCCTCGGCCAGCGGGAGTGTCCGGTCGATCAGCGGGCGGGCTCCGGTCTGCTCCAGGAAGCGGGCGAGTCTGCCCAGCTGGTCACGGGTGCCCATGGTCGAACCGACCACCGACAACTGCAGGAAGAAGACCCGGTTGAGGTCGGCCGGGGGAACCGCGCCGCTGGTCGCGCCGCAGATCACGATCCGGCCGCCGGGACGCAGCGCCTTCAGCGAATGGGCCCAGGTGGCCTCGCCGACGGTTTCCATCACCGCGTCCACCCTCTCGGGCAGCCGGGCACCGCTCTCAAAAGCCTGGTCGGCGCCGAGCTCCAGTGCCCGGGCTCGCTTCTCCTCCGAGCGGCTGGTCACCCAGACCCGGTAACCACCCGCCCTGCCCAACGTGATCAGCGCCGTGGCCACGCCGCCGCCGGCACCCTGGACCAGCACGGTCGAGCCCGGCTCCAGCTCGGCCTTCTCGAACAGCATCCGGTAGGCGGTCAGCCATGCGATCGGCAGGCAGGCAGCTTCCTCGAAACTCAGCGCGGCGGGCTTGGGCACCAGGTTGCGCCGGGGAACGGCCACCCGCTCCGCGAAGGTGCCGTCGTACTTCTCCGACAGCAGGGATCGCTTCGGGTCGAGCGTCTCGTCGGCGCCGCTGCCGATCACCGAGTGCACGATGACCTCGTTGCCGTCCTCGTCGAGTCCGGCGGCGTCACCGCCGAGCACCATCGGCAACTGGTCCTGGCGGATGCCCACGCCCTTGAGCGTGAACAGGTCGTGGTGGTTGAGCGAGGCGGCCTTCACCGTGACGGTGGTCCAGCCTTCGGGAACCTTCGGCTCGGGGCGTTCACCGAGCGTGAGTCCGGCAAGGGGATTGTCGGGATCGATCTGGGTGGCGGTTACAGCGAACATGGCCGCACCCTACGCCACCTGCTTGATCACGATGCCGTTGATCGCCCGTTCGACGAACCCACGCTCTCCTGAAATCGCCACGTACACCCCGTCCTGGCAGGCCTCGGCGGAGAAACGGCGTCGCTGCTGGATGACCGAGAGCTCGATCGACTCGACGTCGCAGCCCGGCACCGGTGCGAGCACCAGCAACGCCTCCCTCGCCCCGCCGAACCAGAGTTGCGGTCCCACCCGCTCGCTCTCGAGGCCCTCGCCCGCCCGCGCCAGCAGGATCGGAGGCTTGGCACTGAGCACGAGATAGCCGCCCTTGGTCACCTTGCCGCGCAGGTTCTTGGCCCAGAGCAGCCGCTGCTCGAAGGGCATGCCGTCCCTCTCGTCGTGCAGCGCCATGTACCAGGGGCCGTAGGAGAACAGCAGCACTTCTCCCTCGGCGGGACTCATGGGGTGCCAGAGCGTGGTCTTCCCGGTCAGTTTCCGGATCATCGGCTTTCCCATGGCGACCCCGGCCGGCCCTCCCGGAGGCGCGGTCAGCTGCCGGTACAGATCCTTGTGTCCGTCCAGCCAGGCCCCCTGAGCAGGCCGTACTCCCAACTTGGCCAGGCCCAGCTCGGCGGGATAGCCGACCTCGGCCTTGGAACCGTCGGGGAAGACCACGTCCAGGATCTCCCTGCCGTCCTCGCGCCGCGGCTTCGGATAGAGGGCGTTGGGGACCTCCTCCACGGTGACCCGCGCCGGGATGGATACGGGATCGGGAGACACCGGCAGCTCATCGGACCGCCGATCGGCCAGCAGTACGATCACCGGAACGGCCACGAGCACGGCCAGCACCGCGAACCCGATCCAGCGCCGAGGGCCCTTCGGGGCCTCCATCTCGGCGATGTCGTATCTGCCGTCGGCCATGTCTCAGGCTGCCTTTTTGATCACGTACGGCTCCCCCGCAGCGATCCGGGAGGCTGCCGTCCGGAGGAGCGACTGCGGGGCCGTACCGCCGAGGTAGGGGATGCGGGCATCTCCACTCATGAAAGCATCCAACCAGAACAGAGTTCGAGTTAATAGTCCGGAGTTTCCCGAGTTGCTTGAGAAACCGGCGATAATCGATGGTACCGATGTTGTCCGAGGTGCCCGATAAGGCGTCAAAAACCCGCATTGACCTGCATGAATACCCATTCGTTAAACTATAACTAATTGCTATTTTAATAACGGGATCGCATCGAAGGGAACCATCTCAGACTTTTTCACGTCATTTCATCGCCGAGCGCTTGATCCATTCAGTAACGTTCCGATCGTTTTCCCGGCACGAAGATGTCCCGTCTTCACGCCGAGAACGAAAGGAGCTCCCTTGAATTCCCGAGCACGGCGCCTCACGATCCCCCTCACCGGCCTTCTCATGATCGCCGGAATGATCGGCGCCACCACCAGTGCCAACGCCGGCGCTGCCCCCAAGGACGTCATCAGTTCCCAGGCCTCGGAGACGCCTACGGAGGCGACCTCCTTCTGGTCACCGGAGCGGATGCGTAAGGCCACCGACGCGACGGGCGACATCGACCTGAGCGTCAAGGGTGGTTCGCCCTCCACCGCCGCGGGCCCCGACGGCCCCGTCGGGTCGGTTCCGCCGATCGGCGGGGAGGGCACCAAGACCCTCAAGAGCAAGCAGGTCAACCTGCCCAACACCGTCGGCCGGGTCTTCTTCACCCTGCCCAAGTCCAACCCCGCGGACCCGAAGAGCTGGAAGTACTGCTCCGGCAGCTCCGTCCAGGGCAAGTACCGCAACCTGGTCGCCACCTCGGCGCACTGCGTGTACGACGTGAAGACCAACCAGTTCTACGACAACTGGATCTTCATCCCGTCCTACTGGGACGGCGACCAGGCGTGGGACGGCAAGAACCCCTACGGCATCTACGCGGCCAAGTGGTTCAACGCCCACGACGACTTCGTCGTGAAGGAGGACTACGACTTCGACTACGCCTTCGTCAACGTCAGCTCCGGGTTCAAGGTGAACTGGGAGAAGGGCGCCGACGGCAAGTGGAAGCCGCTCATCAAGAACGTCGGCCGGCTCGGTGACAACGTCGGCGGCCAGGGCTTCGCCTGGAACCAGAAGGTCAAGAGCACGGTCTTCTCCTTCGGTTACCCGGCCGGCCTGCACCCCGACGGGGACAAGCCTTTCACCGGTCGCACCATGAAGTGGTGCTACGGCACGACCGGCGCCATGCCGGCCGCACCGAAGTACAACGTCCAGGAGCACATCGGCTTCAAGTGCTCGTTCACCGCGGGCGCGAGCGGCGGCCCCTGGCTGCTCAAGTACAAGAACTCCACCCGGACCGGCTACCTGGTCGGCGTCAACAGCATCGCCTGGGACACCGACAAGAACGACCGGTACGACAAGATCTCCTCGCCGTACTTCAACGGCGACACCCACAAGGTCTACACGACCGCTGCCAACCGCTGGACCAAGTAACCCGCTCGATCGGCCGGTTGTAAGGCCATTCGGCCGGCCGGAGTGACGAGGGGCCCGGTCTTCGGACCGGGTCCCTTCACCCCTTCGCCTTCATCGATTCGACAGCTTGGCGGCTCCAGCGGTTGCAGTGGCTTCGGCGGCCGTAGTGGTTTTGGCGGTCTGTGCGGTTCCGGCCGCTCCCGTGTCACCCCGGTGCCGGGGACGCCACGGGCGCCACGAGCCCTTGGGGCTCCAGCCCCAGGAGTTCCAGAAGGCGAAGACCGGGCCGGTCTCGGCCCACAGCGAGCAGGCGTTACCGAAGGTCCGCTCGAATCGGATGAACTCGTCGTTCCAGATACCGGTCGCGCTCACGGTGACCGGGTCGTACTGCAACGTACAGATCACCCCCCGCGGCGGGACGAGGTCGGCGGGATGACCTCCCACCTCCTCCAGCACCTCACACGCCCACTCCGGGTCGGAGTGCGTGCCGCCCGGCGGATCGCACCGAAGCAGGGCATGCCCCGTCACGGGCGCGGACCTCTCTCCCTTCGCGATGGTCAGCGTGAGCGTCTTCACGGTGGATGGAGGTTCGACAGCGCTCGAAACCGCCCCGTTCCCGGCGGGACGATCCGGATGGGGCAGAACCGGTTTCTCCGAGGACGGATCAAAGCCGTCAGGCGGCGGTTCCGTGACCGCGCCGGCCGTACCGGAGAGAAGGAAGAGCCCAGCGGTGACCAGACAGAGAAGACGTCGCATGAGATCCCCCGATTACGCGTGACGCTGGATGCCCGTTCAGCCTCCCGTGGCCGCCCCGCCCGGGCAACAACCGCCTCCGGCGTTTTCGCAGGTCACGCTCATGTACGGCGTGCGACTCCGCGTACGGCCGAGCGCAGCTAGATCAGACGCGGATCATGAACCTCCGGTTCCACCCATTTGATAACGAAATCATATCGGTCCGAACCCATGCCCGTTTTGTGGCTTTTTAACCCTTCTTTGCCTAGTACGGTCACGTCTTATCTCTTTACTCATGTGTGGATTGCGTCCCGAGTGATCCATGACCCCTCGAGTGATCCATGAAGTACAAGGAGCTAAATTGAACCCCCGAGTCAAGCGCCTGGTCCTCCCCCTCGGAGGGGCCCTCGTGGTCACCTCCATGATCGGCGCATCCTTCTCCAGCGCGGCTCAGGCCGCGCCCGACCCCGACGCCAAGACGACGGCGCTCACGTCCTCCGGTAACGCGAAGGCCATCGCGGGCTACTGGACGGCCTCGAAGCTGAAGTCCGCGACGACCTATCTCGCCGACTCCACCGTCTCCGCCAAGCTCACCAAGACCGGCGCCGCCAGGGCGGCCGCCGACGGCAAGCCGGGCGTCGTCGCCCCGACCGGCGAGGGCGGCAAGACCGCCGGTGTCTCCAAGAACCTGAACCTGCCCATCACCGTCGGCAAGGTCTTCTTCATCGACGACAAGGGCAAGGAGCGTTGGTGCTCCGGCAGCTCCGTGCAGTCGAAGTACCGCAACCTGGTCGCCACGGCCGGCCACTGCGTCTATGACACCGACACGAACAAGCCCTTCAACAACTTCGTGTTCATCCCCGGCTACTACCAGGGCAAGGCGCCCTGGGGCATCTACGTCGGCGCCAAGGTCAACACCCACGACGACTTCACGGTCTACGAGGACTACGACTACGACTACGCCTTCGTCAACGTCTACAACGGCATCAAGCAGCAGCCCGAAAAGGAAGTCGACTACAAGACCTACAAGGCACATGTCGACAAGGGCGGCGTAGGCCGTGAGACCTCCACCAACGTCGACTTCGAGACCTACGACAAGTGGACCCAGAAGGGCGGCCTCGGCAAGGTCGACAACGTCTCCTCGGAAGACGAGGTGGGCCCGCAGTACAACGGCGCCCTGGCAGTCGCGTCCGAGACCGACAAATGGACCTGGGAGAAGGTCACCGGCGAGGTCTACGGCCTGAAAGACGACAAGGTCACCCTCAAGGGCAACGCGCTTCCCCAGGCCTCGTGGCCCAAGACCGGATCCAAGGTCGAGAGCCGCATCGAGAACGTCACCAAGACCGAGTACGACGCGTACAAGGGCCCGGGCTACAAGAAGGTCGACGCCAAGGGCAACTACACCATCACGTACTACTACGTGGTGAAGTACATCAAGAAGACCGCGACCGTGAAGTACGTGATCTTCCGTCACTACATCTCGACCGTGGCCGACGCCGGCCGCCTGGGCGACAACGTCGGTGGCCAGGGCTTCAGCTGGAACCAGAAGCTGGGCAAGAAGGTCTTCACCTTCGGCTACCCGACCGCTCCCCACCTGGACGGTGACAAGCCGTACTCCGGACAGACGCAGAAGTGGTGCTACGGCACGACCGCCGCCGCGCCCGTCGTCTCGGCGTACAAGGCCCAGGAGCAGCAGGCGATCAAGTGCGCCTTCACCCCGGGCGCCAGCGGTGGCCCCTTCCTGCTCCAGTACAAGAGCAGCAAGCGGACCGGTTACCTCAACGGCGTTGTGAGCCTGACGATCGACAGCGACAAGAACGGTCGCTACGACCGGGTGACCACCCCGTACTTCAACGGTGACACCTACGGCATCTACAAGTACGCCGCCAACCTCTGGACCGGGAAGCTTCCGGCCTAGGTCACTGACGTTCTGAACGTGGAAGGGCCCGGCATCCGCCGGGCCCTTCCACGGGCCTCACGGGCCGCTTATGCACCCGGAGACAGACTGGCCGGGTAACGGACTGAGAGCGGATCGGCAAAGGGAACTGCCCAAAAGTAAGTTGATCTGAAAAAATCACCCATTAACACCTTGCTTCACTCTGGGCTTCGGAAAGGAACGGTCCTCTTGTCTCCCCGCGTACGGCGACTCACGTCCGCACTCGGCGCTCTGCTCGCCGCATGCGTGACCATGACGTCCGCGTTCGCCGGGAGCGCCGCGGCCACCCCCTACAACGGAGTGCCCAACGGCATCACGTCGATCACCCTGACGAAGAACAGCGCCGACATGAAGCGGGTCGCCGAATACTGGAACCCGGCCAAGCTCAAGCAGGTCATGAACAACGTCCCGGCCAATCCCGAGATGAAGTCCAGCGCTACCAGTTCCTCGGCCTCTCCCACGTCCACCGGTGCGAGCGGGGCCGTCACCTCCCCGGCGGTAACCGCCACGACGAGCTCCGGCACCTCCTCCCAGCTCGTCAAGCCCACCCTCCCGAAAAAGAGACCTCCGGCCACCGGAACCTCGCCGGTGACCGTCGGCAAGGTGTTCTTCCGGATCGGTGACAAGGACTTCTGGTGTTCCGCCTCATCGGTGGCATCGGTCAACCACGACCTGGTCGCCACGGCCGCGCACTGTGCCTACGACGCCAAGCAGGGCAAGCCGGCCAGCTACTGGATCTTCATCCCGGGCTACAACAAGGGGGAGACTCCGTACGGGATCTACGTCGGCCACTCTCTGAACCTGCACGAGAGCTTCGTCGGCCGGGGTGACTACGACTACGACTACGCGTTTGTCACCGTGCACGACGGGTTCGTATGGAAGCCGAGCAAGACGGCCGGCACTTACGAGATGCAGACCGTCGGGAGCCTGGAGGACAACGTCGGCGGGCAGGGCCTGGCGGTCAACCGCGGTGTCCGCCTGTACACCCTGGCCTTCGGTTATCCCGCGGCTCCCCATATCGACGGCAGCAGGCCGTACGACGGCCAGCAGCTGAAGTCGTGCGACGGGCTCACCACCAGGCAGCAGGCCCCCACCCGGCTGGTCGAGGAGGGCATCGCGCTGAAATGCGGGTTCACCGCCGGCGCGAGCGGCGGTCCCTGGTTGATCGGCTACGACACCAAGCATGCCGTGGGGTATCTCAACGGTGTCAACAGCTTCACCTGGGACACCAACACCGATCGGATCTACGACCAGATCTCCTCGCCGTACTTCAAGATGTCGACCTTCATCGTCTACCGGTGGGCGGCAAGCCAGCGAGTGAGTTAGTCCCAAAGAACCTCCTCCCCCAGACGAGGATTCTCTTCTGTCTCACCCCTGCGGGGCCCGGCGCGCGCCGGGCCCCGCAGTCGTTTCGGGGGAGTCTGCGGGCTCTGCTCCGGGTCGTCTGCGGGGGCATTAGACGTAGCCACGGACGAATCGGTGCCATCAGGTCCATGTGATCTGCATCACAGTCGAACCATCACTTAACGTACCAAATCGCCTACGCAACATCAGTAACTTTTGCAACAGGCTCGCGCCCATCTGGGCAAACAGGGCATCTGGGCCTCAAACGCGGCAGGACTTCCAGAGTCACTCAAACATCACGAAAAGATCTCGGCGCCTCAGATGGGTTCTTCCCATGCCGAACCGACTTCCGGTTCCCAAGATCGACACTGTATGTTTCTGGCATTCCCTTTACTGACGCATGGGACGCAAGAAGCGTTCCACATCAGACCAAGGAGTTTTCCCTTGAAGCGCATCCTCCTCCCCGCCGGTGGCGCACTGCTCGCCACCGGTCTGCTGGCCGCCGGCCTGGTCGGCACCGCTAGCGCCAACGCCAACCCGGACTGGGCCTCGGACACGATGGCCAAGGACGCCCCCACGGCTGCGGAGACCGCGGCCTACTGGACCGAGGCGCAGGGCACCACGAACAACTTCGCCAAGGCGACCGCTTACACCACCGAGACCGTCGCGGCCTCGAAGCTGAGCTCCTCGGGCGGTTACACCCCCGATGGCAAGCCCGGCGTGGTCGCCCCGATCGGCGAGGAGAAGGCCACCACCTCGGTGGTCAAGAACGTCAACCTTCCCAAGTCCATTGGCAAGGTGTTCTTCCTCGACGCCGCCGGCAAGCAGCGCTGGTGCTCGGCCACCTCGATCCAGTCCAAGTACCGCAACCTGGTCGCCACCGCCGGTCACTGCGTCTACGACGACAAGGCCAACGCCAGCGTCATGGACAAGTGGGTCTTCGTGCCCGGCTACTACCAGGGCAAGACCCCGTGGGGCATCTACGTCGGTAAGACCGCCTACGTGCACTACGACTTCAGCGTGTACAACGACCGCGACCGCGACTACGCGTTCGTGACCGTTTACAACGGTGTGCAGGTTGGTGGCGCCGGCAAGGAAGTTTCCTACGCCGACTACCAGGCCTACAACGGTGAGAAGTCTGAGAAGGCTGAGACCGTCGCCACGTTCGAGGAGTACGACAAGCTGACGCAGAAGGGTTACGTCGGCAAGGTCGAGGACG
>NZ_FZOD01000026.1 GCF_900188345.1 Streptosporangium subroseum | reverse complement strand
TTCTCCCGCCCGGTGAGGATCTCGTCGACGGCGGCGAACTGCCCGGTGAGGCTGATGGACTCGCGGACGTTCGCGGGCTGTGTGGCGACGTCGAAGCCGTTGACGCCGGCGGTCCCGGCGTCGGCCTTGAGCAGGGTGGACAGGATTTTCACGACCGTGGTCTTGCCCGCCCCGTTGGAGCCGAGCAGCGCGAAGATGCTGCCTCGCGCCACGTCGAAGTCCACGCCGCGCAGCACCTGCAGCTCCTTGTACGACTTCTCCAGGCCCTGCACATGGATCGCCTGGGCTTGCTGTGCCGTCATCAGACGGTCCTCTCTTCTTTTCCGGTGTTTTCGCCGGCGGCGCGCTCGATGGCGCTGGTCAGCCGTTCCCGCTCCCGGCCGATCCACGAACCCACCGAGTAGTTCTGAGCGAAGGCCTCGACGAACTCCACGGGGTTTTCGCCGAAGATCTCGCGGATCGGGGTTCCGTCCGCCGCGCTCCGCTCGAACAGGTCGGCAAGGTCTTCGTACATCGAAGCCGCCTCGGTGCTGTCTCCCGGCCCGAAGGTCATCAGGTATCGCTCCAGCGCTTCGACTGCCGTGCGATAGTTTTCGGGAAGCTCTTTGACGCGCGCCTTGTATTGCCGCCAGCGCCTTTTGTCCTGGAGTGGCCCGGTGACCACCTCCAGGTACTGCCGGTAGCGGCTCTTGGGCTCGTTCGATCCGGTTTCCATGTCTAATTTCCTCTTTCGTGGAGCTGTTCGAGCCGTTCGGTGAGGAAGCTCCAGGTCCTCCAGAACTCTTCGAGATACGCCCGTCCCTGAGCGTTGAGGGAATACACCTTGCGCGGCGGTCCCTTCTCGGACGGGACCTTCTCCACGTCGACGAGGCCGCGCTGCTCGATCCTGATGAGCAGCGCGTAGATGGTGCCCTCGGCGATGTCGGAGAAGCCCTGATCGCGCAGCCACGCCGTGATCTCGTAGCCGTGTGCGGGTCGGCCGGACAGGATCGCCAGGACGATGCCTTCCAGTACGCCCTTGAGCATTTCCGTCACCTGCTTGCCCATGGAGCGCCCCCCCTTTCAGCTACTCGGTGCTGCTGACTACCGGTATAAAGTAACACCGACTACTGGTACCTAGCAACACTAAATAGATGGGGCATAAGCCGAGTCCGCAAGCGGGTGGGTGCGGGCGACCTGATCGCTGCTCGTGAGTGAGCCCGCCGCCACCCCCTGAGGAGAAGACGGGCCGCGTCAGCCCGCCGGAGATGTCGATCCCCGGCTTCGCCGTCGTGGACGCGGCGGGAGCACCCTCGCCCCGTCGGTCGCCGGCCGCCGCGCGATGGCCCGCCCGATCTCGCGCGAGGCCCCGGTCACCAGCGCCGCCTTGCCTGTCAAAGGCGTCATGTCGTCACTCCAGAAGTGGTCCAACTCTCCCGGCAACTAGGATCAACGCGAACAACCATCTGGAACAATGACGAAGTACGCAAAGCAGTATTAACCCTCGAGTTAACGCGAGAGAGAGTCGTGGAACTTCGCGACATCGAGATCTTCCTGACCCTTGCCGAAGAGCTGCATTTCAGCCGGACCGCCGAACGGCTGCGCGTCACCCCCGCCCGCGTCACCCAGGCCATCAAGAAACAGGAACGCCAGATCGGCGCCCCGCTGTTCGAGCGCACCAACCGCACGGTCCGGCTGACCCCGCTCGGCCGCCAGCTCCGCGACGACCTCTGGCCCGTCTACACCGGGCTCCAGGACGGCATGCGCCGCGCCAAACTCGCCGCCCAAGGCGTCACCGCCGTGCTACGCGTCGGCATGATCCCCCTCAACGCTCAAGACCTGCGCCCCTACTGGGAGACCTTCCGCACCCGCCACCCGCAGTGGAAGCTGCAGATCCAGCACGCCCCCTTCAGCGACCCGTTCGCCGGGTTGCGCCGCGGCGACGTCGACGTCCTGATCTGCTGGCTGCCGGTCGAAGAACCCGACCTGACGGTGGGCTCGGTCCTGTTCGCCGACCCCCGGGTGGTGGCCGTGTCCACCGACCACGAACTCACCCGGCGCACCTCCGTCTCGCTGGAGATACTCGCCGACTTCCAGCACAGCGACGTCCCGTCAAGGCCGGACTACTGGGCCGACAGCTTCCTCCCGTCCCACACCCGCAAGGGCCGCCCTATCGAACGCGGCCTCTTGGTGAGCAACAGCGAGGAGATCCTCGCCCTGACCAGCGCCGGGGAGCTCGTCAACCTCTTCCCCGCCCACATGAGGCGCTTCTGGAGCCGGCCCGACATCGCCTACCTGCCCGTAAATGACATCGACGCCCTGCCGTTCGGCCTGGTGTGGCGTAGCGAGGCCGAGAACGACCTCATCCGGGCCTTCGCCCGAGTCGCCGCCGACATCGGCACCCTCGTCGTCTGAGCCGCGCATCCCGGGCACGGAACGTTGGCCGCGCATGTTCGAGGAGCTCCGTGTCCGGTGATGTCTCCCCGTCCACTGCCGGCTTGGCCCCCGTCAGCCCGCCGCGGAACACCTCCTTGACGAGCCTGTCCAGCGCCTTCGGGAACTCCTGCGCCGGGCCGATTGTGGCGTCCCCGGTGGTCACCGAGGCGGTCAGGGTCCTGTTGCCGTCAGGCGAGCCGTACATCAGCGCCCCGTAGCACCCCGGGGGCTGCCGTTGTGCTGGAAGGTGCCGCCACAGTCCGGGCCCAGGTCCCGCACGAGGGGCCTCAAGGTCCTCAGGGGATGAGCAACACCTTGCCGGTGGTGCGGCGGGCCTCGAGGTCCTCGTGTGCCTGGGCGGCCTCGGCCAGCGGGTAACGGTGGGAGATGTGCACGCGGAGCTGTCCGGAGGCCACCCAGCCGAAGAGGTCGGCGGCCCGCCCGGTCAGCTCCTCGCGGGTGGCGATGTAGAAGTCGAGGGTGGGGCGGGTCAGGAAGAGCGAGCCTCTCTGGGCGAGAATCTGAGGGTCGATGGGCGGGACCGGGCCGCTGGCCTGGCCGTACAGGGCCATCATGCCGCGCGGGCGCAGCGAGGCGATGCTCTCGTCGAAGGTGGTCGCGCCCACACCGTCGTAGACGACGTGCACGCCGGAACCGGTCAGCTCGCGGACCGCCTCGGCGAAGCCGCTGTAGCGGAGGACCTCGTCGGCGCCTGCCTGGCGGGCCAGCTTCTCCTTCTCCTCGGTGGAGACCGTGGCGATCACCCGGGCGCCGCGCAGCTTGGCGATCTGGGTGAGCAGCAGGCCCATTCCTCCCGCGGCGGCGTGCACCAGCACGTCGTCGCCCGGCTTCACCTCGTAGGTGGAGTGGGTCAGATAGTGCGCGGTCATCCCCTGGAGCATGATGGCCGCCGCGGACTCCGCCGTGACCCCGTCGGGTACGGCGAGCAGGTGGGACGCGGGCACCACGACCTTCGAGGCATAGCTGCCGATCACGTTCCCCCAGGCCACGGTGTCGCCGACGGCGAACTCCCGCACGTCCTCGCCGACCGCGGCGACGGTGCCCGCGCCCTCCTTGCCGGGAACGAAGGGCAGGGACAGCGGGTAGCGGCCCATCCGGTGATAAACGTCGATGAAGTTCACTCCGGCGGCGGCGACGTCGATCAGGACGTCACCCGGATTCATCTCGGGGTCCGGATGATCGGTGTAGGTGAGAGCCTCGGGCCCGCCCGTGGCGGAGATGACGATGGCACGCATTGCGCTGAGCTCCTTCGGTCAGTCGGACGCTTTGATCGTCCCCAACCTCGTGCCGATCATTCGTTGTTCCCGTTTTCGGTCAGGGGCTCTTGGCGGAGAGCGGGCCGTGCATGGTGAAGTTGTCGAACGACGCCTTGAGGATGGCCTTGCTCTTCTCGCCGACCCGGGCGATCATGCCGACCTCCCCGCTGGGCAGCGGGTTGGTGTCCCGGACGGACTGGACCCGCGCGCCGTTGACCCACATGGTCAGCTGCACACCGTCCGCGTCGCCGGAGCACTCGGCCTGGAGCCGGGTGGTCTGATCCTTGGGCAGGTCGACGGGGACGGGCTTGGTGAGCTCGCCTCCGGCGCTCTCCACGGACTTGCGGATGCGGGCGTTGCCCGCGGTGTCGAGCAGAAACTCGTAACGAGTGGCCTTGGTGTCGTCCTTGCCCCGGCAGAACAGCCCGTACTCACCCGGGCCGGCGCTGCCGGAGCGGATCCCGACGTCGACGCCGAGAAGCAGCCGGGCGGGAGTGATCGGGGTGGGACTGGCCGTGGGGTTGGGGGTGGCCGGAGGGGCACTCACGAAGCCGGTCGGCGCCTCCTCCCGCAGAAGGGCGTATTCGCCGTTCACGTCAAGGGCGTAGTAGCCCTCGGAGGCGTAGCCGTACCTGTCGACGGCCGGATCGTAGGGGCCGCCGGTCCAGCCGGTCCCGCTCTGGGTGAAGTCGTCCTGGTAGAGCAGGGCGAGATCCTCGGGAGGACCGCCGGGGGAGAGCGCGAGATACAGGCCCAGCCCGCCGCCAATCGCGATCAGGGCCGCCACGGCAGCCCCGATGAGGATTTTCCTCTGGCCCGCCGGTCGCCCGGCCCGCGGGGACGCCGGAACCGTGCGACCGGAGCCGGGGCCGGGAGGCTGCCCCGCCGGTCCGGCGGTTTCCGCCCAGGGCACGGTCTCGTGCGCCGCGGGCGTGGTCTGGGCGGCCGGACGCTGCGTGGACGGACGATGCGTGGACGGACGCTGCGTGGACGGGCTCTGTACGGACGAACGCTGCGTGGACGGACCCTGCAAGGACGGACCCTGCGTGGAAGGGCTCTGCTGCCAGGCGGCCTGGACCGAGTAGGCCGTCTGCTCGGGCGCGGCGGAGCGGCCGACCAGGTGGTCGAGGACCTGCTGGGAGGTGGGCCGGCGGCTGGGATCCTTGGCGATGGCGTAGGTCACCAGCTCCCGCAGCGCGGGCTCCATGTTCTCCAGTGAGGGCTCGGTGTTGAGCACCTGGTACAGCACCGCGGGCAGCGCCTCCCCGCCGAACGGCGGCCGGCCGCTGGCGGCGAAGGCCACCAGGCAGCCCCACGAGAACACGTCGCACGCGGGAGAGACCGGCTCGCCGCGCAGCACCTCGGGCGCCATGTAGCGGGGCGTGCCGATGATCTCGCCGGTTCCGGTGATCCCGCTGAGCGTGTCGAGCGCGCGGGCGATGCCGAAGTCGATCACTCGGGGGCCGATGGGGGAGAGCAGCACGTTGGACGGCTTGAGGTCGCGGTGCACGACCCCGGCGCTGTGGATCGCGGTCAGCGCGGTCGCCACGCCGACCGCCAGCGCGTCGAGGCTGGAGCCGCGCAGCGGCCCCTGCGCCCGTACGGCCTCCTCCAGGTTCGGGCCGGTCACGTACTCGGTGACGACGTAGAGCTGGTCGCCGTCGAGTGCGGCCTCGATCACCGCGGCCGTGCAGAACCGGCGAACTCTCTGGGCCGCGTCGGCCTCCCGGCGGAAGCGCATCCGGAACTGCTCGTGCTGGCTGTACTCCGGGTTGATCACCTTGATGGCGACCTGCTGCCCGTCCGCGGATTCGCCGAGGTAGACCGTGCCCATCCCGCCTCTGCCCAGTTGGCTGAGCACGCGGTATCGCCCGATCTGCAGAAATTCGCCGGGACTGAGATTGTTCACAGTCGTACCTAACCGCATATGTGGTCACATGAGTGGCTCAGCCTATCGATGTCCTTCCTTCGATCAATCGCCGTAGCAGCGGCAGATCCACGCGTTCCAGGCTGTCCATGATCAGGACGTCGTCCGGCACCGTCATGCCGCCGGAGACCGCGAGCACCCGGCACCCGGCCGAGTGCGCGGCGGCGAGGCCGGTGGGACTGTCCTCCACGGCCACGCACTCGGCGGGGGCCACGCCCAGGTTGGCGGCGGCCTTGAGGTACGGATCGGGCAGCGGCTTGGCGCGTACGGTGTCCTCGGCCGCCACGACCAGGGCGAATCGCTCCGCCCCGATCGTGCGCAGCACCGTGTCCACGATCTGCCGGGGGGAGGCGCTGACCAGCGCGACGGGCATGTCGGCCGCCCGCAGGTCGTCCAGCAGCCGGATCGCGCCGGGCAACGGCGTCACCCCTTCCGCGATCCGCTCCGCGAAGGCCTCGATGAGCCACCCGCCGACCTCGGCGAGCCGCGCGTCGGTCGTGTCGGCCGTGTCCGAGGAAGACGGGGAGGACGGGGCGCGCCGCAGGAGGTGGGCCGCCACGTGCTCGACCGGACGGCCGAGCACGTGGCCGGTTTCGGCGTCGGTCAGCTCCAGGCCGAGCTCCGCCGCCACCGCCGCGCACGCGTCCCACCACATTCCCTCGGTGTCCACGAGCGTGCCGTCCATGTCGAACAGGACGGCCCGGAGCTCAACTGACACCGGCGGGGTTCCCCGACTTGGCGGACGCCTGAACGGCGGGGACGGCGGCGGTGCGTTCGGCGACCAGGACGGGACGCTGCACGAGGCTGACGCTCACCCGCGTACCGGGGGCCAGCCGCATCGCTTCGTGGCCGGGCACATCGGAGAGGACCTCCAGCTCGCCCAGCTGCACGCGCAGTCGCGCGGACGAGCCGCGGAACGACGACGCCACGATCATCGCACTTCCCTCGGAGGAGGGGGTGACGAGCACGGCCTCGGGCCGGATCAGCACGTCCACCTCGGAGGAAGAAGAGGGGACCGGGCCGTCCACCGGGAGGAGCTGGCCGAGGACGGTGACCTCGTTGCCCGACAGCCGGCCGGGGATGTGGTTCATCGTGCCGACGAACTCGGCCACGAAGGGAGTGGACGGCCGGTCGTAGACCTCGGCCGGGGGGCCGCACTGCTCCAGCCGCCCGCTGCGCAGCACCGCGACCCGGTCGGCGACCGAGAGGGCCTCCTCCTGGTCGTGGGTCACGAAGATGGTGGTGATGCCCAGCTCCAGCTGGAGCCGCCGGATCTCCTCGCGCAGCGTGACGCGGACCTTGGCGTCCAGCGCCGACAGTGGTTCGTCCAGCAGCAGCACGCGCGGCTCCAGCGCCAGCGCCCTGGCTAGCGCGACGCGCTGCTGCTGGCCACCGGACATCTCGTGCGGGTAGCGCTCGGCATGCGTGGGAAGACCGACCAGCTCCAGCAGCTCCGCCGCCCGTGCGTGGCGCTTGGCGGCGGGCACCTTGCGGACCCGGAGCCCGAACGCCACGTTGTCGCGGACGTTGAGGTTGGGGAACAGGCTGTAGGACTGGAAGACCATGCCCGCGTCCCTGCGGTTGGCGGGCAGGCGGGTGATGTCCTTGCCGTCCACGAGCACGGCGCCCGCGTCCGGGGTTTCGAAGCCCGCCACGCACCGCAGCGCCGTGGTCTTGCCACAGCCGGAGGGACCGAGGAGAGCTATCAGCTCACCGGGCGCGATGGTCAGGTCCAGGCCGTCCAGGGCGGTCGTGCTGCCGAACACACGACGCAACCCCCGGAACTCGACGCTGGCGGTCATGAGGTGCTCCTTCGTTTGGAACCCGCGCTGGACAGGAAGAGCAGCAGCAGCCAGATGAGCAGCAGGCTGAGGATCGAGACGGCCACGGAGAGCTGGCCGTTGGCCCCGGAGATCGTCACGATCCAGACCGGGAAGGTTCGGTAGCCGAGAAGCGCGGCGATGGTGTACTCGCCGAGCACCAGCGCGAGGGTGAGGAACGAGGCGCCGGCGATGGCCGTGCGCAGGTTGGGGATGATCACCCGGAACACCACGTGCGGCCACGACGCGCCCAGGTTGCGGGCCGCCTCGACCAGGGTGCGCACGTCGATCGCGCGGAGCCCGGCGTCCAGCGAGCGGTAGACGAACGGCAGCGCCAGCACCACGTAGGCCAGCACGAGCACCACGGGGAACGTCTCGTTCTGGATCGCGATCAGGGTCCCCCACAGCGGTGTGGCGGCCAGGTAGTCGGGTCCCCAGCGCAGCACCATGCTGATCCCGGCCACGAAGGTGATCGGCGGCACGACCAGCGGAAGCGTGCAGATCACCTCCAGCACGGGGCCCAGCCTGGGTGCGCTGAGCCGTACGGCCAGCATCGCCGGAAGCGTGAGACCGAGCACCAGCACGATCGTGGCGACGGCCAGCGCGAGCGAGAGCAGCATGCTCGTGCCGAAGCCCTCGGCACTGAAGATGTCCAGGTAGGCGCTGAGGGAGAAGCCCTGCTGGTCGTTGTAGACCGAGTACCAGAACGAGGCTCCCAGCGGAACCAGGAAGTAGATCGCCGCGATTCCCAGGACCGCGCCGCGCCAGATCTTCGGACGCCGCGGGCGGCGGGCGGGGGGGACGACCTGGGGGGTCTCCAGGATCGGAGTCACCGCAACCATCGGCTGCTCCTCTTCTGCAGCGGCAGGTAGACCGCCATGACCAGACCTGCGATGACGATCATGTCGAGGCTGAGCGCGAGCGCCATGTTCTCGTGCCCGATGAGCACGTTGCCGGTCAGGGCGTCCGCGATCTGCAGGGTGACCAGCGGGACGGTGCTGCCGACCATCGCCCTGGCGGTGGCGTAGGCGGCGAACGCGCCGCCGAACAGCAGTACCACGCCGCCGAGCAGCGAGGGCGTCAGCACCGGGATGCCGACGTGACGCCAGTACTGCCAGGTGGTGGCGCCGTTGTTGCCCGCCGCCTCCCGCCACTGCGGCTTCAGGCCGTCCAGTGCGGGGACCACGGTGAGCACCATCAGGGGCACCGAGAAGTACATGTAGACCAGGGCCAGGCCCCAGAAGTTGTACAGGCTCCAGCCGCCGTCGGCGAGTCCGAAGGCCTTGGTGATGACGCCGGCGTTGCCCAGGGTGGCGATCCAGGCGAACGCCAGCGGCACGCCGCCGAAGTTGGCCAGAACGCCCGAAGCGGTGAGCACCGACTCGCGCAGCGCCCGGGACCGGGAGGTCACCACGGCCTGGGCGAGGAAGGTGCCCAGGATCGCGCCGAGCACCGCGACCACGGCCGACAGCTGCACGCTGCTGAGGAGGGTGTTGAGGTAGTTGCCCTGAAGGCTCTCGGTCAGGTTGGAGGTGCTGAACGAGGAGGTGAGGGTCTTCGGGTCCTTGACGGTGAACGCGCCGAACAGCAGCGCGATCGCCGGGATCCCGAAGGCAAGTGCCACGAAGGCGAGCAGGGGCAGGGCGGCGAGCCATCCCTTGGAACGGGTACGGCTGCCGCCCTGGGCAGCCGTACCTCCGTCGGTCGTCATCGATCAGCCCGCGACAGCGGCGCCCCAGCCGGAGGCCAGGACTTCCTTCGCCTTGGTGACCTGCTCCTCGGTCGGGAAGGCGGGCTCACCGTCCACCGGGGGCAGGTTGGCCTCGGCGGCCGCGTCGACCGAGCCGTCGGCCTTCATGGCGGGCAGCAGCACCGGGCGGGCGAAGCCGGCCAGGTAGAGGTTCTGGCCCTCGGGGCTGTAGAGGAACTCCTGCCACAGGCGGGCGGCGGCGGGGTGCGGGGCGTCCTTGTTGATGGCCTGCGCGTAGAGCTGGAGGAATTTGCCGTCGGACGGGATGTTCGTCTTCCAGTCCAGGCCCTTCTCGGCCATCTTGGGGGCGTAGGCGGCGTTGTTGTAGTCCCAGTCGATGCTGATCTGGGTCTCGCCCTTCTCGATGGTGGCGGGGGTGGTCTCCACCGGGTTGAAGTTGCCCGCGGCCTTCAGCTTCTTGAAGAAGTCCAGGCCGGGCTGGATGTCGTCGAAGGAGCCGCCGTTGGCCAGGGCCGCGGCGTACACGCCCGCGAACGCCGAGCCGGACTGGGTCGGGTTGCCGTTCATGGCGACCTTGCCCTTGTACTCGGGCTTGAGCAGGTCGGCGAAGCTCGTCGGGCAGGTGGTGATCTTCTTGGCGTCGCAGCCGATGGAGACGTAGCCGCCGTAGTCGTTGAACCAGAGGCCGGTGGCCTCCTTCTGGTTCTCGGGGATCTTGTCCCACGTCTGGACCTTGTAGGGCGCGAACAGGCCCTCTGCGGCACCGCTGATCGCGAAGGACTGGGCGATGTCGAGCACGTCGGGGGCGCGGTCCTGGCCCTTGCGGGTCTTCACCGCGTTGATCTCGTCGGCGCTGGCGGCGTCGGGGGTCTCTTCCTCGATCTGGATCCCGGGGTACTTCGCCTTGAAGGCTGCGATGATCTTGCCGTAGTTCGCCCAGTCCGGCGGGAGGGCGATGACGTGGAGCTTGCCCTCCTTGTTCGCGGCCTCGACGAGCTTGTCCAGCCCGCCGAAGTCGGCCGCGGAGGCGGCGGTCTTGGCGTCCACGCCGGCCGCGGCGCTGCCGTCGGCGGCGGGGGCAGCGGTGGTGCTCGGAGCGGCACCGCATGCCGTAGCGCCTACGAGGAGGAACGCGGCCAAGCCGGCGAAGCGAATTCGTGATGCGAGCACTTTGTCTCCCAAGGGGGTGGCGCGGAATAAGCAACGAAAGTAGACGAACTTGTACAAACAAGCTAGACCCAGCGGGTCGGTAGTCGGTTTCCGTTCGGTGAACACCCGAAGTACGTCAGTGAAATGCAACGACTGGGGCTTCATGGGCGGTTCTGCTTGCCTATGGTGTGGTCAGGATCGGCCGCCCAGTGCGCACAGATGGAGGTTTTCACTGTGCGCCGGGCAGGGCGCGGAAGGACGGATTTGAGAGGCGGAGCGAGATTGTGTAGCGGGTGGGGATCGAGCCGGTTGTCCGAGCGGGCGTTGCGAGGGGCGTCCGGAGGGGGAGCCGGCCGGGTACTTCGAGGGGCGTCCGGAGGGGGAGCCGGCCGGGTACTTCGAGGTGCGTCCGGAGGGGGAGCCGGCCGGGTACTTCGAGGGGTGTCCGGGCGGGAAGCCGATCGGGCGCTTTCGGGGGGACCCGGCCGGGCGCTCGGGCGGATGTCCGATCGGGCATCGGCGGGGGCGCGATCATGACGGCCCGTTACGTGGGCATCGCGGAAGAACTGCGCGACGCCATCGTGCGGGGCGAGTACGCCGTGGGGGCGCAGCTGCCCTCCGAGGCCGAGCTCGCCGTCCGCTTCTCGGCCTCGCGCGGCACGGTCCGCCAGGCGGTGGCCGTACTCGCCACCGAGGGCCTGGTGGGGTCCAGGCAGGGGGCCAGACGTATCGTGCTCGGCCGTGAGCGCAGCCAGAGCTTCGCCGAGCTGCACAGCTTCGCGCAGTGGGCGCGGGCGATGGGCTACCGGGTCAAGGGGCAGGTGCTGGAACAGCGCCGCCTGGGCGCGAGCGTCACCGAGGCGGTACGGCTGGCGCTCCAGCCGGGTGATCCGGTGCTGTCGGTGCTGCGGCTCCGCTCGCTCGACGGTGAGCCCGTGATGCTGGAACGGACGGTCTACGCCGGGTGGATCGCCCCGGCCGTCGAGCGGATCGACCACGACTGCGAGTCGATCACCCAGGCGCTCTTCGAGAGCGTCGGGCTGGTCTTCGCCTACGGCGAGCACCTCATCGACGCGGTCGCGGCGGGCGTGCAGGACTCCCAGCTGCTGGGCGTACGGCGAGGCAGCCCTCTGTTGCGCCAGCGCCGGGTCACCACCACGCACGAGGGACGCCCGGTCGAGTGGTCCGACGACCGCTACCGCGCGGGCAGCGTGACCTTCAGCATCCGCAACTCGGTGGACGCCAACCCGCTGGTACGGCAGATGGGGGACTTGCGCCCGAGCTCATAAGAACGTATGTTCGACTAGGTAAACCCGCCTTCCCCCGGGTGCTCATCCGAAGGCCGCGGGGGGAGAGATGTCTTGAGCAGACTTTATGGCGACCCGATCGAGGTGTGGACCCGGGAGGGGCAACCGGTCCAGTTCGTCTGGCGCGATCGGCTCCACACCGTCCGCCGGATCCTCGATCACTGGGTGGTCGCGCGCGAGTTGTGGAAGATCTCCGAGAGTGACCCGGGCGAGCGCCGGTTCTGGCGCCTTGAGGCCGGTCCCGGCGGCAGGGGCGGCACCTACGAGCTCCGCTTCGACACGGCCGCCGAGGGCTGGCTGCTGATGAGGGCGCTGGACTGACATCCCGGTTCGACGCCGCCGAGTCCTGTTCACCGCCGAACCTCACCGTGACGCCGTCGGGCCCGTCTCGACGGCCCCGGTGTCAGGCCCGCCCGGCGGTGCCGATCCGCGGTGTCGATCCGTTGGCCGAGGTCCGCCCGGAGGCGACTCGCGGGATCACTTGGGGGCGGCCTGCGGCATGGCCTGCGACGTGAGGTGCGGGGTCGGCTCCGCGGCGACGAGAGGGACCGGCTCCGTGGCGACCTGAGAGACGCTCAGGGGAAAGGGTCGCGGGACGACGCGGCTCTCCGGGGTCCGGTGCCGGCCGCTCACGGCCTGGATCCTGGTGATCTGCCGTACGGTCGCCGCGCACAGCAGGGCGGCGACCGTGATGGCGGCCAGCTCGGTCGGGCCGAGGCCGGTCAGGCTGGTGCCCCCCTGGGACGGGCCCGACAACAGCCGTACCAGCACCAGCGTGAGGGCGGCCAGCCAGCTCAGCCACCAGGCGGCGAGAAGCGCCAGCCAGCGCGTACGGCGATCCGCCGGCGGGCGGGAGGCCCACCACAGACGATCCATCATCACCGGCGGGGCGATCAGGTTGACCCCCGGTACGAACCAGCCGGCCAGGACCGAAGGCGCTGCCGGCCGGGCCTGGCCCGCGTCCTGTCTGGCCCGGATCAGCCAGGCCAGGCAGGCGATGACGGCCGCGATCGTGGTCACGGCGGCAAACATGATCAGGACGGCGAAGAGGCTGACCGCGCCGACGACGGCCTGCGCGCCGGGGGCATGGGGGTCGCCGCCGAGCGCTGAGATCTCCCGGGCCAGCCGCCGGCCACGAGCCTGTTCGAACACCACCAGGGCGGCGGTCGCGAGCACCTGGGCGGAAAGGGTCACATAGACGGCCGAGGCCGACCTTTTTTGTGGAGACTTCTGTGGAGACGAGATGAAGCGCATGTATATCTCCCCCCGGCATGCGCTGAAGGACTTGCCCTTCTTTTATCCCGTCTGCTCCTCCGCTAATCAGTCTGCTCCCGCGTAATCAGCTCACAACACCCGACTCCCACGCCCAAGCCGCGATCTCCACTCGATTCCTGGCGCCGAGCTTTGTCTGGATGCTCCCCAGATGGGTCTTGATCGTGGACAGCGATACGAACAACTCGGCGGCGACCTCCTGGTTGGTCCGCCCCCGGGCCACCAGGCGGACCACGTCCAGCTCGCGTTCGGTGAGCGGTTCGCCGGGCGGGCGGGTGGAGCCGGCCCGGGGAGGGGCCAGGTGTTCGAGCAGGCGGACGGTCACCGAGGGCGACACCAGCGCGTCCCCGGCCGCCGCGGCCCGGACCGCCTCGATGAGCAGCGTCGGCCCGCTGTCCTTCAGCAGGAACCCGGTCGCCCCCGCGCGCAGCGCTCCGTAGACGTACTCGTCCAGGTCGAAGGTGGTGACGATGACCACGCGCATCGGGTCGGAAACCCCCGGCCCGGCCAGGATCCGGGTGGCCTCCAGGCCGTCCAGCTTGGGCATCCGGATGTCCAGCAGACACACGTCGGGCCGGAGTCTCCGTGCCTGTTCGACCGCCTCGGCGCCGTTCGCGGCGGTCGCCACGACCTCCATGTCCTGCTGGGCATCCAGAATCATCTGAAAACCGGTCCGCACCAACTGCTGGTCGTCCGCGATGAGCACCCGAATCGTCACCCGATGGATTCTGCCAGCTGGGGACGGGATATCGACGTTTCAGGCGATGCACCGATATATCAACCGGGCTCTGAGTCGATCCGCCGTGACGCCTCCACATGGGGAGGCCGGCCCCATGTGGAGGCGTGCGGGGATCAGCCCAGGACGAGATCGCGGATCGTCCTCAGCGAGGCCTCGTCGCGGGGGCCCATCACCAGCAGGTTGGTGACGGGGCTCTTGCGCCACAGCTCCAGGCGCTCGCGGATCCGGCCCACCGGGCCGACGAGGGAGATGCCGTCGGCCAGCTCGTCCGGGATCGCGTTGAACGCCTCGTCCCTGCGTCCGGCCAGATAGAGCGCCTGGATCTCCTCGGCGGCCTCGGCGTAACCCATCCTGCCGATGATGTCGGCGTGGAAGTTGCGGCTCTTGGCTCCCATGCCTCCTATATAGAGGGTCAGCATCATCTTCACGCCGTCCAGCGCGGATCTGACGTCGTCGGTGATCAGTGTCATGACCATGGCGGCGATGTCGAAGTCCGGCCCGGTGCCGGCCAGCGAAGGGCCGTACATCCGCTCGATCTTCTCCGGGAACACGAACAGCGGCAGCCAGCCGTCGGCGATCTCGCCGGCGAGCGCGACGTTCTTGGGGCCCTCGGCGCCCAGATAGAGCGGGATCTCCGCGCGGAGGGGGCGGGTGATCAGCTTCAGCGGTTTGCCCAGGTTCGCACCGCCCGGGTAGGGGAGCGGATAGTGCTCGCCGTCGCTGGTCACCGGCTCCTCGCGGCGCCAGATTTTGCGCATGATCTCGACGTATTCACGGGTGCGGGCGAGCGGCTTGGGGAATGGTCTGCCGTACCAGCCTTCGACCACCTGGGGTCCGGACGCACCGATGCCGAGGAGCAGCCGGCCGCCCGTCAGGTGATCGAGCGTCATCGCGGTCATGGCGGTCGCGGCGGGGGTCCTGGCTGAGATCTGGACGACGGAGGTGCCCAGCTTGATGCGGGAGGTCCGCGCGCCGTACCAGGCCAGCGGGGTGAAAGCATCGCTGCCGTAGGCCTCGGCCGTCCAGACGGACTCGTATCCCAGCCGTTCGGCGGCCTGGACGAGTTCGGTGGAGTCGTCGGAGTTACGCTGCCAGTAGCCGAGATTCAGGCCAAGCTTCAGATCACTACTCATGGAGGTCTCCTCCGAACACCGAATACGCGCCTCGTAATTAGAACACGTTCTACCTTTGTTGGTCGAATGGGAGGTGTCAAAATTCAGTCTTCCGGGAAACGAGCATCTGTGCTTAACGCTGTCCGCAGGGTTTTCTCCCTGATGTTGCTCCTCGCCCTCGCCGCCTCGGGAACGGTTCCCGCCGTGGCGCAGGCGGCCAAAAAACCCAACATCGTGTTCATCCTCGTTGATGACCTGGAAGCTGGCGATCTACAGAAATTTCCGAATATCTGGAATCAGCTCGTCCGTGGCGGCACCCGCTTCGACCGTTTTTTCGTCCCGGACTCCTGGTGCTGCCCATCGCGCGCGTCCATCCTGCGCTGCCAATATGTCCACAGCCATGGAGTTCTGACCAATACAGCCCCCGAGGGTGGTTTCACGAAATTCTTTAACTCTGGCCTGGAACGTTCCACAATCGGCACCTGGATGCAGTCGGCCGGCTATCGGACCGGGCTGCTGGGCAAATACCTCAACCACTATCCCGGCGACGTCGCCGCGCCCACCTACGTGCCGCAGGGCTGGAACGACTGGGCCGTGCCGGTGAGCAACCTCTACCAGCAGTACAACTACACGCTCAACGAGAACGGCGCGCTGAGAAACTACGGCGCCATGGCCCAGGACTATCTGGGTGACGTGCTCAGCCAGAAGGCGGCCTCGTTCGTCAGCCGGCCGGGCGACGATCCGTTCTTCCTGTATCTCGCCCCGATCGGGCCGCACAACCCGGCCAGCTACGCGCCCCGGCACCGCGACGCCTTCGCCGACGCCATCGCCCCCCGTACCGGCTCCTTCGACCAGAGCGACGTGAGGGACGAGCCTCTATGGCTACGCTCCCTGCCGTTGTTCAGCGAGAGAACGATCGCGAAGATCGACGAGCGCTACCGCAACCGGCTCAGGGCCATGCTCAGCGTGGACGACATGGTCGGCACCCTGGTCGAGACCCTGCGCGCCACCGGAAAGCTGGACAACACCTACATCTTCTTCAGCTCCGACAACGGATTCCACCTGGGCCAGCACCGGCTCGCGCAGGGCAAGACCACCCCGTTCGACGAGTCGATCAAGGTGCCTCTCGTGGTGCGCGGACCGGGCGTCCGGCCCGGTGGTGTCGTCGAAGACCTGGGAGCCAGCGTGGACCTCGCGCCGACCTTCACCGAGCTTGGCGGAGCCGTGCTTCCGAGCTTCGCCGAGGGCCGCTCCCTGCTCCCGCTCCTGCGGGGCCGGACCCCTCCCGGCTGGCGCCAGAACGTGCTGCTGGAGTTCTATCGCCCGACCAACCAGAGCTCGGCCCGCCAGACCCCGGTCCCCGCCTACGCGGGCATGCGGACCGCACAGAGCCTCTTCGTCCGCTATTCGACCGGCGAATACCAGCTCTACGACTTAGCCAGGGATCCCTACGAGCTTCACAACCTCGCGGCGAAGGTCCCGCTCACGGTGATCGCCCAGTTCAACCAGCAGCTCGACGCCCTGGTCTCCTGCTCGGGCGCCACCTGCCGTTCGGCCGACTCCGTCCGGCCTCCCGCGCTGCCCGACCTGTCCCTGACCCCGGTCCCGAAGGGGCAGTGAGCCTTCCGCCGGGAACCGGCGGGATGTCGTCGAAATTTTGATCGGGTTGTTCCGAGGCCCCGTCGCGGGGAAACCCGGTCAACGGTGCGTGGGGGCGCCGCCGGCCAACCCCGTCACCGGGACGATGGAGTGCTGGCCTTCCGTTATGGACCGGCCGGCTCCGCTCCGTGTTCCCGGGGGCGGAGGGCCGGTGAGATGTCGGGATAGGCGTACCGGAGGTGGGTTTCGACGGCGGCCGACGCCTCGGCGGGGTCCCCGGCGGCGATGACCCGATAGATCCGGTGGTGGTCGGCCATGAGCCCGGCCGTGTCGCCGAGGCGTTCGACGGCCTCGACCGCGTAGCGGCGGAGCGAGTCCCGCAGGGAGAGCATGATGGCGGCGATCAGCCGGTTCCCCGAGGCCTCGGCGATGCCGACGTGGAACGCGGTGTCGTGCTCGACGAACTCCTCGGCCGTCGTCGCGCGCTCCATGCGCTCCAGCGCGGCGGCCAGGACCGACAGGTCGGCGCCGTGCACGGAGGCGTGGGCGGCGGACCACTGCTCGATCATCAGCCGGGCGTCGACGACCTCGTCGAGGGAGAGGCTCGACAGTCCGAGGTGAAGCCTGAGCAGGTCGGTCAGGGCCTCCGCGGGTTTGGAGATCAGTACGGCGCCCGCGTCGGGGCCCCGTCCGGCCTGCGACGACACCACGCCCAGCGTCTCCAGCACCCGCATCGCCTCGCGTACGGACGACCGGCTGACCTGGAGCTGTTCGGCGAGGTGGCGCTCGGCCGGCAGGCGGTCGCCGACCGTGAGACCGTCACCCGCGATGCGCAGCTCGATCTGGGCGATCACATCCTCGAACGCCCGGGTACGCCGTACCGGCTCCCATCCGCTCAAAAGCCCTCCCCTTGTGAAAAAATATGGTCAGACCATACTGTGGTCGGACCAAAAAGCGAAAGGAGTGTCGTGCGCGTAGCCCTGTTCATCACGTGTGTGAACGACACGCTGTTCCCCGGCACCGGGCAGGCGGTCGTGACGCTGCTGCGCCGCCTCGGATGCGACGTCGAGTTCCCCCAGGCGCAGACCTGCTGCGGTCAGATGCACGTCAACACGGGATATCCCGCGGAGGGCAGGCGGCTGGCGAGACACTTCGTGGACGTCTTCGCCTCCTACGACGCGGTCATCGCGCCCTCGGGATCGTGCGCCGCGATGGTCCGCGAGCAGTACCCGAGGCTGGCCCGCGCCCGCACGCCCGCCACCGCGGCCGCCGGGGTCTCCTTCGCCGACGAGGTCGCCGAGATGGTGCCGAAGGTCTACGACCTCTCCGAGTTCCTGATCGACGTCCTCGGCGTCACCGACGTCGGCGCCTACTTCCCGCACAGGGTGACCTACCACCCGACCTGCCACTCCCTGCGCGGCCTCCACCTGGGCGACCGTCCCACCCGCCTGCTTGAGCAGGTCAAGGGGCTGGAGTTGGTCCCGCTCCCCGGCGCCGACGAATGCTGCGGCTTCGGCGGCACCTTCGCGGTGAAGAACCCGGCGATCTCCGCGGCCATGTGCAGCGACAAGGTGAGCAACGTCGCCGCCACCGGCGCCGAGGTGCTGTGCGCCGCGGACAACTCCTGCCTGATGCACATCGGCGGCACCCTCAAGCGCCAGCGCACCGGGGTCCGGATCATGCATCTCGCGGAGATCCTCGCCACCACGGAGGTCGTCCGATGATCGACGCCACACCGGTGCCCGCGACCTCCTGGCGCGGTGCTCCCCACGACCGTGAAACACCGCCGCCCGGGGAAGGGGCCGTGCGATGAGCGGGGGCGACACATTCCTCGGCATGCCCGCGTTCCCCGTGAACGCCGCGGCGGCCGTACAGGACTCGCAGCTCAGGTTCAACCTCCGCAAGGCCACGCACACGATCCGCGCCAAGCGGGCCACCGTGGTCGGCGAGCTGCCCGACTGGCTGGAGCTCCGCCAGGCGGGCAAGGAGATCAAGGACCACACCCTGCGCAACCTGGAGCGCTACCTCCTCCAGTTGGAGGAGGCCGTCACCGCGGCCGGCGGACACGTCCACTGGGCGGCCGACGCGGAGGAGGCCAACCGGATCGTCGCCGATCTGGTCAAGGCCACCGGCGAGACCAGCGTGGTCAAGGTCAAGTCGATGGCGACCCAGGAGATCGGCCTGAACGAGGCCCTCCAGGCGGAGGGCGTCACCGCCTACGAAACCGACCTGGCCGAGCTGATCGTGCAGCTCGGCGACGACTGGCCCTCGCACATCCTGGTTCCGGCGATCCACCGGAACCGCTCGGAGATCCGTGAGATCTTCCAGGACAAGATGGCCGACTGGGGTCGCGCGGCGCCCGAGGGGCTGACCGACGAGCCCCGCGCGCTCGCCGAGGCGGCCCGGCTCCACCTGCGCGAACGCTTCCTGTCCACCAAGGTCGCGATCTCCGGCGCCAACTTCATGATCGCCGAGACCGGCACGCTGGTGGTCCTGGAGTCCGAGGGCAACGGCCGGATGTGCCTCACCCTGCCCGAGACGCTGATCAGCGTGGTCGGCATCGAGAAGCTGCTGCCGAGCTGGCGGGACCTGGAGGTCTTTCTCCAGCTTCTGCCCAGGAGCTCCACCGGCGAGCGGATGAACCCCTACACCTCCACCTGGACCGGAGCGACGGAGGGCCAGGACTTCCATCTCGTCCTGCTCGACAACGGCCGCACCCAGGTCCTCGCCGACAAGGTCGGCCGCCAGGCGCTGAGGTGCATCCGCTGTTCGGCCTGCCTGAACGTCTGCCCGGTCTACGAACGCGCGGGCGGCCACTCCTACGGCTCGGTCTATCCCGGCCCGATCGGGGCGATCCTCACCCCGCAGCTGCGCGGCATGAGCTCCGAGCTGGACGCGTCCCTGCCCTACGCCTCCACGCTCTGCGGCGCCTGCTACGACGTCTGCCCGGTGGCGATCGACATCCCCGAGGTCCTGGTCCACCTGCGGGCCAAGGCCCCCCATCCGCGCGCCGAGCGCCTGGGCATGAGGGCCGCCGGATGGGTGTTCAACAGTCCCGGACGGCTGGCGGGCGCCCAGCGTCTCGGCGGTCGTTTCCGTAGGTTCGTCCCCAAACATCTCCCCGGCCCGCTGTCCGCCTGGACCAACACCCGCGAGATCCCCGACATCCCCGCCGAGTCCTTCCGCGACTGGTGGAACCGTACCGATGGAGGCGCCCGATGAGCGGCGGAGCAGCCGAGTCCCGGCCCGGCCTCGAACCCGTCGCGGAGGCACGGGACCGGGGACCCCGGGCGAGCGCGAGCGCGAAGACCAGGGAGCTGATCCTGTCGAGGATCCGCACGGCCGTGGCCGGGGCCCCCGACGTCGAGATCACCCGCGCCTACCGCACGTCGGCGGACCTGACCGGGGTGGTGGAGCGGTTCGCCGAGAGGGTGGCCGACTACCGGGCCGTGGTGCACGTGGTGGACGCGGACGAGGTGGCGGGAGTGATCGCGGCGGCGCTGGAACGGCAGGCGGTCACCCGGCTGGTCGTGCCGGACGGACTGCCCGGCGAATGGGTCGCGGCGGTGGAGTCGGCTCTCGGGACGGAAACCGCGCCGGTGGATCCCGGAGCCGTGACCGTTCCGGGAGCGGAAGCCGTGACCGATCCCGGAACGGAAACCGTGGCCGATCCTGAACCGGAAGCTGCGGCCGGTCCCGGGGTGGGAGCCGCGGCCGACCTGGGGACGCGGGCCGTACGGGCCGTGCGGGATGAGCCCGTGCTGAGCGCGGCGGAGCTGGACGCGGTCGACGGCGTCATCACCGGCTGCGCGGTGGGGATCGCCGAGACCGGAACGATCGTGCTGGACGCCGGGCCGGGCCAGGGGCGGCGAGCGCTGACCCTGGTGCCGGACTACCACCTGTGCGTGGTGCGGGTCGGGCAGATCGTGGCGGGCGTGCCGGAGGCCGTCGCCCGGCTCGACCCGTCCAGGCCGCTGACCTGGATCAGCGGTCCCTCGGCGACCAGCGACATCGAGCTGAACCGGGTCGAGGGCGTGCACGGCCCGCGCACGCTCGAGGTCGTGATCGTCCGCTGAGGACGGGCGGGCATCGGGCACGGGTTGCGGTCAGACCTCACCTACTCCGCGACAAGAGACGACAAGGGAAACGTGTGACCGCCTTCGCACCTGATCTGTCCGTCAAGACCGAACGGCTCGTGCTCCGTCCCTTCGCCTCCGGCGACGAGAGACGTATCCGCGAGGTGGTCGAGGCGCGTGCGCGGTTCCTTCCGCCCAGCGCGCCCGGCCACCCGTCCGGCATCTCCCAGTGGCTCGCTCACGGGGTGCACGAGCTGCACCGCTCGGGTCAGGGCGTGCATCTGGCGATGGAGGCCGACGAGCTCATCGTGGGCGCGATCAGCCTGTACAGGACCCTCTGGGGCGCGGGAACCACCGAGGTGGGGTACGGCGTGCACCCGCTGCACCGCGGCCGGGGCTACGCTCCCGAGGCCGTGCGCGGCGTGGCGGGCTGGGTGTTCGCGGCCACCGAACTGCACAGGATCGAGCTCCGCGCGAACCTGGACAACGTCGCCTCCCTCCGGGTCGCCGAGAAGGCCGGGTTCGTCAGGGAGGGGGTGCTGCGCGCCGCCGGGACGAACGCGGGCGGCCCGTGCGACCTGGTGGTGTTCGGTCTGCTCAGAACCGATTCGGTCTGATCCACGCCTGATTGCGGCGGGGGAGGCGGAGAACGGTGAGAAAGCCGCGGCCCGCCGGGGCGAGCGTGCCGGGCGGGTTCCGGGCGGCGCCACGGCCCGCCGACCGCGCTGGACGTCTCCGGCGAGCACGGCTACCGTGCCGAAGGCGCGTGGGTCCACGTCTCCGGATCGCGCGCGGATCCATGTCTTCGCGCTGACCGTCCGGCCCGGTCGGGCGTGCCATCCGCGACCGCCGTTGATTTGATCTTCTTCGTCCGTCCCGCTCCGACATGACCAGGGAAAGTTTATTGATCCGTTACCTGTTCATGGCGTGACGTTATCGGATATCCTCGCGACTCGCGATCGCATAATCCCAGGTCAAGGTCATTGGAGTCCTGTTCTCTATGAAACCGCCGCTGCTGCTCATCGGGCAGGGCTCGCACTATGACAATGGATCAGCCGAATTCGGTAGGTTCATCCACCGACTCCGCTGTCGCCTGGATCAGACGGCGGCCGACGTGTCCGGCGGATACATCGCCAGGGCCAAGCCCCGTCTCAGCGACTCGATCTCCTCGCTGGTCGCGCGCGGGCACCATCGTGTGGTGACGTTGCCGATGAGCCTCACGGGAGATGTGTGGCTGGGCGCCGACATTCCCTCCGCGATGGCGCGTGAGCAGGAGAAGCACCCCATGCTCACCTGCGACTACGGCCGCCCGCTGGGTTCTGATCCCCGCATCCTGTCGCTGCTCGCCGAGCGTCTGGCCGACGCCGCGGCCGAGGTCGCCAGCCTCCGGCTGGTCCCGGCGGCGGCCGGGCCGTTCGACGAGGAGCCCGAGCACATCGACATCGGCGAGACCGCCGTGGTTCTGGTCGGCGACGGCTCCACCGACCCGGCCACCAACGCCGACGTGCACCGTGTCTCCCGCCTTTTCTGGGAGACCCACGCCCACGAATACATGACGGTGGAGACCGCCTTCATCTCCCTCACCCCGCCCGGCGTTCCCGGAGGCATCGAGCGCTGCCGCCGCCTCGGCGCCAAGCGCGTGATCCTCGTGCCCTACCTGCTGTTCGCCGGTGGCCTGCTGGACCGCGTCTGGGCCCAGGCCATGGCCTACGCCGCAGGCCACTCCGACCTGGATGTCCGCTGCGCCGACGTCATCGGCGACTGCGAGGGCCTGGCCGACGTGGTCATCGAACGCTACGAGGAGGCGCTCAGTGGCATCGCCTGGTGACCTTTTCCCCGAGTCCCTCATGTCCCCTGAAGTCCCTGAAACGCCCCTTTCAGGGGACACTGGACCGCATGACCATCCTTGAGCAGACCATTGCCGCGATCCGGCCGGCCGATCCGGCGGCCGTCGCCGAGGCGCGAGCCCATCAAGACCGGCTGACCAAGCCCCGAGGCGCGCTGGGCACGCTGGAGGAGGTGGCGATACGGCTGGCCGGAGCCGCGGCCGTCAGCCCGCCGCCGCTCCCCGCCCCGGCGGCTTTGGCGATCTTCGCTGCCGATCACGGCGTTCATGCTCAGGGAGTGAGCCCGTGGCCGCAGGAGGTCACCCTCCAGATGGTCGGCAACTTCCTCGCGGGCGGCGCCGTGGCCAACGCCTTCGCGGCCCAGGTCGGCGCCTCGGTGACGGTCGTCGACGTCGGCGTGGCCGCCGATCTCGATCCGGCGCCCGGCCTGAGAATCAGCAAGGTCGCGTACGGCACGGCCGACCTGTCCCAGGGGCCGGCGATGACCGCCCGGCAGGTGGCCGAGGCCCTGGAGGCCGGGATAACCGTGGCTCGCGAGCTCGTGGACCAGGGCGCCCGCTGTCTGATCACCGGAGACATGGGCATCGCCAACACCACCGCCTCGGCCGCCCTGATCTGCGCGTTCACCGGACAGGACGCGGCCGTCGCGACGGGCAGGGGGACCGGGGTCGACGACAAGACGCTGGAGCGCAAGATCGAGGTGGTCCGGCGGGCCCTCCACGTGAACGGCCTGACGCGGGAGCCGGACGCCGCCCCCCGGACGGCGCAGGCGGCCCCGGTGGCAGGGGCGGCACCGACGGGGCAGGCGGCGCCGTTCCAGACGGTGGCCTCGGCCATGGAGACGCTGGCCGCGGTCGGCGGGCTGGAGCACGCGGCGATCGCCGGATTCATCCTGGGCGGGGCGGCCGCCGGGGTGCCGGTCATCCTGGACGGTGTCATCGCGGGATCGGCGGCGCTGGCGGCGGCGGCGCTGGCCCCCGCCGTCGTGGACCACTGCGTGGCCGGACACCGTTCCGCCGAGCCGGGTCACGCCGTCGCGCTCGGCCACCTGGGCCTGCGCCCCCTGGTGGAACTGGAGCTCCGGCTCGGCGAGGGCACGGGCGGTCTGCTCGCTTACCCGATTGTTTGCGCGGCCGTCAGGGTCATGCACGAGGTGGCGACCTTCGATTCGGCCGGTGTCAGCGACAAGGAGGCCTGACCTGCGAAATGCTTGGAGCGTACCGGTGAATGGTAGTCCGCCGCTTCTTTACCCTTGTTAACGCAGAGGCAGCAAAGAAGGCGTCATTAGCCGGTAGGTTTACCTATTAACACGCCGTGCTTCACGGTTCATCGCGAACGGGAGATTTGCCGCCATGTCGCCCTACCTGCTCGGTTTGCGCCTCTCCGGGCGGCGGGTGCTCGTCGTCGGTGGTGGACGCGTCGCGCAGCGGCGGGTTCCGGCGCTGCTCGAAGCGGGTGCCCTGGTCACCATCGTCTCGACGAGCGTCACGCACGCTCTCGACGATCTCATCGCCACCGGTCGTGTGACCTGGGAGGCCAGGCCGTACCAGGTCGGCGACCTGGACGGGGCCTGGCTGGTCCAGGCATGCACCAACGACCGCGCGGTGAACACCGCGGTGGCCGCAGAGGCCGAGGCCAAGCGGATCTGGTGCGTACGCGCCGATGACAAGGACGCGTCGGCCGCCTGGACCCCCGCGAGCGGCAAGGTGGACGAGATCAGCGTGGCGGTCACCGCCGGCGGTGACCCCCGGCGGGCGGCCGGGATCAGGGACGCCGTCGTGGAAGCGCTCCGGGACGGCACGGTCGACGCCCGGCGCAACCGCACCAAGCCCGTCGGCGTCGCCCTGGTCGGCGGCGGTCCCGGCGATCCCGGGCTGATCACGGTTCGAGGACGGCAGTTGCTCGCCCAGGCGGACGTGGTCATCGCCGATCGGCTCGCCCCGCAGGCCCTGCTCGACGAGCTGTCCCCGGACGTCGAGTTGATCGACGCCGCGAAGATCCCCTACGGCCGCTACATGGCCCAGGAGAAGATCAACGAGCTGCTGATCCAGCACGCGAAACAGGGCAAGTTCGTGGTGCGGCTCAAGGGCGGCGATCCGTTCGTCTTCGGGCGGGGCGGCGAGGAGATGCTCGCCTGCGCCCGCGAGGGCATCCCGGTCATCGTGGTTCCCGGGATCACCAGTCCGGTCGCGGTGCCCGCCGCGGCCAACGTGCCGGTGACGCACCGCGGCGTAAGCCAGGAGTTCCATGTGGTCTCCGTACATGTTCCGCCGGGTGATGCTAAATCCACCGTTGACTGGCCAAATCTGGCAAGATCCGCTGGAACTCTGGTGCTCATGATGGCCGTCGAACGAATCGGCGCAATTGCCGAAACGCTCATCCGAGACGGACGTTCGCCGGAAACTCCCGTAATGGTGGTACAGGACGGTACTCTTCCCACCCAGCGAGCTCTTTTTGCCACGCTGTCCACGGTGGCAGAGCGCGTGACCGCGGCTGGGATTCGGCCACCTGCGATCGTGATCGTCGGCGATGTCGTGAAGGTCGGCCAGGAGGTCGAGATGGTTCGAGCGGAGCGGGTACCGTGAAACCGGCTGCCAACATGCCTCCTCACAGGGGTGGGCGTGACAACCGCCGCGCCGGCAATCCTCAGGAGCCGTCCGGCGACACCTCTCCGGACGATGCCGAGTCCCCCGGAGAGAAAACGGTCATCTTCGGCGCCATTCGTCCCGACGATGACGCGGCCTCCATCCAGGCCCGTGCCTCGGCTCCCAATGGGAAGGACGCCGGCGGTGCCGCTCCGTCGTCTTCGGAGGATGCGTTCGCCGCCTTCCGTGTGGCGGCTGCGGCTGCTGAGGCGACCATTGCCTCTTTGACCGCGGGTAAGGATGTTTCGCGCGGGGATGCGAACGCGCCGGGTTCCGGTGCGGGTGCCTCGCCGGCGAGCGGCAGCGCGCCGTCTTCGCCTCCGAGCGCCGCCCCGGGTGCCTCTCGCACGAGTGTTCCCCCTGCGGGTGCCTCTCGTACGGGTGCTCCTCCTGCGGGCACTTCTCGTCCGGGTGCCTCCCCGGCGGGTGCTTCCCCCGGCGCCTCTCGTCCGAGTGTCCCTCCCGCGGGTGCCTCTCGCACGGGAGTTCCTCCTGCGGGCGCCTCTCGCCCGGGTGTCTCCCCTGGGGATGCCTCGCGTAATTCTTCCCCTGCGGGTGCCTCTCCCGGGGGCGTTTCTCCTGCGAGTGCCTCCCGTACGGACAGAGGTGCCGCTCCGTCGTCTTCGGAGGATGCGTTCGCCGCCTTCCGTGTGGCGGCTGCGGCTGCTGAGGCGACCATTGCCTCTTTGACCGCGGGTAAGGATGTTTCGCGCGGGGATGCGAACGCGCCGGGTTCCGGTGCGGGTGCCTCGCCGGCGAGCGGCGGCGCGCTGCCTTCGCCTCCGAGCGCCGCCCCGGGTGCCTCTCACACGAGTGTCCCCCCTGCGGGTGCCTCTCGTACGGGTGCTCCTCCTGCGGGCACTTCCCGTCCGGGTGCTTCCCCCGGCGCCTCTCGTCCGAGTGTCCCTCCCGCGGGCACCTCCCGTACGGGAACTCCTCCCGCGGGCGCCTCTCCCACGGATGTTCCTCCCACAGGTGCCTCACGTAACGCTTCCCCTGCGGGTGACCCCCGTACGGATGACTCAGGTACGGATGCCTTACCCCCGAATGCCTTCCGTACGGCCGGCTCCCGCGCGGATGCCTCCCCCACGGGTGCGTCCCGCGCGGACGTTCCTCCCTCTGGCGCCTTCCACACGGCTTTCTCCCGTGCGGACGCCCCTCCTGCGGTCGCACCCCGCACGCCCGCCTCTCGTACGGATGCTCCCCCCGCGGGTGTCTCCCGCGCGGATGCCTCCCCCTCGGAGGCCTTCCGTACGGGCGCCTCACGCCCGGATGGCGGTGTCGCCCCTTCACGAACTCCCTCCGCGACAGAGAGCACCGAGCGGGCATCTCAGACGGATTCCGGGGAGGGGAGGTCCGGCGGGAAGATCGGAGCTCCGTCTCCGGGCACCGTCCCCGCCGACGCGGACACCGGCGCTCCTCCTCTCCGCGCGGGCAGTGCGGACGCAAGCGAGGACTTACCCGAGGCAGACGCCGAGACGAGCTCCGAGGGCGTCGACCTGGACTCCTCGGATACGGACCCGGAGCCGGACAACGTCGTTGTCCTCGACCCTGAGGCCGACTCGGAATCCAGCTCGAACTCTGGTTCCGGCCCCGACTCCGAGGTCGACTCCGAATCCAGTTCGGGCTTTGATTTCTCCCTCGACTCCAGCTCCGACCCCGAGACCGAGGTCAATTCCGGCTCCGAATCCAGCTCTGCCTCTGAGGATGACCTCAGCGCCGACTCCGACTCCAGCTCCGACCCCGAGGCCGAGGTCGATTCCGGCTCCGAATCCAGCTCTGCCTCTGAGGATGACCTCAGCTCCGGCGCCGACTTCAGCTCCGACCCTGGCCCCGAGGCCGACTCCGGCTCTGAGGCTGAGGTCGAGGACAGCGACAGGACCGACGACGAGACCGGCGGCGCGGCCGAGGGCGACGAGGAGGCCGAGGAGACGGAGGGCGACCGGGTGCGGGAGATCCCGCTGCCGGACGTCGTCTCCGAAGCCCTGACCAACGCGCTCACCGCCCTGCGCAACAGCGTCACCGACCTCCGCTTCAACCTGGACCTCCCGGGCGCCGAAGAGGCCAGGCGGACCCAGAGCGAGATCCTGGCCCAGCTCGACGACTACGTGATTCCCCGCGTCCACATGAGCACCGCCCCGGCGCTCGTCGTCATCGCGGGCTCGACCGGCGCGGGCAAGTCCACGCTCATCAACACCCTGGCCAACGCCAAGGTCAGCGCTACCGGCGTGCGCCGCCCCACCACAGGCACCCCGGTCCTCGCCTGCCACCCCGACGACCACGAATGGTTCGCCAAGGGAGATCTGCTCGGCAGCCTGCGGCGTCAGAGTGAGTTCGACTCCGATACGGCTCCCGGCGGCCTCGTGCTCGTCTCCACGGAACGCCTCCCTCCGGGTGTGGCGCTGCTCGACACCCCGGACATCGACTCGGTCGTCGAGGAGCACCACGAGATCGCTCACCGCATGCTCGACGCGGCCGACCTGTGGATCTTCGTCACCACCGCGGCCCGTTACGCCGACGCACCGGCCTGGCGACTGCTCCGCCTGGCCAAGGAGCGCGGAGCACGGTTGGCCATCGTGCTCTCCCGGGTGTCGCCCCAGTCCCGCGAGGTGGTCACCAAGCACTTCGTCAGGATGCTGACCGAGTACGGCCTCGGCGAGGTCGACCGGTTTGTCATCAACGAGAGCAAGGCCACCGACGGCATGCTTCCCGACCACGAGGTCACCGAGCTCCGGCTCTGGCTGACCGAGCTTTCGGTCGACGACCGGCGGCGGGCGCAGGCCGTACAGGCGACCCTGTTCGGAGCGTTGAACAGCTTTCGCACCCGTATCCCCGCGCTGGCCAAGCAGCTGGAGGCCCAGGTCTCCTTCAGGAGCGACCTCCGTACCGACGTGGACGCCGCGTATATCCATGCGATGACCGAGATCGAGGAGACCACCAGGAACGGCTCGCTGCTCCGCGGTGAGGTGCTCGCCCGGTGGCAGGACTTCGCCGGGTCCGGCGACCTCATGCGGACTCTGCACCTGCGCAAGCCCGGCCGCTTCGCGGGGAAGGCGACTCAGCAGGCCCCCGAGCGGCTCAGCGCGCTCAAGTCCGCACTGCGGGCCGGGCTGGAGTCGGTCGTCGTATCGGCGGCGCAGCGGGCCGCCGAGGAGACCGCCGCTCGCTGGCTGCACCGCCAGAGCACGGGGAAGATCCTGGTCGACACCCCGGGTCTCGGCCGCGCCTCCGACGAGCTGCTGCGCAAGACCAGCCGGGTCGTCGCCGCCTGGCAGGACCACATCATCGAGCTGATCCGGACCGAGGGTGTGACCAAGCGGTCGGTTGCCAGGGTGATCTCGTTCGACGTCGAGTCCCTGGCGTTGATCTTGACCGTAGGGCTGCTCGGCAACGGCTCGGCCGAGGCCGGAGGCATCGCCGGTGCGCTGCCGCAGCGGCTGGTGCACGCGCTGCTCGGTGCCGAGTCGTTGCGCAACATCGGCGTCAAGGCCCGAAGCGATCTTCGTGCCCGGATCGGCATGCTGTTCGACGACGAGACGTCGCGTTATGTCCAGGTCCTTGATGGGGCCGGCATACCAGACGAAAACGCCGCCACCCGCCTTTACCAGGCAACGTACAATCTCGAGGTCGCCCGATGAGCGTTGGCACCACCCAGACACGCCAAGGTCTTGGCGGACGGCTCGCCGCGCTGGCACGGATCGTGGAACTGGGGCCGGGCAAGGTCGAGCCCAAGCTCCTCACCGACTCGGGGCAACTGCTGCTGCGCGCCGGTGACCGGCTCAAACTATCCTCCGACCACACCGTGGTCGCGCTCGCCGGAGGCACGGGAAGCGGTAAGTCGACGCTGTTCAACTCGATCTCCGGGCTGGAGCTGTCGCCGACAGGTGTGCGCCGCCCGACCACGGCGCGCACTCACGCCTGCGTCTGGGGCCTGGAGGGCGCGGGCCCGCTGCTCGACTGGCTGCAGATCCAGTGGCGCCACCGCTTCGCCCGGGCCAGCGCCCTGGACAAGGGCGAGAGCCAGCTCCACGGACTGATCCTGCTCGACCTGCCCGACCATGACTCCATCCGGGCGCTGACCGACACCGAGGCCGACCGGCTGATCCAGGTCGCCGACCTCGTCGTGTGGGTGCTCGACCCGCAGAAGTACGCTGACGCCTCCACGCATCGCCGCTACGTGACCGACCTGGCCGGCCACGAGGCAGTGACGATCTTCGTGCTCAACCAGGCCGACCGGCTGGAGGCCGAAGAGCTGGCCGAGTGCGTCGCGGACCTGGACGGGCTGCTCCGCCGCGAGGGTGTCGAGAACCCCATCATCGTGGCCACCTCCGCGATCACGGGCAGGGGCGTGGACAGTCTCAAGGCGGTCCTCGCCGAGACGGTGTCCAAGCGCAGAGCCGCGGTCCAGCGCCTGGAGGCCGATCTTGACCGCCTGACGCTCCGCCTGACGAAGGTCATGCCCGACGGGGGAGCACCCGGCGCCGCGTCCTCCGTGGATGACGCCCGCCGGATCGGCCTCACCGACGCCCTATGCGACGCGGTCGGGGTTCCCGCGGTCGGGGAGGCGATGGAGAACGTCTACGGCGTGCGGTCCATCGAGTGGATCGGCTGGCCGTACGCACGCTGGGTCGCCAAGCTCCGCCCCGATCCGCTCAACAGCCTGCGCCTGAGCGACCTGAGGGACGAGATCCGAGGTCTTGCGGGAGATTCGGTCAGCGCGCAGCCGGCGGAGGTGGACAACGCGGTCCAGGCCCTTTCCGACGGGCTGACCTCCGGCATGCACGAGGCCTGGCAGAACGGAATCAGGGACGCCGCGCGTTCGCGCTCGGCTCAGCTGCCCCAGGTGCTTTCCGAGGAGCTGTCGGAGGTCGCACCGCGCCTGGACCGGGTCCCCGTCTGGTGGCGGCTTCTCCTCGTCTGGCAGTACCTCCTGATCCTGCTGTTCCTCGCGGGTGTCGCCTGGGTCGGCACGGCCGTCCTCTACGGTGTGGTCGGCGTCGGCAAGCTGCCGTCGGGCCTGGCCGTGTTCGGCGAGACGGCCTCGCTGCCATGGGTGGCGCTGATGATGCTCTCCGTCCTCGGGCTCGGACTGCTCACCGCCGTGGCCAGCCGTAACTTCGTCGTGCTCGGAGCGGGTAACGAGCGTGATCGTCTGGAGCGGGAGATGCGCCGCAGGGTCGCGGGGGTCGCCGAGGGCATGGTGATCGAGCCGGTGGAACGCGAACTGGCCCGATACAACGAGTTCTACGCGGCGATGCGAAGCATGCGGGGCTGATTCCGCGCCGTCCACGATTCTGCTGTTGGTCGATTCTGCTGTTGGTCGAGGCCCTGCGCATCGGCGCGGGGCTGCACCTGGGCCAAGCTCTGCGGTGAGGGCGTGTGTTCGGGCCGCCGGATCTTGCCGCCCCGTCACTCCCGCGAAACTCCGCCACCTGGCCGCCCCTCGTCGGCGGTGCCACGTCTCGACCGCCGCCCTTGCCCTCGCCGTGCCCTTCTTTCCGGTACGGCCCCCGCACGGGTGAGCGGTACCGAGCCGCCGACCTGCCCTCGCCCGTCGTGTTTTTGACCTTGAGCTCCGTGCGGTGTCGCAGCGCGGGTGGCCCTGGGCCATCACCCGCCGTCACCATGTTCTGACCCGAACCGACCATGTCACGGTGCTGGTTCCGCACTGTCCACAGCTGTGGCGCGGGCCCGGACGGTTGTCCCCAGAGCGGGATTCGGTAGCTCGTGCCGGGGGCGATACGGGCCATCGTGTGTTCCATGCCGCGGGCAGTCCGCCGGCTCTCATGGGAGGCACGATGAACGACATCTACGTCACGCTGACCGGTAATGTCGCGGCTCCGCCGCGCCAGCACACCTTCCCCGACGGCTCGCGGGTCACCTCGCTCAAGGTCGCCTCGACGAGCCGTTACTTCGACAGGGAGAACCAGCAGTGGCGCAACGGTGACACGACCTACTTCGGCGTCCGCTGTTTCCGCGGGCTCGCCGACAACGTGGCCCAGTCGATCCACCTGGGCCAGCCGATCGTCGTCCAGGGGCGGTTGCGGATCCGTGAGTTCACTCATGAGGGCGAGCGCCGTTTCATGGCGGAGGTGGAGGCCAACTCGCTCGGACATGACCTTCGCTGGGGGCTCGGGAGCTTCGCCAAGCCACAGCGGGGTGGGGCGACCCCGGCACTGGGCCAGGAGGAGCGGAGCGAGCTCGACCGCGAGACGTTCGACTGGGCGATGGGCGGCGCGGCCCCTGGCGAGGAAAGCGCCTCCGGGGCACTGGCCCTGGTGAAGGCCGCGGACGAAGACGACAACGCGGCAGAGGCCGAAGGCGGTACGGCGGGTGAGGGCGCGGCCGGGAGCGAGCCGAGCACGTCGGACCGCGGCCCGACGGGTGAGACGCCGGATGCGAACGAAGAGGCGGAGGAAGAGATGGTCAGCTGGGAGCTTGGCGTGGGAGAGCCGATCGGGAAGCCGGGCGCGGGGAAGCCGGGCGCGGCCCCGAAGGAGACGGCTCGTAAGAAGGCCTCTGGGAAGGAGCTCGGCGCGGGGGAGGGGGCGGCCGGGAAACCGGGCGCGCCGGAGAAGCAGGTCGACAGGACGGCGAAGGACGATGCGCCGTGGCCCGTGGAAGAAGGTATTGCGGCCTGAGACGGGTTTCCCGTCGGCCCGAGTGCCGCGCCGAGCTGGGCGAGTGCGCCGAGCGGATCGCCCAGGTCCTCGCGGGCCGAGATGTGGTGCCCTTGAAGGTGCCTGAGGGGGCGGTGGTGCTTTCGAGGGCGCCTGGATGAGGCCGGACGGCGCCTCTAGAGGTGTCCGGGGGTGCCCCCGGAGGTGTCTCCGGGGGTAAGGCGCGTGATGTGGCTTCCGTGGCGTGGCGGGGCTTCCTTGAAGGTGCCCGAGGGCGGGGCCGGTGGTGCCTTCGAGGGGTGTGGTCCGAGGGGAGACGGGGTGGCGCCTTTGGAGGTGCCCATGGGTAAGGCGGGTGGTGCCCTTGGAGGTTCCCGGGGAGCGGTGTTGCCTTCAAGGGTGCCCGAAGGGAGACGGGGCACCCTTGAAGGTGCCCGAGGATTGAGGTGGGGCGCCTTTGGAAGCGCCCCGAGGTAAGGCCGAATGGTGCCTTCAGCAGGGCGCGGAAGTGCCTTTGGCAAGGCACGGAAGTGCCTTCGGCAGGGTTCGGAGGTGAGGCGGGTGGCGTCTTCGGTGGAGTCCGAGGTGCGAGGGATGCATCGAAGCCCGGATGGGTAAGATCGGAGCCCCGAGGGTGAGGGGGCATCGGCCGGACGCGGTCAGTGCCTTCGCGAGAGTGCGGTGGCGCCGAGATAAGCCGGCCGATGGTCGTTCCCGTGTCGGATGCCGAGACACCTGTTAGGTCCAGGTCACGCCCCGCCGCATGGCTGCTCCTTTCCCACACGGTCCGCTCGCGAGCGAGCGATTCCTTTGTGAGCCAACTGGTGAGCTGCCCACTCTGCCAAAGGTAGCGGTTCCCATCGCATGCCGCACACTCCGCAACTATTGTGTTACACATCGTTAGTCGGAGAGGGGGACGACATGGCGGCTCCCAGTCACACCTCAGTCAAGCCACGCGACAGCGTGGCGCCCTTGGCCGACAGATGGCCTCTGCTTGGGCAGCGTCGCGCACTGGTTGGTTACATCTGCGGGGTCGTGGCCCTGGATTTTGCCGCAATCTTGTTCTTCGCCGTATCCGGCAATTTCCGCTGGTCTGATCTGCTCACCTTCACCGCGCTGATGGCATGTGGCGCCGTCTGCATCGAGGCGACCCGCAGGCTCGGCATGCCCGCGGGCGTCTCCCGCGACCTGCTCTCCGCGTGGTGGCTGCCGGCCGCGCTGCTCCTGCCGCCGGTCTACGCGCTTCTCGCGCCCATCCCGCTCCAGTTCCTGCTGCAGAAACGGGTGCGCGAGACGGTCGTCTACCGGAGGGTCTTCAGCTCGGCCGCGATCGGCCTGGCCGGATGCGCGGCCTCGCTGCTCTTCCACGGCACGGCCGGTGGCCTGGCCGCGCTGACCAGGGGCGCCGGGGAGCCCATCCTCATCGCCGTCGGCTGCGCGGTGCTGTTCACGGTGGTCAACACCGCGTTGATCGCCATCGCCGCACACACCGCCGATCCCGACAGCCGCTGGCGGGAGGTTCTGTGGAATCGGGAAAGCCTGCTGCTCGACGTGGTCGAGCTCTGTCTCGGCGTCCTCGTCTCCATCACCTGCGGGCTGAACCTGGCGCTGCTGGTGCTGGCGCTGCCGCCGGTGGTGCTGCTCCAGCGCAGCCTGCTCCACGCCCAGTTGCAGGCGGCGGCCCGCACCGACTTCAAGACCGGCCTGCTCAACGCCGCGGCGTGGCAGCGCGAGGCGGACACCGAGATCGTCAGGGCACGTCGCACCGGCGAGACGCTCGCCCTGCTGATCGTCGACATCGACCACTTCAAACGGGTCAACGACACTTACGGCCACCTGATCGGTGACCAGGTCCTGGTGGGTGTGGCCTCCACCATCCGCAGTCAGCTGCGTGACTACGACGTGGTGGGCCGCTTCGGCGGCGAGGAGTTCGTCGTCCTGCTGCCCAGGGCCGATGTCACCGAGGCCCGCCGGGTCGCCGAGCGTCTGCGGTCCCGCGTGGGGCGGATGGCGGTTCCGGCCGACGACAACATGATCACTGTGACCATCTCGGCGGGGGTGGCAATCATGAGCGTGCACGGCGACGATCTGATCGAACTGCTCGCCGCGGCCGACCTGGCCCTCTACCGGGCAAAGGAGCTCGGCCGTGACCGGATCTGCCTGCCTGCCACGGTCGTGCCGCCTGCCCGTCGGCCCGGAGCCGAGTCCGCCCCTAGCTGAGCTCAGCAGGCCCTAAACTAAAGGCATGCCGGAGTACATCTACACAATGCAGCGCGTGCGCAAGGCGCATGGCGACAAGGTCGTCCTCGACGACGTAACGCTGTCGTTCCTGCCGGGCGCCAAGATCGGCGTCCTGGGCCCCAACGGCACCGGAAAGTCGACGCTGCTGAAGATGATGGCGGGCCTGGAGCAGCCGTCCAACGGCGACGCCCGGCTCATGCCCGGCTTCAGCGTCGGCATGCTTCAGCAGGAACCCCCGCTCAACGAATCCAAGACCGTGCTCGGCAACGTCGAAGAGGGCGTCGCCGAGACCAAGGCCATGCTCGATCGATACAACGAGATCGCCGAGCTCATGGCCACCGACTACAGCGACGCGCTCCTGGACGAGATGGGCACGTTGCAGGAAGCGCTCGACCACCGCAACGGGTGGGATCTCGAAAGCCAGCTGGAGCAGGCGATGGACGCCCTCCGGTGTCCGCCGCCCGACTCCGAGGTCACTCAGCTCTCCGGTGGTGAGCGCCGCCGGGTCGCGCTGTGCAAGCTGCTGCTCGAACAGCCCGACCTGCTCCTGCTCGACGAGCCCACCAACCATCTGGACGCCGAGAGCGTCCAGTGGCTCGAGTCCCACCTTGAGAAATATCCCGGCACCGTCCTGGCCGTCACCCACGACCGCTACTTCCTGGACAACGTGGCCAACTGGATCCTGGAGCTCGACCGCGGCCGTTGCCACCCCTACGAGGGCAACTACTCCACCTACCTGGAGGCCAAGGCGGCGCGGCTCAAGCTTGAGGGCCAGAAGGACGCCAAGCGCAAGAAGCGCCTGGAGGAGGAGCTCGAGTGGGTCCGCTCCAACGCCAGGGCGCGCCAGACCAAGAGCAGGGCGCGTCTGCAGCGCTACGAGGAGATGGCCTCCGAGGCCGACAAGCACCGCAAGCTTGACTTCGAGGAGATCCAGATCCCGCCGGGCCCGCGCCTGGGCACCACGGTCATCCGCGCGGAGAAGCTCACCAAGGGCTTCGACGACCGCGTCCTGATGGACAGCCTCTCCTTCGACCTGCCGCGCAACGGCCTCGTCGGCATCATCGGCCCGAACGGCGTCGGCAAGACGACGCTGTTCAAGATGGTCACCGGAAGCGAGACGCCGGACAGCGGCGAGATCGTCGTCGGTGACACCGTCAAGATCTCCTACGCGGACCAGAGCCGGGGCGGCATCGACCCGGCCAAGAACGTCTGGGAGGTCGTCTCCGACGGGCTCGACTACATCAAGGTCGGCCAGGTCGAGATGCCGTCCCGCGCCTACATCGCCGCGTTCGGGTTCAAGGGCCCGGACCAGCAGAAGAAGGCCGGCATCCTGTCCGGAGGCGAGCGAAACCGGCTCAACCTGGCGCTGACCCTCAAGCAGGGCGGCAACGTGCTGCTGCTCGACGAGCCCACCAACGACCTCGACACCGAGACGCTCTCCAGCCTGGAGAACGCGTTGCTGGAGTTCCCCGGCTGCGCCGTCATCACCTCGCACGACCGGTGGTTCCTCGACCGCGTCGCCACCCACATCCTCGCGTGGGAAGAGGGCTCGAACTGGTTCTGGTTCGAGGGCAACTACGCCGACTACGAAAAGAACAAGATCGAGCGGCTGGGCGCCGACGCGGCTCGCCCGCACCGTGTCACCTACCGCAGGCTCACCCGCGACTGACGCGGATCGCAGGAAAAAGGCCCCCGGCCCCCGCCGTACGGCGGGGGCCGGGGGCTCGCTACCGTTCTCGGTGTGTTTGAACAGAGCGTCGTGGACGGCGTCAGCCATAGCCACCGGCATGTTTTTCCCCGAGCCGTCAGGTTCGCCGACGTCGACTCGCTCGGCCACGTCAACAACGTGCGGTTCTTCGACTACCTCGAAGACGCGCGGCTGGCGATGTTCCACATCGACCCCCACCGGGAGGGCAGGAAGCCCTTCGACGGGCTTGTGATCGCCCGGCACGAGATCGACTACCGGCGCCCCCTCACCTTCCGCCCGGACCCGGTCCGGGTGGAGACCTGGGTGACCGAGATCCGGCCGGTGAGGTTCACCCTCGACTACGAGATCCGTGACAACGAGGAGATCTTCGTCCAGGCCCGCTCGGTGCTCGTCGCCTACGACGTGGTACGGGCCGCTCCCCGGCGGCTGAACCAGGAGGAGCTCGCCTACCTGCGCCGGTTCGCCCCCGCCGGGTAGCGCCCGCCGGATCCCCCGTGTTCGTGCGACGTCACCGAGACGGGCCGGGCTCTCCGCGGGCCGTACGCCGATGGGTCAGGGGGTGTGCAGCCAGGCCGCGGTGTCCGGAAGGAGCAGGTAGCCCTCTATGGGAGCGCTGCCGATCAGGACATGCTCGTGCGGCGGAAGCGATACCGGCTCGGTGCCGCAGTTGATGACGCAGGTCAGCGAGCCGCGTCTGAAGAACAGCGCGTCCTCGGGGGAGTCCAGCCAGGTGATTTGGTCATCGAGCGAGCCGCGCAGCGCGCGGCGGGCACGCAGGGCCTCCTGGTAGAAGCTCAGAGTTGAGCCCGGGTCGTCCGCCTGGCGTTCGGCGTTCAGCGTGGCCCACTCGGCGGGCTGGGGCAGCCAGGGCCGGACGCCGTCGGGGGAGAAGCCGTACGGCTCGGTGACGCCGGACCAGGGGATGGGAACCCGGCAGCCGTCCCGGCCGGGCAGCGTGCCTCCCGAACGGGCGAAAATGGGGTCCTGGCGGGCCTCCGGGGGAAGATCCTTCACCTCGGGGAGACCAAGTTCCTCCCCCTGGTACAAATATGCCGACCCGGGCAGGGCGAGCATGGCGAGCAGCGCCGCACGGCCACGGGCGAGACCCGGCAGGGAGCCGGTCGTGCCCTCGCCGTACCGGGTGACGTGACGGATCACGTCGTGGTTGGAGAGCACCCAGGTGGGAGCGGTCACGGCGGCCAGGGTGTCATCGATGATCTTCTTGAACGCCGTCGCCGACCATGGAGCCTCCAGCCAGGCGAAGTTGAAGCTCTGGTGCAGCTCGTCGGAGCGGACGTAGAGGGCGAGGTCCTCGGCGGAGTCGGTCCACACCTCGCCGATGGCCATCCGCTCGCCCTGGTAGGAGTCGAGCACCTTGCGCCACTCACGGTAGACCTCGTGGACCTCAGGCCGTCCCCAGATCGGCGACTCGGCCTTGAACGCCTGATCCTCCGGTGGGGTGTCGGGCAGTCCCTCGGCCTTGTACAGGCCCATCGCCACGTCGATCCTGAACCCGTCCACGTCCCGGTCCAGCCAGAACCGCAGGATGTCGAGGAACTCGGAGTGAATCTCGGGGTTGCGCCAGTTGAAGTCCGGCTGCTGCGAGGCGAACAGGTGGAGGTACCACTGACCGTCGGGCGTCTTGGTCCAGGCCGGGCCGCTGAAGGTGGACTGCCAGTTGTTGGGCGGCAGGTCCCCGCCGTCGCGGAAGATGTAGCGATCGCGCTGCTCACCCCGCAGCGCGGCCTGGAACCATTTGTGATCGGAGGAGCTGTGGTTCGGCACGATGTCCACGATCACGCGCAGCCCGAGCCGGTGAGCCTCCGCGACGAGCGCGTCGAAGTCGGCGAGGGTGCCGAAAAGAGGGTCGACGTCGCGGTAGTCCGCCACGTCGTAGCCACCGTCGGCCATGGGGGAGCGGTAGAAGGGGGTCAGCCAGATCGCGTCCACACCGAGCTCGGCGAGGTACGGCAGGCGCTGCCGGATACCGGGAAGATCGCCGACGCCGTCTCCAGAGGCGTCGGCGAAGCTGCGAACGTAGATCTCGTAGACGACGGCATCACGCCACCAGGGGGTTTCCATGTGCATCGATTGCCCTCGCTCGGTGGGGTTTATGCGTCGGGAGTGTTCATCCGGCGGGGTTTATGCGCCGGGAGCGTTCAGCATGCTCTGCGCCGCGTAGACCAGGTAGTCCCAGAGGCGCTTCTCCAGGTCGTCGGGGAGCTCCAGCGAGACCACCGCGTCGTGCATGTGCCTCAGCCAGGCATCGCGCTCGGCCGGGCCGATGACAAACGGATTGTGCCGCATCCGCAGGCGAGGGTGCCCGCGCTGCAGGCTGTAGGTGTTGGGACCCCCCCAGTATTGGATGAGGAAGAGGCGCAGCCGCTCCTCGGCCCCGGTGAGGTCTTCCTCGGGGTAGAGAGGCCGTAGCAGCGGGTCGTCCGCCACTCCCTCGTAGAAGCGGTGGACAAGACGCCTGAAGGCCTCTTCGCCGCCGACGGCGTCGTAGAAGGACTGGGGTTCCTCGGGGATCGCGGACACGCGTCAAGCCTAAGTGACGTCAGCCGGCGATCGGAATGGAGGCGCGGTCCAGGGCCGACTTGACGCGGAGGCGGAGCTCCCGGGCGACCTGGGCCTGCTTGGACGGGAGGGTCTTGGCGCTGATCCGGAAGATGACGGCGGTGTCGGAGATCTGCTCGATCCCCCAGACCTGGGGCTCCTCGACGATGACGGAGTCGCGGAAGGAGGGGTCCGACCAGATCTCGCCGGCCACCTGCTCGAGGAGCTCGCGGACCGCGGGAATGTCGGCGGTGTAGGACACCGGCACGTCCACCGCCGCGCGGGACCAGCCCTGAGACTCGTTGCCGACGCGGGTGATGGTGCCGTTGCGGACGTACCAGACCCGGCCCTCGGTGTCGCGCAGGCGGGTGATGCGAAGGGTGACCGCCTCGACCGTGCCGATCGCGGCGCCGGAGTCGATCACGTCGCCCACGCCGTACTGGTCCTCCAGGAGCATGAACATGCCCGCGATGAAGTCCTTGACGAGCTCCTGGGCACCGAAGCCGATCGCCACACCCACGATGCCGACGCTGGTCAGCAGGGGGGCGATGGGGATGGAGAGCTTGTCGAGAACGGTCAGAACCCCGGTGCCCAGGATGACGATGGAGGCGATGTGCTTGAGCACCGAACCCATGGTCTCGGCCCGCTGCCTGCGTCGCTCGGCCACGATCGCGTCAAGGCCCTCGGGGGTCGCCGGCTCCCGCCCGCGCAGGCGCCCGGCCAGGGAGGCGCGCCCGGAGGACGCGCGCCGTACCACCCGGGTGATCAGCCGATGGGCCACGTTGCGAAAGATCAGAGCGATCAGCAGGACCAGCACGATGGAGATCAAAGCCGCGACCACGGGCGCGAACGTGTCCGGCAGGACGGTCCGCATGAGATCGCAGAGAGCCCCTCCGCTGCCCTCGCAGCCCCGGGTCAAACCCATGCTCGCATTCATCACATCGTCGACCACGGCATCGATGGACGGCGAGGACGGTGACGGAGTGGGAGAGGGGCTTATTACGGACATGGGGGCAAACAAGAACACGGAGTGGATCCCTCTCGGATCGGATCGTTCGTCAAGACGGGCAAGTCATGCGACTCACCTATATTGCCGACCGAACCGGCCGCCGTCACATCACGCCGGGGAAGACGGGGACATCCGAGCTCAGGGCCGCGGGGGGTGGGCTCGGATGCCCCGGTGACGGACGACTCGTACGGGACGCGCACCCGGAAGCGTGTCCCGTGCCGTTTCCAAGAGGGATCCCTCCGGTTACCGCCCGGACGAGAACCGGGCGGCAGCTTGTGTTTTCTGGAGCTTCGAAGACCGTCGCCGGGCCGGCTGAGAGGGCCGGTCGGCGGGTTCGTTCGAGAGGTTCGAAGCCGACGGGGTGACCAGCGTCCGAAGACGCTCCGCACCGGTCACCCCGTCGGCCCCGTCGAGCCGCGGTAGGAGCGATGCACCCGGGCGGATGGACGCCGTCAGGCGCATCGCTCGCTCACTCCCCCACCGCGGCGAGTACGCGTGCGACCTTGGTCGCGGCACCGGCGGGGTCTTCCGCCGTGTGCATCCGCTCGCCCCAGGACCACCAGTAGTACCAATCCCGGCAACTGGGGGCGGCCTGCGCTCGGCAGGTGACATTCTCCGCCAGGCTGGTCGCGTTCGGGTTGATCACACGTACGAAGGCACGGCCCGACTGGGTCCGTACCACCCGGGCGTGGAGCCCGCGGGAGTCAAGTTCCGACACCAGTCGTTCTAGGTGCCCGAAGTCGTTTTCCCCCACCTCGTCCCTCCTCTTGGGTTTGGCTCACAGCACCGAATCGTGTTCGATTGATCACGCATTTGGTGTTGTGAGCCAAACATGGCCCACTGTGGCCTCAGGGTCAATGTGGGGAAAACCCAGATCAGGGTATGCCTTGTCCCAAGTAGGTTGAAAGAAACAGTCCGGCGGTGGACGATCCTTAGCCGGTGGCTTTATTCGTACGTTCCGGATGAGTCAAACGTGGTCCATCATTCTCTTAGGCACAGTGCGACAAACGAATCACACTGAGTCACAGGGAGAGGACCGGTCGGGACAAGTGTGCCAGCCAGCCCAGCTGGCCACGAGAGAGGGGCCGGTATGTCCGGCAGGCAGCACAGGGAGACGGAATTAGCGCGGCAGCTTCGGGCCAAAGGCCTGGCTGTCGGGCAGAGCTCGGCGCATATCGCCGAGTTGATCTACGAAAAGTGTAATCCGCAATTCGGGACAACACGGATTAAAGGTCATCGTCTCGCGCACGGCGTCGCCCTCGCGGATGTGATCGAACAGATAAGGGCGCTGTTCGAACGTGACGGCAAATCGGCGCCAGGCATAGGCGAGACGCTTCTCTCCGCCTACGAGAGCGGGCTGAAACGGCCCGGTCCCGAATACCTCCACTATCTGTGCACCGCCTACCGGGTCGAACCGGTCTCCCTTGGATACGACGGCCCGTGCATCTGTGGCCACGGCCACAAGATGCCCGGGACGGTCCGAGGAGATCTCCCAGATGGAAAACCCGATACTTCCCCCGGTCCTGGGGAGTTGCTGATTCAGTCGATCAGCAACGCCTCTTCCGTGGTCGGGGGCGAGGAGGACGAGAACGTGCTACGGAGGACGCTTTTACAGCTTCTGGCCGGCAGCGGCATCGCGCTGGACGGGCAGGTGCTCGGATCCGTGGAGAGCATTCGCAGAAGGATGGACGACACCCTGGTGTCGGCCACCGTCTCGGCTGCGATGCTGGATCAGTGGGAGGAAGCCACCATCGGCTTCGGCCGCCAATACATGAACACACCGCCGCTGAGACTGCTCTGCGACGTGCTCCTGGAGTTCAGCGCCGTGCGCAAGGCCATGGAGCGGCGCCAGCCGGTGGACCTGCAGGAACGGTTATGCCGCATGGCCGCCCAGCTCGCGGGGCTGAGCGGCATGATCATGATTAACCTCGGCGATCACCGGCTTGCCCGATCCTTCTTCAGGACCGGCAGGACGGCCGCGGACGAGACCGGAGACCGCGCGCTCAGGGCCTGGGTGACGGCCAGGGAGGCCCTGGTCCCGCTCTACTACGGCGACCCGCGCGAAGCGCTCAACCTTGCCAAGAAGAGCCGCGACATGGCCGGTCAGACGCCCTGCGCGGCTCAGGCCATGGCTCCGGTCGTCGAGGCCCGCGCGCTGGCGATGATGTCGGGTTCGGGCAAGAAGGACGTGGTCGACCAGGCCAAGCGGGCGCTGTCGCGGGCCAGGGCGGCGTTCTCCCAGATGACCGCCGTCGATCAGGACGACTCGACCTTCGGCTACACCGAGCGTCAGCTCTACTTCCACCAGGGAGACGCGCTGGTGAAGCTGGGGCAGGCGATGGAGGCCGACCTCATCCTGGAACAGGCGCTCACGAAGTACGGCCCGGCCGACTGGCTCGACCCGACCTTCATCAAGTTCGACCGTGCCCAGTGCAAGCTTCTCGAGGGTGACATCGACGAGGCACTGGCGATCGCCCGGGCCACGCTCGACGGCCTCGGCGACAACTGCAGGCCCGGCATCCTCATGCAGCGAGCCCATGAGATGGCCAGGGAGGTGGAGGCCAAGGCCCCCAACCATGCGGGGCTCAAGCTCTTCCAGGAGGCGCTGCGCGCCACGCCGACGGAGGATCCGGTGATTGGTGCATGAAGGCCAGAATCCGGCGTTATCGCTGGTCTGACCTCGAATCCGTCTGGGCGCTGCATCAGATCTGCCTCGCTCAGGTCGGTCTCGCACCGGGAGACGGCGTTTACTACGAAGATGATTTCCCCCAGATCAACGAGATCTATCTCGCCGGCGGTGGAGAGTTCCTTGTGGGGGAGATTCCCGGCGGGCGCATCGTCACAATGGGCGGATTGCGCCGCGTTGATGACCAGAGCGCGGAGATGTGCCGTATGCGGGTCCATCCGGAATTCCAGCGACGCGGGCTCGGCGCCCAGATGGTCGCGGAACTGGAGATGCGCGCGATCGAGCTGGGCTATGTCCGGCTCTGCGGTGACACCACCATGAACCAGCCTGCCGCGATGGAGCTCTATCGCAAGTACGGCTGGCGCGAGATCCGCAGAGAAGAGCGCGGCGGTTGCATCGTGATCTATGGAGAGAAAGATCTGGTTGTTGCCATGTCCCCCCTCATTAAGTAAGAGAATTTCATGCTAATCCGTCATTAGGCGTTGCGTTCAGGCAGAACAGGGGAATACTTACTCTTCGTATCTGTAGTCATTCTTTGGTGAGTGCGATGAAAAAGATCATTGTTCACAAGCCCGGAACGGTCAGACTGAGTGGCGCTTCCAGCGTCATGCACAAGGGGTGAGAGCGCCTCCCCGCTGAGTTGATCCTGGTTCTGACGACGATTCGTTCCGGGAAGACCTGGATGTGGCCGTGGTCCACGTTGAGCCGTACCGCGTCGCAGGGAAGCCGCAGGGAAAAAGAGTGGCGCGGGGCGGAAGACCGGCGAAGGAGGACACTCCTGGCGAGACAGAGGGCGCATCCGCAGGGGATGGGCCCGCGAGGTGGAGATAACCCCCACTCGGGGAGGAATCCCCCCTCTGCGGGAGTCATTTTCCCCTATGTGCACCAGGGTGTGGATTTTTCCTCCGCAGAGGAAAAGTCTGCACCTTTGCCTCTTCAGGGGGCGAGTTGGGTGATCCGGGAGACGACCTCCCGCAGGTCCGGAGGTTCGAGGGCGTCGGGAAGTTCGGCCATCTCCGCGAGGGAGAACCAGCCGGAGCCCAGATAGGTGTTGTCCTCCTCGGGAGTGAACGCCTTCGGATCCACCTCGGGAGTGCTCCCGAACCTGGCCAGATAGAACCGCTCGGTCTTGGCATAGCGAGTGCCGAGCCAGTCGAACTCCCTGCGCACCGGCACCCACCGGTTCAGCACCGCCTCGCCCGGCAGGCCGGTCTCCTCGGTCAGCTCGCGTCGCGCGGCCTCGAAGGGCGTCTCGCCGGGGTCGATCCCGCCGCCCGGCGGTTCCCACAGGGTCTGCCCGCTGGTCGTGTCGTGCCAGTGCATCAGCAGCACCCGGCCCGAGCCGTCCACGCAGATCACCCGGGCCGCGGGCCGGTCGTTCACCTGGGAGTCGCTCACAGGTCCGGGACGCTATCACCGTCAGCCGATTCAACGTGTTCATGCCGGAGAGGAGATCAACGGGAATGGTGCGGGTGAATGCGGGCGGGTCGCTGTACTCTGCCCAGGTCAGTCGAAGGCACCGTACGATCCGACCTCCTCAAGGGTGAAAAGGCATGAGTTCCAGGGCCGAGTTTGTGTTGACGTTGTCCTGTCCGGACCGTCCCGGCGTGGTGGCCGCGGTCTCGGGCCTCCTCGCGGGGCAGGGATGCAACATCATCGAGAGCCAGCAGTTCGGAGACGCCGACGGGCGGTTCTTCATGCGGGTGCAGTTCTCCTCGACGGTGCCCGACGGAGAACTGCTCACGGCCTTCGCCGCCCTCGCCCCCGAATTCGGCATGGACTTCAAGCTGCGGGACGTGGCCGTCAAGCCGCGCGTGATGGTGATGGTCAGCAAGTTCGGCCACTGCCTGAACGACCTGCTCTACCGGACACGCTCCGGCCTGCTCGACATCGAGATCGTCTCGGTCGTCTCCAACCACCCCGATCTCCGGCCGCTGACCCAGTCCTACGGCATCGACTACCACCACCTGCCGGTCACCTCGGAGACCAAGCCCAGGCAGGAGGAGGAGATCCTGGCGCTGGTCGATCACTACCGGGTCGACCTGGTGGTGCTCGCCCGCTACATGCAGGTGCTGTCGGAAGACCTCTGCGTCAAGCTCGCGGGCAATGTGATCAACATCCACCACTCGTTCCTGCCGTCGTTCAAGGGGGCCAAGCCGTACCACCAGGCTCACTCCCGAGGCGTGAAGCTGATCGGCGCGACCGCCCACTACGTGACCGCCGACCTCGACGAGGGCCCGATCATCGAGCAGGAGGTCGCCCGGGTCAATCACACCCACTCCGCGGACGACCTCGCCGCCATCGGCCGCGACGTCGAGTGCCAGGCCCTTGCCCGCGCCGTCCGCTGGCACACCGAACAGCGCGTCCTGCTCGACGGCCACAAGACGATCGTCTTCCCGCGTTAGCGGCCGGGATCCCGAGGCTTGACGCCGGTGGAGTCCTCAGAGGTGGAGACGCCGTACGGACGCCCGGTCTTCTCGTCGACACCGGCTGTCTCGCGGCCTTCCTCGTCCTCCTCGGCCGCGATCTCCTCGGCGCGCCTGCTCGTGCTGGTGCCGACGCCCAGGGGCGATGCGGCCTCGGTGTCGGTGGGGGAGACGCCCTCGCGCTCCTCCTCGGACACCACGCGTCCGGGACCCTTCTTCTCCGGCGGGGGAGCGAAGGCCCGGTTACCGGACTGGATCACCTCTTCGCTCGCGCGACCCACGTCGGGGGAGTAGCCGTGGTGCTCTTCCTCTCCCTCTTCGCCGTGCGGGCTCGCGTCTTCAGGTCTCTGTTTGTCGCTCATATCCAGCACCTCATCGGATTGACGGATTCTCAGCAGATTCTCGGCAGCGGGTCGCCGACCAGCAGGTCGACGATGCGGGTGCCTCCGAAGGAGGTCTTCAGCAGGACCAGCTCCGGCGGGTCGTCACCGATCCGTCCGATGACGGCCGCGTCCGCGCCGAGCGGATGGGAGCGCAGAGCGGCCAGCGCGACCTCGGCGGACTGCTCGGCCACCACCGCGACCATCCGGCCCTCGCAGGCGACGTAGAGCGGATCGATCCCCAACAGTTCACATGCCCCACGTACGGCGGGGCGTACCGGGATCGCGTCCTCTTTCAGCACGACGGCGACCTTCGAGGCCTCCGCTATCTCGTTGACGATTGTCGCGACCCCGCCGCGGGTGGCGTCCCGGAGGCAGCGCACCCCCCCGTCGCCGCAGGCGTCCAGCAGCACGCGGGTCAGGGCGTTGAGCGGCGCGGTGTCCGAGGTGAGATCGGCTTCGATGTCGAGCTCCCCCCGGGCAAGCATGATCGTGATGCCGTGCTCGCCGATCGGCCCGGACACGATGACCACGTCTCCCGGCAGGGCGGCGGCGGCGCTCAGCCGGGCAGGCCGGTCCAGCGTCCCGACGCCCGAGGTGGTGATGTAGCAGCCGTCGGCCTTGCCTCTCTCCACGACCTTGGTGTCGCCGGTGACGATCCACACGTCCGCCGCCCGCGCCGCCGCCGCCATGGAGGCGGTGATGCGCCGCAGGTCGGCGACGGGAAAGCCTTCTTCGAGGATGAATCCGGCCGACAGGTAGCGGGGGCGCGCCCCGCACATCGCCAGGTCGTTGACGGTGCCGTTGACCGCGAGGTCGCCGATGTCGCCCCCCGGGAAGAACAGCGGCGTCACCACGTACGAGTCGGTGGTGAAGGCGAGCCCGTCGACGACCGCGCCGTCCTCCAGGGGCTCCAGCAGCGGGTTGCGGAAGGCCTCCAGGAACACCGCCTCGATCAGGGTGTGCGTGGCCTTGCCGCCCGCGCCGTGCGCGAGGGTGATGCGGTCCTCCCGCACCCGGGCCTTGCGGTGGCGTACCCGCTCGATCCGGTCCAGGACCTGCTGCTCGCGGCTCGCCGGAGTCTGGATCGGGTCGGCAGGCCGAACCGGATCCGGAGCCCGGATCAGGTCCGGGGGCTGCGGTTCGCGGTCCGTGGACCTGATCCGCTCCGGGGCCTCCCGCGTAGCGGTCTCCACCCGGCCGGTGGCCTCCTCCTCGACGCTCACCTCTGGGTCGCCTCCTTGACGCGCTCGCGCGAGAACCGGCCGAAGTTGTAGTAGGCCGCGCACGCCCCTTCGGACGACACCATGCACGTGCCGATCGGCGTCTCCGGAGTGCACGCGGTACCGAACACCTTGCACTCCCAGGGCTTGAGCACCCCCTTGAGCACCTCGCCGCACTGGCATGCCTTGGGATCGGCCACCCGGCCGCCGGGAATCCGGAAGATCCGTTCGGCGTCGAAGGCGGCGTACCGCTCCGAGACCCGGAGCGCCGACTGCGAGATGAACCCCAGCCCGCGCCATTCGAAGTACGGGCGCAGCTCCATCACCTCGTTGATGACGCGCAGAGCCTTGAGGTTGCCGTCCCACGGGACCACCCGGGCGTACTGGTTGTCGATCTCGGCCCGGCCGCCGGCCAGCTGCACGAGGATCCGGTAGACCGTGTGCAGCACGTCAAGCGGCTCGAAACCGGCCACCACCAGGGGCTTGCCGTAGTCGCGCGCGATGAACTCGTACGGCCGGCAACCGATCACGGTGGAGACGTGGCCCGGCCCGATGAACCCGTCGAGGCGCAGGTCCGGAGAGTCCAGGATCGCCTTGATCGCGGGAATGATCGTCACGTGGTTGCAGAAGATCGAGAAGTTGGTGATCCCCTCGGCCTCCGCGCGCAGGACGGTCATCGCCGTCGAGGGGGCGGTGGTCTCGAAGCCGATCGCCATGAAGACCACGCGCTTGCCGGGATTCTGCCGGGCGATCTTCAGGGCGTCCAGCGGGGAGTAGACCATGCGGATGTCGGCGCCCCGCGCCTTGGCGTCGAGGAAGGATCCGTTCCCCCCGGGAACGCGCATCATGTCGCCGAACGAGGTCATGATCACGTCTGGCTGCCCGGCGATGTGGATGGCGTCGTCCACCCGGCCCATGGGGATCACGCAGACGGGACAGCCGGGGCCGTGCACCAGCGTGACCGCCTCGGGCAGGTAGTCCTCCAGCCCGTGCTTGTAGATCGTGTGGGTGTGCCCGCCGCACACCTCCATGAACTTGTAGGCACGACCCGGCTCGCACAGGGCGGCGATCCGTGGGGCCAGCGTCCGGGCCTTCTCGGCGTCACGGTACTCATCGACGAAGCGCACCGGATCTCACCCCTCCTCGATCATGGATTCACGGAGGGCCTCTATCTCGTCCTCGTACGCCTGCCCGATGCTCTCCAGGAAGTCGAGCGCCGCCTTGGCCTCCACCTCGTCGATCTTCGACAGCGCGAACCCGACGTGGATGAGGATCCAGTCGCCGGGCAGGACGGATTCGCCCTCCAGCAGGCCGATGTTGATCGCCCGCTTCACCCCGCAGACATCGACCATGGCCAGATCAGGACGGTCGGACAGGATTTCCACGATCTCGCCGGGAATTCCCAGGCACATGAGTGGCCTCCGCCATCTGGATGGATTCGAGGACGAGATCGTCGCCGCCCTCGCTGTCGATATCGGTGCCGCCGCATCCGGGGCAGACGGCGAAGGGGTCGACGGACGTGGTCGTCTGCTCGCAGGACCGGCAGGTCAGGCTGACCGGGACCACGACCAGTTCGACCTGCGCGCCCTCGGCCAGCGACCCTTCGGCGACCATGGCGAACGCGTGGTTTATCGCGGGTTCCGTGATGCGGAGCAGGGCGCCTGCCTGTACCCGCGCTCGCTGTACCCGCCGGCCGGCCGCCCGCTTCTCCACCGCGGTGAGAATCGCCTCGGCGATCCCGAATTCGTGCACGACTGACTTCACCTCATTCTGCTGACGTGGCTGAGCGGAGTCGCTGAGCCGATTTCACCGAGCTGTTCTCATCGAGCCGGCCTCGCCGATTCGATCTCGCCGAGCCGAGCCGAGCCGAGCCGAGCCGACGCGGCCGAGCCGCTCGTGTTCGGCCGATCTCACCGGGCCGCGCGCCGCGACCCCTGCGAGGAGGGTCCGTGACGCCGGCGCCGTCACATCTTTCTGATCTTCAGATAGCGCTTGATGTCGGGAATCGACTGGTAGACCAGCACCGCCAGCCCCACCAGTGCCGCCGTGGCCATCAGACGTTTCACCATGCGGGTTCCTCCTCGTGGCTCGCCGGGGCGAGCGCCGTCGCGATCTGCTGGTCGATCAGTTCGAGGACCAGCTCCGCCGCCGCGTCGACGGCTTCCGCCACCGGCGCGCTCAGCTCCATGCCGGGGGAGATGTCGGCGGGTTCGCACCCGACGAGCAGGACCCGGCCGGTCTCGCCGCCGAGCGTGCCCGCCAGCGCCAGCACCATCTCGGGCGTCATGTCGTGGGCGTCGACGAAGGACGCGGCGCAGCCACTCGTCAGCGGTTTGAGCACGTACAGCGTGCCGGGCGGGCTGTGCCGCGACACGGCGTCCACGAGGATCACGGAGTCGTACGCGCCGCCGGTGAGCTCGTAGGCGAGGTGGATGCCGCGGATGCCGAAGTCGGCGACCGTGACGTCGTCGGGAAGGTCGGCGTCCGCCAGGCGCTTGACCACCGCGACGCCGAAGCCGTCGTCGCTCAGGAAGACGTTTCCGACCCCCGCCACCAGGATTTTCATGTCAGGACCTCCTCGGTGCCCAGCGGCTCGACCTCGTCCGGGGCGAAATAGAGGAAGCGCCCGTGCGACCGGTGCAGGTCGGCCCCCGGGTCCTCCTCCAGGGTGACGGCCAGGTGCAGGGCTCCGTCGAGGTCGAGGAGCACCGCCTCCACCTGGGCGGTTCTGCCCGCCAGGAACATGTCGTGGGCGTCGGCGCGCCGCTTGCCCGGGGCGAGCCGGACCCGGCTGCCCTTCGCGACCTCAACCCCTGAAACGATCACGCTGTCGGTGTCCGGCGACACCGTGGGGTCGGCCCCCGGATCCCACCAGGGCGTGCGGACCTCCTGCGCGGGCGCGCCCAGATAGCGGATCACGCCGTGGAGCCGCTCCACCATCTCGGACGGCAGATCGCCGACCATGTCGATCAGTTCGGACGCCCGGGGGTCGGTCGCCCGGGCCTCCCGTCTCTCCTCGTCGGTGAGGGTGAGCGTGCGCAGATGGAGCATCTCGTCCATCTCCGTCGCGTCGAACAGGTCGCCCGGACTCTCCGGCGCGATGTCCGGGTGGTCGTACAGGATGATCGGCGAGGACAGCACCACGTCGCGGTGCCCGGGCTCGCCGACGAGGACGGGCCAGGTGTTCTCGTTGCGGCAGGTCTCCACGGACGGCCGGGCCCACTCCGGCGGATCGAGCAGGGAGACGAAGGCCCCGCCGTTCACGCCGATGAGCAGGTGCGCCGAGATCAGCGAACGCCGCAGTGCCTGCTCTCGCGGTGCGTCCAGCGGATCCCAGGGGTCGATGTTCTCCACCCGGACCCGCAGCTTGATCAGGCCGTACGGCCCCGCCACCGGCTCGGCGCCCACCCTGAGCGCCGCGTGCACCGGCAGGTGCTCGGAGATGACGCGACCCTCCACCTCGCCGGACGGCGCCACGATCTGCCTGGTCGAGTGGTCTCCGGGGATGAGCACCTCGACCGTCTGCTCGGCGTCGAGCAGGTCGAGGACGGGGATCGTGGCCTCCACCTCGCGCTCGGTCGCCTCGTCGAAGGTGAGGTAGGTCGCCTCGCCGCTCCTCAGCTCGTGGACCGGCTGCCAGCCGTCGCCCTCGGCGCGCTCGACGCTCCGCGTGTTGACGTGGAGGAAGCGCAGCCGCAGGTGCGCCACGGCCTCCCCGGCTCCCTCCAGGAGACACTCGGTCAGGCTCGCCGAGGGCTCGGAGGTGGCGGTGAACCCCGGAGGCACGAGCACCCCGAACTGCCAGCGGACCCGGTTCTTGGCCGCCGAGGCCCGGTAGGGGTAGAGCAGGTAGCCCTCGTAGAGCACCGCGTCGGCCACCTTCCGGGCGATCTCCATCGGCACGGTCATCCCCGGGTCTCCTTGAGCAGTAGTTCCAGTGCCTCGTCCCAGGTCGCCAGGGCGCGTTCGTACTTGAACCGGTGCAGATCCCGCAGCGTGTCGCGGCGCAGCCGCAGCCACCCCGAATCGGGGAAGTAGCGGTCCATCAGCTCCCGCCAGACAGCCGCGGGCAACCGGTGCCTGGTCTCGCAGTGCCACGGCACCTGCCCCACGGAGAAGCCGCGCTCCGCCCTGGAGAACACGGTGCCGCTGAAGAGCAGGAGCAGCGGAATCTCGCCGTCGTCCAGCGCGGCGAAGTATTTGCCCGCCGCCACCTCCAGGTCGTAGCTGCAGGGCACCGGCACGTCGACCTCGGTGGTTCCGGTGAAGGCCGGGACCATGATCGAAAGATTGGCGAACTGCAGGGGCTTCAGCGTGTCGCCCCACCGGGAGGGGTCTCCGAACAGGTCGCCGAGCAGTTCCACCTCGTCGGGGCCGTACCGTCTGAGGTGCGGTTCGATCCGGATCTGGCACCGCAGCCCGATGGCGTGCACCCCTTCGGGAGAGGGCTCGGTGATGCGCAGCCGGAAGACCAGCGTCGGGAAGGCCGCGTAGGCCTCCGCCCGCACGCCCACACAGGTGAATCCGATCTCATCCACGGTCGTCGCCTCCGGGCGGCACGAGGTCGCTGCGCCGGCGCAACCCGGTGAAGAAGTCCTCGATGGCCTTCCACGCCTCCTGGCCGCCGTCGAAGCCCTTCCAGTGCAGCCGCACCAGGCCGACGAGCTCGTAGCAGGCGTCGATCGGCACCAGGTGACAGGCGAAACCGCCCTCGGGGCGGCGGTCCACCAGGAGCGCCTCGACGTCCGGCCGGGCATCGGCCATCGCCGGGTTGTCCGCCAGGACGCGTTCCCAGGTGTCCAGCGGGAGAAGGGACTCGGTGGCTCCCGCGGGGCTCGGGTAGAGGGCCACCGTCTGGTCGAGCGTGGAGTTGCGGAAGAAGAACGCCGTGCGGACCGGAATCTGGAGCTCGTCCCAGGTCGCCTGGGACAGCCGGAACGCCGGGTCGTAGAGGTGGCGCTCCGGCACCGAGCGGTAACGCCTCTGAGCCCCCGCCTCATGGGTGAACAACAGGTAGCAGCTCCGGCACGTGCACAGGAGCGCCCGGCTCTCGACGTTGACCACGTGGCCGTGCTCGGTGCCGGTCGGCTCGGCGCACATCTCGCACCGCGCCACGTCAGGCTTCTGCGGCTCCAGGAAGCGGCGCAGCCCGGCGGCCGTCATGAGACCGCCTCCGGCACCGGGCACGAGCCGGGCGGGCGGTGCCGGATCTGCAGCAGCGGCGCCCGGTCGTCGACCACTCCCTCGACGTCCACCCGGGACACCTCCGGCGCGGCGGCGACGACGGCGCGTTCGATGGCGTCCGTGACGGTGGTCTGCGAGGAGGAGCAGCCGTGGCAGGTGCCCCGCAGGCGCAGCCGTACGACCCCGGACTCGTCCACGTCGAGGAGCTCCACCCCGCCCTCGTGCAGCCCGAGGAGGGGCCGCACCGTGTCGAGCGCCTCACGGACGCGCTCGGCCGTACTCAGCGGGTGCAGGTCGTGCAGCACGAGCAGGCCCGACACGAGGGGATCGCCGACGAGGCGGCGGAGCACCTTCGCGTCCTCGGCCTCGGTGACGATCTCCACGACGCGTTCGAGGCCCGCGCCGTACAACTCGACGAGAACCCGGACGAGCTCCTCGGCCTTGGCACGCGCCGCGGGGTCGGTCAGCGTGCCGAGTTCGGAGATCAGCGCCTCGACGCGACTCCCGGTGGCTTGGACATCATGGGCTGGCGGCATCTGCCCGGCCCCCTTTCCCGGCCGTAGGGGAGCGGACGGCTCCCCGGCGGCCGATCGATCACGTGGCGTTGAAGGCATGCGGGCTGTGCAGCTTGCGGAGTTCCTGGCCGTCGCCGAGATACATGTGGACCCCGCAGGGCAGGCAAGGGTCGAAGCTGCGCACGGTGCGCATGATGTCGATGCCCTTGAAGGTCTCCGGCGGGTTCTCCTCGAAGATCGGGGTGTTCTGCACCGCGTCCTCGTACGGCCCCGGCACCCCGTTGACGTCGCGGACGCTGGCGTTCCACGGTGTGGGCGGGTACGGATGGTAGTTGGCGATCTTGCCGTTCTTGATCACCATGTGGTGCGACAGCACGCCGCGGACCGCCTCGGTGAACCCGCAGCTGATCGCCTCGTCCGGAACGGTGAACGGCGACCAGGTCTGGGTGCGTCCCGCGCGCACCTCGGCCAGTCCCTGCTCGACGAAGTACAGCGCGCACGCCGCCGCGTAGGCCTGGAAGTAGGTGCGGGCCCGGTTGCGCTCCAGCGCGTTGGACAGCGGCTGACCGTTGTGCTGGGGGATCTTCCACTCGAAGGATTTCTCCGGCAGGGTGGCGCTCTTCGGCAGGTTGATCTCCACGCTGTGGCCGGTGGCCCTGACGTAGCCGATGTCGACCTTCCCCGACAGCGCGGTGGACCACAGCCGGGCGATCGGCCCGCCACCGGTGTCCAGCGCGAGCATGTCCTTGCCGTCGAACCAGCGCGGGGACATGACCCAGCTGTACTTGTCGGTGAAGTCGCGTTTCTGCGGGTGCGGGATGGTGTGCTGGTTCCACGGATGGCGCATGTCGACCGGGTTGCCCAGGGGGTCGTGGGTGACGAACGGCTCCTGGTTCTGCCAGTCGTCGTAGTAGGAGCTGCCCAGCAGGATCCGGATGCCGAGGTTGATGTCGACCAGGTCGCTGGTGACGAGCCGGCCGTCGACGACCACCCCGGGGGTGACGAACATCTCGCGACCCCAGGAGCTCATGTTCCGGTAGGTGAAGTCGCAGTGCTCGGGATCCTGGAAGCTGCCCCAGCAGCCCAGCAGCACCCGGCGCCGGCCGACCTCCTCATAGCCGGGCAGGGCCTCGTAGAAGAAGTCGAACAGGTCGTCGTGCATCGGCACGACCCGTTTCATGAACTCCACGTAGCGCATCAGCCGGGTCAGGTAGTCGGTGAACAGCTGCACCGTCGCGACCGTGCCCACCCCACCCGGATACAGGGTGGAGGGATGCACGTGCCTGCCCTCCATCAGGCAGAACATCTCCCGGGTCAGCCGGGAGACCTGCAGCGCCTCGCGGTAGAACTCGCCCTCCAGCGGGTTCAGCGAGCGCATGATGTCGGCGATGGTCGCATATCCGTGGTCGGCCGCGTGCGGCGCCTCGGTGCGCTCGGCCAGCGTCAGCACGCCGGGGTTGGTCTCGCGGACCATCTTCTCGCAGTAGTCGACCCCGACCAGGTTCTCCTGGTAGATGTTGTGGTCGAACATGTACTCGGCCGCCTCGCCGAGGTTCAGGATCCACTCCGCGAGGGCCGGAGGCCGGACGTCGTAGGCCATGTTCTGGGCGTAGACCGAGCACGTGGCGTGGTTGTCACCGCAGATCCCGCAGATCCGGCTGGTGATGAAATGGGCGTCGCGCGGATCCTTGCCCTTCATGAAGATGCTGTAGCCGCGGAAGATCGACGAGGTGCTGTAACACTCGGCCACCCGCCGGTTCTTGAAGTCGATCTTTGCGTAAATGCCGAGGCTGCCCACGATCCGGGTGATCGGGTCCCAGGCCATCTCCACCAGTTCGCTCGGCTGCTCGCCCGGCCCGCCCCGCTGCGGTTTCGGTGAGGTCTTCACATCAACTTCCCTTCGAGGCCGCGGCTCAGCGCCACGGTGCGGTGTATCCGGTGAGGAGTTCGCGCCCCTTGGCACGCCACTTCGGCTCCTTGTCCACGGTGTGGAGGGTGATGCCGCGCAGCGCACGCACCACGGCGCCGTAGCCGCCGCTGACCGTCGCCGATATCCGCGCTCCGGGCGGCTCGTCCATGAACGGCATGAACTTGTCCGGGAAGCCGGGCATCGTGCACGCGATGCAGATCCCGCCCACGTTCGGGCAGCCGCCGATTCCGTTCATCCACCCGCGCTTGGGCACGTTGCACTTGACCACCGGCCCCCAGCAGCCGATCTTCACCAGGCACTTGGGAGAGCCGTACTCGGTGGCGAACTGCCCCTGCTCGTAGTAGCCGGCCCGGTCGCAGCCCTCGTGCACGGTCTGGCCGAACAGCCACGTCGGGCGTAACGCCTCGTCCAGTGGAATCATCGGCGCCTGCCCGGCGAGCTGGTACAGCAGGTACAGGATCGTCTCCGACAGGTTGTCCGGCTGGATCGGGCACCCGGGCACGTTGACGATCGGCAGCCCCGCCGTGGAGCGCCAGTCCCAGCCCAGGTAGTCCGCCACTCCCATCGCCCCGGTCGGATTGCCCGCCATCGCGTGGATCCCGCCGTAGGTGGCGCAGGTGCCGACCGCCAGTACGGCGGTCGCCTTGGGCGCCAGCCGGTCCAGCCACTCACTGGTGGTCATCGGCTGCCCGGTCTCCGGGTTGTTCCCGAACCCGCACCAGTAGCCCTCCTGCTTGATCGACTCGTTCGGGATCGAGCCCTCCACCACCAGCACGAACGGGTCCAGCTCCCCGCGGGCGGCCTTGAAGAACCACTCGATGAACACGTCCGCGCCCTGCATCGGCCCGGACTCGAAGTCGATCAGCGGCCAGTGCACCGCCACCTTGGGCAGTCCCGGAAGCGTGCCCAGCACGATGTCCTCGATGCTCGGCTGCATCGCCGCGGTCAATGCGACGGAGTCCCCGTCACAACTCAGCCCGGCATTGATCCACAGAATGTGGACGACCGGCTCTTCCTGCCCCTGTGGTCCGCCGCTCGCCGACCGCGTCGTCGCCGTCATGCCGCCTCCCCACTCCTCGTCGATGTCGATGGGACGTGATCGGTGTGGGGGGTCTGTGCCGTACGGATCATGGCGCTTCCCTTCACCCAGAGCGGTGGCCCCGTGGGACGGATATCGAGTCGAGCGCGTGCTGGGTGAGCTCCCAGAGCACGTGGTAGACCGTCGTCTGCGCCTCCTGGATCCGGTGCACGGACGAGGAGGGGACGATGAACAGGTAGTCGAGAAGGTCGAGCTCGGCCAGCCTGCCGCCCTGGTCGCCGGCCAGGCCGACGGTGAGCATGCCCCGGTGCGCCGCCTCCTCGAACGCCTGGACGACGTTGCAGGAGCCCCCGCTCGTCGACAGGCCGAAGGCGATGTCTCCGGGCCGCGCCAGGGCCGCGAGCTGCCGCGCGAAGACGACCTCGAACCCCACGTCGTTGGAGAGCGCGGTGACCACGGCGACGTCGCTGGTCAGGGAGAGAGCGGGCAGGGGCCGGCCGTGGGAGGGGTGCAGGAAGGTGGTGGCCACCTCCTGGGCGTCGGTGCTGCTGCCGCCGTTGCCGAACGTGAACAGCCTCCCGCCCGAGGTGAACCGGAGAGCCATCTCCTCGGCGCACTCGGCGAGCTCGGCCCCCGACTCCTCGGCCATCCGCCGGCGCAACCGTACGATCTCGGCCGCCTTCTCCGCGGTGGACCTGTTGGCCTCCGCCAGTGCCGAGTCCATATCGGCCCGGCCCGCGTAGAGGAAGGGGTAGAGCCCCCCTATCCCGTCGGACGGCGACTCCTCAAGCACGCTCATCACCGCTTCCCCGCGAGATCACGGCGATGGCCTCCTTGGCGTGCACCAGGACGGTGTCACCCACCGACGCGTCGACCAGCGCCACGCTGATCTCCTCGGGAAGCCCGTCCGCACGGGCGATCGCCAGGTCCGGGTCCATCAGCCGGATCACCGTCATCGGCACGGCCTCGTCGGAGCAGGTGACGCACACATCGGCGGAACAGTCCGCGGGCCCGGTCATCCGGGCGTCTCGCCGGAGAGCGGGCCGGTCTGGTCGAAGAACACGTGGACCAGCTCCCACAGAAGGTGATAGATGGTCACGTGGATCTCCTTGACCACGGCGGGGTCGTCCGAGCCGGCGACCAGGACGTGGTCGACCGCCGGGCTGCGCGCGAGGGCGCCCCCGTCTCCGCCGATCAGGGCGAGGGTGAACAGGCCTTGGTCCTTGGCGGTCTCCAGGCCCCGCAGGACGTTCGCGCACCGGCCGTCGCGGGAGATCCCCAGCGCCATGTCGGAGGTGTCCGCCCAGTGGCGCACCTGATGGGCGAAGACCTCGGCGAGCCCCTCGTCGTTGCCCACCCCGCTGACCGTCGCGGCGTCGTTGCTCAACGCCACCGCGGGCAGCGCCCGCTTACCCACGATGACCGGGTGCATGAACTCGACCGCGATGTGGGCCGCGTCCGTGCCTCCGCCGCCGTTGCCGAAGACGATCAGCTTTCCGCCGAGACGGAACAGCACGGCCATCTCCTGGCACGCTCGCGCGATGCGCTCCGCGTCGTCCGCGAGGGCGCGGCCGGCGCGGTCCCGGCGAGCGAAGGCTTCGCTGACCGCTGGTTTCATGGTCGATATGGCAGACATGCTGACGCTCCGTTATTTACGGTAGTCGTCAGGTTACGGTGAGTTGTTTCAGGCGGAACACCCTTGACTTCACAATCAGCGGTAAAGCTCTGATCATGGACATCACCTTCTCGCCCAGACCGTGCGTGCCCGCCGGTGACGGCATGCCGGGCACGGACAGGATGGCGGCGTGAGCATCGGACGGACGCGACCCCGGACCTGGATCCGGACGGCGGCGTGAGCATCGGGCGGCCCCGGGCCTGGATCCGGATCAGGGCGGCGGCGTGAGCATCGGGCGGACGCGGACGCAGGCCCAGGTTTCGACGCGGATTCGGATCAGGGTCAGCGTCGAGGGCATCGTTCAGGGGGTGGGATTCCGTCCGCACGTCCACTCTCTGGCCCTGCGGCTGGCGCTGTCCGGATGGGTGGGCAACGACGGCCGGGGCGTGTTCATCGAGGCCGAGGGCACCCCGGATGACGTCGCACGCTTCCAGGAGGACCTGCGGGACCAGGCGCCCCCGCTGGCGGCGATCCATCGGATCACCGCCACCGTGATACCGGCGCGAGGGGACCACGGGTTCCATATCGCGGACAGCCGGGAGGGAGCCGGAAGGGCCACCCTGATCTCGCCTGATGTCGCGACATGTGCTGACTGCCTGACCGAGTTGTTCGACCCGGACGACCGCCGGTACCGCCATGCCTTCATCACCTGCACCAACTGCGGGCCGAGATTCACCATCATCCGGGACGTCCCCTATGACCGGCCGGCCACGACGATGGCCGCGTTCACCATGTGCGGGGAGTGCGAGCGCGAATACCTCGATCCGCGGGACCGCAGATTCCACGCCCAGCCGATCTGCTGCCCGGCCTGCGGCCCGACGCTGCGGCTGCTCGACGTCCGCAGCCGGGCCGAAGACGGATCACCGGCCGGTGATCCGATCACGTCGGCGGCAGAGCTTCTGCGGTCGGGCGGCATTCTGGCGGTCAAGGGTCTCGGCGGATATCACCTGGCGGTCGACGCCGCGAACGAGGAGGCCGCGCGGAACCTCCGCGCACGCAAGCGTCGCGAGGACAGGCCGTTCGCCGTCATGGTCGGCGACCTCGACACCGCGCGAGCGCTGTGCGAGCTGGACGGCGACGCCGAACGGCTGCTCACCGGCCCCCAGCGCCCGATTGTGCTGCTGCCCCGGCGGCCCGGCGCCGCGATGGCGGAGTCCGTGGCGCCGGGCGACCGCCGCCTCGGGCTCCTGCTGCCCTACACGCCCGTGCACCACCTGCTCGCCCACCGGTTCGCCGGGCCGTACGTCCTCACCAGCGGCAACCTCTCCGACGAGCCCATCGCCCACCGGGACGGCGACGCGTACAGCCGTCTCTCGGGCATCGCGGACGGCTTCCTCACGCATGACCGCCCGATCCACGTCCGCACCGACGACTCGGTGATCCTCCCGGTACGGGGGAGGGGGCTTCCGCTGCGGAGATCGCGGGGATACGCGCCCCAGCCCCTGAGGCTCTCCCAGCCTGTACGGCGGGCCGTACTCGCGTGCGGTGCGGAGCTGAAGAGCACCTTCTGCCTCGTCAGGGAGGACCGGGCCTTCCTCTCCCACCACATCGGCGATCTCGAGAACTACGAGACGCTGCGCTCCTTCGCCGACGGCGTCGACCATTTCCGGCGCCTGTTCGACATCACGCCGCAACTGGTCGCGCATGACCTCCACCCCGAATACCTCTCCACCAAGTACGCCCACGACGCCCAGGACACGGGCGGGGTGGACCTGGCGGGGGTCCAGCACCACCACGCGCACATCGCCTCCTGCCTCGCCGACAACCAGGAGACCGGGCCCGTCATCGGAGTGGCCTTCGACGGCCTGGGCTACGGCACCGACGGCACCATCTGGGGCGGCGAGCTCCTCGTGGCCGATCTCACGGGCTTCACCCGTTCCGGGCGCCTGTCGCCGGTGCCGCTGCCCGGCGGCACGGCGGCGATCAGGCAACCCTGGCGGATGGCCGCCGCGCACCTGGACGCGGCCTACGACGGCGCGCCCCCCGACGACCTCCCGGTCAGGTCCCGCAACCACCGCCGCTGGGACGACGTGGTGGCCGTGGCCAGGTCCGGGGTGAACTCTCCCCTCACCTCCAGCGCCGGTCGGCTGTTCGACGCGGTCGCGGCGATCACCGGACTCCGTGACATCGCCGGCTACGAGGGGCAGGCCGCGATCGCGCTCGAACAGCGGGCCGATCCGGCCGAGAAGGGCGCCTACCCCGCCCGGCTCCTCGACGACGGGTCGCTGGTGACGATCCAGGCCGCCGACCTCGTCCGGGCGGTCGTCGAGGACATGCGCGGCGGGGCCGGCCCGGAGCTCGTCTCCGCCCGCTTCCACAACGGGCTCGCCGCCGCCACCGCCGAGGCGTGCGTACGGCTGCGCGAGAGCACCGGCATCGGCACGGTCGCCCTGTCAGGCGGGGTCTTCCAGAACCTGCTGCTGCTGGACGGGCTCGTCAGGGCGCTTCGGCGGCGGGACTTCCGGGTCCTGACCCACCGTACGGTTCCCCCCAACGACGGTGGCATCAGCCTGGGCCAGGCCGCCGTGGCGGCGGCACGCGACGCACTCGGCCTGCTCTGACGCGCGTGACCCGATCCGGGCCGGCGACCGGGGGCGGTAACGAGGCAACGCAGTGACGCGGCAATACTGCTCGCGATCAGTCGGCCGTACCGGCGGGGGCCAGGGCGGGACGGGAGATCCCTTCCGCGTCTTCCGCGTGCTCGGCCTGCTCCGCGTCTTCCGCGGGGTCGGCGTGCTTGGCCTGCTCCACGGGTTCCGTGGGGTCGGTCTGCGCGGCCCCGGTGCGTAGCGGGATCTCCCGGATGAGCCAGGTCGCGGCGAAGGCGACCACCGACAGGACGGCGGCGCCGATGAGGATGCCGTGCAGGCCGCTGGAGACGGCCGCCCGGAAGGCGTCGCGGACGGAGGCGGGCATGTCCCGCAGCAGGGCGGGCGTCACTTGGCCGCCGCCGGCGGCCATCCGGTGCGCGGCCTCGGAGCCGAGCCTCCCGGCCAGGCTCGCCTCCATACGGCTCGCGTAGACGGCGCCCAGGAGCGCGATGCCCAGCGAGCCGCCGATGGTGCGCACCAGGGTGACCGTCCCGCTCGCGGCGCCCATGTCGCGGACGTCGGCGCTGTTCATCGTGATGAGCATGGTGCTCTGCATCAGCAGGCCCAGACCAAGCCCGGTGACCAGGGTGAGGGCGGACGCGACGGCCGTGCCGGTGCTCACGTCGAGCAGGAGCAGGACGAGGGCGCCCACCGCCATCACGGCGCCGCCGAGGATCGGGTAGACGCGGTAGCGGCCGTTGCGGCTGATGAGGTGGCCGACCGTCAGCTGCGCACCGAGCATGCCGAACATCAGGGGAAGCAGCAGCAGGCCGCTGGCCGTCGGGGAGGCCCCCTGGACGAACTGCATGTACTGCGGAAGGTAGTTCGTCACGCTGAGCATGACGGCGCCGACGAGGAAGCTGAGGATCTGGGCCAGGGTGAAATTGCGGTTGTGGAACAGCCGGGGCGGGATGACCGGTTCGGCGGCGCGCCGTTCGACGTACACGAAACCGGCCAGCGCCAGGACGCCGGCGGCGCCCAGGGCGAGGATCTGCGGCGAGGACCAGGCGTAGGTGTTGCCGCCCCAGGCGGCCAGCAGCGTCAGGGTCAGGATGCCGACGGTCAGCAGCAGCGCGCCGGCATAGTCGATGCGAGCCCTGATCCGCTCGGTCCGCAGCCGGATCCCCGTACCGATGATCAGCAGTGCGACGATCCCGACGGGTACGTTCACGTAGAAGGTCCAGCGCCAGCTCAGCTGGTCGGTGAGGAAGCCGCCGACCAGGGGCCCGCCGATGAAGGCGACCGGTAGCATTGCGCCGATCATCGACTGCAGGCGGCCGCTCTCTCTCGGCGGCACCAGCACGCCGATGATCGAGAGCGCGCCGACCATCAGCCCTCCCGCCCCGAGCCCCTGCACGGCACGGAACGCGATGAGCTGGCCCATGTCCTGCGACAGCCCGGCAAGCACCGAGCCGGCCAGGAAGAGCACGATCGCGGCCATGAAGGTGCCCTTACGGCCGTAGAGGTCGCCGAGCTTTCCCCAGATCGGGGTGGTCGCGGCGGCGGCCAGCAGGTAGGCCGTCACCACCCAGGACAGGTGGTTCAGCCCGCCGAGGTCGCCCACGATCGTGGGCAGCGCGGTGCCGACGATCAGTCCGTCCAGCATGGCCAGGAACATGCCGAGCATCAGGCCGAACACACCGAAGTAGAGCGACCGAGGGCGCCCCGGTTCCTTCTCCCCGGGGTGACCCTCACTGCGGCTTTCGCTGTGACCTTCGTGATCCATCGTTGCCTCCTCCGGCTCCGGCGGGTAGGGCGGCATCAGGCGGTGTAGGGGCGAAGGGCCTTGGCGTCACGCAGGGCGTGCGCCCACCAGGCCAGCTGATCGAGCATGGTCTTCGCCGCGGCGTCTGCGGCCGGGTCCTTGGCCCCGGCGTCCGCGTCGAACCGCGTCCACGCGCCGTGGAAGCTGACGGTGTCGCGGATGGTGACGGCGTGCAGCTCGGCCAGGACGACACGGAGCTGTTCGACCGCGCGGAGCCCGCCGGACAGGCCGCCGTAGGAGACGAAACCGACCGGCTTGGCATGCCACTCCTTGTTGTGCCAGTCGATGGCGTTCTTCAGCGAGGCCGGGAAGCTGTGGTTGTACTCGGGGGTGACGATGACAAACGCGTCGGCCGCCGCCAGCCTCGGCGAGACGGTGGCCAGCAGTTCGGCGGTGCCGGGCGCCGCGGGCCGCCCGAAGGCCGGGAACACGGTGGGCAGCGGGGTCTCGGCCAGGTCGACGAGGTCGAAGGTCATGTCCTCGCGTTGCTCGAGGTGGGTGAGCAGCCAGTTCGCCACGACCGGGCCGAAGCGCCCGTCCCGGGTGCTGCCGACGATGACCGCGACCCGCAAGCCGAACATGCCGTCCATGGAAATCTCCTCAATGTGTACGCCGTATCTCAGCGAATACAACGTATACATGACTGTGTACGTTGTCTATTCCTGATACGCTGTACGCAATGTGACGATAAGGAGACCGCATCCGTGGCCAGTCAGAAAAAGTCATCGGCCGCTCCTCCGTCACAGGGGGAAGACGAGGGCCAGGCGCAGACCTCCCTGTGGGAGCGTCTCGAGCGCCCCGCGCCCGCGCCCCGCGCCGCCCTGACCCCTCACCGAATCGCCTCGGTGGCGATCGAGATCGCCGACGCGGAGGGCCTCGACGCCATCACCATGCGGCGCCTGGCCGCCGAACTGGGCGTCGCCCCCATGGCGGCCTACCGCTACGTGTCCGGCAAGGACGACGTCATGGAGCTGATGGTCGACCTGGTCCACGGCGAGTTGGAGCACTCCCAGGCCGACGGCTGGCGAGAGACCATGCGGGCCCTCGCTCTCCGCACCCGCGCGCTGATGCTGAAACACCCCTGGCTCGCCCAGCTCTCCCCCCAGGCGGCCTTCGCCCTGACCCCCAACCGGATGGCCGTGGCGGAGCGATCACTGACCGCACTCGACAGCCTGGGCCTGAACGCCGACACGATGATGGCCATCGTCCGCACCATCGACTCCTACGTGCACGGCGCCACCAACGCCGAGATCACCCTGCACCAGCTGATGGAGGGCCGCGGATGGTCCAGCGACGACGAGCTGAAGACGGGACTGGCGCCGCAGATGATCTGGCTCATGGGCACCGGCCGTTACCCCACTTTCCAGCGCTACCTCCTCGAAGGCACCCACAAGGACGACCCGCAGTGGCAGTTCGAGACCGGGCTGGACTACATCCTCGACGGCATCGCCGCCCGCATGGGCATCTGACCCCCTCCGGACCTCCGGCCCCGGGATCCGCACCCCTGCCGGGCCTCGGACCGGATGCCCCGGGATCGGAGACGGCGATCCCGGGGCGCGCTTCCCCTACTGGGTCAGACCGGTGTGGTAGGCGAGGAAGGTGAGCTGGTCGGCGGCGAGCTCGATGGTCTTGCTCACCGCGCGGGCGCCGTGGCCGGCCTCGACCTCGTTGCGGAGCAGGATCGGCCTGTCGGACGCCTGGGCGTACTGCAGGGCGGCGCACATCTTCCAGGCGTGCAGCGGGTGGACCCGGGTGTCGGACTGGAAGACGGTGAACAGCGTCGCGGGGTAGGAGACGCCCTCCCGGACGTTGTGGTACGGGGAGTAGGCGTGCAGCCAGGCGAACTCGTCGGGCTTCTCCACGGTGCCGTACTCGACGTTCCAGGTCGCGCCGAGCCCGAACAGCTCGTAGCGGATCATGTCGAGCAGCGGGGCCGAGCAGACCACCGCCGCGTACAGCTCGGGGCGCTGGGTCAGGGCCGCGCCGACCAGGAGACCGCCGTTGGAGCCGCCGGAGATGGCCAGCCGGGAGGCCGTGGTGACACGGGTGGCGATCAGGTGTTCGGCCGCCGCGTGCAGGTCGTCGAAGACGTTCTGCTTGTTGGCGAGCATCCCGGCCCGGTGCCACTCCTCGCCCTCCTCACCGCCGCCGCGCAACTGGGCGATGGCGTAGGTGCCGCCCTGCTCGACCCAGCTCAGGATCGACGCCGAGTAACCGGGGGTCATCGAGAGGCCGAAGCCGCCGTAGCCGTACAGGACGGTGGGGCGGGGGCCCTCGACGCCGGGCTTGGAGATCACCAACATGTGGATCTCGGTGCCGTCGGCCGAGCGGTAGGTCATCCGCTCGGTGTTGACGGCGGGAACCTCGACGGCGCCGGGGGAGGCGGCCCAGAGGGAGGTCTCGCCGGTGCGGGCGTCGTAGCGCTGGATACTCGGCGGGGTGGTGTTGTCGGTGTAGCCGAACCAGGCCTCGTGGCCGCCCTCGGGACGCTCGCTGATGCCGCCGATCGTGCCCACTCCCGGCGTCGGCACCTCTCCGAGGCGCTCGCCGGTGACCAGGTCGTGGACGGAGATCTCACTGATCGCGTGGCGGGTCCAGCCGATGAGCATGACCGGCCGGTCCAGGTCGTCGAGGATCGCGAAGTCGGACAGCACGGCCTCGGGGTCCTGGGGGATCAGGTCACGCCAGTTCTCGAACTGGGGGGTGGAGGGGTCGGTCACGCAGATCCGGGCGCGCGGGGCGTCGCGGTCGGTGAAGACGTAGAGCCGGCCGTCGCGGCCGAACTGCAGCCCACTCTGGGCGTCCACCCCTTCCTGGACGACGACCAGGTCGGGAGAGGAGGCGGCGGAGGCGGAGAGGTCGGCCAGCCACAGGTCGTTGCGCGGCGCCGTACCCCGGGAGGCGGAGATCTGCAGCCACCGGCCGTCGCGGGAGACCCCGACGCCGTAGTAGTTGGTCTTCTCCAGACCGTCGCCGAAGATCAGGACATCTTCCTCGGTGGAGGTGCCGACCCTGTGCAGGTAGACCCGGCGATGGAACTGCTCCTCGCCGTCGGGCACCTCCGTGGAGGGCAGCCTGCGCACGTAGTAGAAGGACTCACCGCCGGGGAGCCACGCCACGGGGGAGTAGCGGCACCTGTCGATCGGCCCCTCGATCCGGTCGCCGAACGCGATGTCCATCAGGTAGAGGCTGGACTCCTCGTCGCCGCCCACCGAGACCTGGTAGGCGAGCAGACGGCCCTCCTTGTCGGGCTGCCACGCGTCGAGCGTCGTGAGACCGGTCGGGTCGAGCGTCATCGGATCCAGCAGCGCCCGCTCGGTGCCGTCGGGGTCGACGGTGTAGAGAACGGCGTGCTCCTGCTCCGGGGTGCGCCGCATGAAGAACTGCCGCTCCCCGCGCCACACCGGTGCGCCGATCGAGCCCGACCTCAGGAGTTCGGTGATCCGTGACTTGAAGCCGTCGCGGCCCGGAAGGGCTCCCATCTCCGCGGACAAGAGTTTTTCCTGCGCCGTCAGCCAGTCCTTCGTGGCCGGGTCGTCGGGATCCTCCAGCCATCGATAGGGGTCGGAGACCGGGGTGCCGTGCAGCTCCTCAACGAGGTCATCGCGGCTGGCTGGAGGGTATGGCTGTAGCGTCATGGCAGGAACCCTACGACCTCTGGGCTACCGTACGGGGCCATCGCGCGAGCGACGTATCCTATCCGTAGCGGGAGGAGTTAAGAACTGGTAATGCGGGCATAAAACGTATCAGGGGTCCCTCCAGTCATTTATGGGTGGCGGGAACGCTGATGTAGAAGCCAAACTTGGTGAAGGACGGTGCCGTGGTGAGCATCCGCTGGGCCGTCCGGCGGAGGTCCTCGTGACGGAAGCACCCGGGCCCCAGGAGGGGCCGCCAGCCGGGGCACGCAGTGGCGTGCCCCCTCAATTGACGCGTTGTACGGCGGGAGAGGCCCGCTGATGCGCCAGGTCCTGCTCTTGAACGCCACCTACGAACCCCTCACCACTCTTTCCCTGCACCGTGCCGTCGTGCTCGTGCTCAGGGAGAAGGCGGACGTCGTCCATCGTGACGGGCGGGGCGCCGTGTTCCGTTCGGCGAGTCGCACGCTCGACGTCCCATCGGTGATCAGGCTTCGCAGATACGTCCGTATCCCTTACCGGTCGCGGATCCCACTGACCCGAACCGCGTTGATGCGCCGGGACGACTACCGGTGCGCCTACTGCGGCCAGCGGGCCGAGACCATCGACCACGTGATTCCCCGCTCGCGGGGCGGACCCCACACGTGGGAGAACTGTGTTGCCTCGTGCACGTCGTGCAACCATCGCAAGGCCGACCGAATGCTGGAGGAGCTGGGGTGGACGTTAAGCGTCGCCCCGGTGGTGCCACGCGGCGTCCACTGGCGGTTGATCGGCGCGCACATCGTCGGCGACCCCCTGTGGGCGCCCTATCTCGCGGAGAGCGCGGCCTGACGGCGGCGTGAATATCCGCTCGCCCCGGCGGGTATGTGTCGGCACAATCGGTGCATGACATGGACCTTCACTTCCAAGGTCGAGGTGTACGCCGGGGCGGCGGAGCCGTGGCTGCTTCAGGATCCCGTCCGGAACACCGTCCCGCTCACGGTTCTGCGTGGAATGCGCAGCGGTCTCTGGGGTGACGACCTCCTGATGGGCTGGCTGGAGCGCGGCGGGGAGACCGTCGCGGCGGTTTGTCAGACGGCGCCTCACTTCCTGCTGCTCGCCGACATTCCCCTCGGCACCGTGCAGGGCCTCGCCTCCCAGCTGATCGAGGCCGAGAGGGCGATCCCCGGGATCTCCGGGCCGCTTCCGCTGGCCGAGGCGTTCGCCGCCGCCTGGTGGCGGCCCGAGGCCGAGCGCTGCCCCGAACGCCTCTACCGGCTCGACTCGCTCCTTGCACCGCCCGCCCTCTCCGATGGCGCCTCCCGCACGGCCACCGAGGACGACCTTGAGCTTCTGGTGAAATGGAGCGAGGAGTTCCAGGCCGAGGCGGGCAGCGTCGCCCCCGCCGACCTGACTCCGCTGGTGGTCAGCCGGATCGGCCGGCGAGAGCTGGTCCTGTGGGAGGTGGACGGGCGGCCCGTCGCGTTCGCCGGGGTCTCCTTGCCGATCGGGGGTATGTCCAGGGTCGGCCCGGTCTACACGCCCCCGGAGCATCGCAGGAAGGGGTACGGCGCGGCGGTGTCCCACGCCGTGACCGCCAAGGCGCTGGCGGAGGAGGCCGGCGAGGTGCTGCTCTTCGCCGACCTGGACAATCCCACGTCCAACTCGATCTACCAGGCGATCGGCTACCGCCCGGTGGCCGACTACGCCTCCATCACCTTTCGCTGAGGAATCTGGGTAACCTGTGGGTCATGCCTCGTTATGACTTCCGTTGCCGTGCCTGCGGGTCCACCTTCGAGATCTCCCGTCCGATGGCCCGATCCGGTGACCCGGCGGTCTGCCCGGACGGCCACGATGACACCGTCAAGCTCCTGTCCACGGTCGCCGTGACCGGAGGGGCGGGCGGATCGAGCGCCCCGGCGGGTGGTGGCGGCGGTGGCGGATGCTGCGGCTAGACCGCGTTCCACGCACGGTCTCGTCCCCATGACCGCGTTCGAGTGAGCGTGCCCGCCTGACGGTGTCCGAGGCCGCGGCGACCGCCGGGAGTGATACCGGAGTCTGTCATCCGGCTTTCAGGATCATGCCGGATGACAGGTCGGAATCCGGTTATGCCGCGCGCTTGCCCTGGAAGGGAAGGAAGTTGTCCACCATGTGCGGGCGGGCGGGCATGAAGGTGGGCTCGGTGGCGACGATCCGGTCGAACCGGAAGGCCCGGATCGCGTGGCGCATGCGGCACATGCCCACGAGATACCAGTATTCGCGGTGGACCATGCACGTCACCGGGTCGACGTCGCGGACGGTGATCCGGCCGGTCACGTCTTGGTAGTGGAGGCGGATCACGAGGCGCGAGGTGATGGCGTTGGCGATGGTCCTTGCCCGGTCGGCGGTCGCCGGGGGCATCGGTGAGGTCAGGGTCTCCAGCGTGGTGGCGATGACCTCGTCGTCGAGCTCCATGTGCTCGAACGCGTGGCGCAGGCCGCGCCGGGCGGTGATGGCCTGCGGGCCCGAACCCATGTGCGCCAGGGACAGGGCGAGGGCGGCGATCTCGGCGGTCGTCAACGGGCGGGTGGAGGGCTTCATGACGGTAGTCATACCCAAATAATAATGCCGAGCACCGACATTTTTCGAACCTCTTGTCGGGTACGGCATGCCGTACCCGACAAGGGAATCAGGGGCCGGCCGTCAGCGCGAGAGCTGGGACAGGTCCCGGGAGGCGCCGGTGGAGGCCGAGGTGGTCAGTGCGGCGTAGGCCTGGAGCGCGGCGGTCACCGGGCGCTGGCGGTCGCGCGGCCGGTAGCCGCCCAGCTCGGTCAGGAGCCGCTCGCGGCGGGCGGTCAGCTCCTCCTGGGGGACCTTCAGCTCGATCGAACGGCCGGGGATGTCGATGGCGATGAGGTCACCGTTCTCGACGAGGGCGATGGTGCCGCCCTCGGCGGCCTCGGGGGAGGCGTGGCCGATGGACAGCCCGCTCGTGCCACCGGAGAAGCGGCCGTCGGTGACCAGCGCGCAGACCTTGCCCAGGCCCTTGCCCTTGAGGAACGAGGTCGGGTAGAGCATCTCCTGCATGCCGGGGCCGCCCTTCGGCCCCTCGTAGCGGATCACCACGACGTCGCCGGCCTTGACCTTGTTGTTCAGGATGCCCTCGACCGCGTCGTCCTGGGACTCGAAGACCACGGCGGGTCCGGTGAACTTCCAGACCGACTCGTCGACCCCCGCTGTCTTGACGATGCAGCCCTCGACGGCGATGTTGCCGTAGAGGACGCCCAGGCCGCCGTCGCGGGTGTAGGCGTGCTCGATGTCGCGCACGCAGCCCTCGGACCGGTCGAGGTCGAGATCCTCCCAGCGGGCGCTCTGCGAGTAGGGCTTGACGGTGCGGACGTTGCCGGGGCCCGCGTGCCAGAGCTCCGTCGCCTCGGACAGGACCTTCGGCGACTGCGGGTCCCAGCCGTCGAGATAGTCGCCCAGGGTGCCGCCGTTGACGGTGTGCGCGTCGCGGTGGATCAGGCCGCCCCGGTCGAGCTCGCCGAGGATGGCCGGGATGCCGCCCGCGCGGTGCACGTCCTCGACGTGGTACTTCGCCGTGGCCGGGGCCACCTTGCACAGGCAGGGCACCCGTAGCGAGATCTCGTTGATCTCCTTGAGGCCGAAGTCGACCCCGGCCTCGCGGGCCGCGGCCAGGATGTGCAGGATCGTGTTGGTCGAGCCGCCCATCGACACGTCCAGCGCCATGGCGTTCTCGAACGCGTCACGGGTGGCGATGCTCCGCGGCAGGACCGTCTCGTCGTCCTGCTCGTAGTAGCGCTTGGTGATGTTCACGAGCTGGCGGCCGGCGTCCTGGAAGAGCTTCTTGCGTGCCTTGTGCGTGGCCAGGATCGTGCCGTTGCCCGGGAGCGCGAGGCCGATGGCCTCGGCGAGGCAGTTCATCGAGTTGGCGGTGAACATCCCGCTGCACGAACCACACGTGGGGCAGGCGTTCTCCTCCATCTCCAGCAGCTCGGCGTCGGAGACGCTGTCGTCGGCGGCGGCGATCATCGGGTCGATCAGGTCGAGCTTCCCGTTGGGGGTCTTCCCGGCCTCCATCGGCCCGCCCGAGACGAAGATCGTGGGGATGTTGAGCCTGAACGCGGCCAGCAGCATGCCCGGGGTGATCTTGTCGCAGTTGGAGATGCAGATCATCGCGTCGGCGCAGTGCGCGTTGACCATGTATTCGACCGAGTCCGCGATCAGCTCGCGGCTGGGCAGCGAGTAGAGCATGCCGCCGTGGCCCATCGCGATGCCGTCGTCCACCGCGATCGTGTTGAACTCGCGGGGGATCGCGCCCGCCTCGCGGATCGCCGTGGCGACCACGTCGCCGACCTCGCGGAGGTGGACGTGCCCGGGGACGAACTGGGTGAAGCTGTTGGCCACGGCGATGATCGGTTTACCGAAGTCCTCACCGGCTACGCCCGTCGCCCGGAGCAGGGCCCGGGCCCCGGCCATATTCCTGCCGTGAGTGACCGTACGAGACCTGAGGGCGGGCATAAGGCTTCTCCCATCATCGAAACCGTGTCTTCAAATGGTACGGCCACCGCCCGGTGCGTGAGACGACTGTCCACGCCACGAGACGTACGGCCCGTGACCATCTGCTCTGTGACTGCCGCTCCGCGAGCACGGCGAGAAGTCGCCTGCCGGGCGAGGCAGAGGGGTACCGCGGAGATCGCGGGACGCCGACGGGGGAAGCGGGGATGGGCACCGACGCGGCGTCCGATGAGCCCGGTCCGAGCTCGACGGATCCGTCCCCAAGACTATCGAACGTCCGCGCCGGCGACGGCGAGCGGGGCGGGGGCCGTGTCGATGAAGCGCCTCAGATGTGCGGAAGCGGGCATGTTCGCGCGCGTGCGGGATCGCACTCGGGACCGGGACGACCGGTCGGCGGGCGCTCGCCGTCGCGCAGAGTGACACCGCTTGTACGGGCATCGTCACGCACCGCCACGATCGATACGCGGGGCGCGAACGGCGCGAGTCGCTCGACGGCGGCCCTCCCTCCGGGGAGGACGCCTTCTCCAAGAACGGGAGTCACCGCTGCCGGGGCGACTTGGCGTAGGAGACTCCCGTTGGACCTTGGTCCCGGAGAACTAACCTGGTATGCCGAAAAAGTTGGAGAATGACACCGGCATGCCGAAAGAACTCAGGTTTCGGGGTACCGCGCGGGCAGAACATGCTCCGCGGCCTCGTAGATCTTCTCGATCTCGACGTCGGTGAGTGAGCGTTCGCGCTTGGTGATCCATTTACGGACACGGCTGCCGTCGAAAACGTCGACCTCGCGGACGTTGAGAACCTTCCACGGGATGGCCGGACCGTAGATCGCCAGAGACGGGACGATCGAGACCTCGCGGCCGAGCATCTCGCCGATCAGCTCGCTGGCCTGCGCCGCCTCCCAGCGGGCCTCGTCAAGACGGGGCTTCTGGTTGAACGGGCCGTGGAACAGCTTGCGATGCGACTGGACGCGGACCGGCAGGCGCTTGTCCCACTTCTCGGAGTCGACGGCGTACACCCCCGTGGGGCCCACGACCAGATGGTCGATCTGGGCCTCGCTGCCGGGGATCGCACGGGCGTGCAGGGTGCGGTAACCACCCCGCTCCAGCCTCTTGAGCTGGACCTCCGTGCGCCGCTCCGCGACCGAGGCGCGCCGCCAGGCGGGCACACTCGAGTTCGAGCGGGCGCGCAGCACCGTGTCGGCGATCGCGGCCACGATGGCGGCGGTGACACCCAGCCGCCAACTGGCCAGCAGGATGCCCGCGATCACCCCCACGCCGATCGCGATCAGAACGCGTCGGCGCAGATGGCGGTACTTGGGATGGTCGAGCAGGCTGCGCAGGGAAGCGCGCTCGATGGGCGCGTACGTAGACGCGGGCGCGGCGGGTCGAGACGTCGGCCTGTCCTCGGCCTGGCGGTCGCTGACCCAAATCGGTGACGTAGTGTTACCGTCTTCTGGTACTTGACCGGAATCCACGTAACTCACGGTAGCTGACGTCCTTGAGGGTGCCTAGTATTGCGTATCTCATACTTTTGTGACCGTGATCCTTCGCATGGCGCTCGTCTTAACCGGGTATCTACTCATTTCCTCTCTAGATAACTTCGGTCGACTGCACCTACTGTGCGGGACGTGGTTCACATACATGATCTTAATGCTCTTGAGCAGGCGGAAGCCGTACGGCGCAGGGAGATCTCGCCCGTCGAGATCACCGAGCACTACCTCGATCGCATCGCCCGGCTGGATTCCCAGGTGGGCGCGTATGTGACCGTGACCCCCGAGCTGGCGCTGGAGCAGGCACAGAAGGCCGAGGCCAGGGTGCTCGCGGGGGGCGACCCCTCGCCCCTGCTCGGAGTGCCGATCCCGATCAAGGATCTTAACCTGGTCAAGGGCGTCCCGGTCCACTTCGGCTCGGCCGCCTACGAGGACTTCGTCGCCCCGGTGGACGACAGCGTGGTCGAGCGGCTCAGGGACGCAGGGACGATCATGCTCGGCAAGACCGCGACGCCCGAGTTCGGGATGCCGTGCTACACCGAGACCTCGATCTCCCCGCCCACCCGCACCCCGTGGGACCTCTCCCGCTCGGCAGGCGGGTCCAGCGGCGGCGCAGCGGCCGCGGTCGCCGCAGGGCTGGCTCCCGCCGCACAGGGCAGCGACGGCGCCGGATCGATCCGGATCCCGGCCTCCGTCTGCGGGCTGTACGGCATCAAGCCGACCCGGGGCCGGATCAGCTACGCGCCGATCGTCCCCGATCTGGCTGGCCTGTCGACCAACGGTCCGATCGCCAGGACCGTCGCCGACGCCGCCGCGCTGCTCGACGTGATGACCCACAACAACCCCGGCGATCTCTACTACGCGCCGCCGCCGGAGCTCGGCTCCTTCTCGGCCTACGTGGGCCGTGACCCGGGCCGTCTGCGGATCGCCCGCTACACCGAGCCGCCGGTCCCGGGCGCCGTGGTGGAGCCCGAGGTGCTCGTCGCCTACGAGCGGGCCTCGGCGGAGCTGGCGGGGCTCGGGCACGAGGTGGTGGACATCGATCCGCCGTTCACAGCCGATCTGGTGCCGCAGTTCGTGACGCTCTGGTGCGCGTTCGCCTGCATGCACCCGGTGGACCTGAGCAAACAGGACAGGCTCCGGCCGCTGACCGCCTGGCTCCGCGGGCGCGGCTTCGCCATCCCGGCCCCCGACTTCATGCGGGCGCAGTCGGCGCTGCAGCTCGCCACCCGGCTGGGACTGCTGGTGACCAACCAGTACGACGCGGTGCTCACCCCGACCCTCACCCAGCCGCCACAGCCGGTGGGCTGGTTCGAAGAGGTCGAGGATCCCGAGGAGACCCTCGAGCGGATGAAGCGGTTCGCCGCCTTCCCCGCCGTCTACAACGTCAGCGGGCAGCCCGCGGTCAACCTTCCGCTGCACTGGACCGCGGAGGGCCTGCCGATCGGCGTCATGCTGGCGGGGCGGTTCGGCGACGAGGGCACCCTGATCTCCGTTTCGGCGCAGGTCGAGGCGGCACGCGGCGGTTTCTGGGGGGAGCGGAGACCTGCTGTCTGGTAGATCTCGACGATTCCCCGGAAGGGGCCTACGGTTGATTGTGTGGACAGCGCGATCCAGGTCTTCGGATTTCTCATCGGAGCCTCCGGTGGCTTGTTCCTGCTCATCGCCCTGCTGGTGGCACTGCCCGGCAGGTTGCGTAAGAACGCCGCCCGGACCACGTCGGCCGGTGCGATGTGGTTCGGTGGCCCGCTCCACAGCGAGCACGGTGTGAACACCTCCGGTCTGGTGCTGAAGGAGAGCCGGACGCCGGAGGTCGACTGGGTCATGCTGACGGAGACCGCCGAGCCCGGACGGTACGTCGGTGGAGCGTCCTCGGTGTGGTGACGGAGGTGGCGACGGATATGAGAACCCTTACCTCGACCCAGATCGACGGCGTCCGGGAGGCGCTACGCGCCGCCGAGCGCCGCACCGGCCTGCGCTTCGCCGCCTACCTCGGACCGGCGATCGGCCCTCGCCGTCACTTCTCCGAACGGCTGCACGCCGCGCTGGGCGACGAGGTCGACCGGGCCGTGCTCATTTTCGTGGATTCGGAGAAGAAGGCTCTGGAGATCGTCACGGGCTCCGAGGCCAGGCGGCGGCTCCCCGACGAGAAGTGCCGCATGGCCGCGATGTCGATGGCCACCGTGTTCAGCGGGGGAGACCTGGTGGGCGGAATCGTCACCGGCGTGTGGATGCTCGCGGACCAGGCTTCGCGCCATCCGTGACTTTCCCCGATAATCGGGGCGTGCTGAAGATCATGTGGGATGCGCTGCTGGGCCGTCCTCCTGAGGGGGACACGGCGGCGGGGGAACCGGATCAGATCCTCGGCCAGATCCTGGCGATGCTCGTCGACGCGCAGACCGAAGTCGGCAGGGCGGATCAGAAGGGGGTCATCCTGCTGGTGACGACCGGCGCCGCCGCCGGTCTCATCGTCGCGGGGCTGCTGGGCGGGCAGTGGAGGCCGCACGAGCTGCCCAGCCAGGTGGAGTGGCTCTGGTGGACCGGGATGTTCTTCTGGCTGGCGGGAATCCTGATGCTCGTCGGTGCGATCCATCCGCGCAGTGCGGGGCTCGCCGGGCAGGCCGTGGATCGCCGCCGTTCCTACGTCCACGGCTTTACCGACGAGGTGCTCGCCGAGTTGAGGGCGGGCAGCACCCACCGGAACGGGCAGGCCAGGGTCGACCTGATCGTGCTGAGGATCAGGAGGCTCAGCGCCATGGCCGACGCGAAGTACCGCTACATCCGCAGGGCGACGATCCTGATGCTGATCGCCATCGCCTGCTGCGTGCTCTCGGTGCTCATCGGCCAGGAGATCTGACCGCCGGCCCGCCCGGGTGTCCCCACCGTGAAGGCGCGTGCCACGGTCAGAGCCGCAGCAGCTTCACCAGATGGGTGGCGGTGTCCATCAGCAGCGTCGAGGGCGTCAGCGGGGCGGCGGCGACGGCGGAGAACAGGCTGGGCAGCCCCGGCAGCGGGAATCCGTCGTCCTTGGCGGCCTCCCGGCCCATCTCGTTCTTGCTCAGGATCGTCCGGCTGCGGTCCCAGGCCTCAAGCACCTCCTCGGGGGAGGGCACACCGAACCCGTGGCCGACCGGGGCCGCGTGGCGTAGCCGTACCAGGGGGGTGTCGGCGAAGGTCAGCGCCACCCGGGCGCGCCGGGCGAGGTCCTCGCGGCGGCTCTCCTGGATCCAGTCCATCGCGGTACAGGGGTTGCGGCACTCGGCCACGCAGGTGGCCAGCGCACCGGCCACCTGGCTGTGCTGCCGGTCGAGGTAGGCCCGCCACCCCTCGGCGGGTTCCTGGGCCACGCGCAGGGTCCGGTTGACGGCCGACTGCTCGGCCTTGGTGTGGTCGCAGTCGCGGTCGCCGATCACGCCGAACCTGCTGCCCGGCGCGCTGAGGCCCTCGGGCCAGCGCGCGGGGTCGCCCGCGCTGCCGAGTACCGGCTCGAAGGCGAGCAGCGGCAGATACTCGCTGGCGATGTGTACGGCGGCGACCATCGAGCTCAGCTCGCGCCGGTACCATCTGACCGCTATCACCTCCAGCAGCAGCGCGTAGGCCGGACGCAGCGACTCCAGAGCGCCGCGCGGCTGCTCGCGCGGCGTCTGCGGCATGGTGCACGCCCGCGCCCGCCGCCTCAGGTCGCTCGGTACGGCGCGTGCCTCGACGGCGAAGTCCTCCGCGTCGAGTGAGAGCAGCCGCTGCCCGAACTCGCACACCACCTCGATGTTGCTCGCGTCCTTCACGACACCGGGGGCGAGCGCCCCCAGGTCGGCGAAGGCGTATCTCTGGGCCAGGGAGACGAGTAGATCACGTGCCGATTCCACTTGATCACCCTCTCATGACCCGCGAATGAGGTGGACGTTACCTATACAAGGGCGAAATGAGCCTTTTTGGGCAGCTAGAAACCATTTTTATCACCATCCGCCTCGCCCCCTCGGCCTCGGCCGCCCGGTGGTCGGCTCGACTGTCCCGCCCGGGTGAAGAATCAGGATCAGCGGGGCAGGGCGCCGACCTGGTCTCCCCGGCGCTGAGACACGATCCGGTGACGGCCGAGCACCCGGCGCCGCTCGAAACGCGCGGACGCCCCCCGCCATCACGGCGGGGGGCGTCCGCGCGTCCGGCTTCCGCCGGGGTGGTTCGCGTCGGTTCCTTCCGGATCCGAGGCGGATCAGGCCGCGGCGTCCTTGGCCTGGGCGCGCAGGGCGCGGCTGACGCCGTCGGCGCCCTCCAGCAGGAGGCGCTTGAGGGCGTGCGAGGGCTGGCTCTCCGCGATGAGCTCCTGGGTCCTGGCGACGGTCTCGGGTGAGATGCTCAGGGCCGGGTAGCAGCCCGTCGCGAAGTTCTGGGCGCTGTCAGAGGTCCAGGACTTCCAGATCGAACCGATCTCCTCGAAATACTTCGCGGCGTACGGCTCCAGCAGATCCGGGTGGCGCGGGTCCATGAAACCCGCGATCGTCGAGCGGAGCAGGGCGCCGCTCAGCTTGCCCTCGACCATCGTGGACCAGGCGTTCGCCTTGGCCTCGGCCGTGGGGATCGAGGCACGGGAGAGCGCCGCGGAGCGCTCGCCGCTGGCGGTGGCGTCGCGCAGGAGCTCACCCGCGATGTCCTCGTCGTCCAGCACGCCGCCGGAGACCAGGGACTGGACCAGCGTCCAGCGCAGGTCGGTGTCCACGGTCAGTCCGTCGAGCACGGTCGAGCCGTCCAGCAGCCCCTTGAGGAAGGCCAGGTCCTCCGCCGAGGTGGCCACGGTGGACAGGGCGTTGACGTAGGCGAGCTGGTGGTCGGAACCGGGCTCGGCGCCGTCGACGAGGGAGCGGAGGGCGGAGGCCAGCAGGGCCAGGCCCTGGCTCCGCCAGGCGGGGTCGGCATACTGCTGGACGGCCTGGCGGGCCTGGCGGAGCACGGTCTGGGCGACCGTGATGTCCTTGATCGAGCTGACCCCGGAGATGACCAGAGCGAGGTAGTCGCGAGTGGTCATCTCGGCGTCGCGGGTCATGTCCCAGGCCGCGGACCAGGACAGGGCACGGGGCAGGGACTCGGTGAACTTGGCGATGCCGCCGTCCACCAGGGTCCGCAGCGAGCGGTCGTCGAGCCTGACCTTCGCGTAGGTCAGGTCGTCGTCGTTGATCAGGACCAGGTCCGGCTGAAGCTCGCCGACCAGTTCGGCCACCGCCGTACGCGCACCGACCACGTCGAGCTCGACCCGCTTGGTGCGGACCAGCTCGTCGTCCCGCAGGGAGTACAGGCCGATGGCGACGCGGTGCGAGCGCAGCGTCGGATAGTCGGCGGGAGCCTCCTGCAGCACCTGGAACTCGAGGAAACGGCCTTCGGCGTCGACGGTGAACGACGGGCGCAGCGTGTTGACCCAGGAGGTCTCCAGCCATTCCTTGGACCAGGAGGACAGATCGCGTCCCGATGTGCGCTCCAGGGCGCCGAGCAGATCCTTGAGCTCGGTGTTGCCCCAGGAGTGCTCGTTGAAGTAGTCGCGGACGCCGGCCAGGAAGTTGTCCAGCCCGACGTAGGCGACAAGCTGCTTGAGGACCGAGGCGCCCTTGGCGTAGGTGATGCCGTCGAAGTTGACCTCGACCGCGTGCATGTCGACGATGTCGGCGGCGATCGGGTGGGTCGAGGGCAGCTGGTCCTGGCGGTAGGCCCAGGACTTCTCCACGTTGGCGAAGGTCGTCCACGCGCCCTGGCCCCAGCGGGTGGCCTCTGCCTGGCAGAGCACCGAGGCGTAGGTGGCGAACGACTCGTTCAGCCACAGGTCGTCCCACCAGCGCATGGTGACCAGGTCACCGAACCACATGTGCGCCATCTCGTGCAGGATCGTCTCGGCGCGGCGCTCGATCACCGCGTCGGTGACGCGCGAGCGGAAGACGTAGTCCTCCAGGAAGGTCACGCAGCCCGCGTTCTCCATCGCGCCCGCGTTGAACTCGGGCACGAACAGCTGGTCGTACTTGCCGAACGGGTAACGGACGCCGAAGATCCCGTGGAAGAAGTCGAAGCCCTGCCGGGTGATCTCGAAGATGTTGTCGGCGTCGAGGTGCTCGGCGAGCGAGGCCCGGCAGTACAGGCCCAGCGGGATGCCGTCGTGCTCGGAGGTCACCTTGTGGTACGGCCCGGCGCACAGCGCGGTGATGTAGGTGGACAGCACGGGGGTGGCGGGGAAGTGCCAGCGCTTGGCGGCCTGGAGCGCGCCGTGGCGCCCCCGGTGCCCCTCCAGCTCGTCGGCCGAGTCGGGCGTCGCATTGGAGATGATCTCCCAGTACGAGGGCGCGAGCACGGTCAGCTCGAAGGTGGCCTTCAGGTCGGGCTGGTCGAAGCAGGCGTACATCCGGTGGGCGTCGGCCGTCTCGAACTGGCTGTGAAGGTAGACGCTCTTGTCGACCGGGTCGACGAAGCGGTGCAGGCCCTCACCGGTGCGCGTGTAGGAGCAGTCGGCGTCGATGCGCAGCTCGTTGGTCTCGGCCAGGTCCGGCAGCGGTAGTCGCCCGGTCTCCGGGTCGTAGGCGGTCACGTCCAGCTCGACGCCGTTCAGCACCGCCCTGCGCACCTTGGCCTCGGCCAGGTCGATGAACGTCTCCGCACCCGCGCGGGCGCTGGTGAAGCGGACCGTGGTGATGCTCTCGAAGCGCTCTTCACCCTCGGTCAGATCGAGCTCCACCGCATACGACTGCACGCTGAGCAGCCGTGCGCGCTCGCGGGCCTCGTCACGGGTCAGGTTGCCTGCCACTACCGCTCCCTCGTCAAAACTTCCCCCGCTCCATTGCGAAGGGGTGACTGAATCCTGCCACGTAAGGCAGCAGGTCGCCGCATGGAGGATCAAGCGGAAGGCTGGTCACCACATTTGAGGATAAACGGGCAAGCAAACGTATTAATCCAGATATGGAATAGGAGACTCTCCCGATCGGGTTGTCGCAGGGTGACGAAGTCTTACGATCAGGAAGCTGAAAGATGACGGAGCGCACTCCTGTCGACCTCTGGTTCGACCCCTTCTGCCCGTTCGCGTGGATGACCTCCCGCTGGCTGCTGGAAGTGGAGAAGGTACGGCCGATCGAACCACGCTGGCATGTCATGAGCCTGAAGGTCCTCAACGAGGACAAGGACGTGCCCGAGAGCTATCGCACGATGGTCGAAAGGACCATCGGCATGGTCCGCGTGGTCACGGCGGTGCAGCAGAAGCATGACTCCGAGACGGTCGGCCGGTTGTACACCGAACTCGGCACCCGCCTGCACAACCAGGGCCGGGCCAAGGAGTCCGAGAAGTTCCCCGAGCTCGTCGCCGAGGCGCTGGAGGCGGCGGGGCTCGATCAGGGGTTCGCCGACGCGATGGACTCCGAGGAGTTCGACGAGGCCCTCCGCGCCTCGCACAACGACGGCATCGACCGGGTCGGCCAGGAGGTCGGCACCCCGGTGATCTCGGTTGACGGCGTGGCGTTCTTCGGTCCCGTCATCTCGCCCGCGCCCAAGGGCGAGGCCGCCGGCAGGCTCTGGGACGGTGTTCGCCTGGTGGCCGGCACCGACGGGTTCTTCGAGCTCAAGCGCTCCAGGACCCGGGCCCCGATCTTCGACTGAGTCGCGGACCGGGCCTCACCCGCCTTCGATCGCCCGCCCGCCGTGCTCAAGCACGGCGGGCTTCGGCGGCTCGGGGGGCTCGCGGGGATCACAACAGACGGCGATCAGGGGGCCGGTCCCGGGCGGTCTCGGGTGACCCCGGCGAGCCGGATGTGCCCGATGGAGGCGGTGATCATTTCGCGGCTGTCCGGTGGGTTCGGCGTGATCTGGATTTCCGCGACGATCAAGAAACGCTCTTATCCGGATATTACGAGTTTTTAAGGATCTTCCCTATATGCCGCTTGTTGGCGTGCTTCGTCGTACCCTCGTCGCAGCGGACGGTCGAGCGCCCAACGGGGCGAATGGCCACATCCGGCCAACTTCTGATCTTCGTGTGGCGGCGGGATCTACGGTGTGACCTGCTGAGCTCTCGCATAATGACAATACGCGCGCAAGGATGAGGGAATGCGTCACCTTTATCTGAACGGAGCCTGGCAGTCTTCGGCGTCGGGCGAAAGCATTGACGTCGTCAACCCCGCGACGGAGGAGATAATCGACAGGGTGCCCGCAGGGGCGCCCGCCGACGTCGATGCCGCGGTGGCCGCCGCTCGCGCGGCATTTCCCGCGTGGTCGAGGACGGCCTCCGCCGAGCGAGGCAAGATCCTCGCCGCCGCGGCCGAGCTGCTCCGAGAACGCTCCGATCAGATAGCTAGGATCATCGCCACCGACATGGGCGCGCCGTACGGCGTGGCGATGAAGGTGCAGACGCTGATGCCGGCCGGGGTGCTGGCCTCCTACGCCCAGATGGCCGAGACCTACGCCTTCGAGGGCGGGCAGGTCGGCAACTCCCGGATCTTCAGGGAGCCGGTCGGCGTGGTGGCCGCCATCACGCCGTGGAACTATCCGCTCCACCAGATCATCTGCAAGGTCGGCCCGGCGCTGGCCGCGGGCTGCACGGTCGTGCTGAAGCCCAGCGAGGTGGCGCCGCTGGCGGCCTTCGCGCTCGCCGGGATCTTCGACGAGGTGGGGCTGCCCGCCGGGGTCTTCAACATGGTGAGCGGTCACGGCCCGGTGGTGGGCGAAGCCCTGGCCGCCCACCCCGACGTGGACATGGTGTCCTTCACCGGCTCCACCAAGGCGGGGCGGAGGGTCGCCGCGCTCGCGGCCGAGACGGTCAAGCGGGTGGCACTGGAGCTCGGCGGCAAATCGGCCAGCCTGGTCCTGCCGGACGCGGACCTGCCCGTGGCGACCAAGGTGACGGTGGCCAACGCCTTCCTCAACTCCGGCCAGACCTGCTCCGCCTGGAGCCGCATGATCGTCCACAGGGACCAGTACGACGAGGTCGTCGGGCTCGCCGTCGAGGCCGCGAGGAAATACACCGTCGGCGACCCCTTCGACGAGATGACCAGGCTCGGCCCGCTGGTCTCCGCGGCCCAGCGCGATCGGGTCATCCGCTACATTAACCGGGGCCAGGAAGAAGGCGCCCGGCTGGTCTCCGGAGGCACCGACCGGCCCCTGGACAGGGGCTTCTACGTGGAGCCCACAGTGTTCGCCGGGGTGGAGCCGGGGATGGTGATCGAGCAGGAGGAGATCTTCGGTCCGGTCCTGACGATCATCCCCTACACCCGCGGTGAGGACGAGGCCGTCGCCATCGCCAACGACACGCCGTACGGCCTGGCGGGCGCGGTGTGGGCGGGCAGCGAGGAGCACGGGGTCTCCGTGGCGCGGCGGCTGCGAACCGGCCAGGTGGCCGTCAACGGCGGCCAGTTCAACATGCGGGCCCCGTTCGGCGGCTACAAGCAGTCAGGGCTGGGCCGTGAGCTGGGCGAGTTCGGTCTCGAGGAATATCTGGAGATCAAGGCCGTCCAGCTCTGACGGGGTGAGCCGAGGGTGTTCCGCCTGGCCGGGCGGACGCGATCCGGTAAGTCGCCGCCAGGTGAGCGCAGGCTGCCCCCGGGCCATTGGCTCCGAGGTCGGACCGCGCCCCTGGCCGGATGGCTCCGCGCAGCCGACCGTCCCCTCGGCTCCGGCCGGCCCGCCCCGCGCGGCGATCCGATCCGCATCACCCCTGTCGGATCGAACCCCGATCAGGGGGCCTGAAGCAGGACCTTCCTGGCGGCGTCCTTGGCCAGCCGGTCCACGTACAGCAGGCCGTTGAGGTGATCCGTCTCGTGCTGGAAGCAGCGTGCGAGCAGGCCGCGAGCCTTGATCTGGACCGGGCGGCCCAGACGGTTCAGACCCTGGACGGTGACCCCGGCGGCCCGGGGGGTCTTCGCGTAGATCGGGGTGCGGGTGTCGCGGTCGGGAACCGACAGGCAGCCCTCCTCGTCGAGCACCTCCGCGTCGTCGTCGACGGTCAGCACCGGGTTGATCACATGCCCCTTGCGGTTGCTGCAGTCGTAAACGAAGATCTGCTGCGACACGCCGAGCTGCGGACCGGCCAGGCCGACGCCCTGCGCGGCGTACATCGCATCGAACATCTCGTCGATCAGGCGTCGCAGGTCGCGGTCGAAGTCGACGACCGGCTCGGCGGGCGTACGGAGGACCGGATCCCCGACCACTCGGATGTCACGCATGAGGGGCTCTCTCTTGTAAGGGTTGCAGGAGTACTTCGATCATTACTTTAGTCGGGACCGGGGTCCAGCCGTCCACATACACCTGCGAAACTGGGCGGGTGCGCGTCTACATCGGTGCCGACCATGCCGGCTATGAGCTCAAGAACCACATCGTCTCCTGGCTGAAAGAACACGGCCACGAGGTCACGGACTGTGGTCCCTCCGTCTACGACCCCGAGGACGACTATCCGCCGTTCGTGCTGCGTGCGGCCGAGGGCGTCGTGGACGACCCGGGCAGCCTGGGGGTCGTCATCGGCGGCTCGGGCAACGGCGAGCAGATCGCGGCGAACAAGGTGCGCGGCGTCCGCGCCGCCCTGGCGTGGAGCGAGGAGACCGCCAAGCTCGCCCGCGAGCACAACAACGCCAACGTGATCAGCATCGGCTCGCGCATGCACTCGGAGGAGGAGGCGACCCGGTTCGTCGAGATCTTCCTCGCCACCGCCTACTCGGGCGCCGAGCGGCACAGCCGCCGGCTCGCGCAGCTCGACTCGTACGAGACGATCGGCCAGCTCCCCTCGCTGCCCTGAACCCCGGCGGAGAGCCCGCTCGCTCGTCCTGAGCGAGCGGGTGACCCCGAACGGGCGTTGACCCTATCCGCGGCGCGGGGCCTCGCGGTACGGAGGTTCTCTGCGCGGAGGCTCCTTGCGCGGTGCCTCGTCGCGCAGGGGCCGCCGGTCCGCGGCCTCCTGCTGCTCCTGCGTCGGTCGCGAGACGTCCCGTGCCCGCATCGCGGTGATCGCGTTGATCTGCAAACTCTGCAGTGCCATGCCGTCACCCTAACCCGCCCGTCACGGCAGGGGCCCGGAGCTCGCGGGGTCAGGGCGCGAGTTCACGAGCCGGGGCCGTGGGCACGGCCCGGGTCGCGGCCCGCGGAGCTCACGGAGCTCACGGCCCGGAGTCATGGGCCGAAAGCCGCGGGCCGGGATCATCCGGACCGGGGCCGATCAGAACATCAACCCGCCCCAGGGAGCGGGCTCCCACGACATGGCGGTGGACAGCTCCCGTACGGCTCCGGGCCGCGACTCGCGCAGCACACCCGCCGCCTGCGGAGCCGCCAGCGGCCGGCCGCCCAGGTAGGCCGCGCCCAGCACGGCGACGGGAAGCGTCAGGTCGGCGGGATCCTCGGTGGGCGTGCACCGGGCGCCGGAGGTGTCGGCAGACAGCCGCCAGCGGCGGGCGTTCCAGGGGCAGACGGTGTCCTCGACCTCGATCACCACGTCCACCGGCGCCGAGTAACGGCGGGCGGCGAGAGCCCGCTCGACGTCCACGAGGCGGATCCACAGGTCGTCCAGCCAACCGGCGTTGAGCCGGCGCGGTTCGGCCAGCAGGTGGATCAGCGGGTCGTCCGACGGCCGGTAGGAGGCCTTGACGTGCGACATCAGGTCACGATCCAGCAGATGCCGCCAGAGCAGCGCGTAGGCGGCCGGGTCGAGGCCGTACAGCTCCCTGAGCCGCACCTCGCCGTCCGGCACGTCGTGATCGGTGAAACTCTGCTTGGTCCGGAAGATCGCGTAGCCCCGGGGGCCGTCGTCGTCCTCGACGACGACGGCACGGAGCGGTCCGGCGCCACGCTGGTCGGCCTCGTGGTCGGACAGCACGACGTCCCAGCGCGCGGGTGTGCGCTCGTAGAGTCCCGGCCGGTCGCCGCGCACGGTCTCGAAGATCTTCTCGAAGACGCTCCTGGCCTCGTCGGGCCTGACGACGCGCAGCCGCAGCGCCGGATCGGCCGGAGCGTTCCTGACGAAGGCCGTGCCGGAGGTGGGGATGGTGAAGAACATGCTGTCGGCGGCCCTGCCGTACCCGAAGCGCCCGTAGATCGCGGCCTCGGAGGCGTAGAGGGCGGTGACCGCCTCGCCCCGCTCGCGGACGTCGGCGAGCTGGCGGGTCATCAGGGAGGACAGGATGCCCCGGCGGCGATGGGAGGGCAACACGCCGACGGCGGTGACGCCGCCGACCGGAATCGGCCCGCCGGGCACCGTCATGGTGAGGCTGTCCACCGAGGTGACGCCTACGAGCAGGTCGCCTTCGAACGCGCCGAGCGAGCGGTCGAACTCGGTGGTGCCCCTGAAGAGCTTCTCCCGGTGCGGGGGGACTGCGGCGCCGAACGCCTCTTCCTCCACCGTCATCCAGCCGGACCATTCGCTTTCGGTTACCGGACGCAGACTAATGCTCATTTTTCCTACGGTAGAGGGGATGGAGGGTTCCGGCCATCTATTATCCACCCTTAATGATCAAGGTATTGGTCAAGTGGGCTGCCCAAAGGGGGGATAGCCCGATACAGTCAGGTGCATCATGAATTCCCGTCCGGTGCCGCTGATCCCTCCGGCGCTCCGTGCGTTCTTGGTGCGGGTCCCCCTCCTGGTGCCCATCGTGCGCCTCCTGCGCCGTGGCCCGCTGGCCCGTGACCGCAACCTGCTCATCACGTTGATCGTGCTGACCCTGGTGCTCGGCGGTCTGGCCGCCCGGGTCTCCATGGAGTGGTTCTCCCCGGCGCTCATGATCCCGATCACCCTTGTCGCCGGCCTCCAGCTCCGGCTGCCCAGCCTCGCCAAACTGCTGTGCGCGGTCGCGATCTCCATCATCTACGTGGCCGTCGTGCGCGGGGTGGGGCATATCGGTCCCGGCCTGCTGGTCACCTTCGGTTTCACCGCCGTCCTGGCCGCGTTGATGGCCCGCACCCGGGGCAAGCTCGGCGTGCAGGGGCTGCGCGGCGACGTGATGCTGCTGGAGCTGCGCGACCGGCTCAAGAGCCAGAGCGAGCTGCCCCCGCTGCCCAAGGACTGGGGCTCGCGGGTGGTCCTCAAGCAGGCCGGAGGCTCCTCGTTCGGAGGCGACTTCCTGGTCTCCATGCGCGAGGGCGACATCGTGGACCTCGCCCTGGTCGACGTGTCGGGCAAGGGCGTCGACGCGGGCACCCGGGCGCTGATGCTGTCGGGCACCTTCGGCGGCCTGCTCGGCTCGGTCACCGACTTCCTGCCCGCCTGCAACACCTATCTGCACCGGCAGCGTGAGGCCGAGGGCTTCGTCACGGCCGTCCACGTGCGGATCGACCTCGCCACGGGCGAGTATGTGATCACCTCGGCCGGTCACCCCCCGGTGGTCAAGTTCGAGGCGGGCACCGGGACCTGGCGGGTCTCCACGGCCAAGGGCGTGGTTCTGGGCGTCGTGCCCGACCTGCACTGCGAAACCGACCGCGGGATGCTCCGCAAGGGCGACGCGCTCATGCTCTACACCGACGGCCTGATCGAGCAGCCCGGCCGTGACATCGACGCCGGCCTCGACCGCCTGCTGGGCGAGGCCGAGCGGCTGCTGCCCTCCGGCTTCCGCGACGGTGCCCGCCATCTGGTCACCGCCATGTCGTCGGGGCACAACGACGACTGCGCGCTTGTCCTCATCTGGCGCCCCTGACCTCCAGGCGGCCTCCGCCGTCCGCGCGTGAGACGTCACAGCCATCCGGAGTCGCCGGCGATGCGCACGGCGTCGAGGCGGTTGCGGGCGTGGGTCTTGCACATGATCCGCGACAGGTGATTTCGGACCGTTCCCACGGAGAGGAACAGCTGGTCGGCGATCTCGCCGGACCGGGCCCCCTGGGCGGCCAGCCGGAGCACGTCCAGCTCCCGGCGGGTCAGCGGGTTCTCCACCAGCTCCAGGGCGGCCAGGGCGAGCTCCGCGTCCACCGCGCGGCGGCCGGCCGCGACCCGGCGAACGCCGTCGGCCAGCTGATCCGGCCCCACGTCCAGGCTCATGAACCCGAGCGCGTGGACGCTGAAGGCGCGGCGGACCTGGCCGGGGGTGGGATTGCCTGACAGCAGGAGGACCCGGCAGCGGGGGGCCTCCTCGTGCAGCCGGAGCGCCACGGCGAACCCGTCGACGCCGGGAAGATCCAGGCCGATGACCGCGGCCTCGGGTTCGTGGCGCAGAACGGCGGGTACAACCTCCTCGCCCCTGCCCAGATCGGCTACCACCTTCAGATCGGCCTCGCACTCCAGCGATGCCACCAGGCCACGCCGGACCAGGGGCAACTGCTCGGCAACCAGGATTCCGATCAAAGCTCTCCCCGCACTCTCTCGCCCGTCCTTGCCATAATGTAACCGTCCGATTGCTTATTGTCACCAAAGTGGCCATGTTCGTCCAGGCCCGCGCAAGCGGCCCAATGCATACCGTCCGTCCCGGCGGCAACCTGGGGCCTGGATAATTCGGCTAATCTCCTAAGGGGCATTGTCGATAAATCCGCGACCGGGGGTACGAACCTGTGAGCTGGCTCTATGTGATCGGCATCGTCGGCTTCTTCCTTGGACTGATGGCCTCGATCGCGCTGCACGAGATCGGACATCTGCTGCCGGCGAAGCTGTTCGGCGTCAGGGTCACCCAGTACATGGTCGGTTTCGGCCCGACCATGTGGTCGAGACGCAAGGGCGAGACCGAGTACGGCATCAAGTGGATCCCGCTCGGTGGCTACATCCGGATGATCGGCATGCTGCCGCCCAGGCCCACCGACGATCCCACCAAGCTGCGTTCGGTCTCCACCGGGCCCTGGCAGGGCCTGATCGAGAACGCGCGCGAGGTGGCGCTGGAGGAGGTCCGCCCCGGCGACGAGGACCGGGTCTTCTACCGCAAGCCCTGGTGGCAGAAGGTCATCGTCATGTCCGGCGGCCCGGCGATGAACTTCGTGCTGGCCTTCATCCTGTTCGGCGTCGTGCTCATGGGTTTCGGCATCCAGGTGTCGAAGACGCAGGTCGCCGGGGTCCCCGCGTGCGTGAAGACCACCGCCGAATACGCGAAGAACCCCGATTGCACCGCGGCCGACAAGCCCAGCCCGGCCGCGGCGGCGGGCTTCAAGCCGGGTGACAAGATCCTGTCGGCGGCGGGCAAGCCCGCCACGACCTGGGAGGCGGTGACGCGGGACATCCGCGCCCACGGCCCGGGGCCCGTGACGTTCGAGGTCGACAGGGCGGGGCAGAAGCTGACCCTGACCGCCAACCTGATCGCCCAGGACCGGGAGTCGCTCGACGAACCCGGAAAGATCGACAAGGGCGTGGGTTACCTGGGCATCAGCCCGACGGTGGTCATGGAGAAGCAGAGCATCGGCGCGGTGGGCTCCCACATGTGGGACCTCACCGCGGCCACCGCCGGCTCGCTGCTCCGCTTCCCGCAGAAGATGGTCGGCGTCTGGCACGCCGCGTTCTCCGGCGAGGAGCGTGACCTGAACGGCCCGATCGGCATCATCGGCGCGGGTCGCATCGGCGGTGAGATAGCGTCCTCCAGCGCTCCGCTGGAGAACAAGGTCGTCGTCTTCATCAACCTGCTGGCGGGCTTCAACCTGGCGATCGGCCTGTTCAACCTGGTCCCGCTGCTCCCGCTGGACGGCGGTCACGTGGCGGGCGGCCTGTGGGAAGGCCTCAAGCGTGGTTTCGCCCGCGTCGCCCGCCGCCCCACGCCCGGCTACGTGGACATCGCCAAGGCGCTTCCCCTGACCTACGCGATCGCGTTCGTGATGATCATCTCGGCCGGTCTGCTGATGTACGCCGACCTGGTCAACCCGGTCCGGCTCTCCGGCTGATCCCTCCGCGGGCGTGCAGAGGATGCACGCCCGCAGGGGACAGACGCCCCCGGCGCCGTTGTTCCGACCGCGCGGGATCCGAGCGCCGGACAGGGGAGTCGCGGCGGCCGATGCGGGTTCCAGACGTGACGGTTGTGCTCGACGCCGTTACTCGCCGGTGGCACCGTCGATTCGCTCGCGGATGAGGTCGGCATGACCGTTGTGCCGGGCATACTCCGAGATCATGTGAACGAGGATCCAGCGCAGCGAGACCTCCTCGCCCCCGCGCCGCCCCTTGCCCACGAGGTCGAGGGGCAGCCCCGCGGAGAGCTCGGAGGAGTTGGCGATCTCGGCCTGCCAGCGGGCGAGGCCCTCCTCGGCTGAGGCGGTGTCCACCAGGTCGAACTCTCCGTCGGGATGCTCGTCGGTCCAGTAGATGCCGGGGGTGTCCTCACCGTTGAGGACGTTGCGGAACCAGTGGCGCTCGACATCGGTCATATGGCGGACCAGGCCCAGCAGGGACATCGTGGACGGTTCGGCGGAGCGCAGGCGGAGCTGTTCCGGCGACAGCCCGGCACACTTCACCGCCAGGGTCTCCCGGTGCCAGCCAAGCCAGGACCTCAGCATGGGGCCCTCGTCGGCGACAAAGGGGGGATCGATCCGGTTGTCGGTCATGGCGTCCAATCATGTCCGGGCCGGAGGCCGCTGTCATATCGTTTTCGCGGTGACCGAAGGCCGTCGAACACGGTCAGAAACCGGGCTGAGACGACCATCCAGTAGGTCAACGAGGCATCCGAACGCGTGCGATGCCGCGAACTCCTCCGGCTGACCGCTGGGCAGGCGTCATGCGTCGCCGAGGAGTTCGCGAACGCGTGCGGCATAGGCTCGCGGGTGCGTCAGGTTGCCGTTGTGGCCGCCGGGGAACGTCTCGAGGCCGGCCCCTACGAGGTCGGCCAGTTCCTGCGCGCACCGGTAGTCGAAGACCGTGCGCGGGGTGGTGCGGCCGGCCGCCGGGATGATGCGGGTCGGCGTGTTCTTCAGCGCGGCGACGTCCAGCGTGTCGTCCAGGATCGCGGTGAAGTCGTGCTCGACGAAGAACTCGAAGTTGGCGGTCCGCTCGGGGGTGAACGGGTGCTGGGTGAGGTCCGGCTCCGTCTCCTGGTCGGCCAGGCTGATGCCGAGGAGCTTGGCGACCACCGTGACGACCGCGGGAACACCGTCGCGGCGGTAGACCTCCTGCATCTCCCGCAGTTCCTGCTCGTGATGGGTCCGTTCGGCGTCGGGCAGCAGTCGTGGCGCGACGGGCTCGTGCGCGATGAGCGTGCTCACCTGGCCGGGATGACGGAGGGCCAGGTGGAAGCCGATGACGGCGCCGAGGCTGCAGCCGAGCATGAGCGCGGGTTCATCGGTCAGGGAGGTCAGCAGGCGATGGACGTCGTCGGCGTGTGCCTCAAGGGTCACCCCCTGGGAGGGGTCGTCGAGCGTGCTGCGTGACAGCCCTCGCCGGTCATAGGTCACCACCGTGTGATCCTCGACGAGCCGGTCGACCAGATCGACGCTGCGGCCCGCGTCGCCTTCGCCGCTCTGGGAGATGAGCAGCAGGGGCCCGGTGCCGCGCACCTCGTAGTAGAGGCGGGCGCCCGGGACGTGGAGCATGCCTGTCATCGCGTCGATCATCGGAGATGCCTTTCAGAGGGTTGATCGCTTCTTCGGCACCGACTTTAACCCATCAAAAAAGATGCATCAATATTGATGCATCTTTTTTGATGTACCTTCGTGAACGTGAATGGAGTCGAGCTGTTCCTGCTGGGACGAACCCTGATGAAGATCGGTGAGGAGGCGATGCCGACGGAGGGCATCGGCCATCACTCCACCAGCGTCCGGACGGTCCTGATCGTGGTGAGCGATCTTCGCGAGCATCCGGACAGTTCGGTCGGAGAGATCGCCACGCGGACGGGCCTGCCGCAGAGCGCGGTGTCGGCCGCCGTCGCGAGGCTGCGGGAAACGGGCTCCGTCGTGACGATGACCGACCCCCGGGACCGTCGCCGGCTCCTGGTCCGGCAGGCCTCCGAAATCTCCGAGCGAGTGGCTCAGGTCCGTTCGACGCCCGTCGACGACGCCCTGGGTGCGGCGCTCGGCACCGACGATCCCCAGCGGATCCGCGAGATCGTCGCCGCACTTGAGTCGCTCGCGCGGGACCTGACCCCGAAAGCGCTCACCCGCCTGCGGACGGACCCGTCACACCGACCTGAATGACTCACGGCCAGATCTTGATGCGGGCGGCGATCGGCAGGTGGTCGCTGCCGGTGGGGGGCAGCGCCCAGGTGGTGACGGGAGTCGCCGCCCGGGTCATGACGTGGTCGATCCGGGCGAGGGGAAGAGCCGCGGGCCAGCTGAAGCCGAAACCTTCTTCCGCCGGGGTCATCCGGGAGATGACCGGGGCCAGGCCACGGTCGTCGAGGGTGCCGTTGAGATCGCCCATCAGAATGACCCGGTCCAGCTTCTCCGCGCCGATGGCCGCGCCCAGTGCGGCGGCGCTCTCGTCCCTCCGGCCGGAGCTGAAGCCGCTCGGCAGTCCGATGCGGACCGAGGGGAGGTGGGCGACGTATACGGCGATGTCACCGGACGGCCCCCGTACGACGGCCCGCAGCCCGCGGCTCCAGTCGGCCTCGATGTCCTTCGGCTTGATGTCCACCGGCCGGGGGTCCACGAGAGGATGCCTGGACCAGAGCCCGACGGTGCCCACGACGGCACGGTGGGGATGGCCGGACGCGAGGGCGGCTCCGTAGACGGGCAGCGCGCCGGGCGTCAGCTCCTCGAGGGCGATGAGGTCGGCTCCGGCCTGCGCCAGGGCCCGTGCGGTTCCCGCGGGGTCGGGGTTCTCGTCGTTGACGTTGTGCTGAACCACCGTCAGGTCGTACGGCGCCTCAGGGCCGGTGGGCGGCAGCAGCCCGCCGAAGAGGACGGCCCAGGCTGCCGCGGGCAGCACCGTGGCCGCCGTCGCGGTGGCCGAGCGGCGCAGCAGCGCCAGGACCAGCAGCACGGGAACGGTCAGGCCGAGCCAGGGAAGAAACGTCTCCAGCAGGCTGCCGAGATTGCCCACGGTGTTGGGCACAGCGGAGTGAAACGCCAGTAGCCCGGCGACCGGCACGGCAAGCGACGCGAGGACCCGCCCGCGTGTCCAGGGGGTCCGGCCTCGTGCGTCCCCACCCCGGTTGCCGCGAGGTTCCCCCTCGGCGGACGCCGTTTTCCCTCCCGGCGCCACGCCCCTGTTCACCTGCTCCATCACGCTCCTCGTAGGTGCCGATGACCCCGTGCGAACGTGCCTCCGAGCCGCGCGGCGGGCCGACCGGCCTCGTCCCGCGTCCATCGCACCCTCGCGCACACCATTGAGATCATCTCATTTCTTGACCGTGCCACGAAAATAATTGAAGACATTTGGCGTGGCAGTGGCTTTGATCGTCATGAATTTTCGAAATAAATAATCTGGGGGTGGAATGTTGGATACCGCAAAGCTGCTTAATATCCTCCAGGTCATCGAGAAGCGCGCAGAGCGCATTCACAACGATGAGCACACGATAAGCACTTACGTCGAAAATGAAATCCTGACGACCTCCATAGCGGCTCGCGACAATGGCGTCATATATGGACGCCGGGGGACCGGGAAGACCCACACGCTCAAATACCTGGCGGAGAAGGAGCGGGCCAAGGGAAACCTGGTCGTCTTCATCGATGTGAAACAGGACCTGGGTTCGACCGGGGGTTGGTACTCCGACTCCACGATCCCTCTCGCAGAGAGGGCCTCGCGGCTCCTCGTCGACATCATCGCGATGATTCAGGACAGCCTGATCAACGATGCGCTGAACGGCCACGGCGACCTACATCCCCTGAACGAGATATTCGATCACATCGGCGAGGTCATGGTCGTCGAACAGGAAGAGCAGGAAATATTCACGGGGAGAGAGAAAGAGCGTTCCGAGACGGATGACCTGAAGGCGAGCGTCGGAAAATCCGGGCTGTCCATGAGCGCCAGCATCTCCGACAGGTCACTCGACAAATCATCCGAGAGCGTTCGGATAAAATCCTCGGGAGGCGTTCGCTACCGCGTCCATTTCGGCGCGCTGGGAAAGCTCTTCAAGCATGCGCTGGAGGCCCATCCGGCGGAGCAGTGCTGGATACTCCTCGACGAGTGGAGCGAGATGCCGATCTCCCTCCAGCCGTACGTCGCCGAGATGCTCCGCCGGATCTTCTTCAGCCTGCCCAAGGTCACCGTGCGGATCGCGGCAATCCCTCATCGTACGGAATGGAGAATTCTCAGGGAAGGCAGCTCGGACTACATCGGCATCGAGATCGGATCTGACCTGTTCCCGATACTCGACCTCGACGAGTTCGTGATATTTCCCGCCAAGAGCAAAAGAGAGCAGAAGGAGCGGTCGATCAACTTCTTCCAGAACCTCCTCTTCCGCCACATAAACCAGGAGCTAAAATCACAGAACCTGTCGGAACTGGACTCCCTGGATCAATTGACCACCCTGCTTTTTACCCAGATCACCGCACTTCAGGAATTGATCAGGGCTGCCGAGGGGGTGCCGAGGGACGCGCTGAGCATCATCTCCAAGGCCGCAATAATAGCCAACGACGAGAAGATCTCCACCAACGACATCCGACAGGGCGCGCATCGGGTCTACAAAATGACCAAGGCGGCGCTGCTGAGCAGCGCCCCGGAGGCGCGTAAGCTTCTCGACGCCATCATAGGAGAAGTGATCTCGAAGAAGAAGGCAAGAGCCTTTCTTCTCAACCAGGAGCACGTCGACCATCCTCTCATTCGAAGGCTGATCGACGACCGGATACTTCATATAATAAAAAAAGATTACTCCAGTGCGGGAGTTCCGGGGATCAAGTTCGACGTCCTGCAAATCGACTACGGCTGCTACGTCCACCTTCTCGGCGCCCCCAGCGCCCCTCAGGGAATCTTCGGCGCCGAGGGCCCCAGCGAAGACACCCTGCTGAAAGCTTTTTTCGGCGAAAAGGAGGTCCCCAGGGATGATTATCGTGCAATCAGAAGGGCGCAGCTGGACCTTCCCACCAAGCTCGAAGCGATCCACGTCCCGAAAAACTAGATCGGGACCGGAGAGGCGGAGAGGACGCCTTCGCGGGTGGAGATCGACCGTCCTGCGTCCCGGACCGTGCCCCTCGTCCGCGCCGGGGCTGTGATCCGCGGACGATTCAATGGTCACCCCCGGCAGGTGCGGAGCATGTTGAGCAAGGCCACTTTCTCGCTCCGGGTCACGAAGAGCCGGTAGTGATACTTCACGGTGATCCATGAGGTCGCATAGCGGCACCAGTAACCGCGGCGCGGCGGACGCCAGCTCTGCGGTCCTTCGGCGCCCTTGGCGATGTTGACGGAGTGGCTGGACACGACCAGCTCGGGGCGGGTGAGGTCGTTGGCGAAGGCACGCCGCCGCGCCTGGCTCCAGGTGCTGGCGCCAGAGCGCCAGGCGTACGCCAGCGGCACGACATGGTCGACGTCGACCAGCTTCTCGCTTTTCAGCCACTTGCCGTCGTACGGGCTGTACCAGACGCCCTTGACCGGGTGACAGGACGCATTCCTGCGCACGCGTCGCCCGTCGCGGGCCAGGACCACCTCTCGTGCGTCGCATTTGCCGCTGTGGTGCGCCCATCGGGGCTGGAACCGCTGGTGGCTGTAACCACGGATCGACAGGGGCTTGGAGACTTTCAGCCGAGCCAGCATGCGGCGGGCCGGCGCCCCGGCATCGGCTTGTGGCCGCCCGCTCGAGTCGGCCGCCGCCTGCGGGGCAGCGGTGACGGCGGCGAGCGGGACGACCAACAGGGTGAGCACGGCGACGTGGAGCGTCCGCCTCAAGAAGATCATGCTTTTATCCTTACCAGTCACTCCCCGCCCACGGCGGTGATAGGCAAGATACGAAAGGGTGACGCAATCATGCGGCGCCGGTGGTTGACGATCGTGCTCCGCGCCTCCCTGACGGGAGGGTTCGCGGATGGGAGAGACACGAGCCGCCGGATGATGGAAGCGCCCTGACGGTTCCCGAGACGATCCCACCGCGGATCGGAGACCTTGCATCTCAGAACGGCTCAGAACATCGAGATGTGCGGGTGGTCGAAGTGGTTGGCGGTCACGCCACCGCGGTTGGACATGGCGCGCCAGCCGGAGCCGTGGTTGATGCGCTGGCGCCAGATCACGTATTTGACGCCGAGCCTGGCCCTGTTCTTGATGGCCCAGGCGGCGATCTCGTCGCCGAGCTTGACGTGGGCCGCCGAGGGCATGGAGCCGCCGGTGCTCATCATGAAGTCGCAGGCGCGGCCGAGCGGGTGTTCGCCGCCGTCGTTCTCGGCCCGGTAGCAACCGACCGCGTAGGGCAGGCTGAAGCGTTTCCTGACGGCTTCGCGCATGATCCGGGTGCGGTCGGTGATGTTGTCGATGCCGGTGGGGAGCTGGGGAGCCCAGCTTCCGTTGGAGAGGCGGCCGGAGCCGGTGGGGACAAGCCGGTCGAGCTTGTCCTTGATGTCGCGGATCACATCTTCGGCGTCCTTGCGCTGCTTCTCCACCACCTTGGCCTCATCGCCGATGTCATCGGCGAGCTGGGCCGCCTTCTGAACCGCCTGCTTCCTGCGGGTCAGGGTTCCCGCGAACCCCTGCAGGTGAGCGCTCTGCTGGGCGGTGAGCTGCTCCATCATCGCCGCGCCACTCAGGTCGGGGGCGAACAGCATCGCGGGCAGGCTCCCGCTGTTGCTCTGGTAGCGGATCTGGGCGATGGAGTCGACCTCCTTCTCCGCCTCGGCGTAGATCTCCTCTGCCTTGCGCATATTCGTCTTGGCGACGGCCTCGGCCTTCCGCGCCTTCTCCAGGGCCTCGCGCTTGGCCGCGTAGGTCTCGATGAGCTTGTCGACCTTCTTGCCCAGCTTGGCCAGATCAGCCCGGAGCTCGGCCTCGGTCGGCTTGGGGGCCGCGTTTCCCGCGCTTGAGGCGCCGAGGGCGAACGTGGTGGCCGAGATCAGACACAGGGTCAGAGCCGCATGACGACGGAACGTGGGGGAAAGAGCCGCCACGACCCTCCTCTTCTCCTTACGCCGACCGGGTTAGCTGACGGGTTCGGGCTGGAGGAAGCCCTTCCACCTAAGTGGTTCACCCCAGGTTCGGTGGTTCCCCGGCTCCCGGGCAAGGCGCCCGGGATTGGGCATATCAGCTGTTACAGCTGATGTTGGAAGGATAGTAGTGGCAAAGTAATGGTCACGCGACTCCATCCTGATGCCAAGCAGTGATCAATCTGTGATAACGGAGCGCAGGAGCCTCGCCGTGTTCTCGGGCAGGACATCGTTCACAAATGCACCCATTGCGGACTCCGACCCGGCGAGATATTTCAGCTTGTCCGGTGCCCGGCGGATGCTGAACAGTTCAAGGTGCGCGTACGACAGGTCACGGCCGACGTTGACGGGCGCCTGGTGCCAGGCCGCGATGTACGGCATGGGCACGCCGAACAGCCCGTCCAGCCGGCGGAGCACCTCCGTGTAGAGCGGGCCGAAGGCCGCGCGCTCGGAGGATTCCAGCGCGAGCAGGTCGGGGACCTGGCGATGCGGGTAGAGGTGGACCTCAACGGGCCAGCGCGCCGCGGCCGGGACGAAGGCCGTCCAGTGCTCGTTCGACGCGACCACCCGGGTCCCGGCCTCCCGCTCCGCGGCGAGCACGTCGGCGAACAGGTTGCCTCCGGTCCGCTCCCGATGGCGCTCGGCCGCGCCGAGGGTCAGCTTGGTGCGCGGGGTCACGTAGGGGTAGGCGTAGATCTGGCCGTGCGGGTGCGCCAGGGTGATGCCGATCTCCGGTCCCCGGTTCTCGAAGCAGAACACCTGCTCCACGCCCGGCAGCGCCGACAGCTCCGCCGTACGGTCGATCCAGGCCTCCATGACCAGCTCGACCTGCTCGGGGGAGAGCGCGGAGAAGGAGGAGTCGTGGTCGGAGGTGAAGCAGACCACCTCGCAGCGTCCGGTCCCCGGGCGGACCTCGCTCAGCCCGCCGACCTGCTCGTATTCGACCGGCTGGGCGGAGAAGGAGGGGAACCGGTTCTCGAAGACGGCCACGTCGTAGGAGGACGAGGGGATCTCGGTGAGGTGGCCGGGAGTGGACGGGCAGAGCGGGCACTCGCTGGTCGGGGGGAGGAAGGTGCGGCCCTGACGGTGGCCGGCCACCGCGATCCACTCCTCGGTGAGCGGGTCGTAGCGCAGCTCGGAGGCCGGCGGGCGGGGCGGCAGGTCACGCTTGTCGACCGCGCTGCGGTCCGCGTCGTCCTGCCGGTCGAAATAGAACAGCTCCCGCCCGTCGGCCAGGTGGGTGATCGTGCGCTTCATCGGCTCAAGCTCTCGCTCTCCGGCTGGGAATTGGTGATGATCAGCTCGCCCACTCGCGAGGTGAACTCCTCGCGGGCCTCGTCGGACAGGCCCGAGTCGGTGATCACCACGTGGGCCTCGGCCAGATCGGCGATCGTGCTGATCCCGACCGTGCCCCATTTGGTGTGGTCGGCGAGAACCACCAGGCGGTGTGCGGCGGCGACCAGCTCGCGGTTCGTCTCCGCCTCCAGCAGGTTGGGCGTGGTGAAACCGGCGCGGACGCTCATCCCGTGCACGCCGAGGAACAGGGTGTCGACGTGGAGCCTGCGGATCGCCGACACGGCGACCGGCCCGACCAGCGCATCGGAGGGAGTGCGCACCCCGCCGGTCAGCACGACCGTGCGGTCCGCCCGGGGGGAACGGTGGAAGACGTCGGCGATCCTGATCGAATTGGTGATCACCGTCAGCTCGGGCACGTCGGCCACGAAGTGGGCCAGCGTCCAGGTCGTGGTCCCGGCGGAGAGCGCGATGGCCGTGCCGGGCCGGACGAGCTGCGCGGCCTGCTGGGCGATCGCCTCCTTCTCCGGTTGCTGACGCACCGACTTGGCGGCGAACCCGGGCTCCTCGGTCGAGCCGGGTCCGGCCACGGTGGCGCCGCCGTGGACCTTCTCCACCAGCCCGCGCTCGGCGAGCACCTCCAGGTCCCGCCGGATCGTCATGTCGGAGACGCTGAGCTCCCGCACCAGATCGGCGACCCTCACCCCGCCACTGCTCCGCACTCGCTCCAGAATTGCCTGCTGCCGCTGCTGGGCAAGCATCGACCACTCCTTAATCCACCAGATTCCACCAAATTATCACAGATAAATGCGGCAGCTATGTTTGATCGTGGTGATTATCCACTCACAGTTGCTCAAGTTCCGCGTGGATGTTGGCCCGCGCGGCCGCCTCCAGATCGGCGATACGGAAGATCGCCGGAAGGTCGAGCAGCGAGCGCAGCACGGCGGCCCTGCCGACCCTGAAGGCGTCGTCCGGTACGAAGGAGTATTCCTCGCGCACGGCCGCCGCGTAAGTGGCGTAGATCCCGGGTGGGGCGGCCAGGATCGCCAGGTCGGCGTCGCACAGTACGGCCCCGTCCGCGTCCTCGGGGGCCGGATCATGCGTGACGGTGAGCCTGACCAGCCGGGCGACCGTGGCCACCGCTCCGGCGGGCAGTCCCAGCTCGGGCAGCGCGCGTTCGGCCAGCGTGGCGCTGAGCTCCTCGTTGTCGCCACGCCGCGGGTCGTAGACGGCGTCGTGGAACCAGGCCGCCAGCCGTACGAGATCCGGGTTCTCCGCGTGTCCGGCAAGGGTGTCGACGTGGGCGAGTACGGCCTCCAGGTGGGCGGTCGTGTGATACCTGCGGTGCGGCTCGTTGTAACGGGTGATCAGTTTCCGGCCGAGGGGCTCGGCGTCGGGTCCGGTCAGGGACCGCCAGCGGTCCATCAGCTCTGCGCTCATGCGAGGGAGCATAAGCCGCCCAAACCATGACCGGGATCATGCCCGTCCGACCTGTGGGCGGCGGGACTCCGATCATGTGTCCTGCCTCGATCGCACCGGTCCCGATCACGGTGATCGGGACCGGCGGGACGGATTGTCTCTCAGGTCTTGTACGGCACGCGTCCCAGGAGGAACGTGAGGATGAGGCCCCGTGAAAGGGACTCGCGTCATCGGACCCCGGGAGAACCGGGATCCTGGAGAACGTGAGGAAGAGGGTGGTCGGGATGGGCAGGCGATCACGCAAGAGCCGGGCACGCAGGAAGCGCAAGGCCAATCACGGCAAGCGGCCGGCCGGCTAGGGAGACCCGCCGAGGGCATCCGAAGAGACGGTCGGGAACGCCGGGGCCGCGGCACGGTACCGAGCCGTCGTAAGCCGGGGCGTCCGCGGACCGGCGCCTGCCGGAGAGGCGCGGTCAGTGACGCTCGCCGGAGAGGCGTGGCCGGGGACGGTCCAGGGTCACGCCGAGGGACACGGTCTGGCCACGCGGCCCCAGGAGGCCAGGAGCCGGGTCTGCGGGTCGGTGCCGGAGGGCACCGACTGCGGTTTCCCTATGACCCCGGCCTGACGGTAGTCGTTCTCCGCGTCGGCGAACCAGGCCGTGCAGGCCTCTACCAGCTCGGGGTCGAGCCGTTCGTCGGCGCCGATGGCGCGGGCCAGGTCCCAGGTGTGGATGAGGGCGTCGGCGAACAGTTCGGCGATGTACTCCGCGCCGGACACGTCACCGAACGACAGGCGGGTGACACAGGTCAGGGAGTGATCGCTACTCGCCGCCTGGACGGCGCCCATGGCCGAGGCGTCGAACGCCTTGATCGGGTCGTCGCCGAGCAGGTCGCCGTCGAAGATGTCACCGATCTCCGCGGCGGACCGTCCGGCGAGCAGCTCGGGCGCCCCCAGATTCTCCCTCACCACGTGGTTGACCAGGGCGCGAACGTCCCAGTCGACGCATGGAGTCCGGGTCTGCCACTGGTCGGGCTCGATCCGATGAACGAGAGCGCCGAAGTCGTCCAGCGCGCGGCGGTAGGCCTCACGTATGTCGATGGTCATCATGCCCTCCCGAGTCTTATCTCGACCGTAACTCGCGGATCGCCAGTAGTCATCGCGCCTGTGAGGCATGACGGATAGGCCGATGCCCTACCGATTGAGGCTCCCGCTCTACCCGGTCATATGGGTTCATCCCGTGGTTATTTCACCGTCAGCGATCGGCCATGATATTTCGTGAAAATTCACCACATGCGCAAAGCGACCTTTGCCCTCTGACCGCCGCCGTGGCCACCGGCCTGTTTCCGGCCCCGTGACCGATTCCGGTCACGGGAGGAATGCACCCTCACCCCAGCTGGGGAGAGCTCCACGGCAACTTCAGCTCCACCCAGACGATTTTGCCCTTCGGGGTCAGGCGGGAGCCCCAGCGGTGGGCGAGCCAGTTGATGAGATAGATCCCGCGGCCGGTGTCGTCGTCGGCGGCCGCCTCGCGCATGACCGGCACCGCGGGGGAGTAGTCGGACACCTCGCAGAGCAGCGTGGGACCGCGCAGCAGACGCAACTCGACCGGGCCGTGGCCGTGCTCGATCGCGTTGGCGACCAGTTCGCTGACCATGAGCTCCGTATTGTCGGCGATCGAGGACAATCCCCAGCCGGTGAGAGTGCTGCGGACGAAGCGGCGGGCCTTCGAGGCGGAGATGGGCTCGGAGGGGAGGGTCAGCTCCACCACCTCGTTCTCGGTGAGCTCGCACACCCTCGCCAGCATGAGGGCGATGTCGTCACGCTCGTGTCCCGGACGCTGGGCACTGATCGTCAGGTCGCAGACCTCTTCCAGGTCCTGGTCCTGGCCGGAGAGCAGGCCGCGCAGCGCGCTGATGCCCTCGTCGATGTCCCGGTCACGGCTCTCCACCAGCCCGTCGGTGTAGAAGGCCAGCACGCTGCCGTGGGGGAGCGTGAACCTGCGCATCTCGGCCGGTTCGTTGCCGATGCCGAGGGGAAGCCCGGGAGGCAGCTCAAGCAGCTCGGTCTCGCCGCCCGGCCGTACCAGGATCGGCGGCACATGCCCCGCGCACGCTATCTCGCAGAGCTGCGTCACCGGGTCGTAGGTGGCGTACACGCACGTCGCGATCTGACTGGCGTCCAGGTCCTGGCTCATCCGGTTGAGCCGGAACAGCACGTCGGCCGGGCTCAGGTCCATGCTGGCCAGCGTGCGCGCGGCCGTACGGAGCTGGCCCATCGTGGCGGCGGCCCTGATGCCGTGCCCCATGACGTCGCCGACCACGAGGGCGACCCGGCATCCGGGCAGCGGGATCACGTCGTACCAGTCGCCGCCCACCCCCACCAGATCACTCGCGGGCAGGTAGCGGGAGGCGATCGTCAGGCCCAGCGGCTGGTAGAGGTCTATGGGGAGCAGGCTGCTCTGCAGGGTCAGCGCGGTACGGCGCTCGCGGCTGTAGAGCCTGGCGTTGTCGATGCAGACCCCGGTCCTGGCCGCCAGTTCCTCGGCGAGGTTCACGTCCTGCTCGTCGAAGGGGTAACTGTCGGGTCTGCGGGTGAAGATGACAAAGCCGAGCACCTGGCCGCGCGCCTTCAGCGGGACCACCAGGAAGGAGCTGTCCTCCAGCACGCTGGAGACCGAGTCGCGCTTCCAGAACCGCCCGATCTCCTCGGCCGTCCGGCGGCCCAGGCGGGGGTACAGGATGGGGTTGCCGCTGGCCATGCATCGGGCGTAGGGCGTCCACGCCTCGTAGACGGCGACCTCGTCCACCGGGAACGCGTTGGCGTACACACCGGGCGCGGGGTCGGACACGCCCACCGCGATCCTCCGTACCGGCGCGGTGCCGTCGGTGCTGCGCTGGGGGAACTCACCCTCGGTCACCAGCCGGTCCTGCACCAGGATGCCCGCCGCGTCCGCGAAACGCGGTACGGCGAGATCCATCAGCTCCCTGCCGGTCTCGAACATGTCCAGGGTGCTGCCGATTCGTTTGCTCGCCGCGTTGAGCATGGAGAGCTGCTCGTGCAGTGAAGCGGGGCTGCTCATTCGAAAGCCTGGCGTCGCTGGGTCCTTAGTGACGAAACGTGACTTCACTCGCTCCACCGGGGTGCGGGCACCGGGGTCCACCAGGTGTCCAGTTCGAGGTCTTCGGCGATGGCATTCGCTCCGTTGTACCCGGGGGCCGCGGAGACCGAGCCGCCGGGGTGGCTGCTGGCGCCACAGAGGTAGAGGCCGTCGATCGGGGTCCGGTACTGGCCCATCTCGGGGACCGGCCGGTTACCGCCCAGCTGCGAGGGCTCGTACGCGCCGACGTGGTGACTGCCGCGCACCATGTTGACGCAGTGGCGCTCGATGTCGAGAGGGGAGAAGACCCGCTTGCCGAGAACGGCGCCTCCGCCGAGGTTGGGGGCGTACTCGGTCCACTCGGCGAGCAGCCGCTCTCCCACCTCCTCGCTCCTGCGGTCCCAGTTGGCCGCGTCCCCGTCGAGGTCGTACGGCGCCCAGGGCCACCAGAACGCCACGTGCTTGCCGTCCGGCGCGTATGAGGGGTCGAACAGCGACGGGCACGCGCCGTTGCCCGCGAGCCGGTCGGGTAAGCGTCCCTCGTGGATCTGGTCGAAGGTACGGCCGAGCTGCTCGCTGTCGTCGGCGCCGAGCACGACCAGGAAGGCCCGGTCCACATCGGGCTCGAACTCGGCCGCCGTGTAGCGCGGGGGTTCCTGGAGCGCCAGGTGGAGGGTGACCAGGCTGTGCCCGGCCCATTTATAGTTCTCGATCTTGTTCGTGATCTCGGCGCCGAAGTTCTCCGGGCCGGCCAGCCGGACCGTCTGGGGGGCGTCCACCGAGCTGGCCACGAACCGCCGCGCGCTGAGGACCTCACCGGTGGCCAGGCTGACCCCGGTGGCCCGGCCGTCGTCGACGAGGATCCGTTCGACGTGTGCTCCGGTGACCACCGTGCCGCCGTGCTCCTCGATGACGGCGCGCAGCGCGCTCGCCACGTTTCCCGCCCCGCCCACGGGCACGCCGAGGCGCGTGATGCGGGAGAGCAGCCGGGGGAAGAAACCGCCGGTGCCGGGCACGTTCTCGATGGAGATCGCGTGCAGGAAGGACTTGAACAGGACCCTGACCTGCTCGCTCTCGAAGTTTCTGTCCACGGCCTCGTACAGCGACAGAGGCATGTAGCTCATCAGGTCGCGGCCGAGATCGCCCTTGATCTGCTCGGCGAGCACGGGCGGCGGCAGCGGCCTGGAGTAGAGGAAGCCGTTCATCAGGCCCCTGGCCGCCTCGGCGTAGCGCTCGTACAGCTCCAGCCACCGGTCGGCGTCGGCCTTGGAGAACCGGGCCAGGGACTCGGCGGTGCGCTTGGGGTCGGTGTAGACCGTGATCGCGCGGCCGTCCCTGAAGATCGTGGCGTGCTGGGTCTCGGGGTAGACGTACTGCAGGCCGTACCGCTGGAGTTCCAGGTCGCCGGGGACCGGGCCCTCCTCCAGGAAGTGATAGCTGCTGTGGGTGTTGTGCCGGAAGCCGGGGAGGGTCAGCTCCTGGGTGGTGCATCCACCCCCGGCCTCGTCGTTTCGCTCCACAACCGCGACGGATAAGCCCGCCTTGGCGAGGTAGGCGGCGCACGTAAGCCCGTTGTGGCCTCCGCCCACGATGACGCCGTCGAACTCCGTCACGTTCCCTCCAGGCCACTTTGACTGCTTTTAGGGAGGATTGTAAAGAATGATCTAGTTTTGCTCTCCTTGTTTGGGCGAGATTACTGGATATTTCTGGATCTAGCGGGGCTTATCGGTCACACAGCGGAGCATTTTGGTCACGGAGGTGGTGGGGTGGGCGATCACAGGGTGGGGAGCCCGGCCAGCGCCGTGTCGATCTGCTCCTGGGGAAGCGAGAGATCTTCCATCTCCCCGGAGAGATAGCGGTCGTAGGCGTTCATGTCGAAGTGCCCGTGCCCGCACAGCGCGGTCAGCAGCACCTTGGGCTCGCCCGTCTCCTTGCACCGAAGCGCCTCGGCGACGACCTCGGCCAGCGCGTGGGCCGGCTCGGGCGCCGGGATGATCCCCTCGGTCCTGGCGAAGCGCAGCCCCGCCTCGAAACACTCGGTCTGGCCCCTGGCTGCCGCCTCGAACAGGCCCAGCTCGTACACGTGTGAGAGCAGGGGCGACATGCCGTGGTAGCGCAGACCGCCCGCGTGGATCGGATCGGGTACGAAGTCGTGGCCCAGCGTGTGCATCTTCAGCAACGGGGTGAGCCCGGCGGCATCGCCGAAATCGTAGGCGTAGGTGCCCCGGGTGAGTGACGGGCAGGCCTCGGGCTCGATGGCCCGGATCACCGGATTCATCCGCCCGGCCAGCTTCTCGCGGAGGAAGGGGAAGGTCAGCCCGGCGAAATTGGACCCCCCGCCCGCGCAGCCCACGATCAGATCCGGCACCTCGCCGAACGCGGCCATCTGCTCGAGCGCCTCCTCGCCGATCACCGTCTGGTGGAGCAGAACGTGGTTCAGCACGCTGCCCAGCGCGTAGCGGACCTCCGGGTCCGCCCCCGCCACCTCGACGGCCTCGCTGATCGCGATGCCGAGGCTGCCCGGTGAGTCCGGATGGTCGGCCAGGATCCGGCTGCCCGCCGCGGTCACCGGGGACGGGCTCGCGTGCACGGTCGCGCCGTACATCCGCATCAGGCTTCTGCGGTGCGGTTTCTGGTCGTAGGAGGCGCGGACCATCCAGATCTCGCACTCGATGCCGTACTGCGCGCAGGCGAACGCCAGCGCCGAGCCCCACTGGCCCGCTCCGGTCTCCGTGGTCAGCCGCCTGATCCCCTCCCGCGCGTTGTAGTAGGCCTGGGGGACGGCGGTGTTCGGTTTGTGCGAGCCCGAGGGGGAACCGCCTTCGTACTTGTAGTAGATCTTCGCGGGGGTGCCGAGATCGCGTTCGAGCCTGCGGGCGCGGATCAGCGGAGTCGGTCGCCAGAGACGGTAGACGTCGCGGACACTCTGCGGGATCGCGACGAAGCGTTCGGAGCCGGCCTCCTGGGCGATCAGCTCCATCGGGAACAGCGGTGCGAGATCGTCCGGGCCGACCGGCTGCAACGTGTCCGGATGCAGCGGCGGTGGAGGCGGGGCCGGTAGGTCGGCCACGATGTTGTACCAGTTGCGGGGGATCCGGGACTCGTCGAGCAGGACTCGGACGGCTTCGCTCATGGGTGCCTCCTGGGTTGGATTCACTCAGTGTCGGTCCCGTCACCCGGTGTAGTCCGCCGTTTGTGCTTTCCTCCCGATCGTGGCGGAGGCCGCCGCACCGCCGTCCTTGGTGCTTATATGGGCAATTCAGATGATTTGGGTGATTTAACGGTGCGCGGAATGCGGGTGGTTCCGCGCGGTGTGGCCGCCACGTCCGCGGTGGTCCGCCGCCCCCGTGCTTCAACGGGTCCGTTTAGAGAGATTTATCGAGAAATATTGGGGATGGTCTGGTCGTGGCGTGAGGTTGTTTTGTGGCTATATGGGTGAATGTCACCGGTATGACTCAGGTAGCGAGTGGTAATCGGCGTCTCAGGTCGTACGGTGTCGCCTCTGCCCTGGTGCTCGTGTCGGCGTGCGGCCTGGCGCCGTCGGCCCACGCCGCTGCCGCTGCCGCTTCCGCGCACTCGTCGCCGGACCTGCCTGCGTCTCCCGGCTTCAACCTGGAGATGACGGGGACCTCCACCGAATCCGTCGAGGGCCCGGACGCATCGTTCCGGCAGTTCACCGTCAACCTGGACATGAAGAGCAGAAGCCAGGAGTCCGTGACGATCGTGGGGATCGGCCGGAGTGGGCCGGGGCTGGAGTTGCTGTCCCCCGGGAAGCAGGACTCCCAGGTGCTCCAACCCGGGCAAAGTCTCGGCTTCAGCCTGAAGTACAAGATCATCGATTGCGCGGCCGTTCCGAAGGGAGAGTGGCCGATTCCTGTTCTCGTGGAGGTCTCCGGCGTCCAGACGACCGTCTACGCCGCCCTCCGGGCACTCGGTTCGGATCCCGAGGGGAAGCGGGCCGCCGAGCCTTGGCAGACCGCTCTGTCGACGGAAGTGTGCAGCGGTTCCGCTTAGCGGCCTCCGAGCCATCCGGGACCCGCAGGGATTCTTCCCGGTCGGCCCACACGAGGTGGCGCGCCGTTTGGCCGGTGTCTCCCCGAGGCGCCGCTTTCGTTTTCGCGTGGGGAACGGCGTTCGGACAATTTTCCGCGGATGCATTATCCGTTGACGGTTTAACGGATGGTTCGCCATATTTGCGAAATGGTTTCTCTACGTCCCCTCGCGGGAGCGATCCTCGCATCCGTTCTCCTGACTGGTTTCGCCTCCAGTCCGGCCGGCGCCACGACCCAGGAGTCCTCCGCAGTCTCCTGGACCGAGGCGGCCGCGCGTCCCGCCAACGGCAAGATCCTCTACGACCGCATCAGCGGTGGGCAGGGTGCTCTCAAGGTCAAGAACGGCACCACCAGGGACGCGGTCGTCACCCTCGTCCGCGGCAAGAGCAAGGCGATCAGTGTCTTCGTCAGGGCAAGGTCGACGGCAACCGTCAACGATGTCAGGGACGGCACCTACCGCATCTACTACACCAGCGGTTACAGGTTCAGCACCTCCAAGGGCAAGTTCGGCCGGAGCGCCGTCTACAGGCGCTTCGACAGGCTGCTGTCGTACACCACGACCACGACCCAGTCGACCATCTGGACGCTGACCCTGAACGTCGTCCGGGGCGGCAACGCCAGCACGAGCGGCGTCAACCCGAAGGACTTCCCCGCGTGATCACCGCTCTCCCGCCGGGGACCGCTCACGGGAAGGTCACCGACTCGTCGGCGGGTTCCGCCGGAGGGTGAGCGGATGATCGCAGACTTGTACGGGGAGGAATTCCCGGCCTCACACGCCGAGTCCAAGAAAAACTCATTAGGCATATAACGGGCGCGAAAGCAGAGAGAAGTTAGACGAAAACCAAAAGGCCAGGTCACCCCAGAGGTGGGGTGACCTGGCCTTTTGTCATTTTGGATCGGACGACGGGAATCGAACCCGCGTAGCCAATTTGGAAGATTGCGGCGCGTAACTCCGTGATCTGCTGCACTCCAGGTCAGAGCTGGTCTTACTCTCCCCGTGAGTCCCCCTGATTCACCCTTGGTCACCCTGCTAACGGGCACGCAACGGGCACGGCCTGACCTTCACGACCGCTCCCTTATCAGGACCATCCCGGCCGCCTGAGGTTGTGGCCATAGCCAGGTCACCTTTCGGTGGTGGCGCGTCGCCAGGCGGCGTTGCGCAGCAGTCGTAGCCCGTTGAGGCCAACAATGATGGTGGAGCCCTCGTGCCCGGCCACGCCCAGCGGAAGCGGTAGGTCACCGAGCAGGTCCCAGGCCACCAGGACGGCGATGAAGGTGGCGGCGATGATCAGATTGGCCACTACCAGGCGGTGAGCCCGACGGGCCAGGGCGATCACAGCCGGTACGGTGGCCAGCTCGTCGCGGGTGATGACCGCATCGGCGGTATCCAGAGCCAGATCGGATCCGGCGCGCCCCATCGCGATACCGACATGCGCACTGGCCAATGCGGGGGCGTCGTTGACACCGTCGCCGACCAACGCCAACCGTCCCCCCTGGCCCTGCAGCTCGTGCACCGCCGTCACCTTGTCGGCCGGAAGCAGATCCGCGCGGACCTCGCTGATGCCAGCCTGCACGGCCAGGTACCCGGCGGCTCGTGCGTTGTCGCCGGTCAGCAGCACCGGCGCGGCCCCGGTCAACGCCCTCAGATGAGTCACCGTCTCGGCAGCGCCTGATCGCATCCGGTCGGCTAGGGCGAGCACCCCGGCCGGGACGCCGTCCACGCGTACCACCACCGCGGTATGCCCGCCGCCTTGAAGGTCGGCGACCAGCTGGGCGATACCGCCGGTGCCGGTATCACCGATCAGGTGAGCAGGACTGGCGACCTCGACCAAGCGGCCCTCGACGTGCGCCCGCACGCCTTGCCCAGGCGCGGAGGTGAAGTCTCGCGCGGGTGCCAGTGCCAGCCCGGCCTCGCGGGCGGCTTGGACCACGGCGCGGCCCAGCGGATGTTCGGAGGCATGCTCGACCGCAGCGGCCAAAGCCAGCAGCCGGTCACAGGTGAGGTCGACGCCGGGCAGGACGTGCACGCCGGTCAGGTGCGGGCGGCCCTCGGTCAGCGTGCCGGTCTTGTCGAAGGCCACCGCCGTGACAGTGGCGAGCTGTTCCATCACCACGGCCGACTTGACCAGCACGCCATGCCGTCCGGCGGTGGCGATGGCGGCCAGCAGCGGCGGCATGGTGGCCAACACCACCGCGCACGGCGAAGCCACGATCATGAAGGTCATCGCGCGGAGCAGACTGTCTTGCACCGCAGCCCCCCACAGCAGCGGCAATGCGAACACCGCGAGGGTGGCGGCGACCATGACGACGGAGTAGCGCTGCTCGACCTTCTCGATGAACAACTGGGTGCGCGCCTTGGTCGCGCTGGCCTGGGCGACCATGGCCACAATCCGGGCGATCACCGTCTCGGCCGCCGGCCTCATCACCCGCACCCGCAGCACGCCGGTGCCGTTCAGCGTGCCGGCGAACACCTCATCCCCGGCGTATTTGTCCACCGGCAAACTCTCACCGGTGATGGACGCCTGGTCGACGGCGCTGGCCCCGGACAGCACCTGGCCATCGGCGCCGATCCGTTCCCCGGGCCGTACCAGGATCATCTCGCCGACCTGAAGCGCGGCCGCATCGACGACCTCTTCCTCGTCGTCGTCGCTCAGCCGGGTCGCCTGCTCGGGCGCCAGGTCCAGCAGGCCGCGTACCGAGTCCTCGGTGCGTTTGGTGGCCAGCGCCTCCAATGCGCCGGAGGTGGCGAAGATGACGATCAGCAACGCGCCGTCGAAGACCTGCCCGATCGCCGCGGCGCCGATCGCCGCGACCACCATCAGCAGGTCCACATCCAGCGTCCGCTCACGCAGCGCCTTGAGGCCGGCCAAGCCGGGCTCCCAGCCGCCGGCCACATAACACGCCAGGTACAGGCTCCACCACAGCCATGACGGCGCCCCGGCGAGCTGGCAGATGCCGCCGGCGGCGAACAAAGCGGTTGCTGCCGCCGCCCAGCGCACTTCCGGCAACGACCAGATCCCGGACCGCCACGACGAGGTGGCGCGGCCCTGAGCGGCGGCCCCGACGTCACGGGCGGGGACGGTTTTCAGCTCTGCTGTCATCGTGCCATCGTATATGCGCACTCACGCAGGTACGCAAATAGGAAGATCGCGGAGTATGCTGGGGGTATGCATACGTCGCTGCCGGACTTCGACATGCCGAACGAGGAACAGGTGCACCTGGCCGCCGAGTCGTTTCGGCTGCTGTCCGACCCCACCCGCATCAAAATCCTCTGGGCGCTGCTGCAGGGCGAATCCAACGTCGCCTGCCTGGCCGAACTCGCTGATGCCGCCCCCACCGCGGTCAGTCAGCACCTGGCCAAACTCCGCCTAGCCGGGCTGGTCAAAGGCCGCCGGGAAGGCAACTTCATCTACTACACCGCCGCCGATGAACACGTGCGCCGCCTGCTGACCCAAGGCCTGTTCCACGCCGATCACCTTGACCGTGACGATCCGCACCCCTCGCCCGGCTCCGCCGCCATCGACGAGCCCGCTGTCAGCGCTGCTCACCCTGCAACAAACGCCTCCTGACGATCAAGCACCCGCACGTCGAATATCTGGTTTCACCCGATGCGGATCGCGCTCTGACCGCTTCGTCATCTCCGGAGCATCGAGGTCGACTGGGATCACATGTTTCGGCAACGGCAGATTCCGCACTGATTCGGTGGGCTGGGCTGAGGAACGAAGTCCCAGCCCTGCGATCGCCCCCGGCAATCCGCGGTGACCCATCACCCCGTGGCGATCGTCGTGCTGCATTGGGGCGGCGGCGCGACCAGGGGCCGGCGGCTGGAGTCCGGGCGGCGCGTGCTGAGTACGGCGGCGGCCCGGAGTCCTGCCCGCGTGCTGGGACCGGTCCCCAGGCCGCATGCCCGGCGCGCGTCAGCAGGCGCAGGGCCGGGCGTCGGCGCGCAGCGCCGCCGCCCCTTGATGGCGGGACGCTTCAGAACGAGACCCCCAAGTCGCGGGCTGGCCGGCGGGTGGCGGCCCTCCCTGGCGAGATCATTCCGGAGCTGCGAGCGCATCTCGACACGTTCGCCGAGCCGGGGGAGAACGGGCGAGTCTTCGTTGGTCCCAAAGGCGCGTCGCTGAGGCGTTCCAGCTTCCGCCGGGTCTGGCGGAAGGTACAGGCTGATGTGAGACTTCCAGATCTCCACTTCCATGATCTTCGGCACGTCGGCAACACCCTGGCGACGGCGAACGGGGCAAGCCTCAAGGAGCTGATGACTCGGATGGGGCACGCCTTGGCGCGGGCAGCGTTGATCTAGCAGCACGCCAGTCAGGACCGAGACAAGGTGATCGCTGAGGCGCTGGTTGCGTCCACGGACGTGGTGTATGAGTTTCCCCAGCTAGATGGCGTGGCGTCGTGAAATGAGGACGGCCATCGCGTGATCCTTCAGGTTGCGA
>NZ_FZOD01000016.1 GCF_900188345.1 Streptosporangium subroseum | reverse complement strand
GGCCGCCGTCACCCCGAAGAACCGCTTGGCCGCCGCCTCCACCCCGTAGGCGCCCGCCCCGAAGTAGGCGATGTTCAGGTACTTTTCCAAGATCTGATCCTTGGAGTACTTCTTTTCCACCGCCATCGCATAGCGCAGCTCGTTGAGTTTGCGCGCGTAGCTGGACTCCAGGGCGGCGTTCTTCTCTTTTTCGGTGTCGGCGGAGTTGAGCAGCACCTGCTTGACGTATTGCTGGGTGATGCTGGAGCCGCCCTGGCTTACCCCGCCGGCTTGCAGGTTCTTGGCCAGCGCGCGGATCGTGCCCTCGATGTCGATCGCGCCGTGCTCGTAGAACCGGTAGTCCTCGATCGAGATGATCGCGGTTTTCATGACCTCGGCCATCTCATCGAGCGTGACGACCTCGCGGTATTCCTCGTAGAACCGTGCGATCTCGTTGCCGCGGGCGTCTTGTACGACGGTGACCTCGGCCGGCGGCGGTTCGGTGAGGTCTTCTGGTTTGAGGTTCACCTCGTTGGTGGCCGACATGATGCCCAGGCCCGCGCCTCCCACGGCCGGCAACGCGACCCCCGCCGCGAGCACACCCACCGCCACGCCCACGGCGGCGAGTCGTACGATCTCCGTCCCTCGACGTGACAGTCGAAGAAGCTGGGTGGGCATGGTCAGGCCTTCCCGTCGTGAACTGGATACGACGGGCAGTCTCGTGTTGTTGTTTGATGCCGTCAAAGACAGAAACAGCCGGTTCTATGCTGAAATAGCATACGATTCACCTCGTGGACGTCCTCGGAGCCTGGAGAGCGTTCGTCAACGTGAGCGAACGAGGAAGCTTCACGGAAGGTGCGGCGGCCACGCGCGTGCCGCAGTCGGTCGCGAGCCGTCGGATCGCCGCTCTTGAGAAGCATCTCGGGGAGCGGTTGTTCGACCGGTCGTCGCGCGGGGCGATGCTCACGCAGTTCGGCCGTGACATGCTGCCGTCGGCGAAGCGTCTCGTCCATCTGGCCGACGACATGGAGCACGAAGCCGAACGGGCCAAGCTCAGTCCCCTTCGCCTCGCCGTTCCCGACATCTGCACCGTTCGCGACCTTGCACGGCTCGACGCGGAGGCCCGCCGAAACGGCATCTACCTCGACTTTCACGCTGCCCCGCCGGCCGAACGGGCAGAGCTCGTCCGATCCCGCGAGGTCCGTGCCGCCCTCACGGTCGCATCGCCCAGCGACGCGGTCTGGTCCGTGCGGCTCGGGCTCGCCGGTGCCACGGACCGGCTCGCGGAAACCGTCTACGTCGAGACCCTCCGAGCCGGCCGCGCCGCGCAGTCGTCGCGAAGAAGCCGGATCTGGATCCAGCCCGAGGACGACGTCCCCCACATCCGCGACCGCATGTTCCGGACCCGGGACGCCGTCGGTCTCCAGCCCGCGCAGGTCACCGTCTCGACCACGCTCACCGCCGCCACGGCGGAGGTCCTAGGCTCGACGGATCTCCTCCTGTGCTCGGTCAGGCAAGCCGAGGAGCTGGGGCTACACTGGCGCCCGGTCGGCGAGATCCGCCTGGTCCGCAGCTTCGGGGTGTCAGCCGCCGTCGGGGACGACGCGGAGCGCATTCAGGCCCGGCTGTGGCACGCGATCGCTCGCTGCCTCGGCGCGCGCGACCGAGACGCGTGACCAAGACGGGGGGACACCATCAAGGTCGAGAACCTGATCCGTGAACTCCGGCGATCGCTCGACGACGCCGGGCTCCGGGGGTCGTTCCTGGTCCGGGACCTGCGCTCCGGCGAAGAGATCGGCATCGAGCCGGACCTCGAGTTCCCGAGCGCCTCACTCGTCAAGATCCCGCTCGCCGTCGCGACGCTCGAACGCATCCGGAGGGGTGAGCTCGACGGCTCCACACAGATCCTCGTGCGACCAGGCGGGATCACCACTCCGGGGCCGACCGGGCTGAGCAGGTTCCGGCACCCGGCCCGGATCGCCATCGACGACCTGCTCTACCTCAGCACCGCCTTGAGCGACAGCACGGCGGCGGACGCGCTGTTCGCCCTCACCCCGCCCGCCGAGGTCTCAGCGGTGCTGCACGGGCTGGGGCTCCGCGGCATCACGGTCCGCCACACCATGCAAGAACTCGTCGAGACTCCGGCGGAACGCCTCGACTCCGCCGACGTCCACCTCGCCTACGTCCTCGCCATCGAAGCGGGGACGGCAGGACGAGGACATCGCATCCCGCAACTGGACGTGACGCGCGCGAACTCGGGATCCGCGCGAGCGTTCATCGAACTCCTGCAGGCACTGTGGACACCGTCTCCCATCGACTCGGGCGTCGCCGAGCGCGTGCGGACCCTCATGGCCACCAACCTCTTGCGGCATCGGCTGGCACCCGATTTCAGCTCCGACGCCTCGAGGTGGTCCTCCAAGACCGGGACGCTGCTCAACCTCCGTCACGAGGTCGGCGTGGTCGAGCACGCCGACGGCCAGGTCTTCGGCGTCGCCGTACTCACCGAGTCCCGCGTGCCGGCCGTCAGCCAGCCCGGAGCCGAGGCGCTCATGGCCCAGGTCGCGCGTACGCTCCGCGATCGGCTACGACACCTGTGAACGGCTCCGCAGGGTTGGGATGAGCCGCTGGAATCCGGGCGAGGACACGGGGAAGGGCGCGGCCCCCGAGCGGCCGCGCCCTTCCTTGGTCATGCGGGTGTCTCGTCGTGCGGTGCCGAGCTCAGCAGCTCAGGTTGCCACCGGGGGTGGTGCCCAGGATCTGCGTGAAGCTCTGGTAGGCGTTGATCCGGCTCTGCACCTGCGCCGGGTTCCTGCCGCCGCACTCCAGGCTGCCGTTGATGCTGCGGATCGTCTCGCCGAAGCCGCGCCCGTTGATCATCGCGTTGTGCGGCGTCATCGTGCCCGGGCCGCTCTGGGTGTTCCAGTACCAGAGCGCGGTCTTCCACGCCACGGCGGAGTCGGTCTGCACCAGGTTCGGGTTGCCGAGCAGGTTGATGCCGAGCGCGTCGCCCGCGGCCTTGTAGTTGAAGTTCCAGCTCAGCTGGATCGGCCCGCGGCCGTAGTAGGCCGCCTGGCCCGCGGGACAGCCGTACGACTGGCTGGTGTCGCAGTAGTGGGGGTAGTTCGCGGTGTTCTGCTCCACCACGTAGACCAGGCCGCCGGTCTCATGGTTGACGTTGGCCAGGAACGCGGCCGCCTCCTGCCGCTTGACGGTGTCGCTGCCCGTGTTCGCGAAGCCGGGGTAGGCGCTCAGCGCCGCGGTCAGGCCGCTGTAGGTGTAGAAGGAGTTGCGGTTCGGGAACATCTGGTTGAACTGCGCCTGGCTCACGACGAAGCCCGTCGAGGGCGGGTTCGTGGGGGGATTCGTGGGCGGGGTCGTGCCGCAGGTGTACGGCTCCCAGTACCACGTGCTGATCACGGGGTCGTAGCCCGGGTTGTCGTGCTCGGCGATGTAGAACCTGCCATCGGTGTACTTGACGATGTTTCCGGTGACGTACGCCCTGCCGGCCACCCAGTTCGGGTAGCTGCAGCCCGAGGTCGGGGGCGGTGTCGTGCCGCCGCCGCACACGCCCTGGTCCGCCCAGACGTCGGAGGTGCCGGGAGTCTCGTTCTGGGTCCACCACTTCGCGGACCAGTTGTGGCCGTTGTAGGAGGCGGCCGTGCCGCCGACGTACACCGTCGAGGAACTCCACGCGGTGGTGCAGCTCGCGGCGGAGGCGGAGGACATCGGCAGGACGACCGCGAGCACGCTCGCGAGCGCCAGGGCGGAGAGGGAGGCCATGATGCGCTGTCTCAACACTTGATCACTCCTTCGTGCGGTGGGGGCCGCACAGGTTCGGTGACAGGGCCGGTCCTTACACGAGCTGTCGGCACCGTGACCGGTACCTCATCCGGGGAGGTCGCCGCCGGATCGGGGGCACGAGTGGCCGCGCGGGAGGTTTGCGGACCCGGTCGCCGGCGAGCGGGGAAGGAGTGCGTCGCATGATCGCTTCCATGGGGGAAACCGGGGGGTGTGGGGCGTCCGGACGGTCGGACTTCCATGCGATGACGGCCTGCGTCATCGAGTTCGCGCAGCTCATGGTCGGACCGGACAGTGGCGAGCGGGTTGCCGGAGCTTCCGTTCGCCGTTTCTCTTAAGAAAGTTTCCTAAGAGTTGTCGTGATACTAGCCTTGACAGACTGTTGTCACAACCCCTGAGGTCGCGAGTTTCCCTTGTGCCGCCGGGGTGCGTTCCCCGTCCGGGCGGGGGACGCACCCCCGTTCACCTCGGGGTTGCCCGTCCGTTTAGGTGCGAATGTGTCCGTTAATGGGGATTTCGGATGTCATCATTGCGGCATGTTGGAATCCGTCGGGCTGGATCCTGTGGAGGAACGCGTCTACCGGTTTCTGGTGACGACCGCCGAGGCGGATGTCACCGACCTCGTGAGGAAGCTGGACCTCGACGCCGAGACGGCCGAGACGGTGCTGGTCTCCATGCGGGACAGAGGTCTGATCCGGGAGGCGCCCCCAGACGGACGGCGGTTCACCGCCGTGGCCCCGGACATCGTGCTGGGCTCGCGGCTCCTCCATCACCAGCAGTCACTCGACTGGGCGCGGCGCGAAGTGGAGCAGCTCTCCGAGGAGTATCGGGGCAACGCCCGCCGCCGCGACGCGGGACGGCTCGTCGAGGTGCTGCCCAACCGGCTCGCGATACGCGAGCAGCTCTACCACACGCAGGCGAACGCCCGGGAGGAGGTTCTCTACTTCTGCAAGGGGCGCCCGATGGTGATGCAGGCGACCGAGAACGACGAGGAGCCGGCCGCGCTGCTCCGCGGGGTCGCCTACCGGGTCGTCTACGAGCGCGACCTGCTGGAGGAGCCCGGGATGCAGGCCAACGTCGCCTACGGCGTCAAACTGGGCGAGCAGGCCAGAGCCGTACCCTGGCTGCCGGTGCGGCTGACGGTCGTCGACAGGAAGATCGGCGTGCTGCCGCTGGTGCAGGAGGCCGGAATCTCCGAGCCGACGGCGGCGCTGGTGCGGAGCGGCCAGCTGCTGGACGCGCTGATCGCGCTCTTCGAGGGGTACTGGGACCGGGCGACGCCGCTGCGGGTCGCCGAGGACGGCGCCCTCACCGAGGGCGCGCAGACCTGCCCGCTGAACTCCGACGACCTCTATCTGCTCTCACTGCTGGTCGCGGGAGTGGCGGACAAGTCGATCGCCACCCAGCTGGGGATCAGCCAGCGGACCGTGCAGCGGCGCCTGTCGCACATCATGGAGCTGGCCGGCGCGCAGACCCGGATGCAGCTGGCCTGGCACGCCGCCAGGGAACGCTGGCTCTGACGCGGCGTCCTGCCCGAGCCGGTCAGTCGGTGCCGAACTCCATCGCGGCACGGTCGAGCATCTCGTCGTCGCCGGAGACCTCGCCGCGTGAGGCGATGGCCTCGGCGCCGCCCTGCGGCATCGCGCCGACCAGTTCGGTCGAGGCCACCTGGGCGGCACCGAGGAGCGCGTGATGGGTGCCGACCATGCCGAGGCCGGCGTACTGCTCGAGCTTGGCGCGCGAGTCGGCGATGTCGAGGTTGCGCATGGTGAGCTGGCCGATCCGGTCCACCGGGCCGAACGCCGAGTCCTCGGTGCGCTCCATCGACAGCTTGTCCGGGTGGTAGCTGAAAGCCGGGCCGGAGGTGTTCAGGATCGAGTAGTCCTCACCGCGGCGCAGCCGCAGCGTCACCTCGCCGGTGACCGCCATGCCGACCCAGCGCTGCAGCGACTCTCGCAGCATCAGCGCCTGCGGGTCGAGCCAGCGGCCCTCGTACATCAGCCGGCCGAGCCGCCGTCCCTCGTTGTAGTAGTTCGCCAGGGTGTCCTCGTTGTGGATCGCGTTGACCAGTCGTTCGTACGCCGCGTGCAGCAACGCCATCCCCGGCGCCTCGTAGATGCCGCGGCTCTTGGCCTCGATCACCCGGTTCTCGATCTGGTCCGACATGCCCATGCCGTGCCGTCCACCGACCGTGTTCGCCTCCATCACCAGGTCGACCGGGGTGGCGAACTCCTTGCCGTTGATCGTCACCGGGCGGCCCATGTCGAAACCGATGGTCACGTCCTCGGTGAGGATCTCGACCGCGGGATCCCAGAATCGCACGCCCATGATCGGGTTCACGGTCTCGATGCCGGTGTCGAGGTGCTCCAGGGTCTTGGCCTCGTGGGTGGCGCCCCAGATGTTGGCGTCGGTCGAGTAGGCCTTCTCGGCGCTGTCGCGGTAGGGCAGGTCGTGGGCGAGCAGCCACTCCGACATCTCCTTGCGGCCGCCGAGCTCGGACACGAAGTCCGCGTCGAGCCAGGGCTTGTAGATGCGCAGGTGGGGATTTGCCAGCAGGCCGTACCGGTAGAACCGCTCGATGTCGTTGCCCTTGAACGTCGAGCCGTCGCCCCAGATCTGCACGCCGTCCTCGGCCATCGCCCGGACCAGCAGGGTTCCCGTGACGGCGCGACCGAGCGGCGTGGTGTTGAAGTAGGGGCGCCCGGCCGAACGGATGTGGAACGCACCGCAGGTGAGCGCGGCCAGGCCCTCCTCGACCAGCGCCGCGCGGCAGTCGACCAGGCGCGCGATCTCGGCACCGTACGCCAACGCGCGGTCGGGCACCGAGGCGATGTCGGGCTCGTCGTACTGGCCGATGTCGGCGGTGTAGGTGCACGGAACGGCACCCTTGTCGCGCATCCACGCGACGGCCACCGAAGTGTCGAGGCCGCCCGAGAAGGCGATACCGACGCGCTCGCCGGTGGGCAGGGAGGTGAGAACCTTGGACATAAGACAAGAGTATGCACTGCGACGCATGTTCATGCAAAGCCCTGCGGCCACATCGCGTCGGGGTTTGTTGGCCGCCGCTCCGGCACCGGACGGGAATCGCTCGCTCCACCGCCTGATCCGTCCCGCTACCGGCGACCAGGGGAGACCGGCCCTCGTCCGTGCGCCACGCAAAAAACCCCGCCCGTCTCCGAAGAGACGGACGGGGCTTCGTGAGATCCGGCTACGGCGTGCCGAGCATCGGGACCGCGAAGAAGACGATCATCGCGATCGCCAGGGCGATGACAAAGCCGATCAGCTCCCAGGCCCAGTCGTGATGATGGCGCCGGCCGTACCTGATCATCTTGTGCTTGTGCCGCGCATGCCCGTTCGCCGGGTCCGGGACGGAGGTCGCCACCTCGGGCTCGCGGATCGCGGCCATCTCGCTCGTCTCGGCGAGCTCCGCCGCCCTCGGCGCCCGGCCGAGGTCCAGGTCGTCCGGCCGCTCCTCGTGCGGTGCCGGGGCGCCCGGCTGGTAGACGTGGGTGGACCAGCTGGGGAACACCGGTTTCGCGTACGGCAGCTGGTCGTGCTGCGGCCCGGGGCCCGGATGATCCCTGTCGGTGAACCAGTCGGGGAGCGGCGGCTGCGCGCGTTCGGAGTCTGCCGGGGGATCCGGATTGGTGAGCCACTGGGGCAGCGGCGGCTGCTCGTGACGTGCCAGGGCGTCCAGCTGGTCCGTCTGCAGGGGCCAGCCGGGGAGCGGAAGCACACGGGACGCCCTCTCCCGGCGGGCCGCCATGTCCCGGATCGCCTCGTCGAGGGTCATCTCACCGGGAGGCGCCTCGTCGGAGACCGTCCTGTCGGAAACTGTCGTATCGGAGACCGCCGTATCGGAGGACGTCTCGTCGGAGGACGCCGAGGCGACCAGCTTGTCGGCGGGGGCGGGCGTCACCCGCACCTCGGGGGTGAGCGGCCGGAACAGGTTCTCCGCCGGGGCGTCGTCGAGCACGTCCGCCGGGATCGGCGCCGACAGCGGCATCGCCCGGCGGGGCTTCGGCCGCTGGAGCCTCAGGCGGGAGACCCGGGCCCCCGCGTCGTCGTCGAGTGCCGTCAGGACCGAGTCCCTGATCTTGGGCATCGGGGCGGTGGCGGCCTCGTGGGCGGAGACCACCGCGGGGTCCGGGGGAGAGAACGGGTCCGGAGAGCGGTTCGACGGGGAGAACGGGTCCGGGAAGCGGTCCGGCGGGGAGGCCGGATCCTGAAAGCGTCCCGGTGAGGAGGGGCCGGTCGGCGAGCCGGCCTCGGCGAGCGGCAACGGCCACGCGGGCGTCGTCGGCCAGAGCTGTTTGACCAGCGGGGACGGAGCTCGCCGGGCGGCCGTCGCCGTGACGGCCCGCGGTCCCAGCAGGGCGGCGCGCAGGCCGACGGGCGGGACGGCCCAGGGCGCGCGGGTGAGCACGTCGCGGATCGGGGCGACGCTCATGGCGCCGAACACGTCGGCCAGGTGGTCCGGGACCTGGGTCGAGGCCAGGGCCAGGCTCAGCGACTGGGCGAAGCGGCGGCAGGCGCTCACGGTCAGCTCGTCGGCGGTGTCGCCGGCCACGTCGAGCACCCAGGCGAGCTCGGAGGTGTCCATCTCGCACATGCCGGACAGGTACAGGACCTCGCGCTGGTGCGGGCGCAGTTCGCGCAGGACCCGCTCGACGAGGGCGGACGCCGGGTCGGCGCCGACGGACAGCGGGGCGTAGACGACGTCGCGCTGGTGGATCTCACGACGGGCCAGCGCGTACAGGGCGGCACGCGGCGGGTTCTCGGCCGTGACGACGGCGAGGACGGACGTCAGCGCGTCGGCGGCGGAGGCGGCGTCGCCGAGCTGGTCGTGGCAGTACGCGAACAGCCCGGTGGCATGGCGGTCGTAGAGCTCGGCGATGAGGTCGCCGCGCGAGCGCTGAGCGAGGAGCGGTTGGGTCACGGGACCGGTTCCTCCGCGGGATGGTTCGGCGAGCGTGGTGCAGAACGGGGGTTGTGAAATCTGTGAAACTTGTGACGTGCGATGCCGGAGGGGTTTACTCCGGCAATGTGGGTAATCATGTCAACTCATGGGCACCTCCCGCACTACCCAATGCCTATTTGATTAGAAATACACCTCTCCCGCCCCTCTTGACACGGGGGTGGGGCGACAGATCGTAAATGACGACCGTAGGCTGGGCCGCCGTGGATCGCGGGGGCGGTCATGGGGCGGGGAGCCGCGACCCTGCCGAAAACAAGAGGTTGCGCATGATCACATTCAACGGTGTCACCAAGCGCTACGCCGATGGAACCGTCGCCGTGGACAATCTGAGTCTTGAGGTCCCCACCGGGGAGATAACCGTGTTCGTCGGCCCTTCGGGCTGCGGCAAGACCACCTCCCTTCGCATGATCAACAGGATGATCGACGCGACCGGAGGGCAGATCCTCCTTGACGGTGTGGACGTCAAGACGATCGACCCGCCGACCCTGCGCAGGGGCATCGGGTACGTCATCCAGCAGGCGGGGCTCTTCCCGCACCGCAAGATCGTCGACAACGTGGCGACGGTTCCCTACCTGCTCGGCTGGGACAAGAAGAAAGCCCGTGCCCGGGCGATGGAGCTGCTCGAACGGGTCGGGCTCGACCTCAAGATGGCCGACCGCTACCCCTTCCAGCTCTCCGGAGGCCAGCAGCAGCGGGTCGGCGTGGCCCGCGCCCTGGCCGCCGACCCGCCGGTGCTGCTGATGGACGAGCCGTTCAGCGCGGTGGACCCGATCGTGCGCGCGAGCCTGCAGGAGGAGCTCCTCCGGCTGCAGTCCGAGCTCAACAAGACCATCGTGTTCGTCACCCACGACATCGACGAGGCCGTCAAGCTCGGCGACCGGGTGGCCGTGCTCCGGGTCGGGGGCAAGCTGGCGCAGCTCGCCGATCCCGCGACGCTGCTGACCCGGCCCGCCGACGACTTCGTCCGTGAGTTCCTCGGACGTGACCGGGGCATCCGGCGGCTGTCCTTCGTCTCCGGCGACGGGCTACGGCTGCGCACCGACCTGACCGTGCCCGCCTCCGCCGAGGTCTCCTCGCTGCGAGGCACGACCGAACCCTGGCTGGTCGTGGTGGACGAGGACAACTGTCCGCTGGGCTGGATCGCCTCCAAGGACCTGCCGGAGTCCGGCACGCCGGCGGACGTGGAGCTCGCGCCGTACGGAACGTTCGTCAAGGGCCGCGACTCGCTGCGCGCCGCGCTGGACGCGACGCTGCTGTCCCCGTCCGGGAGCGCGATTGCGGTGGACGAGTCGGGGCGCGTCGTGGGCGTCGCGGTCCGCGAGGCGCTGGACGAGGAGCTGGCGCTGGTCGCCGGGGGTGTCGGAGGCGTCGATGGCTGAGGAACCGCTGGTCCGCTGGGACTGGATCGGACGTAACTGGCCCAACATCCAGGGACTGCTGGTGGACCACGTCGTCATGGCGCTGGTGCCGGTTGTCATCGGGCTGCTCATCGCGCTCCCGCTCGGGCTGGCCGGCGCCCGCTGGCGCTGGCTCTACCAGCCGACCGTCGGCGTCATGAACGTGATCTACTCGCTGCCCTCGCTGGCCGTCTTCATCGTGCTCATCCCGATCACCGGCCTCGCCACCCGGGAGACCGTCATGGTCCCGCTCACGTTCTACGCCATGGCGGTGCTGATCCCGGCCGTCGTGGACGGTCTCACCTCGGTCCCCGACCACGTGCGCCAGTCCGCGGTGGCCATGGGCTTCACCCCGCTGCGCAGGCTGCTCCGGGTGGAGCTGCCGATCGCGGTGCCGGTCGTGCTGGCCGGGCTCCGGGTGGCGGCGGTCTCCAGCATCAGCCTGGTCAGCGTGGGCGCGCTGGTCGGCAGGGGAGGGCTGGGCTACCTGTTCATCGACGGCTGGCAGCGGCAGTTCTACACGCCGATCGTCGTGGGCATCGTGCTGACCGTGGCGCTGGCGGCGGCCGCCGACCTGCTGCTGGTCCTGGCGCAGCGACTGCTGACCCCGTGGTCTCGGGCAAGGAGGACCGCGTGAACTGGGTGATCGACTTCTTCACGAATCCGGACAACTGGTCCGGCCCGGACGGCATCCCCACCCGGCTGCTGGAGCACCTGGAGTTCTCGGGCATCTCGCTGCTGCTCGCCATGCTGATCGCGCTGCCGCTGGGGCTGTGGATCGGCCACACCGGCAAGGGCGCGCTGTTCGCGATCCTGAGCGCCAACGCGGCCCGCGCCCTTCCGACGCTGGGCCTGCTCGTGCTCATCGTGCTGCTGATGGGCGTGGGCACCATCGTCCCGGTGCTGATCCCGCTGGTGGCACTCGCCGTGCCGCCCATCCTGGTCAACACCTACGAGGGCATCCGCAACGTCGATCCCGACCTGCGGGACGCCGCGTACGGCATGGGCCTGCGCGGCGGACAGGTCCTCGGCCGGGTGCTCGTGCCGACCGCGCTGCCGCTCATCATGCTCGGTCTGCGGGTCGCCGCGATCCAGGTGGTGTCGACCGCGACCGTGGCGGCTTACGTAGGCTTGGGGGGTCTCGGCCGGTTCATCGTCGACGGTCTCGCGACCAAGGACTTCCCCAGCACGATCGGCGGGGCCGTTCTCGTGGCGCTGCTGGCTCTGATCGTTCAGCTGGGGTTCGGGCTGGTGCAGCGTTTTCTGGTCTCTCCGGGGGTGAGCCAGCGCTTGACCATACGCTAATCTCCTAATTACCCCCCGCTTTGGAAGGGAACGTACGATGAAGCGCCTTTTCAGCACCGCGGCAGTCATTCTGTCCGCGGCGCTCACTCTTACCGCGTGCGGTGGCGGCGACCCGCTCACCAGCGCCTCCGCGAGCCCCGCGGCCTCCGGATCCGCGCCCGCGGCCGGGGGGAAGGTCGTCGTCGGCTCGGCCAACTTCCCCGAGAACGTCCTCCTCGCCGAGATCTACGCCCAGGCCCTGGAGGCCAAGGGCGTGCAGGTCGAGAAGAAGCTCAACATCGGCAGCCGTGAGGTTCTCGTCGACCAGGTCAAGAGCGGCGGCCTGACGGTCCTGCCGGAGTACATCGGCTCGCTGCTCGCCTTCATCGACAAGACGACGACGGTGAAGAGCAAGGAGGAGATCGTCGCCGGGCTCAAGGAGAAGCTCCCGGCCGAGCTGGAGGTCCTGGAGCCCGCCGCGGCCGAGGACAACAACTCGCTGACGGTCACCAAGGAGACCGCCACGTCCGGCGGCCTCACCACGATCGAGGACCTCGTCAAGGTCGCCAAGGGCTACACGGTCGGCGGCCCGCCGGAGTTCCAGTCCCGGCAGGAGACGAACTTCAAGGACACCTACGGCCTTGAGTTCAAGGAGTGGAAGAAGACCGGTGACGCCACCGCCGACGCCATCAAGGACGGCACCGTCCAGGTCGGCAACGTCTTCACCACCGACCCGAAGATCGTGCTCAACGACCTGGTCTCGCTGCAGGACAACAAGAACGCCTTCGCCGCCGACAACATCGCGCCCCTGGTCAACAAGGCCGGCGCGAACGACACCGTGAAGACGACGCTGAACGCGGTCTCGGCCAAGCTCGACACCCCCGGTCTCCTCGCGCTGATGAAGCGCGTGGCGATCGACAAGGACGACGCCGCCACGGTCGCCAAGGACTGGCTGACGCAGAACGGTCTGCTCTAGTCGCTCCTGATCGTTTTTCTCCTGTTTCGATCTGATCCAGCCGTACGGCCCGCACCGCTCCACCGGTGCGGGCCGTACGGTTTCCGCCCGGGACGCCGTGGACGTCGTGGACGCCGTGTGCCGCCGCGTACGTCGTGTGCCGCCGTGTTCGCGGTGCCCGTCCGAGCTCACGGGATTCATCGGGCCCGCCGGAGTCCCGTTCACGGGCGATGCCAAGGGTGACACCGGTTTCCGGGATGATTACCGGCATGAGTGAGTTCATCGAGGCAATGGCCCAGGTGCCGACCGCCGTGACGGTCATCACCGTCAAGGATGAGCGTGACGACGTGGGGACCACGGTCGCGACCTTCACCTCGGTCTCACTGGACCCGCGGCTCGTGATGGTGAGCATGGAGAACACCCGCTACCTCAACGAGCTTCTGCTCCGCCACGACCGCTGGGCCGCCAGCGTGCTGTCGACCGGGCAGAAGACGATCGCCAGTCGCTTCGCCACCGCCGGTCGCCCCGGCGCGCGGCTCCTGCTCGCGGGGACGCCGCACCACCGGGGTGAGCTGAGCGGGGCACTCATCGTGGACGGCGGCGTGACCGCCCTGGAGGCCGAGACGGTCCAGGTCGTCCCGGCGGGGGACCACACGCTTTTCATCGCCAGGGTCCTCGCGGTCGACTACGTGGACTCGGCACTTCTCCCGCTCGTGCGGTTCCGCGGCCGCTACCGGCCCACCGCCTGATCGCCGGCACCCCGGGCGCATTCGCGGCGGCCTCTCACGGTGATCGGCATGGCCTGCCGGCTCGCGAGGAACTCGGACCGCTCGCTCCCAGGGGGTGAGACCGTCCGCCGAACGCCGTTCCCCGTCCGCCGAACGCGAGACGGGGAACGTCGGTTCCGGCGGCACGCGTCAGCGGATCGTCCACCCGCCCGGGAGCATGAGCGGGCCGTACGAGGGCAGGCCGAGCTCGGTGGCGAGGTGGGCGATCGGGCCCCACGCCTCCAGGCGGACCTGGGCCAGGGCGGCGGACTTGTCCTCGCTGGACTCCGCCGGGCGCAGGCGCTCCAGCGGGCTCAGCCTGGGATAGATGCGGACGGGGGCATCGTCGGCGAGCCTGGCCTTGCCCCTGGCCAGCGCGAGGGCGTCCTCAAGACCGCCGAGCTCGTCGACGAGACCGCGTTCGCGCGCGTCGGCGCCGGTCCAGACCCGGCCCTTGGCCAGCTCGTGGGCACGCTCGCGGGGCAGGCCGCGGCCCTCGGCCACCTTGTTCACGAAGTCGTCGTAGACCCGGTCGAGCCAGGCGTTGACCCGTGCCCACTGCGCCTCGGAGAAGGCGTTCGTGGGGGAGAACATCCCGGCGTTGGCGCCTTCTCCGACGGTCTCGGAGGACACCCCGAGCTTCTCCAGCAGCCCGCCGATGACGGCCTTGCCGCCGAAGACGCCGATGGAACCGGTGAGCGTGCCCGGCTGCGCCACGATCACGTCGGCGGCCATCGAGACCATGTAACCGCCGGAGGCGGCCAGGTCGCCCATCGAGATCACGATGGGCTTGCCCGCCTTGCGGGTGAGCACGACCTCGCGCCAGATGGCGTCGGAGGCCACGTAAGAGCCTCCGGGACTGTCCACCCGGAAGACGACGGCCTTCACGTTGTCGTCGCGGCGGGCCGCGCGGAGGGCGGCGCAGATGGTGTCGGAGCCCATCGCGCCACCGCCGCCCAGCGGGCTGCGGCCACTGCGGCCGAGCCGGATCGCGCCGGTGCCGTGGACCAGCGCGACGGTCTGCTCACCGGGATGCGGGAGCTTCCTGGCGATCAGGTTCTTGGCGTAGCGGCCGACGTAGAGCAGCAGCGAGTCGTCGCCCACGGCCTGCTTGACCTCGTCGTAGACCTCGTCACGGTAGGCCAGCCGGTCCACCAGCCCCGCTTCGACCGCCTCGGCGCCGATGAAGGGGCCCCGGTCGATGAGCTCGCGGACCTTCGCGGGGTCGAGCCCGCGTCCCTCGGCGACGCCCGCGATGACCTGCTCGGTGACCGACTCGGTGATGCGGCCCATCGACTCGCGGTGGGCGTCGGTCATGTGGTCCTGGGTGAAGGTGTTGGCCGCGGTCTTGTATTCGTGCCGCTGGCCGATCTGGTATTCGACGCCGAGCTTGCCCAGCGCGCCCCGCAGGAAACGCTGCTCCATCGCGACGCCGGTGAGCCCGACGTCGCCCGACGGCTGCAGGTAGACCCGCTCGAAGGCGCTGGCCAGATAGTAGGGGACGGTGCCGGCCCCGAACTCGCCGAAGGTCTCGGCGAACGCGATCGTCAGCTTGCCCGCCGCCCGGAAACGGGTCACGGCCTGGCGCAGCTCCTGCACCATCGCCAGTCCCAGCGGCTGGGTGCCGATCTTGACGACCAGCGCCTTGACCCGGGGGTCCTTCCCGCCGCGCTTCAGCCCGGACAGCACATCGGCCAGGCTCGTCCTGCGCATCGACAGGATGGCGCTCAGCGGATCCGCCGGGGGTCCCTGGGTCAGGCCCTCGGTGAGGTCGAGCTCTAGGACCAGTGGAGCGGTGCGCCGCTGCCGGTACCGGTCGACGGTGTCGATGATCACCTTGGTCGCGTCCATGTTCTTCACCCTAAGCGACACATCGCCGACTTATATCGCATGGCGGGTGTTCACCTGCTTTCTCAGGAGCAAGGTGGTTGTAGAGGGCGGAGTACCTTTCAGGCGCTTTTTCTCCGCCGACGTGAGGGCGTCCCTGAACGTGGTCGTCTTGCCGACCTTCGCGGTGAAGTTGACCCCGCCATGGGCCCAGTTCAGCCAGGCGGCGAGCAGTTCGCTCTCGAAACCGGCCCTGGCGGTCTTCTTGGCGGGCTTGAGCACCCGGTAGGCCGTACCCAGGGTGGAGACGCGCGTGAGCTCGGAGAAGACCTTGCTGGCCTTGGCGGTCATGCCGAGATAGCAGGCGAGCGTCGCGTCGGGCAGCGTTCCCTTGCCCCGGGTGATCTCCACGGCCCACTGCGCGGCGGTCAGCGTCTTCTTGGACGTGCCGCGCGTGCACATGACGGGCGCCGCGGCGGGGGTGGCGGGGGTGGCGGTCACGGTGACGGTGACGGTGACCTGCGGCAGGGGAATCGGCTCCGGCGCGGGGGCCGGCGGGTCGCTGACCGGGGAGGGACCCGAGCTCGGCTCGGGGCTCGGGTCGCCCGCCAGGTCGTCATCGGGGTCGCCCGGGGTGGATCCGTCTCCCGGATCGGGGTTCTGGGTTATGGCGGGATCGGGAGTGTCTCCGGCGATCGCGACGCCCAGGTCCAGGCGCGGGGTGCTCACCCCGTCGTAGACGATCGGGCGGCCCGCCGCCTTGAGCAGGTCGAGCAGCGCGTCCGGAGCGCCGGGGGACTTCTGCGCCATCAGCGCCATGGCGCCGGTGACGTGGGGGGTGGACATCGAGGTCCCGCTGTAGACCTGGTGTCCGCCGCCCGGCACCGCGGAGTCGATGTCGACGCCGGGGGCGAAGAGGTCGAGTACGGAGCCGTAGTTGGACCAGTAGGGAACGTGGTCGCCGTCATCGGTCGCGCCCACGGTCACCGCGCCGGACAGACAGCCGGGAGCCCCGGCGCCGGGGGAGCCCTCGTTCCCGGCCGCGGCGACGACGGCCACGCCCTTGGCGCGCAGGACCTCGACCCGCTCCTTCATCGCTGCCAGGTCGGGCTCGGCGTCGCATGCCCCCTCGTAGAGCCCGCCCCCGAGGCTGAGGTTCACCGCGACGAGACCCGGAATGGTGTTCTTGAGCTCCGCGACGCGATCGAGGGCGAGCAGGAGCGAGGACTCGTAGGCGGTGAGGCAGGCTCCACCCTCGTCGCAGTCGTTGATCCGGCTGAAGACCTGGATCGCCACGATGCCCGCGTCGGGCGCGACGGCGTGGGCGATGCCCGCCACGTGGGTGCCGTGGTCGCACAGGTTGACCCCACCGTCGAGGCAGGCGGGGGTCTTGGCGTCGGCGGATTCGGAGTCGGTCTCATCCCCGTTGGGACAGAGCGACTGGGCGCCCTCGCTCTCGTCCGTCACGGAGAAGCATTCCTGATCCACGACCTTGTTCGCGAGATCGGGGTGACCGGCGTCGATCCCGGTGTCGATGATCGCGATCGTCTGACCCTCGCCTCTGATCCCGGCTCCGTGTGCCTTGTCAGCGCCGATCACCTGCAGGCCGGAGGCCAGCGAGGTGGGGAAGTAGGCGCGGTCCCGGCGGATGGAGCGGACGCGAGGGTCCTCGGCCAGGCGGGTCAGGGACTCGCCGGTGCCCTGGACGACGATGAAGGAGGTGTCCGGCGGCTCCAGAATCACCTGTGCGTCGGGTAGCAGTCGCGCCTCCCCGGCGACGGGGGCCGCCTCGGCGGGGGCCGCCACCTCGACGATGACCCGTGCCCCGTCGGTGTCCACCCCGAGGCCGGCCTCCAGCTTCGGAGGGGCGGCCGGATCCTCCGCGGGGGGAGCGGGTGCCGGAGGGTTCTCGGTCGTGGCGGGAGCGGGTGTCGCGGAAGGGGCGGGCGCCGGGGGACTCCCGGCGAAGGCAGGTACGGCGGGGGCGAGGCTGAACACGATCGCCATGGCCACGAGGGCTCGAAGTCGCACTTGTCCTCCGGGGGATCAACAGGCGATTCGGAGTCTAGGTAGCGATTCGTCCCTGGTGAATACTTTGCCCCGGATTTAGAGGATCTTCTCAGAAACGGGCTCGGCCCCCCGCGGCGTAACGCACACGGAGGGCCGAGTGTTCGAAATATTACTTGAGGCCGTTGGCGATCGCGGTGATGAGCTCACCGTTGGCGGTGTCTCCGCTGGTCTCCCAGAAGAACGCGCCGCCCAGACCCTGGTTCTTGGCGTAGGTCATCTTGCCGGCGATGGTGCTGGGGGTGTCGTAGCTCCACCACTGGCCGTTGCAGAAGGCGTAGGCGGTGCCGCCGACGGTGCCGGTGGCCGGGCACTTGGTCTTGAGGACCTTGTAGTCCTCGTTGCCCGCCTCGTAGGTGCCCGGGGCCGCGCCGGTCGCGGTGCCGCCCGGAGCCGCCTGCGTCACGCCGCTCCAGCCTCGGCCGTAGAAGCCGATGCCGAGCAGGAGCTTGCTGGCGGGGATTCCCTTGGCCTTGAACTTCTGGATCGCGGCGTCGGAGTTGAAACCGGCCGTCGGGATGCCGGTGTAGGAGGTGAGGGGCGAGTGCGGGGCCGTCGGTCCCTGAGCGTTGAACGAGCCGAAGTAGTCGTACGTCATCGGCATGAGCCAGTTCAGGTTGTTGATGGCACCGGCGTAGTCGGCGACGTCGATCTTGCCGCCGGCGGAGCCGTCGGCGGTGGTCGCCGCGGTGACCAGGGCGTTGGCGCCGAACCTGCTCCGCAGAGCGGAGATCACGTTCTTGAACGCGTTCGGGCCGCTGGCGTCACAGCTCAGACCGCAGGCGTTGGGGTACTCCCAGTCGACGTCGATGCCGTCGAACACGTCGGCCCAGCGCGGGTCCTCGACCAGGTTGTAGCAGGACTCGGCGAACGCCGCCGGGTTGGCCGCGGCCTGGGTGAAGCCGCCGGACCAGGTCCAGCCGCCGAACGACCAGATGACCTTGATGTTCGGGTAGGCCTTCTTCAGCTTGCGGAGCTGGTTGAAGTTGCCGCGCAGCGGCTGGTCCCACGTGTCGGCCACGCCGTCGACGCTCTGGTCGGCGGTGTAGGCCTTGTCATAGTCGGCGTAGGAGTCGCCGATGCTGCATCGGCCGCCCGCGGTGTTGCCGAACGCATACAGGATGTGCGTCAGCTTCGCCGCCGAACCACTCGTGACCAGATTCTTCACGTGGTAGTTGCGGGCGTAGACGCCCCATTCGGTGAAGTATCCGACGAGCTTCTTACCCGAGACCGGGGGAACGGTCGGGGTGACCGTCGGGGTCGGGGTCGGGGTCGGAGTGGGCGTCGGCGTCGGGGTGACCGTCGGCGTCGGCGTCGGGGTCGGCGTGGGGTCCGGGGTGCCGGTGCCGTTGCAGGCGCCGCCGTTGAGCTTGCAGTTCAGCACGCCGGTCAGTCCGCCGGGCGCGCCGTTGAATCCGAAGCTCACGGTGGCCCCTGCCGCCACGGCCCCGTTCCACGACTTGTTGACGAAGGTGTAGTGATCGCCGCTCTTGGTGAGATCGGCGTCCCACGCGGAGGGGATCGACTTGCCGGCGGGGAGGTCGAACTCGACCTTCCAGCTCGTCAGGGCACTCGTTCCCGCTTTCACGGTGACCTTGCCCTCGAAGCCTGAGCCCCAGTCGGACACGGTGGAATAGGTGGCCGTGGCGGGAGTGGCGGCCGTCGCGGCGTTCATCCCCATGGGGGCGAGCAGCGCCGCCGCTGCGATGAAGGAGCCGATGGTAATTCGTCGCAAGGGTCGCTCCAGGTCAGTTGGTGCCTAGTCCCCGTATTCATAGGAAAGTTTCCTATTAGTTCTCAGAGCGTAGGTTCTCGTTCGCGGGCGGTCAATGCCTTGTCCGTCGATATAAGGCCGATTTAAGGTTTTCCGTCCATGTGACGTACACGCGCCGGTTGAGCGCGTGACGAATGACCTGCGGAGCAGGGGAGACGCGGGCCGGATCGCGGCTGGGCGTCACATCCGGGCGGGGTGGTAGGCCGAATTACGGATGGGCGCGAAGCGCAAAAAGGCCGACCCCATATCGAGCGGCCAGCCTGAAAGAGACATGAAACGAACCGGTCGCCCGTTGAGTGACCGGTTCGACCAAGACATGAAACGGGCCGGTTGTCTGTTGAGCGACCGGTTCGACCAAAACATGAAACGGGCCGGTTGTCTGTTGAGCGACCGGTTCGACCGAGATATGAAACGGGCCGGTCACACGACAGGTGACCGGCCCGAATGCGGGTTGGGAGCGGAGGCTACCGTCTGCGGCTCATCCCTCCGCGGCCGGTTCTCCGATGCTCCGTTTGCCCGGGCCGCTCTGCCCGTTCTGAATGCTCTGAGCGCTCTGGATATCCCGGACCTCCTGGGGGGCCGGGGCGTCCCGCTCGCTCTCGTCGACGGCCTGGACCCCGTAGGCCGGAACGGGAACCTGCCGGAGCCAGAGGGCGCCCAGGGGAGGGACACGCAGGCGGGCGGAGTACGGCAGGCCGTGGCGGGGCTCGTCGATCGCCTCCACGGTGCCGAGGTTGCCCACCCCGCTGCCCGCGTAGTCGTAGGCGTCGGTGTTGAGCACCTCCTCCCACGACCCCGGATAGGGCAGACCGAGGTTGTAGTCGTCGTGCGGCGAGCCGGAGAAGTTGGCCACGCAGGCCAGGGCCGAGCCGTCCTTGGCATAGCGAAGGAACGAGAACACGTTGCCCATCGCGTCGTCGGCGTCGATCCAGCGGAAGCCCTCGGGGGAGGTGTCCATGTCCCAGAGGGCAGGGGTCTCCTTGTAGATCCGGTTGAGATCGCGGACCACCCGCTGGACCCCCTTGTGCCCGTCGAAGTCGAGCACCCACCAGTCGAGCCCGCGCTCCTCCGACCACTCCGAGCCCTGGCCGAACTCCCCGCCCATGAACAGCACCTGCTTGCCGGGGTGGGCCCACATGAAGGCGAACAGCGCGCGCAGGTTCGCGAACCGCTGCCACTCGTCGCCGGGCATCTTGCCGAGCAGCGATCCCTTGCCGTGCACCACCTCGTCGTGCGAGAGCGGCAGCACGAAGTTCTCCGAGTAGGCGTACATCAGCGAGAACGTCATCTGGTGGTGGTGGTAGCGCCGGAAGATCGGCTCGTGCTTGAGATAGGCGAGCGTGTCGTGCATCCAGCCCATGTTCCACTTGAACCCGAAGCCCAGCCCACCCAGGTGCACCGGCCGGGAGACGCCCGGCCACGCCGTCGACTCCTCGGCGATGGTGGTGATGCCCGGCGCCTCCCGATAGGCGACCGCGTTCATCTCCTTGAGGAACTCCACCGCGTCGAGGTTCTCCCGCCCGCCGTACTCGTTGGGCGTCCACTCACCCTCGCGCCGCGAGTAGTCGAGATAGAGCATCGAGGCGACCGCGTCGACCCGCAGCCCGTCGATGTGGAACTCGCGCAGCCAGTAGACCGCGTTGGCGACCAGGAAGTTGCGGACCTCCCGGCGGCCGAAGTCGAAGATGTAGGTGCCCCATTCGGGGTGCTCGCCCCGCGCGGGGTCGGCGTGCTCGTAGAGCGGCGTCCCGTCGAACCTGGCCAGCGCCCAGTCGTCCATCGGGAAGTGCGCGGGCACCCAGTCGACCAGCACCCCGATCCCGGCCTGGTGCAGGCGTTCCACCAGGTATCGGAAGTCGTCGGGAGTGCCGAACCGGGCCGTCGGGGCGTAGTAGGACGTCACCTGGTAGCCCCAGGAACCGCCGAACGGATGCTCGGCCACCGGCATGAACTCCACGTGGGTGAAGCCCATGTCCACCACGTAGTCGACCAGCTCGGTGGCCATATCCCGGTAGGACAGCCCCGGCCGCCACGAGCCGAGGTGAACCTCGTAGGCGCTCATCGGCTCCGCCGCCGCATTGCTGCCGGCGCGCCGCCGCATCCACTCCTCGTCCTGCCAGCCGTACTCCGACTTGTCGATCACCGACGCGGTCGCGGGCGGGCATTCGGTGCGCCGGGCCATCGGGTCGGCCTTGGCCCGCCAGACCCCGTCCGCGCCGAGGACGCCGAACTTGTAGCGGTCACCCTCGCCCAGCCCCGGGATGAAGAGCTCCCACACTCCCGAGCTGCCCAGCGAGCGCATGGGGTACGCGGTGCCGTCCCAGTGGTTGAAGTCTCCGAGGACCCGCACCCCGCGCGCGTTCGGCGCCCATACGGCGAAGGCCGTGCCCTGCACGTCCTCGTGCAGCATGACCCGCGCGCCGAGCACCTCCCAGAGCCGCTCGTGACGCCCCTCGCCGATCAGATGGAGATCCACCTCGCCCAGCGTGGGCCAGTGCCGGTAGGGGTCGGTGGTCTCGTACGGCTCGGCCCCGGCGTAGGCGATCCGGAGCCGGTAATCGGGGATCTTGTCAAGGCCGGGAAGCGTCGTCGCGAACACTCCGTGGGCCACATGTCTCATCTCGTGAGCCTGGCCGTCCACGACCGCCTGGACCTTCTGCGCCAGTGGCCGCAGCGTCCTGATGGTCACACCCTCCGGTCCCAGGTGCGCCCCCAGAATCGAGTGCGGATCGTGGTGTGCACCGCCTGCCAGCCGGTCCAAGTCCGCGTTCATGGCTCACTCCCGCTAGATCGATATCCCTAACCCTGCCGTACCCGGGCACCCAACTCATGCCCTTGTCCGCTATCACCATGCGTGTCGCGAAAAGGTGCGGATTTGTGGGCGGAAAAATCCCGATTGGCATCCCTTGAAGCTTATGAAAACACTGTCCGCGCACCGAGTGGATCACACGGAGAGTGATGGCGCATCCGTATGATCCACCGCCACCCGTACCCGCCCGGCCTCTCCACGGCGTGAGTGCCGCGTTCCCGAAGCCTCCCGCACTTCACGGGGGCCGCGCGAGGGTTGCGCGAGACCGGTTGAAGGTCGTGTTCCCACAGCTTCCCGCACTTCGTGGGAGCCGTGCGCCTGGAGATCAGCGAGGGTTCTTGGCCGTGACGTCGCGGGCGGTGACGCGGAAACCCTGCCAGTGGGTCGGCATGAGGTCGCCGTCCTCGTCACGGGGGACGTGGTGGTAGCCGACGTTGACCCATACGACGGGATCCTTGACCCGCTCGCCGTTGATATAGCGGTCGACGGACTTGGCGCATCCGGGAGAGGGGTTGATGGTCGCCAGGCGCTCGCACGAGCGGTAGGTGCTGACGTAGACGTCGGCGCGGGTGAAGGCCTCGTTGGCGGGGCCCCGGTATTCGGAGCTGTCGGCGTTGTTGATCTCCCAGGAGACGCGGTGCCCGTCGGCGTTGCGCACCTTCTGATCGACCACGCGCCACCAGCGCATCGGCCCGTTGACGGCCTTGGTCTCCCTGGCGAACGCGGTGCGTTCGAGCTTCCGCTTGGCCGTACCGGATCCTGAGAAGTCGTACTGTTCGACGAGGTCGTCGGCCTTGCCCGCGACGTCGAAGTCGAGGCGCCAGAAGATGTTGTGGTTGTGGCTCGTCTCGAAGGTCCTCGCCCCCACCCCGATCGGCCAGCCGTGCTCGGGCGTGGTGGTGAACCCGGACAGCGAGCCCGTCGCGCCCACGCGCGGGGTGATCGAGCCGTCGTCGGAGAAGGCCCATTCGACCAGGTAGGTGTACCAGCCGACCTGGAAGGCGGAGAACACCACCAGATCGTGCCCCTGGGCAGACGTGTTCGGCCCGTCGTAGTCGGACTTCAGATACGCGTGGCCACGCGCCCGCGTCGTCACGCAGACGAACTGCTCGCGGCGCTCACCCCCCGGGCAGTCGGCGGACTGCAGCGCGATGGCGGTGTAGCCCAGGGCCCCGATGTCGTGGTAGCGGGGCCGGCCGCTGTCGTAGGGCACGTGGATCTGGGCCAGCGCGGTGCTGCGGAGCACCGTGACCGCCCGGTTGCCCTTCGGCGTGTAGACGACCTTGGTGAGGGTCAGTCCCTCGATGTTGCGCATCTCCCAGCAGAGCTGCCAGCGTGCGCCGTTCGGCAGGGTCTTGTCGATCCGGTACGGCGCGCTGCACGGGGGCGCCGGAGCCCGTACGGCATGCGCCGCCGATGCGGGTGCCCCGGCGCCGGTCACGGCCCGGGTGGCGGTCATGGCCTGCGGCGCCGGTGCGGCCTGGGCACCGGTCATGGCCTGCGGCGCCGATGCGACCTGGGCGCCGTGCGTGGCGGGCGCGGCTTGTGCCGAGGCGGCCTGTGCCGAGCCGAGGCCTCCGGCGAGCATGACGCAGGAGAGGGCGAGGCGGAGGAACACGGTCACCACTCCAGGGTGTGGATCTTCTTGGCGGACAGGTCGACGACGATCCGGCTGGTGTCCAGCCACGTCTTGTCGGGCAGCCGGACGAACAGCCGCAGGCACCGGTGGATCCCGCAGTGCCGGGCGGGCCCCCGCTCACCGGCCGGTGTGAAGATCAGCCCGCGCAGGCCCAGGTCGGCCGCGGACCTCAGCTGCCTGCCCCCCGCCCTGGCGTAGGACTCGCGCACGCCCCCGCCGTACTGCGGGTGAGCCAGGAGCAGTTCGGCGGCCGTCGCCTCCTCCGCCTTGGACGGCGGCGGCTGCACCCCTCGCGCCACGCTCTCCTCGACGACCGTGCCCCGGTCGAGGTCGACGGTCCGCACGATGAGCCTGTCGGCGCTGTAGTCGTACAGGTAGGCGTCGGCCCGCCGTCGCTCGTCCGCTTCCTTGTCGTCGTCGCGCTCGACGTAGAGGAGCTTGACCTGCCCGGCCGCCATGTGCTCCCGGGAACCCGCCGACGCGATCGTGCTCGCCCGCGCGATCTCCTGTGCGGTCAGCGGATCCCCCTGCACGACCGCCCGGGGCGCTGACCCCGCCGCCTGAGACCCCTGCTCGCCGGGTATGAACAACACGGCCCCGGCGACGGTCACCATCCCCGCTCCCGCGACCGCCATCACCATCAGTCTCCGCCCCACGAGCGCCCTCTTTACTCATTGTTGACCTTTGACTGCGAACGGTAGCCGCAATGGGACGTCTGGGCAGATCAAACGGCGGATTGCGCCATTGGTGTATGACGAGGTGGTTTGCGAGATAGGTGAGGAGCCGTGTTCTGCCTGGCGCTGCCGATGCCGGCGGATTCTCCGCTGTGGATCGACCGCGAGATGAAGTGCGGGCCCGGCGTCAACGCTCGGGATGTGCGATCTCGGGCTCGCTCCGAGGAGACGTGTGCGCCCCCGTCTTGGATGGCGACAGGGTCAGGTGCGAGGTGATTTCCGGTTATCCGTTATCCGGCGCGCGGCATGGAGCGCGATTCCGGTTGCCCGGCGCACACCGTGGGAACACCGACCTGCAAGGACTCGATGCCGGGACATGGGGAGCCCGAGGTCGAAGGGTTGCCTTGACGGATCCGTCTTGACCGTTTCGCTCATTACTGTCGACAGATAAGTGACGACGGCATACTGTATTCCAATGCACGGCAAAAATGGACAAAAGCTGACATTTCTAACCCCTTCCGGGTTCTTCAGTCGTTCACGCACAGTTGCTCCCCCGACCTGGAGCCGTTGGTTGATCCCTCCGGCGGCCCTGTCGGTCCACCTCGCCATCGGCCAGGCCTACTCGTGGAGCGTTTTCAAAAAGCCCCTTGAGTCGGCCTTCGGTCTGACGGGCACGGCCAGCGCCCTGCCGTTCCAGCTGGGCATCGTCATGCTCGGCCTGTCGGCCGCCTTCGGGGGGACGCTCGTCGAGCGCAACGGCCCACGGTGGGCGATGTTCGTCTCGATGATCTGTTTCTCCTCGGGATTCCTGATCTCCGCGCTCGGGGTGGCACTCGGGCAATATTGGCTGGTCGTCCTCGGATACGGTTTCGTGGGCGGGATCGGCCTCGGCATCGGCTACATCTCGCCGGTCTCCACCCTGATGAAATGGTTCCCCGACCGGCCGGGAATGGCCACGGGCATCGCGATCATGGGGTTCGGCGGAGGCGCGCTCATCGCCTCGCCGTGGTCCACCGAGATGCTGAGCGCCTTCGGCTCCGACCTGGGCGGGATCTCCAAGACGTTCCTGGTGCACGGCCTGGTCTACGCGGTCTTCATGTCGATGGGCGTGTTCCTGATCCGGGTCCCGAGGGAAGGCTGGCGTCCTCCCGGCTGGGATCCGGCGAAGACCGCCGTGCGATCGCTGGTCACCACCGCCAACGTCTCGGCGCGCAACGCGATCCGCACCCCGCAGTTCTGGTGTCTGTGGGTCGTCCTGTGCTTCAACGTCACCGCGGGCATCGGCATCCTGGAGAAGGCCGCCCCCATGATCGGCGACTTCTTCGCGAACACGTCCACGCCGGTCGCGGCCGGTGCCGCCGCCGGTTTCGTGGCGCTGCTGTCGCTGGCGAACATGGCGGGACGCATCGTGTGGTCCTCGACCTCGGACGTGATCGGCCGGAAGAACATGTACCGCGTCTACCTCGGCGTGGGCGCCCTGTTCTACCTGGTCATCGCACTGGCCGGAGACTCTTCCACACTCCTGTTCATCGTCTGCGCGATGGGCATCCTGTCCTTCTACGGTGGAGGGTTCGCCACCGTCCCGGCGTACCTGAAGGACCTGTTCGGCACCTATCAGGTGGGAGCCATTCACGGCCGGCTGCTGACCGCCTGGTCGACCGCGGGCGTGCTCGGCCCGTTGATCGTCAACGCCGTCGCCGACTCGCAGGAGGCCGCCGGCAGATCCGGGTCCTCGCTGTACACGACGTCCCTGTACATCATGATCGTGTTGCTGGCGGTGGGCTTCCTGGCCAACGAACTGATCCGCCCGGTGAACCCCGTCTATCACGAGCCGCCGGTCGAAGAAGAGGCCGGTCAGCAGGGCCCGCTGGCCATGAGAGGAGAAGCGTGATGGCAGACGGCCAGGAGACGAGCACCGGATTCAACCCTCTGATGCTGCTGGTGTGGGCATGGGTCGGGCTGCCCTTCGCCTACGGGGTCTACGAACTCATCCAGAAGGTCGCCCAGCTGTTCGGTGGCTGACGGCGGTAGACCGGACCACGTCGAATGCGGCGCGCGGACTCCCCAGCGCCCGCGCCGCATCCGACTTCGCTCGTCGACGACGGATCGTCAACCTTCTCCACCGTGGTGGGGAGACGCTGTGATCCGGCGTGATCGAAGAATCTATCCGGTGTTCACGCAAAGTAGCCGGAGCTATCCGTCGGCTGCGATCTCCGTTCCAGCGCCGGCTGCGACGATCTGAGCGACCTGCTCCGGTGGGATCCCGGTCGTGTCGACGACCTTCGCTTCGCAGCCGAGCCAGGGCAGGGCGTCACGGTAGTCCGGGAGATGGTCAAGACGCCACTGCCGTGCCTGCCTTTCTACGGCGTCCGTCTCGATCCGGTGGATGAGGGTGTCGTGGTCGGTGTGCAGGACGAAATGGTGGACGGGGATGCCGGCCTTCTCGAGGCCGATGCGGATCTCCGTCCAATATTGCTCGACGAGGACCGTCTGCGGGATGACGAGCACTCCGCCGAGATAGCCGAGCAGCTGGGAGGCGGTCTCCACGACCAGCCCGCGCCACGGGGGCCAGTGCTGGAAGTCGCCGAGCTCCGGGAGGCCCTGAACATGTCTCAGCATGTAGCCGACCTGTTCGGGGTCGAAGATCCTCGCCTCCGGAACGAGCTTGACCAGTTCCCCGGCGGTGGTCGTCTTGCCCGCCCCGAAGGTCCCGTTCAACCAGATAATCATCGCCCGAGCGTATCCACGCGAGGTGACCATGACGGGCCGATTCGCTCAAGTCGATCTAGAAAGGGCGCCTCGGCGATCCGTGGGAAGGGCGTCTGCCGGTGGGTCAGATCGGCTTCTCGGCGGACGCCAGGGCCTTTGATCGGCGCGAGGTCATCCAGTAGGCGATGCTGAGGATCGCGAAGAACGGGACGCCCGCCCACCACGCGGGCCGCAGCGGTGCGATGAACAGCGTCGAGACCAGCGCTCCGGCGAGGAACAGCATGGCCAGCAGCGAGGTGACCGGGGCGCCCCAGAGCTGTACGGGCGACGGCGGGAGGCCCTGGATTCTGCGGGTGCGGCGGAAGGCCCAGTGCGTGGCGAGGATCAGCAGCCACACCACCAGCGCTCCGAAGACCGACACTCCGAACAGCGCGAGGTACGCCTCGCTCTCGCTCGCGGCCGACAGCGACGCGGCCAGGGCCAGGCCGAGTGCGGACAGCGCGAGGGCGTTGCGCGGCACGCCCGAACCGCTGAGCCGTCCCGTCCACGCGGGTGCGTACCCGCCGGTGGCCAGCGAGTGCATCATGCGAGTGGTCAGGTAGAGGTTGGTGTTCGCACTGGACAGCGCGGCGGTCAGCACGACGAAGTTCATGATGGTCGCCGCCGCGGGGATGCCGGCGGCCGAGAACACTCTGACGAAGGGGCTCTCCGTGACGGCCCCGCCCTGGGCGGTCGTGGTCCACGGCACCACGGTCAGCACGATCGTGATCGCCACGATGTAGAACAGCGCCAGGCGGGTGACCATCCGGCGGGCGGCGCGGGGGATGTCCCGTGCGGGGTTCTCCGACTCCGCGGCGGTGACCGAGACGACCTCGACGCCGACGTAGCTGAACAGCACGAACACGATGGCAAGGGAGAGCCCGTTGATCCCGTTGGGAAGGAAACCGCCGTGCGCGGTGAGGTGCGCCGTACCGGTGGCCTCGGCGCCGGGCAGGCCGACGGTGATCAGCAGGATGCCGAGCAGGATGAACACGACGATGGCCGCGACCTTGATCATCGAGAACCAGTACTCCACCTCGCCGAACACCCTCACCGCCACGGCGTTGGTGATCAGTACGACGGCGGAGAACACCACCACGGGCACCCAGAGCGGCAGCGACGGCCACCAGAACCGCACGTAGATCCCACCCGCGATGACCTCGCCGCCGATGGCGATGACCTGGACGGTCCAGTAGGTCCAGCGGACCACGAATCCGGACCACGGACCCAGGTAACGGTGGGCGATGATGCCGAAGGCGCCCGCCTGGGGATGGACGACGACCATCTCGGCCAGGGCCCATCCGATCACCAGGGCGACGGCCGCGCAGGCGATGTAGGCGATGATCGTGGCGGGTCCGGCCTGCGAGATCGCCAGGCTGGAGCCGAGGAAAAGCCCGGTGCCGATCGCGCCGCCCAGGCCGATCATGGTGAGCTGGCGTCCACGGAGACCGCGGTGCAGGCCGGATTCGTTTTCCACGGCAAACCTCTTGGGGGGTGGGTTCAGGCCTTACGGCATGCGCTGATGGCGTCGACGACCGTGTCGAGGTCGGAGCGGTCGTTGTAGTAGTGGAGGGACAGCCGCAGCAGGTTGCCGCGTGGCGCGGTGACGATGCGGCGCGCGGCCAGCTGCTCGGCCAGTGCGTTCGGATCGTCGTCCTCGATCGCCACCTGCGGTCCGCGGAACCCGGCCGGACTGGCCACCCGCTCGCCCGCCGCGGCCAGCCGCTCGGCCAGCTCCTCGGCCAGGGCGGAGACGTGGATCTGCACGGCGTTCAGGTCCACCCGCTCGATGAGGTCGAACCCGGCGTTGGCGGCGTAGGCCGACGGCACGGGCGGGGTTCCGGTCTCGAAGCGGCGCGCGTCGTCGGGGAAGTCCAGCAGCCGCGTGTCGAAGGCGAACGGATTCGTACGGCCGAACCACCCGGTGAGCTCGGGGTCACGCTGATGCGCGAGCCCGTCGCGCACGTAGAGAAACGCGATGCCGGGCAGGCCGAGCAGATACTTCAGCGAGCCCGACACCAGGTAGTCGCAACCCAGCTCGCGCACGTTGATCGGCATTACGCCGGCGGCCTGGTAGGCGTCCACGAACACCCGGGCACCACGCTCATGCGCCAGCTGGATGACCTCCTCGACCGGCAGGCGGGCACCGTTGCGGTAGGTGACCAAGGGAATGGACACCAGGTTGACGCTCTCGTTGATGACCGCGGCGTAGGCCTCGGCGTCGATGTTCTCGCCGGTGTCGGCGGCGACCAGGACCCGCGCCCCGCGCTGCGCCTGGGCGAGCCACACGTGCGCGATGGATGGAAATTCCAGGTCGCTGGTGATGATCTCGGCGCGGCGGGACCAATCCAGCGACGACGCGACCTGGAAGGCGGCTTCGGACGCGCACGACAGGATCGCGATCTCATGGGGGAAGGCTCCGATGAGGCGGGCGAACCGCTCGCGGGCCCACTCGACCTCGGCCATCCACAGGCCCCACGGCGCGCCCTTGTCCCTCATGGAGAATCCGATCTCCTGCAGGGAGTAGGCGAGCCTGGATGACAACGCGCCCTGACTGCAGCTGGCCAGGTGCACCGTGTCGGTGAGTGCTGGAAACTCGGCCCGGAACTGCGTAGCGTCCAAATATTGCGACATTTCGGGCACATTACATGCGTTGTTTCAACCAGGTCAACCATTTTCAATGTGGCTGACGGCGGTTAGGATCGCCTGGTGACTGGAGCCAGGATTCGGGAAATCCGTACGCAGCGAGGATTGACCGTCGCACAACTGGCGGAGGCGGCGGGTGTGTCCACAGGGCTGATCAGCCAGGTCGAGCGTGGTCGGACCGATCCGAGCCTGGAGACGCTCAGGAAGATCGCGAAGGTGCTCCAGTTGCCGCTGTTCAGCCTGTTCCAGGAGCAGGACACGAAGGCCGTCTCGGTGATCCGCGAGAACAACCGGATGCTGGTCGCGTCGCCGGTCGGTGGGATCACATACTCACGGATCTCGCCCGGGCACGGCCGGCTCGAAATGCTCAAGGGACACCTGCCGCCCGGCGGCTATTCGGCCGTCGAGCCCTGGTCGCATCCTTCTGAGGAGTGCGTCCTCGTGCTTGAGGGGCGGCTCATCGTCGAAGTGTCCGGCGTGCAGCACGACCTCAGCGTGGGAGACAGCTGCTACTTCCACTCCTCGCTGCCGCACCGCTATCTGAACCCCGGCGACACCCCCGTCGACTTCGTCATCGCGGTCACCCCACCCAGCTACTGATCCGGCCGACGACGAACCTGCTGGAAGCCCAGCGCGCCGAGCTCAAACGGCTCGTGGACGAGACGGCCGCGCCGGCATGACCCTCAGCGGTTCACCTTCGGTAGCGCCACGTCCCGGATACCGATTGCGGCGCTATGCCATCTTGGCGGCCCGTACGGCGGCGTAGATCTGCAGGGTCGCCGGTAGGTCCTCTGGACGGGCGGTTCGAACAGCACAGGTCATGGAGGTGTCCATCACCCGAACAGCATGCCCGTTCTGAGCGATCACCGCCATCGGTGAAGAGTGGCCGTGATCATGCTCGGCCCTTCTACCAGGGGCTTCGCGTCTTTCCGGGATCATCTCTGCGGTCTGCGTCACGCATCGCCACCGCTCGTCGCGGAAAAGATTCGTTGACTTTTCAACAATTCGACACAATGATCGCGTTGGCTGTCAGATCATCTGTAAAGCGATCATCGTAAATGCGGCACTTCGCCGCACCGTTGCAAGCAAGGGGAGAAGCCGTGCCCACTATCAAGGTCAAGCTCGCATTGGGCCTTGCGAGCGTCGCCTCGCTCTCTGTCATCCTTGGCACCGTCACCCCCGCGTCCGCTGATGCGGCGTCTTCGGGTGTCACCTTCTGGTCGGGTGCCTTCGCCGGCCAGTCCGTGACCTACGCGGACCCGAGCGCCAATTGCACGACGCTGCCGTTCACGGTGCACTCCGAGTTCAACAACACCGGCAAGTCCATCCAGGTCTACAAGACGGCGGACTGCACGGGCCAGGCGCTCACCTTTCCTGCCACCGACATCCACAGCTTCATAGGTTTTGACGGTCGAAGCTTCCGCGCGACCAGCTGACACTTACCTCAAGTCTTAAGGAGGCCCTTTCACTCGAAATTGGGTGGAAGGGCTCTCCCATTCCCGTGCTCGATGGCTGAGCCCCTTGATCCGGAGACCCCAAGCTGTTGGCCACGTCGCGTTGCGTCAGATCTTGCTCGCGCCTGATCTCCGCAGACTTGTGCGCCCGGACCTCTGCGACGAGGCGTTGCCGAGTGTTCCGTACATCCTGGCTCCGGTGTCGTTTTGCATCTCGCCTGGAGCAGCCGACAGCTGAGATGCCTTGACCTCAACCTTGCTTGAGCTTCTACGGTGATCATATTCGTTCAACCGTTGACAAGGAGCTCATTAAATGATCATGAAGGAGTATGCCCGGGAAGAGCTTGCCGCGCAGCCCATCGGTTACTGGAGCAGCCAGGCGGGCCGGGTCGTGGTCGGGCGTATCCGGGCGGAGCTGGCCGTGGAACAGCTTACCCAACCGCACTGGTGGACCCTCAACCACGTCGCGGGTGCTCCGGGCACGTGGAGCCGTGCCCGGCTCGCCGATCGTCTGGCTCCGTTCGACGACCTCGGCATCGACTTCGAAGGCGTCTTCGACGACCTGGTCACGCGCGGGTGGATGACGGAAGAGGCGGGGGTCCTGTCTCTTACCGAAATCGGGGAGGCCGGGCGGCTCCGCGCCCAGGCTCGCAACGCACAGGCACACGAGCAGATGCACGAGGGCATCGGGACGGACGAATACGTGGCCACTCTCAACGTCCTGCGCCGCATGATCGCCAACCTGGGCGGCAACAGCGACCTTCACTGAGCCCTTTCTTCTTCCTCATGTTTCGACCCACCGGCGGGCCTGAAGCCTGGCGCCGCTCTCGTGCCTGCCGCTTCACCTCGTCCCAGTTCGCCGTGCTCATTCGCACTGCTCGCCGGCCACCTCCGCCGCATAATTGGCACTCACGAGAGTCCTTGAAATCTGATCCGCATGTCACTGAGTTTGGCCTCGTTGATGGCCATGAACCAAGGCCCCGGCCCGCGCTCCTTGATCTCACGTTCGATGTCATTCCAGCGGCGTGTGAGCAGGCACATGGTTTCCCAGTTCGACAGGTCTTTCTTGCCGGCGAGCCAAAACACGCGCAGCCCGCTCTGGGCATAGAGCATCGCTTTAGCGTGCTTGGTGCGGATGCGCTTGTCTCGCGTAATCACCACCAGATCCCTTGCTGCCACTTTGGGAATCCAATCGTCATCCAACGTGCCGAGGGGCACTTCAGGGATGAGCCGATGGTTGGTGTGGATGACGTCCCTGCGCAGGAGGGCCAGAGCGCGACCGACGCCGAGGGAGGTCTCGTCAACGAAAAAGCGCAGGCTCTGCGGATCTATGGGGGGCATGACTTTCCAGAAGGTCAGGCGCAGCGGCGCTTCTCGAACAAGACTGCGGCATGCACCTGTTCAAGCGGCAGCTCATACAGTTCAGAGATCATCTCTTCGGAGTCGCCGGCCCTGACCTGCTCAGCGATCACCTCGGTGGGGACGGATCGAATTGCGGGCTCACCGAAGGCCCGCAACGGATCGATCTTGACGTCGGGAAGTCTCGGATCGGGAAGCATGCGCACGGCGGTCCCGTCGTCGAACTCCACCGCGTTGACGAAGATTTCGACAGGATCGGCCATGACGAGCTGGTTGCTGCGGAGCACCACCAGCAGAAGCTCCTCCTGCAGGCCGACCTGCTCCTGAATCCGTTGGACGAGCTCTTTGCCGTGTGGGGTCACGAAGTTCGCCGACTGGGCGAGGGGATATTGCGATCGGGTCTCGGTCCGTAACTTTGTTATGGCCGGTCGCATGTTGATGATGGGAACGCCCGCGTTGCGATACTCGGCCAGTAGGCGAGTTTCGACGAACTCGCCCCACGTCGCTGTTTCCTCGCCGGTATGACACTGCCGGACGACCGGATCATAGGTGCGCCCACCGCGGATGTATCCATCGATCCAGCGTCGCGCGGTGCCCGAGCGCAGACCGAGTAGGCGATCGACCTGAGGCATCGTATATGTCGGTCGTCCGAGGAGGTCAACGACACCGCTCATGTTTCGCATCATCCCATCGGCGTGGCCTTTGGCAACTCCTGCCACTGAAGAACAGGTGAATCAGATCATGAATTTGCGATTCGCGGGAGTGCTTTGAAATTATTTCATGTGGTCAGCGTTTATCAGTTGAAGTGATATTACCCCCTCATGTCTGCTTTTAACGTAAATGATCATTTTTAGACAATTAAGCGAAAATGTAAATTCGTGCGACCTGGCCCGCTCAAGGCCTTTTGCTGGCGCGTGTCGCCGCCGGTGGGCACCAGGTGATGAGGGTCGTCGCCGAGGTGCGGGAGCTCGCGGGTCCGGATGAATTCGGCACTGTCGGTCCACGGTTTCTGTGCTGGTCAGCCACGCACTGCGGCCAGGCACTCGTCGTACAGGTCGATGATGTCGCCCTTGCCGTCATTGTCGACCCATGTCATCGATGCGGCATCCAGGCATGCGAACGCCGTCGCGATCACTGCGCGGGCCTTCGCGCCCACGCTGCCGGTGGCGGCGTCCATGCGCACCTCGATGAGCGGCAGCAGGTCTTCCTGGAAGCGCAGTTGCTTTTCGAGCCAACCGGCACGTAGCGAGGCGGTGTTGTGCAGGAGACGGAACCGCTCCAGGGCCTGTTCGCGGCTGTCATGCAAGGCCAGTACGGCGGCAACCCCTGTGCGCAGGGCCTCCCAGACACCGACTTCGGCCGGCAGTTCGCTGATCGTGTCTGTCAGGACCTGCCCGAACCGGTCCTGGTTGCCGCCGAGAAGGTCCTCCTTGGTGCCGAAGTAGCGGAAGAGGGTGCGCTGGGAGACGCCGGCCTCTCGGGCGATCTGGGCGATGGTCGTCTCGTCGTAGCCCTGTTCGGTGAACAGACGCAGGGCCGTCTCAAGGATCTCTCGGGAGGCCAGCCGCCGGGTCCGGTCCCACAGCGTGGCCGGTGCACCCCTCGCTGTCTCGGCTTCCTGCTTCACGTGCCCAGGTTAACCCAGCACTGCCAGAGTGGCGCTCGCACGCAAATTGGCAGTCGCTGCCAAACAGTCGTACGCTGTCAAAAGGTGACCGTCGCGGTACGGCCCACCGCCCCACGGGCCGTAGCCGCCGACCGATCCCCCTACCTCCCAAAAGCACGGAAAGGAACGCGTCATGTCTGCACCTGCAGCTTTGATCACCGGTGGAACCAGCGGCATCGGCAAGGCGACCGCCGAACTGCTCCACTCCCGCGGCTACCGCGTCATGGTCACCGGCGTCAGCAACCTCGCCAACGCCGGACTTCCCGAAGACGTCACGGTCGTCCGGGCCGACGCACGGTCCCTGCCGGAGATCGACCACGCAATGGAGCAGGCACGCCGGCAGTTCGGCTCCCTCGACCTGCTCTTCCTCAACGCGGGCGTCTCCCGGCCCGGCCCGATCGAGTCAACCGACGAAGCCGCCTTCGACGCCCTGTTCGACATCAACGTCAAGGGCACCTTCTTCACTCTGCAAAAGGCGCTCCCGCTCCTCAACGAGGGCGCCTCGGTCGTGTTCACCGTGGGCGCCGGCGAAGGGCTCGGCGCCGCCATGACAGCCGCCAAGGGCGCTCTGGTGCCCCTCATGCGGTCCCTCGCGCTCGAACTCGCCCCCCGCCGCATCCGCGTCAACGCCGTCAGCCCAGGACTGATCAACACCCCTGCCTACAGCAAGATGGGTGTCTCCCAGGAAATGATCGACTCCTGGGCTCGGGACGTCCCGCTCGGCCGCGCCGGCGCTCCCGTCGATATCGCCGAGGCCGTGGCCTTCCTCGCCTCGGACGCCGCCGGCTACATCACCGGCGACAACCTCATCGTCTCGGGAGGCATGGGTGTTCACGCCCGCCCCTGACGAGCGGTTCCGCACTCGGCTCTGACCGGGAACGTCCACCGGGGCCGGCGATCAAGCTGTGGCCTTTGTGAGCCGCCGGCCCCAGCGGATGCCCTTCTCGCTGCGGATACGTGCGCGCTCGCGGCGCTGGGTGGCGAGGACGTCGGGTGGCGCACCGGGTGGGAACCAGTGAACCTACCCGGTCACAGCAATAGCCACCGCTCGTGCACACCATCGACGCGAACCCGTAGGGCGCTGAGAGTCGTCTCTCACGGCCGGAGGCTCCTGAACATCGACTCCTGAGCGAAAATCGGGTAGGAAACGGGCCGTGAGGTGGGCACCGGGACCGGCCCTCCGATGTGTGTCGATTCCGATTCAGGAGAGCATCATGATCAATATTTTTGTGCTCGGAGCCGCGTGATGCGTATCGAGGTCAACGGCATCGCGCTGGAGGTGCAGGTCAGCGGGGAGGGCCCGGCCGTCATGCTGGTGCACGGCTTTCCCGACACCCACGCGTGCTGGCGGCACCAGGTGGCCGCGCTGAACGCCGCCGGATATCAGACGATCGCCCCTGACCTGCGCGGTTTCGGCGCCTCGGACAAGCCGGAGGACCTGGAGAGCTACAAGATCGCCGCGTATGCCGGGGATCTGATCGGCATCCTCGACCAATTCGGCATCGACAGGGTCCACCTCGTCGGGCACGACTGGGGCTCGGCCCTCGCCCAGCTGGTCGCCATCATGGCGCCCGGCAGGGTCATCGACCTGGCCTGCCTGTCGGTCGGCCATCGCGGCGCGATGCTGTCGGCCGGATGGGAGCAGCGGGAGAAGTCCTGGTACATGTTGCTGTTCCAGTTCCAGGGGACCGCCGAGCAGTGGCTGACCCAGCACGACTTCTCGAACATGCGGCAGATGCTGACCGAACATCCCGATCGCGACGAGGTCATCGAGCGCATGCGTGACCCCCGGGCACTCAGCGCGGCCCTGGCGATCTACCGCAAGGGGGTGCCGCCCGAGTGGCTTCTCAACGGCGACGCCATCCTGCCGCCGATCTCGGTGCCGACCATGGGCGTGTGGAGCAGCGGTGACCGGTTCCTCACCGAGCGGTCGATGACCGGCACCGAAGAGCACGTCGCCGCGCCGTGGCGCTACGAGCGGCTCGACGGAATCGGCCACTGGATGCAACTGGAGGCGCCCGGCAAGGTCACCGACCTGCTGCTGGACTTTCTCGCCTCGGCGGAGGCCCAGGCGGGCTGATCGCCAGGCCGGTCAGTGCCCGTTCCAGAACTGCGTGCGATCGGGGAGCTGTTCCGAAGAGCCGAGGATTCCACCGACCAGCTCTCGCGTCTTGCGCTCCCCGTCCGCCTGCGCCCGCTGTACGGCCGCGCAGAGTTCCTCCGCCAGCTCCTGGCTGTCCATGCGCATGACGTTCGGGTTCAGGGTGAGCTTCAGGATCCGGCCGGCCGAGTCGGTGACGACCCGGATCATCTCGCCGGCGGCCGTGCCCTCGCCGGTGAGATCGCTCAGACCCTCCTCCATCAGGCGCAGGGTCGCGTCATCCGGGTAGCCCACGGGATGCTCCTTTGCTACGTGAGTTTCCATCCGGGCGGGAAGGAGACCGAACGCAGGCCCCGCCCGATGGTCTTTCCCACCCGTTCCCCGTCCATGGTCATGACCTGCTCGTCGTCCGGTAGGCGGCCCCGAGCCGAGAGGGGCTCGGGGCCGCCTACCGGCTCCTCACCATGAGAGGCCGCCTGCCGGGTTCCTCGCCATGAACAGATCACGAAGTTCTGTGCGCCGCATCGTGACGAGAGCATCGTGCACGCATGTTCCGCACGTGATAAATCCCAATTAATGCGGCATTAATGAGCTGACCGTCAGCTGAGCGGCACCGGCTCGGGGCGCAGGCAGGTGCTCACGATCGGAATGGAGTGACCGGTTCCGGCCGACCGCAGCAGCGACTCCATGACCTCCAGGACGTGGAAGGCCAGCGAGCCGCCGGCGCGCGGTTCCAGTCCCTCGGGAGTCCCGGCCATGTCGGCCAGTCCGAAGCCGCGCGAGGAGTTCCGGTAGCCGGCCGACTCGGGCAGCGTCTCCCAGGCGGTGCCGTCCAGGCGGAAGAGTTTCACGTCACCGCTGAAATGGTTCGGGTCGGGGACGACGAGCGAGCCTCGCTCGCCGTGGACCTCGATGTTGGCCGACACGGTGGCGACCGCGTCGAAGCTCATCACCATCGTCGACACCGCTCCGGACGCGTGGACCAGCACCCCGGTGACATGCGTGTCGATCGAGACCGGGATGAGCTCGCCCTGGCGCGGCCCGGAGCCGATCAACCGCGAGTCGTGGGTACGGCTGGCCGCGCCGATCACCGAGACCACCGGTCCCAGCAGCGTGACCAGGGAGGTGACGTAGTAGGGCCCCATGTCCAGGAGTGGGCCCCCGCCGGGGACGTAGTAGAAGTCGGGGTTGGGGTGCCACCGCTCGTGGCCGGGCGTCATCATGGTGGCCGTCGCCGAGATGGGCCGCCCGATCAGGCCGTCGTCGATGGTCCGCCGCGCGGTCTGGATCCCGGTGCCGAGTACGGTGTCCGGGGCGCATCCGACCCGGACGCCGCGTTCGGCGGCGGCCGCCAGAACGGCCCCGGCCTCGGCGGTCGTCGCGGCCAGCGGCTTTTCGAGATAGACGTCCTTGCCGGCGGCGATGGCCTGCAGGGCCACCTCGGCGTGGGCCGCCGGCATCGTGAGGATCAGCACGACGTCGACCGCCCCGTCGGCCAGCAGGTCGGGGACCGGCAGGGCGCGGACGCCGTCGTGGGCCTTGGCCACGGCCTCGGCCCGCGCCGGATCGAGGTCGGCGACGGCGACCAGCCTCACGCCGTCCAGGGTGTTCAGCGTCGCGAGGTACTGGCCGGAGATCGCACCGCAGCCCACGATGCCGATCCCGACGGGGGCGTCCGGCGACCGGCCCGCGATGCCGGCTTCGGCGGGGGCGCTCATCGGCCGGCCCACAGCAGGCCGCGCTCGACGATGGTCCGGACGTTGGGATCCTCCAGGACCTCCACCCGGTGTCCGGGGGTGCACACGAAGATCTTCCCCTCGCCCCAGGACCGGGTCCAGATCGCCGGTGACGTGACCGGCCGGTGCCACGGGTCGCCGTCACGGACCGCCTGTGTGGTGGTGGCGAGCACGTCGCAGTAGTCGTCGGCCAGCACCCAGTACTGCTCGGTGACCAGGTCGAAGTCCTCGATGCCCCGGGTGATCGGGTGATCGGCCGCGCCGGGCAGCATGTTCACCCGGTACGGCACGTAGTTGTCGCTCTGCTCACCGGTCTGTTCGGCCTCGGGGATCCCCGGGTGGCAGGCGAACTGGCCGCCGACCAGATGCAGGTAGTCGGAGCTGCCGCGGAAGGCGTCGACGATCCCCCCGTGCCAGCCGGCGAAACCCGTGCCCGCCTCGACGGCGGACCGCAGTCCCCGGAGCGCGTCCTGCTCGATCGAACCCATCGTGAAGCACTGCACGATGAGATCGAGGTCGCCCATGACGGAGGCGTCGGCGTAGATCTGCGGCGAGTCCTCGACGCGGACGGAGTAGTCGTTCTTCTCAAGGAACGGGATGAACAGGTCGGTCGCCTCGACGGGCTGGTGACCTTCCCAGCCGCCCCGCACGATGAGTGCCCTCTTTGACGTCATAGCTCCCCGCCCCAGTGAATTGCCCTGACTTCGGTAGATTTCCGATGATATTGAAAGACACCGGAAATCTGCAGCAGTCGTGGACGGGTTCTCGCCGATCGACGGGGTCTAGCGCTCCGTCTGGAAGGCGGTCATGGGGATGGAGAGCCAGGTCGGGCGGTTGCGGGCCTCGTAGACGACCTCGTAGGCGGCCTTCGCGAGCTCCAGGGCGCGCAGCAGTACGGCGTCCTCGGGGCGCAGGTGCCCGCCTCCGGCGGAGTAGCCGGCCAGGAACGACGAGCGGTTGAGCTCGGCCCACTCCACGGCGCGAGGCCGCAGGTTGCGGGCGTCGGGGTGGTCGGTCAGCAGGTGGAGGGCGGCGTAGTCGAACGAGCGGAGCATGCCGGCCACGTCCCTCAGCGGGGAGGAGAGGGCCCGGCGCTCGGCGATGGGCTGTCCGGGCTCGCCCTCGAAGTCGAGGATGACCCAGTCGCCGGTGGTGCGCATCACCTGGCCGAGGTGGTAGTCGCCGTGGACGCGCTGGACGGGCATCTCCCGGGCCGCGTCGGTGACCCGCTGGTAGGCCTCCTCGGCGACATGGGCGTATTCGCCGAGCTCGGGGACCTCGGCGATCGCGAGGTCCAGGCGGCGGCGGTGATCCTCGATCATCCGCTTGACCTCCTGCGCCTCGATCACCTCGGTGGGGAACGCGGCGGCCAGCTCGTGGTGGACCTGGGCGGTGGCCATGCCGAGGCGGCAGGCCTCGGCGCTGAAGTCGCCGCCCGCCTCGGCGGCCGAGGGGTTGAGCGAGGCGTAGAGGTCACGGACGCTGGCCAGGGCCAGCGCCCAGCCGTCGTTGGCGTTGGACAGGAACTCCTGGGTCATCGCCAGCGTGGTGGGCTCTCCGTCGAGGTCGGTCTCGATCCAGCCGTACGGCTGCGCGACGTGCGAGTCGCTGCGGAGGGCCAGGGCGGTGACGATCTCCAGCTCGGGGTTGACGCCGGCGATCAGGCGGCGGAACAGCTTGCAGATGTAGGTGTCGCCGTACACCAGGGAGGTGTTGGACTGCTCGGCGCCCAGCACCAGGCTGCGGAGCGAGGTGTCGATCTCCGTCCCCTCCATGTGGCGGAAGCGGAGCGGCCCGAGGTCGCGGCCCGCGGCCATCGCCTGGAGCAGGACGCCGGTGAGATCCGCGTCGTAGGCGGCGTCGTAGTATCCGTCGCCGATGTGGGCGGGCTTGAAACGGGCGGACTCCTCCGCTCCGCTGCCGAGCAGGAGCTGGTAGCGGTCGCGTGCCCCGCCCTGACACACAGAGATGATCAGATGACGCAGGCCGTGGGCGAGCTCCACGTCTGATTCGACGGTGAGATCGTCGATCGGCCGCCCCTTACCGGCGAACCATCGTTGATGGGTGATCCAGCCGGTAAGGAGCTCCGTCAACACGGCTTTACGCCTCCTGGGATACGGGTGGCAGGGTGAACCAATAGAACCCATGCCCAGGGAGAGTCAAAAGATACGGAAGTTCGCCAATCGCTGGAAAAGGAACTCCGCCCATGGTCTCGACGGGAATCGATCCCTCGAACCGGCGGAGGTCGAGCTCCACCGGTTGCGGGAACCGGGAGAGGTTGTTGACGCAGAGGACCCGGTCGTCGCCGTACTCCCGAACGTAGGCGAGAACGCTCGGGTTGGAGGAGTTCAGCTCGGTGTAGGCGCCGAGACCGAAGACCGGGTGACGCTTCCGGATGTCGATCATGCGCTTGGTCCAGTGCAGCAGGGAGCCCGAGCTCTTCTGCTGCGCCTCGACGTTGATCGCCTGGTACCCGTAGATCGGGTCCATGATGACCGGGAGATAGAGGCGCCCGGGGTCGCAGTCGGAGAACCCGGCGTTGCGGTCGGGGCTCCACTGCATCGGGGTCCTGACACCGTCACGGTCGCCCAGCCAGATGTTGTCGCCCATCCCGATCTCGTCGCCGTAGTAGAGCACGGGAGAGCCGGGCAGTGAGAGCAGCAGCGCGGTGAACAGCTCGATCTGGTTGCGGTCGTTCTCCAGCAGCGGGGCCAGCCGCCGCCGGATACCGACGTTGGCGCGCATCCGGGGGTCCTTCGCGTACTCCGAGTACATGTAGTCGCGCTCGTCGTCGGTCACCATCTCGAGCGTGAGCTCGTCGTGGTTGCGCAGGAAGATGCCCCACTGGCAGTGCTCGGGGATCTTCGGCGTCTGGGCCATGATCTCCGAGATCGGATACCGGGACTCCCGCCTGACCGCCATGAAGATGCGCGGCATCAGCGGGAAGTGGAACGCCATGTGGCACTCGTCGCCGCCGGTCGCCGGGTCGCCGAAGTATTCGACCACGTCCGCCGGCCACTGGTTGGCCTCGGCCAGCAGCACCCGGTCGGGATACAGCCGGTCGATCTCCGACCTGACCCGCTTCAGATACTGGTGGGTCAGGGGCAGGTTCTCGCAGTTCGTGCCGTCCTGCTCGAACAGGTAGGGGATGGCGTCCATCCGGAACCCGTCGATGCCGAGGTCCAGCCAGAACCGCAGCACCTCCAGCATCGCGTCCTGCACGTCCGGGTTCTCGTAGTTGAGGTCCGGCTGGTGGGAGAAGAACCGGTGCCAGTAGTACTGGCCCCGGACCGGGTCGTGGGACCAGTTGGACGTCTCGGTGTCGACGAAGATGATCCGGGCGTCCTTGTAGAGCTCGTCGTTGTCGTTCCAGACGTAGAAGTCGCCGAACGGACCCTCCGGGTCATGGCGGGAGGCCTGGAACCAGGGGTGCTGGTCGCTGGTGTGGTTCATCACCAGGTCGGCGATGACCCGCATACCTCGCTTGTGGGCCTCGTCCACCAATTTGACGAAGTCTCCGAGATCACCGAAATCCGGAAGGATTTTCATGAAATCCGCGATGTCGTACCCGCCGTCGCGGAGCGGTGACTCGTAAAGGGGCAGCAGCCAGAGACAGTCCACACCGAGCCACTGGAGATAGTCCAGTTTCTGGATGAGACCGCGAATGTCTCCGGTACCGTCCCCGTTGGAATCGGAGAACCCCCGAATGAGCACCTCGTAGAAGACGGCACGCTTGAACCAGTAGGGATCGCGCGGTTTTTCCTCGTCGAAGGTGTTCGGGATTGGCTCAGGTAGCTGACTCACCAGTGGACTCCCCGCTGTTCTGCCGGTATAGGCGTACCCGGCCGGCTCACCGCTGGTTCGCCGCCGCGGAACGCAAAGTGAAGACGTGCGCTGGGTGGATGTGGGGATCGAGGCGCACGTAGTTGGTCTCCCGCCAGCGATACGACTCGCCCGAAAGTTCGTCGTCCACGACGAACTCGGCGTGCCAGTCGAGACCGAGGGTGGGCATGTCCAGCGACACCGTCGCCTCATGGGTGTTGTGTGGGTCAAGATTCACAACCGCGAGGACCACGTCGCCCAGGCCGTGCCGTCGTGTGGCCGTGTCGTAGGCGCCGGGCAGTCGCTTGGAAAAGCAGACCACATCCGGATGGTCGACGCTGTGAAAACGTAGGTTACGCAATTCTTGGAGCGCCGGGTGCGCTCTTCGAAACAAATTGAGTTGGGTGATGAATGGGGCAAGGCTACGGCCTTCCCGCTCTGCCCCTACCCAATCGCGTGGTTTGTACTGATATTTCTCGCTATCTAGGTATTCTTCACTACCCGGTCGAATCGGAACATTCTCCGCGAGTTCGTATCCGGCGTAGACGCCCCAGGTCGGCATTGTCAGCGCTGCGAGAATCGCTCTGATATAAAATGCCGGGACACCACCATGCTGTAGATATTCATGGAGAATGTCCGGAGTGTTGACGAACACGTTCGGTCGCAGGAAGTGCGACGTCACGTGGGAGAGCTCGTTCAGGTAGTCCTCGACGTCGCTGCGGGAGTTCTTCCACGTGAAGTAGGTGTAGGACTGGTGGAAGCCGACCTTGGCCAGCGCCCGCATCATCGCCGGCCGGGTGAACGCCTCCGCCAGGAACAGTACGTCCGGGTCGGTGGAGTGGATGTCGGCCAGCAGCCGCTCCCAGAACGCCACCGGCTTGGTGTGCGGGTTGTCCACCCGGAAGATCCGTACGCCGTGGTCCATCCAGAGCCGCACCACGCGCTTGATCTCGTCGTAGATGCCCTTCGGGTCCTTGTCGAAGTTCAGGGGATAGATGTCCTGATACTTCTTCGGCGGGTTCTCCGCGTAGGCGATCGAGCCGTCGGCGCGGATGTTGAACCACTCCGGGTGCTCCTTGACCCACGGGTGGTCGGGCGCGCACTGCAGGGCGAAGTCGATGGCGACCTCCATGCCCAGCTCGCGCGTCTTGGCCACGAAGGCGTCGAAGTCGTCGAAGGTGCCGAGGTCGGGGTGGATGGCGTCGTGCCCGCCGTCCTCGGAGCCGATCGCCCAGGGCGAGCCCGGGTCGTACGGCTCGGGCGTCAGGGTGTTGTTACGGCCCTTGCGGAAACTGTGCCCGATGGGGTGGATCGGCGGCAGGTAGACGACGTCGAAGCCCATCTTCGCGACGGCGGGCAGCCGCTTCGCAGCAGTCGCGAAATTTCCGGACTTGGGGGCGGTGTCCCGCTCGACGATCGCGCCCTCGGAGCGCGGGAAGAACTCGTACCAGGACCCGAACAGCGCCCTGCGCCGGTCCACCCTGATCGTGCGCCTGGCCGACTTGGTCACCAGCTCCCTGAGCGGGTGGGTGCGGAGCAGGCCCAGCGTCTCGGGGAGCTGGGCCATCGCGAAGCGGGCGCGCGGGTCGATGCTCGTGTCGCGCAGCCTGGCCGCCACCGCCTGCAGCGCGGCCCGGTGTCCGCACACATGCTCCTGCGTGACCTTCAAGGCGGTCTTCTGCCGCCTGCCGGCCTGGGCGGCTGCTTTGCCGGTGGCCGTACCGCCGCTCACGGTCTTGCCGCTCACGGTCCTGCTGTCGACGGGTTTGCAGTCCGCGGGCCGTACGGCCCGCGCCGCGCGTTCGAAGAGCCGGGCGCCCTCCTCGCACATCAGGTCGGCGTCCATGCCGCGCGGGATCTTGATACCCGCGTCGTGCAGCCAGGTGGCCATGGGGTCGCCCCACGCCTCCACGCGGAAGTGCCACTCGCCCTCGGTGGGCAGCGTCACCTCGACGCCCCAGCGGTCCGTACCCGGTGCCAGTTCCCTCATGGGCAGCAGGGGTCCGCGTACGCCGTCGGGGCCGGTGAGTGCGGCTCCGGCGGCGACGGCGTCGTGTCCCTCCCGGAACACGGTCGCGGAGATCTCGAAGGTCTCACCCGCTGCGGCCTTGGCGGGGCGGCGCCCGCTGTCGACCGTGGGGTGAATGTCTTGGATTGGGATTCGTCCGATCATCGCGTCTCAAGGTAGCGGCGGCACGCCCGGTACCGCCGGAAGAAGCCGGCAAAGAAAGATCTTCGTTTTTCAAACATTCCGGTGACCGGGCTTGGGGCAAGGTGTAACCCTGCCTTCACCTGGATGACCACTCCCGGGGTGGAGGCTTATGACTCATAGGTCGTTGCCCCAATAGTCCATCTTCATGCGTGCCGGTGGAAGAGTGCGGGATCTCTTACTCTCCGGCGAGTTGAGCTAACACCCATCAACCCGCCTTTGTTGTGTTTGGGGCGTATTGATAGTGGTGAGAGGGAGACGCGTGAGTGTTTTGGTCGCCCTCGTGGCGCTGAGTAACTAGGGTCTGGCACCGTGAGAGCAATTCGTAGGTTCACCGTCCGCACTGTCCTGCCTCCTGAGCTGGCCTCCCTCAGCGAACTTGTGCTCAATCTGCGCTGGTCATGGCACCCCGAGACATTGGATCTTTTCGCCGAGGTGGACCCGGCCACCTGGGAGAGGGTCGGCCAGGATCCGGTCGCCATGCTCGGCGCCGTCGAGGCCGGTCGGCTGCGCGAACTGGCCGCCGATCGACGTTTCCTCCGACGGCTCGCCGACGCGGCCGACGATCTTCGCGAATACATGACCGCGCCCAGGTGGTACCAGACCATCTCCGACGCGCCCAAGGGCATCGCCTACTTCTCACCCGAGTACGGCATCGCCTCCGCCCTTCCACAGTACTCGGGCGGCCTGGGCATCCTGGCCGGTGACCACCTGAAGGCGGCCAGCGACCTCGGCGTGCCGATCCTGGCGGTCGGCCTGCTGTACAGGCACGGCTACTTCACCCAGTCCCTCTCGCCCGAGGGCTGGCAGCTGGAGCACTATCCCTCCCTCGACCCCGGTGGCCTGCCGCTGTCCCTCCTGAAGGGGGAGGACGGCGAGCCGGTACGGGTCACGATCGGCCTGCCCGAGCAGCGCGCGCTGCACGCCCAGGTCTGGGTGGCCCAGGTCGGCCGGGTCCCGCTGCTGCTGCTCGACTCCGACGTCTCCGAGAACGACGTCGCGGCCCGCGACGTCACCGACCGCCTGTACGGCGGAGGCACCGATCACCGCCTGATGCAGGAGCTGCTGCTCGGCGTCGGCGGCGTCCGAGCCATCCGGGCCTACTGCGAGGTCAGCGGCCACGCGGCCCCCGAGGTGTTCCACACCAACGAGGGTCACGCGGGCTTCCTCGGCCTGGAGCGCATCCGCGAGCTCACCGAGGCCAGACTCTCCTTCGACGAGGCCCTGGAGGCGGTCCGCGCCGGGACCGTCTTCACCACCCACACCCCCGTTCCCGCCGGGATCGACCGCTTCCCCGCCGAGATGATCGGCCGCCAGTTCGGCGGCGACAACGCGTGGCCCACGGTCCCCGTGGACCGCATCCTGGCGCTCGGCGCCGAGGACGAGCCGGGCAAGTTCAACATGGCCGCGATGGGCATGCGGCTGGCCCAGCGGGTCAACGGGGTCTCCGAGCTCCACGGTGCGGTGAGCCGGGAGATGTTCCAGGGTCTGTGGCCGGGATTCGACATCGACGAGATCCCGATCGGGTCCATCACCAACGGCGTGCACGCGCCCACCTGGGTCGGCCGCGAGATCATGGAGCTGGCCGGCAGGGAGCTGCCCACGCTGGTCGAGCGGGCACAGGGCTGGGAGAGCGTCAACAAGATCTCCGACGCCGACGTCTGGAGCATCCGAGGACGGCTGCGCAAGAGGCTGGTCGAGGCGGCCCGCCTGCGGCTCCGGCAGTCCTGGATCAACAGGGGAGCCTCGCCGCCCGAGCTCAACTGGATCGACGACGCGCTCGACCCGGATGTGCTGACCATCGGATTCGCCCGCCGGGTGCCCTCCTACAAGAGGCTCACCCTGATGCTGGCCGACGCCGACAGGCTCCGCTCGCTGTTGCTCGACCCCGACAAGCCGATCCAGATCGTGATCGCGGGTAAGGCCCACCCGGCCGACGAGGGCGGCAAGAAGCTCATCCAGCAGATCGTGAAGTTCGCCGACTCCGAGGACGTACGGCACCGCATCATCTTCCTGCCCGACTACGACATGGCCCTCGGCCAGCTGCTCGTCCAGGGCTGCGACGTGTGGCTGAACAACCCCCTCCGCCCCCTGGAGGCGTGCGGCACGTCCGGCATGAAGGCCGCGCTCAACGGCGGGCTCAACCTGTCGATCCGCGACGGCTGGTGGGACGAGTGGTACGACGGCACCAACGGCTGGTCCATCCCGACCGCCGACGGCGTCACCGACCCCGACCGCCGCGACGAGCTGGAGGCCACCGCGCTCTACGACCTGATCGAGCACGAGGTGGCCGACCGGTTCTACGACCGCACCGACGGCCTGCCCAGGCGCTGGCTGGAGATGGTCCGGCACACCCTGACCACGCTCGGCCCCAAGGTGCTCGCCGGGCGGATGCTCCGCGACTACGTGGTCGACCTCTACGCCCCGGCCGCCAGGTCGGCGCGTGTCCTGTCGAGTGACACATACGAGCAGGCCAAGAGCTTCGCCTCGTGGAAGCTCAGGGTCGGCCGGGCGTGGCCGGGGGTCCGGGTCGAGCACGTGGAGGCCTCGGGCCTGGGAGACACCCCCGAGCTGGGGGCGTCCCTGGAGCTGAAGGCCACCATCGCCCTCGGCGAGCTGGAGCCCGGTGACGTCCGCGTCCAGGCCGCCTACGGCAGGGTCGGGCTCCACGACGACCTGGTCACTCCGACCTACTCGGACCTGGCCGTGGAGGCGGACGGTGACGACGGCAGGGCGGTCTTCAGCGGGGTCGTCCCCCTGGATCGCACCGGGTCCTTCGGCTACACCGTCCGGGTCGTCCCCAACCATCCTCTGGTGGCGTCCGCCTCCGAGCTCGGTCTGATCGCGGTGCCCGAGGAGCCGGCGGGAATGACCAACGGCACCCTGCGCTGATCCCGGGGGTCTCCCGGAGGGCCGCGGACCTCCGGGAGACCCCGTGAATCTCAGGAGAACGACACCTTCACGTCGTCGGCCCTGACGAACATCACCCGGTGGCCGAACTGGATCTGGTAGTACCGCAGCCCGCCCCGGACCATCTGATGCTGCGACGTGTCGAAGGTCACAGCTCGGTAGTACTCACCCTGGGCGGCCAGGCCGAGGGTGTAGCGCTCGCCCGCCGAGAGCGTGTACTGCAGCGGGGTGATCGCCTGCACCGGCACGTTCGCCGGGTAGGCCTCGGGCTCCGGATACGCCCTGCCGTACACCGGGATGCTCGTGAGCCCCGGCCGGGGCGTGACCACCAGGCCGGGGGAGGGGACCGCCGTGGGATGCCTCGCGGGGTTGTGGAACCAGGCTCTCTGGCCCAGGTACCAGATCGCCGTCCAGTCGCCCCGCCGGTCGGCCACCGCGTAGCGCTGGCCGGTGGTGGCACGGGCGCTGTGGTCGTAGACGCTGTAGAGCGAGTCGCCGGTCGGGTGCTTGCCGATGTCCTTGACCAGCGGGGCGTCCTCGCGCGGCTCGGTGCGCAGCCACACCGAGGAGGACCCGTGCGGCGGGCAGGCGGCCGACGGGCTGGCGCCGTCGCAGCCGTAGTAGTACGGCTGGTGGGTGGCGTAGTCCGGCAGGATCATCACCGACCCCGCGTTGCGGGCGCCGGAGGAGTGCAGCGGCCTGCCGAGCAACTCGAAGTAGTGCGCCCAGTCCCAGTAGGGGCCCGGGTCCTCGTGCATGCCGGAGACGGTGCTCGGCAGGGTGCCCGGCACGTTGTCGTGGCCGAGGATGTGCGCGCGGTCCAGCGGGATGCCGTACCGCTGGGTCAGGTAGCGCACCAGCTTGGCCGAGGTGCGGTACATCGCCTCGGTGTACCAGGCGCCGCCCTGGGCGAGGAAGCCCTCGTGTTCCAGGCCGATGGACTTGGCGTTGACGTACCAGTTGCCGGCGTGCCAGGCGACGTCCTTGGTCTTCACGTGCTGGGCGATGTGCCCGTCCTGGGAGCGCAGCGTGTAGTGCCAGCTCACATAGGTGGGATCCTGCACCAGCTTGAGCGTCGGGTCGTACAGCGTCTCGGTGTCGTGGATGACGATGTAGTCGATCTTCTGGGTCGACGGCCGGTCGGACAGGTCGTGGTTGCCGTAGTCGCCGGCGCCGAACTCCTCGTAGGGAGCGGGAATCCACTCGCAGGAGACCGTGGGCGGGCACTCGACGCCGCTCCCGCCGTGCTTCCTGAGGCCCAGGCGGTGCAGCCGGCTCTCCAGCGGCCGCAGGTCCCCCGCGGCACGCAGCCGTACACGCTGGCCGTCGCCGGTGACCCTGTCGGCGCCGGAGCGGATCGTGGCGTAGACCTCGTCCGCGAACGCCTTGGCCGCGCTCTCGTCGGACGCCCCGGAGTATCGCGCCACGGCTCCGTACCACGCGGCGGGTTCGCCGCCGAGCGGGGCGCCCAGCTGTTTCTGGTAGTCGGCCAGCAGCGCTGCGCCCCCGCGGATGTTGACCGCGTCGTCCCCGCGGAGCCTCTCCTCGCTCTCGCCGGTCAGCTCCGCCGCGCGCTCCAGCGTGCGCAGCGAGGCGGGGATCTCCGCCGGGACGGCCGTCTCCACGGGGTGCCTGGCCGCTCGGGCGTCGTCGCCGCGGGGGTCCTCGCCGGGGCCGGTGTGGTGCTGCGGGGTCCGCAGCAGGGCGGCGGCGTCGGTCAGGTGCATCGGGCCGAAGCCCCCGGAGGTGCTCGGCAGGCCGGCGTTGGCGTCCCAGCGGGACTCCAGGTAGGAGACGCCGAGCAGGACGTTCTCGGGCACGCCGTAGGCCTTGGCCGCCTCGGCGAAGGCCGCCTGCCGGTCGCCGGGGGCGGCCTGGCCGGCGAGCGCCGTCCGGGGCGGCGCTCCGGCCGAGAGGGGTCCGGCCGGAGCGGAGGCCGAGAAGGGTCTGACCGGGGCGGAGGCCGAGAAGGGTCTGACCGGGGCGGAGACCGGGAGAGGGCCGGTCAGCGTGCCGGCGGAGGCGGGCTGTATCAGGGCGAGGCCGCCGGCGGCCACTACGGCCGCGACCGCCGATCGAAGGGGAGTCGATCGTCGCATGGGGGCTCCTGGACTGGGGGATCCGGTGCAGCCAGACTGCGAAGTAAAGATCGCACTGTCAATAAGTTTCTTCACATTGACGATCGTCAAAGAAGAATTTCTTCGCGATGCGGATTGGCGGCGCGACACACCACCGAGAGGAACGCGGATTTTGTCATCAGCGGGTGTCGGGCCGTATGGGCCCGTCACCACCCGGCGTGCCTCCCGTGACCACTCCGCCGGACGCCTCGTCGAGGGCTTGGCCCTCCTTGCGCGCCGCGCGCCGGCATCTCACCGATCGGCATCGTTCATGATCGGCGAGATATCGGAGCGCGGCGGCGCGGACGTTGGTCTCTGGGAGTCGTCCGGACCCGGGGCGACCGTGGGGAGCTCAGCCGTTGACCTCCAGGGCCGTCCGGACCGCGGATTCCAGGGCGCCCTCGATCCAGGAGTGCTTCAGTGAGGTGTGCTCGCCGGCGAAGTGCAGCCGGCCCTCGGGAACCGCGATGGCCGGGTGGATCTCGGTCATCTGGCCCGGGGTGAAGACCGCGGCCTCGCCGAAGGCGTAGCGGTTGCGCAGCCAGCTCTGGGTCTGGCCGCGGCCGGTGTAGAACTCCACGATGCGGTCCCCGTGCACCTCCTGCAGCCCTCGCAGCGCGTAACCGTAGCGCTCGGCGTCGTCCATCGAGTCCCAGCGGGTGGCGTCGTCGGCCCAGGCGTAGCTGGCCAGCACGACGCCGCCGTCGCTGCCCGGCACCGGGTGCGAGGGGAAGTAGATGAACCGGTTGGCGTTGTCGGTCACCGAGCCGCCGCCCGCCACGTGGCTGAGGGATCCGGGGCGGTAGCGGGAGCCGAGCTCGCGCTTCCAGTCCTGCTCGGTGAACTCCCACCATCGCCTGCTGAACTCCAGCAGCACCTTGGTCGCCGAGTCGTAGTGAAGCTCGATCACCGCGCGCCGCTTCTGGTAGGAGAGGGCCGGGGCGATCTCCACGTGGCGCAGCGCGGAGAACGGAATCGTGATGATCGCGAGATCCGCCTCGAAGGTCTCGGCCCGGCCCTGCGGCGTGGAGTCCGACTCGGTGCTGCCCCTCTCGGTGACCGTCTCGACCCGCACCCCCCGGGCCGTGTGCTCGATCCGTACGGCCCGGCGGTCCATCCGGAGGTTGTCGCGCAGACCCGGTGCCAGCCGATAGGGCAGCTCGCGGCTGCCTCCGGCCATCTCCCAGTAGGTCGCGGACGCGTTGACCAGGCTCCGGGTGAGGAAGGTGTGCATGAACGACAGCGGGAGCCGGGAGGTCAGGTTCTCTATGGTGCCGATGGCGTCGACCGCGGCGGCGCTCAGTTTGGCGTGCTCGGTGAGGAAGCGGTTCATGGAGTAGCCGTCGAACTCGTACATCACCCGGGCCCAGCCCTCGATCAGCGCGGGCAGCGGCTTGTCGACCCGTCCCGAGCCGCGCACGACGGAGATGTGGTCGCGGACGGGGTCCAGCGCGTCGTCCAGGATCTTTCCCGCGGTCCGGGCGTCCTTCAGCCCGAACGAGGCGTTGATCTTGCGCGGGTCTCTGGCGTACTCGTCGCGTCGCTGGGCGATGCCGTTGACCCGGATCCAGGTGTTGTTCGTCTTCTCCGGAGCCCTGAACTCCCCCCGGGAGGGGCCGGAACGCCAGACCTTCCCGTCGTGGGAGGTGTAGACGACGGGCGGCGTCGGGCCCGCGGCCTCGGCGCCGGGCCGTACGTCCACGTTGTAGAACAGCCGGCGGGAGATCCCGAGCTTGTCGATCAGCGCCAGCGTGAGCGGGTGGAAGTCGGGGATGCGCATCGCCCCCGCCTCGGCGTACTGCCGCCGGTCGGCGAATCCCGTCCGGAAGGTCTTGATCCGGCCGCCGATCCGGTTGCCGTTGGCCTCGATGACGGTGACGTGGTGCCCGGCCTCCTTCAGCAGCGTGGCGGTCACCAGCCCGGAGATCCCGGCGCCCACGATCAGCACCTTCTTGGGGGCGCGGGTTCTGGGCAGGCCTCTGTCGATCAGCGTCCGGAGGTATTCGAGCTTGAGGTCCGACCCGTCCTCGCCGACCAGCAGCAGATCCCGTGCCACGTCCATACAGGTGTTCCAGCGCTCTCCCCTGTGCGGCGCCCGCACGGTGGTCGCGGCGGCCTCGCCCGTGATCGAGCCCACGACCGACCCCACGGCGCCCAGTCCGGCCAGTTTGGCGAACCCGCGCCGGTTGATACCTGTCACTACGGCCTCTTTCCCGATGGTCACTCTGGGTAGGTGAATGACTACTATCGGGTCAAGCGTTGGTAATGCCAGGTTCCCGTCGGCTGGTGCTCCAACCGGTGAGGGCAAGGGTTTTCCCATCGGGACCTCCGTGCGCCGCGCGCAGGACGCGAAGGGCCGGGCGGTGCGCGGGTGGCGGGGCCTTCGCCGGGAGTTCGCCTGGGGGTCGTGGGGACGGTGCGCCTGTCGGAGGACGACGTTTCCGCAGGTCATGATGAGAGTGGAGGTTGCAGGGGAAGTGCCGTTTTTGTTCATATCTATCCGATTTGGGGCAGATAGAGGGGGCGAGGAAGCTCACGAATTCCGGAGAAGACATTGGACGCCTGGACATTCGAAGGCCAGCCCGGTGCGCTGGGCGACACCACGGTCACTCTCGTGGAGGGTGGTTCGTTCTGTGTGTCCGCACGCAACGGCGACATCGTGCAAGGGGGAGCTCAGGGGGTCTACCACGCCGACACCCGGTTGCTGTCGCGCTGGGAGCTGCGCGTGGACGACTGCCCGATCGAGGCGCTCCGCGTGCTCGCGGGCGAGCCGTACCACGCGACGTTCCTCGGCAGGGCCTGCCCCCGTCCCGGACGGGTGGAGAGCACCCTGCTCGTGATCAGGGACCGCTATGTCGGCGGGGGCCTTCGCGAGGATCTGACCCTGCGCAATCTGGCCGACGAACCGGCCGGATGCGTGGTCGACATACAGGTCGCCTCCGACGTGGCCGGTCTGTTCGAGGTGAAGTCGGGCCGGGTCCAGCACGTGGCCGACGTGGAGGTGACCACCGACAGGTCGGGGCTGCTGATCGTCTCCGCCACCCGGCGCCGCGGCACCAGGATCGTGGCCGAACCCGCGCCGTTCGCGGTGCCGGGCAAGCTCATCTTCCGGGTCGTCGTCCCCGCGCGCGGCGAATGGACCGTCAGCCTGCAGGTCAACCCCATCCTGGAGGGGGAGGAGTCGCCCGCCTGGTTCTCCACCCACCACCCGCTCGAATACGCCGAGCCCGCCAGGCGCCGTGCCGACTGGGACCGTCTCAGCTCGACCATCACCACCTCCAACCGCGCCTTCTCCCAGGTCCTGCACCGGTCCAGGGAGGATCTCGGGGCGCTGCGGATGTTCGATCCGAGCGTGCCCGACGAGCCGCCGACGATCGCCGCGGGCGCACCGTGGTTCATGACCCTGTTCGGCCGCGACTCGCTGCTCACCTCGTGGATGGCGCTGCCGCTGGACCAGTCTCTGGCGATCGGCACCCTGCGCCGCCTGGCCAGGTTGCAGGGCACCGTCGACGACCCGCTGACCGAGGAGAAGCCGGGCAAGATCCTGCACGAGCTCCGCTTCGGGCCGCAGTGCGCCGACTCCTCGGAGGGTGGCCGCGCCTACTACGGCTCGGTGGACTCCACCCCGCTGTTCGTGATGCTCCTGGGTGAGCTGCGCCGGTGGGGCGTGCACGAGGAGGTGGTCGAGCAGCTCCTACCGTACGCCGACGCCGCCCTCGGCTGGATCCGCAGGTCCGCCGACCCGTTCCTGTCCTACCAGCGCAACTCCGACCAGGGCCTGATCAACCAGGGATGGAAGGACTCCTTCGACGCGATCAACTTCGCCGACGGCACCCTCGCCCGCGCGCCCATCGCCCTGGCCGAGGTCCAGGGTTACGTCTACGCCGCCTACGTCGTACGCGCCTACTTCGCCCACCACGTCGGTGACAGCGCGCTGGAGGAGGAGTGGTTCACCCGCGCGACGCGGATCCGGGAGGAGTTCAACGAGCGGTTCTGGCTGCCCGACCGGGGCTACTACGCCATCGGTCTCGACGGCGCCGGACGTCCCATCGACAGCCTCGCCTCCAACATGGGGCACTGCCTGTGGACCGGCATCGTGGACGAGGACAAGGCGCCCTCCGTCGCCGAGCGCCTGCTCTCGCCGGAGATGTTCACCGGGTACGGCGTGCGCACCCTCGCCTCCGACATGGGCGCCTACAACCCGATGAGCTACCACAACGGCTCGGTCTGGCCACACGACAACGCCCTGATCGCCGCCGGCCTGATGCGGTACGGCTTCGCGAAGGAGGCACAGCGGATCGTGTACGGCCTGCTGGACGCGGCCGAGGTCTTCGGCTGGCGGCTGCCGGAGCTGTTCTGCGGGTTCGACCGGGCCGAGTTCGCCTGGCCGGTGCCGTATCCCACCTCGTCCTCTCCTCAGGCCTGGGCCGCCGCGAGCCCCATCCAGCTGGTCCGCACCCTTCTCCGCCTCGAGCCGTGCATTCCCTACGACCGGGTGTGGCTCGACCCCGTCGAGCTGGAGAGCCTGCGCATCACGGGGCTCCCGCTCGCGGGCTCCCGGGTCACGATCGACGTCGGCGAGGAGGGTGTCGCCGTCGCCGGGCTGCCGGAGGGGATCGCGCTGATCAACGAGCCACGCGGCCCCACGACACCCGCTCCGTCGCAGGTCTGCTGACCAGGTCCGCCGAACAGATCCACCGAACGGATCCGCTGAACAGGGTCACTCTCCCCTCGGTTGTCCCATCCGAAGATGTTCGAGGCGAGGTTGACATGACTTCTTCAAACGTTCGCCCATGGTCTGAGGGAATGCGCATCGTGATGGTCGCGCCGCCCTGGTACGACGTGCCCCCTCTGGGCTACGGGGGCATCGAGGCGATGATGGCCGATCTGATCGCCGGGCTGGCCCGGCGCGGGCACGACGTCACCCTGATCGGGGCGGGCAACTCCGGCACCTCCGCACGTTTCCTGCCCACCTACGACCAGACGCCCTCCGAGCGGATCGGGGAGTCGATGCCCGAGGTTCTGCACGCGGCCAAGGCGTACAGCATGACCCTGAAGCTTGACGCCGACATCATCCACGACCATTCGCTGGCTGGGCCGCTGACCGCGCCCGGGCAGATCGTGCCGACCGTGGTCACCTGTCACGGCGAGGTGGACGGTGAACTCGGCGAGTACTACCGGGTGCTCAACGAGACGGTGTCGCTCGTCGGCATCTCCGAGGCCCAGCGGCGGATCGCCCCGGACCTGAGCTGGGCGGGGGTGGTCCACAACGCCGTCGACGTCTCGTCCTTTCCCTACAGGGGGCACAAGGAGGACTGGGTCCTGTGGCTCGGCAGGTTCAACGAGGACAAGGGCGCGCACCTGGCCATCGATGCCGCCCGCGCGGCCGGACGGCGGATCGTCCTCGCGGGCAAACTCACCGAACCGGTGGAGCACCGATACTTCGAGGAGCACGTCAAGCCCCGGCTCGGTCCCGACGCCGAGTACGTCGGCCAGGCCGACGCCGACCACAAGCGCCAACTGCTGGCGAGGGCCCGCTGCCTGCTCTTCCCCATCCTCTGGGAGGAGCCGTTCGGCATGGTCATGATCGAGGCCATGGCCTGCGGCACCCCCGTGGTCGCCCTCGCCAGGGGGGCCGTGCCCGAGGTGATCGTGGACGGGGTCACCGGTTTCATCCGGAGCGATCCCGCGGAGCTTCCCGCGGCCATCGAGGCGATCGGCAGGCTCGACCCCCTGCACTGCCGGGCCCATGTCGAGCGTTGCTTCGACGCCGAGGTGATGGCCCGCGGATACGAGGGGATCTACCGTCAGGTGATCGCCGGTCTGACCACGCGCCCCGGAAACGCCGAGGAAACCGGGGACCTGGTCATGCCCATCAACTAGAGCGCGCCCTATGTTGGGTGGCGGCATTCCTGTGCGGCCGTGTGCCGGCGTGATCGCGCGCCGGCACATCGGTGTCGGTGCGCCGCGGTTCGGCGCGCCGGTGTCAGGGGTGTTCGGCAACGGAGTTCTCGGCGGAAGGCGGAAGGACGTTCATGGGCGAGTTCGTGCGGGTGGAGACGGCTGACGGGATCGCGACGATCAGGCTCGATCGACCGAAGATGAACGCGCTCAACCGGCAGGTCCAGCTGGAGATCGCCGAGTGCGCCCGGCAGGTGGACGCCGACCCCGGCGTGTACGCCGTGGTCGTCTACGGCGGGCGGGTCTTCGCGGCGGGTGCCGACATCAAGGAGATGGCCGACATGTCCTACGCCGACATGGTGGTGCACTCGGCGGTGCTGCAGGACTGCTTCACCACGGTTGCGAAGATCGGGAAGCCGGTCGTCGCGGCCGTGACCGGCTACGCCCTCGGTGGCGGCTGCGAGCTCGCCCTGTGTGCCGACGTTCGCATCGCGGGTGAGTCGGCGAAGCTCGGCCAGCCCGAGATCCTGCTCGGCATCATCCCCGGCGCGGGAGGCAGTCAGCGGCTGCCCCGGCTGATCGGCCCGGCCAAGGCCAAGGACCTCATCTTCACCGGCCGCCACGTGTCCGCCGACGAGGCGCTGCGCATCGGCCTGGTGGACAGGGTCGTCCCCGACGACGACGTCTACACCGAGGCCGTCGCCTACGCCGCCCAGTTCGCCGGCGGCCCCGCCCTGGCTCTGCGCGCCGCCAAGCAGGCCGTCGACCACGGTCTCGAGGCCGACCTCGACACCGGCCTTGAGATCGAGCGCCTGCAGTTCTCGGGGCTTTTCGCCACCGACGACGCCAAGATCGGTATGAAGGCGTTCGCGGAGAAGTCCAAGGCCACGTTCACCGGTCGCTGACCCATGCGCCGAGCCCGGCCGGCTGTTGGGTTTGGTCAGGTTTGGCCGTGCGTTGCCGGTATCGTGCCGGATTATGGTGCGGTTGGTGAAGCGTGCGCTGGTTCCTGCCCGGTTGCGACGGGTGGTGCTCGGATGGTTTGACTCCAGATATATCTCCCGAGCCGATCATCGGCAGGACATCAAGGACGCGCTCTGGGAAGTCCAGACGCTGGGCAGGGAGATCGTTTCGCTGCGCGCCGAGGTCGGTGAGCTGCGGGCGCAGGTGGACAAGGTCCGGCTCGATCCGATCCGGGCGAAACGCTGGGACGACGCCCACCGGCTCTCCGAGGAGACCGCGGTCGCCATGGACGGTGTCCTCCAGAACGAGGTGCTGCTCTGGCAGGCCGTGGACCGTCTCTCGGCGGGACCGGCGGGACCGGCGGGACCGGCGGGCTCGGCGGACACCGTGACCTCTGAGGGCTCGGCGGACACCGTGACCTCTGAGGGCTCGGCGGTCTCCGTGGGCTCGGCGACCGCGGTGACCACCGCCGGTCTTTCCGGCTCCTCGGGGAGTGCCGCATGAGGGTGACCTGGACGGCCGACGGCGGCGTCTGGCATCTGACCTTCCGGCTGGACCCCGAGGACGCCATCACCGGGTTCTGCGCCGACGGCCAGCCTCTGAAGCTGGCCACGAACTCCTTCCGGGTCGAGCTGCCCCGCAAGCCGTACGACATCCACCCCGATCTTCTGGCCCTCGCCGCGTGGACCGTCGTCGCGCCGTGGACCCGGCGCCGGATCGTCTTCGACCGGCCGATCTCGGCGGAGCTCGCCACGGCGATCCAGTCGGGCTGGGGGATCGAGGCGGGACCCATCGGCGGGCAGTCGCGTTCCGGCGGCAGGCTGGCGATCTCCTACAGCGGCGGCGCCGACTCGGCGGCGGTGGCCGCGATGCTGCCGGACGCGCCGTTCGTTCACTTCCAGCGGGTCTCTCACCCGCGCGTGCCCAACCGCTGGAGCCACTACCGCTCCGACGTCCTGGCCGCGCTGGCCGGCAAGACCGGACGCGATCTCACCGTCGTCCGCTCCGATCTGGAGTTCACGCTCGCCGAGCCCCGTCCCGGCTACCCCGAGCACCACGCGGTGGCCGCGGGGGCGCTGCTGCTGGCCGACGAGCTCGATCTGGGGGGTCTGGCCTTCGGCTACGAGCTGGGCTCGCGCTGGCTGGGGGGCGACCGTTACCTGCGCCGATACACCCCCGACAACCTGATGTGGGCCTCGCACGGCGCCTGGGGCCGGGCGTTCGCCGCGGCCGGCCTGCACATCGTGCTCCCGGTGGGAGGGGTGAGCGAGGCCGTCACCATGCGGATCGCCCTCGGCTCCACGCTGCGCGAGCAGGTCCGCTGGTGCCTGCGCGGGGTGAGCGGCCCGTGCGGGACCTGCGGGAAGTGCCTCTACAAGGAGCTCATCCACGCCGCCGTCGAACGCCGCCCGCTGCGCACCACGATCGGCCCCGGCCGCCCGGTCGCGCGCAAGTGGCAGGAGCCCCCGCCGTACGGCGGGCAGGAGATGATCGAGTACGGCTGCGCACGCGTGCCCGGCATCGAGGACACGGCCTTCGGCAAGGCCGCGGGATTCCTCGGCGCGACCGAGGCCTCGACCGCCTGGCTGGATCACTGCTACCCGCCCGCGATCGAGGAGATCCCCGAGCCGTGGCGTAAGCAGATCCGCGATTTCATGGACGTCGAGGTCGGGTTCATGAACGAGGATGAGGCACGACGCGTCGAGACCTGGGGGATGTCGTGAAGGTGTATGTCTCGGTGGACATGGAAGGCGTCACCGGGCTGACCGACCCGGAGGAGATGCACGCCGGAGGCCGGGGCTACGAACGCGGCTGCGAGCTGATGACCGCCGACGCCAACGCGGTCGTCCAGGGCGCCTTCGACGCCGGAGCCGAGGCCGTGCGCGTCAACGACGCCCACGGCTCGACCAAGAACCTCAGGATCGACCTGCTCGACGAGCGGGCGACCCTGATCAGGGGTCCCGGCAAGCCGCTGCGCATGGGCCAGGGGCTCGACGAGAGCTACCGGGTGGCCTGTTTCGCCGGCTACCACGCGCGGGCCGGGGTCCAGCACGGCGTCCTGAACCACACCTGGATGGGCAAGGAGATCCAGAACCTCTACCTCAACGGCGAGGTCTGCGGCGAGACCCGCCTGGTCGCGTCGTTCGCCGGATCGCTCGGCGTGCCGGTGGCCCTGGTGACCGGGGACGAGGCGGTCTGCGAGGAGGCCCGCGAACTGCTCGGCGACGTCGAGACCGTCGCGGTCAAGGACGGCGTCGACAGGTTCTCCGCCGAGCTCCTGCCGCCCGCCGTCGCCCAGGCCCGCATCCGCGAGGCCACCGCCCGCGCGCTCGGCCGGGTGACCGACTTCCGCCCCTTCACACCGGAGCCCCCGTTCACCCTCGGCGTCGAATGGAACTCCACCGCCATTGCCGCCGGCTGCGCGATCATCCCCGGCGTGACGTCGGCAGGGCCCCGCCACACCGAGTTCGTCACCGATGACTTCTCCCAGATCATGGCGCTGCTGGGCCTCTTCGCCATGATCGGCGGCCAGGTCGCCTGCGGCAGCGGAGTGTACGGCTGACCTTCCCCGACCGCTGATCTCCCCCGACCGCATCGACCTTTTCCCGACCGAGGGCCGCTGATCCCCCTGACCGAAGACAAGAGCCCGTCATGGTTGACGTCCTCCCCCGAAAACACAACAAGTGCAGCCTCCCCGCGCCGGACGTCCGATGAGGACGAGGAATCGCCATGAGTGAGAACAGGGCCCTGACGCGCAGGGCGCTGCTGGTCGGCGTGGGGGCCGCCGGGGGCGCCGGGGCCATGTTCGCGGCCATGGGCGCGCTGGGTCTCGCCCCCGACTCCCAGGAGAAGAGCTTCGTTCCCCCGCAGCCCTCCGACTTCTCCCTCAGCGGCAGGGCCGCGGCGAAGGTGGTGATCCTCGGCGGGGGGGTCGCCGGGCTGACCTGCGCCTACGAGCTGGGCAAGGCCGGATACGACTGCACGATCCTGGAGGCGGCCGACCGGGTGGGAGGCAGGAACCTCACGCTGCGCGGCGGGGACCGGCTGGCCGAGATGGGCGGGGAGACGCAGACGGCGGGGTTCGAGGAGGGGACCTACTTCAACGCGGGGCCCGGGCGGATCGCCCCGTGGATGGTCACCATGGACTACTGCCGCGAACTGGGCGTTCCCATCGAGACGTTTGTCAACAACAACGCCTCGGCGTACGTCTACACGCAGGGGATGACGGCCCCGATCCGCTCCCGCACGGCTCGGGCCGATTTATACGGATATGTCGCAGAATTGCTGGCCAAGGCCACCAATGCGGGCGCCCTGAACCGGCGGCTCACGAAAGACGACCGCGAGCGGCTCTCGGAGTTCCTGCGGCGCTTCGGCGACCTCGGCCCCGACCTGGGTTACCACGGCTCCACGCGTCGCGGCTTCGAGACCTACCCCGGGGTCGCGGACGGCGTCCCCATCGCCGGTCCGTCCTCCCTGAGGGCCGTGCTCGCCGCGGGCACGGGCCGGGCGATCACCAATGACTTCGGCTACGACCAGGCCACCCCCATGTTCCAGCCGGTGGGCGGGATGGACTCGATCGTGACCGCCCTGGTCAAGGCGGTCGGGCGGGATCGGATCAGGACGAGCACCCGGGTCACCGGGGTCAAGAACCTGCCCGACGGCGTCGAGGTCACCCATCAGGGCGGCACGTTCAAGGCCGACTACTGCATCGCCACCCTGCCGCCCCACCTGTTCGCGCGGCTGCCGCACAACCTCGGCGCCCCGGTCACCGCCGCGCTCCGCACCCCCGCCCCGGTCGCCGCGGGCAAGATCGGCCTGGAGTACGGCAGGCGCTGGTGGGAGATCGACGACCGGATCTACGGCGGCATCACCGAGACCGACCTGGACATCACCCACATCTGGTACCCCTCGTACGGCTACCACTCCAGGAGCGGCCTGCTGGTCGGCTACTACAACTCCGACGAGAACGCCGAGCTGTACGGCAAGCTGCCCCACGCCGGCCGCCGCAGCCGCGCGCTCACCCAGGGCAAGAAGATCCACGGAGAGAAATACCGCTCCGAGCTCCGTTCGAGTCTCTCGATCGCCTGGCAGCGCCAGCCGTACATCGAGGGGGGCTGGACCACCTGGCCTTCCTACCAGGGCGCCTTCACCCTGCTCCAGCGCCCGGCGGGCCGGGTCTACTTCGCCGGCGACTGGCTCACCCACCTGATCGCCTGGCAGGCCGGGGCGCTGGAGTCCGCGAGGAGGGCCGTCACCGACCTCCACAGCCGGGTTCTCCAGGCGACCTCCTGACCTCCCGTCCAGCGGTCGTACTCTCTAGAGCAGAGAATCCGAGGGAGACGACGATGGCGATGACGATCGGAACACTGGACTGGGCGAACGCCGGTGACCGGCTGGATCTGCTGGCGGACCCGGTGGCACAGGCGATCGGCGACCTCGAAGGGGTCGAGGTCGCGGAGATCGATCCGGCGCTGGCGGACACGGCGGCGTTCTGCGAGCGGTACGGAGTGGACATGGCCGAGTCGGCCAACTGCGTGATCGTGGCGGCCAAACGGGGTGGGGAGGTCCGCTACGCGGCGTGCATGGTGCTCGCGACCGCGAGGGCGGACGTGAACGGGGTGGTCCGGCGGCACCTGGACGCGCGGAAGATCTCGTTCGCGCCGCAGGAGGACGCGGTCAGGCTCACCGGGATGGAGTACGGCGGGATCACTCCGCTGGGGCTGCCCGAGGGCTGGCCGGTGCTGGTGGACGAGGCGGTGGCCAACCACCCGGGGGTCGTGATCGGCAGTGGCGTCCGCCATTCCAAACTGGCACTTTCCGGTGCCGTCCTGGCCGGGCTGAAGACGGCGGAGGTGCTTCGCCTGGCGCTGTGAAGCCAAAATGATATTAAGTGGTGGAGGGAATCGGGAAACCGTCGGGTCTCGCTAGACGTTATTGAGTCGAAGAATGTGGCCCGATGGTTCATCTCGTGGGCGGTGCCTAAGCCGATATGGTGCTTCATGCCATGAAACAGGACGACCGGTTGGGCCCCTACCGGCTGCTACGGCGGCTTGGTGAGGGGGGTATGGGCGTAGTTCACCTCGCTGTCGACCCCCAGGGGCGGCAGGTGGCGGTGAAGGTTCTTCGCGCTGAGGTGGCGGGCGACGACGTCGCGCGTCGCCGTCTTTCGCGCGAGGTGGAGACCATGCGGAGGGTGCGCAGCGAATACATCGCCGAGGTGCTCGACGCCGACGTGACCGGGCATCGGCCCTACATCGTGACCCGATACATCGCGGGCCCGCCGCTGGACGAGGTCGTCAAGCAGGACGGCCCCATGGAGCTGCCCGCGCTGCTCAAGATCGCGAAAGGGGTGGCGTCGGCGCTCGCCGCCGTGCACTCCGTCGGAGTGATCCACCGCGATCTCAAGCCGGGCAACGTGCTCATTCTGGACGGCCAGCCCGTCCTCATCGACTTCGGCATCGCGCAGGCCGTGGACGCCACCCGGCTGACCCAGACCGGCATGTTCATCGGCACGCCCGGCTACCTCGCCCCCGAGATCATCGAGGGTCACGAGGCGGGCCCCGAGGTCGACGTGCACGCCTGGGCGGGCACGCTGGTCTTCGCGGCCACCGGCCAGCCGCCCTTCGGCAAGGGCACGCTGGAAATGATCTTCTACAACATCACCGCGGGCAAGGCGAACGTGGACGCCGTCCCGCGGGAGCTCCAGCCGGTGCTGCGTGCGGCGCTGCAGCGTGACCCGGCCAAGCGGCCCAAGGCCGCCGAGCTGGCCGCGCAGGTGGAGCGCCTGTCGCCGGGCACCGGCCGGGCCAAGATGCCCGACGAGATCTCCACGCTTCCGCAGCTCGACGACTCGAGCCCCGACGCCGGGGGCGCCCCGGGACGTCCCGCCGGCCAGGGAGGCCGGACCGGCCGCGGAGGCCCAGACGCGCCCGTCCAGGCGGACCCCGGCGACGTGCCGACCCCGGTGGCCTCCCGTCCCTCGGTCCCCTCGCCCACGCCGTGGCCCCCGGCCCCGGTGGCCCAGCCGCGCGAATACGTCTCGCTGCTCGGCCAGGAGGCTCCCGACCAGGGAGCCGCCCCCCGGGTGACGCCCGAGGAGGCTTCCGATCCGGCGGCCACCCGCCGGGTGACGCCCGAGGAGCTGCGGCAGCTCGCGGCGGCCCAGCAGAACGTCTACGACATGCCCACCGGGATGCTCAGCCCGGAGGACATCCCCACCCGCGGCCCCGCCGTCCGCAACCAGCCCAGGCCGGGCGGCAACCCCGCCAACCCGATCAACCCGGCCAACCCGGACGCCGCCGACCGGCAGGGCGCCACCAAGCCGGTGCCCGACGGCGACATCCCGACCCAGCGGGTCCGCCCTCAGGACCTGCAGGAATACATCCGCAACCACCCCCCGCAGCCCGGTTATCCCGGGCAGCCGAACACCCCGGCCGCGAACGCGCCCGCCTCTCCGCCGCCGCCGTATCCGCAGCGCCAGGTCTCGTTCGAGCAGACGCCGCACGTCCGGCCGCCCGCACAGGCGTCGCCGCCGCCCTACCCGTACTCGCAGCCGCAGCAACCCCAGCAGCCCCAGCAGCAGTCGCCTTCGCAGGGTGCGTTCCATCCCGGCCAGCGGCCGGGCCACACGCTGCAGCGTTCGAAGGCGTACGGCGTGGCGAGCGCGCTGATGCTGGTCGTCATGGCGGTCGCGGCCGTCATGGCACCGGTCATCGTCGCCGTGGTGGTGATCCCGGTCGCCATCCTGCTGCGCGCCGCCGACATCGCCCAGCCCAAGCTCAGCGCCCGCCGGGCGGCGGGAGCGGCGGCGGCCGACGTCCTCAGGGTGATCGGCCAGCCGGCCGCGCTCCTGAAGTCGGTGGGCATCACCGTCGCGCTCGTGCCGTACGCGCTGATCCTCGGCCTGCCGGTGACGCTGCTGCTCACCGTGCTGGTCGGAACGATGCCGACCCCCTACACGTTGAGCTGGGGCACGGCGGTCGCGCTGTGGACCATCTGCGCAGGTCCTGGAGTTGAGGGTCCCAGCCGCCAGATGCGACGTACGCTGGCATCACTGCTGCCGTCCCGGAGCGCGGCGATGATCGTGGCCGCGGTGCTGGGCGCGGTGGCGGCGCTCATGGTCTTTCTCGCGATCGGGACCGTGGACAAGAACGCTCGACCGGCCGTCTGGACGCCGGTCGATGTCGGAACGGTGGTGCACGAGCTGGACGGACTAAGAAAGAAGGCGGCGTGATGGCGGGGGACACGCAAGCGCCTGAGCGACTTGGCCCATACCGGTTGCTCAGAAAGATCGGCGAAGGTGGCATGGGGGTCGTCCACCTGGGGCTCGACGAGGATGGGCGCGAGGTGGCCGTCAAGGTCCTGCACCCGCACGTGGCCGCCGATCTCAAGGCTCGCGACCGGCTCACCCGCGAGGTGGAGACCATGCGGCGCGTGCGCAGCCCCCACGTCGCGGAGGTGCTCGACGCCGAGCTGACGGCCAAGCAGCCCTACATCGTGACCCGGTTCGCCCCGGGGCGCACGCTGGAGGAGACCGTCCTCGAAGACGGCCCGCTCCCCGCCGACCAGGTGATCCGCCTGGCCGAGGGCATGTGCGCCGCGCTGGTGGCGATCCACGCCGCCGACGTCGTCCACCGCGACTTCAAGCCGTCCAACGTGATGATCGTCAACGGTGACCCGCTGGTCATCGACTTCGGCATCGCGCACCTGGTCAACGCCACCCGGCTGACCCAGACCGGCATGTTCGTCGGCACCCCCGGCTACCTCGCCCCGGAGATCATCCGGGATTCCGAGATCACCCAGGCGGCCGACGTGCACGCGCTGGCCTCGACGGTCTTCTTCGGTGCGACGGGCAAGCCGCCGTTCGGCACGGGCAGCTTCGAGGTCGTCTGCTTCAACATCATGGAGGGCCGGGCCAACATCGACCTGGCCCCCGCCTGGCTGCGCGCCTGGCTCAGGCAGGCACTGGCCGTCGACCCCACCGCCCGGCCGAGCGCGGTGGCGCTGCACCGGATGGCGCGTGCCCTCGACCCCACGGTGACGGTCTTCCACGACACCCCGCCCACCGCCGCCCACGAGAGCGGCACGAGGGCGCTCAACGCCGACGGCACCAGGGTTCTGGACGGCCAGGCCCCGACCCCGCCCCCGCCTTCGCCTTCACCGAACGGCACCCGGGCGCTGCCCCACGAGGGGACCTATTCCGACCTGCTCCCGCCGGTGGAGTACGCCAAGCCGGAGCGGCGCGAGCGCAGGCCCAGGTCCGAGCCGACCCGGCCCTCCGCCGGATCCTCGCCCCAGCAGGGCCGGTCCGCCACCGGCTCTCCGCCTCCCTATACGCCGGCGTCCAAGCCGCCTCCCTACGTTCCGGCCCCGCCCTCGGCCCAGGTGGGGTTCGCCCCGCCGCCCCCGCCGTACGCCGACCAGCGGGTCGCCGGATATCCGGCCCCGCCGCCGACCGGCCAGGCCAGGCCGTACGCGCCGCCGCCCCAGTCTCAGCTCCGGCCCCACACTCCGCCGACCCAGCCCCGCACCCCGCCGGAGGACCGCCCGCGCTACCGCACGGGTCACCCGCTGGCCGCGGGGCTGCTGCTGACGATTCTGGTCGCGCTGGCCTGCGTGCTGCCGGTCGTGGTGAGCGCGTTCGCGCTGGTGGCGGCGCTCTGCCTGCGCGTGGGCGAATACCTCTTCGGTGACCTGGCACAGCGCCGTTCGATACGTGGGAACAGCGCCACCGACCCCCTGCTCGCGCTGCTCGGCGCCCCGTGGGCGCTGATCAAGGCGGGCCTCGCGACGCTGGTCACGGCTCCGCTGGCCGCGATGTTCGGCATGTGCGTGTGGGGCGGGCTGGTCTATGTCGGGCAGATGAAGACCAATCCGGCCGCCGCCTACGCGGCGGGCGCGTTCGTGGCCGGGCTGTTCGTGCTGCCCGGTGGGGGCAAGCCCCGCAAGGCCGTGTCCCGCACGCTGACCGGGGTGATCCGCAGCCCCGGCGCGGCCATGGTGACCACGATCGCCCTGGGCACGCTGGCGTTCTTCGCGGTGATGGCCGTGGTGAGCGTGTCACCCTCCTTCGCGCCGTGGGACGCGCCGACCGATGTGATCGACAAGCTGCACGACGAGTGGACGAGGGCGGCGAACGACAGCGCGATGGGCGTGCTCGACCTCATCGGCGGTCTTGTCGACGACCTGATGAACAGCCTCGGCTTCGGTTTCCTGACCTTCTGGAAGTGAGCGTCGCGTCCTGACCTTCCGGAGGTGGGGATCTTCTCCGCGCCCCTCCGGGAGTGAGTGTCGTGCCATCGCTCCCGGGCCCGATGGGATCCATGGTCGACGGGAAACGTCTGGCGTGCGTCTCGTGTCCGCAGGTGGGCGAGTTCTCGGTGTCCCCCCGTGCGGGATCGCCGACTCTACGGCACCATGGATGACATCAGGCCGGAAGGAGTCGCATGGTTGCGCCGGACGGTGAACGCCTTGGCCCGTACCGCCTCCTGTCAAAACTCGGGGCGGGAGGCTTCGGCGAGGTCCACCTCGCGCTGGATCCCGAGGGGCGCACGGTGGCGGTCAAGATCCTGCACCCGCAGGTCGCGGCCGACGCGACTGCCCTCACCCGGCTGGCCCGCGAGGTGGAGACCATGCGGCGTGTCCAGGGCCCGCACATCGCCGAGGTCCTGGACGCCTCGATGGAGGGCGCCCGCCCCTACCTGGTCACCCGCTACGTGCAGGGACGTCCGCTCAGCGCGGTGGTCTCCGGTGACGGGCCGATCGGAGACGACGATCTCGTACGGCTGGCGTGCGGCCTGGCCGAGGCCCTGACCGCGATCCACGCCACCGGGGTCGTTCATCGCGACCTGAAGCCCGCCAACGTGATCCTGACCGACGGCGAGCCGGTTGTCATCGACTTCGGCATCGCCTGCGCGCTCGACTCCCCCTCGGTCACCACGGCGGGAGCGATCCTCGGCACGCCGGGCTACCTGGCGCCCGAAGTGCTGGAGGGTGCGGATTCCGGGGCGGAGGCCGACATCTTCTCCTTCGGTGCGACTGCGGCCTACGCGGCCACGGGGCGGCATCCGTACGGCACGGGCCCGGCCTCGGCGGTCGGCTATCGCGTCGTCCACCACCCTCCCGATCTGGAGGGCGTGCCCGGCTGGCTGGAGCCGCTGCTCCGGGAGTGCCTGCTGCGCGACCCGGCCGCCCGGCCGTCCGCGAGCATGCTCCTGGTCCGTCTGAGCGCCGCCCCGGTCGTCCAGGCAGTGATTTCGGGGGGTCCACGGGGTCCGGGGGGTCCGCCGGGCTCGCCGGCCCCACGCACTCGTTCGGCCTTCGCCACCGCCCCGTTCCAGGATGTCGCCGGGTTCAAGGGAGCACCGGCCGCCGGGCGGCGGGACGCCCGGGCCGGGGGCGCCCGGAGCCCGGGCGCCCACGTCCAGGACGCGCAGGTCCAGGACGCCCACGTTCAGGATGCGCGGATCCAGGAGGTGGCCCTTCAGGCGGAGAAGGGCGGAATGCAGGACCTCACCACCCGGCAGTGGCGTCCGGGCCGTCGGCCGCAGCCCGGCAGGCCCTCGCCTAAGGAGGCCCGCGAGCACCGCAGGGCCGTTGTGCACCGCCGCTGGGTCGTCGGCACCGGCCTGCTCGTGTCCCTGATGGCCGCGGCGGCCAAGGGCCCGCTGCCGGAGGTGTCGCTGCTGCTCCTGACCGGATACGGGCTGGTGATGCTCGCCGACGGGGGGATCGCCCTGTTCGCCCGCCAGAACCGCTCGCGCATGATCATCGATCTCGCCAGTGCCGCCGGCACCGTCGGGTTGTGGGCCGTTCTCGGCACGTTCTTCAGCACGCTCACCCTGGCGCTGGCCCTGGGGACCGTCGTCTTCGTCCTGGTCGCGATCCTGGTCGGCAGCTGAGCCGCAGGCCCGTACGTCGCGTCGATCCCCGCGCAGATTCCGGAATATAGTTCGGTATGGTGGGGAGGACAACCGACCGGGCAGGTCATCCGGGCGTACGGCGCAAGCCGTGCAACCTGGCGATTTGCGCCTAAGCTACCGATGAGTAACATGGTGTTGGGGGAGCTGGAACGGGTACGTCCCCGACCGGGTCACCCACTGTCACAGCGCCCTCGGGCACCTGGCAATCTTGGCAACACGTGCACGTACCCCGCGTGCGCGTACCGCAATCCGGCGCCAACCGCAGCGACGCGGTGGCGTACGCGTACACGGGAGGTCGGCCACCGGCCATGAACATCGTCGTCTGCGTGAAGCAGGTCCCCGACACGGCGACCGAGCGCAAGCTGAGGTCCGATGACAATACGCTCGACCGCGATGCCGCCGACGGCGTCATCAACGAGCTCTGTGAATACGCGGTCGAGGAGGCGCTGCGCCTGAAGGAGGCTCACGGCGGTGAGGTGACCGTCCTCACCATGGGCCCCGCCAAGGCCGCCGACACCATTCGCAAGGCCCTGGCCATGGGTGCGGACAAGGCCGTTCACCTGGTGGACGACGCGCTGCACGGCTCGGACGTGCTGGGCACCTCCTACGCCCTGGCGCAGACTCTCAAGAAGATCGGCTTCGATCTGGTCGTGCTCGGCTCCGAGTCGACCGACGCCCGCACCGGCGTGCTCGCCGCGATGCTGGCCGAGCGTCTGAGCGTGCCGCAGCTCACCTTCGCCAACAAGGTCGAGATCGACGGAACGTCCATCTCGATCCAGCGCGTCACCGACTACGGCTACGACAGGGTCGAGGCTTCACTGCCCGCCGTCGTCTCCGTGGTCGAGAAGATCAACGAACCGCGCTACCCGTCCTTCAAGGGCATCATGGCCGCCAAGAAGAAGCCGGTCGAGAAGCTCGGCGTCGCCGACGCCGAGATCGACGCCTCCCAGGTGGGCCTCGCCAACTCCTGGAGCGAGGTCGTCGACTTCGCGGCCGCGCCGCCTCGCGCGGCCGGCACGGTGGTCAAGGACGAGGGTGACGGCGGCGTGAAGACCGCCGAATTCCTCGCGTCGAAGAAGTTCGTCTGAGAACGGGGGTTAGCTGAGATGTCTGAGATTCTCGTTCTGGTCGAGCATGTCGAGGGCCAGGTCAAGAAGGTCACGCTGGAGCTGCTGACGCTCGCCCGGAAGCTGGGCACGCCGTCGGCGGTCTGGGCGGGAGAGGGATACTCTCCCGACGCCCAGGCCAAGCTGGCCGAATACGGCGCGGAGAAGATCTACGTGGCCGACGCCGCCGAGATCGGCGACTACGTCGTCGCTCCCAAGGCGGAGCTGCTGGCCCAGCTCGTCTCCGAGAAGTCCCCGGCCGCGGTGTTCGTCGCCGCGACGGCCGAGGCGAAGGAGATCGCCGGCCGTCTGGCCATCAAGATCGACTCCGGTGTGCTCACCGACGCCGTGGGCATGGAGGACGGCCTGCTCGCCGACCAGTCCATCTTCGGCGGCGGGGTCAACGTCCATTCGCGCGTGACCAAGGGCACCCCGATCGTCGCGGTCCGTCCGAACGCGACGCCGATCGAGGCGGCCGCGGGTGCGGGCGCCGAGGAGCGGGTCACCGTCGACGTCTCCGACGCCGCCAAGGGCGCCAGGGTCGTGGAGCGGGTCAAGCAGGAGAAGGGCGCCCGCCCGGAGCTCACCGAGGCCTCGATCGTGGTCTCCGGTGGCCGCGGGGTGGGCTCGGCCGAGAACTTCGCGGTCATCGAGGCCCTGGCCGACTCGCTCGGCGCGGCCGTCGGCGCCTCCCGCGCCGTCACCGACGCCGGCTGGTACCCGCACCAGTTCCAGGTCGGGCAGACCGGCAAGACCGTGTCGCCGCAGCTCTACATCGCGGCGGGCATCTCCGGCGCGATCCAGCACCGGGCCGGCATGCAGACCGCCAAGACGATCATCGCGATCAACAAGGACTCCGAAGCGCCGATCTTCGAGCTCGCCGACTTCGGCGTCGTGGGGGACCTGCACCAGGTCGTCCCGCAGCTCACCGAAGAGATCACCAAGCGCAAGTAGCCGTACGAGTTAGTCGTATACGCGAGATGGCGCCGCACGGGTCGTGCGACGCCATCTCGCTTTTCCGCGCCGTCTCGCGTTTCCGGTGAGCGCTGAGGGCTCCCGCGTCCTCCGCCGGACACGGGTGCTCCGCCGACCGGGATCGATCTTCGGCCGCGAGGATGACGGCAACCGGGAACGCTCATCGGCCGCGAGGATGACGGTGCCCTGCCTTCCAGGTGCCCAGGCACCCCAGGCGCGCCCCATGCGCCCCAGGTGCCCAGGTGGACGCGGAGACGCTCAGGCGGCCATGGAGAGCTCGCGCTGAGGGGCCTCGGCGGGGGCGGCGGCCATACCGGGGCGGGGCAGGAACCGGGCGGTCAGCGCGATCAGGACGCCGAGCACGACGGCGATGCCGAGCCCGACCCTGAGCGTGGCCACGTCGGAGAGCAGGCCGATGATCACCGGGCCCAGCAGCAGCCCCGCGTAGCCCATCGCGCCGGTCTGGGCGATGGCCGGGCCGGGGTTGGCGACCGCGTCGCCCGCGAGGGACATCGCCATCGGGGAGACCGTCGCCACCGCGATGCCCACGAAGAACATGGCCGAGATGGCGATCAGGGCCGTCGGGGCCGTGAGAACCACGGAGAAGGTGGCCGCGGAGGCGAGACCCGAGGTGATGATCATGCCGCGGGCGCCGAAGCGGGCCCGGACGCGGTCGCCGGTGAGGCGGCCGAGGAGCATGCCCGCCTCGAAGATCGGGTAGCCCAGGGCGGCCACGGCCTCGGGAGCGCCGAGGATGTCACGCAGGTAGAGGCCGTTCCAGTCGGCGACCGTACCCTCGACCATGAACGCGCAGAACGCGATCACGCCGAGCAGGTAGACCACCGGCGGCATCCGCCGGCGGGTCGCGGTCCGGGCGTTCACGGAGACGGAGTCCGGCAGGTAGGTGCGGCTGACGAAGATCATCAGGGGGAGCGCGATCAGGGCGACCAGGGTCAGATGGACCGTGAGCGAGAGTCCTGCCGCGATCGCCGCGGTGCCGAGCAGGCCGGAGGAGATCGCTCCCACGCACCAGCCCGCGTGCATGCCGTTCATCAGCGGGCGGCCGTAGGCGCGCTCGACCGTCGAGCCCTGCGCGTTCATCGCGACGTCCACCGCGCCGAACGCCATGCCGAAGAGGCCGGTGGCGACCAGCAGCAGCGGGAACGTCGGCGCCAGCGCCAGCAGGGCCAGGGCGACCGCGCTGAGGGGAGCGCCGACCCGCAGGATGCTCCGGCTGCCGAAGCGCGCCATCACCCCGCGCATCGACTGCATGGTGATCAATGCCCCCAGGCCCCAGACGAGGAGGGTGATGCCGATCGAGCCCTCGGACAGGCCGAGTTTGTCGGACAGCGCGGGGATGCGCACGGTCATGGATCCGCACAGAAGTCCGGCAAGCATGAAAGTGACGACCGCGCCGGCGCGGGCCGTCCTCAGAACGCGGGTCATGATTCGATCCCTTCAATAGATGTCGGCAGACGTTTCGAACACTGCCGATTCGGGCACACCAAAGACGGTCGCTTTCGCGCATGCGAAAGCGACCACCAGACTCTGTGCGATGAGACGCCCCCGTTCGGGTGGCGATCAAATCCAGGAACGATCCTGGTCAGGCGGGCAGCAGGCCCAGTAAGCGCTGTTTCAACTCGGCGTAGTGGTCGTCGTCGTAGAGGTCGGGATCATGGCTCGCCACGTCCCACAGACCCTCGCAGGCAAGGCGCACGATCTGTGCCGCCGCCGGGTCGGGCTCGCTGTCGAGCCCCTCGCGATGCCACCGGGCCATCGCCACGCGCAGCGGTGTGAGCAGGTAGAGGTTGCCGGAGGCTCCGGTGACCACCGCCCAGCGGCGCAGCCTGCCACCCTGTACGGCGGCGAAGGTGGCTGCCAGATAGTTTTTTGTGTAGGTGTCCTGGCCCTGGGCGGCGACGAGGTCGTCGAACTCCTCGATCAGCCGCTCGACCATGCCCTTGATCAGGGCTTCCTTGGTGCCGAAGTGATAGAGCAGGCCACCCTTGCTGCATCCGGCGCGCTCGGCGACGGCTGCGAGGGTGAGTGACTGGGAACCCTGGTCGCAGAGCAGATCCTCTGCCGCGTCCAGCAACTCTTCCCGTCTCATGCCGCTTACTGTACCGTCTGGACGGTTCAGTCGTCAACGTGAGTATGAGGCCCCACGCAAGCGCGGATACGCTTGTGAGGCTGAGAACAACCGGGAGGGGAGTGCGGCCGTGAAGTCCGCCTATCTAGATCACGCGGCGACCACGCCGATGCTTCCCGAAGCGATTGAGGCGATGACGGCCCAACTCGGCCAGGTCGGCAACGCGTCGTCCCTGCACGCCACGGGCCGCCGTGTCCGCCAGGTCGTGGAGGAGTCGCGGGAGACCATCGCGGCCGCGCTCGGCGCCCGGCCCAGCGAGGTCGTCTTCACCGCCGGCGGCACCGAGGCCGACAACCTGGCCGTCAAGGGTCTCTACTGGGCCCGTCGCGCCTGCGGCGCGACCCGGATCCTGATCAGCGCGATCGAGCACCACGCGATGCTGGACCCGGCGCACTGGCTGAGCGACCGCCAGGGCGCGACCGTCGAGCTGCTCGACGTCGACGAGTTCGGCCGGGTGCACCCGCAGACCCTCCGTGACGCCATCGAGCGCGACCCGGACAGCGTGGCCCTGGTCAGCGTCATGTGGGCCAACAACGAGGTCGGCACCATCCAGCCGGTCCGGGTGCTCGCCGCGATCGCCCGGGACCACGGCATCCCGTTCCACACCGACGCGGTTCAGGCCGTCGGCCAGATCCCGGTGGTGTTCGCCGACTCCGGAGTCGACGCGCTGACGCTCTCCGGCCACAAGGTCGGCGGCCCGATGGGCGTCGGCGCGCTGCTGCTGGCCCGGGGGGTGGATCCGGTTCCGGTGCTGCACGGTGGCGGACAGGAGCGCGACGTGCGCTCGGGCACGCTCGACGCGCCCGCCGTCGCCGGTCTCGCCATGGCCGTGCAGACCGCGGTGGCCCGCCGGATCGAGACCTCGGCCCGGATGATCGAGCTCCGCGACGACCTGATCCGCAGGGTCCGCCAGACGGTGCCCGACGTGATCCTCAACGGCGATCCGGTGAACCGCCTCCCCGGCAACGCGCACTTCTCCTTCCCCGGCTGCGAGGGGGATGCCCTGCTCATGCTCCTGGACGCCAAGGGCGTGGAGTGCTCCACGGGCTCGGCCTGCTCGGCCGGGGTGGCCCAGCCGTCCCACGTGCTGCTCGCCATGGGCGCCGACGCGGTCCGTGCGCGCGGCTCCCTCCGCTTCTCCCTCGGCCACACCTCCACGATGGCCGACGTGGACCGGCTGACCGAGGTCCTCGGCCAGGTCGTCGAGCGCGCCCGCCGCGCGGGTCTCAGCTGATCGCTCCCGGCCGGGGCGAGTGACGCCACAGCCGGGGGTGCCGCCGTACGCCGAGCGGGTCTCAGCTGATCGCTCCCCGGCTCGGGTGAGCGACGTCACGGCTGGAGGTGCCGCCGTACGTCGAGTTCGAGCCGGTGGAGCGCACCGTCGACCAGTGGCTGCGCCACGCGTTCGAGGAGCGGGTGAAGGACGCGGATGCCCGGTAGCCGGAGGCCGCCGAGGAAGGCGAACCGGGTGCCGTCCGGGTGCGGTGCGGCGGCCATTCCTCCAAGGAGGTATCGGCTCTGCATCCAGCACCACCCGGGACGTAGGACCACGTCGAATCGGGCGCGTTGCCCAAGGTGTCCGCGTGCCCGCACCTCGAGCCGATCGCCGTCACGGACGGTGACCCGGGCGCTGCGGATGTCGTGGATCAGGCGCGGTAGCTCGACCTCGAGGTCGCCGGCGACGGCCCACACCTGCTCGAACCGCGCGGGGATGACGGTCTCACCGAACATGGCGCCGGGGTTCGCGGCGGCCATGACGCGTAGCCGTCGCACGGGATCCAGCTCGGCTACGGGCCAGTCCTGACTCATCGTCCCCACACCTTCCTGAAGTTGTCGCGTGCTCGGTGCAGCCGTGACTTGACCGTTCCGACCTCGATTGCCAGCAGGTTGCCCACCGTTTTCTCGTCGAGCCCTTCCAGGTCGCGCAGGACCAGCACCGCCCGGTGCTCCGGGGACAGCCGGTTCAGGACATCGCGGATGTCCGTGGCCAGCTGCGGATCTCCCCGGGCGGGCACCTCCTCATAGGACTCGGCATCCGTGCAGCGAGGGGTGCGTCGCGCCATGCGCACCGCCTCGCGAACAGCGATCATGCGGACCCAGCCGTAGAGGGCGGCGGGGTCGCGCAGACGGCGTAGCTCGCGGAACACGGTGGTCAGCGTCTCCTGCGCCGCGTCGGGGCCGTCCTGGAGGGCGATCGGGCCGCACAGGCGGCCGACGTAGGGCGCGAGCCGGTCGAGCAGTTCGCTCATCGCGCGCGTGTCGCCGCGTTGCGCGGCCCGCACCAGATCGGCGAGCTCCACGTCGTCCCCCCAGCGCTGTGACGTGTCGGTGTGCATCGATCTCATATCTGTCCGCGAGAATCCGTTGTCCGGGTGCGTCTGCGAGGATCTGCCGTCCGTGCGATCCCCGTACGGGCCGGCCAGGCCGGGGCGCCCGGCGCACTAACCGGGCTGCCGCCCGGTTGCGAAGAACGCGAGGATCTCCTCGGCCACGAGGTCGGGGTGCTGCTCGGCGAGCATATGTCCGCCACCGGGCACCACGCGGATACGGAGGTCGTCCGCATAGGGCTCCCAGCCGCCCAGTGAGTGCGGTGAGAGACGCACGTCCCGCTCACCGTTGAGCATCAACGTCGGCACCGTCAGCCGACGGGAGCGGTTACGACCCCTCAGCGTCGGGATGATCTCGTGATAGGCGAACTCGTACATCAACCGCTCGCCGGCCCTGGCCCGCGCGGGCTCACGTGTGGCCGCGACGTACTCCGCGACCTCGTCCGGCGACAGGACGTCACGGTCGACCGCGCCGAGCCGGAGCATCATCCGGGTGAAGGCCGGCAGGTGCCGTACGACCCGGCGACCCAGCAGCGGGGTCTCCACCAGCGGCGTCCACCATGACCGCCACGCGCCCGAGGCCTTCATCGAGCGCGCACTCCAGTACGGGTGCACCGCGTTCAACGTGACCAGCCGGCGCACTCGCGTGGGATCACGCAGGCTCAGGTGGAAACCGACCCGCCCACCAACGTCATGGCCCACCACGAGCACGCGCTCCAGCCCCATCACGTCGAGCAGTGCGATGAGATCGTCGACCAGCTCCTCGGTCCGGTAGCCCGACCGCGGCGCGTCCGTCCATCCGAAACCACGCAGGTCCGGGCAGATGACCCTGTGGTCACCGGCGAGCAGCGGAATCACCTTGCGCCACGCCCACCAGTGCTGCGGCCAGCCGTGCAGCAGCAGTACGGGCTCACCCGAGCCGGCTTCCGCGACGTGAAAGCGGAGCCGTGGCGTATCCACGAACCGGTGCCGAACCCCGTCCACCGCCGGGATGGCACGCCCATCACCGCCCTGGGTGACGCCGTCCGGCGACCATCGCCGGCTGCCGTCCACCGTCGTCACATCTACGTCATTCACGAGCTTCTCCTCATGTTTTTCGTCACAAAATGTGCCGTCATCAACAAGGAGGAGGAGAAGGAGCGAAACGTTCCCTCGCATTTTAAAAAAGGTCGATCCGCCTTCGCGCGTCTCGGCAAGCCGCCGGTGCGCGGAAAACCCGCTGCGGGGCGACCTCGCACATCGCCCGCGTCAGCGAGTGGCCGTGATCGTGTGTGACCGTATCCGAAGGATGCCGAGCCTGGGGCTCACTCTGCGGTGCGGTGGTGGCAACCGCATATCTCACTGAAACCCATTCGTTCGTACAGTCGGGGCTGTCAGCTCAGGAAGGGCGAGATCATGATCCAGCCGGGGTCGTCGGCCACGTCCGTCCTGGGATGGCCGTCCTTCCAGCTCGCGATCAGCTTCGCGAGGTGGGCGGCCGCGTCGCCCGCCGGGTCCGCGTAGACGTGGAACGTCCGCTGGCCCTCGGCGCTCATGTGCGCGGCGAGGACGGCGCTGCCGGTCAGCCTGCCGATCTGCCCGGCCAGGCGCCTCTCGAAGTCGCTCAGCGCCTCCAGGGAGGGGCCGATGGGCAGCCCGTCGCCGTCGCGGTGCGTGTAGGGCAGCGTGATGGTGATGTGCCGGTCGAACAGCGGATAGTCGACCGGGCGGAGCGGGTAGCGGACGGTGGCGGACAGCCGGGCCCCGGTGGCGGTCTCGCCCTCCATCAGCGCCCACTGCTCGCCCTGGTGGCCGGAGGCCAGATCGGCGACCACGCCCGGCAGGTGCACGGCGGGCACGGCGTCGATCGGCTCGAACGCCGAGGCGGAGACGTCGCCCACCCAGCGGGCCACGTCGTCCTCGCCGAGGATCCAGTCGAGGGCGAGCAGGGTCGCCTCGGTCCTGGTGTCGTCGTCCATGATGGTGAAGCTCGGGTGGTAGGCGATCACCTCGATGCGGAGGCTGCCGTGCGGGACGCGCAGTCCCAGCATGAGCTTGTCCAGGGTGAACTCGTAGCCGTCCACGTCGAGTGTAAGGTCCATGGCCTGCGGGTTGGCCCACCTGGACGGGTGGAACTCCCACAGGGCGTCGGCGGCCGGAGCGGCGGCGGCCCAGCGGTGCGCGACGGCACGCAGCTCGGGATCACCGGCGGCGGTGACCACGAGGGCCCGGTCGGCGCTCAGCCCCGCGGTGATCTCCCACACCAGGGAGGGATGGACGGCCTGGACCGCGGGGCCGATCAGCTCGGCCGTGCGGTCGGTCTCGCCGGCGGCGACCATGGTGTCCAGCTCGGGCCTCGCCTCCGCCCACCACGTCCAGAATTCACCGATACCCTCGGCCGGACCGGCGTCGGCTTCGCTCTTACGTCCGAACAGTCGCATGACCCCGGATTCTTCCAGCCGGACGGGGCGCACGCCAACGTGGATACGCTCCGCGGACTCATCCGGCCCGAGGGCTCACGCCGGCGCGGGTACGCCGTGCGGATTCTCCCGGCCCGAGGGTCCACGCCGGCGTGGGTACGCTCTGCGGATTCTCCCGATCTGACGGGGCGCGCGCCAACGCGGGTACGCTCAAGGGGTTATGACTCTTCGTGTGCTTGCCGCCATGTCCGGCGGCGTCGACTCCGCCGTGGCGGCCGCCCGCATCGCCGAGGCGGGACATGACGTCACCGGGGTCCATCTGGCCCTCTCCTCCAACCCGCAGTCCTATCGGACCGGCGCCCGCGGGTGCTGCACGATCGAGGATTCGCGGGACGCCCGCAGGGCCGCCGACGTGATCGGCATCCCCTTCTACATCTGGGACATGGCCGAACGGTTCCACCGCGACGTGGTCGAGGACTTCGTCAGCGAGTACGCGGCCGGCCGTACGCCCAATCCGTGCCTGCGCTGCAACGAGAAGATCAAGTTCGAGGCGGTGCTCGATCGCGCCCTCGCGCTGGGCTTCGACGCGGTGGCCACCGGCCACCACGCGCGGATCGCCGACGGCGTGCTGAGCCGCAGTCCCGACCAGGGCAAGGACCAGTCCTACGTCCTGGGCGTGCTCACCAGGGGCCAGCTCAAGCATGCGATCTTCCCGCTGGGCGACTCCACCAAGGCCCAGGTCCGCGAGGAGGCCGCGCGGCGAGGGCTCATGGTGGCCGACAAGCCCGACAGCCACGACATCTGCTTCATCGCCGACGGCGACACCCGCGGCTTCCTGGAGAAGCGGCTCGGCGCGGCGCAGGGCCCGATCGTCGACGAGTCCGGCGAGGTCCTCGGCAAGCACGAGGGTTCCTTCGGCTTCACCGTCGGCCAGCGCAAGGGCCTGCACATCGACCGCCCGACGGCCGACGGCCGCCCGCGCTATGTGCTGTCCATCGAGCCGGTCTCCAACACGGTCACGGTCGGCCCGCGCTCGTCCCTGGAGGTCACGAGCATCGTGGCCGGGCGCCCGGTTTGGAACGGCCCGGTGGACGCGCCCCGCGAGCCGCTGGCCTGCATGGTCCAGCTCCGTGCCCACGGCGAGGTGTACGGCTGCCGCGCCCAGCTCTCCGGCGACGAGGTCCACATCACGCTGGACGCGCCCGCCACCGGGGTCGCCGCAGGCCAGGCCGCGGTGTTCTATCTGGACGACACCGTGGTCGGCTCGGCGACCATCGCCTCCGCGGCCTGACCGGGATCCGGGGCCTCGGCGCACCCGCGTCAACCCGGCGACGGTCCCCAAGCGAGCCGGCGCGATCTCCGGGCGGCGGTCCCAGGGGGCCGGCCTGGCGGTGGTCCCCGAGACGTTCGCCGGCGGCGTGATCGGCTAGGGAAGCGTGACCGACTCGCCCGGCTTGAGGCGGCGCATTTCGGCCTTCTGCTTCTCCGACTCCATCTCCAGCCAGCTGTCGATGATCCTGAGGCCGATGTCGTTGAGCAGGCCGTCATGCATGGAGAACGCCCGTGCGGGCCGGACCTCGCGCAGATAGGCGATCATCTCGACACCCTTCATCCACGGCGCGTTGGTCGGCACCAGCAGCGTGGGCACCTCGACCCCGGGAACGGTCAGCGCGTCGCCCGGATAGAAGGCCTCATCGTCCACCAGGAAGCCGGTGTTGGCGATGATCGGGATGTCCGGGTGGACGGGGGCGTGCCGCTCGCCGAAGACCTTCACCCCGAAGCCCGCCGTGTCGAAGGCGTCGCCGTGCCGTACGACCTGGACCTTCGCCGGGACGTCGGTCAGCTGGGCGGCCACACTCTCGTTGGTCCAGATCTCCAGCGACGGGTTGGCCTGGGCCGCCCCGCGCAGCCGGTCGGGGTCGAGGTGGTCGAAGTGCTCGTGGGTGATGAGAACGGCATCCGCGCCGTCCAGCGCGGACTCCTCACCGAAGGATCCCGGGTCGATGACCAGGATCGAGTCGCCCTTCTCCAGGCGAACACACGCGTGGATTAACTTCGTGAGCTTCATCACCACATTTTAGATCGCCGGTAATCGCCGCCCGTGGCCGACGGGGCCGTTACCGGTCTTCGACGGGAATCGCCGTCAGTAGCCGACGTAGCCGCTGCCGGTCTTCGATCCGACCACGCCGGGCACGTTGGAGACCGAGCCGTAGCGGTCGATGGCGTAGCGGACCCCGGCGATGATGTTGTCCACGGGGTTGTAGATATCGCCGTGCCCGGGCAGTTTGTGGCTGTCGAAGGTCGGGTCGATGGTCTGCATCAGGCCCTTGGACGGGTGCCCCGCCGCCGCGTTGGAGTCCCACTCGTTGATCGCGTTTGGATTCCCGCCTGACTCGTGCTGGATGATCATCCAGATGTCGTTCGGATTCATCTTCTCGACGGGATATCCCTGATCCTTGAGGATCTCGATCGCCTGGTCGATCCACTCCTTGACCTTGCCGCTGGGCGCGGGGCCGCCGCCGGGCGGGGGAGGGCCGCTCGGCCCGTAACCGCCGAAGCCGCCTCCCGAACCGTTGCCGCCGGCGCCACCGGGCCCGTCGCCGTCCGGGCCGCCGGCCTGGCCGTAACTCGCGGTCCGCTCCCAGAGGAAGGGGTGGCCCGGCTGGGGCAGGAACGTCTGCTCACCGGGTGCCCCGATGTAGGAGCCGACAAAGGAGAGGGGCCTGTTCTCCATCTGTTTTGTGATGTCGCCCAAGGCCTTGGTCACGGCATTCTCGGCGGCCGTGAAAGAGATGCGGGCGTAGGAGGTGGCGCCACTGACCGACGACGCGACACTCGGTTCGAGCTTCTTCCGCTCCTCGGGTGACGTGCTGTTGAGGTAGGTGACGACGTCCTTTATCTCGAGGAGGCTGCCGCAGGTGGCGTCGACCTCGGACTTTGCGGTCTCCAGCGCGGTGGCCGCCGTGTCGAGAGAGCTCGCGCAGTTCGACAGCGCGTCGTGGAGCGCCTCACCGGCCTTGCCGTACTTTCGCATGTAAGTGCCGAAGGCCTCGGAGGACTTGCCCTGCCAGGCGGCGTCGACCGTGTTGACCGCGGCGCCGAGGTCGCCGGCGTATTCGTTCACCTTGCCCGCCGCGCCGCGCCAGCGGGTCGCGACCGCACGGATCGCGGTGGGATTGCCGCCGGCGAGCTTGCTCGCGAAGCCGGACAGTTCGCCGCCACCCGGCAGCATGGAGACGCTGTCGGCCAGGCTCATGACGGCTTTGTCCCGTCGGGGTTGTCGGCCTTGCGGACGTTGCGTTGCACGTCGTCCAGGGCCCGCTCGACCGCGTCGAGCTTGCTCGTGACGCTGCCGAGCTCGCTGTCGATCGTCTTCTCGACGTCGTCGAGGGCCGTGGCCAGCGCGGAGGAGTCGGCCAGCTTTCCGAAGATGGAGGAGTCGCTTCCCTGGGCGGGATACAGGCCGCTCAGCGCGCGAAACTGCTTGACCACTTTGTTCGTGGCCGTCCGGCACTGCTCAAGCGCGTCGAAGTGAAGATCAAGACCTGCCATCCGGCCGACTCCCTCCGAGGTTTCCACAGAGCGGACAAATGTAGATCTTAGTGGACGAAGATCTGTTCGTGAGGGCGCCGTCCGTGTCCCCGGTCGGAGGGCTTTTCCGTGAAGGCGTCTCTCCGAGGGGAGGTGAGGGGCGCGATGAGCGTGACAGGCTGCAATGAACAGGGGGAGCGGGGGTCTCCTCCGTGAAGGGCTCGGGAACCTCACGCTTGGGAGCCACCCACCGGGAGGGGGGCGTCGTCGGGATCACGGCTCGCTGGAAGCCGGTTGAGCCAGAGCTCCGCCTGGAGCCTTGTGTACGGGGTGAGCCTCATGAGCTGGCATGCCACCACGTAGCCGACGACGATGCCGGCCCGCTCGGCGCCCGGGTCCGTTCGAAGGTCCGGCCCGCCCGAAGGTCCGGCGCCGGCGCGGCGCTTCCCGGACCGGTTCTCATTGAGGATCCGGCGGCTCCTGGGGCGGGAGGAACGCGGTCTGCGTGAGGCGTGCGCCGTACTTCCTGTCGACGAAGTAGCCCCGGCCCGGTGGCAGCGGATGCGGCCGCACGTTGCCGAACAGGAAGCCCTCGTCCTTGTTGCCGGAGAGGATCACGGCGGGACTGGCCATGTCCTTGATCCTCTGGATGATCGGGTCGAACATCGCCCGGCCGACACCGCCCATCGCCCGCGAAATGATCAGGTGCAGGCCGATGTCACGGGCCTGCGGCAGCAGTTCCGCCAGCGGATGCAGCGGGTTCGACGAGGTCGCCACGAGATCGTAGTCGTCGACGACGATGTAGAGGTCCGAGCCCTGCCACCAGTTTCTGGCCCGGAGCTGTTCGGGCGTGAGGTCCGCGGGAGGCAGCCGCTTGAGCAGCGCGCTGCGCGCGTCGTTGATCATTTCGAGCGCCGCCGCGCTGGAGGCGGCGTAACCGATGCGGTGCTCGGTCGCGGCGGAGTCCAGCAACGACCGCCGGTAGTCGATCACGATCATCCTGGCCTCGTGCGGCGTGTGCCGGGCGACCAGGCCCTCGGTGATGAGCCGCAGCAGGTTGGACTTCCCGCTCTCGGTGTCGCCCACCACGATGAAGTGCGGGTCGGCCTCGAAGTCGAGGAGGACGGGATTCAGGGTGGCCTCGTCGATGCCGACGGCGATCCGGTTGGGCCCGGTCTGCGACGCGTCGGGCAGCGTCTCGGCGGGCAGCACGGACGGCAGGAGTCGCACGCCGGGGGCGGGGACGCCCTGCCAGGCGTCGCTGACCGCGTGGACCAGAGTGCGCACGCCGACCGACAGGTCGTCGGCCTTCTGGATGCCGTCGATCCGGGGAAGCGCGGACAGGAAGTGCAGGCCGTCCTTGGTGAGCCCGCGGCCGGGGGAGCCCTCGGGCACGGTCAGCGACCTCTTGCGGTCGACCTCGGATTCGTACGCGTCGCCGAGCTTGAGCTCCACCCGGTTGCCGAACAGGTCCCGGATGCCCGGCCGGAACTCCGACCACTTGTTGGTCGCGGCCACGACGTGGATGCCGTAACCGAGGCCGCGGGCGGCCAGGTCGGTGATGACGGGTTCGAGCGTTTCGAAGTCCTGCCGGACGGTCAGCCAGCCGTCGATCACCAGGAAGACGTCGCCGAACCGGTCGCCCTCGATCGCTTTGGCGGCGAGCTGCTGCCGGTAGGTGGAGATCGAGTCGATTCCCTGCTCGGTGAAGCTGCGTTCCCGCTGCTCCAGGAGGGTGGCGATCTCGGCGACCGTACGGCGGACGCGGTCGGTGTCGAGGCGGCTGGCGACCCCGCCCACGTGGGGGAGGGCCTCCAGCGAGGCGAGCGAGCCGCCGCCGAAGTCCAGGCAGTAGAACTGCACCTCGCGCGGGGTGTGCGTGAGGGCCATGCTGGAGATCAGCGTGCGCAGCACCGTGCTCTTGCCGCTCTGGGTCCCTCCCGCGACGCCGACGTGGCCGGCCGCCCCCGACAGGTCCAGCCAGTACGGATCGCTGCGCTGCTCGAACGGCTTGTCGATGATGCCCACGACGGCGTGCAGGCGGCCCCGGCCCACCCAGCCGGTCGTGGTGAGGCCGAACTCCTGCGTGACCGACAGTGCCGGGAGCAGGTGGATGAGGGTGGGGGGATCGCCCAGCGGGGCCAGCCAGATCCGGTGGGCGGGAGGGCCCTGGCCGCGCAGCCGGCCGACCACGATGTCCAGAAGGTTGGAGGAGTCCTTCGCACCGGGCGCGTCCGCCGCCGTCAGCTCCTTCGCGGGTTCTTCGATCATGGGGACGGGGGCGAACGCCGGGCCGTACTCCACGACCTCCCGGATGGGGCCCCGTCCGTCCGATGCCGCCGCGCGCTGGGGGTCCGCCTGGTAGGCCCCGGACACGTAGGCGGCCTTGAAGCGGGTCATCCCGGTGGTGTCGAACTTGAGGTAGGCGTTGCCCGGGGCCGACGGCAGCTCGTAGGCGTCGGCGACCCCCAGCACGACCCGGCTCTCCATCGCCGAGAACGTCCGCAGGCCCACCCGGTAGGACAGGTGGGTGTCCAGGCCGCGCAACCGGCCCTCGTCCAGACGCTGGGAGGCCAACAGCAGGTGCACGCCGAGGGAGCGGCCGAGCCGTCCGATCATCACGAACAGCTCGATGAACTCGGGTTTGGCCGCGAGCAGCTCGCTGAACTCGTCGATGACGACGAACAGTGTGGGCATGGGCCGGAGGTCCGCGCCCTGCTCGCGGGCGCGCTCGTAGTCGCGCAGGGAGGCGTAGTTGCCGGCGGAGCGCAGCAGCTCCTGGCGGCGGACCATCTCGCCGTGCAGGGCGTCGTACATGCGGTCGACGAGGGGGAGCTCGTCTTCGAGGTTGGTGATGACCGCCGAGACGTGGGAGAGGGTGTCGAGGCCGAGGAAGGTGGCGCCGCCCTTGAAGTCGACCAGGACGAAGTTCAGGATCTCCGAGGAGTGAGTGATCGCCAGGCCGAGCACCAGGGTCCGCAGCAGTTCGCTCTTGCCCGATCCGGTGGCGCCGATGACCAGGCCGTGCGGCCCCATCCCGCCCTGCGCCGACTCCTTGATGTCGAGCTCGACCACGCGGCCGTCGACGCCGAGACCGATCGGCACCCGCAGCCGGTTGCGTCCGGCCCTGGGCCGCCACGTCATCGAGGCGTCGAGGAGAGAGGCGTCGCCGACGCCCAGCAGGTCGGTCAGCGAGGTGTTCACCGCGAGCACGTCCTGCGCGTCCCCTCCCTTGGCGGTCGAGGCGCGCAAGGGGGAGAGCTGACGGGCCAGGCCCTCGGTCCGCAGGAAGTCGAGCCCGTCGGGGGAGCCCAGGCGGGTCGAGCTCTGCTTGCCCGCGTGATCGATCTTGACCATGAAAAAGCCGTCCGGCTGGATGTTCAGCCGCAGCGTGTTCTTCTCCTCGATCGGTCCCGCCGAGCCTGACAGGTCGATCACGGTGACGCCCTGGATGGCGTCGGTGCCGAGCTGGGAGTCGTGCGGGACGTGCCCGCCGTCGATGATCAGCACGTGGTACGGCAGGGCGTCGGCGGAGGCCCCCGGCTTGAAACGCGCCCGCTCCTTCAGGTCTCCGCCCACCAGCCGGTCGAGCTCGGCGAGGTTCTCGGTCATGAGCCGCACCTGCCCCGCGGCGTCGGTCTGCTCGGGATGCAGCGCGTGGGGCAGCCACTTGACCCAGTCCCACTGGGCCATCCACTCCTTGCTCGCGCACACCATGATCCGCATGTCGTCGGGAGAGTGGAACACGGTCATCTGCGCGATCATCGCCCGGACGAGCTCGCGGACGGCGAGCGGGTCACCGGTCAGATTGATCCGCGCGAAGGAGTGCAGGGCCACCGCGACCGGCAGCTCGGACACCGTGGAGTGTGCCCGGACGAACCGTCGCAGCGCGCCGGCGGACAGGGCGTCCAGGTCCTCGACGGGCTTGGAGTCCGGGGGGATCAGCTGGATGGCGAGCTTCTGCACACCCGTGCCGAGCCGGATCGTGCCGAAGTCGTCGTCACGGGGCCGCCGTTCCCACAGGCGCTGGCTCATGGCGACCCACCACAGCGAGTCGGGGGCGGGGCCGCTCCATTCGAGGGCCTCGCGCTGCTGGGCGGCCGCTCGCCGTACCTTCTTGCGGACCTGGGAGAGATAGCGGAAGTAGTCGCGGCGCAGGCCGTTCAGCCGCTGCTTGCGCTCTCCGGACTGGCGGCCCATCTGACCCAGCGTCATCCCCATCATGGACACGGCGAACAGGCCGCTCGCGACGTACATGATCGGGCTGGAGTTGCCGCCGGCGGTGAACATCAGGCCCATCGCGGCGCCGCCCGCCACCATCGGCAGGTAGGTGAGCATCGCGATGAAGCCCTGCGGCTGGACCTCCGGGATCTCCGGGGGAGATTCGAGCAGGACCTCGCCCCGCGGAGGCTTGGGCGGTGGACGGCGCTCCGGGCGCCGCACGATTACGATGCTCACCCTGGGAGCGCCTTTCTGATCATCCGGGCTGTTTTTCCCGCTGGAAAACGTTTACGTACGGCTGTCGCACATGATCCTCACTCTGCCCGCTACCGTATCCGGCATATTCGTGAGGTTTGCGATGCTTATGGTACGAGGGGGTACGACTGTGAGGTCGCCGGCTCAACCGCCCGCTTCGGGGCCGATGCCGCAGGGCGCGCTGGCGCAGTTTCCCGCGCCGCTGCCGGCCCTGTGCCACGTCACGATCGTGGCTCCGCGTATGAAGGCCGATCTGGCGCTGCCCGCGGACATTCCCCTGCCCCACGTGCTGCCGAGCCTGCTGCGCGCGGTGGGCGAGGCGGGGGGCGACTCGGCGGCGGCTCCCGGATGGATGCTCCAGCGGCTCGGCGGCACTCCGCTCGACATCGGCCAGAGCCTGGGGAGCCTGGGCGTGCTCGACGGTGAGGTGCTCTACCTCAGGCCGCGCGAGTCCGTGCTGCCCCCGGCCATGTTCGACGACGTGGCCGACGTGGTCGCCACGGGCGTCACCGAAGGTCCCGGGAAATGGGGTGACCGGCACACCCGCCTGGCGGGCGTGGGGACCGCGGCCGTGGTTCTCGTCACCGGGTCGGTGGCCCTGGCACTGGCGGGGCCGCCGTGGACGGTCTCCGCGGTGCTCGCCGGGGTGCTCGCGGTCCTTCTGATCGTCGCGGGCACCGCGCTGTCCCGGGCCGTGGGCGACTCGTCCGCGGGCGCCCTGATCGGCTACGCGGCCCTGCCGTACGGCTTCTTCGCCGGGTTCCTGGCGCCGGCGGGCGCCGGAGGCCCGTTCGCGTTCAGCGCGCCGAACATGCTCGCGGCCTTCGCCTCCCTCGGTCTCGTGGCCACCATCGGCGTGATCGCGATCGCCGACGGCGTACCGGGCTTTCTCGGTGCCGCGGTCGCCTCGATGGCCGGATCGGTGAGCGCCGCCGTCGTGATGGTCTCCGGCGCCTCCCCCGCGGGAGTCGCCGCCGTGACCCTGACGGTCCTGCTGGCGCTCAGCCCGCTGATCCCGATGCTGTCGTTCCGGTTCGCCCATCTTCCGATGCCCACGATGCCGACCAGCGCCGAGGAGCTCCGCAACGACAACCAGCAGATCGACGGGGCGTCCCTCCGAGAGCGCACCGTCTACGCGCAGCGCTACGCGACCGGGCTGGTCGCGGGGGTCGGCATGGTGGCGCTGGTCGCCCTGACCTACCTCGCGACGGACGACGACTGGGTCGCCGTGGCCACCGCGCTGACGCTGTCGTTGACGCTCATCATGCGGGCCAGGGTTTTCCAGGGGCTCGGCCAGCGGCTCTGGCTGCTGCTCTCGGGACTCACCGGGATCGTCGTCTTCGTGATCTCGCATGTCGCCGGTCTGGGCGGTGTGGCGGCGATCGCCGCGGTGATGGGACTGCTGTGCGTCGCGGCGATCTCGGCGGGTCTGGGCCTGTGGCTGCCGGTGGGAAAGCCCTCCCCGTTCTGGGGTCGCGCGGGGGACATCATCGAGGTCCTGCTGATCATCTCGCTGTTCCCGCTCGCCCTCGGCGTGCTGGACGTCTACTCCTGGGTACGGGGCCTGTCCGGCTGAGCGGTCTGTTCCGTTGAGCGGTCTGTCCGGATGAACGGCCCGTCCGTTGAGCGGTCTGTCCGGATGAACGGCCCGTCCGTTGAGCGGTCCGTGCGGCTGAACGGACCGCCCGGTTGAGCGGTCCGTCCGGTCGTCCGGGCTTTATTGCGCCTGTCTCCGCGGTGCGGATAGATTGGTGCAAAAGTGGCTGCTGGCGCCTTCTGGTGTTGGTGTGGCCGGTTGGCTGCGGTGGAAAACGGGGCAGTCGATGACGGGGTTCGGAAACTTCGAGAACATTGACGTTGACAAGGTCCTCCGAGGCGCTGGAGAGCACTTCGCCCGCGTGGAGGAAATCCAGAAGGGCATGGCCGCGCTGGTCGGGCGCGCACGGGACGAAGACGGCCTGGTCACCGTGGAATACACCAGTGGCGGGCTGAGCGAGCTCGATCTCAATCCCAAGGCGATGCGTCTGAGCTCGGGCGAGCTCGCCGAGAAGATCAAGATGGTCGTCCGCGACGCGGCCAGGGACCTGCAGGAGCAGATCGGCACCGTCATGGGAGAGGCGTTCGGCGAGGAGGGCAACCCCATGAGATACGCCGACGACCCCGACGCGGCACTGGAGCAGATCAGGGAGGCGGGGGCGGCCTACGACCGGACGTTCGAGGACGTGATGGGCGAGCTCGACCGCATCAGCCGCCGTCTCGACCTCTGAAGACCCGTACCTCGCCGTGGCGTTGCAACCGCCGGCCGAACTCGCCGTCGCCCTCAACCTCATCGGGTTCCCCTGGCCGGTGGCCGACGAGGAGAAGCTGCACGAATCCGGCCGGCGGTGGGTCGCTTTCGCGATGACGCTGCGCCGCAACGTGTCGACCGCCGCCGCCCACGTCGCCCGGACCGTGTCCCGCAACGACGGCGACGACGTCAGGGCGTTCGAGCGGGACTCGCGGGATACCTCGCGCCAGGGCGGTGAAGCGGTCACCGCCGCCCTGCTCATCGGCGCCGCCCTGCAGATCTCCGCCATGGCGGTGCTCGCCCTGAAGGTCGCGCTGATCGTGATCCTCGTAAGGTTCGCGCTGCGTCTGTCCCAGCTCGTCACGGCCTCCGGGCCGACCGCCGGGGCTTCCCTCACCGCCGTTCCCGTCGTGGTGGGCAGCGCCCGCGTGGCCGTACGGCAGGCCATCCGCAAGATAGTCGACCTGCTGAAACGCAGCGCGCTCCGCCTCTTCACGCAGGCCTCCCATCTCCTGCGTAAACTCCCGTCGCGACATCCCTCGGCCCCTATGCCGCCGCGGCGTCCGCCCACGCCCCTTCGCGGTCCGGACAACTATCTGGAGGCGGCCGCCGACAAGAGCGTCAACGTACGGAAAGTCACTCCCTACCCGATGTGGCGCAGGGAGCGCGAGCCGCTCTACCGGGCTGACGACCGGTCGCCGGACGAGATATTCGACCAGGGGTTCCACCCGCGGGATCCGACCGTGACCGCGCTGGACGACTACGTGAGCAAGGCCAGGCCCTCCGCCTTCGTGGGGACCAGCCGACGTCAGGACATCGACAACGTCTTTCCGCAAGGCTACGTCTACGAGGTGGACGCCCCCGGCGGGATCGATGTCGGCAGGACCATGCCGGCGGAGAGCACCCGGCTGGGCCACGAACAGGAGGTCGCCTTCGTCGGTGGCGTGCATCGGCGATACGTCTCGGGCGCCTGGCCGACGGGAGTGGCCAGAACACCGAGTAACTTCATTCCCAACCCCCATTTCGATCCTTACCCCGGCTACTCTCAGGCCTGACCAGGAGAATTCGAGTGAACGACGTCCCACCGCCTCCCCCGCTCACCGACGAGCTGCGGGAACAGGCGCGGCGCAGTCCCGGAAAATGGTTCTACGCGATCGACCCCTTCTTCGACCCCGGGGGCGAGGTGCCGCCGTACGGCATCATCGGCGCGTGGCAAGCCGACGAGCGCGGCGAGATCAGCGGTGAGTTCCGCCACAATCCGAACTACCGGCCCTCGCCGGTGGCGCTCGACTACCCTGACCCGACCGATCCCCTGGACGATGCCATCCAGCTCAGCTCGACCGGTTATGCCACGGGGGAGGGCATCGTTCCCCTGCTTCTGGAGGCCGAGGTGATCGTGGCCGCCGGTCCGGACGGGGGCATTCCCGTGTTCGACACGGATGAGGGCCGGACGGCGCTCGTCTGCACGGCGCAGGCCCACCTGCCCGGCGAATTCCCGGAAGGCTCCACGGGCTGGCAGCGGATCCGCGGCGGCGACCTGATCGGCCTGCTGCCCGCGGGCGTCGGCGTCGCGATCAATCCCTTCGGCCCTGCCGGCGTCGTGCTGCCACACACCGATCTCCACCGGTGACCGGTCGTCAGACCTGGCGGAAGGCTCGCATGATCCGGTCGGCCTCCTCCTCGCCTCGCCGCTCCGCCGACCGGTAGTTGATCGACATCGTCCCCGCGTCGCCGCCCGCCGTCGTGTGGCGTCGGGCCAGTGATTCGAAGGCCTCTAGCGCCTGCCGGGTCACCGCGAGATAGGCGGCGCCGACCATGCTTCCCAGCTCGTCGTCGCCCCAGGGATTACCCTCTCCTTCGAGGTAGGCGCGCAGGACCCGCACCTCGGCGGAGTGGTCGGCGCCGACCGAGGTGAGTCCCGTGTCCGCGCTCCGGAAGTCCGCGTGCGAGGCCTGCACGCCGTGGCTCGCGTTCAGCGTTCCTCCAGCCGTCGTACGGTGAGCTCGATCTCCGACGCGAACTCGTCCAGGCGGCGCATCACGTCGTCCTGCATGCCGTCCAGGCTTCCCGCGAGTGCCTTCGGGTCCATGATCGCCGTCTCCAGGCCGGGGATGCTCGCACGGAGGTCGTCGAGGGCGGCGTTCACCGCCGTGAGGATCTCCCGCGCGAGATCCTCCGAGGCCATGCGCATGACCCGCGGATTGATGATCAGCTCACGGAGCCGTCCGTCCGGGCCGGCCACGGCGCTCACCTGCCCGTTCGCCGCCTGGCCGCTGCCCTGGAGCGTGTGCTCCACCGGGTCCCGCGGGTCCTCCAGCTCGGAGAGGAGCCGGCTGCTCTGAGCCAGCAGGTCGCCGAAGCGCTGCCCGTCCTGATGCACGTCGGCCGCTCTCAGCAGATAAGGGGAGGGATGGTCTCGTGCTGGGAGGCCCACACGTCGCCCTCCGGTGAGTAGATCGTCCGATCGCGCTCCTGCTCGTCCTCGCCGCCCGCACCGCTGCCCGGCATGAACGGCATCATCGAAGAGCCCGTCGCGCCCGTGCCCGCTCGCAGGATTCCGGCCTCGTTCATGCCCCCCGCGCCGGCTCCCTGCCCGCCGAATCCGGTGCCGGGCCCCTGCGCGCCGAACCCGGCGCCGGGGGGACGGGCGCCGACCGCGCCCTCTTGGGCGGAGCCGATCATCCCGTTGTGGTTCAGCAGGTTGGGGCCCATTCCGGTGGTGGGGCGGCTGTCGACGATGGTGGCCGGGGCGTTCAGCCCGGTCTGGCCGCTCGTCGGCGGTCCCGCGTTCCAGGGACTCTGGGTGTCGCTCGCCAGCTGGGTCTGCCGGGACGGATCATCCGCGCCGCCGATGACGGGGGGAGCCTCCGGCCCCGTCCCGTCCTGTGGGTCGGGGTCGTTCCAGCCGCCCTCGCCGTTCTGGCCACCCGGCACCTCGGTCCCGCCGGGTCCGTCCTGACCGCCGGGGGCACCCTGATCGCCGGTCCCGCCGGTCCCGTCCTGGCCGCCCGGTGTATCCGACCCGCCCGGCGTACCGGACCCGTCCTGACCGCCGGATCCGCCGGTCCCGCCGGTTCCGTCCTGATCGCCCGGCGTGCCGGAACCGCCCGCTCCGCCGGTCCCGGCGGACCCGCTCTGCCCCCCTGCCGCGCCGGATCCACCCTGGCCCGCGGACTGGCCGTTGTCGTGGCCTCCGCCGGTCCACACCCCCTCCGAGCGAGCATGGGGCACGTAAGAGGTGTCGACCGTGACCTTCGGAGCCTTGGCCTTCGGGGCGAAGGAGATCGGCTCGACGGAAGGAAGGTCGAAGGCCAGCCCGTCGGCGAGCGTGGCGTTTATCTCCTCGATCTCCATGTTGAAGTTGCGGAGATGGGTCTGGGCCGGCTTGTCGGGATCGACGATGGCGGGCGGCGCACCGATGGTGCCGCCCCCGACGCCCTCCGGGGCGCCGCCTGAGTTCAGCCTGTTCTGGCCCGGGCCGGGCAGCGGAGCGGCCGGAATCGTGTCGCGGTAGTGCCGGAGCCGCTCCGCGTACCAGGAAAGCGGTACGCCGGTCGCCAGCATCGCGTCGCCGAGCGCCCCCGCGGTGGCGTGCAGCTTGCGGAGCGTGGTCTGCACCTCGGCCGCGTCCTCGCCGCTCCACGCGTCCGCCAGCTGCTTGGCCGCACTGCTGATCGCGGCCTGGATTCCGAACTCGCCTCCGCCGTTGCCCCCTGATTTACCGCCGAGCAGCTCGGACCCGGCAAGAAAGGCCTTCCCCGCCTGCTCCAGCCGGTCGGGGTCGGTGGCCTTGAGTTTCTGTTCGATCTGAGCTCTGGTGAGCTTCCCCTCGTCAAGGCCGTACAGGGTTGAGTAGATCTTGATGAGTTCCCAGCCGCGACCAGACCCCATGGTGACACTCCCGCCATAACCTCACGCGCTGCTGGCGTCGTGACCCTTTTCGTAATTTTCGACGGCTTTTTCGATCGCCACGACCAAGGCTTCGTACTGTTCGGCCAATGCCTGATATTTGCCGTTCAGTACCGTGTAAGCCTGCGTGACGTTCTGGCCGAAATAATCGGCCGTCTCCCAGGTCCCGGTCTCCGCGGGACCCACGTTGCCGAGCCCCGAGATCTCGCCGAGCGTGCCGGGACCACTCCAGGTGGCGCTCATCGACGCCGGGGCCCCGCCCTTCAGCGCGGCGAGCTCGCTCCGCAGCGCTTGGGCGATCTTTCGGATCTGGGTGTGGTCGACGTCAGGGCCGGCTTTTCTGCCCGCCGCGTCAAGCCCGGGCCAGTCCTTCCGGAGCTCAAGCTCGGGAGGCGGCGTGCCAAACTCGCTGTCTCTCATGCCTTACCCTTCGGCGCCCCGTCGATGAGGGGCGATGTCACCGGCCGGTCGCTCATGAACAAATCCTCGTCCTCCAGCAGCCACGTCGACCGCTCACGCTCTTCGTCACCTTCGCTCGTGCCGGTTCCACCGGGTGGGATCAACGGCATCGCCGAGCCGGTGCTCGCGCTGAGGGCGCGTGCGGAGCCCATGCCTCTGGAGTCGGCCCCCGATCCGCTGCCTGCGCCACCGGCACTGCCTCCGCTGGTGGCTCCGCCGCCTCCGCCGGCTCCGTAGCCGACGGCGCCCCCCGGGGTGGGGGCGCCGATGCCCGTGGCGGAATTTCCGGAGCCGCTGCCCGGGTAGCCCTGCTGGCCGGAGTTGCCCGGGTGGTTCTGCTGGGCGGCGAGGCCGGGCGTCTGCGGGGTGTAGTCGGCCAGTTTGGTGTCGCGCCCGGGATCCCCGGACGGATACGCGCCGACCCCGGTGCCGCCGTTCGTCCCGGATCCGGTCCCATCGGCGCCGCCGACTCCGGTGCCGCCGTTCGCGCCGGGCCCGTCTGAGCCGGGTCCGTTCGCGTCAGGTCCGTTCGCGCCGGGCTCGTTCCAACCGGGCTCGTTCGCACCGGGCCCGTTCGCACCGGGTCCGTTCGGGTCAGATGGGTTCCAGCCGGGTCCGTTCACGCCGGGCGTGCCGCCCCCCGGACCGCCGGGACCGTCGCCGTTCAGGCCGAAGCCAGGCGTGGTGAAGTCGTTTCCGCCGGAGGCGGGGGCATACGACTGAACTCCGGCCGGGGGATACGGACCGGGGCCGCCGGGCCGGTACGCGCTCCCCGGAGGCGCGCCGGCATTGGGAGGGGTGAAGCCAAGCGGGGTGAACTCCGGGATGTCGGTCTTGACCGAGTGCGGAAAGGCCTCGTTGACCGAGGCCGTGGCCTGGGTCAGCTTCCTCAGATGCTCCTTGGCGGCCTTCAGGTCCTGCTCCGCTTTCGAGTCGCCGAACATGTTCTGAAAAGGCCCGTCCGTGAACAGCGTCGTGACGCCTCCGACGATCGTGCCGCCCACGGCCCCGATGACCGCTCCAGGCACGGCGCCGACCCCTCCGGCGAACACCCCGACTCCCGCGCCTCCTATGGCACCGACCGTTCCGCCCTCATAGGCCCCTTCAAGGAAGGAGATGTCCCGGTCCGCGCTCTGCGGCACATTGTCGCCCCTGAACTCCTTCAGGGTGGAGCTGTACATCTCCAGGGCCGGAGCGACGCCCGTGGGAACGTAGGGCCCCATCATCCCGGGAGGATTAGGCCCCACAATCGCGTCGACCACGCTCTGCGCCGACTCCCGGAGCCGCCGGAACTGGGTCTTCACCATTTTGGCGTCTTCGCCGGCGGTCCAATTCTTGTCGAAGGAATCGAGGTGCCGGTCGAGGCAGTCGATCAGGGACTTCAGGTTGGTCATCGCCGACCTGAACTCTCCCGCCGCATTCTCGATCAGCTCCGGCTTGGTATCGGCAAGAGCGGACTTCAGCATGTCCAGCGTGATGTCACCGGATTCGCCTGGTTCGATTTTTTCCCTGATCGGCATTTCTTTGGCAGCCACGAGTCCCCCGTCTCCTCAAGCCGACATGCCGGGTGTTCCGCCACGGCACAGGGGCCGCGCCTGTCAGACCTGGATCTGCCCGGCGCGCTCCATGCCGTCGCGTTCGGTGTTTTCGAGTTTTGTGACCGCCGTGTTGAGCAGTCCGATCACGTACGCGAGCTGCGTCGTGATTTCCGTATAGGCGCCGCCGACCGCGGTCCCGGCGTTCTGAACGCTCGTCTGGAAGCCCTGGGCGGCGGGCCAGAAACCGCCGATCGCCGCGCGATCTCCAAGGAGTTGCTGGACGGCACCGTTCTGGGCGAAGACGGGCGTGACCTTGTGGTTGCCCGGGCTGGGCCGCATCAACTCGAGCACCTCTTCGAGGTCCGTCTTAGCGTCCTTGACGGCCTTGTGGGTGACCTCGATCCCACCATCGCGACCCATGTCTACAGTCCCCGTCCACGGTCACGGCTCATGCCCTCCCCGCCTTCGACGGCGGGGAGGGCTTCGCAAACGTCTCTTCGATCACTTGCCGTCGAACATGGCGGTGTTGATTCTCTCAACGTCCTGCATGTTCATCCGGGTGATGTTGATGTTCTTGGCCAGCAGCGCCACGATGTCGGCCAGACCCTTCGCCTCGGCCTGCCACGTCGCTCGCGTGACGTTGTAGGCCTCCTGGGCGGAACCCTGCCAGAGTGCGGTCTTCTGGTTGAGCTTGTTCTCCAGGTCCTCAAGCTCGCCGACCAGACTGTTGAAGGCCGCCTGGAAGGCGCCTTCACCCACGTCCAACCCGCCGTAATTGACCTTGGTAACGTCAAAATCAACCATCACGGTCTCCGTTCGTTTTCGAAAGACGGATCAAGGGAGGCCTACCTGCCGGAGGCGGCGGGAGGGGCGGCGTTGATGAGGCTTTCGATCTTGCTGATCTCCGCGAGCGCCTCCTGGGTGAACGCGCTGTAGTTCTTGTTGCTCGACTGGATGTTCTGCGCGAGGTCCTGGAGGCTCTTCAGGATGACGTCGATGCGCTGGTGCCACAGAATGTGGACCTTGTTGAAAGCCTGGTGCGACTGGCCCTGCCAGCTGGCCTGCAGTTCGGCGCCTGCCGTGTCCAGGTTCTTCTGGATGGTGCGGATCCTCTCCGCGGAGTCCACGATCCAGTTGATGGCCTCTTGTAGGTCGTGCTCTTTTACCTGAGTCTGCTGAGCCACGGTCACCTCCACGTGATCTGCTCGCGCACGCCCACCCCCGGATGGTCAGGCAATGGCGACGAAACATCACACTAGCGATCAAGCGTCACACCGCTCACAGATGATCAAGTTGCAATTTCATTACAATCGTGCCCACATTTGGTATCCGTGCAGCTCGTGGGGTATTCGCGACTCTCGGTATTCGAGTGAGTGATGTATGTAGGGGGGGCTTGAGTCCGCATTAGATGATGATGGCCGATTTTGTCGTGGGCGGTCCTGCGCGGCGTGACCGTTACGCCGGTGCGTCACATGACATGGAGGGGATCCGCCTTCCCCTGTGGGCGATCCCTTGCCGGTGGCCGGCACGAGACCTCTCTGTACGGTGGCCGAATGGCTGACATAGTCTGCGTGATCGATGTGATCAGCTTTCGCGGGGGCTCATCCTCGTGGTGGAGGCGACTGTGACCGACGCTCCCGGAAACGACCCCTACGGCTATCCGGCCATGCCCGTGATGAAACCGGGCGTCACCAACCCCTATCTGTCGGATCCCGGGTTCGAGATGAAGCACGAAAAGGTCAGAGATCTCGGCGACGGCATGGGGAAACGCGCTCCGGTCATGACGGAGCTCAGCGGCAAGATCAGGGCCATCCAGATCAACACGCTCACCTTCGGCGCCATCGGCGGAGGTCTGAACGTGGCGCACACTCAGGTGCGTGACAGTGCCGCTGACGCCGTGGAAAAGGGCAGAGAAGTCCTGGAGTCCTGGAAAGAGGCGCTCTCCAAGGTCGCGGAGAATACCAAGGAAGCGGAGAAGGCCGGAGCCGGCAAGGAGGGGCCGGGCGGCCCCAAGCCCCCTGGCGCCGGTGGTGGGAAGATGCCGCCGTTCAAGGGGGCGGATCTGGGTGACTTGGGGGTCAAGGATCCCAAGGGACTGGGCGGCCTCGACGGGAGTGGACTCGGAGACCTGGGCAAGCAGCCTCCCGGGTTCGATGACAGCTTCGATCCTCCGGGTGCCGATGACGCTCCCAAGCCTCCCGATTTTGATGACAGCTTCGATCCTCCAGGTTCTGATGACATTCCCAAGCCTCCGGGTTCCGATGACGTTTTCGATCCTCCGGGTTCCGGCGATCTTCCCAAACCTCCCGGCATGGAAGATATTCCGAAGCCGCCCGGTTTCGACCCGAGTCAGGGAGATCCCGGGACCGCGGGTAACGTCGACCCGCCGAAACTGAACGGCCTTGACGAAGACGCACTGGGCAAGAACGCGTTGAACGATCCGCTAAAAACTGAACTTTCCGGATATGACCCGAAGTTGGCTGGGTTGGATGCTCCGTCTAATACGTTTAAAACGCCTGAAATGTCAGATCTGAGGTCGCCCGGCGCCGAGGGCGTATCCACGGGGGGCCGTACCGGCACCAGCACCGGAAGCGGTTTTTCGGGGGCGAACCCCGGTGGCGTCGCCGGTCAGGGCGCGGGTCTCGGGGGGCGCGGCCTGGGATCCAGCGGCATGCCCATGATGCCGCTCAGCCCCATGGGCGGCGGGGCGGGCGGCGAAGGCGACAAGGATCGTGAACGCTCCACATGGCTCACGGAGGACGAAGGCGTTTGGGGCGGCGACGGCGACGTCGCGCCTCCGGTGATCGAGTAGGGGAGAGACCTTCGCAATGTCGTACGACTCGGATCACACTCTTTATGTCACCGCGTTCTCCATGGCCGGGGCGGCCGCGATTGTTCTGCCCTACGCGAGGCCTATCTCATTCATGATGGGATTGATGATCGCCGACCCGGCCGACATGCAGAGAGCCGCGGCGCAATGGAATGACAAGTCGCCCGTCGATATCGGGCCGGCCCCCACCACCTTCACGGCCAGTTCTGCTCAGTTTCACCCCCCGATGGCCGCCCCGAGTGGCGGCGACATCGATTACCTCCGGCAGGAGTTGGGGCGGTTGGCGAGAACCGTCGGCGTCAACAAGGAATGGGTGGGCGCGTCTTATGACATGTTCATGAAAACCTTCAAGGAGTTCGACGACCAGCTTCTGTTACTTGAGAACCGCCGTAAGGGCGTGGGCGACAGTCTCGATTCGGCGGCAGAGATTTACCACTGGGGCGCCGTGATATGCATGTCCATAGCAGGGACTCTTATGGCATTGGCGGCTTTTGTTACGGCCGCTCGCTTTATCCCTCCGATCGCCGTGGGCGCCGAGACTACGGCGATGAGCATCGTGGCCAGGATCGGACTGTTTCTGCGGCAGGTCCTGAGCACACATATGAAAGTCATCTGGAAAGTCACCGGGATCGTCGCCGGCGTGGCCGTTCTCTATAACCAGCAGTCTCAGTCACTGCCCGGTATGAAGGCCATGAAGGGGGAGACACCCGAATTCACCCAGGCACTCAGCTACGAACCGGCCAGCGGAGGATTGGCTCCCGTCCTGCCCAAGGTGGATACCGATATCGAGCAGCCGTCGATGTTCCCGGACTTCGGCTGGTAAAGCCGATCGCGACCGGTCCTGGTGAAACCGGTCCGCGGATGGCGAGGCCCGGCCGGGCTCCGGATCGATTTCCCGGATCCGCCGAACTCCTGACCCGCCGAACCGCACCTGGTCCACTCGGCCGTGACGGCACCGTCCCCCGAGATACCCGCCCGGCGGTGACGGCGCTATCCCTGCGATCGGACCGGTGCCGGCTGGTTGACCTGAATGGGCGCCCGCGCGGCCGCGGCGTCGAGCGCGGGACCTTCGGGGATCAGCTTCATCAGGTGGGCGGGGAGCGGGGCCACCTCCTCCGGGGTGTAGCCGAGGCTCGGCAGCGAGCCGGGGGACGGGATGGAGTGCCGCCGGCCCTGGTCGCTGATCAGGAAGAGCGGCCCGACCGCGTCCAGCCTGCCGTCACCCGGAAGCACTCCCACCAGGGCGCCGCTGCCGGGCGGAAGCACCACCTGATCGACCACGTCCTGGTTGAACCAGCCCTTCGGCGGTGCGGGGATCCGCTCCGTGCCGCCCACCGTCAGAGACGCCCGGGTCGAACCGCGTTCGGTGTCGGAGTAGACGGCGCAGAGCGGGCTCGCCGGGGACGGCGAGCTGATCTCCGGCATGGTTGTGGGAAGCCCGTCGCCGCTCAGGTCGGTGGCCGACTCCTTCGTCCCGTTCGCGGTCGCGGCGTCCAGCTCGGTCTCCCGGACCGGCGCCCGGCCGTACGCCTCCTTGCTGGCGGAATCGGCCAGCAGCAGGGCGGCCTGGGTCGGGGTGAGGTCCGCCAGGCCGTCGGAGAGCAGGACGTACCACTTCGCGGGGCCGCCGACCACGGGCGGCACGGTGAACACCCTGCCGACCGCGGATTTCCCGCCGTCGGGTCCGGTCACCGCGCGGCCGCGATCGGGGATCGCCGGGCTCTTGAAGTCGGGCCCGGTGGGCAGCGCGTTGAGCCAGGCCGCGGGGACCTGGCGGGGCTGTTCCTGAGTCAGCGCTCGCACGCCCTTGGCCGGCACGCGCATCCGCCGGTTCGACCAGAGCAGCCAGGCCTGGCCCCCCTCCTCGACGACCATGGCCGAACTCGGTTCGACCGGCCTGCCGCCGACGTCGAGGCCGCCGATCAGCGAGGTGTACGGCCTGCGTTCACCGCCCGAGTCCATGCCCTCCATCACGCAGGCCGACCAGGGGGTGCGGACCAGATGGTCGTGGGCGGGCAGGGACTTGGGCGCGCCCGGGATGCCCACCAGTGCGCCACGCGGGAACTTCGCGAGCGAGGCCGCGGTGACCGTGCGGACCTTCACCTCCTGGTCGCCCAGCAGCAAACGGGCGGAGGTCACGTTGTCGACGGGGATCATCTTCCCCTCGGGGGCGCTGTAGATGAAGATCGCGCCCGACTCCTCCTCCACGATCACGTTCCCGGGATCGGTGAGCGCGGTCGCGTCGCCCGGCCGTAGCAGTCCCAGGATGCCGAAGCCGGCCGTCACCAGCACCGCGACCAGCACGCTGCCGAACATCGCCACGTTGTGCCGGCGCATCGGGGACTCCGGAAGGTCGGGTTCGCCCTGGAGCAGAGCCATCCCCAGGCGCTGGGTCATCAGCTTGTACGCCTGGTAAAGATCGCGACGGGTCTGCATCCCACCTCCGCCTCGCCGGGTGCGCGGTAGCCCACAGCATAGAAGCATGATCATGGAACGGTCTCACCGGGGCGAAGGGTGAACGGCGGTCGTCCACGACGTTTCCGATCATTGAAGGCCTGCGGAACAGGCCGAACGCGCGCGTGAGCGGCCTGGGCGAGGTGATAGGAGATATCACGGAAAAGTCGTCGATCATGGAGTGCGCATGACCCAGGACAAGTACGTCACGTCGAAGACGATCAAGGGGATCGGCACCGAGATCGGCGACGACGTCGTTCCGCAGATCAGGGAGCTGAGGGCGCTGGTGGACAGCACCGAGCTGGGCGGCGTCGGCTGGGGCGCCGTCGGGGAGCTGGCCATCGGGTTGCACTACCGCGGTGTGCAGAAGGACGTCAGGGAGAAGCTGGCACAGGCCCTGGACGTGCTGGAGTCCTGGCAGGACACGCTGAACACGGCCGCGGGCAACTGGCAGACCGCCGAGATCAACAGCACCGTCGTCTACCAGTGATCCAGAAGATCTGACATGCCGGTACCTGCGGGTAAGCCGCCGACCCCCCTGACCGCGGCCAAGAGCGCGCGGGGCGTGATCGTCAACTCGGCGAAGGTCGTCAGCACCATGGAGAAGGGCGCGCGACTGGCGCCCACGGCCTGGGCCGGTGTGGCGATCGCGGTGACCGCGATCGCGAACGTGCCGGGGATGGCCGACATCTACAACAACTGGGAGTCCCTCCACTCGCGCCTGGACACCGCCAACAAGAGTTACGTGGCCATGCTGCTGAACAAGGGCAAGGAAGGCTGGATCGCCGACGACCGCGACGCGTTCGACGACGCCGTCCAGCGGTACCAGGAGGCGCTGGAGAGCCTGCGCGGCTACATCAAGACGATCGCCGGGATCGTGGACGAACTCGGCGACTCCTACCGTGCCTACTGGCTGGCGATCGCGAAGGTCGCCGGGACCCTCCTCACCCTCGCCGCGATCGCCTCCGCGATGCTCGCGACGCCCTACGCGTCGTCGGCCGCGCTCAACCTGCGGATGCTCGGCATCATGGCCAGCAAGATCATCGCATCCTCGACGGCCATGCTCGGGAAAGTCATCGCCGCGGGGGCCGGCAGCATGTCGATCTACTTTTCCGGCAAAGCCTGGATGCAGTCGTTCAACCTGGAGCCCACCGGCCTCGCGAAGGTCGATTTCACCGCGGCCAGAATCAAGATCGACGGCCTGCCGGCCTTCCAGCCGCCGCCGCCCCCGAAAGCCGGGCAGTCGCTTCAGCTCCCGCCGTCCGGGAACTTCGAGTGGCTCTCCCCCAAGAAGGAACTTCCGGAGAAATACAAGTGATGAACTTCAACCCTGACGACCTGCGTCTGGAGAGCATGGAGGATCTGGAGGAGGTCGTACGGCAGAGCGAGGAGGCGCTGAGCCGGCTCGGCGGCGTCTACGGCGAGCTGGCGGCCATCACGGGGGAGGGCTTCGGCGCCGACGGCCTGGCCCGGGCCGTGGTGGACGGCACCGGCCGGATCCAGAAGATCACCTTCGACCCGCGCATCGCGCGCCTGGACACCCAGACGATCGCCGAGGCGGCGACCGAGGCGGTCCTGGCCGCCCAGAACGCCGCCCAGCGCCAGAACGAGGAGCTGATCAGGGAGGCGACGGGCGGTCAGCCGGTCAACCTGGACATGGACAGCGCCCGCCGCCATTTCGAGGAGATCGGCGAGGATCTGGCCCGCTCCCTGCGCGACCTGACCGGACGCGACTGACCGGACGCTGACCAGACCTGGCTGACCGGACGCGCCGGAGCCGGTCGGGTACGGTGCCGGATTCCTGTCCGGAGCCCGGCCCCGTACCCCATGTCCTCCCGGGCCGTCGGCGCTTCTCCTCCCGGCGGCGCCGGGGAGGATCGCTCGTTCGGAAGCCGGAAGGCGGCCGGAAGTCCGGCCTTGTACCTCATGTCTTTCCGGGCCGTCACCGGTGCCTCTCTTCCGGGCGGCGCCGGGGAGGATCGCTTGTTCGGAAGCCGGAACGGCGTCTCCGGAAGGCGGCCGGGGGTTCGGACGCCTTCCGGAGACGTCATCCGCAGTTGTCCCAGTCGGCCCCGCCGCTGCCGCCGGGTCCGCCGCCGGTGAAGCGGACGCACTTGCCTCTGGCGGGAAGGAAGACCGGGCCCGCGTAGTACTCGTAGTCGCCCCGATCGGTCTCGCTCTCTCCGCCCTGGACCTCGAGGGTGGCCCAGATCGAGGTGGCGGTGCCCACGTCGGTGTCTTTCATGGTGACCACGCAGTTGGAGCCGGTGGAGGCGCTGTAGAACTGGTAGACGGTCCCGCCGGCGAACGGGACGGACCGTTGCATGAAGTAGCCGGTTCCGCAGACCTGCTGAGGGGTGTAGGGGTTGGGGCGGGAGGCGGGCGGCTCCGGTGACGGCTCGTCGGCCGGCGGAGCGGGCGTCGGGGTCACGCTCGTGGCCGGCGTGGAGGACTCGCTCGGCGCCTGCGATTCGCTCGGCGCGGGCGTGGTCGCCGGAGCCGAGGTCGGTTCGACCGTCGGAGTCGCCGTCACCGTCACCGTCGGGGCCGGGGTGGACGACGCGCCGGTGGCCACCGGCGCGGGTGTCGGGACGGCGGTCGGCGAGGTGATCGTCGGGGGAGGGGTGACGAGCAGGGGCGTCAACGGAGTCGGCGGTGCGATCGTCGGGACCTGGGTGCTCAGCTTGGGCGGCTCGACGTCCGGGACCCGCACGTCGGGTGTGGTGTCCCAGGGCACGGTCACCTTGCCGGTGTCCGCCGAGTCCCCTCCGATGCCCTGCCCGGACTGGTCGGCCAGTCCCAGGACCGCGTGGGGAACCTTCCCCTCGGCGGCCGCCTGCCCCACGTTGCCGAGGGAGGCGTAACTTCCGGCGGCCCACAGGCCGAGTCCGGACAGCAGGGCGACCACGCCGACACAGGCGGTCAGCAGGATGGGGAAGCCACCGCTCTTCGGCCGATCCCCGGACTCGGCCTTCGCCTGCAGCACGACCGGCGCCTGCGAGGCGGGAGCCGCTTCCCGTGGGAGCGGTGGCGCACCCCAGCCGGACGGCGCCACCGGCTGCGGAACCGTGACGCCCGACTGCGGTACGGCCGGCGACGCCTCGCCCTGCCACGTGCCGTCCCCGGTGATCCGGATCGCCGGTTCCTCGCCGAGCAGGCGGAGCATGGCGGCTCTGGTGTCCGGCCGTTCGTAGGGATGTTTGTCGAGGCACGCGGTGAGCAGGGGGGCGAGCCCGGGAGGAAGGCCGATGAGGTTGGCCGGGTTGTGGAGGACCTTGCCGGGGTCTCCGCCGAAGGGGGGCCGGCCGGTGGCGGCGTAGACGACGGTCGCGGCCCAGGAGAAGAGGTCGGCGGGCCGTCCTGGGTGGGGGTTCGCCTCTACGCGGAGAAGTTCGGGGGCCCGGTAGTCGGGTTCGGGGTCGGTGGCGCCGAGGCCGATGTCGCAGACGCGGAGTCCGTCGGGGCCGAAGAGCACGGTGTCGGGGGTGAGGGCGCCGTGGGTGAGGCCGGACAGGTGGATCGCGGTCAGCGCGGTGAGGGTGCCGATGGCGAGTCGTTCCAGCGCGTCGCCGGTCAGGGGGCCGTCGGCGGTCACCGTCTCGCGTAGGGAGCGGCCCTGGACGTGTTCGCGGACGATGTAGGGAGAGTCGTCGATCCAGCCGGCTTCGATCAGCTTGACGGTGTGCGCGCCGGAGACGCGTTTGGCGGCGTACAGCCCGTTGGTGATCTGTTCGCGCGCCTGCGGGTCGGCCTCCGGGCGGGGAGCGAGCACGCGGATCACGCGCAGGGTGTCGTCGTCGGGCAGGTGGCCCAGATACACGGTCTGCAGGGGATCCTGGCCGAGACGCCCGACAAGAATGTGAACGCCTATGCGTTCCGGATCTTCAGGCAGTAAAGCTCCTAAATCCCCCATCTAATTCCTTTCAACTTAAATGCTCATAAAGTTTATAAATAGTGTGAAATGGGGCTGCTGAGATAAATGTCGACCCCGTGGTTCGCCGGTCCCGGGATCCTTTTCACGACCCGTTCTCCATCGGGCCGGCTCGCCATCCACGGCGGCGCCCCAACGGGATCGTGATGCTGCCCAGCGTGATCAGAACGGCCGCGGCGAGGGAGAACAGGGCGACCCGGGTCGCGATCGAGACGCTCCGGGCGTCCTCCTCCGGTGCGGGCCGTATCGCGTCGGGCGCGAGCGGGGCGGGCTCCTGCGGTGCGAGCGCCACCGTCTCCGAGGGGAGGATCGCCGACACGGCCAGCAGCGGGTTGACCATTCCCGCGCCGGTCCCGGTCCCGGACCCGCCGTCGGCGGTCAGCGTGATGCGCCGTCCCACCTCCTCATTGGTCAGCTCCGGATAGCGGGCGCGGACCAGCGCGACGACCCCGGTCACGTACGCCGCGGCGAAGCTGGTGCCCTCCAGGTCCTCCTTGTACACCTGGCCGGGCAACGTACTCGTGATTCCCGTGCCGGGCGCCATCACGGCGATGGGTGTGATCGGGTTCGAGGAGTCGGCCCTCCTCCCGTCGGGACCGGCGGAGCCGACGGACAGGACCCCCGGATAGGTGGCCGGATAGGCGGCCACGGGGGAGCCGTCATCCTTGTTGACGTTGCCGGCCGCGGCGACCACCACCACGTTCTTGGCCAGCGCGTAGGCGACCGCGTTGCGCAGGTCGGGCTGGTCGCTGGCCTGGACCGAGACGTTGATCACGTCGGCGCCGAGCTGTACGGCCTTCACGATGGCCTGGGCCAGCATGCCGACCTGCCCTCGTTCGTCGTTGGTGTGTTTGACGGAGATCAGCTTCACCTCCGGCGCGACCCCAGTGAAGGGGACTCCCCTCACCGGGACCGCGGCGACGATGCCCGCCACCTCCGTGCCGTGGCCGAAGCAGTCACGCGCCCCGGTCCCGGTGACGTCCTCCGCGATGCCCCGCTTCAGCTGAGGGTGCCCGGTGTCCAGGCCGCTGTCGACGATCGCGACGGTCACTCCCGCCCCCCTGGTCAGCTGCCACACCTCGGGCAGGTTGAGCCGCCGCTGGGCCCAGGACTCCCCGATGGTCGCCGTCCCGCGAGGCGGAGAGCAGTCGGCTGTCCCTCCCGCTGCCTCTCCAGCCGCCGCGACGGGAGGAGCCGCGATCGTCAGCGCGAGCACTCCCGCGGCGAGCTTCCAGCCGATCATCGAAACTCCCGGAACGGGCGGATGTCAGACGGCATCCCGCTCCTCCGCCCGGTCCGTCCGATCCCGGAGCCCGGCGGGCATCCGGTCGGCCTCACGGTCACGGAGGGGGAGAACGGCATCATGGTCGTCTTCTCGCGCTGTGTTCGCTGTGTCAGCCGCGGGGGTCATCCGCAGTTGGCCCATTGGGTGCCGTTCTGGCCGCCGGGACCGCCGCCGGAGACGCGCACGCACTTGCCCTTGCCGGGAAGGATGACCGGGCCCGCGTAGTAGTCGAAGTTGCCCCGGTCGGTGTTGGAGCCGCCCCCCTGGACTTCCAGGGTGGCCCAGACCTGCGTCGCCTTGCCGACGTCGGCGCTCTTCATCGCGACCGCGCAGTTGTTGCCGGTGGAGGCGTTGTAGAGCTGGTAGACCGTCCCCCCGGGGAACGAGGCGCTCTGCTGCACGGAGAAACCCGCTCCGCATGCCTGCTGCGGGCTGTAGGGATTGGAGCGCGGCGGCGCCGTCGTCGGCTTCGGAGCGGCCGTGGTCGGTTTGGCCGCGGAGGGTTTGGCGGCGGGCGGCGCCGTCGTTTTCGCAGGTGTGGGCTTCGCGGTCGTGGGCTTCGCGGTCGGCGGCTTGGTGGCCGACGGTTTGGTGGTCGGCTTCGGGGCGGCCGTGGTCGGCTTGGCCGTGGTCGGTCTGGCGACGGGCGGTTTGGCCGTCGGCTTCGTGGCCGTCGGCTTGGCGACCGGCGGCTTGGCGACCGGCTTTGCCGTCCCCTTGGCCTTCCCCGTCGTCCGGGGCGCGGTCGGTACGGCGGGCGGCGGGAGCGTCGGCATCAGGACCGGTGGGGTGACCGGGTTCATCGCCGGGAGAGTGGGGACATCGGTGGACAGCTGCAACGGCCCGACGTCTCCCGCCTGCGGCGTCGGAGTCGTGCCCCAGGGTACGGTCACCCGGTTCGCCGGGTCGTCCGTGGTGTCCTGACCCGGCCACTGGCTCGCCGGTGCCGACGAGACCTTTCCGTCGGCGGCGACCCGTTCCGCGTTGCCGAGGGAGGTGTAGCTTCCGGCGGCCCACAGCCCGAGTCCGGACAGCAGGGCGACCACGCCGACCCCGGCCACCAGCATGAGAGGGAAACCATTGCCGTTCCGCTGCTCCTTGACGGAGTCGGCGATCACAGCACCGCTCTTCGGAGGCGGACTTCCCGGTAGGGGCGGTGTGCCCCAGAGCGGTGGCGCCGGTGGCGCCGGTGGCGCCGGTGGTGCCGGTGGTGCCGGTGGCGGCGCCACCGCCGGGGACAGGGCCCCGTTGAGCGGTCCGGCGTGAACGCCGGGGGCACCGGGGGCGTTCGCCTCGAAAGCACCGGGAACATCGAGGACTCCGGGGGCCCCGAGAACGCCAGGGATTCCGGCGGCACCGGGAACGCCGGGAGCGTTCGTGCCAGGAACGCCGGGGGCGTTCGTGCCGGGAACGTTGAGGGCGGCAGGCATGTTCGTACCCGGAGCTCCGGGAGCCTTCGCGCCGGGAACGCTCGGAGTGCCAGGAGAACCCGGATCGTCGGGGACGGCGGGGGCGTTCGCGCCGGGAACGCCGGGAATGGCGGGAGCGTTCGTACCCGGAACTTCGGGGACCACGGAAACGCCGGGCGTGTCTGTACCGGGAACTACAGGAGCGTTCGCGCCGGAAACGCCGGGAACGGCGGGAGCGTTCGCGCCAGGAGCGTCGAGGGCGGTGGGGGCATCTGCTCCGGGAATACCAGGGAGGCGGAGAGCGCCGGGAGCACCGAGGGCGGTGGGGGCGTTCGCACCGGGAACGCCGGGGAGGCGGGGGACGGCGGGGAGGCTGGGGAACGCCAGGACCGGTGGGGCCTGTTCCGCGGGCTGCTCACCGAGCAGTCGCAGCATGGCCGCCCTGGTGTCGGGACGGGCTTCCGGACGCCCGTCCAGGCAGGTGACGACGAGGGAGCGGAGCACGGGCGGAATGCTCGTCAGGTCCGCCGGGCCCTCCGGCGGCGTCTCGGGCCATTCGACGAAGGGCGGCTGCCCGGTGGCCGCGTAGACGACGGTCGCGGCCCAGGCGAAGAGGTCCGCGGGCCTTCCGGGCACAGCGGCCGGGGCCGGGACCGGTTCCCGGCCGGGGCCGGTCCCCGGGATCCGCGCGGCGTCGCCGCCGGACGCGGCCCCCGGGCGGACGTGCTCGGGGGCCCGGAATCCGGGATCGGAGCCGGCGGCGTCGCCGAGGCCGATGTCGCAGACGCGAGGACCGTCGGGGCCGAGGAGCACGGTGTCGGGGGTGAGCCCGCCGTGGACAAGACCGGACAGGTGTACGGCGGTGAGCGCGGTGAGCATGCCGACCGCGAGCCGTTCCAGGGCGTCTCCGCCGAGAGGTCCGTCGGCGGCCACCGTCTCGCGTAGCGAACGGCCCTCGACGTGCTCGCGGACCAGGTAGGGGGAGTCGTCGGACCAGCCGACCTCCAGCAGCCGGGCGGTGTGCGCCCCGGACACGCGGCCGGCGGCGTGCAGCTCGTTGGTGATCCGTTCGCGTGCCTGAGGGTCGGCGTCCGGGCGTGGTTCCAGCACGCGGATCACGCGAAGGGTGTCCTCGTCGGGCAGGTGTCCCAGATAGACGGCCTGGGCGGGATCCTCGAGGAGCCGGCCGACCAGGAGGTGGACGCCGATGCGCTCCGGATCCTCGGGCAGCAGAGGGTGCAGGTCACCCATGGAATTCCTTCCAGCTCACATCTCGGTACAGACACTCATCAGGTTGATCAAGCCCCATCCAATCAAATCCGGCCCACCCGAATCGCCGTTTTCACCCGCTTTTCACGTCTGTTTCCCTGTCGGGGCTAAATGACGGGTTCCATTCGTGTATCGGAGGAACGGAGGGATCGCTCGCCGTGACGAGGGCGACGAGGCTCACCCGCCCGGCACGGCGACCCCCGTACCGCGAATCGGCAGCCGGCGTCGCGCGGGGAGAGGTCGCTCAGGCGGGTACGGGATTTTGCGGTCCTAAGCTGGCCGGGGTGGGTGAGCCGGAAAGACGCCGGCGGGTGTTGCCCACGTCCCGACGCGAAACCAGGAGCAGTCATGAGCCAGTACCCATGGGGCGAGGCGACCGCGACCGGCATCGGGTCGCATCCGGGGGAGGACCACGCGGAGGCGATCAAGGTCGTCTTCGGCGAGTTGCCCGCGCTGCCGTACCTGCCGGAGCTGCCCGCACGCGGAGTCGGCGCCGACATGATCGGGCGGACGGCGTCGCTGCTGCTGGAGCTCCCGGTGGAGGTGCAGCCGTCCGGCTGGCGGTTCGCCGACCGGCCGGGACGCGACTTCAAGCGCGCCCGCGACCACCTTCTGCGTGACCTCGACGCGCTTGAGGAGTCGGCCCAGGGATACCGGGGCCCCTTCAAGATCCAGGTGTGCGGGCCGTGGACGCTGGCGGGGGCGATCGAGCTCCGGTACGGCGACAAGACGCTCGCCGACTCCGGCGCGGTGCGTGACCTGGTGGAATCCCTCGCCGAGGGGATCGTCGCGCACGTCGCCGACATACGCCGGAGGGTGCCGGGCGCCTCGGAGATCGTCGTACAGCTCGACGAGCCGGGACTGCCCGGCGTCCTCGCCGGCACGGTGCCGACCGCGTCGGGCTTCGGGCGGCTGAACGCCGTCGACGTCCAGGTCGCCGCCGACCGGCTCCGGGAGGTGCTCCCCGCCGACGCGTTCCCGATCGTGCACTGCTGCGCCTCCGATGTGCCCTTCAAGGTCCTTCGTACGGCGGGCGTCAAGGGAATCTCGCTGGACGCCTCCCTGCTCAAACGGCGTGACGAGGACGAGATCGGTGAGCTGATCGAGGCCGGGACGGCGTTCTTCCTCGGTGTCGTGCCCGGGGTGGACGCCTCGCTGCCGGACATCGACGTGGTCGCCAGGCCCGCCGTCGAGCTCTGGCGCCGTCTCGGGTTCCCTCACGCCGGCCTGGCCTCGCAGGTCGTGCTCACCCCGGCCTGCGGCCTGGCCGGAGCCTCGCCCGCCTACGCCAGGGCGGCCCTGGCCAAGTGCCGCAAGTCGGCCCAGGTGCTGGGCGAGGATCTCGGCCGGCGGGACGGCTGACCCCCTTCCCTGAGCGAGCGCCAGGCGGTGCGATGCCCGGCCCGCATGTGCCGGGCGAGGATCCCGGCCGGCGGGGCGGCCGGGATCCTTCCCGGAGCGGACGCCGGAGGCCCGTCGGCCGGGCGCCGGGTTCACGTACCGCGGCCCCATGTCCGGCGGCCGCGGCCCCACGTGCCGTCGCCGCCGATCAGACGGCCTTGTTCATCTCCGGGTAAGGCGGACTCGCGATGTCGGTGCTCGGCGATAGCGTTTCCCTGGGTCGTTTTGACGAGGGGAGAGCGGGCGATGGGCGCTGAGGTCGAGGGTGTGCCGGTGGCCGCGTTGGAGCGGCACGCGAAGCTGACCGAGCTGGTCGAGGAGGCCAACCGCAACTATCACGTGCTCGACGCTCCCACGGTGAGCGACGCCCAGTACGACACGTGGATGCGGGAGCTGCGCGAGCTGGAGGAGGAGAGCCCCAGCCTGCGCACGCCCGACTCACCCACGCAGAAGATCGGCGCGCCGATCTCCACCGTCTTCAGGCCGGTCGAGCACCTGCAGCGCATGGAGAGCCTGGACAACGCGTTCAACGCCGACAACCTCGCCTCCTGGCAGGCGCGGGCCGAGCGGCTGGCCGAGCGCGACCCCGCGCCCTACCTCTGCGAGCTGAAGATCGACGGTCTGGCGCTCGCGCTGGTCTACGAGAAGGGCCGCCTGGTCCGGGGGGTGACGCGGGGCGACGGCCGCGTCGGCGACGACGTGACGGCCAACGTGCGCACGATCACGAATGTGCCGCACCGCCTGATCGGTGATGACGTGCCTGATCTGGTGGAGATCCGCGGAGAGGTCTACATCCCAGTCGAGGGGTTCAAGAAGCTCAACGAGCAACTGGTCGAGGAGGGCAAGGCCCCGTTCGCCAACCCGAGAAACTCGGCCGCCGGCTCGCTACGGCAGAAGGACGCGCAGATCACCGCGCAGCGCCCGCTGCTCATGATCGTTCACGGCGTCGGCGTGTGGAAGGGGTCCGCGGAGCCCGCGACCCAGTCCCAGGTCTACGAGCGGCTCAGGGAGTTCGGGCTCCCGGTCAGCGACCTCTACAAGGTCGTCGACGACCTTGAGGGCATCAATGCCTTCATCGAGTTCTACCGCGAGCACCGCCACGACCCGGCCTACGAGATCGACGGTGTCGTGGTCAAGGTCGACCGCATCGAGCTCCAGAACAACCTGGGTTCCACCAGCCGGGCGCCGCGCTGGGCGATCGCCTACAAATACCCGCCGGAGGAGGTCAACACCAAGCTTCTGGACATCCAGGTGGGGATCGGCCGCACCGGCAGGGTCACGCCGTACGGCGTCATGGAGCCGATCGTGGTGGCCGGGTCCACGGTCGAGCGGGCCACGCTGCACAACGGCTCGGAGGTCGCGCGCAAGGGCGTGCTCATCGGGGACACCGTGGTGCTGCGCAAGGCGGGCGACGTCATCCCCGAGATCGTCGGGCCGGTCGCCGCCCTGCGCGACGGCACCGAGCGGGAGTTCACGATGCCGACGCACTGCCCGGAGTGCGGCACCGAGCTGGCGTACGAGCGGGAGGGCGACGCCGACCTGCGCTGTCCCAACGCCAGGGCGTGTCCCGCCCAGCTCCGCGAGCGCATCTTCTTCGCCGCCGGGCGCAGGGCCTTCGACATCGACAAGCTGGGCTACGTGGCGGCCACCGCGCTGACCCAGCCGCTGCCGCCGCAGGAGCCGCCGGTCCGCACCGAGGCCGACCTGTTCGACCTGACCATCGAGCGGCTGCTGCCGATCAGATCCGTCGTCCGCGACCCCGACACCGGCCTGCCCAAGACCGACCCGGAGACCGGCGAGCCGAAGGTCGTCACCCTCTTCGCCAACCAGAGCGGCGAGCCGAGCAAGAACGCCGAGACGATGCTGGAGGAGCTGGAGAAGGCGAAGACGAAGGACGACGCGGTCCAGCGCGTGCTGGTCGCGCTCTCCATCCGGCACATCGGCCCGCCCACGGCCCGGGCGCTCGCCGCCGAGTTCCGCTCGATCGACGCGATCGCCGACGCCTCGGAGGAGGAGCTGGCCGCGGTCGAGGGGGTCGGCCCCCGGGTGGCCGCGGCGATCCGCGAGTGGTTCGAGGTCGACTGGCACCGGGAGATCGTCGCCCGCTGGAAGGCCGCGGGAGTCCGGATGGTGGACGAGGGGCTGGCGGAGCGGCTCCCGCAGATCCTGGCCGGGCTGACCTTCGTGGTGACCGGCACACTGGCCGATTTCACCCGCGACGAGGCCGGCGCGGCCCTGACGAGCCGGGGCGGCAAGGTCTCGGGCTCGGTGTCGAAGAAGACCTCCTTCGTGGTGGTCGGCGAGAACGCCGGCTCCAAACTCGACAAGGCGGTCACGCTCGGCGTCCCGGTCCTGGATGAGCCGGGCCTGCGGGTTCTCCTCGCCGAGGGGCCCGAAGCCGCGGCCGCGATGGCGGTGAAACCCGAAGAATAGTCGGCCATGGACGGACGTAATGGGGCAAAGGCGCTCAATATGCCAGTGACGGAACGTGCGCAACCGGTTTCGCGAAGTGGCCCATAGGCCGTACTCTCCCATAGTGAACTAATGGGGGTTTTGTTACTCATGGCCGACCCAAACGACACACGCGACACTGGCCCGCGCGCTGGTTCGCCCTTGTGGTCCTATCTCGCCACCGTCATCGCGGCGGGGTTCACCGTTCTCGCCGTGACGCAGTGGCTGATCGGTCAGGAGGAGCTGGCGGGGCTCGCCCGCAGCCCGCTTTTCTGGATGCTGTCGATCCTGGTCGTGCTGGGCGAGCTGCGGCCGGTGCTCCTGTCGTCGTCGATGACCGTGGGCGGCACCTACCCGTCGACCATGTTCACCTTCGCCGCGCTGCTCCACTACGGGTTGCCGACCGCCGTGCTCATGCAGACGGTCGCCATCGTCGTCAACGGAGTCGTCACCCGCAAGGCATGGCATCGGGTGATGTTCAACATCGCGCAGGTGACGCTGGCCTGCGCCGCGGCCGGGGCGGTGCTCGGGATCTTCGACAACCGGCCGTCCCCGGTGACGGGCTGGGTGCCCAGGGGGTCCGACCTGCTCGCGATCGGGCTGGCCGGGCTCGCCTACTTCGTGGTCCGGGCACTGCTGGTCTCCGGCGCGGTGGCGCTGCACGAGCGCAGGTCACTCCACCGGGTGATCAAGACCACGATCGGCCACCAGAGCCTGGTCTACGCCGGGCTGCTCGGCCTGGCGCCGCTGGTCGTGGTGGTGATGAACCACTCCCCGGCGCTGGTGCCGCTGTTCCTCGCACCGGTGATGGCGGTTTACTTCACCGCCACCATGTCGGTCCGCCGCGATCACCAGGCGATGCACGACGGGCTCACCGGGCTGCCCAACCGCAAGATGCTCGTGCTCAGCACCGAGGAGGCGCTCGCCGAGGCGCGGGTGGGCGAGCGGGTCGGCCTGTTCCTGCTCGACCTCGACCGCTTCAAGGAGGTCAACGACACCCTCGGGCACCCGGTCGGCGACCGCCTGCTGCAGCTGGTGGCGCACCGGCTCACCCACAGCGTGCGGCCGGGTGACGTGGTGGCCCGGCTCGGCGGTGACGAGTTCGCGGTGCTGCTGCCCTCGATCAGGGACGCCGCGGCGGCCAGGGAGGTGGCCGCGCGCCTGCGGGTGGCCCTGACCGAGCCGGTCCGCCTGGAGGGGATGACCTTCGACGTGGACGCCTCGTTCGGCATCGCCCTCTACCCCGACCACGCGCCGGACTTCGAGATGCTGCTCCAGCGCTCCGATGTGGCGATGTATCTGGCGAAGGAGGGCCGGACGGGAGTCGAGATCTACGCCGCCGACAAGGACCGCAACAGTCCCGAGCGGCTCAACCTCCTCGGCGACCTGCGCAGGGCCATCGACCGTTCCGAGCTCCGGCTGCACTACCAGCCGAAGCTTGACCTGGCCGGGGGGCAGGTGCGGGGCGTGGAGGCACTGCTGCGGTGGTGCCACCCGGACCGCGGGATGATCCCCCCGTCCGAGTTCGTGCCGATGGCCGAGCAGTCATACCTGATGCGCCACCTCACCGGATACGTCATCGACACCGCGCTGGCCCAGGCCGCGCACTGGTGGCACACCGGCCTGCACGAGCAGATCTCCGTCAACGTCTCCGCCCGTGACCTGCTCGACTCCGCCCTCTCCGACCGGCTGGAAGCGGGCCTGGCTCGATACCGGCTGCCGCCCATGGCGATCCAGCTGGAGGTCACCGAGCGGATCCTGATGACCGACCAGGCCTACACCGCCGACGCGATCCGCGCCCTGGCCTCGCTCGGGGTGCCGCTCGCGCTGGACGACTTCGGCACCGGCTACTCCTCGCTGGTCCGCCTGCAGCGTCTGCCGGTCGCCGAGGTCAAGATCGACGCCTCGTTCGTCCGCCGGATCGGCGAGTCCAAGGACGACGAGCGGATCGTCCGCTCCATCGTCGACCTCGTCCGTTCCCTGGGCCTGCGTTCGGTCGCCGAGGGCGTCGAATCCCCCGAGGTGGCCGCCCACCTGGCCGACATGGGCTGCGATCTCGGCCAGGGCTGGTTGTTCGCCAAGCCCATGTCCGCCGCCGACGCCACCGTCTGGCTCCGTGAGCACCGTGACCCCGCCAAGCCCGGCCTCGACTTTCTCGACCCCATCGAGGCTCTTGACCCCGCCGAGGTCTTCGATCCCCACCCCGCCTGACGGCCCCGCATCGGACATCGTCCGGGAAACTCCCGGGCCGGGAAGAACCGGTCAGGGTCCGAAAGACCTCCCACCGGCTTGCGGACCCTCGATGAGGCCCCGGGGCCGTGTTCACCGGAGGGTTCCGGCGGCCAGGACGAGGAGTTCCGCCCCACTTCACAGGCCACGGAGCGGGTGACCAACCCCCCTAACAGATCTTGACTTGGTTACTGCGGCGTTAATGAGTCGGGCACGTTAGGTCACGAGCCATAGGATGACAGGGTCCAATTGCCATTCCACGAAACGGGTTCAACGACTCATGTCCGCCATAACCCGCGACGAGGTCGCTCACCTCGCCCGGCTCTCCCGGCTGGCGCTGGCCGATGAGGAACTCGACCACTTCGCCGCCCAGCTCGATGTGATCATCGGTGCGGTCGCCCGCGTCGCCGAGGTGGCGGCCGACGACATCCCGCCGTCCTCACACGCGCTCCCGATCACCAACGTCTACCGCCCCGACGAGGTACGGCCCAGCCTGACGCCGGAACAGGCACTGTCCGGTGCCCCGGCAGTCGAGGACGGCCGCTTCCGTGTCCCGCGCATCCTTGGGGAGGAAGCATGAGTCTCATCCACAAGTCCGCCGCCGATCTGGGCGCGCTGATCGCGAGCGGCGAGGTCTCGGCCGTCGAGGTCGCACAGGCCCATCTCGACCGGATCGCCGCCGTCGAGCCACAGGTCAACGCGTTCCTGCACGTTGACGCGGAGACGACGCTGGAGCAGGCGCGGGTCGTCGACGCCCGCCGGGCCGCCGGGGAGGACCTCGGTCCGCTCGCCGGTGTGCCGATCGCGCACAAGGACGTCTTCACTACCAAGGACATGCCGACCACGGCCGGATCGAAGATCCTTGAGGGCTGGCGCCCGCCGTACGACGCGACCGTGACCCGCCGCCTCCGCGAGGCCGGTCTGGTGATCCTCGGCAAGACCAACCTCGACGAGTTCGCGATGGGCTCCTCCACCGAGAACTCGGCCTACGGCACGACGCACAACCCGTGGGACCTCTCGCGGATCCCCGGCGGCTCCTCGGGTGGCTCGTCCGCCGCGGTCGCGGCCTACGAGGCCCCGCTGTCCACCGGCACCGACACCGGCGGCTCGATCCGCCAGCCCGCCGCGGTCACCGGCATCGTGGGCATGAAGCCGACCTACGGCGGCTCGTCCCGCTACGGCGTGATCGCCTTCGCGAGCTCCCTGGACACGCCGGGCCCCTTCGCCCGCAACGTGATGGACGCCGCGCTGCTGCACGAGGCGTTCTCCGGCCACGACGTCATGGACTCCACCTCCGTCGACGCCCCGGTGCCCTCCGTGGTCGAGGCGGCGCGCAACGCCGACGTGGCGGGGCTGCGCATCGGCGTGGTCAAGGAGTTCGGCGGCGACGGATACCAGCCCGGCGTGCTCGCCCGCTTCCACGAGACCGTGGAGCTGCTGGAGTCGATGGGCGCCAAGGTCTTCGAGGTCTCCTGCCCGTCGTTCGACGTCGCGCTCCCGGCGTACTACCTGATCGCCCCGTCGGAGTGCTCGTCCAACCTGGCCCGGTTCGACGCCATGCGGTACGGCCTGCGCGTCGGCGACGACGGCACACGGAGCGCCGAGGAGGTCATGGCGCTGACCCGCGCCCAGGGCTTCGGCCCCGAGGTCAAGCGGCGCATCATCCTCGGCACGTACGCGCTGTCCAGCGGCTACTACGACGCCTACTACGGCCAGGCGCAGAAGGTCCGCACGCTCATCGCGCGCGACTTCGAGGCGGCGTTCCAGCAGGTGGACGTGCTCATCTCGCCGACCACGCCGACCACGGCGTTCGCGATCGGCGAGCGCGCCGACGACCCGCTGGCGATGTACCTCGCGGACCTGTGCACCATCCCGGCCAACCTGGCGGGCAACGCGGCCATCTCCGTGCCGTGCGGCCTGGCGGACGAGGACGGGCTGCCGGTCGGTCTGCAGATCATGGCCCCGGTGCTCGGCGACGACCGCTGTTACCGGGTCGGCGCGGCCGTGGAGAAGGCTCTCGAGGCCCGTTGGGGCGGAAGCCTGCTGTCCAAGGCCCCGGCGCTGTAGAAACCTTTTCGAGGAGACGGAGGCGACAGGTGAGAGGGAGAGCGGCGGCATGATCACTCGGATCGAGATCGACGGGTTCAAGTCCTTCTTGAACTTCGATCTCGATGTGCCGCCCTTCCTCGCGCTGGTCGGTCCCAACGCAAGCGGCAAGTCGAACCTGTTCGACGCCGTCGGGTTCGTCGCGGACGAGGTCGCGGGTTCCGGCGGGCTGCTCGACGCCGCCAGGGGTCTGCCGGGCGAGCAGTTCCACCGGGTCGCGCAGGGAACCGCGATCGGCGGGTTCGCCGTCTCGGTGGAGGCCCTGGTCGCCCCGGAGCCCGGCGCGTTGCTGCCGATCCGGTTCGACGTGGGCGCGGAGATGGTGCTCAGGATCCCCAGGTCCAGCGGGACCGTCGTCAGCCACGTGGCCCGTCAGATCCCGGAGGAGCTGCTGGGTCACATGGTCGAGGATCCGGAGCCGGAGAACACGCCTCGCCGTACGGTCCAGTCGTGGCGCCGTTATGTCCCCTCGCCGCGGGCCATGCGCCGCCGGTGCTCCTCGGCGGACGCCGGGCCCCTCGCGGCCGACGGCGCGAACCTCGCCGCGGTGCTCGGGCGGATGGCACGATCGGCGGCGCTGACCGATCTCACGGTCGACCTCGCCGGGGTGGTTCCCGACGTGGTCGCGCTGATTCCTCGCGTCGATCGCGAGGAGTGCTCCTTCGACGTCGTCGTCGACGGTCAGGGAACGGTGCCGGCCGCGCTGCTGTCAGACGGGATCCTGCGGGTCCTCGGCCTGCTCACGGCTCTGCACGACCCCGACCATCCGGGTACGCTGATGGTGGAGGACATCGAGAACGGCGTGCATCCGAGCCGTCTCGGTGAGCTGCTCCGGCGGATTCGGCAGCGGGTCACCGCGCCGGGCAGCAGGGAGCCGTTCCGGCAGGTGATCTTCACCAGCCACTCCCCGGTGGTGGTCGCCGAGATCTACCGGACCGAGCCGGACGCGCTGACCTTCCTGGACGCCGTGGTCCGTGTCGACCCCGACAACGACCGGGTATCGCGGGTGACCGTGGCCAAACAGATCCAGCCGGACGGCGAGCCGGGCACGTTCGTCTCGCCCAGGCAGGTCCGCAAATACCTGGGCGCGGCGGCATGAGCCGGCCTCTGGTGGCGGGGCTGGTCGCCGAGGGGGAGGCCGACGAGGGCTTTCTCGGCATCGTGATCTCCCGGCAGCTGCGTGAGCTCGCCTGGATGTCGCCGCACGCGGTCGACGTCGAGGCGACGGAGGTCGTCTCCTGCGACCGGGAGCACATGGTCACGGCGCTGGAGGAGCTCGCCGCCGACTGCCATCTGCTCTTCACGCACGACGACGAGAGGGACCGGGGCAAGGCCGGTGGCAAGGCCGACGGGGTCCGCTACCACTCGCACTACCTGGTGCCGGTGATCGGACTCGGTGAGACCGAGGCTTGGATGCTCGCCGATCCCGCCGTGTGGGCGGGGCTGGAGGGCAGCGACGTCAGTGGGCTGCCCGTACGGCCCCGCGACGTCGAGAGGATCGTGGACCCGGTCGGTCTCCTGGCCGCGACCGTCCCCCGCCGGGGCAAGCCGATCCGCGACTACTTCGAATACATAGGACGCAACATCGACCTCGCCGTCCTGGCCCAGGTGCCCGCGTACGCGGACTGGGTCGCCGAGACGAGGAACGCATTGAAGGGGCTCGGCTACTTATGAGAGTTCCAAGGAAAATCCGACGAGTGAATGTAGTGGCGTGCGACGAACGAGCACTCCGCATAGCGAAAGAGTCGCGAAAGAGTCGCGAAAGAGGAGTGGTGAACGACAGTGAGCACTGACACGGTGATGCCGTACGACGAGGCGCTGGAGCGCTTCGAGCCGGTGCTGGGGCTGGAGACGCACGTCGAGCTGGGTACGGCGTCGAAGATGTTCTGCGGCTGCCAGGCCGAGTTCGGCGCGCCGCCGAACACCAACGTCTGCCCGGTCTGCCTGGCGCTCCCCGGAGGGCTGCCGACGGCCAACGTCAAGGCGATCGAGTCGACGATCCGCATCGGCCTGGCCCTGAACTGTTCGATCGCTGAATGGTGCCGCTTCGCCCGGAAGAACTACTTCTATCCGGATATGCCGAAGAACTACCAGATCAGCCAGTACGACGAGCCGCTCTGCTTCGACGGCTACCTCGACGTCGAGGTGAACGGCAAAACCGTGAGGATCGAGATCGAGCGCGTCCACCTGGAGGAGGACACCGGCAAGTCCACCCACGTGGGCGGCGCCACCGGCCGCATCCAGGGAGCCGACTACTCGATCGTCGACTACAACCGCGCGGGCATCCCGCTGGTGGAGATCGTCACCAAGCCGATCCCGGGGACCGACAGGCTCGCCCCCGAGGTCGCCCGCGCCTACGTCACCGAGCTGCGCGAGGTTCTGCGCACGCTCAACGTTTCCGACGTGCGTATGGAGGAGGGCTCCATGCGCAGCGACGTGAACGTCTCCCTCATGCCGCGCGGCTCCTCGGAGTGGGGCACCCGCACCGAGACCAAGAACGTGAACTCGCTGCGCAGCGTCGAGCGCGCGGTCCACAGCGAGATCGAGCGTCAGGCCGCGATCCTGGCCGACGGCGGCCGGATCATCCAGGAGACCCGCCACTTCCACGAGAACACGGGCACCACCACCTCGGGCCGGTCCAAGGAGGAGGCGCAGGACTACCGCTACTTCCCCGAGCCCGACCTGGTGCCGATCGCCCCCGACGTCGCGTGGGTGGCCGAGCTCAAGGCCGCGATGCCCGAGCTGCCGCGCCTGAGGCGCAAGCGGCTCCAGCAGGAGTGGGGCGTGTCCGACCTGGACATGGAGGCGATGCACAACAACGACGCCATCGGCCTGGTCGAGGCGACGGTCGCCGCCGGAGCCCCGCCCGCGGACGCCCGCAAGTGGTGGATGGGCGAGCTGTCCCGCCGCGCCAACGAGGCCGGTATCCCGCTCAGCGAGCTGCTGATCACCCCGGACCAGATCGCCAGGGTGTGCGCGATGGTCGCCGGGGGAGCGCTGAACGACAAGCTGGCCCGGCAGGTGCTGGAGGGCGTGCTGAACGGCGAGGGCTCCCCGGACGAGGTGGTGGCCGCTCGCGGTCTGCAGATCGTCAACGACGAGGGCGAGCTGCTGGCGATCATCGACCAGGTCCTGGCGGGCAACGCCGACGCGGCCGAGAAGGTGCGCAGCGGCAAGATCGCCGCTGTCGGCGCCCTGGTCGGCGGCGTCATGAAGGCCAGCCGCGGCAAGGCCGACGCGGGCCGGGCCCGGGAGCTGCTGCTGGAGAAGCTCGGCGTCTCCGAGTAACTCACTCCGGCTGGTTTGATCGAAACGCTCGGCTGGGATGCCCCAGCCGAGCGTTTCGCGTGATGGGCCCGGCGTCAGCCGGTGATGCGGCGGGCGGCCAGCTTCCTGATGAGAGGCGCGAACAGCGCGAGGAGCGCCACCGCCAGCAGCACCGCGGCCATCGGGCTCCTGACCAGGACCGTCACGTCGCCCGCACCGATGGCCAGGGCCCGGCGGAGCTGGACCTCGGCCATCGGCCCCAGGATCAGGCCGATCACGGCCGGGGCGATGGGCAGGCCGAAGCGGCGCATCGCGAAGCCGAGCACGCCCAGGACATAGAGGATGACCATGTCCACCCAGGAGGAGTTCAGCGCGTAGACGCCGAGCGCGGCGAACAGCACGATCCCGGAGTAGAGATACGGACGGGGGATGTGCAGCACCCGGGCCCAGAGGGGGGCGAGCGGCAGGTTGAGCACCAGCAGCATGGTGTTGCCGATGAACAGCGAGGCGATCATGCCCCAGACCAGCGCCGGGTTGTGGTCGAACAGCTGGGGTCCCGGCTGCAGTCCGTACTGCTGGAAGGCGGCGAGCAGGATCGCGGCCGTCGCGGAGGTGGGCAGGCCCAGGGTGAGCAGCGGGACGAGGGTGCCCGCGGCCGAGGCGTTGTTGGCCGCCTCGGGACCGGCGACGCCCTCGATGGCGCCCTTGCCGAACTCCTCGCGGGTGACCCCGCGGGCCAGCTTCTTCTCGACCGTGTAGGACAGGAACGTCGGGATCTCCGCGCCACCGCCGGGCAGCGCCCCGAACGGGAAGCCGAGCGCGGTGCCGCGCAGCCACGGCCGCCAGGAACGGGACCAGTCGGAGCGGCCGAGGAACGGCCGGCCGACCGGGACGACCTCCGGCTCGCCGTGCCGTAGCCGGGAGGCGACGTAGAGCACCTCGCCCAGCGCGAACAGGCCGACCGCGACGATCACCACGTCGATGCCGTCGAGCAGCTGGGGAACCCCCATGGTCAGCCGTGCCTGCCCGGTTTGCTGGTCGATGCCGATCAGTCCGATGACCAGGCCGACCCCCAGGGACGCCAGCCCGCGCACGACCGAACGCGACAGCACGGACGAGACCGCCGTGAAGGCCAGGATGGCCAGGGCGAAGTAGTCCTCGGGGCCGAAGGAGATCGCGAAGTCCACCACCAGCGGCGCCGCGACGACGAGCAGTCCGGTGGCGATGGTGCCCGCGACGAAGGAGCCGATCGCGGCGGTGGCGAGAGCCTGGGCGGCCCGGCCCCGCTTGGCCATCTTGTTACCCTCGAGCGCGGTGATCATCGAGGAGCTCTCGCCGGGAGTGTTGAGCAGGATCGAGGTGGTCGACCCGCCGTACATGCCTCCGTAGTAGATCCCGGCGAACATGATGAACGCACTCGCCGGGGGGACGCTGAAGGTGATCGGCAGCAGCAGCGCCACGGTCATGGCCGGGCCGATGCCGGGCAGCACGCCCACCAGGGTGCCGAGGGTGACGCCGATCAGGGCGTAGATCAGGTTGATCGGGGTCAGCGCGGTCGCGAACCCCTCCATCAACAGCTGGAACGAATCCATCTAGATCACCCCGGAGAGCAGCCCGGCGGGCAGCGTCACGCCCAGGCCCTTGACGAAGGCCAGGTAGGTGAGGGTGGACAGCACGACGGCGACCACGCCCGCGCGGAGCCGGTGTTCGGCGCCGAGCGTCACCGACAGGCCGAAGAAGAGCAGCGCGCCCGCGATGATCCAGCCGAGCAGGTCCAGCAGCCCGGCGAAGGCCAGGAAGATCACGCTGACCAGCACGACCGTCCGCCAGTCCGCCGGCGCGTCGGTGTCGGCGTCCTCGGCCTGCTCGGGGTCGCCACGGCCGCCCCTGACCACGTCGAGCACGTAGAACAGCCCGATCAGCAGCAGCGCCGAGCCGACGATGATCGGGAAGAAGCGGGGCCCCAGCCCGAACGTGGAGCCCGCCGCGGTGACGTCCGCGGTGCCCACGATCACGAAAGCGCCCAGCGCGAGGACGACCAGGGCCAGGACGAGTTCGGGCCGTCGCCAGGAGTACGCCGGATCGGCGCCACGATCGGTGGCGCCGCCCGGCTCTTCGGGGAGGGACATCAGGAGACGAGACCCATTTCCGCGATGACAGCCTTGATCTTGGTCTGCTCGGCCGTGAGGAAGTCGGCGAACGGCTGGCCGGTCTGGAAGACGTCGGCCCAGCCGTTCTTGGTCACCGCGTCCTTCCACGCCTGCGAGTCGTGCATCTTGGTGACCAGGTCGGTCAGGTTCTTCTTGGCCCCGTCGTCCAGGCCGCCGGGCGCGACGAAGCCCCGCCAGTTGGCGAGCTCGACGTCCAGGCCGGCCTCCTTCAGCGTGGGGGCGTCCACGTTGCCGAGGCGGGCCGGCGAGCTCACGCCGAGGGCGCGCAGCTTGCCGGACTTCACGTGCTCGGCGAACTCCCCGATGCCGGAGATCCCCATCGCCACCTTGTTGCCCAGCAGGGCGTTGAGCGCCTCACCGCCGCCGGAGTGGGCGATGTAGTTGACCGACTTGGGGTCGATGCCACCGGCCTTGGCCATCAGGCCCGCCACGATGTGGTCGGTGCCCCCGGCGGAGCCGCCCGCGATGGCGATCTTCGCCGGGTCGGCCTTCCACGCCGTCACCAGGTCGGCCAGCGTCGCGTACGGCGAGTCCGCCGGAACCACGACGATCTCGTACTCCTCGGTGAGCTTCGCGATGGGAGTGGTGTCGGCCAGGGTGACCTTCGACTTGTTCTGCTCCAGCGCTCCGACCATGACCAGGCCCATGGTCATCAGCAGGTCGCCGTTGCCCTTCTCACCCGCGAGCTGGGCCAGGCCGATGCTGCCGCCCGCGCCGGGCACGTTGTAGACCTCGACCTTGCGCGACTGGTCGACCGACCTGAAGGCCTGCTCGGCGATGCGGGAGGTCTGGTCCCAGCCGCCTCCCGGCGCGGCCGGAGCCATGATCCTCAGCGCGTTCGCGTCGGATCCCCCACCCGAGCCGCACGCGGTGAGGGCGAGGGACAGGGCAGCGAGGGCCGCCAGTCTCCGAAGACGCATCGTTAACTCCCAACAACATAAAGAAAGCGTGGTGAGGATGCTGAGGCTAAGCGATCACGGTGTCGATGCTTTGCGTGCTTGCCGTCGTATCGGTCGTATTGGTCATGGCCGCCGCGACCCCGTTGTTATCTCGGGCTGCTTTCATAAGGTCCCCTGACCAGGGAGCCGACTCGTGCGACGCCTACTCAACGCCTCGCTTGGCACCCAGCTGTTCTTTCTGCAGATGGTGATCGTGTTTCTTGCGGTCGGTGGTACGGCAGGCGTCTGGGTGGAGCACACCCGCGACCAGCTCGACCAGCAGTACCAGCAGCGAGCACTGGCGATCGCCGAGTCCGTGGCCGGGCTGCCCCAGGTGCGTGAGGCCTTTGGCCAGGCCAGGCCCGAGCTCAGCCTGCAACCGATCGCGGCGGGGGTCCAGGCGGCCACCGGCGCCGACTACGTGGTGATCGCCAACCGCGAGCAGATCCGCTACGCGCATCCCAACACGGCCCTGATAGGCAAGAAGCTCTCCACCGACGGCTCGGAGATACTGGTGAGCGGCCGCCCCTGGACCGGCATCCAGACCGGCACCCTCGGCCGTTCGGTGCGCGGCAAGGCCCCCATCTTCGACGCCTCCGGGAAGATCATCGGCCTGACCTCGGTCGGCGTCCTGGAGGGAACGGTCGCCGACCAGCTCGGCGAGGCGCTGCCGCCGCTGCTGTGGACCGTGCTCGCCGTACTCCTCGCCGGATCCGGCGCCACCGCGCTGATCGCCCGGCGGGTCCGCCGCCAGACCTTCGGCCTGGAGCCGAGGGAGATCGCGGCCCTGCTCGAACAGCGCGAGGGCGTGCTGCACGGTGTCAAGGAGGGGGTGCTCGCCCTGGACCTCCAGAGCAGGGTGACGCTGATCAACGACGCGGCCCGCGACCTGCTCGGCCTCTCCCAGCACGATGTCGGACGGGGCCTGCGGGAGATGCCCCTGTCCGACCGGATGCGCGACGTGCTGGACGGCGTGGACTCCGGTGACGACCGGGTGGTGCTCCACCGCGACCGGGTGCTGGTGCTCAACCGCACCCCGGTGGCGGTCCGCGAGCAGCAGAGCGGCTGGGTGGTCACCCTGCGCGACCGGACCGAGCTGGTACGGCTGGCGCGCGAGCTCGACCAGGCCAGCACCACGACCGGCGCGCTGCGCGCCCAGGCCCACGAGTTCGCCAACCGGATGCACACCGTGGTCGGCCTGCTGGAGCTCGGCGAGCACGAGACGGCGGTCAGCTACATCACCCAGACCACCGAGGCCTACAGCCGGCACGCGTCCGGCATCAGGGAGAAGGTCGCCGACCCCACGCTGGCCGCGCTGCTGCTGGCCAAGTCCGCGGAGGCGGCCGAGCGGGGCGCGTCCCTGGTGCTCTCCGATGACTCCCGGGTGGAGGAGGGCATGCTCGGCGACCCGCACGACGCGGTCCTGGTCGTCGGCAACCTGGTCGCCAACGCCCTGGACGCGCTTCAGGAGACCGGGGGCACGGTGGAGGTCTCGGTCCGCACCGAGACGGACGGCCTGCACGTCAGGGTCGGCGACTCGGGTCCCGGGATCACCCCCGACCTGGCCGGCGAGGTGTTCCGCGAGGGGTTCACCACCAAGGTCGCCCACGCGGGACCGCGTGGCCTCGGCCTGGCCCTGACCCGCCAGGCCTGCGCGCGCCGCGGTGGCTGGGTGCGGATGCACAACGCGGGCGGCGCCGTCTTCACCGCCCTGCTGCCCACGGGTGAGGGCACGGCGGCCGGCGAACCTGTCCGGAGCGCCCGGGACACCGGAGGCGGCGAGACCGCGGGAGTGGCCGGGCAGGGCGAGGCCACGAGGCTGGGGACGCCGGAGTGATTCGCGTGCTGGTGGTGGACGACGACTTCATGGTGGCCAGAATTCACAGCGGCTACGTGGCGCGGGTGCCCGGATTCACGGTGGTCGACGCCGTGCACACCGGAGGCGCGGCGATCTCGGGGGTGGCCGTGCACGGCCCCGACCTGGTGTTGCTCGACATCTACCTGCCCGACATGTCCGGACTCGACGTGCTCACGGCGCTCCGAGGCGCCTCCCACCCGGTCGACGTCCTGATGATCACTGCCGCGCGCGACGTGACCACGGTCCGGGCGGCCATGCGCGGCGGTGCGGTGAACTACCTGATCAAGCCGTTCACGGCGCGGGCCCTCACCGAACGTCTCGAACAGTACGCCGAGACCCGCAGGCGGCTCGCCAGGATCGGTTCCGAGGCCCGCCAGGACGAGGTCGACAGCCTGTTCGGCCTGGCCAAGGGAGGGCCGCCGCCGCTGCCCAAGGGGTTGTCCGCCCCCACGTGCGCCCTGGTCGCCGACGCGCTCAAGGCGAGCGGCACGGATCTGTCGGCGGCCGAGGCCGCCGTGCTCACCGGCCTCTCCCGGGTCAGCGCCCGCCGCTACCTGGAACACCTGTGCGCGGTGGGACAGGCGGAGCTCCGGCCGCGTTACGGTACCGCCGGACGGCCCGAACACCGCTACCGTTGGACGGGATGATCGCGAACCTCGGGTGGCGACCGTGCTGTTCGTGCGGCCTCGCGTGCCGGGGGCCGGCCGCCGGGAGCGACACCACGATTCGGTTACCGGGATCACCCGGTTCCAGTCGGGGGAGGCAGTCAATTGTTATTGCTTTGCGGACGTTGTCTGACGGTTGTGGTTTAGGGTTGCCAGAGATAAAAGCTGCGAAGTAGGAGGAGACGGAGGCCGTGCGGAACGCCGGAGCGTCGATCGACCCGCCGACGGATCCCTTCGAGGCGATACCCAAGCCCTCACGTCCCGTCCCACCGGGCGCTCGCGGCCCCAGCGGTGTGAAACCCCAGGGAGGATCGCGACTTCCTCCGGGCGTCTCACCCGACATCTTCGGCTCCTCGGGTTTCGGCTCTCCCGCCGGGCCCGCCGGCCCCGCGGGGGGATCGCCCGGGCTGCCGCCCGCGGCCCAGCCGTCGCAGCCCTGGCAGATGCCCGCCCCGCCTGAGCGCGCCCTTCCGCAGCGCTCCCTCCGTGACGAGCCCGGGCTCATGCCCGGCGGTGGCGGCGGCTCCCCGCAACTCGAACCCCTCCGCTACGAGGAGCCGCTTCCGCGCCGCCGCCGGAGCCGGACGCTCGTCCTCGTCGTCGTGACCGTCCTGCTGCTCGCGGGCCTCGCCTACGCGATCCCCGCGGTCGTCATGTCGGGCAAGATGCTCCCCGGCACCCGGGTCCAGAACATCGACATCGGCGGGCTGACCGCGACGGAGGCGGCCGACAAGCTCAGGGCGCAGCTGGCGGACAAGGCCTCCCGCGAGATGACGCTTCTGGCCGCGGGCAAGAAATACGACATCGACCCCGACAAGGCCGGGCTGGAGTTCGACGTCGTCGCCACCATCGACCAGGCGCCCAGTGACTTCCCCTCACCCATGGAGGTCTGGCGGGCGCTCACCGGCACCCTCCTGCTGGAGCCTCAGATCTCGGTCGACTCCGATCTTCTGGAGAGCGCGGTCAAGTCCCTGGCCAAGAAGATCGATGTCAAGGTCCGCGAGGGCAAGGTGACGTTCGAAGGCGTCAAGCCGGTCGTCGTGACGCCCCAGGACGGCCGCATCCTGGAGCAGGAGGCCGCCGGCGGCGCCATCAGGAAGGCGTTCCTCGGCCCCGAGGCCGAGGTCCGGCTGCCGGTTTCGGTGATCAAGCCCAAGGTCACGGCGGATGTGGTCAAGAAGGCCGCGGCCGACGCGGACAAGGCCCTGTCCGGTCCCGTCACCCTGACATACGCGGGCAAGCAGGCCCGGTTGCCGGTCGAGACCCTCGCCGCGCACCTGTCCTTCGAGCCTGACGACTCCGGTGGCATGAGCCCGTCGTTCGACGCCAGAAGCGCCATCGCGACCGTGGAGAAGAACCTCGTCGACCCGTCCCTGGCCCCCCGCGAACCCACCTTCCAGATCGTCGCCGGAAAGCCCAAGCTGATTCCCGGGCACAAGGGCAAGGGCATCGACGACAAGAAGCTCGCGGGCGACGTGGCCGAGATGGTCACCCAGGGCGGCAGCCGGACCATCCCGGTCACCCTCGCGACCGTCCAGCCGCGGATCTCCGAGGCCGAGGCCCGCGGGCTCGGCATCAAGGAGAAGGTCAGCGAGTTCACCACGCCGTACGACTGCTGCCTTCCCCGGGTGACCAACATCCAGACGATCGCCAAGCTCCTCGACGGCTACCTGGTCAAGCCCGGCGAGACCTTCTCGCTCAACGGCGTCATCGGCCAGCGCGACACGGCCCGCGGCTTCGTCCCGGCCCCGATGATCCAGGGCGGCCGGCTGATCGACTCGGTCGGCGGCGGCATCTCCCAGTTCGTCACCACCATGTACAACGCCGTCTACTTCGGTGGTTTCGAGGACGTCCAGCACGTGGCGCACGAGTTCTACATCTCCCGCTACCCGGCCGGCCGCGAGTCCACGGTCTCCTGGCCCGAGCCCGACTTCCGCTGGAAGAACGACTCCAAGTACGGCGTGCTGGTGAAGACCTCCTTCTCAAGCAGTTCGGTCACGGTCGCCTTCTGGAGCACCAAGCGCTACGACATCACGTCGGTCCCCTCCGAGCGCTACAACATCACCCCGTTCAAGAGCGAGACCGACAGCAGCCCCAGCTGCATCGCCATGGTCGGTCAGCCGGGCTTCACGATCGACGTCTGGCGCGTCTTCGCGCAGGGTGGCAAGGAGATCAAGCGGGTCAAGGAGACCACGGTCTACCGTCCGGAGACGGACCTGAAGTGCGTGCCCGCCGCCACCACCCCCGCCGACACCGCCGACACCGCAGACATCCCCGGCGCGGTGGACGCCTCCGATGACGGCGACACCGCGGACACCGTCGTCGATCAGTAGACCCGCCTCCGCGCCAGGATGATCTCGTGGATGGCGCGGCTGGATAATGCAGGCATGAAGATCTGGGTCCCCTCCAAAGCCGCCGTCGATGTGCTGAGCGATCTGCCCGATGTGGAGTGCGCCGTCTACGACGGCACGGAAGCCGTACCGCGAGGAGCGGAGGAGGTCGAGGTCTGGGTCCCGCCGCTGCTCCCGGTGGCGCGGCTCCCGGAGCTGCTCGCCCGGATGCCCCGGCTGCGGCTGCTGCAGACGGTCACGGCCGGTGTCGACCTCTACCGGCCTCATCTGCCGGAGGGCGTGACGCTGTGCAACGCGCGAGGGGTGCATGACGCGGGCACCGCGGAGTGGGCGGTGGGAGCCATGATCGCCGTGCTGCGGGAGTTCCCGGGGTTCGCCGCCGCGCAGCGGGACGGTGAGTGGACCTACCACCACACCGGCGTGCTGGCCGACTCCACGGTGCTGATCATCGGCTACGGCTCGATCGGCGAGGCCCTGGAACGGCGGCTGGACGGTTTCGAGGTGAACGTCGTCCGGGTGGCCAGGACCGCGCGGGCGAACGTGCACGGCCAGGACGAGCTGCCGGAGTTGCTGCCCAGGGCGGACGTGGTGGTGTTGCTGGTCCCGTCCACCCCCTCCACCGTCGGCCTCGTGGACGCGGACTTCCTGTCGGCGATGAAGGACGGCGCCGTCCTGGTGAACGCGGCCAGGGGAACGGTCGTGGACACCGACGCGCTCGTCGCCGAACTGGGGAAAGGCCGGATCCTGGCCGCGCTCGACGTCACCGATCCCGAGCCGCTGCCCTCGGGCCATCCTCTCTGGACGGCGCCGGGAGTTTTCATCACTCCGCATGTCGCGGGCAGCAGTCCGGCCTCGGAAAGGCGCATGCTGAAGCTGCTCCGCTCGCAGCTCCTGCGCTACCTCGCGGGGGAGGCGCTGAAGAATGTGATCACGGATTCCTACTGACCAGCAAAGGAATCCGGACCGTGGCTACCTCGTGACCTGGGGTGCGTACGGTCGATAACTGCGATCGTTATCGTCCGCGTGGTTATCAGATCGGTGACGACTATGGCGTTGTCACCACTCAGACCGGCGGAACGGCACACACTGACCATGTGGCGTTGCGGGCGCGGAGGATGATGCGTCGGCAACGGCAACGCGAGCGCAGCGAATAAAGGGATGCTGCAGCAGCGAGACGAATCGACACCGATGGGCAGACGACATTGATCCGCTGGCGTGACCCCCGGGTACCGCTGACCGCCGCCGCCGGCATCGGTGCGGTGGGGCTCGTCGCCGCGTTTGTCAGCGGCGCTTCCGCCGTGGTCGTCGGGGCGGTGGCGGGCTTCATCGCCGCCACGACCGCCGCGATCTCGTTGTTCACCGCGGCGACCAGGGTGGCCGACCGGCGCAGGGCGATGGCCTGGCGATGGCTGGCGGGTGGCTCGCTCACCTGGCTGGTCGGGATCGGCGTGCGGCCGCTCGCGGACGGCACGCCCTTCGTGGTGACCTTCGCCGACCTGATGCTTCTCGTGGGCACGGCCATGATCGCCGTCGGCACCGCCCTCTGCGCCACCCGGCCCGCGTACGGGCACGCGCTGCTGCGTGACCTCGCCGACGGCTACGTGTGCGCCGCCTCGGTCTTCGTGATCACCTGGGTGCTTCTACTGGCCCCGGTCTACGGCGAGGCCGGCGACGCGGGCGACTTCGCGGTCACCTTCGCCTCGCCGCTGTTCTGCCTGATCCTCACGTGTGTCGTCGGTCCAGCGGTGGTGCCGATCCGGAGATCCGCCTGGCCGGTGGGGCTGGCCGCGCTGGCCGTGCTCGCCGCCATCACGATCGCCGAGATGGCCACCGCGCTGACCAGGGTGAGCGATGCCGCGCCCTCGCTCACCTGGGTGTGGCTGGCCCCCGCGGCCTTCCTGCTGCTCGCGGCGGTCCCGTGGAGCGACCGCACGGCGCGGGTGGCGGACTCGGAGGAGGGCGACGACGAACCGGGCACGCTGTCCGTCCGCGAGAGCACGTCCTCGTTGATCGCGTCGGTGCCGCTGCTCCTTGTCGTCGTGGCCACGGGCGTGGTGCTCTTCCGCGTGATCGAGGGCAGGATGCAGGGGCCGGTGCAGGTCCTGGCCGCGGTGTCCGCGTCGATCGTCGGGCTCCTGGCGGTGCGCCTGTTCCTGATGCTGGTGGAGACCGGCCGGATGCGGCGCCTGGTCGACCTCGGAGAGCGGCAGCTGCACGATCTCGCCGAGAGCACCGGGGACGTGGTCCTGATGTGCGACTACGACGGCGTCGTGCGGGAGATCGGCGAAGGTGTCGAGACCACGTACGGCTACCGCCCCGAGGATCTGATCGGCGGGAAGATCTTCGACTACATCCACCCCGAGGACGTGCCCGGCATCCAGGTGGCGCTGCGCGCGATGAGCCTGGACGAGGAGCCGGCCCCTGGGCCGGGCACCTGCATGGTCGCCTGCCGGGTCAGGGCGTCCGACGGCACCTGGCGGCCCACCGAGTCGGTGGCCACCCGGCATGTGCGCGGCGAGGAACTGCTGCTGATCACCACGCGCGACATCAGCGACCAGGAGGCCCTGCGCAACCAGGTCGCCCACCTGACCTTCCACGACGGCGTCACGGGACTGCCCAACCGGGCCTACTTCGAAGAACGCACCCGGGAGGTGCTGGTCCGTCCCGGCGCGAGCAGCGCCGTCGTCGTCTTCCTGGACCTGGACGGCTTCACGGCGGTGAACGACTCGGTCGGCCACGCCAGCGGCGACTACCTGCTCGGCCAGGCGGCTCGCAGGCTCCGCGCCACGGTGCGGGCCGACGACACCCTGGCGCGCTGGGGCGGTGACGAGTTCGCGGTGCTGCTGGAGTCGGCGGTGGACGCCCAGACGGCGGTGGACCTGGCCGAGCGGCTGGTCCGTACGGTCTCGTCCGAGCCGTTCCGGGTGGCGGACCGTGACATCGCGCTGACCGCGAGCGTCGGAGTGGCCTTCGCCGACGACGACGTGTCCTCCGCGGACCTGATCCGCAACGCCGACGTGGCGATGGCCAGGGCCAAGGAGCTGGGCGGGCGCCGGGTCGAGGTGTTCGCCGCGCACATGCACGCCGACGTGGTGCGCCGCCTGGAGCTCGCCGCCGACCTGCAGCGGGCGCTGCTGGAGAACCAGTTCGCGATCGAGTACCAGCCGGTGGTGGACCTGGCCACCTCGCGCGTCACCGCGGTCGAGGCGTTGGTCCGCTGGGTGCGGGGAGGCACGTTCGTGCCGCCGGAGCAGTTCCTCGGCCCGGCCGAGGACACCGGCCTGATCGTGCCGCTCAGCGAGTGGATCCTGCGTGAGGCCTGCCGGGAGGTGGCCGCCTGGCGCACCTCCTCCTGGGACATCGGGCTCTCGCTCAATCTGTCGTCCCGGCAGATCATGGCGCCGCGTTTTGTGGAGACCGTGGAGTCGGCGCTCACGGAGAGCGGCCTGCCGCCCAGCGCACTGACCCTCGAGGTCATCGAGGAGATGCTGGTCGAGGACGCCGAGGAGACCATCACCCGGCTTTCGGAGCTGCGCAGGCTCGGCGTACGACTGGCCATCGACGACTTCGGCACCGGCTACGCCTCGCTGGCCCTGCTGCGGCAGCTCCCGGTGGACATGATCAAAATTGATCCGTCGTTCGTGTCCGGTCTCGGCGGCGACGAGACCCTCACGTTGCTGACCCGGACGATCGTGCGGCTCGGTCACGACCTGGGTCTGATCGTGGTCGCCGAGGGCATCGAGCGGCCGGAGCAGCTGGAGCTGCTGCGGGAGATGGGCTGCACCCGCGGCCAGGGCTTCCTGGTCGCGCGGCCGATGGCCGCGCGCGGCGTCGACGCCCTGATGTGTACCAGCCTCTCCAGCCTGCACAGCGGCGTCTGACGACGTCCATCCGTCCGCCCGGGTGATCCGTCCGCCCGGAACCCGACGGTTCGTGCCAGACTCGTCCGGATTGGGAAGTTGGGGACCGGGGGAGGCTCGGGAACCAGGGGACCTGGGGGCCTGTCACCTCCGCTTTCTCATATGGGACAGGCTTTCGCGCCCATATCTGGTATCTCGGACTCTGAGATATGTGTCCCATGAATTTGACGTGGAGACGCTCCGTCGGCCAAGGTAGAGGCATGCAGCATCACCGTGGGATTCTCGTAGTACTTCGCCGGCGCGCAGGCCGATAACGCGAAGCACTACGACCTGCGCGCCGCCCCAGCTCCGCCTCCCAAGGCGGAATGGGGCATTTTTTATGTCGTCAAGCATGCTCAGCCACAAGGAACGAGCCGATGACCGAACAGATGACAGGAGCCCAGGCCCTCGTGAGGGCGCTGGAGCAGGTCGGGGTCGATACCGTGTTCGGGATCCCGGGCGGTGCCATCCTCCCGGCCTACGACCCTCTCTACGACTCGGCCAAGGTCCGGCACGTGCTTGTACGGCACGAGCAGGGCGCCGGCCACGCGGCCCAGGGATACGCGCAGGCCACCGGCAAGGTCGGGGTCTGCATGGCGACCAGCGGTCCCGGCGCGACCAACCTTGTCACCCCCATCTCCGACGCCTACATGGACTCGGTCCCGATGGTCGCGATCACCGGTCAGGTGGTCAGCAGCTCCATCGGCACGGATGCCTTCCAGGAAGCCGACATCTCCGGCATCACCATGCCGATCACCAAGCACAACTTCCTGATCACCGACCCCGAGGACATCCCCAGGACGATCATGGAGGCCTTCCACATCGCCTCGACCGGACGTCCGGGGCCGGTGCTGGTCGACATCTCCAAGGACGCGCTCACGTCCACCATGAACTTCCAGTGGCCTCCGGTGATGCAGCTGCCGGGCTACCGCCCGGTGACCCGGCCGCACTCCAAGCAGATCCGCGAGGCGGCCAAGCTCATCATCGAGGCCAAGCGGCCGGTGCTCTACGTCGGCGGCGGCGTGCATCGGGCGGGTGCGTCGGCGGAGCTGCTGGAGTTCGCAGAGCTGATGGACATCCCCGTCGTCACCACCCTGATGGCGCGCGGCACCTTCCCTGACAGCCATCCGCAGCACATGGGCATGCCCGGCATGCACGGCTCGGTGTCCGCGGTCGGCGCGCTGCAGAAGTCGGATCTGCTCATCGCGCTCGGCGTCCGCTTCGACGACCGCGTCACCGGCCAGCTGTCCACCTTCGCCCCGCATGCCAAGGTCATCCACGCCGACATCGACCCGGCTGAGATCTCCAAGAACCGGTACGCGGACGTCCCGATCGTGGGCGACTGCAAGGAGGTTCTCACCGACCTCCTCACGGCGGTGCGCGGCGACGGCCGCAAGGGCGACTACACCGAATGGTGGAAGGCACTCAACGCCTACAAGCAGACCTACCCGCTGGGCTATGACAACTTCGAGGACGGCTCCCTCGCCCCGCAGTACGTCATGGAGCGGTTGAGCGAGCTCGTCGGTCCCGACGCCATCTACACCGCCGGCGTCGGCCAGCACCAGATGTGGGCCGCCCAGTTCATCGGCTACGAGAACCCGGGCACCTTCATCAACTCCGGGGGAGCTGGCACGATGGGCTTCGCCCTCCCCGCCGCGATGGGCGCCAAGATGGGCCGCCCCGACAGCGTGGTCTGGGCCATCGACGGCGACGGCTGCTTCCAGATGACCAACCAGGAGCTGGCCACCTGCACCATCGAGGGTGTGCCGATCAAGGTCGCGATCATCAACAACGGTAACCTCGGCATGATCCGGCAGTGGCAGAGGCTGTTCTACAACGAGCGTTTCTCCAACAGCGACCTGCAGACGGCCCAGCGGATTCCGGACTTCGTGAAGCTGGCCGAGGCATACGGTTGTGTCGGTCTCCGGTGCGAGCGTCCCGAGGACGTGGACGCGACCATCCAGAAGGCGATGGAGATCAACGACGTGCCGGTCGTGATCGACTTCGTCGTGCACCAGGACGCCATGGTCTGGCCGATGGTCGCGGCGGGGACGAGCAACGACGACATCAAGTTCGCGCGCGACATGGCGCCGGTCTGGGACGGCGAGGACTAGGCGTGAGCGAGCGAAGCGAGCGGACAGACAGGCACAGCGGCCCGGCGCACGCGCGGGCGGGCCGCCGGTTGAGGGAGAAGTCATGAGCAGGCACACGCTCTCCGTGCTGGTGGAGAACAAGCCCGGCGTGCTCGCGCGCGTCGCGTCGCTGTTCAGCCGCCGCGGGTTCAACATCGACTCGCTGGCTGTCGGGCCGACCGAGCACGAGGACATCTCACGGATGACCATCGTGGTCAGCGTCGCCGACCTGCCTCTGGAGCAGGTCACGAAGCAGCTCAACAAGCTGGTCAACGTGCTGAAGATCGTGGAGCTCGACCCGGTGCAGTCGGTGCAGCGCGAACTCACCCTGATCAAGGTGCGTGCCGACGCCGAGAACCGTTCGAGCGTCCTGGAATTGGTCACCCTGTTCCGTGCCCGCTGCGTCGACGTCGCCTCGGACGCGGTGACCATCGAGGTCACCGGCACGCCGGACAAGCTGCAGGCCTTCATCAAGGTCCTGGAGCCGTACGGCATCAAAGAACTGGTTCAGTCGGGCATGGTGGCCATCGGCCGCGGCGCCCGTTCCATCACCGATCGTTCTCTGCGGGCCCTCGACCGGACCGCGTGAGTCGCATAGGAAACCCGAAAGGTTAAGCAAGTGACTGAGATCTTCTACGACGACCAGGCCGACCTGTCGATCATTCAGGGCCGGCACGTGGCCGTCCTGGGCTACGGCAGCCAGGGTCACGCCCACGCGCTCTCCCTGCGCGACTCCGGGGTGGACGTCCGGGTCGGTCTGCCCGAGGGCTCCAAGAGCCGCGAGAAGGCCGAGGCCGACGGCCTGCGCGTGCTCTCCCCCGGGGAGGCCGTCGAAGAGGCCGACCTGACCATGATCTTGGCGCCGGACCACATCCAGCGTCACCTTTACGCCGACCACGTGGCTCCGAACCTGGTCGAGGGCGACGCCCTCTTCTTCGGTCACGGCCTCAACATCCGCTACGGCCTCATCGAGGCCCCCGAGGGTGTGGACGTGGCCATGGTCGCGCCCAAGGGTCCCGGTCACCTCGTCCGCCGCCAGTACACCGCGGGCCGCGGCGTGCCGGTGCTCGTCGCCGTGGAGAAGGACGCCAGCGGCAGCGCCTGGGACCTCGCCCTCTCCTACGCCAAGGGCATCGGCGGCACCCGCGCCGGCGCGCTGAAGACGACCTTCACCGAGGAGACCGAGACCGACCTCTTCGGCGAGCAGGTAGTCCTCTGCGGTGGCCTGGCCGAGCTGATCAAGACCGGGTTCGAGACCCTGGTCGAGGCCGGCTACCAGCCCGAGGTCGCCTACTTCGAGTGCCTGCACGAGATGAAGCTGATCGTCGACCTCATGTACGAGGGCGGCATCCACAAGATGAACTGGTCGATCTCCGACACCGCCGAGTACGGCGGCTACACCCGTGGCCCGCGCATCGTGACGGCGGAGACCAAGAAGGAGATGCAGCGCATTCTCGCCGAGATCCAGTCCGGCGAGTTCGCGAAGGAGCTGGTGGAGGAGTTCGACGGCGGCCAGAAGAAGTTCACCGCCTACCGCGCCGAGCTCGCCGAGCACCCGATCGAGAAGACCGGTGCCAAGCTCCGCCCGATGATGAGCTGGCTGAAGTAGCGGAACTCACCGCGAGCCGATCCGGGCACCTCGATGTGCCCGGCGCTCCGCGCGGTGTCCCAACGTGTACGGCCCGCGCCCCCGCGAAGGTTCACTTCGCGGGGGCGCGGGCCGTCCGGGCTCAGCGCTTGGCGAAGACCAGAGTCCAGTAGGGGACCTTCTGGGCGTTGTAGGCGAGGCCCGCCCCGGCGTGGGTGTAGGCGCAGTTCAGAATGTTCTCCCGTTGAGTGGGGACGTCGTCCTCCTTCATCCATTCATCGACCACCTTGTTCGGGGTGGGAAAGCCCCACGCGGCGTTCTCCCCCCAGACCGACATCGGCGCGAAGCCGCTCGCCCTGATGCGACCGAGTGCGTTCTCGTGGTCAGGGGCGTTGGTGGCGGCCATGTGTTTCGAGTTGTTCTGGGCGACCGAGTGCAGTTGTACGTCGTGCGTGAGCGGACCGCAGCCTTTCGTCTGTCGCGTGAGGTTGGCCAGCCGCACCACCTCGGCCTCTTCCTTGCTTGAGGGCCACTGGGCGGCCGAAGCGGGTTTGAGGGCCGTGCCGGCGCTGGGCGTCGGTGTTGGCGTGGGCGTCGGTGTGGGAGTCAGCGTGGGAGTAGGGGCGTCCGTCGTGCAGGACAGCCGGACGGGCTTGGAGCTGTCCTCGTTGCCTTTGCGGTCGGTGGCGGCGGTGTAGTAGACGCCGGGAGCGCACCGCAGGTTCGCGATGCCCCACCCGTTGGCTCTCCTCTGGGCTGCGCTCTTGACGACCGTGTCGGTCCCTGCCACTGCGCGTTTGATGTGGATGCGGAGCAGCGCGGTGTCGTCACAGCCCAGGCGGGAGGCGGAGGCTTGGATGGTTCCGGCGGCGGTGACACGGGGTTTGGCGGCGTGCACCTGGCACGCGGCCTGCGGGGCTGCCGCGGCGTGGGCCGTGGCGATCGGTGTGCCGAGTGCCGTCAGGCCCCCGAGGCACAGCAGTGCCCCTAGCGGTCTACGCATGTCGGTTCCTCCGGATTTGGTTGGACGCTGGTTGGATCTCGCATTCTGTAGATATAGATCGCTCTTACTGTGGAACGCCGGGCGTTGCTGTGATTTCCGGGTAAACCAAAGTGCTTCAAGTGGTGCACAGGAGAGGCTGCGTTGGGTCAACGCTCCACGGGCTTCGGCCAGGGGCACCCGAGCTCGGAGACGTTCACACGATGAACCGGTCGCGGCGCTCCACGGGCCTCAGCCAGAAGCACTCAGGGAACGTCGATCGGGAGCGTTCGAGCTCGGAGCCCTTCACGAGCCGGACGGGGCCGGGACGGACGGGGCCACCTCGTACGGCGACGCCCCCGCGACGGTCATCCGTCACGGGGGCGTCGCCGTACTCTCCGCCGTCTCCCGGGGGGAAGGCCGGGGTTTACCTGGCGGCGAAGTCCTGGGTCCAGTAGATCTTGTACCCCTGGGTGCCCTTGGCCAGGCCGACACCGATGAGCGTGAACTTGCAGTTCATGATGTTGGCCTTGTGGCCCGCGCTGTTCATCCAGCCGGTCATCACGGAGGCAGGGGTCGTCTGTCCCGCGGCGATGTTCTCCGCCCAGCCGGACCCACCGGTGAAGCCGGCCGCCCGGATGCGGGCCATGAAGTCACGGCCGTCCTTGGAGGTGTGGCTGAAGTAGTTCTGGGCCGCCATGTCGGCCGAGTGGTCGAAGGCGGCCTTGCGGAGCTGCGCGTCGTGCTTGAGCGGCTGGCAGCCGCCCTTCGCCCGCTCCATGTTGACCAGCCGCAGGACCTCGTTCTCCTCGGCCGTTCCGACCCCGGGGGTCGTCGGGGTCGTGGGGGTCGTGCTGACCGTGGGGGTGGGTTTGGGGGTCGCCGCGGGGGCGGCGGTGGTCGTGGGGGTTGGGGCCGGGGTGCTCGTGGGGGTGCAGGACGCCAGCCGGACGGGCTTGGACGTGCTCGTGTGGCCCCGGTAGTCGGTGGCGGTGGCGTAGTAGACGCCGGGCGCACACCCCAGCTTCACGGTGACTCGCCCGTTGGAGCCCTTCCTGGCCGCGCTCTTGACGATCGGGTCGGTCCCGGCCACCGCGCGTTTGATGCGGATGCGGACCAATGCGTTGTTGCCACAGCCCAGCCGGGCGGCGGATGCCTGGATCTTTCCGGCGGCTGTGACGTAGGGCTTGGCGGCGTACACCCGGCACGCGACCTGCGGGGCACCTGCTGCGGCTTGGGCGGTGGCGATCGGCGTGCTGAGCGCCACCAGACTCCCGAGACACAGCAGTGCCCCTAGCGGTCTACGCATGTCGGTTCCTCCAGATTGATTAGACGCTGGATGGATTCCGCATTCTGTCGGCATAGACCGCTGTTGTCACGAAATTTCAGACATTAATGTGGGTTTCAGGTAAACCAGAGTGGTCCCAGAGGCGTCGGGGGTATCATCGGCCGGTCATCGACCGGTCAGCACTGCGCGGGCTTCAGCCAGGAGCACTCGATCTCGGGGGCGTCCGCCGGGGCCTTCCTGAGCTGGATGTTCATCACGTCGGCGGGTGCGGTCCTGCTGAACTGGGCGAGGCGAATGGCGATCTTGTCCTCGATGTCCTTCGGGGAGGCGGACAGATACTGGTTGAGCAGCACGGAGAAGACCAGCGGCTCGTTGTCCGCGCTGGTCACGTAGCCGGACAGGGCCGAGATGCCGGTCAGGGAACCGGTCTTGCCCCGGACGTTCCCGGCGGCGGGGGTGCCGGCCATCCGGCTCCGCAGCGTGCCGCCGACCATCCGGTCCGGCTCGCCCGCGATCGGCAGCGAGCCGTACCAGGTGGAGAACCAGGGCTTGGACCGCAGCGCGATCAGCAGGTCCGTGATGCCGCCCGGGGTGAGTCCCTCTCCCCGGGACAGGCCCGAGCCGTCCCGCATGCGCAGCGAGGGCATGCCGTTGGCGTGGGCGAAGGAGGTGGCGGCGGCGAGCCCGGCGCCCCAGGTCCCGGTTCCGGAGACCTTGCGGCCGACCGACTTGATCAGGATCTCCGCGTGCATGTTGTTGCTGAGCTTCATGAACGGGATGAGGAGCTCGCTCAGCGGCATCGACTGGTGGGAGGCCACGGTGGCCGCGATCTGCGGGGTCGCGTCACGAGTGGTGGAGCCCATCACGCGCACGCCGTGATTGGTCAGTGCCTTGCGGAAGAGAGAGACGGCGTAGCCGGTGGGGTCGTTCACGGTGACCCACTCGTCGTAGCCGCCCGCGACGGTCCCCGTGATCAGAACGGTGTTGGTTCCGTGCTGCCGTTCGATCGACACGCTGGTCGTGGTTCCGGTGGTCGCTTTGTTGACGATGTTCAGGTAGTCGGTCTCGGGGGTGGTGGACACCTTGACGGGCTTGCCGGCGGCGGATCCGGGGGCGACCGAGACGATCACGCTGCCGGCGTCGTAGTCCGTGTCGGGGGAGGCGGTCAGCGCGGAGATCTGCGCCGAGTAGTAGTACGGCTCGTCGTCCCAGGCCCAGTCGGTGCCCAGCGGCACCGAGTCGAACCAGGTGTCGTCGGCGACCAGCTTGCCGGCGACCGTCTTGATCCCCGCGTCGGCGACGCGGGCGGCCAGCGCGTCGTAGTCGGCGGCGAGCATGGTCGGGTCGCCGGTGCCCTTGAGGTACAGGTCGCCGGCGAGGGTGGATCCGGCCTTGCGACCGGTGGACAGCACGCTCGTGGTGAAGCGGAAGTCCAGGCCGAGGGAGTCGATCGCGGTGGCGGAGGTCAGCAGCTTGGCGTTGGAACCGGGGGTGAGGACCTTGCCCGCGTCCTGGCCGTAGAGCTGTTCGCCGGAGACGGCGCTCTTGACGACCACCCCCGCCTGGGCCGGGGTCAGCCGCGCGTCGCTGAGGATCTGGTCGAGGTCTTTGACCAGGTCGGTGACGCCGGACGTGGGTTCGAGGGCGCTCGCCGGGGCGGAGCTCCAGGTGAGACAGGCGAGCAGGAGGACCGAGATTGTCGCTCTTCGCGAAGGCCGCAAAGCTTCTCCAAAGTGGGTAGGGGATCTGCGATGATCATGCTGGAGGATCACAAATCTCGCAGCAATACGGAAATATCCGTATCTTTCTGGGTCTACCGAGCGATCGCTTGCTGCGATTGAATGGGTCATGATCAAACCGGCGCTCGCTCCCGCCGTCGTCACCGTCCCCCGCAGCGTGCGCATCGGCTACGGTGTCGGCTCAGTCTGCACCGCGACGTTCACCACGGTCCCGGGATTGCTGCTGCTGTTCTACATGACCAACATTCTGGCCATCCCCGCCTGGATCGCCGGCATCGTGGTCTTCCTCCCCAAGGTCTGGGACATCTTCATCAATCCCTGGGTGGGCCAGCGCTCCGACCGGACGGTCTCCCGTCTCGGCGCGCGCCGTCCCTGGATGCTCCTGGGCGCGCTCACCTTCCCCGCGATGTTCGCCCTCACCTTCGCCGGCCCGCCGCTCACCGGCACGTCCGCCGCGCTGTACGTCGGTCTCTTCTACTTCCTCACCGCGACGGCCTACGCCTTCTACGAGGTGCCCTACAAGGCGATGGGCACCGAGATGGCCGAGGACTACCACGAGCGCTCGTCGATCCTCCAGTGGAAGATGGTCTTCGTCGGCCTCGCGGTCCTGCTGTCCGGGGCCCTCGCGCCGGTGATCGCGGGCGACGATGCCTCCGGCTACCGGATGATGGGCCTGGTCATCGGGGCCGCGCTGCTCGCCTCGATGCTCGCCGCCTTCTTCGGTACGACCCGCGCCCCGACGGTCGTACGGGCCACGGCCGAGCCGTCGATCAGGGCCCAGTTCGCCGCGGCGCGCTCCAGCAGGCCGTTCATGGTGCTGCTCGGCCTGAGCTGCGCGCAGATGTTCGCCGCCGGAACCATGCTGGCCGGAACGCCGTACCTGGCCACCTACATCCTGCACGAGCCCTCGGCCACCACCACGCTCCTGCTGTGCATCGTCGGTCCGCTGCTGGTCACGATGCCGCTCTGGGTGTGGCTGTCCAGGCGCTACGAGAAGCGCGGGGCGATGATCCTCGGATCGGTGCTGTTCCTGGCGGGCGCGATCGGGATGGCCTTCTCCGGTCAGTTGGGTTCGGCGTACGCGCACCTTTGCGTGCTCGTCATCGGCTTCGGCTATGCCGGGTGGCAGATGCTGCAGTTCTCGATGCTGTCGGACGTGATCGTCCACGACGCGACGGTCACCGGCAGGCAGCGGGCCGGGGTGTTCACCGGGCTCTGGACGGCTGCCGAGACCGTGTTCTTCGCGCTCGGCGCGCTGGTGCTCAGCTGGCTGCTCGGCGTGGCCGGGTTCGTCGAGTCCGATCCCTCCGCGCCGGTGGCGCAGCCCGACTCGGCGATCACGGCCGCGCTGTACGGCGCGACGCTGCTGCCCGCGCTCGTCGTCGTGGCCAGCATCGTGCTGACGGCGCGCTACCCCCTGACGGCGGAGAAGCTCGGATCGGAGAAGCTCAGATCAGCTGAGGTGTGATCACCAGGAAGCCGCAGTCGCCGAAGGAGATGACGTCGCCCGGTCGGACCCTCGCCGGTCCGACCAGGCGCCAGTCGTTCAGCCGGGTGCCGTTGAGCGAGCCGAGGTCGATGAGGATCCAGTCCTCCTCGTCGCGGCGGAGCTCGGCGTGCACCCGCGAGACGGTCAGGTCGGCGAGGACCAGGTCGCAGGCGGAGCCGCGGCCCACCACGTAACGGGTGCGGCCGTCGCCGGGCAGCGCCAGCCTGGGCAGTCTGGGGCGTCGCCAGGCGGATTCCACACGCTTGGTGAAATCGGAGGCCGAGGAGACGACCTCGGTGACCATGCGCCGGAACCGGCCGCGTTGCGGGAGATCGGCGACCAGGTTGTCGAGCTCGCCCTGGTTGCGTGCGCGAAGCGCCATGTCGACGCGGCCGAGGAACGTGTCGTGTGACAGATGCCCCTCGACGGCGCGGTCACGGAGCTCATTGATCGCACGGTCGCGATCCCCGTCGGACGCGCGGGACGGAGGATGCGTCGAGCTCATCCTCTGAGTATCAGGCCCAAGTATGGAACCTGTCCAGAATATGCAGATCTCTTGCGGTGACCATACTGAGTATGCATACTCAGTATCCATGGCGATTCGGCAAGGACTGCTCGCTCTGCTGAGTCAGGGGCCCCGCTACGGCTACCAGTTGCGCGCCGAGTTCGAGACGTCGACAGGGGCGACCTGGCCACTCAACATCGGCCAGGTCTATACGACGCTCTCCCGCCTGGAGCGCGACGATCTGGTGAGCCCCGGAGAGCAGGACGAGCAGGGCCGGGTCGTCTACACGATCACCGAGGCCGGTCGAGCCGAGATGGAGCGATGGTTCAGCACCCCCGTCGCCCAGGCCGACCGGCCCCGGGACGAACTGGTCATCAAGCTCGCCATGGCGGTCACCGCGAGGGCGGACGTGCGGCCGGTCATCCAGGCCCAGCGCACCGCGACCATGCGCACGCTGCAGGAACTCACCCGCGCCAAACGCGCGAACGCCGGCGAACCGGCACAGCGACTGGTACTGGACTCGATGATCTTTCAAGCCGAGGCCGAACAGCGCTGGCTCGATCACTGCGAGGCCGTGATGGCGGCCTCCCCCCAGACGCAGGAGACACAACGATGAGTTTCGATCCGGTCGTACGGCTTGCGGACGTTACCCGCGTGCACGGTGACGGCCCGCAGGCCGTATCGGCCCTGAGAGGGGTGAGCCTGGACGTCGCCGCCGGAGAGCTGGTGGCGGTGATGGGCCCCTCGGGGTCGGGCAAGTCGACCCTGCTGAACCTGGCGGGCGGGCTCGACCTGCCCACCTCCGGCTCCGTGGTCATCGAGGGCACGCCGCTGGTGAGCCTGAAGGCGGCCGATCTGGCCGGACTGCGCCGCCGCCACGTCGGTTACGTCTTCCAGGATCTCAACCTGATCCCGTCGCTCACGGCGGCGGAGAACGTGATGCTCCCGCGCGAGCTGGACGGGATCAGGGCGAAGCAGGCCCGTCGGGACGCCCTGGAGGTCCTCACCGAGGTCGGTCTCGCCGAGGTCGCCGACCGGTTCCCCGACGAGATCTCCGGTGGTCAGCGCCAGCGGGTCGCGATCGCCCGCGCCCTGGTCGGGGAGCGGAGACTGCTTCTGGCCGACGAGCCCACCGGCGCGCTGGACACCCCCACCGGCGACGACATCCTCCAGCTCCTGCGCGCCCGCTGCGACGTGGGAGCGGCGGTGTTGCTGGTCACCCACGAGCCCCGCTACGCCGCCTGGGCCGACCGGGTGGTCTTCCTGCGCGACGGCGAGATCGCCGACTCCACCGCCGTCCCCCTGAAAAGCGCCCGATGATCGAGCGAACGGACAGGCGACACGCTCACCATCCTGGAGACCGTCCGATGAACGAGCGAACGGACAGGCGGCGCGGGTTCGCGAGTTCCGGGCCGCGGGGCGGGAGGACGGCATGAGCGCCCTCCTCGCCGCGCTGCGCATCTCCCGCAGGGACGCGTGGCGGGCCAAGGGGCGCAGCGCACTCATCATGGTGATGATCGGCCTGCCCGTCCTCGTCATCACGGGACTCCTGACCTTCGCCGCGACCGCGGACCTCACCCCGAGAGAGCGCCTCACCGCGGACCTCGGAACGGCCGACATCCGCATCAAGACGACGGAGACCCGCGGCAGGCTGGAACAGGACCTCCAAGGCCAGTGCTGCCCAGGCGGTGCCGGCCCCGTTTCCACGCCGCCGTGGACATCGGCGGAGCTGACGAAGCTCCTCGGACCCGGAGCCCGGCTCCTTCCGGCGAACGACGGCAGCGCCGACTTCTGGAGCAGGGCCGGGCGCGGCCATGTGACCGCGCACGAGCTGGATCTGCGAGATCCTCTGACGGCGGGCATGTATCGCCTGGTGGAGGGTCGGGTCCCGGCCTCGCCCCAGGAAATCGCGGTGACGCCCGCGATGCTGGAGAGGGGGGCTCGCCTCGGCGCTCCGCTGGTCGTCACGCGGGCGGAGAGGTCGCTGCGGGTCGTCGGAACGGTCGAGAACCCGCACCAGACCAACAGCGCGGAGATCGTGGGATTGCCCGGCACCCTGCTCCTGGACAGGCGGGACGGTAACGGTGTCGGCTGGCTGGCCGACACCGCGAGGCCGGTCAGGTGGGCCGACGTCCAGCGGCTGAACGGCGTCGGGCTGCTGGTCCGATCCCGTGCCGTCATCGAGGATCCGCCCGCCTACGGCCCGCGCTTCGAGCCTTCGTCCAATATGGACCAGACCGTGGCGATCGGGCTCGCCGGAGTCATGATCGTGCTGGAGGTGGTGCTGCTCGCCGGTCCCGCCTTCGCGGTCGGGCTCCGCCGGCGCCGCCGCGAACTCGCGCTCATCACCGCGCAGGGAGGCTCTCCGGGGCACCTACGCATGATCGTCCTTGCCGACGGCATCGTCCTCGGCGGCGGTGCGGCGGTGATCGGTCTGACCCTCGGCGTCGGCCTGGCCTCGCTCTCGGCCGCGCTGGAAGCGGGCAGGCTGATCGGTGGGGTCGGCCCCCTGGAGATCCCTTGGGGCCTGGTCGTGATCACCGCACTGATCGGCACGGGCAGCGGGCTCATCGCGGCTCTGGTGCCCGCCGTACAGGCGGCCCGGCAGGACATGGCGGCGGTGCTCGGCGGGCGTGCGAGCGCGGTGCGCGATCGAGCCGGCACTCTCCTGCCGGGCCTGGTCCTGCTCGTCGCCGGAGCCGTGGCCGCCGTGTTCGCCATCAGGATCGACCAGAACTGGGTCCTCGCCGCCGCCCTTCTCGCCCAGCTCGGGCTGGTCGCGCTGGCGCCCCGGCTGGTCAGGGCGGCCACACGGGTGGCAGCAAGGCTTCCCCTGCCCTTCCGGCTGGCCGCCCGAGACGCCTCCCGCCACCGAGGTCGTACGGCCTCCGCGGTCGCGGCGGTCATGACCGCCACGGCCGCGGTCATCGCGGTGGGGGTCGCGACCAGCAGTGGCTACGCCCAGAGCCGCGACGCCTTCCAGGCGGTAATTCCGGCCGGAACCACGACGATCGAGACCAGAGGCCTCGACGACGACGGATGGGCCAAACTGAGGGCGGCCACCGAACGGAAGCTGCCGGGGGTGCCGCTGATCGAGGCCGCCGAGGTCCGGGACGCCAAGGGCGTCACCCTCATGCTGAGCTCCCGGCGCATCGACGGCAACGGGCCGCCGTTCTTCCCCGGCAGCTCCGGCGGCCTGCCGATCGGGGACGGGCGGCTGCTCACCCTCGTCCAGGGGCGGCAGGACCCGGTGGCGTCGGCCGCGTTCTCCTCGGGGAAAGCAGTGGTGTTCGATCCACGCCTGGTGCGAAACGGACGGCTGAGCCTGAGCGTGACTGCGCGCATCGTGGTCTCGGGCGGTGAGAACCTCAGGGCGCGCTCCGAGATCACGATCCCCGCCGTCGTGGCCAGGGCCGCCGATCCCCGGTACGCCGTCGCGGTGCTGCCGGTCGCCGCCGCCCAGAACGCTGGGCTGGAGGTGAAGACCCGCGCTCTGTACATCGACCCGGCCTCCTACCGGCCCACCCTCCAGCAGGAGCTGGATCTGGAGTGGGAACTCGCGACGGTGGCCCCGTCCAACGTTTATGTCGAGCCCGGATTCCAGGAAGATCCCGCCCCGCTGATGTGGATGCTCCTGGGAGCGGCGCTCATTCTGGTGCTGGGCGGCACATTTGTCGCCACCGGGCTCGCGGCGGCCGACATGCGGCCCGACCTCACGACGATGGCCGCCGTCGGAGCGCCATCCGGCACGCGCAGGCTGGTCGTCGCGGGGCAGGCCGGATTCATCGCGGGACTCGGCGTCCTGATCGGCGCGCCGGCCGGCGCCTTCACGGGAATCGCCGCGATCTGGCCCGCGGAAACCCGGGGCTGGACGGAACGCTTCATGGGCAACCGGATGGAGGACGGCGGGATCCTGTCCCCACTGTGGGCGCCGCCGACGATCGAGATCCCCTGGCTCTTCCTCGCGGCGGTGGTGATCGGCCTGCCGATACTGGCCGCGCTGGTGGCGGGGGCCCTCACCCGGACGAGGGCGGTGCTCACCCGTCGTCTCACCTGACCCCGGCTCATGGCTCCCGTGAGGGAACCGCGAGCTCGCCGCCCGGTTGCGGCCTGCCGGGCTGCCCGGCCGTCACGTTCAGCCGGTGACGCGGGCGTCGGCCACCCGGGCGCGCTGCCTGATCACTGCGAGGCCGTGCCGGCGGCCTCCCCCTAACGCAGGAGACACAACAATGAGTTTCGACCTGCCCGCCTCCGATTCCACCTCCACCCCGGAGAGTGTCCGATGAGCGCGTTTCTTGCCGCGCTGCGCATCTCCCGGCGCGGAATCGGGCGAGCCAAGGGGCGTAGCGCGCTCATCATCGTGATGATCGGCCTGCCCATCCTCGCCCTCACCGCCGTGTTGACCGTGGACGTCACCCGGAACATCGATCCGAGAGAGCGGCTGACCATGGACCTGGGCGCGGCCGACGCCAAGGTGATCGCCAGGGCTGCGGAGCCGATCCGGCAGAACCTGAGAGGCGACGACTGGGAGCCCCGACGTGACAGGCCGCTGCGGAAGCGGTCCCAGGCGGAGATCCAGGCCGTGATCGGACCCGGCCGGATCATCCCGATGAGTGAAGACTTCGGAGAGTACTGGACCGGGACCGACTACGCCTCCGCGGGAGTCCGGGAGATCGACCTGCGCGACCCGATGGCGGCGGGGATGTTCCCGCTCTTACGAGGGCGCTACCCGCAGACCGCGGACGAGGTGGTCGTCACCGCCTTCCTGAAGGCGGAAGTCGGCTCGACGATCCGCTACACCCGTGACGACGTGCCCAAACGGGTGGTGGGGGCGGTGGTCAAACAGCCGAACCGCCTCGGCATCAAGATCATCGGACTGCCCGGCTCGCTGATCCCCGTCGGTACCACGACCGCTGTCGAAGAGTCTTATGCGGCCGAACGGTCCTGGCTGGTGGACACCCCGGCGCCGATCACCTGGAACGAGACGCGCCGGATCAATCGGGCGGGTGTGACCGTGCTGTCGCGAGCGGTGCTGGAGGACCCGCCGCCCGTGGGCGACGGGCCGGAGCAGGCCATCAGGGGGTGGTTGGGCAGCAGGGGGATCAACGCTCTCCTCGTGGGCGTCATGGGGGTGACGCTGGCCGTGATCGAGGTTGTGCTGCTGGCCGGGCCCGCCTTCGCCGTGGGCCTGCGGCGCCGTCGCAGGGAGCTCGCGCTCATCTCCGCCCAGGGCGGCTCGGCCCGCCACCTCAAGCTGGTCGTGCTGGCCGACGGGCTGACCCTGGGACTGGCCGCCGCGGTGCTCGGCATCGCTGGAGGAATCGCCGCCGCCAGAGCGATCACGTCCTACCTCGGGGTCTGGCCGCTCGGAGAGATGGGGCCGTTCGAGGTGCCTGCCGGGCAGATCGCGCTGGTCGCGGTGCTCGGCGTGTTCAGCGGGGTGGCGGCGGCCGTGGTGCCCGCCGTACAGGCCGCTCGGGCGGACGTGGTGGCGGCGCTCACCGGGCGGCGGGCCGAGGTGCGCGACCGCGCCGGATGGCCGCTGCTCGGTCTGATCCTGCTGGTGGCGGGGGTCGGGGCGATGATCTCCGGGATCTGGGTGGCCGACTCGGTGGTTCTCTTCGGTGCAGTGATCGGGCTGCTCGGCCTGGTGATGGTGACGCCCCGGCTGGTCCGGCTGATCGGCGGACTGGCCGGAGGGCTCCCGCTGCCCTTCCGGTTGGCCGCTCGCGACGCCTCCCGCAACCGAGGTCGTACGGCCCCCGCCATTGTGGCGGTGCTGGCCGCCGCGGCGGCGTTCAGCGCGTTCACCGTCGGCGTCGCCAGCGAGCGGAGAGCGTCCGACGAGTACTACCGGATGCAATTTCCGATGGGTGCCACGGCGGTCTACGGCAACGACGTCACCGAGGAGTCCTGGAAGAAGATCCGGCCGATCGTCGAGGGGGTGCTCCCCGGCGTGCCGCTGGTGGAGGCCTACGTCCCGGTCGCCGACGACGGGATGGTGTCGTTCCAGCAAATGGACGGAGCGTGCAGCCGCTGTATGACCACGTCATCGGGGTTCGGCTACCTTCCGGCCGGTGGGCCCGACCTGCTCCGCCTCCTGCTGGGCCGTACCGATCGAGCGGCCGAGACGGCGCTGGCGGAGGGGAAGATGGTGATCTTCAATCCGAAGGCGGTCAGGGACGGCAGGATCCGTCTTAACCTCTCGACGTGGACGTCGGACGAGCCGAAGGAGCGGACCGTCGCCGTGCCCGCGGTGGTGGCCACCGTTCAGGGGCCGTTCAACGTGCTCGGTGTGATGCCGGTCGGGGTGATCACCAAGGAGGGGTTCACCGCCAAGCTGAGCCACCTCGTCGTGGATCCGGCGGTCGCCCACCTGACCCGGGAGCAGGAGCAGCGCCTCAGCGGGCCGGTGCGCGCCGTCACCACCAAGGTCGCGGTCCGGACCGAACGGGGAAGCCGGCAGGATGACAGACCCGCCTTCATCCTGTGGGTCATGGCGGCCTTCGCCTCCGTGGTGGTGCTCGGCGGCACGTTCACCGCCGCGGGACTGGCCGCGGCGGACGCCCGGTCCGACCTCGACACGCTCTCGGCGGTCGGGGCGAGGCCCGGGACCCGCAGGCTGGTGGCGGCCGGGCAGGCGATGTTCATCGCCGGGCTGGGAGTGCCCCTCGGCCTGCTCATCGGGCTGGTCCCCGGGCTCGCGCTGGCGAGCCAGGTGAGCCTGCGGCGCGACGCCGTGCGGGAGATCGGACTCAACGGGGTGCCGTTCGAGAGGATGGGCGTCATCCTCAGGGTGCCGTGGCCGGAGCTCCTCGCCGTGGGGATCGGCCTGCCGCTGGCGGCGGCGCTGATCGCGATGGCGTTCGCCGGGACCAGGACCACGCTGATCCGCCGGATGGGGTAGGCGGGGTTTCCGGCCGGGCGACGGCGAGGGTACGCCGGGCCGGACGAAAGAGCTGGTAGGTGTGGTGGTGTCCCAGTTCACGGCAGCGAGCGAGACGATGGCCGACAGCACCGAACCTCTCAGATCCCCCAGGCGCTCGGGCATGCTGGGCCGGATCCGGCGGCGCGAGCCGTCCGAGCGGCTGCTGTTCGGCGCCGTCTACGGCACCGTGCTGGCCAGCAGCCTGGCAGCCGCCCTGGACCAGGCCCCGGCCAATCCCGGATACGACGCGTTGTGGGTGCTGATCTCCGGGCTGGTGGCGGCCTTCGCCCACGGGTACGCGCACGCGCTCGCCCACCACACCGTGACCGGCGACAAGCCCCTCGTCCACGCGGCGCGCTCGGTGCTGACCGAGTGGCCGCTGGTGGCGGCCACCCTGCCGACCGCGGGCGCGCTTCTCGCGGCCCACCTGGGGTGGTGGAACTCGTCCACCGCCGTCAACGTCGTCCTGGTGTTCAACGCGGTCACGCTGTTCGGCTGGGGAGTGTGGGCCACCAGGGCCTCCGGCGGCTCCTGGCCGGCCGCCTGGAAGGTGGGGTGCGTCGACATGCTGCTGGGCCTGGCCATCGTCGTCGCGAACACCTTGATCAAATAAGCCCGGGGTCGTCGCCCGGCGGGTTTCTTCCCGCCGGGCGACGACCCCGGACCTGTGACGTCCTCAGTCGGTGACGTCGGCGCAGACCACGTGGGCGCCCAGCTCGACCATCCGCTGCTCGCTGCGCGCGTCGGCGACCCTGGCCATGAGGATCGGCGCCTCGCTCGCCGCGAGCTGCGGCAGCCGGGCGCGTACTCCGCGATGGATGTCCCTGACCACGTCCTCGGCCGCCGACATGTGCACCTTGACGTGCAACATGATCCCCGGGGCGCCGGAGGAGGTCCGGGCCTCGGAGATCCACACGTGGTGGACGAGCGGGTAGCCGGAGAGCAGGTGCGAGATCGCGGCCCGCAGCGCGGGCAGGATCGGGTGGTCACACCGTCGGTAGCCGGGGTCCACCTGCTGCATCGGCCCGGACAGATGGGGCCGGGGCGCGGGGATCCACGGCGCCGACGGCGCCGCGGGCACCGGGATCTTCGGGCGCGCCGTCGAGGGGCGCGAGACGGTGGCCATCGCCCCGGTCGCGTACGCCGTCGGAGTCGTCGTCGGGGTCGCGCTCGACAGTGCGGGCGTGGGCCCACTGCGCGTCGAGAGCAGATATCGCTGGAGATCCTCGATGGGCACGGCCGCCGCCGCAGGTCCAGCCGCGTCGATCACGATTTCCCGCACACCGGTGACACGCTGGATGTCGAGGATGGTGTCGGCGTCACAGGCCGACAACGAGTGGCTGCCACGGTGCCGTGCGTAGGTGCCCGCCGATGTGTACCCGAGCAGCACACGATCACCGGCCTGGGTCGTGCCGAGCACGACGGAGCGGTCCGGTCGCACGGCAACCAGGAGTCCCCATTCGGCAAGCGCTGCCAGCAGCCGGTGCGGGCCGCCATGCTGCGCGAGCACTTCGCCGAGAGCGGGGTTCCCGATGCTCATATGAGGAACGATAGGTAGTGAACCACGGCTTATCAGGGTAATAGCGAAGTTTTGTGTGGAGCAATACCAAGTTGAATTTTCTGCGCATGGGATGCGTAGGGATTGGGTACCCGTCTCGGATCCCGGGACACTCGTGAAGCCGTTCACAAGCGCCGATAGACTAGGTGAGGTCCATGCAGCCTCCTCGTCTCAGAAGGATCTAGCCTGTGAACAAGCCCGTCGTACTGGTCGCAGAAGAACTCTCCGAGGCCGGTCTGGCGGTTCTGGGCGCCGACTTCGAAGTCCGTCACACCGACGGTGCCGACCGTGCCCAGTTCCTGCCCGCGCTCGCCGACGTGGACGCGCTCATCGTGCGCAGCGCCACGCAGGTGGACGCCGAGGCCATCGCCCACGCTCCCAAGCTCCGCGTCGTCGCCCGTGCCGGCGTCGGCCTGGACAACGTCGACGTGGAGGCCGCGACCAAGGCCGGTGTCATGGTCGTCAACGCGCCGACCTCCAACATCACCAGCGCCGCCGAGCACACCGTGGCCCTCATCCTCGCCTCCGCGCGCAACGTCGCCCAGGCGCACTCCGCGCTCAAGGCCGGCGAGTGGAAGCGCTCGAAGTACACCGGTGTGGAGCTCGACGAGAAGGTCATCGGCATTCTCGGCCTCGGCAAGATCGGTCAGCTGGTCGCGCAGCGCCTGCAGCCGTTCGGCGTCGAGCTGATCGCCTACGACCCCTACCTGCAGCCGGCCCGCGCCGCTCAGATGGGCGTCCGGCTGGCCTCGCTGGAGGAGGTTCTGCGCGAGTCCGACTTCATCACCGTGCACCTGCCCAAGTCCAAGGAGACCATCGGCCTCATCGGGGACAGGGAGCTCCACACGGTCAAGCCGTCGGTCCGCCTGATCAACGTCGCCCGCGGCGGCATCATCGACGAGAACGCCCTCTACTCCGCCATCAAGGAGGGCCGCGTCGCCGGCGCCGGCATCGACGTGTTCCCCAAGGAGCCCGTCACCGACAGCCCTCTGTTCGAGCTGGACCAGGTCGTCGTCACCCCGCACCTGGGCGCCTCCACCCACGAGGCCCAGGAGAAGGCCGGCACCCAGGTCGCTCGCAGCGTGAAGCTCGCCCTCGCCGGCGAGTTCGTGCCGGACGCGGTCAACGTCCAGGGCGGCGTCGTCGCCGAGGACGTCAAGCCGGGCCTGCCGCTGGCCGAGAAGCTCGGCCGGGTGTTCACCGCCCTCGCGGGCGAGGTCGCCACCAAGCTCGACGTCGAGGTTCGCGGCGAGATCGCCGCCCACGACGTGCGGGTGCTGGAGCTGGCCGCCCTCAAGGGCGTCTTCACCGACGTGGTCGAGGACTCGGTGACCTATGTCAACGCCCCGCTCCTGGCCAAGGACCGCGGTGTGACGGTCGAGCTGATCACCAGCGCCGACAGCCCTGACTGGCGCAACGTCGTGACCGTCCGCGGCGTCCTCGCCGACGGCCGCACGGTCTCGGTCTCGGGCACGCTGTCGGGGCCGCGCCAGATCACGAAGATCGTCGAGGTCAACGGCTACCAGATGGAGATCGAGCCGACCGACCACCTGTCGTTCTTCACCTACACCGACCGCCCCGGAATCGTCGGCGTCGTCGGCCGGATCCTCGGAGACCACAGCATCAACATCGCCTCGATGCAGGTGGCCCGGGACGCGAAGGGCGGCAAGGCCCTCATCGCGCTCACCGTCGACACGGGCATCCCGCAGGACGTCGTCGACCAGATCGGCGCCGAGATCGGCGCCGACAGCGGTCGCTCGGTCGACCTGGCCGAGTAACCGGGCAGCGTTTCCTCGTTTCCTCGGTTTCTCCGGCTGCGGCCGCCGCCCCGACGACCCGGGCGGCGGCCGCAGCCGCGTCTCAGCATGTGAGAAGTGTGTACGGCGGGCGAGACGGCGATTCGATGGCCAGGTAACCTGGTGTCAAATGCGTCAGGTTCTTGTACTCCATTACCTGCCGCGGCGGGGCCTGACAGGGGCAGACCGGCAGCTCGCCGCGGTGTGATGGCGCCCGCCGGCCCCAAGTCCCCGCCGCCGATCCGTGACCCGGATTCGCGGCATCGGGCTCGATTTCGGATTCGTGACCGGAGTCCCGATCACCTCTCCTGCTCGCATGCGACCGAGACGAGAATCGCCATGTATGACATGTATCCCTGGAACCGTCCCGAAGAGAACGAGGACGAGGCCGCCCAGGCCCTCCAGACCGCCCTGGACCGTCGCGACAACGGCGGCGTTCCCGCCCGTTAGCCGGGTTCGGGCCGGGCGGCCGATGACCCCGCGCACGATGGTGGCCGGGCGGCCGGTGATCCCGTACACGATGGTGGCCGGGCGGCCGGTGATCCCGTACACGACGATGGTCGGGTTCCCCGCGACCGGAGGCGACGGCCGTGCCTGAGACGACCCGGTCAAGGCTCGAAGGCGCTCTACCGGTTCGCCTTCGCCGAGACCGAAGAACGCCCTACGGGTTCGCCTTCGCCGAGGCCGAGTGGGCGAGGGCGAGCGCGCCCAGCAGGGGCGCGTCGTCCACGAACCGGGCGGCCCTGATCTCGGGCGGGAACGGGACCGTCCGCGCGATCGCCGCCGACAGGCCGGGCAGGATCCGGCCGGCGGCGCCCATCATGCCGCCGCCGACCACCACGCGCTCGGGGTCGAGAACGACGCACAGGTTCGCCACGGTCATCGCCAGCGTGCCCAGCGCCTCGTCCAGGAGCCCCTCCGCCGCTCCGGGCCGCTCGAACAGCTCCGCGGTCGTCACGGAACGGCCCAGCGCCGCCGAGCCCCTCGCGGCCAGCGCGACTCCGGAGACGCGTTCCTCCAGCGGCGCGTGACCGTCGGCGAAGCCCGGCTCCGCGGGCTCGACCAGCAGGTAGCCGATCTCGCCCGCGGCTCCGTGCGCACCCGGCACCACCTGCCCGCCGACCACCAGGGCCGCCGCCAGTCCCGTGCCCAGGTTCACGTAGAGCCCGGTGGAGACGCCGCGCAGCGCACCCCAGCGGAGCTCCGCCGCGGCGGCGGCGTTGACGTCGTTGTCGATCACGACGGGGACGGACCCGAACTCCTCCCTGAGCAGCCGGGGCAGCTCCAGCCCCTCCCAGCCGGGCACGTTCGGTGCCAGGCGCACCCGGCCGCCTGAGATCACCCCGCAGTTCGAGACGCCCACGGCGGCGGGGGAGCCCAGGAGCTCCCTGGCCGCGGCGAGGGTCCGAGGCAGGGTCCGCTCGCCCGTGTCGAGCCGGACCCGGTCCAGGAAGGACGGCCCGTCGGAGCCGGAGACGCCGACGGCGACCTTGGTCCCGCCGAAGTCGATGCCGAGGACGTGGCTCACCGGGCGCTGCCCCGGCGGGCGAGGGAGTCGATGGCCACGGCCAGCGCGAGGACGGCGGCGGTGACCATGAAACGGACCGAGGAGTCCACGTTGAGCAGCAGCATCCCGTTGGTGATCGACTGGATGACCAGGATGCCGAGCAGCGCGGCGTAGGTGCGGCCACGGCCGCCGAACAGCGAGGTGCCGCCGATCACGGCCGCCGCGATGGCCATCAGCAGGATGTCGCTGCCGCCGGAGCTCTGGTTCACCGCGGCCAGCCGGCTGGCCGCGAGGATTCCGCCGAAGGCCGCCAGCGTGGAGGACAGCACGAAGGCGAGCACCCGGATCCTCGTCACGTTGATGCCCGCCCTGCGGGCCGCCTCGGCGTTGCCGCCCACGGCGTACATCCAGCGTCCGAACGCGGTGTGCCGCAGCACCAGGTCCAGGCCGATCACCAGCGCCCCGAAGATGACGAGCAGCAGGGGCACGCCCCGGTCGGCCGAGAGGACCACGACGGCTCCGGCCAGGAGCACGGCCAATCCGCCGATCCGCAGCGCGATCCAGTGCGAGGGCTTGACGGGCAGCCCGGCGGCCACCCGGAGCCGCCTGGTGATCACCCCGGCCGCCGCGTAGGCGCCCACGAGGACGGCGACCAGCAGCCACGCCAGCCAGGGCGGCAGCCAGGTGTCGCTGAGCCCGGCGATGAACCCGTCGAAGGGCAGGTTGATCGTTCCGCCCTGGCCGAGCAGGTAGATCAGCAGTCCCTGCCAGCCGATGAGCCCGGCGAGGGTCACCACGAACGAGGGCATGTACAGCCGCGTGTGCATCACGCCGTGGAGCAGCCCGACCGCCGATCCGACCAGCACCGCGACCACGATCGCGAGCACCGGGTTCCAGCCGTGCCGTACCGACAGGATCGTCATCACCACCGCGCACAGCCCGCTGACGGAACCCGCCGACAGGTCGATCTCGCCGAGCAGCAGCACCATGATGATGCCGAGCGCGATCGTTCCGGTGGCGGCCATCTGCAGGACCAGGTTGGTCAGGTTCTCCGGCGACAGGAAGTGCTCGTTCAGCGACCCGAACACGACCGCGATGGCGATCAGCCCGCCGACCACCGGCCACGCGCCCAGGTCTCCCTGCCGCAACCGGTCCAGCTTGTACGGCATGCCGAGAACGGTCATGCGTCCTCCTCAGGACCCGGGGCGGAAAGGTTGTCCGCGCCAACTCGTGCGCTGCGCCGGCTCATGCCGCCGCTCCGGTGATGGCGGCCACGATGGCCTCCTGGGAGGTGTCGGCCGTGACGAACTCGCCCGCGTTGCGCCCGAGGCGCAGAACCACCACGCGGTCGCTGACGGCTCGCACGTCGGCGAGGTTGTGGGAGATGACGAGCACCGCCAGGTTCCGGTCGCGCAGGCGCCTGATCAGGTCCAGGACCTGGGCGGTCTGTTCCACGCCGAGGGCGGCGGTGGGCTCGTCGAGGATGACCACCCGGGGATCGCCGACGAGCGCCCGCGCGATGGCCACGGACTGGCGCTGGCCGCCCGACAGGGAGGCGACCGGCACCCGGATGTCGCGGATCCGCACGTCGAGCTGGTCCAGGAGGTCGCGGGTGGCGCGTTCCATCTTGATGTGGTTGAGGATCGACCAGCGGCGGCGTTCGGAACCGAGGAAGAGGTTGGCGACCACGTCGAGGTTCTCGCAGAGGGCCAGATCCTGGTAGACGGTCGAGATGCCCAGGGACTGGGCGTCGTGAGGGGTGGTGATTTTGGCTGGACGGCCGTCCAGAGTGATGGTCCCCTCGTCCGGGATGACGACCCCGGAGACCGTTTTGACCAGGGTGGACTTGCCCGCCCCGTTGTCGCCCATCAGGGCGACGACCTCTCCCTCGCGCAGGTCCAGGTTCGCGCCGTCAAGCGCCTGGACGGCGCCGTACCGCTTGGTGATGCCGGTAGCCGAGATCATCTACTCGATGCCCGCCTTCGCACACGCGTCCTTGACCTCCGCGGTGCAGATGTCGGCGGCCTTGTAGAAGCCGTCCTTCACGATCGTGTCCTTGATCTTGTCCGCCGTGACGGCGACCGGGTCGAGGAGGAAGGCGGGAACGTCGGCGGTGCCGTTGTTCACCGTGGTGGGGGCGGCGGGCTTCTGACCCTTGGCCAGTGCGACGGCCAGCTCGGCCGACTTCTCCGCTTCCGTCCTGATGTTCAGGTAGATGGTCATGTTCTGCTCGCCGGTGAGGATCCGCTGGACGGCGGCGAGTTCGGCGTCCTGGCCGGTGATCGGGGGAAGGTCCTTGTATCCGGCCCGCTTCATCGCGGCGATCGCGCCGCCCGCCATGCCGTCGTTGGCCGAGAGCACGCCGACGACGTTGTCGCGGCCGAGCGCGGTGATCGCCTGCTCCATCTCCTGCTGGGCCTTGTCCGGGCTCCAGTCGGGGGTGTCGAACTCCCTGCCCACATCGACCTTGCCGTCCAGGACGTTGTGCGCGCCCTTCTTGTAGTCGGCGGAGCTCGGGTCGGTCGTGGCGCCGTGAATCATCACGATCTTGCCCTTGTCCAGGGTGCCCCTGGCGGTGAGCGCGTCGAGCAGGGCCTGTCCCTGCATCTCCCCGACCCGGACGTTGTTGAACGAGACGAAGTAGTCGTAGCCGATGCCGGAGATCAGCCGGTCGTAGGCGATCACCGGGATCTTCTTCTGCTTGGCCTGGTTGACCAGCGGGGCGACGGCTCCGGCGTCCACCGCGTCGAGCACCAGGATGTCCGCGCCCTGGGTCAGCGCGGCCTCCACCTGTTGCTGCTGCTTGGCGGCGTCCTGGTCGGCGTTGTTGTATAGAACATTGCATTCGGCACAGAGTTGCTTGACCTTGGCCTCGAACAGCGGCCGGTCGAAGGCTTCGTAGCGGGTGGTCTTGGACTCGGGAAGGAAGAGGGCGATGGTGGGTGCCTCCTTACCGTCCTGGCTGTCCTGTGTTCCGGCGGTGTTCGTGCTGCCGCAGGCGGTCGTGGCGAGTATCGCCAGGAGAGGAACGGCCAGCCATCCTCGGTGCATCGCACATCTTCCCTTCGTGCAGACCTCGAATGCGATTGATTGGTAAGAAAGGTAGTTTACTATCAAAGGCGTTGGCTAGCCCTATTTCCATGATCGTAGGATGAGGAGAGCTGAGTGCGAGGCGAGCTAGGCAATCCACGGCTGCTGCGGGTGATGAACGAGCGGCGGCTCCTCGACCAGCTCCTCGACCACGGCCCCGCCTCCCGGGCGGATCTGGCCAAGGCAACCGGCCTCTCCAAACCGACTGTCTCGGCCGCGATGGCCGGCCTGGAGGCGGACGGCCTGGTCCACCTGGTCGGAGAGGTCTCCGGCCGCCCCGGCCCCGTGACCTCGCTCTACGACATGAACGCGCGCGCGGTCCATGTCGCGGGCATCGACATCGGCCGCGACTGGATCCGGGTGGCGGTGGCCGATCTCCGGGGCCGCTTCGCGGGCCGCCGCGACGGCCGCAACGACGCGCGCAGCGAGGAGGACCTGGTCGCCAGGGTCCGGGACCTCACCCACGCGGCGGTGACGGAGGCCGGCCTCGAATGGCCTTCCATCACCTACGCGATGGTCGGCAGCCCCGGCGTCTACGACCCGGAGGCGGGGCGTCTGGACCTCGCCTCGAACCTGCCGGGCTGGGGCAGTCCCGGCCTGCTCGACCGGCTGCGCACCGCGCTGGAGACCGACCTGGCCATCGAGAACGACATCAACCTGGCCGCCCTGGGCGAGCACGCCCACGGTGAGGGCAAGGGGAAGTCCCACTTCGCGCTGGTGTCCGTCGGCACCGGTGTCGGCATGGGCATCGTCATCAACGGAGAGCTCTACTCCGGAGCCCGGGGCGCGGCGGGAGAGGTCTCCTACCTGCCCGCGGCCGAGAATCTCGCCCCCGACCAGGAGGTGCTGGAGCACGGGCTCACCGAGACGGTGGTCGGCGCCTCCGGCGTGGTCCGCGAGGCCCGTGCCGCCGGGCTGCGGCTGGAGACGGCCAAGGAGGTCTTCGGCGCCGCGGCGGCCGGCGACCCTCTGGCGCTGGCCGTCGTCGAGGCCGAGGGCCGCCGGATCGGCGGGCTGATCGTGGCGGTGGCCGCGGTCCTGGATCCGGAGGTGGTCGTGCTCGCCGGCGGCGTCGGCCGCAACCTCGACCTGCTCGGCGACTCCATCACCGCCAGGATCGCCGAACTCGGACCGCTGCGCCCCACCGTGGTGGCGAGCACGCTGGGCGACAGCGGAGTCCTGCTGGGCGCCGTCACCCGTGCGCTGGGCCGCGCCTGGGATGTCATCTTCACCGGCCGCCGCGCCTGACCTCGGCCTTCCCCTCCCGTGAGCCCGTGGGAAGGGAAGGCCGCCGGGTGCCGGCGGGTGTCGGGTCGCCGTACGCCGACCCGATGCCGAGTGCCCGGGGTAGCCATGCGCCGACCCGGACGTCCTAAGCACGTGGGCGCGGTGGTTGGCGCTGCCGGTGGTCACCGTGCGCGGACCCGGGCGTCCGAGACGTCACACGCCGAGACCCGGGCGTCCGAGACGTCACGCGCCGATCGTGGCGTCTCGGACGATGACGGCGGGAGGCTTCAGGCGGGGTTCAGCGTGCCGGCCTTGATCGCGGCCTTGACGCCCTTGGGGTCGGGGCGGACGGCGCCGGCGAAGGAGGCGCGACGCCCCGCGTCGAGCTTCTCCACCTTGACCACGTCGCCGGTGTGCGGGGCGTTGATCATGTAGCCCGGCTTGCTGACCATGCCGACGTGGTCGAGGCCGCTGAAGAAGACCAGATCGCCCGGCTGGAGGTCCTTCCAGGCGATCTTCTTGGAGAACGCGTTGTACTGGTCGTTGGTGACGCGGGGCAGCTTGATCCCGGCGGCGCCGTAGGCGCGGAGCACCAGGCCGGAGCAGTCGAAGCCGCCGTGGCCGGTGCCGCCCCAGACGTAGGGCGTGCCGCGCTTGGACATGGCCCACTTCACGGCCTTCTGCCAGGCGGGCTTGGGGGGCTTCGGGGGCTTGGGGGCCGCGGTGGGGGCGGGTGCGGTCGCGGGTGCCTGTGAGGGCTCGACGGTGCCGGGTGCGCCGGAGGTGCCGGGCGTTGCCGGGCTGGAAGCCGCCGGGCCATGAACCACCGGACCGGGAGCAGCCGGATCAGGAGCAGCCGGATTAGGAGCAGCCGAGCCGGGAGCCGCCAGGCCGGGGATCGTCAGGCTGGGAGCCGCGCCGGGAGCCGCCGGCCCGGGGGGCGGAACGGGGGCCTCGCCCCGGGTGACGGGGAAGGAGGACCCGGTGAGAGGGGCGTCGGTCAGGGGAGAGGAGTCGGCCAGAGCGACGGCCGGAGTCGCGAACACGGCGGCGCCGGCCACGAACAGCGACAGGACACGGGGGTAGGTCATGCCGGACAAAATGGTTCCTTCCATAAGGCCGGCCGGGTGAGCTGTCGGACTCGGGCGTGGAGGCCGCCCTACGGCGCGAGGGATGCGCCGATTCGCCCCAAGGAATCGCGTGAGGCAGCGGGGAACGGCTCCGGGGGTGGAGCGAGGTTCCTCGATGTCCCGTGGATCCCGAAAAAGTGGTTCCCCGGCTCCGCGCAGGCCGATATAGGGGATGACCTGCGCGAATTAGGCGTCGATACGAATGCTGAGGACCATAACGAAAGTCAACGAAACGGTCAATACCTAGCAAAGGTGGACAAAACGATCAGGCGTGTCGTACGCTCGAATCTGTCCGCAGAATGAGATCGTTGTTCGATCACCGAGACGGGACCGGTAGGGTGCGTTCATGGATTCGCGTAACATTCGCCTGGCCGTCATCCCCGGAGACGGGATCGGGACCGAGGTCGTCACCGAGGGCCTGAAGGTCCTGGAAGCGGTCGGCACGAAGGTGGAGACCACCACCTACGATCTCGGCGCCAAGCGGTATCACGAGACCGGTGAGACCCTGCCCGACTCGGTTCTGGATGAGCTGCGCGGATATGACGCGATCCTGCTCGGCGCGGTCGGCGACCCCAGCGTGCCCCCGGGCGTCCTGGAGCGCGACCTGCTGCTCAAGCTCCGCTTCCAGCTCGACCACTACGTGAACCTCCGCCCGGTCAAGCTCTTCCCCGGCGTGGAGACCCCGCTGGGCAAGGCCCGCCCCGAGGACATCGACATGATCGTGGTCCGCGAGGGCACCGAGGGGCTGTACGCCGGGACCGGCGGCGTGATGCGCCGTGGCACGCCCCACGAGATCGCCACCCAGGAGTCGCTGAACACCGCCCACGGCGTCGAACGGGTCGTCCGCTACGCCTTCGAGAAGGCGATCGGCCGCCCCCGCAAGAAGCTGACGCTGGTCCACAAGACCAACGTGCTCACCTACGCCGGTGACCTCTGGGCCCGCATCTTCGACCGGGTCGGTCTGGAATACCCCGATGTCGAGACCGACTACTGCCACGTGGACGCGGCCTCGATGTTCTTCGTCAGCCAGCCGGAGCGGTTCGATGTGATCGTCACCGACAACCTCTTCGGTGACATCCTCACCGACATCGGCGCCGCCATCGCCGGTGGCATCGGCCTGGCGGCCAGCGGCAACGTCAACCCCGACCGCACCGCGCCGAGCATGTTCGAGCCGGTTCACGGCAGTGCCCCCGACATCGCGGGCAAGGGCAAGGCCGACCCGACCGCGACGATCCTGTCGGTCGCCATGCTCCTGGAGCACCTCGGCCTGGCCCAGGAGGCCGCCAGGGTCGAGCAGGCCGTGGCCGACGACCTGGTCGAACGGCTGACCGGATGGGCCGGCAGGACCACCCACGAGATCGGTGACGACATCACCGCCCGAGTAGCCGGCTGAGGAAGCCGCCTCCCTCACTTCAGACGCGCCTGGCGGCTCATATGAGCCGCCAGGCGCGTCTTCGTTATCCCGGCACTGCCGGTTTTCGATGTCGATGCAGTAGTTTTCCCGTTACCTGATCCGTCGCAGAATGGACTCAGGCCGCCCGACACCAAGAGAAGGATCCCGTCATGACCACCGCTCAGCAGCTCAGCTTCGACGTGCAGCTCTCCGACCACGCGCGCACCGCGGCCGAGCGTGAGCAGGTAATGGCGAGTCCCGGGTTCGGGCAGGTCTTCAGCGATCACATGATCTCGATCGACTACACCGAGGGCGAGGGCTGGCACGACGCGCGGCTCATGCCGTACGGCCCGCTGAGCCTGGATCCCGCGACCGCGGTCTTCCACTACGCCCAGGAGTTCTTCGAGGGCATGAAGGCCTACCGCCAGGAGGGCGGCACGATCGCGACCTTCCGCCCATACGCCAACGCCGCCCGCTTCAACAGTTCGGCGTGGCGGATGGCCATGCCGGAACTCCCGGAGGAGACCTTCGTCGAGTCGCTGGAACTCCTCGTCCAGACCGACCGCGAATGGGTGCCCACGACGCCGGGGCACAGCCTCTACCTGCGCCCCTTCATGATCGCCACTCAGGCCGCGCTCGGGGTGAACTACCCGTCCAGGACCTACAAGTACATGGTGATCGCTTCCCCGGCGGCGGCCTACTTCGGCGCCGGCAAGCCCGTCTCGGTCTGGCTCTCCACGGAGTACACCCGCGCCGCCCCCGGCGGGACCGGCGCCGTCAAGTGCGGCGGCAACTACGCGGCGGCCTTCGTGGCCCAGCGCCAGGCGGTCGAGCAGGGCTGCGACCAGGTGGTCTGGCTCGACGCGGGTGAGCACCGCTACGTCGAGGAGATGGGCGGGATGAACCTGTTCTTCGTCTACGGCGACCGCCTGCTGACCCCTGCGCTCACCGGCACGCTCCTGCCCGGCATCACCCGCGACTCGATCCTCACCCTCGCCGCCGACCTCGGCCTGACCCCCGAGGAGGGCCGCCTGTCGATCGAGGAGTGGCAGGCGGGCAGCGAGTCCGGCGAGCTCACCGAGGTCTTCGCCTGCGGCACCGCCGCGGTCGTGACCCCGGTCGGCTCGGTCAAGGGCGCCGACCGCGCCTGGACGATCGGCGACGGCACCCAGGGACCGGTCACCTCCAGGATCCGCGAGGAGCTCGTGGGCATCCAGTACGGTTCCCGCCCCGACGCGCACAGCTGGGTCCACAAGATCTGCTAGAGGCCCCGTGCGCGACGTTGGCCTGATTTCCCGCGACCGGGAACGGCGCTCGGCTTCAAAATGACCCGGTCAAGGCTCGGAGCCACTCCATCAGCCACTCGCCCAAGGGAAAGCCCGGCCTCCCACCGGCCGGGCTTTCTCCGGGAACAGGGCCTATCCCTCGATCAGCTTGGCGGTGTCGATCGTGAGGTTCCATGGCGCGGGTAGCTCAAGCGGCTTGCCGAGCGACTCGGTGACCTCGTCGGCGTAACCCTCCGGCCCCGGCCGGCTGAGCAGCCTGAACCGGCTCGCGAAGGTGTCGATCACCAGATAGAGCGGGACTCCCGCGAGCGCGCAGTTTCGAGGCTTGACCATGTGATCATCGTGGACGCTGCTCGGGGAGACGACCTCGGCGACCAGCAGTGTGGCGTTCGCGTACACATGGCTGGGGTCCCAGAGACGGCGATTCGCAGGAACGACGATGAGATCCGGCTCATACCGATCCGCCTGCGCCTGCGGGAAGATCCTGGCCTCCGGGTAAACACGCCATCCCTTCTCCATTGAGAATGGCATGAGCTGGGACATGAGTTGATACACGACATCGGCGTGAGCGATCGTGGCCACTTCTCTCACCACGATCCGGCCGTTGACGATCTCGATGCGATGCTTCTCGAAGCGATCGACGAGCTCCAGGTAAAGCTTTTCGAGCTCCGCCTGATCGTTGATCTGGCGAATGACCGATTTCTCCATGACCAGTCCCATGGGATCATCCTTCCCTCCGTGCGGGTGGGCGCAACGTGTTTGGCACATCACTTAAAGTAATGGAAAAGTCTCGCGCCCACCCGAGATCCGGGAAAGTTCTCGTCAGTGCTTTCGAATCATGGTGAGGCCGTCGGCGATGGGCAGCATGATCGAGTCGACCCGGTCGTCGTTCATGACCATGTCATTGAACTCGCGCATGAGCTGGGTGGTCTCGTCGTCATTGGTGGGATCGGCGACGTGCCCGCTCCACAGGGTGTTGTCGACGAGGATCAGGCCGCCCGGAGCCAGGCGGGGCAGGAGGGTCTCGTAGTAGACGGGATAGCTGACCTTGTCGGCGTCGATGAACGCCAGGTCCACGGCGAGCTGGGCGGGAAGCTCCTTCAGCCGCTCGGCCGCCGGGCCGATCTTCAGCTCGATGCGATCGGCGATCCCGGCCTTGTCCCAGTAGCGCCGGGCGATCGCCGTCCATTCCTCGCTGACGTCGAAGCAGTGCAGCCTGCCGCCGGAGCCGAGGCCCCGGGCGAGGCAGATGGACGAGTAGCCGGTGAACGTGCCCACCTCCACCACGTTCCGGGCGCGGCTGACCTGGGTGATCATGGTGAGGAAGCGTCCCTGGTCCGGGGAGATCTGCATGCGCGCGCTGTCCCCGGTGAACTCGCGGGTCTCGACGGCGAGCGCGTCGAGGACGTCGTCGGACCAGGTGCTGTGCGCGAGGAGATACTGCCCGACCGCTGAATCGAGATAAGTCGCCTTCATGCTGGCCATTCTTGTTCGGATACAGGCTGGCAGCCGTCAGATTGGCGTCGGAAATCAAAGAAATCTGAACTTCGGTGCCGAGCGGTGGAGTGTCTGGCATGGGGTTCACAGTTTTTGTATCGCAATACGCTTGCCGGGTAGGTATGCAAAGCGCTACCGTCATCACGTACCGCGGAGTGCTTGTGGCGACCAGAGGTTCACCAAAGTGAGGATGCGGCCGGGGAAAGGCCGCAGAAAAGGCCGTGCCCCGGGCGGCATGCAAAGCAGAGGCGGACCCGGGGCTTACGTCGCCAAGCATATCCCGACGCTCGTCCCCCGACAACCGATCATTCTGGGAGTGCCCCGTGAGTTTCGAGCTGCCCGAATGGTTCTGCCGGATGTTCTCGTCGCCGCGTTTCGTACCGTATCGGAACGCCGTGGACGGGGATGACAAGCGGGCGTGGGATCTGTACCGATGGAACATCGAGGTATCCGAGGCCTTCTACTGCCCCCTGCACTGCCTGGAAGTCAGCCTGCGCAATGCACAGCACATCGAGTTGAGCGCCAGGTTCGGCCGGGTCGACTGGTGGGTTGCGGCGCCGCTGCGCAAGCACGAACTGGCCAAGATCGCGCAGGCTGAGCGCAGCCTGCGGGACAAGGGCGCCGGCCTTCCCAGCGCTGACGATGTGATCGCCGAGCTGTCGTTCGGGTTCTGGGTGTCACTCCTGAGCCGCTCCTACGACCGGTATCTCTGGGTGCCCGTATTGCACAGAGCGTTTCCGCACTATTCGGGTCGCCGTGAGGGGTTGCGCGACAACCTGCAGGCAATGGTCCTCCTGCGCAATCGGGTTATGCATCATGAACCCATCCACCACCGCCGCCTGGAAGCCGACCACGTGAAGATCTACAGACTCCTGGGCTATCTTGAGCCGGCCGTCGCAGTATGGCTACGGGACTTCGACAGGGTTCCAGAGGTCCTCAAGCGGCGTCCGGAGGGGAGAGGCCGGTGACGAACTCGTTTGAGGAATACCTGTCACGGCCGGTCATCGCTCAGCTCGCGGGGGTGGGGCGGCCGGCGGTGACCAACTGGGAGGGCCGTCATCACGACTTCCCCCGCCCGGTGATCGTCGACGGAGCCGAGGTTTTTCCCACGGCAATGGTGGAGGCATGGCTTGACCGCCGAGTGATCACAAAAAACGCGCTCAGACAAGGGGAGCCCCCGGGGACCACATACGGGACCCGGTTTCGGAACAATCTTGGCACTCTCTCCGGAACCCAGGGAGCCGTTACGGCAAGCGGCCTGGCCGCGGAGCCCTCGACCGCCGAGTCTCCGGCCGAGCTTCCCGAGATTGCTCTGTGGGAGGTGCTGCGGGAAGCACGCGGTGCCGATCGCATGACGACCGTCTACCGAAATGTCATTCTTGGTCTGGTCTGTCTGCGTGCCACCGATCCAGAGGGCTGGGCGAACCTCGCCGAACAGGATGGCGAGAACCTGACGCCGGACCCTTTCATCGCCCGGCTGACGGCCTTCACTCCCGACCTCCCCAGGGTTTTCCGCGAGGCCGGTTTCGACCAGCGGTGGGAGCCGACCTTCGGTCGAATCGTGCGGGCGGTGGATCAAGCCGTCTCCGAGTGCGGAGGTGCGGAGACCTTCCGGGCTCTCCTTGACCGGTTCTCCTCGATGGAGGGCCGCCGCAGAGGAGAGTTCTACACCCCCCGCTCCCTAGCCCGTGTCCTCGCGGCGACCGTCATGCCCGGTCCTGACGAACAGATCTACGATCCGTGCTGCGGCTCGGGCGAGATCCTCGTGGCCGCAGCCATCCATGCGAGGCGAGACGGCGGGCGCACTCCGCTGGTGCATGGATTCACCTGGAGTCCCGAGTTGTCGGCGGTCGCCAGGCTGAACCTGGCCGTGCACGGAGTTGACGGTGATGTGGCCCCTCGGATGAGTCCGATGTTGGACGTGCCCCTTTCCGAGAGGGCGCAGTATGACGTGGTCGTAGCCAATCCACCGTTCAACATGAGTTTGTGGAGCGGCCAGGAGGCCGCTTACTCCTGGTACTGGCGTTATGGCTCGCCGCCCGCGCACAACGCGAACTTCGCCTGGCTGCAGTACATCGTGATGTCGCTGAAGCCGGGAGGGCGTGCCGCGGTCATCATGGCGAACGGCGCGTCCTCCTCTGAGAACGCCCGCGAACGGGCGATCCGGACCGGGCTGGTCGATGACAACTGTGTTGAAGGAATGATCGCTCTACCGCCGCAGCTCTTCTACTCCACGACGATCCCCGCCACTGTCTGGTTACTCGGACGTCCCGCGAGCCCGAGAGGCGAGATCCTGTTCATCGACGCCTCCGACCTCGGAAACATGGCCGATCGCACGCATCGTGTTCTGAGCGGCGAGGATGTCGGCGCGATCACGGAAGCCGTTGACGGTTGGCGGCGTGCGAAAGGACCATACGAGGCGATCCCGGGATTCTCCCGGTCCGTTCCGTTGGAGGAGATCCGGGGGCAGGATTACGTGCTTAATCCGAGGAGATACGTCTCTTCTGCGAACGACCCGGTAAAACGTTCCGACACAAGTAGGCTCCACGCGCTTGGACGACGACTGGAGAGCCTTCACGCCCGGGCTGCCGAGGCGGATGCGTTGGTTGAGCGTGAGCTGAGAAGGATCGGTTTGTGAAGGCACTGATCGGAGACCTCCCCGACGGTTGGCGCCAAGTCCTGCTCAAGGAGATCTGTGATCTCGTGGCGGGGCCGAGTATCCCGTCGGCGGTGTCCAGCGGGGACTTCCCGGTGGTGAAACCGCGAAACGTCGGAGACGGAAGACTGGTGGGAGTCGCCGACGGGGTTGAGGCGGAGGTGGCCGCCGAATTGTTTCGCTACCGGCTCATGGATGGAGATGTCGTGTGCGTGCGGACCGGGGGGCTCGGGCGCCATGCCCTCGTGACCTCGGAGCACGAAGGGTGGTTGTTCGGCACGGGAATGATCAGGCTGCGTCCTGGCGATCAGGTCAACCCTCGCTACTTCAACCACTATCTCAGTCATCCGCTGGTCCAGGACTGGTTCAAGCGTAACGCCGCCGGATCGGCCATCCCCAGTATCAGCGGCAGAGCATTGGGGACGCTCCCCGTCGCGATTCCTCCGATCGAGATCCAAGTGGCGATCGGGGATGTCCTCGGAGCGCTGGATGAGAAGATCGCCGTACACCACCAGATCGGCCAGGCAACCGCTGAACTGCGAGACGCCCTTCTACCGCGTCTGTTCGGCGACCCCGAAGGTCTGACGGGTCTCGGATCCTGAGATCGATGTGTCAGATGCTGTCAGCGTGTGGCAGACTCCTGAGCATCATGTTCTACGTTCTGCTCATTATCGGCAGGCGCGCCGGCTGAAAAGGGACACCGCCGGCGCGCAGACCTCTCACGTCCGTGAGGGGTCATTTTTGTTTCTCAAGGCCGAATGAGCGCGCGGCGGATCGTCAAACCCGCGAAGGAGACCGACATGAACGATGATCGTTTCCATGTGTACGACACCACGCTCCGTGATGGCGCCCAGCAGGAGGGCCTGAACCTCACGGTGACCGACAAGCTGGCCATCGCGCGTCACCTGGACGATCTCGGCGTCGGTTTCATCGAGGGTGGCTGGCCCGGCGCCAATCCCAAGGACACAGAGTTTTTCAGGCTGGCTCAGACCGAGCTCGACCTGAAGTACGCGCAGCTTGCCGCGTTCGGCGCGACCCGCCGGGCAGGCACGAAGGCAGCCGACGACCCACTGGTGGCCGCTCTGCGCGAATCCGGCGCGCCGGTCGTGACCCTTGTCGCCAAGAGTCACGACCGGCACGTGGAGCTGGCCCTCCGCACGACTCTCCAGGAGAACCTCGCGATGATCCGCGACACGGTTTCTCACCTTCGTGCGGAGGGACAGCGAGTCTTCCTCGACGCCGAACACTTCTTCGACGGCTACAAATCCAATCCAGCCTACGCGCTGGAGGTCCTGCGCACCGCCGCCGAGGCGGGGGCGTCCGTCATCGCCCTGTGCGACACCAACGGCGGCATGCTCCCCGACGAGCTCGCCGAGGTCGTCCACGTCGCGACCGGGACGTCCGCCAGGATCGGCATCCACTGCCACGACGACACCGGCTGCGCGGTGGCCAACACCCTGGCCGCCGTGAAGGCGGGCGCCACCCACGTGCAGGGCTGCGCCAACGGCTACGGCGAGCGGTCGGGCAACGCCAACCTGTTCACCGTCGTGGCCAACCTCCAGCTCAAGCGGGGCTTCGACCTCGTCCCGCGGGAGTCGCTGGCCGACATGACCAGGATCGCCCACGCGATCACCGAGGTCACCAACGTCACCCCCAACTCCCACGCCCCCTACGTGGGCGTCTCCGCCTTCGCGCACAAGGCCGGGCTGCACGCCAGCGCCATCAAGGTCGACCCCAACCTCTACCAGCACATCGACCCGGCCGAGGTCGGCAACGACATGCGCATGCTCGTCTCCGACATGGCGGGCCGCGCCTCGGTCGAGCTCAAGGGCCGGGAGCTGGGCTACGAGCTGTCGGCGGAGACCTCGCGCGAGCTGGTGAACCGGGTCAAGGAGATGGAGTCCAGGGGCTACACCTTCGAGGCCGCCGACGCCTCCTTCGAGCTACTGCTCCGCGACACCGTGGCGGGCGAGCGCAAGCGTCACTTCGAGGTCGAGTCCTGGCGAGTGATCGTCGAGCGGACCCGCGGCGGCGAGCTGGTCAGCGAGGCCACGGTCAAGCTGTACGCCAAGGGCGAGCGGATCGTCGCCACCGGTGAGGGCAACGGCCCGGTCAACGCCATGGACAGGGCCGTGCGGCTGGGACTGGAGAGGCTCTACCCCGAGCTGGCGGAGGTCGAGCTCATCGACTTCAAGGTGCGGATCCTGGAGGGCACCCACGGCACCGACGCGGTCACGCGCGTGCTGGTCACCTCCAGCGACGCGACCACCGAGTGGTCCACCGTCGGCGTGGACGAGAACATCATCGAAGCCTCCTGGCAGGCTCTGGAGCAGGCCGTCACCTACGGCCTGCTCCGCGCGGGCCACGTCGCCGGTTGACCTTCCCCCGGGGCGTACGGACTCAGGCCGCGCGCCGGGGGGATCCCCGTGCCTTCTCGTACGGACTCAAGCCGTACGTCCCGGGGATCCCGTGCCCTGCTACCTGTCCGCGATGGAGAGCGGTTTCAGGATGAGCCCGTTCGACGGGGACTCTCCTGGAATCCGCTGCCGGGGTCCCGGGAGGGATCCGTTGCGGCCCTCGGGGGAGGGCCGCAACGGACCTCAGGAGAGATCCGCGCCGTTGACCCGGAAGCTGACCGATCCCTGGGACGTCTCCAGGCTGACCTTGCCGCCGGCGCATGAGACCGAGGGCTTGTCCGTGCCGGGCACCACGACCGTCAGCAGCGGACCGTCGGACGCGGGGGAGACGACCGCGGGGGCGGGCTCCTTCTGCAGGTAGGCGGGGGAGACCCAGCCCTGGTAGGGACTCTGCTGTCCCTTGGCCACCTTCAGCCCGCTCACCGGCTTGCAGGACGGCATCGAGATCTGGACCAGCGTCGCCTTCCAGCCCGCCTTGTCCTTGACCACGACCCGGCCACCGGAGTTCGACACGGTGGAGAACTCGCGGGCGAAGTGCCAGACGTTGCGGACCTGAGAACCCTTGGGGACCGTGTCCAGCACGGCCATCACGTCCTCCCCGTGGTTGACCAGCACCGAGCGGGTCCGAGGCACGCCGTAGGCCTTGTCGGTCAGCCGGTAGCTCTGCCGGTCCTGCCCGATCGAGGATCTGCTCAGGGTGGTGGCCGTCTTGCCGCGGAACCTGGCTCCGACCACGGCGGGGGTGTTGTGCGCCTCGGGGGACATGGTCCAGTTGCGGTAGGCGCTGTTCTCGTAGGAGTGGAAACCCACGTCGACCAGAAGGTCGCGGCCCTGGGCGTAGTAGGTGACGCCGAGGTGGTCCTCGTGACCGTGATACTTCAGGCCGGGGCCGAAGCGGATGGAGTAGAACGCCGACTCGGGCTTGTCCCAGGCGGTGCGCCCGTAGACGTAGCCGTTGCCGAACACTCGCACGGTCTTCGCGGGGTGGTCGCCGGACGTCTTCACGGCCTGGTCGTAACCGACCGGCCGCACGTCCGCGGTGCCGTCGCCGATCGGGACCATGAACCCGTTGGGCTGGGTGGAGTAGGCGATGAAGCCCTCCAGCGACTCCCACCGTTTGGCGATCTCTCCGGGCACCTTCCGCCCGCACGCCGTGATGTTGTCCATCGCGACCTTGAGGCGTTCGTGGACGTAGATCGCGTAGCGCGGGGCCTGCTCGCGCAGCACGCCCTGGGAGTCGACGTCGAGCTTCACGGTCTCGGTCAGCCGCTTGATCGCGAGGTTGGACCACTCGTCGCGCTTGTAGCGGCAGCCGATGCCGAGCAGGGCGATGTCCTGGTCGATGCCGTGGTTGTGGCCCTTTTCGTACAGGTTCGGGTTGGAGAGCATCTTCGCGTGCTCGGCCAGGCTGCTGGTCAGCCAGGAGGCGCTGACGTGCTTGCTGAGGCAGAGCAGCGCGGGGGCGCGCAGCGCGATCGGGTGCTCCTGCCAGGCGTAGGAACTGGCCTTGGCGCTGCCGAGGGGGTTGTCCTCCACCCAGTCCTTGGCGATCTCGGTGGCCCGGTCCAGGTACGCCTTTTCCCCGTTGTTCTCGTAGTCGGCGACCAGACGGCCCATCCAGCGCAGCGAGTGGAAGACCATGCTCCACGAGCGGTTGCGGTAGGGGTCGGTGCGCCAGTTGACGTCCTTGGCCACCTTCACCGGGTCCAGGTCGAGGAACTCGACCTCACCCGCCATGATCTCCGGCCCCGTCGGCGTGGCCGGCAGCCAGTCGCCCTGACACTCGGAGGTGCGTTTGACCTGGTCCGAGCCCTCCGCCGTACCGACCGTCGCGCCGCAGGTCGCGAAGAGAACGAGTGAGAGAAAGAGTGCTTGTGTGCGGCGGCGCACGCCAGTTCCTTTCGGGCCGAACGAAGAGGGCGGATCATGGTGTCCAAATCCCAGCAAATCGGTCAAGCAGGGCGGACCTCTTCCGGCACATCGTTAGCAACTAGATGCGGGCCGCGCGTTTGACGCCTCTGGGCTCGGCACGCCGACTCCCGAAGACAGTGCGATCGGCATCGATCCCCGAGGACCGCGATCCCCGAGGACCGCGATCGGCGCCGGGATCTTGAACGGCGGGATCGGCGCCGAATCCCGAGGACCGCGATCGGCGCCGGGCCTAAAACGGCGGGAGCCTGTCGAACGGCGCCATCGCGGCGGTCGTGAGACCCATGGCGGGATCCCATCGACGGCTGACCTCCCGGCCACTCGCGGGCCGTTCTTCAACTGGGGCAAGCTGAGCGCATGAGATTCGCCGACATTGTGATTCCCGACACCTCCGCCGCTCGCGGCGCGCTGGAGGTCGCCACCGCCTACTGCTCACCCGCCCTGCTGAACCACTCCGTGCGGGCCTACCTCTGGGCGGCGGCCTACGGGGCGATGAACGACATTTCTTTCGACGCCGAGCTGCTGTATGTCTCGTCGATGTTGCACGACATCGGCCTGGTCAGGGAGTTCGACAGCCACACCGTGCCGTTCGAGGAGGCGGGTGGCCATGTCGCGTGGGTCTTCGGCGCCGGCGCGGGGTGGCCGGTCGAGCGGCGCGTGCGCGCGTCGGAGGTGATCGTGCGGCACATGTGGGACAAGGTGGATGTGGCGCAGGATCCCGAGGGGCACCTGCTGGAGCTGTCCACCGGGCTGGACGTCTCCGGGCGGGGGGCGGATGACTTTCCGGCCGGGCTACGGGCCGAGGTGCTGGAGCGCTACCCCCGGCTGGGGCTCGGCGAGGAGTTCATCGCGTGCTTCAGGGACCAGGCCGAGCGGAAGCCGGACAGTCTCGCGGGCGTGTTCGTCCGCGCGGGCGTCGCCGAACGCATCAGGGCGAACCCGCTGGACCACTGATGAACCGGAGCGCGCATGCGCTCGAACTCCCGGCCGCGACCTGGAAGCGGTCCCGGCCGGGATACGTCCCCGGGGACCGTATCCCGGGGCTTGAGAAGGCGCGTCCGTTCAGGAGCCGGACTTGGGGCCGGCGCTCTGGACCACCTCGAACGACCAGAGCTGGGCTCCGGAGGCGGCCGGTCCCTGCCCATGGCCGTGCCCGTGCCCGTGTCCCTCACCCTGCCCCTGGCCGCCGGCCTGTGCGGCGGCCTGGGCATGGCCCTTCTGGAAGGACTGGCTCTCGGTCCAGCGCTTGAAGTCCTCATCGGAGCGCCAGCGGGTGTAGACCAGATATTGGTCGGTGCCCTCCACGGGACGCAGCAGCTCGAACCACTCGAACCCGTCGGCGGACTCCACAACCCCGGCCCGCCCGGAGAACCGGCGCTCCAGCTCCTCGCGCATCTCCTCGGACACGGTCAGCACGTTTATCTTCACAACCGAAGGCACAGCTTCTCCTCGAAGTCCCCGAAGCATTGGTTTCCCCGACCACTTTAGGGTCGGCGCTCCGTCAGGCGACGTTCCTCCGGGGGTGTGGCGACTCCAGGCTCACCTGGGCGACCGTCGGCACCCGGTCGGTCTCCAGCGCCTGGCGCATGTGCGGGAGGGCGCTCCCGCCCAGCTGCTCGCGGATGGCGTTCATCGGGACGGTCTCGGCGACCGCCATGCGCAGCTGTACGGCGGGGCGCGCGTTGGTGCCGACCAGGGCGGCGGTGGCGCCGAGAACCCCGGGCTGCGAACTGACCTCGGTGGCCATCGCGTCGGCCACGTGCCCCGTGTTGACCTCGGTCACACCGGCGGGGCCCCTCTGCAGGCGGATTCCGCCCAGTCGCTGGCTCCGTCCCTGGACCAGCAGCCAGCGCAGGCCCAGCAGCGCGAGCACGATCGCCGCCCCGGCGACCACCCACCACAGCATCGGGTAGTCACGGAGGAAGGCGGAGCGCACCGAGTCGGTGATGAGCGGCGCCCTGGCGGGCGCGAAGCTCTGCGGGAACAGGCGTGCGCCGCGGGCGATCACGAGGCCGCTCAGGATGATCAGCAGCAGCCCGATGATCAGCAGACCCAGCCGGTTGCCCCTTGCGGTCTTCCTGTCCATGCGGCTCACGAACGTTCACCCTTTTCTCGCAGTTTCACCCGTACGGAATGGTCGCGTACGGGACTGAGCGTGGCGATTCGCGCGGTCACGGCCTGCCGTACGGCGTCCGCCACCCCGGTCGTGTCCCGCAGGAAGCTGTCCGCCTTCACGTGCGCGGTCCTGCCGAGCACCCTCACCCGGGCATGGTCGACGCCCTGGACCTGCTCGGCCGCGTGGGTCAGAGCGTGGGCGAAGCCCTTGGGGCGCATGCCGATGATCAGGTCCTTGTCGCCGGTCCTGACCGGGATGAGCCTGGGCCGTCCGGGTATGAGCGCGAGCAACACCAGCAGCAGGCCCAGAAGGGCGGGCACGAGGGCGCCCATGAGCACCGACGGGTCGTCCCACGACGTGGACGACGCCCAGCCCAGCACTCGGTCGTAGGGCACCAGGCGCAGCGGGTTGCCGAGAAGCGCGCTGATCACCTCCGCGGCCACCAGGCCGCCGATCACGAGCATCAGGATGGCCGTGATCACAGAGGGGATCACCCGGCGCGGACGGAAGGCTTTGACCGCCGCCCGGTCCGCGGAGGCGTTCCGCGGCACTCCGGCCGGCACGGGCGGTACGGGCTGTTCCGTGAGCTCCGCACCGGGTGCGGTCGGCATCTCCTGCGTGTTTATCTCATCGGTGTTCCTCATCCCCGGGACCATGTCCGGCGGGCCGGATGCGGGAACGTCCGATGGGCCGGATGCGGGAACCGTCATCGGCCTTCTCCCTCGGGACGTTCGGCCTGCGGAGTCCTGGAGCAGGTCATCGAGTAGTCGTCGGGAGCCGTCGGGGAACGGGTCACCGTGTACTCGGTGAGAGGCGTCACCCGGGAAGGGACCACGTTCGTCACGTCGATGTCGATGTGGCCGACGGCCAGGCCGGTCAGCGTGTGGATCCGTTCGCTGACGTGCTGCCGGACCTCATCGGCCACGTGCAGGAGCGGGGCGGGATACTCCACCGTCACGTCCAGCCGCAGCGCCGTGAGCTCTCCGTCGACGGTGGCGCGGGCGCCCCCTCGGAAGGTCAGCGGCCCCCGCTCGCCGACCTTGCTCACCCGCGCCACCTCCCCCGCGGCCCGAGCCGCGATGCGCGACACGACTCGCTCCGCGATCTCGGTCCTGCCTCGCTGCTCAGCCGGTACGGCTCGCCGTACGGGCTGGGCGGACCACGCCGCGTCCGCGGGGGTGTCGTCTCCCGGCGGCCGGGTCGGAAGGTCGCCGGCGTTCGCGGGCGTCTCCGTGGCGCGGTGCTCGACCGGGGTGGTCATTGCCGCCCTCCCGACCACCGGAACATGCTGATCTCGCCGCTCTCGGCGATGCGGCCGAGGAGGAATCCGACGGCGCCCAAGACCAGCACCAGAAGAAAGGCGCCGAGACCACCGAAGGCGGCCGCGAAGCCCAGGGCGATGCCGAGAATGAGGCCCATCACGGACCACATTGGGAAAGTGTTCATTGCATACCTCCGATATGGACGTTCACCGGGCGGCCGCCCACCAGCGGGGCGATCGCCGCACGCACCTCGTCGGCGATCTCCGGTAGCGGACGCCCCTGCCTGACGACGATGGAGACCTCCACCTCGTCGTCGTGCAGCGCGACACCGGGAACCTTTCTGCCGGGCAGGTAGGTCGCCACGGTCTCGAACGGCTCGCTCGACAGTTCGGCGACGTCCGGGCACCGTCGAACGGCACCGGCCACCTCGTCCGCCAGGTCGGTGGCACCGGTCATCTCATCGGCCGGGCCGGCGGTACCGGCCACCTCGCCGGTCAGGCCGGTCATGTCGTGCGTCGGGTCGTTCACTGGACGCGCGGCCCCGACTCGGACTGGTCCCCGCTCCCGTTGCCGTCGCCGTCCTGGCCGGGCATGTGAACATCGGCGACCTTGATGTTGACCTCGGTGACCTCGAGTCCGCACATGCGCTCGACAGCCGTGATCACGTTACGGCGTACGGCGGTGGCGACGTCCGGGATGGCCACGCCGTAGTCGACGACCAGCTGGAGGTCGGCGGCGGCCTGCCGCTCGCCCACCTCGACGGACACCCCTTGCATGATGTTCTGCTGGCCGCTCACCATGCCGCGGACCGTGCCGAACGCGCGTGCGGTGCTGGCGCCCATGTCGTAGACCCCGGGGATCTCCCTGGCCGCCATGCCCGCGACCTTCGCCACGACTCCGCTCTCGATGCTGGTGGTTCCCATGGGGGTGACCAGACCCCCCTGACCTCCGGGGCTCCCGGTTCTGGTGCGTGCTACCGCGCCCTCGTCGCCCTTGGTCTTGCTTACCGTGCTCGCTTCGGTCACGTCGTTTCCTTCCCCCGTGGAAAACCGTCTGGCCTCCCGATACCGCTACAGGGCGTAATACCCTCCACATCCGCAACAATCGGCGCATACGCTTTATTAATCGGATAATGGGGATTTATTGGCTAATTATGGATATATTGGGACGATTTGGTTAGTTGAGATTTTTGGTCCTCCGTGTTTCGGGAGCGCTTGGACCGAGCGCTCCCCCGGGCGGACGCTCCCGCGAGGCGGCGTGACGGCTCCGGGTGACGGTCCGGCAGGACTCCGACCGCGACTAGCCTTGTCGTGTGCGTATAGCCAGGTTCTCCACAGGTGACGGTGTCGGATTCGGCGTGGTCGAGGGCGGTCCCGGCGAGGAGTTCATCGCCGGGATCTCGGGGCACCCGTTCGGGTCGATCCAGCTCACCGGCGAGCGTTACTCGCTCTCCCAGGTCAGGCTGGTCGCGCCCATGCTGCCCAGCAAGGTGCTCGCGATCGGCAGAAACTACGCCGATCACGCCCGCGAGATGGGCGGGGAGGTGCCCGACGAGCCCCTGGTCTTCCTCAAGCCGTCGACCTCGGTGATCGGTTCGGGGGAGGCCATCTCCTACCCGACGGCGCTGTCCCAGCGGGTCGACTACGAGGGGGAGCTGGCCGTGGTCATCGGCAGGCTCTGCCGCGAGGTGCCCAAGGAGCGGGCCCACGAGGTCATCTTCGGCTACACCTGCGCCAACGACGTCACAGCCAGGGACCTGCAGAAGAAGGACGTCCAGTTCACCCGGGCCAAGGGCTTCGACACGTTCTGCCCGCTCGGCCCGTGGATCCAGACCGAGCTCGACCCGAGCGACCTGGCCATCACCACGTCGGTGAACGGCGAGGTCAAGCAGAGCTCGCGCACCTCCAAGCTCATGCACGACATTCCAGCGCTGATCGCCCACGTGAGCGCGGTCATGACCCTGATCCCCGGTGACGTCATCCTCACGGGGACGCCCGAGGGAGTCGGCCCGCTCGCCATCGGCGACGAGGTCAGCGTTTTCATCGAAGGAATCGGCACTCTCAGCAACCGGGTGGTCTCGCGTGATTAGGGTTCGTTTCGCTCCCTCGCCCACCGGCATGTTCCATGTCGGCAGCGCTCGTGCGGCGCTGTTCAACTGGGCACTGGCCGAGGGGTCCGGCGGCCGGTTCATCCTGCGCATCGAGGACACCGACGCCACCCGAAACCGTCCCGAGTGGACCGAGGGCATCATCTCGGCCCTCTCCTGGATCGGGATCAACGGCGACAACCCGGTCTTCGAGGGCCCCTACTTCCAGTCGGCCTACGAGCCGCAGCACCGCGAGGCCGTCGCCAAGCTGCTCGCGGACGGTAAGGCCTACCACTGCGACTGCACCCGCGAGCAGGTCCAGGCGCGGACCGGCTCCGAGCACAAGGGCTACGACGGCTTCTGCCGTGACAGGGGCCTGACCGAGGGCGCGGCCCGTTTCCGCACCCCCGACGAGGGGGTCATCGTGGTCGACGACCTCATCAAGGGCAGGGTGGAGTTCCCCAACGACGCGCAGGAGGACTTCGTCGTCGCGCGCAGCGACGGATCCCCCCTCTACGTCCTGGCCAACGCCGTTGACGACATCACGCAGCGGGTGACCCACGTGGTCCGCGGCGAGGAGCACCTGCCCAACGCCGCCCGCCAGGAGTTGCTGTGGCCCGCGCTGGGCGCGCAACCCCCCGTCTGGGCGCACACCCCGGTCATCGTCAACGAGCAGCGCAAGAAGCTGTCCAAACGCCGCGACAAGGTCGCCCTGGAGTCCTACCGCGAGGAGGGCTACCTGGCCGAGGCGATGGTCAACTACCTGATGCTGCTCGGCTGGGGCCCCGGCGGCGACCGGGAGATCATGCCGTGGTCGGAGATGGTCCCGCTGTTCCGCCTGGAGGACGTCATCTCCTCGAACGCCTTCTTCGACGAGAAGAAGCTCCGGGCGTTCAACGGTGAATACATCCGGGCGCTGCCCCTTTCGAGTTTCATCGCCCACTGCGAGCCGTGGCTGGAGCCCGGCTGGGACCGCGAGACCTTCGCCAAGGTCGCCGAGCTCGCCCAGACCCGCATCGCGGTTCTCTCCGAGATCACCGCGAACGTCGACTTCCTCTTCCTGGACGAACCCGTCTTCGATCAGGCGTCCTGGGACAAGGCCATGAAGAACTCCGCCGTGGAGATCCTCACCGGCTATCTCGCCCGTCTGGAGACGGTCGACATGAGCCCCGAGTCGCTCAAGACCGCGCTGGAGGAGGTCGGCATCGAGTACGGCCTCAAACTCGGCAAGGCGCAGGCCCCCGTCCGCGTGGCCATCACCGGCCGGACCGTCGGCCTGCCGCTGTTCGAGTCGATCGAGGTGCTCGGCCGGGAGCGCTCGAAGGACCGGCTCCGCGCCGCCCTCGCCAAGCTCGAAGGCTGAGCGAGCGCTGCCGGGCGGGCCGTGACCCACTACCTGGGGCTCTGAGCCGTACGGCCTGCCCGCCGGAAGCGGGGAGGCCGTACGAGCGCGGAGGAGACCCGTCAGGTCAGCAGGCCGCGACGCTCCAGCAGGGGCTCGATTCGGGGGTCGCGACCGCGGAAGTCACGGAAGGCGCTCATCGCGTCCATGGAGCCGCCGACCGACAGCAGCGCGGACCGGAAGTGGTCGCCGTTCTCGCGCTTGAGGCCGCCGTTCTCCTTGAACCAGTCGACGCTCTCGGCGTCCAGCACCTCGCTCCAGATGTAGGAGTAGTAGCCGGCGCTGTAGCCGCCCACGCCGCCGGAGAAGACGTGCGCGAAGTAGTTGGTCCGGTAGCGCGGGCGCACCAGCCTGAAGGCGATCCCCGCGCTCTCCAGGGCCGCGTCCTCGAACGCCTCGGCGTCCTCGACCACCTCGCCCGGGGCCAGCTTGTGCCAGGCCCAGTCGAGTAGCGCCGCGGCGAGATACTCGACGGTCCCGAAGCCCTGGTTGAACCTCTCGGCGGCCTTCATCTTCTCCAGGAGCTCCGCCGGCACCGGCTCGCCGGTCTCGTGGTGCTTGGCGAAGTTGGCGAGGACCGACGGCCAGGTGGCCCACATCTCATTGACCTGGGAGGGATACTCCACGAAGTCGCGCGGTACGGCGGTACCGGAGACCCGGGGGAAGCGGACATCGGAGAACAGGCCGTGCAGGGCGTGGCCGAACTCGTGGAAGGCGGTGTTGACCTCGTCGAAGGTCAGCAGCGTCGGGCCCTCCGCGGGCTTGGTGATGTTGAGGTTGTTCATCACCACGGGCAGCTCGCCGAACAGGTGCGACTGGTCCACGAGGTTGTTCATCCACGCGCCGCCCCGCTTGGTGGGCCGGGCGTAGGGGTCGAACACGAACAGCCCGAGCTGCGAGCCGTCGGCGTCGAACACCTCGAAGACCCGCACGTCCGGGTGATAGCCGGCCAGATCGTCCCGGTCGGCGAAGGTGATCCCGTACAGCTCACCGGCGGCGTGGAAGACGCCGTCCCTGAGCACCCGGTCGAGCTCGAAGTAGGGACGCAGCTCCGCCCCGTCGAAGTCGTAGCGGGCCTTGCGCACCTTCTCCGCGTAGAACGACCAGTCCCACGGCTCGATGGAGAACCCGGCCTGCTCGCCCAGCGCCTCGGCCTCCCGGCGGGCGTTGGCCACCGCGGGGCCCACCAGCTTGCCGAGCATCTCCTCGACGGCGTCGGTCGTCTTCGCGGTCTGGTCGGCGACGGAGTAGGCGGCGTGGTTCGGGTAGCCGAGCAGGGCCGCCCGATCGGCGCGGAGCGTCGCCATTCTGGCGGCCAGCCCGAAGTTCTCCGGCGCCCGGCCGACCGAGAGCTCGTACAGCTTCCTGCGGGTCTCCCTGTCGGTCAGCTCGGCCAGGGCGGGCTGGTTGGTGAAGTTGAGCAGCGGCAGGACGTACGTGCCGTCCTTCTCGATCGCCTTGATCGCGCTCTCGGAGAGCCCGTCGAGCTGCATGACGTCCTCCACGACGAGCGCGGAGGCGGTGGAGGCCGCCAGCAGGTTCTGCGAGAAGGTCGTGGCGAGTCTGGTCAGCTCCTCGTTGAGCTCCCTGAGGCGCTCCTGGTCGGCTTCGGACAGATCCGCGCCGGCCCGGACGAAGTCGACGCGGTATTTCTCCAGCAGCCAGGCCTCCTCGGGGTTCTCGGTGGTGACCTGTTTGATCCGGGCGTAGAGGGCGCGGTTCAGATGGATGGAGTCGCCGTGCTTGGTCAGTCTGGGGAAGATCTCGGTCTCGATCTCCCGGATGCCGTCGGTCGCGTCGGAGGAGGCGATGCTCATGAAGACGGTCGCGGTCAGCTTCAGGATCTGACCCGAGCGCTCCAGCGCCTCGACGGTGTTGGCGAACGTCGCGGGGCCGGGTTCGTTCGCGATCTCCTCCACCTCTCGCAGCTGGTCGGCCATGCCCCGCTCGAACGCGGGAAGGTAGTGCTCCTCCCGGATCTCCGCGAAGGGCGGCAGCTTGTAGGGCAACGTGCTCGGAGCGAAAAACGGGTTCTCGGTCAAGGTGGGGACTCCTCATAGACGGGCGGGATCGCTTCAGCAGCGTTACACAGCGGGCTCGCAGATGGCACTCCGGTGTCACGGCGATTCGGGCTCTGGTCAATCGTTTTGGTCTTGACCCCCAACCTGGGCTATTCTTTCGGAGTCGCCAGGGAAACCCGCAAGGGAAGCCCAGTGCGGTGGGGTATGGTGTAATTGGCAACACGGCTGATTCTGGTTCAGTTGTTCTAGGTTCGAGTCCTGGTACCCCAGCTGCGTCTTCCTCGGAAGACGTTGCGGATTCAGCTCCCTCCGAATCCGGTGACAGTGTGTAGGGTCCCGTCGTCTAGTGGCCCAGGACGCCGCCCTCTCAAGGCGGTAGCGCCGGTTCGAATCCGGTCGGGACTACCACTGTCTTCTCTTACAAGGT
>NZ_FZOD01000152.1 GCF_900188345.1 Streptosporangium subroseum | reverse complement strand
CGAACGGCTCGTTGTTGACGATGGCGTGGGCGGCGTGCAGCGCGTGCCGCAATAGATTTGCCTCGTTCACGGTGGATTCCCCCCGGACGTGTCCCTGCGGCAAGTATGAGCGGAGGGAAATGTCGAGTAAAGCCCGTTTGGGCAGTAGTCAAGGTGGCGAAACAGGCACTGTTGTCCGCGGTGCCGCCCCCTTCACAATGGGATAAATGCTAATACCTGCGGCTGGCACATCGCTGGGAAACCGCGTTGAATTCGATCTCCCTTCCCCGTCTCCTAGTTCCGCTTTACCGATCATTAGAGCGCCACTGATTAACGGCCTCGAAAGGGTTAAGGAGCATGCATGCCAACGACCTCTATACCGATGCCTGTCACGCCGCGGGGCTTGAGCAACATCGGAACGGAAAGTGGCGCTAAGGGCAGGTGATCATCGTTCTTAACGTGACTGGCCGTGCCGATGTGCTGGACTCCCGGCTGGGACGGGGTGACACAAAGGTACGTGGCGAGCATCGTGGCCTGCGGGAACAGGTCCCCGGTCATTGCCGTGGCGCGCGATGCCGGACTGATTCCGTGACGTTCAAGCCTGAGACCCCCGCCCGGGACGGCCAGCAGCAGGCAGCCCGCCGCAGTGGGTTGACCTGGAGCGATGGGGCTTAGCGCCGCTTTTCGTTCCGATGTTGCTCAAGCCCCTACGCGTAGAACAAAAGCCACCAGTACGGCAACCGTCAGTGAAGAAGGAGATTCCGGTGAACCGCATCGTCCGCTTTCTCGGCCTCAGTGCCACCGCGGGAGCCCTTTCTCTGGGCCTTTTCGCACCCGCTGCCGAGGCGTCCGCCTTGGTCGACCGGACCGCGACCGTCAACATCACGTTCGACATGATGGATCACGAGAATTTCGGCAAGAACGAGCGCTGCCGCTACAACCTCCCGCTCAGAAAAACGGGGCGCATCGGCGGGCCGGCCAGGAACTTCAAGGCCTCGGCGAAGTGCGGTGGAGAGATCCGCACCGAGATCTATTACCGGCTCCAGTGGGCCGCCTCGTCGGGCATGCTGACCGTCGACAACATCGTCATCTGGTTCTTCGAGGGTGACAGCGCGGATACTCCCTGGCTGAAGGGCCAGGGGAGCATCGGCAAGTTCCTGCTCTGGCCGGGACGAACCGCCACCAGGCAGATCCGAGTGCAGAACGATTGGGACGGGCAACGTGACGACCGCACCATCCTGACGTTCACCGTGGGCAACTGACAGCGGGCTCCGTGGCCTTCGGTCCGGTGGTCGATGACCCGTGGCGGTGGGGGCCGGGAGCGGGTGGCTGGCGCCGCGCAGCGTCGGCGGTAGGGGCTCCGGACTCCTATGGCTACGCCCAGCCGCAGAGTGGCGATGAGTAATCCGTCGGAGCGGAGTTTCGGTCACAGGGTCGGGCAGAGCGCGGGTAACCAGAACGCCACGCCAAGTGGTGTTGGCATCCTGATCTGCGGCTATGTAGTTCTGAAAACCCGACAGAACTGGGGCTCTGTCCGATCAGCGAATGTTACTGACTGGTGGCGCTATTGGCTGTTCGATTGTTCCCCGAGGCCGACTCCGTAACGATGCGTCAAAGGGAAAGATCTTCACCGTACGCGCGGCCGCTGACGTTTTCGCCGCATTTTCGCAGACCCGCAGTGATCACCACAACCCGCGATCACCGGCGGCGGTGCCCCGGTCCGACCCGACAGGTCGGGCCCGGCCAGTCGTTCTCCCCTCGAAGTAGTAAATCTACGAAGTAAAGCCACGGGCGCCGCACATTCTCCAGCCGGATGTCCCGACCGATGCGCAGGTGCCCACGAGTGTCCGCAGAAGATCTGATGTGACGGTTCCCTGCTGTTTCACCTCGGCCGCTCAAAGAGAGCCGAGTTGGGTCAGTAGCGCGGTGGCGGCCGCGGCCCGGGCGGCGGCCTTGCTTGCTCCACTGCCCTGAGCGGAGATCGGCCGCTTAGCCCCGGCCGGATGGGCGGTGGCGGTCGCGGTGAAGGCCGGCGCGTGCGACGGGCCGGTGGCCTCCAGGTGCCAGTCGACGCCGTCGATGCGGCCCTGCTGGGTCCAT
>NZ_FZOD01000083.1 GCF_900188345.1 Streptosporangium subroseum | reverse complement strand
CCTGACCGCGTGGACCCGTGACCGTTCCCCATCGGCCCGCCCTGACCGCGTGGACCCGTGACCGTTCCCCATCGGCCCGCCCTGACCGCGTGGACTGCCGGCAGGCCGGCGGCGCTCATTCCTTGCGGGTGCTCGTCATGGTCGCGTAGGCGATGACGTTGTCGGTGTAGTGGCCGGTCGTGCGGTCGTAGGTGCCACCGCACGTGATCACGTGAAGCTGGGGGTTGGGCGATTCGCCGTACACCCGCTGGGTCGGGAACGTCGTCTTCCCCGCCTGTTCGAGACCGCCCACGGTGAACACCGCGATGATGCCGTCCTTGCGGTGCACCTCGATGACGTCGCCGTTGCGGATCTCGTCGAGGCGGGTGAAGACCGCGCTTCCCGAGCGCGTGTCCTTGTGCCCGAGCAGGATCGCGGGCCCGGCCTCCCCCGGCGTGGGCCCCGAACGGTACCAGCCGACCAGGTTCGCGGCGGAGACCGGCGGCACCTCGATCGCGCCCTGCCTGTCGAGCCCGACAGACTTGATCGGCGCGTTGACGCCGAGCCTCGGGATGACCAGGCGCACCGGGGTCGACGGCTGCATGGCCGGGGCCGCCGGGAGGCTCGGCACGGGTGGCGGGGCGTTCGCGGGCGCCTGGAAGTACGGGTTCACCGGTTCCGCGGCGTTCACCTGGCTCCGTGGCGGCAGCGTGGTGCGCTGGTCGGCCAGGCCGTACTCCTCGGGCGCGGCCAGCACGAGCAGCATGCCGACGAGCACCGTGACCACCCCGGCGATCCCCGCCAGGATGAGCACCGACCGCATGATCCGGCCGCCGGCGACGACGGGCGCCTCGGGCTGCCACTCCTCGTACGGCGGGCCGTACTGCTGATATCCCGGCTGCTGGTAGCCCTGCTGCTGATATCCAGGCTGCCCGTACGGCGGCTGGACCGGCACCTGCCGATAGTGCGGCCCAGGCCCGGAATACCCCGGCGGCCGTCCTTCCGGCGTCGGAGTGCTCATCCGGCCACCCCGATCAGCCTCGGGTCGCGGTACGGCGCCGCAGCACCAGCCCGCCGATTCCGGCGAACGCCACCATCAGCGCGCCACTGAACATGATGAGACGGGCGTCCGGCCCGGCGTCCCCGCCACCGCCCGTTGCTGCTGCGCCGTCGGGGGTCTTCTCGATCTGGCCGCCCGTCTTGACCGGATCCGCCGTCTTGGTCCTGGTGAGGGTGACGGTCGGCTCGGGCGTGGTGATCGGAGGAGTGGTGGGGGGCGTCGCGGGCGGGGTCGTAGGCGGGGTCGACGAGGGCCCGGTCGCCGGGGCGCCGGGAGTCTGCACATTGATCACCAGCGCCGCGGCGGTCGCCTCCGCCGGGGTCGCGACAGTGCAGTCGAGCAGGTCGACGTCGGTGGCCCCGGTCCCGGTCCCGGAATTCAGGTACAGGGTGAACCCTTCGGGCCGAAGCGTGATGGCGCCGGTCGCCGTGGGAGTCACCGTGACGAGCATGGGAGGCGGCGCCAGCGGCTGGCCGGCCGTCGCCGGGGCCGCAGCGGCGGTGGCGTCGACCACGCGGGACTCAAGAGGGCTCGGGAGAGGAGTGCCGGCGATCACCATGTCCGCCTCGACGGCGAGGCGACCGGTCGCCGGAATGCTCGCGGTGGCGGTGATGGCCGGGGTGGGCTGATCGATCTTCCACGTCGCCACGACAGTGGCGTTCGGCGTCGGCGTCGCCAGCGGGCCGGTGAGGTCCATCTGGAACGCGTACGGGATGCCCGTCGGACCCGTCTCCCCGACGTCGCAGGTGTAGTGCACAAGCTTGGGAGCAGCGGACATGGAGGCGATCGCAGGCACTGCACCGAAAAGGATGCCCGCACCTACTGCTGAGATCGCGGCTGTCTTGACCGCGACTCGACGCCGCGTCTTGGACTTCCGCACAGTTTCTCCCCGTTCCAGGTTGATCGACCGGTTTACATCGGCTGCTAAGGCTTACAGGTCATGGTCACGGTTTGGCATAGATACTACGAAGAGAGAGTAAGCCACGCGAGTCAGTCGGCTAAACGGACACAAATTCCCACCAATCACACAGTAAACATCGCCGCACGTCAGCAGAGCCTCCCGAGACCTCGGATCAGACGGGTCCTTCGGAGCCACCGTCGCCCGATTTCCCGCCCGGCGGACGAAGAACAGCAGGCCAGGCGGCCTCCTCGGACGGCGAGACGGCGTACAGCGGCCCTCACGGGTAACGACTTACATGACAGCCCCGTAGCGGCTCACATCGCGCCCCTCGTTGACGACGAGACAGCGCGGACAGGCGGCCTCACGGGCAACGACTCACATGGCGGCCCTCGCGGGCGGCCAGACGGTGGCCCTCGCGGATGGCGAGACAGCAGAGCGGCCCGGCCGGCGCGGCGACACGAACCGCACGAACGGCACGCCACGCGAACAGGCACGGACGACACGCCACGCGAGCGGCACAGGCGGGACAGGCGGGACAGGCGGGACAGGCAACACGCGACGCGAGCGGACACGGACGGCACAGGCGGCGCGCGACGCGAGCGGCGCAGGCGGCAAGGCCTCGAAGAAGTCCGCATTACAGGCGGTCCGAAATTGCGGCCCAGATCATCAATGATGGCATCCGACATCGGGGAAAGACCAGGTCAAACATGGTCCGATTTGGGCGAAAGCCCAGGTCAAGCATGGTTAGCTGTGGGAAAAGACGCCAAGCTTTAGAGCAGCCGGAGAGCATGACCCAGCTCGCGGCGGCGACCCCATAGGACGCTCCGAAATTCATTCTTATGTTGCCAAAAGATCTCATTGACATAGACGTCCGGCCAATCCCACCGCCATGGTTATGCCTAGTCACTCACGCATAGATATTCAAGAGCCGACCTTCGGCGCAGGCATCTGGCACTTCGGCCGGTATGTGGATCGTTATGCGACGGATGGATACGGCCCGCCGGTCAGCACGCTGGAGGCGATCGACCTCGCAGGTCAGGTCGGTGATCTGTCGGTGGTCGACCTGACGTTCCCGTTTGATCCCCCGGACCTGCCGCTCGACGACGTGAAGACGGCGCTCAAGCGCAACGGCCTGCGAGCCATCGCGGTCACGCCGGAGATCTACACCAGGCGTTTTGTCCGTGGAGCGTTCACCAACCCCGACCCGCAGGTGCGCCGGCAGGCCGTCGAGCTGGTCTCGCGGGGAGTGGAGACGGCCAGGGAGCTCGATTGCGACTACGTCAAGAGTTCTTCCACGCCCTGCGCGATGCGGGCTGGGAGGGTGTCTGGCAGCTTGACCAGTTCCCCTTCAGGGAGGACTCGGTCGAGGCGGCCCAGGCGGGCATCCGCGTGATGAGGAGCATCCACCGCGCCCTGGGTCTGGTGGACCGCGAGGGCCTCGCCGCGGCGCAGAGGGCACAGGACGCCGGGTGGCCGACGCCGCCGGCCTGTGGACCCTCGGCGACCTCGAAGCCCGTCCGCGGCCCGCGGACGAGTTCCGGCCGGTGACCGGCGAGCCCGACCGCACGGCCAGGCGCACCGTGTGGCACGAGGCGGTCGGGAGAGCCACGTCCTACCCCGCCCACGCGAACGAGGGGGCCTTCCCCGCCCACGCGAACCAAGGAGCCTTTCCCGTCCACGCCGGCCAGGAGGCGGGCGGCGGCCTGACCGAGAGGAGTGGCATATGAGCATGCCGGCTACAACGCGACAGCGTGGTGCGCAGGCGTCCGGCAGGCGGATCCCGGCGCGATGGATCGCCATCGCCGTCGCCGTGGTCCTCCTGGCGGCCATCGGGTTCAGCACCCGGTACCGCTCGCCGGAGACGGCCCCGGCCGCCGCGCCGAAGAAGTTCGACCCGGTCGCGTACGGGGCCGCGACGTACGAGAGCAAGGTCGTTCCCGCGATCGAGAAGGACGCCGTCGCCCTTCCCGTCCTGCTGAAGGCCCTGGTCGCGGACAAGGACGCGGCCGGTGAGAAGTACGGCCACCACCAGGGCATCGGCCTCTACAGCTTCCCGGTCAAGGCCACCGGCACGGCCGGCGAGGTGAGGTCCGGGCTGATGAGCGTCACCGTGCCCGGCCTGCCCAAGGGCACCCGGGTGTACGTGCAGGTCGGCCCGGCCATCAACGGCACGGCGCTGCGCGACGCGGCCGGGTTCATCACCTTCGGGCAGTTCCTCAACCAGGTGGAGTACGCCGACGCCGCCACCGCCCTGAACGACGAGATGCGGCAGAAGCTGCTCAGCACCCTGGACGCGGGGAGCCTGGACGGCAAGGAGATCACCTTCGTCGGCGCCTTCAGCCCCCTGACCCCGACCACCGTGACCGTCACCCCGGTCTCGATCGAGGAGGGACCGTGAAGGCCTCGACCCACGTCCTGCGCGCCTGCGACGTCACCAAGGTGTACGGCGGCACGCACGCGCTCAGGGGAGTCGACTTCGGCGTCGCCCCCGGGCGGGTGACCGCGCTGTTCGGCGAGAACGGGGCCGGCAAGTCGACCCTGATGAAGATCCTGGCGGGCATCGAGCACCCCACCACCGGCCACGTCGAGCTCGACGGCGCCCCGACCGAGCTCCTGTCTCCCCGCGACGCCGCCGACCAGGGCATCTCGATCATCCACCAGGAGCTCAGCCTCTGCCCCAACCTGAGCATCCAGGACAACCTGTTCCTGGCCCGCGAGATCAGCGGGGGCTTCGGGTCGATCGACCGTTCGGCCCAGCGGGCCACCACCACCGCGATCCTCCGCAGGCTGGAGGAGAACCTGGATCCCGACCTGCTGGTCGGTGATCTCAGGCTCGGCCAGCAGCAGGTCGTCGAGATCGCGCGGGCCCTCCTCCAGGAGGCCCGGGTGCTGATCATGGACGAGCCCACCTCCGCGCTCACCGCCCCGGAGGTCGAGGTCCTGTTCCGGGTCATCCGGGAGCTGACCGCGAGCGGGGTCGCGGTCGTCTACATCTCCCACCACCTGGACGAGGCCCTGGAGATCGCCGACGACGTCGTCGTCCTGCGCGACGGGCAGCTCGTCGCCACGTCGAACGCCGCGGGGGTGAACATCCGCTGGATCGTGGAGCAGATGGTCGGCCGCGACCAGGACTCCCTGTTCCCGGACCGTGTCCCGGTCGTCGGGGACGAGCTGCTGACCCTGCGCGGCCTCGTGGTGGCGGATCCGGCCAACCCCGACCGCCTCGCGATCGACGATCTCTCGCTGACCGTCAGGGAAGGCGAGATCGTCGGGATCTACGGCCTGATGGGCTCGGGCCGTACCGAACTCCTCGAAGCGCTCGCCGGCCGGATCCCGCCGGTGTCGGGCGAGATCCTGCTCTCCGGCGTCCCGTTGGAGGACTCCGGGATCCGCGACCACATCGACCAGGGCGTGATCCTGGTCCCCGGGGACCGCCAGCGCGACGGGCTCGTCCAGACGATGTCGGTCGGGGAGAACCTCTCCCTGGCGGGGCTGGGCACGTTCGTCCGGCGATTGTTCGTCTCCCGCGAGCGGGAGCGGAGCGCCGTCGAACGGATGATCTCCGACGTCACCGTCAAGACGAGCGGCGCCGGAGCGTCCATCGGCTCGCTGAGCGGCGGCAACCAGCAGAAGGTGGTCATCGGCAAGGCGCTGCTGACCGACCCTCGGGTGCTGCTGCTGGACGAGCCCTCGCGCGGCGTCGACGTGGGCGCCAAGGCGGACATCTTCGAGCTCATGGCGGCGCAGGCACGACGCGGTCTGGCCGTCGTCTTCACCACGTCGGACGCCGAGGAGGCCCTGCACATCCCCGACCGGCTGCTGGTACTCGCCCGCGGCGTCGTCGTCGGCGAATTTCGGCGCGGCGAGATAACCCGGGAGGAACTGATGAGTGTGTCGGACGGCGCCGCCATCGATACGGCCGGAGGCGACGCGCGATGACCTCCACGAGAACCACCGTCGCCCCGCCGCCGGGCCCCGCCACACCCGGGAAGGCCGCGGCCGAGGTCCGCCGCCTCTCGCTGCTGAACGGCGTGTTCGAGCTGCGCGCGTTCATCGCGCTCGCGGTCCTGATCATCGTCTTCGGCCTGCTGTCGGACTCCTTCCTCACCGTGCCGAACCTCATCACGATGACCAAGCACGTCGCGATCAACGGCGTGATCGCGCTGGGCATGCTGCTGGTCATCCTCAAGGGCGGCATCGACCTGTCGGTCGGCTCGATCATCGGGCTCTCCGGCGTCGTCGCCGGAGAGCTGCTCCAGGGTCTCAACCTCGGGTTCGTCGACCTGATCGCCTATCCGCCGGTGTGGGCCGTCATCGTGCTCTGCGTCGCGGTCGGCATGCTGGTCGGCCTGGTGAACGGGATCCTCGTCACCCGGTTCAAGGTGGCGCCGTTCATCGCGACGCTCGGGATGCTCTACGTGGCGCGGGGAATCGCGCTGCTCATCTCGAACGGCTCGACCTATCCCAACCTGGGAGGCAACCCCGCGCTCGGCAACACGGGCTTCGGCCTTCTCGGCAGCGGACGCCCGCTCGGCCTTCCCACCTCGATCTGGATCATGATCGTCCTCGCGATCGCCGTCATGCTGCTGCTCTCCAAGAGCCCCTTCGGCCGGTGGTTGTACGCCACGGGCGGCAACGAGCGGGCGGCGGAGCTGTCCGGCGTGCCGATCCGCCGGGTCAAGACGGCCGTCTACGTGATCTCCGGCGCCTGCGCCGCGATCGCCGGCCTCATCATCGCGTCCGAGCTGACCTCGGCGACGCCGCAGGCCGGGGAGACGTACGAGCTCAACGCGATCGCCGCGGTGGTCATCGGCGGCGCCGCGCTGAGCGGGGGGCGGGGCACCGTACGGGGCACCCTCGTCGGCGCCTTCGTCATCGGATTCCTCGCCGACGGCCTGGTGATCCTGGGCGTGTCGACGTTCTGGCAGATCCTCATCAAGGGAGCTGTGATCATCCTCGCCGTGGTGCTCGACCAGGGCCAGCAGCGGTTCCAGCGCCGAGGAGCCGCCGTGTCAGCGGTGGTGGCGAGCAAACAGCCGGATTGACCGGCCGCGCCGGCGGTCTTCCCTCACCCCTCTCACATCGCAGTGTTCACCACCCTTAACGCCGACGAGTTCTGGGTCTTCGGCAGGAAGTAGGCGGACGGGGCGGGGGAACGGCCACCCGTCTCCCCCGCCGGCTCGAATTCCATATGGCTCGTATGCCCGAGCTCACAGGGCGCGTGAACGGCGTGAACCGGTAGGCTGAATGGCCGGGCCGCAGGTAAGAACAGGTGGTCGGGCCATTCCCGTCCGGCGGCACGCACACAGGGTGTCGCGTCTTGCCGCGCGTGTGGGGGCAGAGCCGGTTCCACACGTTTGATAGGAGGCGGGCATGGTCGTCCCCGATCTGGGGCGGGCCCACGGCTCCGGCCGGATGGTGACCGCAGACCATCTGCGCCTGCTGGCGCGGGTGGCCCGGATGTACCACGAGCAGGGCATGCGGCAACCCGAGATCGCGGCGGCGCTCAGCATCTCCCAGCCGCGTGTGTCCCGCCTGCTCAAGGAGGCCATCACCCGGGGCATCGTCCGTACCGTGGTGGTCCTTCCCGACGGCGTGCACACCGAGCTCGAAGAAGATCTTCAGCGCCGATACTCCATGCGCGACGCCGTGGTGGTGGACGCCGGTGGCGCGCAGGGCGACGTCATCCCCGCCCTGGCCGCCGCGGCCGCCGCCTACTTCGACGCCACCTTCAAGGGCGGCGACGTGATCGGGATCTCCTCCTGGAGCGAGACGCTGCTGGCCGCCGTCGACCGGATGCACCCCAAGAACACGCAGGTCGCCGACCGCGTCATGCAGGTCGTCGGCGGCGTCGGCAGCCCCGAGGCCCAGGTCCACGCCACCCGGCTCATCAGCCGTCTGTCCGACGTCACCCGTGCCCGGCCCGTCTTCGTCCCCTCCGCCGGAGTCGTCGGCACGCCGCTGGTCCGTGACGCGCTGCTCCAGGACAGGGCGGTCGTCGAGGTGATGGCCCAGTGGGACGAGCTGACCGTCGTGCTGGTCGGCATCGGGAGCCTGGAGCCGTCGCCCCTCCTGCTCCGCAGCGGCAACGCCGTCGGCCACACCGACCAGGAGGAGCTCCGCTCGCTGGGCGCCGTCGGAGACGTCTGCCTGCACTTCTTCGACGCCGAGGGCAACGTGGTCGACTCCGCCTTCGACCGCCGGGTGGTCGGGATCAACGTGGAGACCTTCCGCGCCGTCGAGCGGCGCGTGGCGGTCGCCGGGGGCCGGCGAAAATACTCGGCGATCAAGGCCGCCCTCAGGGGCGGATGGGTCAACGTGCTGATCACGGACCTGGAAGTGGCGCAGCGCCTGCTCGCCGAACCCACCTGATCGCTTCGGGCTCTCCGCCGCCCGGCCTCCGTTCAACCGCGCCTTCCCGGCTGTGCCCTCTCCGTCCGGCCGCGCCTTCCCGGCCCGGCCACGGCATCTCCGTTCACGCGCGCCGCAGGCGGTCGGCCCCGGCGAGCAGGCGGTCTCGTGTGACGCGCGCGATCCCGGGATCGTCGGCGAACACCCCGTCCACCCCGAGCCCGTACAGCCGCTCCAGCCAGCCCGCCGCGTCACCCTTGGACCGTTGGTAGGCCCGGTCGCCGGGATCGCCCCGCCTGTAGGGCGCCGGAAGCTCGGAGTTCTCGTCACGAACCGTCGCGGCGTGGACCAGGAGGCCCGCGCGGTGAGCGTCCTGGACGAGCGAGGTGGGAGATCCCAGCTTCCCGCCGGGACCGGCGGGAACGATCCACGTCGTGGTCACGCCGATGCCGTCGGCGTACTGGGCGATCCGCCGCAGTCCCTCCGGGGTGAACAGGGCGTTGGGAATGGGCGAGCAGTCGAGCCTGATCTGGCCGGACGGGGTACGGGGCGCGCCGACGAGCTGGATGAGCCGCAGCCGCGTGAAGGGCCTCAGCATCTTGAGCCTGTCCGCCTCGAAGGACTGGATGAACACCGGGTCCTTCGCATCGTCCCAGCCGTACCGTTTGAAGGTTCTCAGCATCGGCTCCTCAAGCGGCAGCCCGATCGAGGCGGAGTAACCCGGATGCTTGATTTCGGCGTAGAGTCCCACGCCGCGCTTCTGCGCGAGCTGGGCGATCTCCTCCAGGGTCGGGATCAGCGCCTTCCCGTCGTACGCCACGTTGCCCGGTCGCCGCTTGGGGAGGCGTTCCCTGGCCCGGAGCGTGCGCAACTCGGCAAGCGTGAAATCCTCGACGAACCATCCGGTCCACTTGTGTCCGTTGATGGTCTTGGTCGTCTTGCGAGCGGCGAATTCGGGATGCTTCGCGACATCGGTGGTCTGTGAGATCTCGTTCTCGTGCCGGGCGACCAGCACATGATCCTTGGTGGAGACCAGGTCCAGCTCAAGATAGTCGGCGCCCATCTTGATGGCGGCCCTGTAGGCGAGAAGCGTGTGCTCGGGCCGGAAGGCGCTGGCACCACGATGAGCGATGACGATCGGCGCATCTTTGACGCGCTTGTTCTTGAGCCGCTCGGCTGCCCGGCTCTTGCGCGCAAGCGCCCCCGCCGACCTCTGACCCACGTGTGAAAGGGCAACGGCCGACGCCCGGCTCACGGGCGGAAGAACAACGGCCGACGCGCGCTCGTCGCCCGTATATCCAAGCCGCTCAGCTGCCCGGCTCGCATGTGGGAGGGCGAAAATCGCCGCACTCCCCATGAAAACGACCAGCACATTCGTCGTTATCTTGCCCATCGCCCGATTACCCCTCATTCTCCGGTCTCGTGGGGTAACCCATTGATATCACCGCGTATACCCAGAGTGACCAGGGGGGTAACGGTCCGCGGCGAACTCACCGTTGTGTGCGCCATCTCCCAAGATCGGCTGATCAGCCGGAGGGAATTTCAACCGCATAAGTTAATAAATGAGCTAAATGATCCATTAACGACCATAATGTACTCTATGTATGATTTGCGTCACTAAACACAAGCTATGAGTGCTTTGTGTCATCGCCCGGTCATGGGTGCCCGCAGCGCGCAAGACAAGATCTGCGGCCATGACGAAGCCATTGCGCGAGATCCACATCCAGGAGTTTGATCACATGCGTATCGGATTGGCCGTTCCTCAATACGGCGCATTCGCAAACCCCGAGGCCATCATCGAGGTAAGCCGGGCCGCCGAGGAAATGGGCTTCGACAGCCTGTGGGCCGGTGATCGCATCCTCAACCCGATCAATCCCAGCAACCCTTATCCCGCGGGTGACGGCACGATGCCGCGCGAGTTCGCCATCTTCCTCGAACCGCTCAGCGTGCTCACCCTGGCGGCCGCCCACACCGAACGGGTCCGCCTGGGCACCAGCACCCTCAACGTCCTGTGGTATCCGCCCGTGATCCTCGCCCGCGCCCTGACCACCCTGGATGTGCTCAGCAGCGGCCGGCTGGACGCCGGGTTCGGGCTGGGCTGGCTGGAGGACGAATACACCGCCGTGAACGTGCCCTGGAAGGGCAGGGGCGCCAGACTCGACGAGACGCTCGACGTCCTGGAGAAGATCTGGTTCTCCGACGTGATCGAACACAACGGGGAGCTGTTCACGATCCCCCCGACGAAGATCCTGCCCAAACCCAAGCAGGGCTCTCGCCTGCCGATCCTGCTCGGCGGCTACACCCCGGCAAGCCTGAGACGCGTCGGCCGGCGAGCCGACGGCTGGCTGGGAGTCGGCAGGCCCCTGGACTACCTCACCAGCCTGTGGAGGATCGCCCAGCGGTCGGCCGAGGCCGCCGGCCGCGATCCCTCCAGCCTGCGCCTCGTCCTTCGCATCAACGCCAAACTGACCGACCACAAGGCCGAGCCCGACCAGGTCCCCAGCGCCGGCACGCTCAACCAGGTCATCGACTACGCGCTGGCCGCCGTCGCCGCGGGCGCCGACGAGATCTTCCTCGACCTCGCACAGACCGCCACGGCCACGAGCGAGGTGCTGGACCTGGCCGGAACCTTCCTCCAGGGGGTACGCGCCGGGTAGCCCCCGTACGGCGGCCACGGGCATCGGCGCCGACGTCACCCGACGCTTCGGCGTCCGGCCACGTCCCGCGCCGGCATCCGCCGCCGGTGGCGAGAGTCGCCCCGTCCGGACCGAAGATCACCGGCCAGAGGACGCGGCTACGGACGGGTGTCGCAGAGAAGGCCGTGGAGGGAGATCTTCATGCCGGAGACGAAGGCGTCGCGGGTCGTGGAGTCGAGAAGGTCCAGGGACAGGTAAGGGTTCAGGTCCTCCAGCTCGACCAGCAGGAGCTCCCCCTTGGGGGTACGGCAGGCATCCACCCGCTGGATGCCGCGGTCGACGGCGTTCCAGTCGACGAAGCGCTGCGCGAAGTCCAGATCCGCGGCGCTCGGTTCGTACCGCTCCAGGCGCCAGCGCCGATCCGGCCGGGGAGCGTACAGGGCGTACTGGAAAGCGCGATCCACGAAGTAGAACGACACCTCGTACCGGAAGCGGATGCGCGGCTGGATCAGGAGGTTGTCGAACCTCAGATCATCCAGCCCGTCCCGGGTCACGAACGTCAGCCCGATGGAATCCGCCCCGAGCTTGGGTTTGGCGACGTACTCGTCCACCTCGGGCAGATGATGAAGATCCGCCCGGCGGTCGACCGTCGAGATGACCGGAAAGCCGGCGGCGCTCAGGTCGACCAGATACTGCTTGCCCGCCATGTCGGCTCTGCCCGTCAACTGGGTGTAGACGCGGGTGCCGCGCTGCCGGGCCTGGGCCCGGAAGTCGTCGTACTGGTCCTGATAGTGCAGCACCGGCCCGCTGTTACGGATCACGACGGCGTCGAAGGAATCCATGAGTGCCGTCGCGTCCCGGGGATGGCACAGCGCGACGGTGAAGTCCTCACGGAGCCGGGAGGACAGGTATATGTCCTCGTCGCAGTATCGGCGCCCCTGCGCCTCGTATGCCAGATCGGTGACGTAGAGGACGCTGCTCGGCGTGGATGACATGGTGCTTTTTCCTGTCAAAAGTGGCAGCCTGGTGCCGACGCAACTCGTCGTCGAGGATGCCAAGGGGGGTGGGGCGCTCTTACTGCGATAGGAGGCAGAAGCCCCGTACTCGACGCCGAGTTTTCCACGCCGACCAATCTTCGAGAAACCCGCCGGCGGACGAACCCCCTGCCTGAGGGGACCACGAGGGCAAGACGATCTATGCCACCCGCGCTTGGCGACGGTAACGCGGAGCCGACGAGAGAATGAATTTTGGATGAAGGGATCCGCCGTGTGATTAGACGTCACCCGAGGTGTCATAGATGCCGGTATGGATGCGAACCTCGTGTTGCTCGCCATCGTGATCGTCACGGCTCTGTCGTTCGACTTCACCAATGGCTTCCATGACACCGCCAACGCGATGGCGACCTCCATCGCCACCGGAGCGTTACGCCCCAAGGTGGCCGTCGCTCTCTCCGCGGTACTCAACTTCGTCGGAGCGTTCCTGTCTTTGAAGGTCGCGGCGACCATCGCGACGGGCATCGTCGAGACCGGCGCCGTCACCCTCACCGTGGTCTTCGCCGGCCTGGTCGGCGGCCTGGCCTGGAACCTGGTGACGTGGTACTTCGGCATCCCCTCCAGTTCCTCCCACGCGCTGATCGGCGGCGTGGTCGGGGCCACACTGATCTCGGCGGGCGCCTCGGCGGTCAAAGGGGCAGAGATCGTCTCCCACGTGCTGGTCCCGGCGGTGCTGGCACCGCTGGCGGCGATCCTCGTGGCCACCGTCGGCACCTACCTGGTCTACGTCCTCACCAGACGCATCTCCGGCAAGGTGCGCGACCGCGGGTTCAAGTACGGCCAGATCGGCTCGGCCTCCCTGGTCTCGCTCGCGCACGGCACCAACGACGCGCAGAAGACAATGGGCATCATCACGCTCGCGCTGATCGCCAGCGGCACGATCACCGAGAGCGCGGGGACGCCCCTCTGGGTGATCGTGACCAGCGCGACCGCGATCGCGCTCGGCACCTACCTGGGTGGCTGGCGGGTGATCCGCACCCTGGGCAAGGGCCTGACCGAGATCGATACCCCGCAGGGTTTCGCGGCCGAGAGCTCGTCGGCGGCGGTCATCTTCGCCTCGTCCCACTTCGGGTTCCCGCTGTCGACCACGCACGTCTGCACGGGTTCGGTGATCGGTTCGGGCCTCGGCAAACGGCTGGCCCATGTCCGCTGGAACGTCGCGGGCAGGATGGCCGCCGCGTGGCTGATCACCCTTCCGGCCGCCGCCGCGGTCGGCGCGCTGGCCTGGGCCGGCGCCAACCTGATCGGCGGTGCGCTGGGCGTGGCGGTCGTCTTCATCACCGCGCTGCTCCTGTCGGGAGGGCTGTACCTGGCCGCGCGCCGCCAGCCGGTGAACGCGAACAACGTCAACGACGAATGGACCGGACGGGTCGCCCCCGTCCCGACGGTGAGGGAGCCCGTGGCATGAACGCCTACATCGATCTGGACGCGCTGTGGAAGGTCCTGGTCGCCTCGCTGCTGGCGGGCGCCGGTCTGGCCGCCGTCTTCTCGCTGTCCCTGGTCGGCCTGTCGAGCGGGCATACGGCAGGGCGGGCGGGAGCCGCGCTCTGCCTCCTGATCGTGGCCGCGGGCATCGTCCTCGGTCTCTACGTCATGCTCGCCAAGTAGGCGGCGGAACCCGCCCCGCGCCGCACCCGGACGGCAGAGACAGACGATCTCCGGTAGAGGGCTTGGCCGACGGCGGTCAGGGTTTCGCCCAGACCCACAGATCTATAGCTTGCCCTGCCTAAAGATCTCCGTCGGCTCGGTGACCTGCAAAAACACGAAGAGTAACGTTCTGTCAGGGTACTTACATCACATTCGTCGCCGCCTTAGGGCGGCATGTCTCACGGGGGCAGACATGGGCGTTTCCACTGAGCATCGTCAGCACACCGATCACGACCACCAGCATGGGTCCGGTTGCGGGCACGTCGCCGTGCCGCACGACGACCACGTCGACTACGTCCATGACGGTCACCTGCACCAGGTCCATGAGGATCACGTCGACGAATGCGAGTCGAGCGGTCACACCACGCATGACAGCCACAGCCACGAGCACAAGCCGGGCTGCGGGCACGTCGCCGTGCCGCACGACGGCCACGTGGACTACATCCACGACGGGCATCGCCACGTCCAGCACGACGGCCACTGGGACGATCACTGACCTTTGTCTCCGAGCACGACCGCAGGCGCACGTGGCGCCCTGGACCCGGCCCGACCCGTTCACCAGGGCGCCGCGCCTTGCCAGGGCGTCGCGAATCACCGGCGGGCAGGAGCCGCCTCCGACGTCGGCTCAGTCGAAGGGTTCGAAGGCGGAGGAGCGCGGGAGCTGACCGCCGACCGTGGTGACGATCTCGACGACCAGGTCGTGGAGTTTGATACCGCGGTTCTGGGAGGCCCGGCCGAGGAGGGCGAAGGCTTCCGGGGCGGGGCAAGGCTGCTGCGTCATCACGATGCCGACCGCCTGGTCGATGACGCTCCGCGAGGCGCGGATAGCGGCACTTCCCAAAAAAGGTCTCGCTCAGAGGCATGTATGGTGGAAGTCAGGTCCAGGAGCGTGGCCGCCTTTTTGCCATGCTCGCGGAGGTGACCCTCACAATGTCCTTGCTCAAGCTTTTTCATTCCCATCGCGAATGGATGATCATCCGCGCCCCAGCTGAAATCGCCAGGGCTCTCGCATGAATCTGTCGGTCCACCCCACCATCGTGCACAAAGACTCGGCCGTGATCGTGGTCGACGGCGAGCTCGACATCAGCACCGTCGCGCTGCTGGACACGGTGGTCTTCCCACTGCTCAGCCGCGGCATCCGTCATCTTGTCGTGGACGCCAAGCTTCTTCGCTTCTGCGACGTCTGCGGCTTCCGGGCGCTGATCACCATGCACACCACCATGTCGGCGACGGGCGGCGACCTGTCGATCGCCGAACCCACTCCCGCGCTGCTACGGCTGATGCGCCTGATCTCGCTGACCTCGTCGAGCGTGCCGAGCACGCCCATAAAGGTGTACGCCACGGTGAGCCACGCCCTGCGGCACGAGAACGATCGACCGATCTCCCTCCTGACCCGCGCCGAGCGGCCGGACGTTCCGCCGCGCCGGCTGCCGGTGAAAGCCGGCTGCGGCCCCGGCAGCCCGAACGGTCACCGGCGCCACTGACGAGAACCCTCCCGCGCGGATGGGCCAGGCCCGCTCACAGCCGCCGGCACCACCGACAAGAACCCACCCGCACGAGTGAGCCCGGTCCGCTCATCGATACCGGTGACCCCGGTGACCGCCGCCCCGTGCGTGGTGACCGCCCTGCCGACCTCGATGGTGACGGCCGGATCCGGCCCGCTGCGACCGGCGTCCGTCTCGGGCGTCCTGCGGCCACGGACGGTCCCGGGCATCGCGCGGCCAGCGCCCCTCCTGCCCGTCCTGCGGCCACCGACCGCCCCGGTCGTCACGCGACCATGGACGGTCCCGGCCATCGCGCGGTCCGCGCCCCTCCTCCTCGTCCTCCTGGCCCTCCCAGGGCCAGCGCCCCTCCCCCTCCTGCTCGTCACCCGGCCCCTGAGGATCCTGCTCCTCCCAGGGCCAGCGCCCCTCCCCTTCCTGCTCGTCGCGCGGCCACCGGCGATCCCGGTTGCCGCGCGGCTCCTCACGGTCTCGACCGCCCCTGCGTGCATGAGCCCGGCCCGCTCCCCGGTCCCGGTGGCCCCAGAAATCCCGATCCCGGGCGTGACGACCTCGATGACGTCCGGCTCCGGCCCCCTGTGACCAGTTTCTGTCCGGCCGGCGATCCTGCAGGTAGGAATCCCACGCCCGGTCGGAAGGCGCCGCCTCCTCGTCCCTCGACGACGGCCGGCCCAGGAGCATGTCGCCCAGGCCACCCGATCTTCGGTCGTACGCGTCATCCGAGCGCCGGCCTCCCGAGTGCCTGGCCCGCCGTCCCTCAAGCCGCCCGAACGCCCGGCCCCTGTGGTGCTTGGCACCCGAGCCCCTGTGGTGCTTGATCGCCCGATTCCCGTGTCCCTTGACGGCCGCGCTCCCCGGCCGCTTGGCCGTCCAGTGCGAGGAACGATCGGCTGTCGGCTTCGAGTGCTGGTTCGTGTGCTGGACCGCCCCCATCGCCGCCAGTCCGATGACTGCGGCCAGCAGACCGGCTCGCATAGCGCTCAACGGAATACGCCCCCGTTTCCTGATCCATCGGGGGGCAAACTCGTACACAGCTACACAGCTCTCTACCCGGGATGACCGTCCGGTTAACGATCAGGGGCAGGCGTCACCCGGATTCCCCTCCCGCCGCACCCGTTGCACGGCCGCCGTACGAATGACACTTTTTTCGCCGCTCATCCGTCCTAACGGAGTGGGCGTGTCGTGGAAGCACTCGGGGAGCGGATCATTGGGCGAGGTGGGAGCCGAGGAAGACGCACTCGTCGCCGCCGCCCAGGCGGGCGACGAGCCTGCGTTCACCGAGCTTGTCGAGCGCCACCGGCGGGAGCTGCGGGTGCACTGCTACCGGATGCTCGGCTCGTTCGAGGAGTCGGAGGACCTGGTGCAGGAGACGTTCCTGCGGGCGTGGCGCGGGCGCGAGACCTTCCAGGGCCGTTCCACCTTCCGTGCGTGGCTCTACCGGATCGCGACGAACGCGTGCCTCGACTTCCTCGACCGGCACCCGCGCCATCCACGACCGCGTGAGACGGGGCAGGGTCCGCACGGGGCGTCGCCTCCGGCCGAGATCCCGTGGCTGCAGCCGTACCCGGACGGGCTGCTGGAGCCGGTCGCGTCCGGCGACGCCGAGCCGGATGCCGCCGCGGTGGGCAGGGAGACCATCGAACTGGCGTTCCTCGCAGCCCTCCAGCACCTGCCTCCCGGGCAGAGGGCGGCGCTGATCCTGCGGGACGTGCTCGGCTGGCCGGCCAAGGAGACCGCCGCGCTGCTCGAGACGAGCGTCGACTCGGTCAAGAGCGCTCTGAAACGGGCGCGGTCGACCCTGAGGACGCACCTTCCGGAACGCCGGCTGGAGTGGGCGCCGTCAACGGCTCCGACCGCGCGGGAGCGGGAGCTGCTGCGACGCTTCATGGACGCCCACGCGCAGGCCGACCCGGCCGCCCTCGTGGAACTGCTGAGCGAGGACGTACGGATGACGATGCCTCCGCATCCGTTCTGGGTCTCCGGTCGCGAGGCGGTCCGGGCCTTTGCCGCACACGCCTTCGGACCCGACTCGCCGCTGTACCAGGGACGGTGGCGGAACGTGCCCACCCGGGCGAACCGGCAGCCGGCGGTGGCCGGGTACATCCGGCTGCCAGGCGCGTCCGCCTACCGGGCCCAGGTGCTCAACGTGCTGCGGATCGAGGACGGGAAGATCGTTGAGGTCACCATCTTCGAGCCGCACCTGCTGACCGCGTTCGGCCTGCCGCCGGAGTTGCCCCCGGACGGTGACCCCTTTTAGGGGCCTCACCCGTCTCAACGGTGAACGACCTCGATGAGCGCGGTCGACCACCGTTGAGGAGCACGAACAATGACGATCGACGATCACGAAGATGTGATGACGCTGCCGCAGGGCGACGTCCGCCTGCTGGACAGTGACGTGGCGCGGCGTCTGCTCGCCTCGCAGGAACTGGCGCGGCTGGCGTACGTGGCGGCGGACGGCACGCCACGCGTGTTTCCCATGTTGTTCCACTGGACGGGCACCGAAGTCGTCCTGTCCACGTTCGCGGGGGCAGCCAAGATCGCCGCTCTGCGGGCCAGGCCCGACGTCGCCATCACCATCGACGCCGCCTCGACGCCGCCGTCGGTGCTCCTCATCCGCGGCCGGGCCTCGGTCACCGACGTCGCGGGGATCGTGCCGGAGTACGCGCTGGCCCAGCATCGGTACGCCGGGCCGGAGCAGGGCGCCGCCAACGTGGCGGCGGTGGATCACCCCGGCACGAGGATGGCCCGCATCGCCGTCCGCCCCACCTGGGTCGGGGTCCTCGATTTCCAGACCCGCCTGCCCGGCGGCGCCGGCGTGGAGGACTTCGAGCGCCGGGGCCGATCATGACGGAGGAGCCGAACGCCCGCCCATGGCACACCCCTCAGGAGGACCGCTCGACATGACCACCTACGTACTGATCCCCGGTGCCGCGTCCGACTCGTGGTACTGGCATCTGACGGCCGCCGAGCTGCGTGCGCGCGGTCATGACGTGGTCGCGCCCGACCTGCCCAGCGACGACGACTCGGCCGGGCTCTCCGAGTACGCCGACGTGGTGGTCGGCGCCATCGGCGACCGTACGGACCTCGTTGTGGTCGCCCAGTCCTTCGGCGGGTTCACCGCGCCGCTGGTCTGCGAGCGGGTGCCGGTCAAGCTCCTGGTGCTGCTGACGGCGATGATCCCTTCGCCGGGCGAGCCGCCCGGCGACTGGTGGGCCAACACCGGCTGGGAGCGGGCGAGGCGCGAGCAGGACGAGCGTGACGGCCGGGCGCCGGACGACGACACCGCCCTGTTTCTCCACGATGTCCCGCCCGAGCTGGCGGCGGAGGCGAAGAGGAGGAGCCGCGATCAGTCGGCCACCCCGTTCGTCAAGCCGTGGCCGCTGGATGCCTGGCCGTCCGTGCCGACGAAGTTCCTGCTCTGCCGCGACGACCGCTTCTTCCCGGCCGAGTTCATGCGCCGCGTCGTCCGGGAACGCCTGGGGATCGTCCCCGACGAGATCGACGGGGGCCACACCATCGCCCTCAGCCGTCCCAGGGAACTGGCCGACCGGCTGGAGGCATCGGGCCGCTGATCGACCAGCCATGCGGCCAGACGGCCAGGCGAGCGGGTGGACAGGTGGGCGGGCGATCTTTATCCCAGGAATGTCGCGACGGTCGCCACGAACCGGTCGGCGTCATCGAGCCAGGGGTAGTGACCCGCCCCCGGCTGAACGACGAACTCGGCATTGGGGAACAGCTCGGCGAATTCGGCCGCGACGCTCGGGGGCGTGTTCAGATCGACCTCTCCGGCAAGCAGCAGCACCGGCGCGTCGAAAGCGGCGAGTGCCGCGCGCGTGGCCTCCGGGTCGAACGCGCCCTCGGCGCCGAAAGCGGCTGCGGCCTCCTTGTTCCGATGGCCGTCCTGGGCCGCGTGGTGGGCCTGTGCCGCCGCATCCCATCGGCCGTGGAACAAGGGGTCGATGGCCTTCCAGCTGTCGTCGGTGGCATTGCCGGCCACGACCTTCTCAAGAGCCGCGAAGGCTGCCTCGAACCAGGGCTCGCCCTTGCGGAGCCGCGCGATCTCAAGCCGGGTCTCCCCGGTGGCGGCGAGGCCGACGGCCACGGTGCTCGGAGTGATCAGGGCGAGCCTGCCGACGCGTTCGGGGTGCCGGGCCAGATACAGCGCCGCGAGGTTCGCGCCGGCGGAGTGCGCGAGCAGGTCCAGCCGGTCAAGACCAAGGTGCTCGCGCAGTGCCTCGACATCATCGACCAGCCGGTCACAGCGGTAGGAGGCGGCGTCCTGCGGGATCGCGGACCCGCCGGTGCCCCGAGGGTCCACCATGATCAACTGCCGATGCGCCGACAGGCCGCCGAGCTCGCCGAGGTAATCGGAGTCCTGCATCGGGCCACCCGGCAGGCAGATGACCGGGGCTCCCCCTCCGAACACGTGATAGGCGAGATCGGTTCCATCATGTGCGGAGAAGGCAGGCATGCCGAGGATCCTGCCAACGGCATTCCGGCCAGGGCAACCGATTATCCCCAGCCAGGAGACCCGGCGACCATGGCCAAACCCTTCACCGTGCGCATCACGATCCGCGACTACGCGTCGGACAGCCAAGGCCATCTCCATGAGGAGTCGCCCGGCACCGTGCACGGCCATTGGATCTCAAGCATGGCCCCGCTCTAACCGGCCACCTCCGAGAGAGATCCTGCCCCTTCAGCCGTCGAATTCGTCCGCCTTCACGCCTTTGACGAACGCGTCCCACTCGCTCGCGGTGAAGGTGACGACAGGACCATCCGGACGCTTGCTGTTGCGCACCGCACGCCCACCATCGGGCAATTCAGCCACCGCGACGCAGTTGTCGTTCGCACCACTGAAGGTGCTGATCCGCCAGGCGAGCTCGTCAAGGGTTGATTCCATCTTCGTCTCTACTCCCGTAGTTGATCCATCAACACAGCTAGATATTCAACAGATTCCTCCGGAGATAGTGCGATTGCCACCACTCGATTGAAAGTCAGGCTGTACGCCTGGATCTCTCCTGGCTTCTCCAGGTGTAGAGAGTCAGTCGCGGTCTCCAGGTAAACAACGGACGGATCCTGCTCCGAGGCGAAGTCGAGCAGCTCGAAGGGGCCGGCCATCGCGGCATGTGCTCCTACGGAGTTCGGAACAATCTGGATGGTGATGTGCGGTTGGGCGGCGGCTTCGACGAGGTGGCGGAGCTGCTCACGCATCACTTCCGCGCCGCCGACAAGTTTGCGGCACGCCGCCTCGTCGATCACGGCCCAGAACTCCGGCGGATTCTCACCCCGCAGGGTCTCTTGCCGAACGAGACGTCCTTCGATTCGGCGCTTCACCGTCTCGTCATCCAGCACCTGCTCAGCGCGGAACACCGCTTCGGCGTAGGCGGAGGTCTGGAGCAGACCCGGAATGTAGAGCGCCTCGTAGATGCGAATCTGCGTCGCCTCAGCCTCGAACCCGGGCAGAGATCCTCGGAACACGTCGTTGTACTTCGCCCACCAGCCCTTCTCACGGGACTGACGGGCGAGGTCGACGATCGCATCGTGGACCTGAGGATCCGTGACTCCGTACACCTTGAGCAACGCACGGATGTTCCCCAGATCGGGTCTGACCCACTTGTTGGTCTCCATGTGGGTCAACCGTCCCGTGGACCACTCCAGACGTTGGCTGACCTCCTCCACGGTCAGCCCCGCCTGCTGGCGAAGCCGGACGAGCTCCGCGCTGAGCCGCCGTCGTTTGACGGTGGGACTACCGGCCATGACATCCCCTCCCGAGCACCCTGAGTGACCGAATCATACGATCGCGCAGTCTCCCGAGGTAGGGACATTTCGGATAATCAAATTTCGCTATTGAAAGTTCGCTGACCAAGGTTCAATATAGAGCTACAGTCACGTTAAGTGATCGATCGATCACATCTATGGCTCACGGAATTACCCGGATGTCGTTGGCAGTACGGACAGCGGCAGTCGGGGCAGAACCCCCGGAAGCCCGGCGTGTGCAGACGCCGAGGGCATCCGGGAGGGGTGGCTTCACTTCTTCTTGGAGGGGGAGCCGAGGAGCCGCCCCGCAGACGTCCGGCCGGGAGCCGCCCCCGTCGACCGGCCGGGCCCGGCCCCCGATGAGCTTCCCCACGTCCATCGGGGGCCTCTCCATCCACAACCCGCCATGCAGCGAATGCCTTGATGCCCACATCCCGACGAGTGGAGCGCTACAAGCCCACCCCTGCCCTTAGGGAGTCGTCCATGACCGTCACCGACGACGCCGAGATCGCGAACTCCGCGATCACGGCGACCGCCCACCTCGCCCTTCTGGCCGAACGCCTCCAGGAACTCGGTCTGCACTCCCGGGTTCGCGTGACCTCTCGCAGGCCCCCGGAGCTGATCGTTGTCAACCCCGATGCCCCCGTCCTCACGGAGAACATCTACGCGGCACCGGAGAAGGGAATCTGGTGGTTCCTGTGGTCCTGGAACGAGAAGGTCGCGCCCGTCGCCGAGGCGGACGCCGTCGCGGCGAGGATCCGCCACGTCCTGACCCCGATGGGCCGGGGTCGGTGACACACCCCTTTCGGTGCGGCCCGCGAGATGGAGACCCGCCGCTCCGCCGACGCGGGGAACTCCCGGAGGTCTGAAAGCCGCGTGGAGCGGGGCCGCCCAGCCGGGAAGCAACCCCGCTCCACGCTCGTCACCGGCCCATCGAAGCCGCCAAGTCGTGATCAAGCGCCTCACGCGAGATCGTCTGCGATGGTGGCCTCTGACACGCTCCTTGACGGCACCTCGGCGAGGGGGCTGCCGCACCGGCTCTGGCGGTCGGTCGGGTGCGACGCGGATCAGGGCCCGACCCCGTACGAGACACCTCCGCCGACCAGGGGAAACTCGCATATCGCCAGGTCAGAAGGGTGTGTCGCGATATTTGCAAGACTATTCCGGCGGATGCGTCAAGGGCCGTTGTGCGACCCATGCCCATCTGTGAGGCTCAGGGGAAGGGTGGTGAGACGCAGGGCTGAAGGGCGTAAGCTCGGGGCCGGAAACCGGCGTTCAGGTTGCAGAAAAGGGGCACAGGTGACCAAGTCGTTTGCGCATCTCCATGTTCACACCGAGTATTCGATGCTCGACGGCGCAGCGAAGGTCAGCCCCTTATTCGCCGAGGCGTCACGCCTCGGCATGCCGGCCATCGCGATGAGCGATCACGGCAACATGTTCGGCGCCTACGAGTTCCAGCAGGTCGCCGCGGGCCACGGCGTGAAGCCGATCATCGGGATCGAGGCCTATGTCGCCCCGTCGTCGCGGTTCGTGAAGAAGCCCGTTTTCTGGGGACCAGGCGGGCAACGCGCCGTCAGTGACGACGGCGAGGGCAGCAAGGACGTCTCCGGAGGCGGCAGATACACCCACCTGACCATGTGGGCGGAAGACGCCACCGGTCTGCGCAACCTCTTCAAGCTCTCGTCTCTGGCGTCCATCGAGGGCTACTACGGCAAGCCCCGCATGGACCGGGAGCTGATCGCCGAGAACGCCACGGGGATCATCGCGACCACCGGATGTCCTTCCGGGGAGGTGCAGACCCGGCTCCGGCTCGGCCAGTACGAAGAAGCCGTCAAGGCCGCGTCGGCCTATCAGGACATCTTCGGCAAGGAGAACTACTTCCTGGAGCTGATGGACCACGACCTCGACATCGAGCGTCAGGTCCGCGACGGACTTCTCCGGGTCGCCAAGGAGCTCGGCATACCGCGGCTGGCCACCAACGACAGCCACTACGTCACCGAGGACCAGGCCGACGCGCACGACACCCTGCTGTGCATCGGTGTCGGCAAGAACAAGGACGACCCCAACCGGTTCCGCTTCAACGGCTCCGGCTACTACCTCAAGACTCCCGAGGAGATGCGGGAGCTGTTTCGCGAGCTGCCGGACGCCTGCGACAACACCCTGCTGATCGCTGAACGCGTCGGCGACTACAGCGAGGTTTTCGCCCACGTCGACCGGATGCCGCAGTTCGACGTGCCCGAAGGCGAGACGCAGGCGTCCTGGCTGCGTCAGGAGTGCGAGCGGGGCCTCAAGGAGCGCTACGGCGACGACCCCGGCCAGGAGGTTCTCGACCGGCTGGAGCTGGAGCTGGGCGTCATCTCCCCCCTGGGATTCGACTCCTACTTCCTCGTGGTCGCCGACATCTGCCGCTACGCGCGTGACAACGGCATCCCCGTGGGCCCGGGACGTGGCTCGGCCACCGGCTCGATCGTCGCCTACCTGACCCGCATCACCGAGCTGGACCCGCTGGAGCACGGCCTGCTGTTCGAGCGGTTCCTCAACCCGGAGCGCGTCAGCCCGCCCGACGTCGACCTCGACTTCGACGACCGCCGGCGCGACGACATGATCAACTACGTCACCCAGAAGTACGGCGCGGCGTACACGGCCCAGGTCAACACCTTCGGCATGATCAAGGCCAAGGCCGCCGTCAAGGACTCCGCTCGCGTTCTCGGCTACCCCTTCCCGGTCGGCGAGCGCATCACAAAGGCGATGCCGCCGGACGTGATGGGCAAGGGAGTGCCGCTCACCGGCCTCTTCGACGAGAGCCACCCGCGCTACAGCGAGGCCGGCGAGTTCCGGGCGATGTACGACAGCGACCCGGACGTCAAAAAGGTCGTCGACACCGGTCTCGGCATCGAAGGTCTGATTCGCAACACCGGCGTCCACGCAGCCGCGGTCATCCTCTCCTCCGCTCCGCTGCTGGACCTGATCCCGCTGCACCGCCGCGACAAAGACGGCGTGATCATCACCGGTTTCTCGTATCCGCAGTGCGAGGACATGGGCCTGGTCAAGATGGACTTCCTGGGTCTGCGGAACCTGGGCGTCATCGACCACGCCATCCAGATCATCAGGGAGCACCGGGGGGTGGAGATCTCCACCGAGAAGATCCCCCTGGACGACACCAAAACGTACGAGCTGATGGCCCGCGGCGACACCCTGGGCGTGTTCCAGCTCGACGGCGGCCCCATGCGCAACCTGCTGAAACTGATGGTGCCCACCCGATTCGAGGACATCGCCGCAGTTCTGGCCCTGTACCGGCCCGGGCCGATGGCCGCCAACGCGCACAACAACTACGCCGACCGCAAGAACAACCGCCAGGAGATCGCCCCGATCCACCCTGAGCTCGAATCCGCTCTCGAACCGATCCTCGGTACGACCTTCCACCTGCTCGTCTACCAGGAGCAGGTCATGGCCATCGGCCGGGAGCTGGCCGGCTACAGCCTCGGCGGCGCCGACCTGCTGCGCCGGGCGATGGGCAAGAAGAAGAAGTCGGAGCTGGACAAGCAGTACGAGTTCTTCGAACGCGGCATGAAGGACAACAACTACTCCGACGAGGCGATCAAGGCGCTGTGGGACGTGATGCTTCCGTTCTCCGGCTACGCGTTCAACAAGTCCCACACCGCCGGATACGGTCTGGTCGCCTACTGGACCGCCTACCTGAAGGCGAACTACCCGGCCGACTACATGGCGGCGCTGCTCACCTCCGTCGGCGACGACAAGGACAAGGCCGCCATCTACCTCGCCGAGTGCCGCAGGATGGGCATCCAGGTGCTGCCGCCCGACGTCAACGAATCCTCCCTGCACTTCGCGCCCGTCGGCGAGGACGCGATCCGGTTCGGCCTCGGCGCGGTCCGCAACGTCGGTGAGGACCGGGTGGAGGCCATCGTCGACGTCCGCAAGACCGGCGGCGCCTTCAACGACTTCAACGACTTCCTGTCCAAGGTCCCCCTTCCGGTCTGCAACAAGCGGCTCATCGAATCACTGATCAAGTCAGGCGCGTTCGACTCGCTCGACCACCCGCGCAAAGCACTGATGCTGATCCACGAACAGGCCGTCGACAGCGTCATCCCGATCAAGAAATCCGAGGCCCACGGGCAGGACTCCCTGTTCGGCGACGAGGAGAGCGGCCTCGACGAGACCTTCGCCGTCGCGATCCCCGAAGGGGAATGGGACAAGAAGACGCTGCTCGGCTTCGAGCGGGAGATGCTCGGCCTGTACGTGTCCGACCATCCGCTGGCCGGAACCGAGCGGCTCCTGGCACGCAACCGAAGCCACACCATCGTCGACCTCCTCGAAAACGGCCAGGACCGCACCGACGCCAAGGTGTGCGGGCTCATCACCAAGGTCGACAAGAGGGTCAACAAGGCCGGCAAGGTCTGGGCGATCATCGTTGTCGAGGACATGGACAGCGCCGTCGAGTGCCTGTTCTTCCCGAAGAACTACGAGCTGTACGCGCCGGAGCTCCGCGAGGACGCCGTCGTGTCGGTCAGCGGAATGGTCAGCAGCCGCGACGGGGCGATCTCGATCTTCGCCAACGACCTCACCCCGATCGACATCTCCGGCGTCACCAGCGACTCCGGGCACCCGATCACGATCACCCTGCGGGAAGAGCGCGTCACGCCGGACCTGATCGAGGAGCTGCGCAACATCCTCAAGACCCACCAGGGCAAGGTGCCGGTCCGGATCCACCTGCACCGGCCAGGCGCCAAGGCCCTGGTCATGGCCCTGCCGGAGTTCTCGGTGAGAGCCGAGCCGTCGTTCGCCGCCGACATCAAGACACTGGTCGGGCCCGAGGCGATCAGCCTGTGATCGGTGCCCCCGTCAAGATCCGCCCCATAGCCGCACGACGAAAAAAGGGCATCTCCAGGCCCTGGTGTCCGGCGCCGTCAGGGAGCCCTCCAATGCCGATCGGCCGAACTCCCCGGCTCTGACGGTGCCGTCGGGCGTCAGGGCCGGGCTGTGGAATGCACCTGCGGTGACGGTTTCACGCCGGTCGGGCCGCCGACGGTGACCGGGGTGAGGCGTTTGGCGACGGTGCCGTCACCGAGTTGACCGTAGTTGTTGGATCCCCAGGTTCTGACGGTGCCGCCTGCCATCAGGGCCAGGCTGTGGAATGCGCCCGTGGTGATGATTCTCACGCCGGTCAGACCCCTGGGGGCCACCGGGGTGAGGCGGTTGATGACGGTGCCGTCACCGAGCTGGCCGAGGTCGTTCAATCCCCAGACTTTGACCAGACCCTTGGTCGTCAGGGCCAGGCCGTGGCCGCGACCTGCGGTGATGGCCTTCACCCCGGTCAGGCCGCGGATGGTGACCGGGGCGGTGCGATTGGTGAGGGTGCCGTCACCGAGCTGACCGGAGTCGTTGGACCCCCAGGCCTTGACGGTGCCGCCTGCCATCAGGGCCAGACTGTGGCCGAAGCCCGTGGTGATGTCCTTCACGCCGGTCAGACCGCCCACGGTGACCGGGGTGAGACGTTTGACGAGGGTTCTGTCACCGAGCTGACCGGAGCCGTTCAGTCCCCAGGCTCTGACGGTGCCGTCGGACATCAGGGCCAGACTGTGGCCGAACCCCGCGGTGACGGCCTTCACCCCGGTCAGGCCGCCGACGGTGACCGGGATGAGGCGATTGACGACGGTGCCGTCACCGAGCTGACCGGAGTCGTTGGCCCCCCAGACTCTGAGGGTGCCGTCGGTCATCAGGGCCAGACTGTGAAAGGCGCCCGCGGCGATCGCTTTCACACCGGTCAGACCATCAACGGCCACCGGAGTGGTGTGGTCGACGGTGGTTCCGTCGCCGAGCTGACCGGAGTCGTTCAGTCCCCAGGCTCTGACGGTGCCGTCGGCCATCAGGGCCAGAGTGTGAAAGGCGCCCGCGGCGACGGCTTTCACACCGGTCAGACCACCGACGGCCACCGGAGTGGTGTGGTCGACGGTGGTTCCGTCGCCGAGCTGACCGGAGTCGTTGTATCCCCAGACTCTGAGGGTGCCGTCAGTCATCAGGGCCAGGCTGTGGAAGGCGCCCGCGGCGATGTCTTTCACACCGGTCAGGGTGCCGGCGGTGATCGCGGTGGCGCCGAGCTGACCTGAGGCGTCGAGCCCCGAGCCCTCCCCCCGGACCGACATGGCATGCGCCTGCACCGCCAGCATGATCAACGGCATCAGCGACGCCCCCAGCGCGGCGGTCCCACGACTACGCAATCTTCCAGAAAGCCGACGCATGAACTTCCCCCGTATATCAACGATCGCGCGACGGCCTCCAGAGGGCTCGACCCCTTACATCCCCGGTCATGGCCGTGTTCCCCGTTGTATCCCGCAGATGTGACCTGGGCGGGGAGCGACTCGCCCGAGCCGTCTCAGCACGGCCGAACCCGTTGAGAACGACCTCGGCCAGGCGCCCCGTTCCTCCTCGGCCCCCGTCACCCCGGCCGTTCCGAGACGGCGCGGATCATCGGACGGCTCACGTCGCGCGATGAACGGAGCCCGCGGGCACGGCGATCCGCCCGGTCGGATTCACGTCCCGGAACGCTGGATGAGAATCGCGAGGCCGTCGAGCATCGACTGCAGACCCAGCTCGAAGAGCGCATCGAGGTTGAAGTCGTACCCCTCGTCGAGGCCCGCGACGACCTTGGAGAACGTCGGGGCACCCCCCGAGGCGGCGAGCGCGGTGAGAGCGGCGTCCTGCGAATCCATCCACTCCTCCCCGGTCATCCCGGTCTCCGCTTCGGCCTGGGCCTCCGATTCGAGGTTCACGGCGATCCCCCGGACGTAGCTGTACAGCAGGACGTGCACGTTGAGCATGGTCTCCGCATCGAGGCCGAGGCCGTCCAGCGCGCTCAGGACCCACTCCGCGTACGTCATCAGGTTGGGCAACGGCACGGGCCGGGTGACGGAGACGACCTGCGCCAGCCACGGGTGCCTGCGGTACATGATCCACTGCAACCGCCCCGCCACCTCCAGGCGCGCCCGCCAGCCGGAGGGGGGCTCCTCCGGATACCTGACATCGCCGACCACGGCGTCGGTCATCAGCAGGACCAGGTCGTCCTTGCTGTTCACGTGGCGGTACGAAGACATGGTGGCGACGCCGAGTTTGGCCGCGACGCCGCGCATCGACAGGGCCGCCAGTCCCTCGGTGTCCGCGATGGCGATCGCGGTACGCACGATGCGCTCCCGGGTCAGCTCCTGATCGGGCTCGTGGGCGGCGCGACGCGGAACGGCGGGCCGGGACGGCGCGGGTCTCGACCGAGGACGGGACTCGGGACGGACCTCGGGACGCGAGCCGGAAGAGCCGGAAGAGGGCTTGGGACGCGGCTCGGAGGAGTCGGAGGAGGCCTCGGGGCGGGACTCAGAGGACTCGGGGGCGCCCTCGGGACGAGACCCGGAGGAAGACTCGGGACGGGACCCGGAGGACTCGGAGGAAGACTCGGGACGGGACTCGGAGGGCTCGGAAGGGGTCTCGGAACGGGACCCGGAGGAGGGCTTGGGGGTGGTCACCACGGTGCCGACCCGGGGCACCGTCTCGACGAAGCCCTGCTGGCGCAGGGTCGTCAGCGCCTTTGTCGCGGTCGCGATCGCGACACCCCACTCCTGGGCGACCTGCCGAGTCGAGGGCACCCGCTCACCGGCACGCAACTCACCGGCCGCGATGCGGCGCCGGATCTCGGTGACGATCCGCAGGTAGGGCGGATCGGGCTGCGCGACAGGCCGGCTCACGGTCGCCTCTTCTCTCGGATGAAGTGCCCTGTACTAGTACAGGATGACGCACTCAGAGAATAGTGGAAACTCCCTGGTGAGTCAGAAGACACAAGCGATCCGGCACCCGGCGGGCATCCCGCCATGCCAATCTGTCCTAGTACAGATATGCGATGCAAAACGCGATCAACCAGTGTTTTTCCAGAATTCACCGCTTGCACCATCCGTGCGTACGTCGTACATTCAAGGTGTGTACGGCGTACCCGGCCTGACCGTCGCAGGTCGGCCGGGTCGCGATTCCCCCGAGACCGATCAGGAGACCCCACGTGAGAAACGGCAACGTCCTCATTTCCGGTGCGAGCATCGCCGGACCCGCACTGGCCTACTGGCTGCGACGCCACGGCTTCAACCCCACCGTGGTGGAGAAGGCCCCCGGCCTCCGTCCCGGGGGCCAGGCGATCGACGTCCGCGGCTCGGCACTCGGCGTCGCCGAACGAATGGGACTCCTGGCCGACATCCGGCGGGCGAGCACCGCGATGCGCGGGATGAGCTTCGTCGGCGACGACGGCGAAGTGCTGTACAGCACCACCGAGGAGACCCTGACCGGCGGCGCGACCGACAGCGAGGACGTCGAGATCCTCCGCGACGACCTGGTCGACATCCTCTACCGCGCCACCCGCGACGACGTCGAATACCTCTTCGACGACTCGATCACCGCCCTCTCACAGGGCGACGACGAGGTGCGGGTCACCTTCGAACGGGCCGCGCCGCGCACCTTCGACCTCGTCATCGGCGCCGACGGGCTGCACTCCAACGTGCGCGCGCTGGCCTTCGGCGAGGAGTCCCGGTTCATCACCCACCTGGGCACCTACCTGTCGGTCTTCACCACCGACAACTTCCTGGACCTGGACCGCTGGCAGGTGTTCCACCGTACGGCGGACAAGATGTCCGGCCTCTACAGCGCACGGAACAACACCGAGGCCAGAGCCATCCTCGGCTTCGAGTCACCGGCGCTGGACTACGACCGCCGCGACACCACCCGGCAGAAGCAGATCATCGCTGACCGCTTCGCCGACGACGGCTGGGAGACCCCCAGGCTGCTGAAGGCCATGTGGGACGCGCCCGACTTCCACTTCGACTCCATGAGCCAGATCCGCATGGACTCCTGGTCCAACGGGCGGGTTTCACTGATCGGAGACGCGGGCTACTGCGGCTCGCCGCTGTCGGGCCAGGGCACCAGCCTCGCGCTGGTCGGGGCCTACGTCCTGGCCGGAGAGCTCACGGCCGCGGGCGGCGACCATCGAACGGGCCTTGCCCGCTACGAGGAGGAGCTGCGGAGGTTCGTCGAGCTGAACCAGGACTTCGCGCTGCGGATGAACGAGTGGCAGCGGGACCAGAGCGGCGAGATGCCGGACATCAAGCGGCTGTCCAACGCCATCACGCTCAAGGACTACCCGGGCTGACAAACACGCGCACACCGTCGGTACCGTCACACGGGACGACCGCCCGCGCTGACGAGCCCGTGACCAGGCACACGCCGTCGGTGCCGTCACGCGTGACGACCGCTCGCGCTGACAAGCCCGTGATCAGGAACACGCCGTCGGTGCCGTCACGCGTGACGACCGCCCGAGCCGAGGAGCACGTCATCGGGACCGTCCGCTCGGGGGCTGCCCGAGCCGGCGAGCATCCGATCAGGCGCGCTTGGTCTTGGACAGGGTCGCGTAGACGATGATGTTGTCGGTGTAGTGGTGGGTCTTGCTGTTGTAGACGCCGCCACAGGTGATCAGGCGGAGGGTCGCCTCACCGGTGTTGCCGTAGACCCGCTTCGCCGGGAAAGCGGTCTTGCTGACCTGCTCCACCCCGTCGACCGTGAACTCCACGGTGTTCCCGTCCGACCGGGACACCTTGATCTTGTCCCCGCGCTTGATCTCCTTGAGGCGGCTGAAGACGGCGGCCCCGCTCCGGGTGTTCACATGCCCGAGGACCACCGAGGGCCCCTGCTGGCCGGGAATCGGCCCGTTCTTGTACCAACCGGCCTGGTTCGGCTTGCTCAGCGGAGGGGTCTGGATCTCCTTCTTGGCGTCCACGCCGAGAGCCATCAGCGGAGCCAGCAGACCGATCTTCGAAATAGCGATCTTGTACGGCTTCACGCCGGCGCTCGGCAACGGCGCCGGGGGCTGGACGACGGGCATGGGCGGCGGCGCCGTGGGAGCGGCGGCCGTCAACGGCACGTCCAGCCCGCCCGGTCCCACCTCGGCCGGCAGGCCGCTCAGGTCCTGGGACTGCTGGCCCGGCGCCTGCTCTCCCGGAGCCGGAACGTTCTGCAGCGCGAGGGTGTTCGCCGCCTCCGAGATCGGAGGCCCGTAGGGCTCGTCCACGTCCACCGGGCCCAGGTAGGCGAGCAGCCCTGCCATGACCACGGCCACCCCGCCGAGCGACCCGGCCACGAGCAACGCGGGAAGCGCCAGGCGCTTCATGCTTCTCGGGGGCTTCGGGGTGGGGTTGCCCCCGTGGGGAGGCAGACCGCCGTAAGGAGGCTGGCCCCCATGGGGAGGCTGTCCGCCGGGGGGAAGAGCGCCATAAGGGAGCTCACCGCCCTGAGGATAAGCACCCTGGGGAGGCTGGCCGCCAGGGGGAAGAGCCTCGTAAGGAAGCTCCCCGCCCTGGGAAGGAAGAGCACCGTGAGGAGGCTGGCCGCCCTGGGGCGGCTGGCCACCCCCGGAGTAGGGGTCGGGGCCGCCCTGTGAAGATCCTGGGTACATCCCGCGCCCCCTACTTAGTCCTGGCCGCGCAGGTGCGCCGCCCGCCGCCTCTTCAACGCCACTCCCCCGAAAACGCTTCCGAGCACCATGGCCGTCCCGAGGCCGAGCAGTCCCGCTCCCGAGGACTTCTCATCGGGAGCCTCACCGGTCTGGGCGCCGCCCACGGGCGTGATGATGACCTGAGGAGCGGTGGGCGTGGGCCTGGTGGGCGTCACGGTCGCCGTCACGGTCAGGGTCGGCTTGGGCGTCGAGGTGGTGGTGGTTGTCCCGCCCGGCTGAGTGTTCGTGTTGCTCGGAGTGGGAGTCGGCGACGGACTAGGAGACGGACTGGTCGACGCCTTCTCCACCTTCACCGTCACACTTGCCGCATCCGTAGGAGGAGTGCAGGTCGTTTCGCTTGTCACCACAGGTGTGGCGGACTTCTTGGTGATCACATTGAAGGCGTCAACCACCATATTCTTGCCGCCGGCCTTCTCCAGCGTTAGCGTGTGCGCACCATATTTCAAGTCTGTGCGCGACCAAACAACCTGCTGCCCCAGCTTGTCCCCCACCGTGTCAACAGGCATTGGACTGCCGTCAGCTTTTAGCGAGGGATTTGCTGCTTTGGCGACAGTGGCCTCATCGTCCACAGTGATATTCACTGGGCCCATGTCGCTATCGCGCTCAGTAATGTATTCGATTCCCGTACCCGTGAATTTGACCGTCACATAATTGCCATTCACAGACGAGTAATGAACATCATCCAAATGATCACCGGGATCATTTGTGGCGAAGTCCTCAGTAGCTTTTCGCTTCGACGAGTAAGCCCAAGCCCCTCGATAAGTGATTGGACCATGAACCACGCTGTCCAAGGGGCTATGCGTAATCTCGTTCGCATCAGCAGCGTCATTGATCTTGACGCTCGACTCGGGCGGGGTGAAAGAGTGGGAGAACTTCAGGCCTCCCGGCTTGACCGTGATCTCGCCCTCTTTGCTAGTAGCCGCAGATCCAACAGACATCGTGGGAAGATCTAGCTTGTCACCCTTCTTCAGGGTGGCGAAATCCTTAGTCCCGGACGAGTCCAGCGTTCCACTCCATAGACCAGAGATGCCCACCGTACCCGTAGCTGTGAGCTGACTAGTGGTGGCGAAATCCTCGGGCGAAATCAGCGGCGACTCAGAAAGTTCCCAGCCGACTTGCAAAGAGCCGTTGACTGGAATGCTCTGCGGAATAGATAGCTTCACCTTAACGATCTTGTTGGTACCGGTAGCAAGTCCGTCTTTACAGGTGTAGTCGTAAAAGTAATTATTGGTCGTCTCGGCAAAGCTCTGCGAGCTGGACAAGATGACCAAGGAGCCAACCGCCAGTCCCATGACGGACGCCGCCGCAGCCGTCCCACGGAGTCTCGCTCCCCACTGCACCACTGGACACTCCACTCACGAAGACCTGGTCACAAAACGGGTCATCTCATCACAACTAGGACTGGATCGTACTGTCCTCCGATCTCGTCCCGCAGTGGTACGCCAAGACACCCAGGGGACTGTGGCGGAGTTGTGATGTGTCGTTCACGAGGTGCGAGCCGTATCGGCAGGTGGGTCGGGTGTACTAGCGAGTAACAGGATCTTATTCTGTCTCTAGAACCCCCTTAGGAGGCAGACGATGCAGCGAGACCTCTTCGAGGAGGAGCACCAGCTCTTCCGTGAGACCGTGCGTGAGTTCCTGGCCCGCGAGGTCGCGCCCCACCACGACCAGTGGGAGAAGGACGGCATCGTCCCCCGCGAGGTGTGGAAGAAGGCCGGGGAGCTCGGGATGTTCGGCTTCGGGGTGCCGGAGGAGTTCGGCGGGGCGGGGATCACGGACTTCCGCTACAACACCGTGATCGACGAGGAGGTCATGGGGATCGGCGCGACCGGCCTGGGCTTCTCACTGCACAACGACATCATGGCCCCGTACTTCGTGGATCTCACCAACGACGAGCAGAAGGCCCGATGGCTGCCCGGGTTCGCCAGTGGCGAGCTGATCACGGCCGTCGCCATGACCGAGCCCGGCGCGGGCAGCGACCTGCAGGGCATCCGGACCACCGCCGTACGCGAGGGCGACCACTACGTGGTCAACGGCCAGAAGACCTTCATCACCAACGGGATCAACTCCGACCTGGTCGTCGTGGTCGCCAAGACCGATCCCACCGCGGGCGCCCGGGGGACCTCGCTGCTCGTCGTCGAGCGGGGCATGGAGGGCTTCGGCAGGGGCCGCAACCTCGACAAGGTCGGCATGCACGCCCAGGACACCGCGGAGCTGTTCTTCGAGAACGTACGGGTCCCCGCGGCCAACCTGCTGGGCGACCAGGAGGGCCAGGGCTTCTTCCAGCTCATGCGCAACCTGCCGCAGGAGCGCCTGTCGATCGCCGTGATGGCCGTGGCGGTGGCGGAGACCGTACTGCGGGCGACCATCGAATACTGCAGGAGCCGCAAGGCCTTCGGAAGCAATATCGGCAGCTTCCAGAACACCCGGTTCGTCCTGGCCGAGCTGGACACCGAGGTGGAGATCGCCCGCCACTACGTGGACAAGTGCGTCCTGGCCCTCAACGCCGGGGAGCTCAGCGCCGTCGACGCCGCCAAGGCCAAGTGGTGGACCACCGAGCTGCAGACCAAGACCGTCGACCGCTGCCTCCAGCTGCACGGCGGCTACGGCTACATGCTGGAGTATCCCGTCGCCAAGGCCTGGGTCGACAGCCGCGTCCAGACCATCTACGGCGGCACCACGGAGATCATGAAGGAGATCATCGGCCGATCCTTCGGCTTCTGACGCGACACGGGCCGTCCGCGCGGGGGCCTTTGGCGGCCTGGGCTGTATGGACGTGAGCTTGGTGCGAGATGAGTCACCGGTGAGGTCCGTCTGCCGGAACCTCTGCGCTCCGGACTTGCCCCGACGCGGACTGTCCGCTGAGTGGGGCGAGGTGCGGACGGCCGTGACCATGATCGGTATCGAGCCCGGCTCCGTTCCCGCTCCTTGAAGGTGTCTTGCTGCTGTGCGGCGGCCGTGAGCGGACCGGTGGTGTGGAGACGCGCGTCAGCCCGTCGTCCAGCGACGGAGTTTCTCGGGGTTGCGTACCACCCAGATGTGCTTGATCCGGTCGCCCGCGACGTCGAACGCGAACACCGTCACGGTGACGCCGTCCTGCTGGGCCACCAGACCGGGCTGACCGTTGACCGTACGCTCCAGGAACGTCATGTCGCCGGGCCTCCGGCGGGCGATTTCGACCCAGGCGTGCGCGATCTGCTCGCCGCCTTCGATGGGGTGCGGGAAGGTCGTGGCGAGGCCGCCGCCGTCGGCGATCGCCGTGGCGCCGGGGTCGAGAAGGCCGATGAGGGCGTTGATGTCCTTGGCCTCCCATGCCTGTTTGAAGTCCCTGACGATGCCGGCGCGCTGGGCTGCCGGAGTCGCGGAAGGCGGCGAGGCGCGGATGCGGCGGCGGGCCGAGGAGGCCAGCTGGCGGCATGCCCCCGGGGTGCGGCCGACGATCTCGGCCACCTCGGCGAAGGAGTGGCAGAAGACGTCGTGCAGGATGAACGCGACGCGCTCGGCCGGGGTCATCGAGTCGAGCACGACCAGGAAGGCCAGGTTGACCGACTCATCCAGGGTGACCCGGTCGGCAGGGTCCACGGTGGCGCCGCCCGGCCGCCCGGTGCTCCACTCCGTACGGTCGGGTAGCGGCTCGGGGATCCATTCGCCCGCGTAGGTCTCTCGCCGGGCCCGGGCGGAGCTGAGCAGGTTGAGGCAGATGCGGCTGACGACCGTCGTCAGCCAGGCGCCGGGGGATTCGATGGCCTCCCGCTGCTGCCCGGGCATGGCGTACCAGCGGGCGTAGGCCTCCTGGGCGGCGTCCTCGGCCTCGGCCAGGGAGCCCAGGAGCCGGTAGGCGATATTGATCAGCTGACGCCGCTCGCTCATGATCGCGTCCAGGCCCGGATCGGGCCGGCCGTGTCCTGGCCCGGATCGAGTGGTCATGGTGCCGACGGCTCCCTTGGTCGTATCTGCCCTCACCGGTTCGACAAGACAGCGCACCGGAATGTGAGGCCGGTGCGTCGCCTCACATTCCGGGAGGCTGTGTTGTCGGGCTGCTGAGACGGACACATCATCCAGCGGACAGGAAGTTCAGAGACATCATGACTACCGCAATGCCGACAACACCGTTCGCCGACCCGGCACCCGCGCAGAGCCTGGAGCGGGCGGCCGCCGCGCTGACCGCACACGGTTTCACCGTGGAGATCCTCGACGACGCCGCCGCCGCGCGTACCCGCATCGAAGATCTGATAGCGGAGGGCGCCAGCGTGTTCACCGGGGCCAGCGAGACCCTCCGCCTGTCGGGCATCGATGAGGACATCAACGCCGGCGGGCGGTACCGGGCCATCAGGCCACGCGTCCTGGCCATGGACCGCGTCACCGGCGCCGACGACATCCGGCGGCTGCTCGCCAGCCCTGACGTCATCGTGGGCAGCGTCGCCGCGGTCACCGAAACCGGCTCCCTCGTGGTCGCCTCGGGCAGCGGAAGCCAGTTGCCCGGCTACGCCGGCGGCGCCGCCCGCGCGATCTGGATCGTCGGGGCGCAGAAGGTGGTACCCGACCTGCCCACCGCGCTGCGGCGCGTCGAAGACCACTGCCTCCCGCTGGAAAACGCCCGCACCCAGGAAGCCCACGGGTGGCCCAGCGCCGTCAACCGCCTTCTCATCCTCAACGCGGAACACCACCCTGGACGCGGCACCGTCTTGCTGCTCCGCGAAGCCATCGGATTCTGAACCACCCGGAGTCGTCCAGCCAAGGCTGATCCAGAGCGGCAGCTCGGCCTGGAACCGGTGCCCGTCACGGCAGTCGATGGAAGTGCGCGAGTTTGTCGGGATTCAGGACGCAGTAGATGGCATGGATGAGGCCGTCGCGGATGTCGACGGTGACGAGCTGCTCTCTGCCGTCGACGGTGATCCATACGGCGGGCCCGCCGTTGGCCTCGACCAGGCGGGCCCTCTCGAACGAGTAGCGGCGGACCAGGCCGGAGATGAAGGCCACGACGCCGGCCAGGCCGGACACCGGGCGCAGGGCGGCGCGGACCTTGCCGCCGCCGTCGTTCCAGGCGACGACGTCCTGGCTGAGCATCGAGGTGAGAGCGTCGAGGTCTCCGCCCTGGGCGGCCTCCAGGAACCGGACCAGGAGCTTCCCGTGGTCGTGCGCGGAAGGGTGGAACCGGTCGCGGCCCTCGGCCAGCCGCTTGGCCGCCCGGTGGTGCATCTGGCGACAGTTGCGTCCGGGGCCGCCTGCCGTACGGCCCTGCGGACGGCGTCACGGTCCAGCAGGTCGGTGCCGTGCTTTCGGGAGACCTCGACGACCTCGTGTCCCACGGCGGTGAGCAGCGGGATGAGAGAGCAGCCGATGACCCCGGTGGATCCGGCGACGAGAACCTTCATGATCACTCCCTGGTGTCGGTTACGGGGACTGGACGATTCGGCCACCGGAAACGTGACAGTGACCTGCATCACATCCCGGACCGCGGGTCCCGATCCGGGGATGGGGTGTCACCGGGGCAGTGGGCGCCTGTCGCGGAAGAAGCCGCCGGTGGGGCCGGAGTCGGCTCGCCATCTCACCTGGGTGAGATCCGAGATGACGCGGTGGGTCGCGCGGACTTCGGCGTCAGCAGTCGCTTTTCGGGGCTTCTCCCGCGCCGACCCGGTACGCGGTCGGTGAGGCATATGCCGCTTGTCAAACGGTGATCAGTAGGTGATCGTCATGATGTGACCGATCTTGGTACGGGCTGGGTGCGCAGGGCGATCCGGCGAGAGCTGCGTTATGTGCGAGGTCAGTTCGCCGGATTGGCCGAGCGTGACTCCCATCAGCGGTTCGAGGCACGTCAGATCGCCAAGGCGACCCTGGCCGCGGCGCTGGCCTGGTTTCTGGCCGATCGGTTCCTTCCCCATGAGACGGTGTGGATCGCCCCCGCCACCGCTGTGATCATGGTGCACGCGACGGTGTACCAGACGTTGACCAACGGCGTACGGCGGGTCAGCGCGGTCGCGGTCGGGGTCATCCTGGCCGGCAGCGTCGGGTACGTGCTCGGGCTGAACGCCCTCAGCCTGATCCTCGTCGTCCCGCCGGCGTTGATCGCCGCGCGCTGGCGCCGGATGGGCCGTCACGGCTCCGATGTGGCGACCACCGCGGTGCTGATGCTGTCGTTCGGCGCCGCCTCCCAGGAGCGCTACCTTCTGGCCTACGTGGCGGCCACCGGGGTAGGCGCGGTGGTCGGCGGATCGATCAACGCGGTGCTGTGGCCGCCGCTGTATCGGCGCCGCCCCCAGGATGCGGTGCGCCGGCTGAGCAGCGAGGCCGCCGCGCTGCTCAAAGACCTGGCGGACGGCCTGCGCGAGCAGGGTGATCTGTCGGACCTGCCCGACTGGCAGCGCCACGCCGATCGGCTGGACACCCATCTGGCCCGGGCCACCTCCGCGATCGCCGACAGCGCAGAAAGCCGGCGCTTCAACCTGCGCCGCCGCATCGTCGAACCCGAGCTGCGCGATCACACGCCGCTGCTGGCGGCGATGGGGCGGATCGGCGTGCACCTCCACGGGATCGTCCGGGCGCTGGGCCATGTCGCCCAGCGGCAGAAGCAGCACGACGACGATGCCCCGCCCTGGATCAGCGACGACTTCGCCCATGACTACGCCGACCTGCTGGAGCGGCTGGCCGAGGCACTCGCCACCCAGCTGCGCCCGTCGGATGAGGCGGTGCAGATGAGCGCGCTGATCGAGGCGGCCCTGGAGCGGGCCGAGGCGATCCAGGAGAAGATGACCGAAGAGGTGAGTGCCGGCCGATTGGACCAGCCGCGGGGATGGGCCGCCAGCGGCAGCCTGCTCACCGACGCCGAGCGCATCCTGAGCGTCCTGAGCACCCTGCAGGCCGAATCCGAGCGACCCCCGGCCGCCGATGCCGATCCCGTTACCGGTCCGGCCGGTGTGAGGTGACGCCTTCACCGCCGTGGCCTGCGAAAAGGTAGGCCACAACCACCGGCGGCATCGCCCCCCTCGCGACCCGAGTCCACCGGGCCCACGTCCAACGCGAAATGGGCCCTTCCCTCGCGGGAAGAGCCCATCGACGACCAATGGTTACATGGCGCCAGGGCCGGGGCCGATGCCGTAGTAGCCGCCGAGCTTGTCGCGGTAGTCGGGCTCCTTGTAGGTCGCCTCGTCGAACTCGGGAGCGTTCTTGATCTCTTCCTTGGTACGGGAGATGTAGACCTTGCGCTCCTGGGGGTCGATCCGGGTCACCGTGCCGGCGGGCAGCACGACCTTCTTGCCGAAGATCCAGAAACCCGTGTCGACGACGACGTAGCTGTCGCCCACGGCGTTGCTCTCCTCGTCCACCGAGCCGATCTTGCCGTCGGTGGCCTCAACGTCGAACCCGACCAGATCCAGTGCCTGGTCGCCGCTACGGGCCTCGGAACGGTAGTCCCACACGTTTTCGGTCATGGCCAGACTCTTTTCTTCGGCGATGG